>CAVOHV010000003.1:0-546902 GCA_963695805.1 uncultured Solirubrobacterales bacterium | reverse complement strand
CGGCGGCACCTCCGAGATCCAGCGCGGCATCATCGCCAAGACGCTCGGTCTCTAGCTGTAGCTCCTAGCTACGGCCCCGTGTACCCGTTCGAGTAGCACGGCCGCGGCGTGCCCGACGTCTCGCACTGGTCGATCGAGCCTGCGGGCGACAGCCAGCTGGCCGCGTGGGTTACCCCGTCCAGCGACCGGCGCGGGTAGGAATGCGGGTCGCATCCGTACACGCTCACCGGGTTGGGCGGCAGATTGACCAGCGGCGCGGGGGCGGTCCCATGCTGCGGATCCATGCTCTCGTCGGTGCAGTCCTGGTCGCCGTCGAATCCGAGCGGCCCACCGTCGTAATAGACCATCGCCGCCGAGTCCGGTGAACGGGTAGGAGTTGATCGGCGTCAGTCCGAAGAGCGGATCGGTCGCGTCCGCCCAGTGCCGGCCCGGGTCGAGCTCCGGAGTGTGGACCTGTGCACCGATCGTGCGCGCCTCGCACCTCCGCGGCCACGTTCGAGACCTGATGGTCCCCGTACGCCAGCTGCAGCAGCACGTGGTGCTCGGGCGTGTCGGGCAGCGGATCATCGGTCATGTGCTGCGCGTAGCCGTTCCCCTCGCCGCGGTCCCAGAGCAGCTGCATCAGCGACAGGATCAAGGGCCGCCGCTCCAGTCCCGGGTAGTTGGCCCACAGCCCGATGTCGGGAATGTCCAGATACTGCCCCGAGTCGGTGCTCCGGCTCAGCAGGGTCGAGTAGTTCATCCCGGTCACGTCGAGCACGGACTGGGTCAGGTCGGGCTCGAGCGCGGTGAGCGCACCGCCCATGATCGCGCCCTGGCTGATCCCCTCCCAGTTCAGCCGGTTGAGGGCGAGCACCGGGTGTGGGATTGGTGTCCTCGTCAGGGTCGAACTCGAAGGCGGGATCGCTGTCGAACCCATCCGCGAGCATCATCGCCCGGCCGAGGTAGATCATGTTCACGAAGCCCTGTTGCATCCGGTCGGTGAGCTTCGTGAAGTTCGATAGATCGCCAAGCGCCGAGAGCACGGTCCCGATGTCGTCGCTCGAGAACCCGGCCCAGTTGGTCGCGCACCAGGTCGTGTTGCTGACGTTGGCCTCGCTGTTGGTGAACTTGATCATGTCGGAGACCTGCGTGAAGTCACCGAGCAGCCCGTGGCCGAAGATGCCGCTCTGGGTCGGATTGACATCCGTTCCCGTCACGGCCGAGTTCGGGATCACGCACTCGAACCGCACGCCGGTCGTCCCCGTATTCGGGTCGTCCGCGATCCCGGTCGGGGTCGCATCCACGTCCCCGTTGGACTGGAAGTTGAACTTCCCGCCCGGGTGGCAGTCCCCGTTGTCGAGGTAGCAGGGGATGTTCGTCAGCTCACCGTCGACCTGCCGCAGCGTGTTCGCCGGCAGGTTGGCGGGGTTGTCCTCCACGCTGGTGATGTGGAACGTCGGCGCGTTGCCGTCGATCACACTGTCGCCCGGCGTGTCGTCGCCCAGCTGGTGCAGCGCGTCATCGCGAATCGCGAGCGCGCGGCCGGCGAGGCTGTGCTCGCTCGCGACCGTGAAGTCCCAGGCCAGGTAGAGGTTCGCTGCGCTGGATCCCGTCGCTCGCCAGCGTCGACAACAGGTCCTCCATGTGCGGGCGGCGCGCCTCGACCGCCGGATCGGTCGTGGCCAGGTTGTCGCGGTACACGCGGAACGCCATCGGCGCGTCCACCGGGTTGTCCGACGCGTCGCGGATGTTCGCGCAGGGCGACGATGTAGCGGTGCCCCTCCTCGAAGTTGACCGTCGGGCGGATGATCAGGTTGACGTCCGCCGTGTCGCCGGGCTGGTAGTGGTTCGGGTTGGCGTCCAGCTCCGCGAAGATCGGCTGTCGCTCGCCGGTGGCCGCATCGATCACAACCGCCGGCTGGTTCGTCGTCCGCGTACGCGCCGGGGTCGGTGAGCGGCACGAACCCCGTGTTGTCGAACGCCTGCTGTGTCTCGACCTCCGGGATCTTCACCGTGATCGCGCTGCCGGGGCTGAACCCGTCGGCCCGGTTGAAGTCGGTCGGATCGATCGGCACGCCGTTCTTGTTCTGACGGCATCTGATCCGCGTGGAAGTCCAGTCGCCGGCCCGTGTCGGTGGAGGAATCGGCGACGGTGAAGTAGTCGTTCGGGAACGGCTGCATGCAGAGCGACGGGTCGAACGGATCGCAGTGCGGTCCCTGGTTCCCGCTGCAGGCTGCGAGATTTCGCACCAGGGGAGTGATGGGGGAGCCCTTCCGCTTCTTCTTGGCCTTCTTCTTCTTGCTCTTCTTGCCCGTGACGAATCGGCCGCGCAGACCATCGACCGAGCAGCTCCCCATCGCGGTCCTACCGGACCCGCTGAGGGCCAGGTTCATCCGCTTTCCCGACTTGGCCTTCTTCGGCTTGGTGAGCCGGACCTTGCCGCTGCTCTGGATGCCCTCGACCACGACGCGCTTGCCCTTGCCGCCCTTCACCTTGACGGTAATCGCTCCGGCGTCCAGGATCGACTGCTGTTGGGAGCTGATCACGGTGACCTTGCCGCCCTTCTTCTTGCCCTTCTTCTTGCCGTCCGCAACTCCGGCCAGCAGTCCGACGCAAAGCAAGGCCACCGCAGCGATGACAACCGCGGTCCCACGCGCGAGCAAATCCGTCCGCCTCAAAGGTCCCTCTCCTTTTTCTCCCGCGCCCAGTCCCGGCGCTCCTCGGCCGGGCAGCCTACCGGGTGAACCCACCCCGGCAGAGCCCTCACGGCAATGTCTGGGAATTCTCGGTATCGCCCCGCGCCTTCCCGAGTGCTTTAGTACCCACGTTCGATCGGGCGAACCCCCCGGGGAGAGGAGATAGGGATGGATCTGGAGAGCTTCGAAGAGTCGCGCCCCGACCTGGAGTCCCTGGAGGGCTCACACCGGCTCGGCAGGCGCAGCTTCCTGATCGGCGCCCTGGCGACCGGGGCGGCCGTGGCCGCGCCCGTGAACTATGCCGCCCTGGCCCGCAACCGCCGCATTCCGCAGGTGAAGCAGGCCACCTTCAAGCAGGGCATCGCCTCCGGTTTTCCCCGACCCCAGGGCATCGAGCTCTGGACCCGTCTCGGCGAGATCAAGCGGACGGCCAAGTTGAACGTCGTTATCGCCACCGACCGGAAGTTCGGCAACGTCGTCGCGGAGAAGTCGGTCACCGCCCGCGAGGATCGTGACTTCACGGCCCGCACCTTCATCAACGGCCTGAAGCCCGACAAGCACTACTTCTACCGCTTTGTCGCCAAGGACTCGAAGTCTCCGGTCGGCCGGTTCAAGACCGCGCCGCCGCTGAACTCGCGCAAGCCGATCCGGATCGCCTTCTACTCGTGCCAGAACTGGAACGCGGGCTTCTACAACGCCCAGCGGGCGATCGCGAACGAGAAGGACCTCGACCTGGTCCTCTGCCTCGGCGACTACATCTACGAGTACTCCGATCCCGGCGTTCGCAACGACACCACAGGGGTCAATCACGACGGGGACACGCAGCTGCTCAGCGAGTACTGGGAGAAGTACCGCCTCTACAAGTCCGACCCGGACTTGAAGGCGATGCACGCCGCCCATCCCTTCCTCTCGGTCTGGGACGACCACGAGGTCGAGGACAACTACGCCGACGGCCAGCCGAGCTCCCATCAGCAGGATCCGAGCAAGACGCAGCTCAAGGACCTGCCCCGGCGGGTTCCGTTCGCCCAGCGCGAGGCCAACGGCCACCGGGCCTTCTTCAACTACATGCCCCGCGCCCGGTTCAAGGGAGACCGCGATCGGATCTTCGAGGAGTACCGCCTGGGCCGGCTGGTCGACATCCTGCTCACCGACGAGCGCCAGTACCGAGACCGACAGCCCTGCAACGACGCGCAACTCGCCCCCTGCCCTGACGCCGACACACCGCGCACGATGCTCGGCGCCCGGCAGCTGGACTGGTTCAAGAGCCGCCTGGCCGGCGCCCCCACGACCTGGAAGGTCTGGGCGACCGAGCTGATGGTCATGGGCACGAAGGCCGCGCCCGGTGTCCTGGCACAGGTCGACGCGTGGGACGGCTACGCATACGAGCGCAAGCAGATCCTCGACCACATCGTCGACAACAACGTCCAGAACGTGGTCGCCGTGACCGGCGACATCCACACGTTCTTCGGCGGCACCGCCTACACCACCGGCGACCAGACCACCGGTCGCGCTGCCCTGCCCGAGTTCGTGGGCGGCTCCGCCACCTCCACCGGCCTGCCCGAGGCGACCGGCTTCTCCCCGGAGACCCTCTCGACCATCGTCAAAGCCGCCGACCCCCACATCCAGTTCAGCGACTTCGTGAGCCACGGCTACGGAGTGATCGAGATCGGGCCGACCCAGGCGGTCTGCGAGCTCAAGGCCGTCAACGTCAAGACCCGCGGGGTGTCCACCCCGACCACGATCGCCAAGTTCAAGGTGCCGCTGGGAGCGCGCACGCCGGAGCAGATCGGCTGACCGGAATTCGCAACTCTGGACGCACGGTCGCGTTCCGCTTTGTTAGATTCGGCCCGAGGAGAGGGCCGCAATAGGGTCGGAGGAGAGGGATGCGAGCCAGGATGGCTAGACATCGGCGTCGGAATCTGATCGTCGCGATCGCGATCGCGGCGGTAGCCGTACTGCTGCCCGCCCTCGCCCTCGGCCACATCGAGCGCGCCTCCTACTGGCCCGACCCGGCACCCGACACCTCGCTCAAGCCCGCCGCCGGCGGCTCCGTGCCGGCCGTTCGCAAGCTCTTCAGCGCCCTCGACAAGAAGAAGCCCGGCAAGACCCGGGTCGTCTGCCCGAACCTGCCGAGCAAGAAGCTCCGCAAGAACGCGCAGCGACAAGAAGCTCTCAAAGAACAAGACGATCAAGCAGCTCAACAAGTCGATCAAGAAGGCGCGCAAGAAGGGCTACAAGCTGCGCAAATCGCAGCCGCCTCTGAAGCTGAAGAAGAAGAAGGCGAAGAAGCTGCGCGCATTCAACCTCAAGCTGCTGCGGCAGTGCACGTACAAGTCGATCCAGAAGGCGGTCACCGCCTGCTCACAACAACGACCGCATCGAGATCATGCCCGGCCTCTACAAGGAGCCGAAGTCGCGCTCCAAGCCGACCAACGACCCGGCCTGCGACCAGTACAAGATCACCAACGACAAGAACCAGGCGGGCGCGGTCTCCTACGCCTACCAATTTCACTGCCCAAACGACCAGAACCTGATCGCCGTTCTCGGCCGCGCCCTGACCAACACCCCGGTCCCGCAGCCGCCGAGTCTGGACCGCCACGTCATTCCAGACGCCGGAGCCTGCATCCGCTGCAACCTGCAGATCCAGGGAACCGGCGTCTCGCCCGATGACGTCACGGTCGACGCCGGCAACACCGCCTCTGGCGACGGCCCGCCGATCGGCTCGGTCAAGGACGTCGGCATCCGCGCCGACCGCGCCGACGGATTCGTCCTCGACAACATCAAGGTCCGTCACGCCAGGGAGCACGACATCTACGTAATCGAGACCGACGGCTCCCACCTCAACCGCTTCAAGGCCCCGTACGCGGGTGAGTACGGCCTGCTCACGTTCGTCGCCGACCATTCCCTGATCGAGAACTGCGACGCCTGGGGAGCTGGCGATTCGGCCCTCTATCCGGGTGCCAGCGCGGACCTCGGCGAGGCCGTGCCGCCGAATCAGCGCCGTTACGGCACCGAGCTCCGCAACTGCGACATGCGCCACAGCACGCTGGGCTACTCGGGCACGGACGGCAACGCCGTCTGGCTCCACAACAACGCTCTCTACAACAACTCGATGGGGTTCTCGACGGACGTCTTTACCGCGCCCGGCCATCCCGGCTTCCCCCAGGACTCCGACCTGCTCGAGAACAACGACATCTACTCGAACAACTTCAACGCGTACCTGCCCCAATGCGGCGCCGGACAGAGCCCGGGCCCGAGCGGGCCGAAGCAGGGCTGTTCCGACGTCGTCCCCAGCGTCCCGGTGCCGGTCGGGACAGGAATGTGGATCGCGGGCGGGAACGCGAACGTGGTCCGCAACAACAACTTCTACGACAACTGGCGCCGCGGGGCGATGCTCTTCCAGGTCCCCGACCAGTTCGTCTGCGACGACCCGGACAACCAGGTGGCCGGCTGCGATCCGACAGCGACGGTGCCGGCCACCTCGTATCGCAACCAGTTCTACTCCAACAAGATGGGCGTGGCTCCGAAGGGCAGCGTCAAGCGGAACGGCGTGGACTTCTGGTGGGACCAGGGCGGCGTCTCCATCGACCCGACGCTCAACACGGGGAACTGCTGGTACAGCAACACGGGCCCGGACGGCACGGCGGCGAGCGTCACCGGCCTGCCCTCGCCGAGCGGCGCCCCCCCGAACAACCTCCCGTCCAACTGTGCCGACAGCCCATCGGTTGGCGCCATGAACGGCCAGGTCGAAGAGGAATTAACGTGCAGCACGGTTCCCAAGGGAGACCCGAGCTGCCTGTGGTTCACAACCCCGCCCAAGCCATAGCCCGCGGTTCCTCCGGTCCTCGCCGTCGCCGCCCGGCGGCCCCCGTCGCGGCGCTCGTCGCGGGAGTTCTGATTGCGGGCTGCGGCGGCGGCTCCGGCACCCAGCCCCAGGTGAACGTCGGACCGAGCGTCGGCCAGCCGATCAGCCTCGCCGACTGCAACGACTGGAATCAGGCGAACACCGAGCAGCGCCTCGGCACGATCAAGCAGCTCAAGGACTTCGCCGGGGGCCCGATCGTGGGTAACAACGCGTCCTCTCCGTCCGGCACCGGGGCGGTGCTGGACGACAAGGACGCCTACAACCTCTTCAACCGCTGGTGTGATCAGAGCTTCGCCCGCGGCTTCAAGCTCTACAAGATCTACGAGCGCGCCGCGGCCTTCACGGGCCAACCGGTTCAGTAGCCGGACGGTGGCGCAAACGGTCGCTATTCTTGGACTCACCTCGTGCCTGGGGCCGGGGGTTTTTTTCTGTCCGGCCGCGCATCGAGTACGGCATCAAAGTGAAGTTGAGGAGACATGGCCTCTGACGTTCGAATTGGCGTGACACTCGCCTGTGAGGAGTGCAAGCGCCGCAACTACGAAACGAATAAGTCACGGCGGAATTCGCCGGACCGGATCGAGCTGCGCAAGTACTGTCGCTGGTGCGCTTGCCACACCCCGCATAAGGAGACGCGCTAGAGCGCAGGTCGGGATGGCGAAGACGAGAGCACAGCGGAAGGCCGAACGCCGCCGTCGGCAGCAGGCCGAGCAGCGCCGGGTGCAGTCGGACCCCGCCGCCGAGCAGGAGGAGCGCGCGCAGGAGGACACCCGACTGGGTGTCTCCGGCGAGGTCGCCGAGGCCGAGGCGGCCATAGAGACAGGCGCTCGCGTGGACGAGTACGGAGAGCGGGTCGTCGAGAAGCCCGGCGAAGTACCCGACGTCGAGGACGCCGGCTCTCCGGTGCCGGGGATCATCCCCGAGCAGGTCCGACCCGAGACCGAGGCGCCCGCTCCATCACGCGCCGACGTCGGCCGGCCGGACGGCGACGCCGCGACCGCACCGGCGGAGCCGCGTGAGAGCCGGCGGGAGCGCCGCGATCGCGAGAAGGAGGAGCGCCGCAAGGCGCGCGCCAAGGAACTTCAGAAGGGCCAGGCCGAGAAGGCCGAGAAGCGGCGCGGCCCGGTGCTCGGATTCCTGCTTTCCTGCTGGGCAGAGCTCAAGCGGGTCCAATGGCCCGACCGGGACACGCTTGTCCAGGCCTCGGCCGTCACCTTCATCTTCGTGGCAGTGATGGCCGCTTACCTCGGCGGTCTCGACGCCGCCTTCAACTGGCTGATCCAGCGGATCATCTAGGGATCGGAGATTTCGACGATGTTTCGCTGGTACGTGATCAACACCTATTCGGGGCACGAGAACAAGGTCAAGCAGAACCTCGAGCACCGCGTCCACACGATGGGCCAGGAGCGCAATGTGCGCCAGGTCGTCGTCCCCACCGAGCAGATCTCGGAGATGAAGGACGGCCAGAAGGTCCAGACCGAGAAGCGCACGATGCCCGGCTACGTGCTGGTCAACATGGAGATGACCGACGACGCCTGGGGACTGGTCAAGAACACCCCCGGGGTGACCGGTTTCGTCGGCTCGCGCAACAAGCCGATCCCACTCTCCAAGGTCGAGGTCGACCGCCTGCTCCACCGCGAGACAGCGGAGCGGCCACGCACCCGCGCCCAGTTCTCGATCGGCGAGTCCGTCAAGGTGGTCTCCGGCCCGCTCGCGGACTTCTCGGGCGAGATCGCCGAGATCAATGAGGACGCGGCCAAGCTCAAGGTGCTCGTCTCCATCTTCGGCCGCGAGACTCCGGTCGAAGTCAACTACGACCAGGTGAAGAAGATCTAGCCATGGCCAAGAAGGTCCTCACCCAGATCAAGCTGCAGATCCCGGCCGGCGCGGCCAACCCGGCGCCTCCGGTCGGTCCCGCGCTGGGTCAGCACGGCGTCAACATCATGGAGTTCACCAAGGCGTTCAACGCGCAGACTCAGCAGGACATCGGCACCATCATCCCGGTCGAGATCACGGTCTACGAGGACCGTTCCTTCGACTTCATCACCAAGACTCCGCCGGCCGCCGTCCTGATCAAGGAGGCCGCCGGGATCGAGAAGGGCTCGGGCGAGCCGCACAGCGAGAAGGTCGGATCGATCACCGTGGATCAGGCCCGTCAGATCGCCGAGCGCAAGATGCCCGACCTGAACGCCAACGACCTCGACGCCGCCACCAAGATCATCGCCGGCACCGCCCGTTCGATGGGTGTCACTGTGGAGGGCCTCTGAGCATGAAGCGAAGCGAAATGCGAAGGACGGTGTGATGGCTCGCGGCAAGCGCTACCGAGATGCCTACGAGAAGATCGACCGGACGCGGGCGTATCCGCCCGCCGAGGCGGTCCACCTGATCAAGGAGACCGCCGGGGCGAAGTTCGACGAGACGGTCGAGCTCCACATCCGCCTCGGGGTCAACGTCCGTCACGCCGAGGAGCAGCTGCGCGGCACCCTGGCGCTGCCCAAGGGCCTCGGCAAGGACGTCTCCATCGCAGTCTTCGCCGAGGGCGACGCGGCCCGCCAGGCCAACGACGCCGGCGCCGACTTCGTCGGCTCGGACGACCTCGCCGAGCGAGTCGAGGGCGGCTGGACCGACTTCGACGTCGCGATCGCGCACCCCTCGCAGATGCCGAAGGTCGGCAAGCTCGGGCGCATCCTCGGCCCACAGGGCAAGATGCCCAACCCCAAGGTCGGCACCGTCACCGATGACATCGCCAAGGCCGTCGAGGAGGCCAAGGCGGGCAAGGTCGAGTACCGGACCGACCGCCAGGCGATCGTCCACCTGGCAATCGGGAAGACCAGCTTCTCCGAGGCCGACCTGCTCGAGAACTACGCCGCGGTGATCGAGGAGATCAATCGCGCCAAGCCCGCGGCGGCGAAGGGCCGCTACATCCTCTCGATCACGCTGACCACCACGATGGGTCCCGGCATCCGGGTCGACCCGGCTCGGACCCGCCGCGCCGAGATCATGCAGGGTGCGGGCGCCGCTGCGACCGAAGACGACGATGGGACTGCAGCGGAATCCGCGCCGACCACCGACGAGCCCGCGGAGGAGGCTGCGACCGCCTAACATTCTGCGCCCACGAATCGCCGCCCCAGACCGCCGGCGGGACTCGATGTGAAGAGTCCGGAAGTCCAGCGCAGGTGAGCGCCAGTCACCCGGTCATCAGACCGCCAGCCCTGGCCCGCCTGTGTGCGGGTCTTTCTTTTGGCCCGGCATCAGGGTGGGCGCCACAGGGAACGAAATGGACAGAGACCAGAAGACAGCAGTCGTGAAGGAGCTCGCCGAGGAGCTCAAGGACGCGCAGGCGATCTTCGCCGTCGACTACCGCGGCATCAGCGTGCCCCAGGCAGCCGAGCTGCGCTCGGGGCTCCGCGACGCCGACGCCCGCTTCCGCGTCGTCAAGAACCGGCTGACCCTGCGCGCCGCCGACGAGGCGGGAACCGAGTCCCTCAAGGAGTACCTGGAGGGGCCGACAGCGCTCACCTTCGTCAACGGCGACGCCGCGCAGGCCGCGAAGACGCTCTTCCGGCTGGGCTCCGAGTGGGAGCTGCTCACCTACAAGGGCGGCCTGATGGATGGCGAGACCCTCGACGGGGACTCGTTCATCGCGATCGCCCGCCTGCCGGGGCGCGAGCAGCTCAACGCCCAATTCGCCGGCGTCGTCGCCAGCCCGCTCACCGGTCTCGTCCGCGGCCTCGGCTCGATGATCCAGGGGCTCGCGCTGCAGCTGGGCCAGATCGCCGAGCAGGGCCTCGTAACCGGCGAAGCCGAGGAAACGCCTGCCGACCCCGAGCCCGAGGAGTCACCGGAGGAGAGCTCCGAGGAAGAGGCGCCGGAGGGCGAGGAGGCTGGCCAGGGCAAGGCCGAGGAAACGATGGAGGGCGATCAGGACCTCGGCGAGGAGCAGGCAGAAGAGACAGAAGAGACTTCAGAAGATTCCGACGAGAACAAGGAGGAAGGCAGCTAGATGGCCACCAAGGTTTCAACCGAGGAGTGGATCGACGAGCTCAAGAACATCTCAGTGCTCGAGCTCTCTGAGCGCATCAAGGCGCTCGAGGAGGAGTTCGGCGTCTCCGCGACCGCCGTTGCGGCCGCAGCACCCGCCGCCGGCGGGCCGGACGCTGACGGAGCGGGCGAGGAGGAGGCAGGCACGGTCGACGTCGTCCTGACGGGCCCCGGCGACAAGAAGATCGGCGTGATCAAGGTCGTGCGTGCGGCGACGGGGCTCGGCCTCAAGGAGGCGAAGGCCCTCGTCGACGAGGCTCCGAAGCCCGTCAAGGAGGGCATCGAGCGCGAGGAGGCCGACAACCTGGTCAAGGAGATCCAGGAGGCCGGCGGAACCGCCGAGATCAAGTAGATCCGGGCGCGCGTTGTTTGTGGCGGCCGTTTCATGACGGCGGCTACACTGTTCATACGCGCTGGGAATCGGAGTAAGATCGGCTGACTCATCCCAACCGGGCGTGTTAGCAACCCTTGACGAAAGGGTTGACGTGCGTTACTATGCACGGTTCGCGCGCCGGTGAGCCCTGCTGCCCGATTCGTTGCGCGGTCTCAACCCTTCGAATACTTTGAGGAGTCGCCCAGTTGGCCGGATCCAACGCTGTCGCCGCAACCCGTAGGAGCTTTTCCCGTCTCAAGAACCCACTCGAACTCCCACATCTGATCGACATCCAGCGGAAGTCCTTCGCGGAGCTAGTTGACCCGAAGGATGGACTGCTGCGAGCGACGATCGACGACATTTCCCCGACCGAGGACTACACGGGGAACCTGGCGATCGTCTTCGGAGATTTCGAGTTCGACGATCCACCCAACACGGTGGAGGAGTGTCGCGAGAAGGACATGACGTACTCGCGGCCGCTGAACGTCAAGGTCGCGTTCCAGAACCGGGAGACCGGTGAGATTCGCGAGCAGACCGTCTTCATGGGCGACTTCCCGTGGATGACGGACCGTGGCACCTTCATCATCAACGGCACCGAGCGCGTCGTCGTGACGCAGCTGGTCCGTTCCCCGGGCGCCTATGTGATGGAGCCCAAGGATCGCGAGAAGCAGGTCTTCATCGCGAACCTGATGCCGGCCCGCGGCTCCTGGCTCGAGTTGGAGATCGACAAGAAGGGGCGCGTCTACGTCCGCATCGACCGCAAGCGCAAGCTGCCGGTCACCGTTCTGCTGCGGGCGATGGGCTACGTCGAGGACGAGAAGATCCTCGAGCTCTTCGACAACTCGGTCTACATCCGCCACACGATCGCGGCGGACACCGACGCGACGAAGGACGAGGAAGGGGCCCTGATCGAGCTCTTCAAGAAGCAGCGCCCCGGTGAGCCGCCGTCGGTCGACGCGGCCCGTGCCCTGCTCGAGCAGCTCTTCTTCGATCCCAAGCGCTACGACCTGACCAGGGTCGGCCGCTACAAGCTGAACGCGCGCCTCGACCTGGACATCGACCTCGACACCCGGGTCCTGACCCACGACGACATCATCGCCCTGGTCAAGGAGCTCGTCTCCATCCCGAAGATCCTCGGGATCCCGGAGGAGATCGACGAGGAGAACCCGATCAAGGACTACGCCGCGGAGGCGGTCACCTACCCCCGCGAGCCGATCCACGACCACCTCGACGAGTACGAGCATTTCGGCAACCGCCGTCTGCGCACGGTGGGCGAGCTGATCCAGGAGGCCTTCCGGATCGGCCTCTACCGGATGGAGCGCGTGGTGCGCGAGCGCCTCACCACCGAGGACGCCGACGCGATCACGCCGCAGACCATCATCAACATCCGGCCGGTCGTCGCTGCGCTCAAGGAGTTCTTCGGCTCCTCACAGCTGTCGCAGTTCATGGACCAGACCAACTCGCTGTCCGGGCTGACGCACCGCCGCAGGCTCTCGGCGCTCGGCGCCGGCGGCCTGACGCGCGAGCGCGCACCCATCGAGGTCCGCGACGTGCACGCCACCCACTACGGGCGCATGTGCCCGATCGAGACGCCTGAGGGCCCGAACATCGGCCTGATGGGCTCGCTCTCCTCCTACGCCCAGGTCTCGGAGCACGGCTTCGTCACCACCCCCTACCGGGTGGTCAAGGACGGCGTCGTCACCGACGAGATCGTTCACCTGGACGCGACCCAGGAGGAGCAGGAGACGATCGCCCAGGCGAACGCTGAGGTCGATGCGGACAGCAACAAGCTCAAGGGCCAGTACGTCCTCTGCCGCCGTCGGGACGACGAGGCCGTGGCCGTACCGCCCAAGCAGGTGACCCTGATGGACGTCTCGCCGACGCAGATCTGGTCGGTGGCGACTGCGCTGATCCCGTTCCTCGAGCACGACGACGCGAACCGGGCCCTGATGGGCTCGAACATGCAGCGTCAGGCGGTCCCGCTCCTGAAGCCCGAGCCGCCGCTGATCGGCACCGGGATGGAGCGGCGCGCCGCGATCGATACGGGGGACGTCGTGATTGCGGATAACGACGGCGAGGTGACCACGGTCGACGCGGAGCAGATCGTCGTCACGCACGGCTCGAAGCGGGACGAGTACCCGCTGCACAAGTTCATGCGGTCGAACCAGGGCACGATCATCCACCAGCGCCCGATCGTCTCGGTCGGCGACAAGGTGAGGGCCGGGGACGTCCTCTCGGACGGCTCCTCGACCTCCGGCGGTGAGATCGCCCTGGGCAAGAACTGCCTGGTCGCCTTCATGTCCTGGGAGGGCTACAACTTCGAGGACGCGATCATCATCTCCGAGCGCCTCGTCAAGGACGACGAGCTCACCTCGATCCACATCGAGGAGTACGAGGTCGACGCGCGGACGACCAAGCTCGGCGACGAGGAGATCACGCGCGACATCCCGAACCGCTCCGAGGAGAGCCTCAGAAACCTCGACGAGCGCGGGATCGTCCGGATCGGCGCCGAGGTGCAGTCCGGCGACCTGCTGGTCGGGAAGGTCACGCCGAAGGGCGAGACCGAGCTGACCGCCGAGGAGAAGCTGATCCGCGCCATCTTCAAGGAGAAGGCGCGCGAGGTCCGCGACACCTCGCTCAAGGTGCCCCACGGCGAGGGCGGCGTCGTCATCGACGTCCTCACCTTCGGCCGTGAGGCGGGCGACGACCTGCCGCCGGGCGTCAACGACCTGGTGCGCGTCTACGTCGCCACCAAGCGCAAGATCGCCGAGGGCGACAAGCTCGCGGGGCGTCACGGCAACAAGGGCGTGATCTCGAAGATCGTGCCCGAGGAGGACATGCCGTTCATGGAGGACGGCAGGCCCGTCGACGTGATCCTCAACCCGCTCGGAGTGCCGAGCCGAATGAACATCGGCCAGATCCTCGAGACGCACCTGGGCTGGGTCGCTGCGAACGGCTGGTACGACGATGGCTCCGACTCCTACAAGGCCGCACATTCGGCGGCCACAAACACCGCCGCCGGATCTAACGGCGGCCGCGTCAACGTGGCGACGCCGGTCTTCGACGGCGCCACCGTCGAGGACGTGGACAACGCCCTGGTCCAGTGGCAGGACGAGAACGCCGACAGCGGCATCGACCTCGGGGTCGACAAGCGCGAGCGACCGGGCAACCGCTGCGAGGGCAAGGTGCAGCTCTACAACGGCCGGACCGGCGAGCCCTACAAGGGCAAGGTCACGATCGGCTACATGTACATCCTGAAGCTGCTGCACCTGGTCGACGACAAGATTCACGCTCGCTCGACCGGCCCTTACTCGCTGGTCACCCAGCAGCCGCTGGGCGGCAAGGCGCAGTTCGGCGGCCAGCGCTTCGGCGAGATGGAGGTGTGGGCGCTCGAGGCCTACGGCGCGGCCTACACCCTCCAGGAGATGCTCACGGTCAAGTCCGACGACACCGTCGGCCGCGTCAAGGCCTACGAGGCGATCGTCAAGGGCGAGAACATCCCCGAGCCCTCCATTCCGGAGTCGTTCAAGGTCCTGCTCAAGGAGATCCAGAGCCTCTCGCTGGACGCCAACGTGGTCTCCGAGGAGGGTGACGGAGTGGAGATGGGCGAGGAGGAGGACGACCTCCTCCGCGCCGCCGAGGAACTCGGCATCGAGCTGTCCGGAGTGCGTGCGGACGGCGGGAACGGCGCCGGCGACAAGGACAAGGACAAGGCCGCCGACGAGCAGGAAGAGCAGGTCGTCGCCGAGGGCGACGGCGGTACTGAAGCATCGGATGCCGAGGAGGCAGCAAAGAAGTGATCGACATCAATAACTTCGACGCGATCGAGATCGGGCTTGCCTCTGGCAAGAAGATCCGGGGCTGGAGCTCCGGCGAGGTCACCAAGCCCGAGACAATCAACTACAGGACGCTGAAGCCGGAGAAGGACGGCCTCTTCTGCGAGCGCATCTTCGGTCCGACCAAGGACTGGGAGTGCTACTGCGGCAAGTACAAGAGGGTCCGCTACAAGGGCATCGTCTGCGAGCGCTGCGGCGTCGAGGTGACCCGCTCCAAGGTTCGCCGCGAGCGCATGGGTCACATCGACCTGGCCGCGCCCGTCTCGCACATCTGGTTCTTCAAGGGCGTCCCGAGCCGGATCGGCTACCTGATCGACATGGCTCCGAAGGAGCTCGAGAAGGTCCTCTACTTCGCCGCTTCGGTGATCACCTGGGTCGACGAGGAGGCCCGCTCCAAGGACCTCGCCAAGCTCGAGAAGGAGGTCGAGAAGCAGGCCGGCGAGTACGAGCGCGAGCGCGAGCAGCGCAGCCAGGAGCTCAACGAGTCCCTGGTTCGTCGACTCGCCTACCTCGGGGTCGCTCCCGACAAGGACTCTGAGGCCCCGCCCGCCGGCACCACGGACGGCTTCAACGACGACGACGAGCTCTGGGCCGACACCGTCACCAACGTGAAGCGGATGAAGGCCGAGGACCGCGACAAGACCGCAAAGGATCTGCGCAAGACCTTCGAGGCCGAGATCTCGGACACCGAGGCCTACCTCGATGAGGCGGCCGAGAGGCTGCGCGAGGTCTTCAAGATCTTCTCGGAGATGAAGCCGAAGGACGTGATCAACGACGAGACCACGTTCCGCGAGCTCAAGGACCGCTTCGGCTCACCGTTCGGGTGGGGCGAGTACTTCCGTGGCGGCATGGGCGCCGAGTCCGTCCGCGACCTGCTCGAGCAGGTAGATCTGGAGGGCGAGGCTGAGTTCCTCGAGGAGACCATCAACACCTCCAAGGGCCAGAAGCAGGCCCGGGCGGTCAAGCGCCTCAAGGTCGTCGACGCCTTCCTGAAGTCGACCAACAGGCCGGAGTGGATGGTCCTCGACGTCGTCCCGGTGATCCCGCCGGAGCTGCGCCCGATGGTGCAGCTCGACGGTGGTCGTTTCGCGACCTCCGACCTCAACGACCTCTACCGGCGCGTCATCAACCGGAACAACCGGCTGAAGAGGCTGCTCGACCTGGGCGCCCCCGAGATCATCGTCAACAACGAGAAGCGGATGCTGCAGGAGGCCGTCGACGCCCTGTTCGACAACGGGCGCCGTGGCCGTCCCGTCACCGGCCCGGGGAACCGGCCGCTGAAGTCGCTCTCGGACATGCTCAAGGGCAAGCAGGGCCGCTTCCGGCAGAACCTGCTCGGCAAGCGCGTCGACTACTCGGGACGGTCGGTGATCGTCTCGGGCCCGAGCCTCAAGCTGCATCAGTGCGGCCTGCCGAAGCTGATGGCGCTGGAGCTGTTCAAGCCGTTCATCATGGCCCGGCTCGTCGAGCGCAAGCAGGTCCAGAACATCAAGGCCGCCAAGAAGATGGTGGACTCGATGATTCCCGAGGTCTGGGACGTGCTCGAGGAGGTCATCCACGAGCACCCCGTGCTCCTCAACCGCGCGCCGACGCTCCACCGCCTGGGCATCCAGGCGTTCGAGCCGGTGCTGGTCGAGGGCAAGGCCATCCAGATTCACCCGCTCGTCTGTCACGCCTTCAACGCCGACTTCGACGGCGACCAGATGGCCGTGCACCTGCCGCTCTCGGCAGAGGCGCAGGCCGAGGCGCGCATCCTGATGCTCTCCTCAAACAACATCCTGTCGCCGGCGCACGGCGCGCCGCTGGCCACCCCGACCCAGGACATGGTCCTCGGTCTCTACTACCTGACCTACGCGAGCGAGGACGTCGAGGAGCTCGACGCCGCCAAGCTCGACCAGAGGCCGCATCCGTTCCGGACCGCGCAGGAGGCCGAGCTCGCCTATGAGAACGGGATCGTCGAGCTGCACGACTACGCGGAGTACCGCCGTGCCGGTCACGAGCACTTCCTGACCACGGTCGGCCGGATCATCTACAACGACGCGGTCGAGCGGGCGATCGCCGACGCCCTCGGGGAGGAGTACGACCCCGAGAAGTACGAGTACATCAACCGCTCTCTGAAGAAGCGGGACGTCAATGAGATCGTCAGCGACCTGGTCGAGGACTACGGTGCCCCTGCGGTTGCGCTCGTCCTCGACTCGTTCAAGGAGCTCGGGTTCCACTACGCCACGCAGGCGGGGATCACGATTTCGAAGAACGACGTGGTGGCTCCCCCCGACAAGGAGGAGATCCTCGAGCGCTACGAGTCCGAGACCGAGGAGATCATGGGCCAGTACGACGATGGCTACATCACGGCGGAGGAGCGGAAGGACGCCGTCACCTCACGCTGGGACCGGGCGACCGAGGAGGTCGGCCAGGCGATGGAGCGCAACCTCGACGAGCTCAACCCGATCTTCATGATGGCCAACTCGGGAGCGCGAGGCTCGTTCAAGCAGATTCGCCAGCTGGCCGGCATGCGTGGCCTGATGGCCAATCCGAAGGGCGAGATCATCGAGCGGCCGATCAAGGCCAACTTCATGGAGGGCCTCTCGGTGCTCGAGTACTTCATCTCGACGCACGGTGCCCGGAAGGGTCTCGCGGACACCGCGCTGCGGACCGCCGACTCGGGCTACCTGACCCGGCGTCTCGTCGATGTCTCCCAGGACGTCATCGTCCGCATCGACGACTGCAAGACCAAGGATCACATCGAGATGCCGCTCTACCGCGACAGCGGCACAGAGCTCAACCCGAACCTGATCGGCCGGATGGCCGCCAAGAAGTTCACGACCAAGCGCGGCCGTGAGCTCCTCAAGCGCAACCAGCAGATCGACTGGGCCGAGGTGCACGAGATCGCCGAGGGCTTCAAGGACGACGAGGACGTCACCGTCCCGGTTCGCTCGGTGCTCAAGTGCGAGGCCGAGTCAGGCATTTGCCGCCAGTGTTACGGCGTCATGCCCGCGACCGGATTCCCGGTCGAGATCGGGGACGCGGTCGGAATCATCGCCGCGCAGTCGATCGGCGAGCCGGGCACCCAGCTCACCATGCGGACCTTCCACACGGGCGGTGTCGCCGGGCTGGATATCACCCAGGGTCTGCCGCGTGTCGTCGAGCTCTTCGAGGCGCGCAAGCCGAAGGGCCTGGCGCAGATCGCCGAGGTCGGCGGCAAGGTCACGGTCGAGGAGACCGACAAGGCCGTCAAGCTGACGATCACCGACGACAAGGGCGAGGAGCACGCGTACTCGTTCCCGCCTCGGACGAACATCCTGGTCGAGGCCGGCAAGCGCGTCGAGAGGGGCGACCAGCTGAACGAGGGGTCGCTCTACCCGGCCGAGATCCTCGCGATCCGGGGCCGCACCGACACCGAGGTCTACATCGTGGCCGAGGTGCAGCGCGTCTATCGGACCCAGGGCGTGGACATCAACGACAAGCACATCGAGCTGATCGTTCGCCAGATGCTGAAGAAGGTGCGGGTGGAGTCGAAGGGCTCGACCGAGCTGCTGCCCGGACAGCTTGAGGACCGCCTGGTCTTCGACGGGATCAACGAGAAGTTCAAGGGCAAGAAGACGAAGACGCCGGCACGAGCCGAGGAGGTCATCCTCGGGATCACCAAGGCGTCGCTCGCCACCGAGTCCTTTCTCTCGGCCGCGTCCTTCCAGGAGACGACCAAGGTGCTCACCGACGCCGCTCTGGAGGGCAAGCGCGACCGGCTGATGGGCCTGAAGGAGAACGTGATCATCGGCAAGCTGATCCCGGCTGCGACCGGCCTGAAGCACTACCGGTCGCTGCAGATCGAGCCGGTGGAGCCGGCGCAGCCACCGGCCGAGGAATTCTCCGAGGAGGAGCTCGCCAAGGAGCTCGACCTCGCCGGTGACGGCGACAGCTCCCCGATGGAGGGGTTCGGCCCCTCCTTCGCGGAAGAGCTGGAGGAGCTTGCTTCGGAGATCGAGACCCCGGGCGCCGGGCAGGCCGCCGGCACCGGCGAAACTGAGGAGTCCGAGCAGTCCTAAGCGGTTGGGCGGGCGGGTCCTGTACCCGCCCGCCTTCCGACGTCTACTGGGCCGCCTGCGTCAGGCCGACCAGGTGGCCCTCCGGATCCGTGAACAGGCCGATTGTCAGGCCCTCGACCGGTGAGTCCGGCCCCATGACCCGGGTGCCGCCCAGCTTCTCGACCTGATCGAGGGAGGCGCCGACGTCCGGCACCTCGATGTAGAAGGTGACGTGGCCCTCGTAGCCCTCCGGCCCGACGCCAATGCCGCCGCCGATGCCGATGCCCTCCGGGTTGGTATTGCCCTCCCGGGGCACCAGGGCGTAGGGGGGGACGCCCTCCTGCGTCGCCTCCGGCGGCTCGTCATAGGTCCATCCGGCGACGTCCGAGTAGAAGCTCTTCAGCCGGTCGTAGTCCTTGCCAACGACCTCGAAATGCACCACGGGCTGTCCCATGTGAATTCCCTCCTGTTCGGTTTTGTGACCGGGTCAGTTGCCGGCGGGCGCGTGCTCACGCCGCTCGTGCGCGGCCATGCCCGGAGCGAGACGGGGCGCGATCACGGGCGTCCTGGTGCGACCACCCGGCGGGCAGCCCGGCCGCACCTCCGCGGCGCCGCCGTGCGGCCCGCGCGAGCGCGGCCCAGGCTTGAGTGGATTGCGACGGAAACGGCGGAAGCTGTGGTCGTCCGACTCGCCCGGAAGGTCCTCGACCTGCGGCTCGTCCTTTACGGCCCACCAGATCAGCCACATCCCGTAGAGGACCGGGATCTTGAGGATCACGGCCAAGAAGATGATCGGCACCACCTCTCCCATCCCGGCGAGTCTACCGGCGATGCCACTGGGCTACCGGGGCTGAAAGCCGTCCTTGGCCCACGCTTCGAGAGCTTCGACGTGGGCGTCGAGCAGGCCCTGGTCGGACTCGGTCGGCACGAGCAGCGTGGGGGCCTCCCGCTGCTCGGCCCAGCCGTAACAGCTCTCGTCCAGGCTGTCGTCGACCCAGGCGAGCGGGCGGTTGCCCGCGTACTCCTCGAGCGCGTCCAGCTTCCAGTGGGCCATGCCGAAGCGGGCACGTCCGTCGAAGGTCAGATAGGGGAGCTCCGGCACCCCGAGGATGCCCGGCAGGTGATCGTTGGCGCGGTCCTCCCAGCCGCTCGCCCAGATCAGCTCGTAGCTCCCAGCCAGCCGGTTCAGCCGCGGGCCTGTCTCGAGCGCGATGCAGTGGAGCATCCCGTCGATCAGGTGGAACTCTCCGGGAGCGTCCGCCGGGTTGGCTCGGCCGGGCTCGACCGGGTGGGCGAAGCCGAAGAGGCTGATCACGCCGTCGATGTCGACGGCGAGGATCGGCCGGTCGCCGGCCGTCTTCTTGTTGAAGAGCGGCATGAGCCCCGGCAGGTTACGGCCGCTACCATGCACCGCCGTGCCTAACACCAATCAGCTCGTCCGCAAGGGACGAACCCACAAGCGAAAGAAGATGTCGACGCCGGGCCTGAAGTCGGGCCAGGGGCGCAAGAAGCGCGTCGCCGCGCCGCAGCGACGTGGCGTCTGCACTCGCGTCGCGACGGTGACGCCGAAGAAGCCGAACTCCGCACTTCGGAAGATCGCCCGCGTCCGGCTCACCAACGGGCTCGAGGTGACGAGCTACATCCCGGGCGAGGGGCACAACCTTCAGGAGCACTCTGTGGTCCTCGTCCGCGGTGGCCGAGTCAAGGACCTGCCGGGCGTCCGCTACAAGGTCGTCCGCGGCGCTCTCGACGCGGCCGGGGTCTCCGACCGCAAGCAGGGCCGTTCGCTCTACGGCGTCAAGGCTTCATAGATGCCGCGCCGCAACCAGGCCACGATCCGCCTGCTCGAGCCGGACTCCGTCTACCGGAGCCGGCTTGTCCAGCAGCTGGTCAACAAGGTCATGGCGGACGGCAAGAAGTCGCTCGCCGAGCAGATCACCTACGACGCCCTCGCCCTGGTGGGCGAGCGGACCGGCAACAACCCGGTAGAGGAGCTGGAGGGCACGATCAAGCAGCTCACCCCGGTCCTCGAGGTTCGCTCACGCCGGGTCGGCGGCGCGACCTACCAGGTCCCTGTCGAGGTCCCCGCTCGGCGTGCCAGGACGCTGGCGGTGCGCTGGCTGGTCGAGTTCGCCCGGGCACGCGGTGAGAAGTCGATGGCGGAGCGTCTCGCCAACGAGATCCTCGACGCATCCAAGCAGCAGGGCAACGCCTGGAAGCGGAAGGACGACATTTACCGGATGGCGCAGGCAAACAAAGCCTTCGCCCACTACCGCTGGTAGCGGCTTCGTTTCTCTCCTAGAGGCGGCTGCAAACCTTCGTCTGGCGTTGTCCTCGGTCGGGCGTCTCGCTCGCGCACGTTTTCAGTGCGCTCGCTTCGCCGCCCTCCCTGCGTCCTAGCCAGACTCGGTTTTCGCCGCCTTTCGTGGCCCGAGGACCTCGCCGCTCCGGATCGCATCGTGGCGAGCGCCGCGCCGCAGACCGTGAGGACCAGTGAGCCGACCAGCTCGAGCCAGAAGCCGGCGACCGGTTTGGCCTCGGCGTCGATGAAGGACTGCCGCGGGTCATCCAGCGTGCCGACCTTGTTGACGTCGGGCAGATCCCCGATCAGGAAGATCAGCAGTGCGATCAGGCCGCAGATGGCGACGGCCATCGCGGCGACCTGCTTGAGCTGTTCGTCGCGGGCTGTGAGGCTGACGAGGAGCAGGACCAGCGCGAAGATCGCGAGCACCAAAGTCGCGTAGCCGTGCTGATCCTTCGAGCTGATCGCCTGGAGGGCCTCACCGCCCGGCGGCGTGAGATGAAAGATGTCGGTGAACTGAGACGCGCCGAGCATCGCCGCAGCGCCGGCGCACGCGAACACGAGCAGGGTCTCGGTGCGCGGAAGCCTCTTCACTGCTCCGCCTGGAGGCCTGGGTAGATCCCCCCGGCCTCCCGGTGCGGCGTGCGCCGCGTGTCCCCACCCGAATTGCTGCGCCGCCTGATTCTCTCCCGGCTCACACCGCGAGAGTAGTGGGCGAGCAGGCCGCCGCAGAGGATGAGGACCGCCGAGGTAGCGACCTCAGCCCAGAATCCCTGCAGGAGCGTGGCCTCCGTGCCGGTGAACGCGAGCCCCGCCCTGCCGACCTCGAGGCCCTGCGGAAGATCGACCGCGAGCGCGACGGCGAGCCCGACGAGGCCGCAGACGGCGACTCCCGCCGGCGAGCCGCGGCCTCCCCCGGAATGCGGCCACGGTCAGGATCGCCGCCAGCGCCGCGACGGGCAGCAGGATCCACAGATGGGCGCTCCCGGCCGTCTCCCTGTCGGTGATCGGAGCCGGGACTTCCGCGCCGAGCTTGCCGGCGTAGCCGGGGGCGTCGACCACGACGCCGTGGTAGTCGAAGAACTGCGAGACCCCGAGTCCGACCGCCGCGCAGACGCCCACGAAGGCGACAGTCGAGCGGGGGTTGACGTGTGCGCGGGTCGCCTCCACGATGATCAGCGCGGCGCTGAGCAGCACGGCCCCGACCCAGCGGACGGCGAGCTGGCCGACCTCGAGGACGATGGCGATCAGCGCCGCGATCAGCTGGATCACGAAGAGGAGGGCACGGGCGACGGGCCGTCCGATCCAGGAGAGGAACGCGGCGACGGGAGCGCCGAGGGGTCGCAGCCGGAGTCCCGTCTCGAGCGCAGCTCCGCGAAGCCTGACGGCGAGATTCTGTTCGGGCCGCACTGCACGCCGGGCCTCAGCGCGGCGGCGACGGGACATGGCGCGAGCCTCGCGGCGGGTGCGCTCGGTGAGCTCATCGAGCCGACTGCCAGAGCGCTTGCGGCGTCCCACCCGGAGGCGGAATCCCTTCCTGGGAGCCATCATGCCGCTGCTATCATCATCGGTCGCTCCTGGGTGCCCCCGCAGGGTCCCGTGGGCGATAACCGTTTCAATGGAGAACGGCGCGACATAGGAGCAGTTCGGGTCGAAGAGACGTGTGTACTCGGGCCCGCAAAGGGCCTTTTTTCTGCGCTGATTCCGAACTCAGACTAAACGTTCCGCTCCTGGCTCACGCCAGTACGAAGACAGGACCAAATGCCCCGCAGCTTTCCCCTAGAGAAGACCCGCAACATCGGCATCATGGCCCACATCGATGCCGGTAAGACGACGACCACAGAGAGAATCCTCTACTACACGGGCCGCACCCACAAGATGGGTGAGGTCCACGAGGGTGCTGCCGTCATGGACTGGATGGAGCAGGAGCAGGAGCGCGGCATCACGATCACGTCCGCCGCGACCGCCTGCGAGTGGGACGGCCACCGCATCAACATTCTCGACACGCCTGGGCACGTCGACTTCACCGTGGAGGTGGAGCGGAGCCTCCGTGTCCTCGACGGCGCGATCGCGCTCTTCGACTCCGTAGCCGGCGTCGAGCCGCAGTCCGAGACCGTCTGGCGCCAGGCCGACAAGTACGGCGTGCCGCGGATCGCCTACGTCAACAAGATGGATCGCACCGGCGCGGACTTCTTCAAGGCCGTGGAGACGATGCGCGACCGGCTGGGCGCGAACCCGCTGCCCATCCAGATCCCGATCGGCCAGGAGGCGGACTTCCAGGGCGTCGTCGACCTGATCGAGAACAAGGCCCTGATCTGGAAGGACGAGCTCGGAACCGAGTTCGAGTACACGGACATTCCCGAGGACCTCGTCGATTCCGCCCAGGAGCACCGCACCCACCTGATCGAGGCCTGTGCCGACTACGACGACGAGCTGCTCGAGGCGTATCTCAACGAGGAGGAGATCCCCCACGAGAGGATCGTCTCCTCGCTCCACCGGGCCACCCTCGACATCAAGGTGACGCCCGTGCTCTGCGGCTCCTCGTTCAAGAACAAGGGCGTGCAGCCACTTCTCGACGCGATCGTCGAGCTCCTCCCCTCACCGCTCGAGGTCCCGGCCGTCAAGGGCCTCGTGCCTCCGAAGAAGGGCGACAACGGCGGCCCGACCGAGGCCGAGCGCCCCGCCGATGACAACGCGCCCTTTGCGGCCCTCGCCTTCAAGGTGATGGCGGACCCGTACGTCGGCAAGCTCACCTACTTC
The DNA here is from genome assembly GCA_963695805.1 of uncultured Solirubrobacterales bacterium. Taxonomy (GTDB): domain Bacteria; phylum Actinomycetota; class Thermoleophilia; order Solirubrobacterales; family 70-9; genus DASUPK01. Next base: position 523,027 of record CAVOHV010000003.1, on the reverse strand, counting down.
CGCGTCTACTCCGGAAAGCTCTCCGCGGGCAGCCGCGTGCTGAACGCCTCCACCGGCCGTACCGAGCGGATCGGCAGGGCGTTGATGATGCACGCCAACCACCGCGAGGAGATCGAGGAGTGCTATGCGGGCGACATCGTCGCCGGCGTCGGCCTTAAGCAGACCTCGACGGGCGACACCCTCTGTGCCCCCGACGCGCCGATCGAGCTCGAGCAGATCGAGTTCCCCGAGCCGGTGATCGCGGTCGCAATCGAGCCCAAGACCAAGGCTGACCAGGAGAAGCTCTCGTCGAGCCTCGCGCGCCTCGCCGAGGAGGACCCGACCTTCCAGGTCGAGTCCGACGAGGAGACCGGCCAGACGCTGATCCACGGGATGGGCGAGCTCCATCTCGAGGTGATCGTCGACCGCCTGCTCCGCGAGTTCTCGGTCGACGCGAACGTCGGCCGCCCTCAGGTCGCCTATCGCGAGACGATCCGCGAGCCCGTCAACAAGGTCCAGGGCCGCTTCGTCCGCCAGACCGGCGGCCGCGGCCAGTATGGCCACGCGGTCATCAACGTCGAGCCGGCCCCTGGCGAGGGCTTCGACTTCATCAACTCCATCAAGGGCGGCACGATCCCGTCCGAGTTCATCCCCTCGGTCGAGTCGGGCATCGAGGAGGCCCTGCAGTCGGGCGTCAAGGCCGGCTACCCGATGGTGGATGTCCGAGTGGAACTGGTCGACGGGTCCTACCACGACGTCGACTCCTCGGAGATGGCTTTCAAGATCGCCGGCTCGATGGCGGTGCAGGAGGCGGCCCGCAAGGCCAAGCCCGTGCTGCTCGAGCCGGTCATGTCGGTCGAGGTCGTCACGCCCGAGGACTTCCTCGGTGAGGTGATCGGCGACCTCTCGCGCCGCCGCGGGAAGGTCCAGGGCCAGGAGCCCCGAGGCAACGCCCTCGCGGTGCAGGCCTTCGTGCCCCTCGGCGAGATGTTCGGTTACGCGACCGACCTGCGTTCTTCGACGCAGGGGCGGGCCAGCTACACGATGCAGTTCGAGCGCTACGAGGAAGTCCCCAAGAGCATCGAGGACGAGATCGTCGAGCACCGCTCGGGAGAGCCCGTGGGAGCCAGCGCGTAGCTATATTCCGCAGGTTCGCCCACCAACTATTTTCAGCACCCACAGACACCCACGAGACACTTAAAGGAGCGAGATGTCCAAGGAGAAGTTCGATCGCGATAAGCCGCACGTGAACGTCGGCACAATCGGCCATGTCGATCACGGCAAGACCACGCTGACAGCCGCGATCACCAAGACACTCGCCGAAAAGGGCGGCACCGAGGTGAAGACGTTCGAGGAGATCGACAACGCGCCCGAGGAGAAGGAGCGCGGGATCACGATCGCCACCTCGCACGTCGAGTACGAGACCGACAACCGGCACTACGCCCACGTCGACTGTCCCGGCCACGCCGACTACGTCAAGAACATGATCACGGGCGCCGCCCAGATGGACGGCGCGATCCTCGTGGTCTCCGCCCCGGACGGGCCGATGCCGCAGACGCGGGAGCACATCCTGCTGGCCCGCCAGGTGAACGTCCCCTACGTGGTCGTCTACCTGAACAAGACCGACATGGTCGACGACGAGGAGCTGCTCGAGCTGGTCGAGGAGGAGGTCAAGGATCTGCTCAACGAGTACGAGTTCCCCGGCGACGAAGTGCCCATCATCAAGGGCTCGGCACTGAAGGCGCTCGAGGGCGACGAGGAGGCCAAGCAGTCGATCATCGACCTGGCCGCGGCGCTCGACGAATACATCCCCGAGCCCGAGCGCGACCTCGACAAGCCGTTCCTGATGCCGGTCGAGGACGTCTTCTCGATCACCGGCCGCGGCACTGTCGCGACCGGCCGTATCGAGCAGGGCGTCGTCAACACCGGCGACGAGGTCGAGATCGTCGGGATCAAGGACAGCACCAAGACCGTGGTGACCGGCGTCGAGATGTTCCGCAAGATCCTCGACGAGGGGCGCGCGGGCGACAATGTCGGCTGCCTGCTCCGCGGCACGAAGCGTGAGGAGATCGAGCGAGGCCAGGTGCTCTGCAAGCCGGGCTCGATCACCCCGCACACGAAGTACAAGGCGGAGGTCTACTGCCTGAAGAAGGAGGAGGGCGGTCGCCACACGCCGTTCGTCTCCGGCTATCGGCCGCAGTTCTACTTCCGCACGACTGACGTCACCGGCGTCGTCAACCTTCCGGAGGGCCGTGAGTTCGTGGCGCCGGGGGAGAACGCCGAGATGGAGGTCGAGCTGATTCAGCCGATCGCCATGGATCAGGGCCTCAGGTTCGCGATTCGAGAGGGCGGGCGAACCGTCGGCTCCGGAGTCGTTACCGAGGTAGTCGAATAGCTGCATAACGGGCCCCCTCGGGGCCCGTTGTTAGTACGGCCCTCCCACCAGGGCAAAGGGCCCGGACAACTGCAAGACATACGACCAGGGCGCGGCCCTAGATGCATTCGGGGCGGCGCCCTCGCTGCGCGAAGAGAGCAGAAAGAACAAATGGCTTCACTGACATCGGGAAAGATCAGGATTCGGCTCAAGGCGTACGACCACGACGCCATAGACCGGGCTGCCCAGGAGATCGTGGGCACCGCTGAGCGCACCGGCGCGACGGTCGCCGGACCGATCCCGCTGCCCACGGACAAGCACGTCTACGTCGTCATCCGCTCGCCATTCAAGGACAAGGACTCGCGCGAGCACTTCGAGATCCGCACCCACAAGCGTCTGATCGACATCCACCAGCCCACCCCCAAGACGGTCGATGAGCTCCAGCGCATGGAGACCCTGCCGGCCGGCGTCGACGTGGAGATTCGATTGTGAGCGCGATCGTCGGCAAGAAGCTGGGCATGACCCAGGTCTTCACAGAGGACGGCACCTCCGTCCCCGTGACGGTGATCGAGGCGCAGCCGAACAAGGTCACCGCACTCCGCCGCGCCGATCGGGACGGCTATGACGCCGTCCAGCTCGCTGCCGATCCGGTCACCCCTGAGAACAAGCTCACCAAGGGCGAGCTCGGACACCTGAAGAAGGCGGGCGCGACCGCGATGCGCACACTGGTCGAGTTCCGCGGGGTCGAGGTCGGCGGCTCCGCCGGCGGCGGGGAGGCGGGCGGCGAATCCGGAGAGGGCGAGGCTGCCGACGCCGAGGAGGCGTCTTCTGATCTCAAGGTGGGGGACGACGTCACGGTGACGAGCTTCGAGCCCGGCCAGCGCGTCAAGGTCTCCGCGGTCTCGATCGGCAAGGGCTTTCAGGGGACTATCAAGCGCCATAACTTCAGCCGCGGCCCCGAGACCCACGGCTCCCACAACGTCCGAGCGCCCGGCTCGGTCGGCGCCAGCGCCGATCCTGCCCGGGTGTTCAAGGGCATGCGCATGCCGGGCCAGATGGGGGCGCGGCGTGTCACCCAGCGCGGCGCCCACGTCTTCGACGTCGATGCCGAGCGCAACCTGCTCTTGATCCGGGGCTCCGTCCCCGGCGGGAAGAACGCCACGGTGGAGGTGCGCAGCGATGGCTGAGGCCGCGTCCACCACCACAAGGTCGGCCACCAAAACCGGCGCCGGATCGAGTGCCGCCATCAAGGCGACGACGCTCGGCAAGCAGGCGAAGTCCGATCTCCCCAAGGAGATCTTCGGCGAGCCCTTCCATGAGGCCCTCGTCTACGAGGCCGCCCGCGCGGATCTTGCGGCGCGTCGCCGCGGAACCCATTCGAGCCTCACCCGAGGCGAGGTCGCGATGACCACCGCCAAGGCCTGGCGGCAGAAGGGCACTGGGCGCGCACGCGCCGGGGCCCTGAGCGTGCCCCATCGCTACGGCGGCGGCGCGGCGTTCGGGCCGAAGCCACGGAGCTACACGGTCAAGGTGAACCGCAAGGCCCGGCGCAAGGCGCTCCGGGCGGCGCTCTCCGTTCACGCCGAGCGCAACTCGGTTGCCGTTCTCGACGGATCCAGCTTCTCAGAGCCGGCGACGAAGCAGGCGGCCGACGCACTCAAGAAGTGGGGCGCGGACGGGCCGACGCTCATCGTGATCGGCGCGGACGAGGAGGCCGTGGCGAAGAGCTTCCGGAACATCGACGGTGTCAACGTCGCGCTCGCTGACGCAGCGGGCGTCGCGGACGTGCTCGGAGCCGGGTCGCTGGTCGTCACCCAGACTGCGCTCGAACAGCTCAAGGGGAGGGCCGTCTAGTGGATCCCCGTCAGGTGATCATTCGACCGGTGGTCTCGGAGAAGAGCTACGCCCTGATGGGCGAGGGCAAGTACACGTTCCGCGTACACGATCGGGCGCACAAGCTGCAGATCGCACACGCGGTCGAGGAGATCTTCGAGGTCAAGGTACGGGCGGTCCGGACCTCCAAGGTGAAGTCGAAGCCGAAGCGGCGTGGGCTGAACAGCGGGCGCTCCCGATCCTGGAAGAAGGCCGTCGTCCAGCTCGCCCCCGGCCAGCGGATCGAGCTGTTCGAGGGCGCCGCGGTGGAGGGTTGATGACCGCCTTCCCGGCCACGCACACTCGGATGACGCGCATGGCGCGTCGCATGCCTTCGTCCTCGGGCTTGCCTTTGCAGCCAGCAAAGGCTGCGCCCTGCGTCCTTGGCCTGCTCGGCCATGCGCGCCCCCGAGCGCACGCGGCCAGAAAGGCGGTCATCTAGCCATGCCGAATCGCAAGACAAGACCGACCAGCCCCGGCAGGCGCTTCGGCACCTACCAGGTGCGGGACGAGGTCACCAACGCCGAGCCGAACAAGAAGCTCACCAAGGGCAAGGGCTCATCCGGCGGCCGCAACTCGAACGGCCGGGTCACCGCGCGTCATCGCGGCGGCGGGGCAAAGCGCCGCTACCGCCAGATCGACTTCAAGCGCACCAAGGACGGGATCCCCGCCCGCGTTGCCTCGATCGAGTACGACCCGAACCGCTCGGCGAGCATCGCCCTGATCAACTACGCCGACGGCGAGAAGCGCTACATCCTCGCCCCTCAGGGGCTGAGGGTCGGCGCCGAGGTCGTCTCGGGCGAAGGTGCCGACATCACGCCGGGCAACTCGCTCACCCTCGCCCGCATTCCGACCGGCACCGTTGTCCACAACGTCGAGCTGGTCCCCGGCCAGGGCGGCAAGCTCGGTCGCTCCGCGGGCACGGCGATCCAGGTGGTCGCCAAGGAGGGCCAGATGGTGAGCCTGCGGCTGCCGTCCTCGGAGGTGCGAATGGTCCGCGGGGAGTGCCGCGCGACCGTCGGCACGCTCTCGAACGCCGAACACCAGAACGTGAAGGTCGGCAAGGCGGGCCGCAACCGGCACAAGGGCAAGCGCCCGCAGACGCGCGGTGTCGCCATGAACCCGGTCGACCACCCGCACGGGGGCGGCGAGGCCCATCACACGCCGGGCGGCCACCCAGTCACCCCGTGGGGCAAGCCGACGCTGGGCTACAGGACCCGAAAGAAGGGCAAGCGCTCCGACGCTCTGATCGTTCGCGGCCGGCGCCGAGGAAAGAGGAAGTAGAGGACTTAGACGATGGGACGTTCGACGAAAAAGGGCCCGTGGGCCGAGGAACGGCTGATGAAGCGGGTGAACGCGATGAACGAGTCGGGTCAGAAGCAGATGCTGAAGACCTGGTCTCGCAAGTCGACGATCTTCCCCGAAATGGTCGGGCACACGATCGCCGTCCACGACGGCCGGAAGCACGTGCCGGTCTACGTCTCGGAGTCCATGGTCGGCCACAAGCTCGGCGAGTTTGCGCCGACCCGGACCTTCCGGGCGCACTCGGGCGCGGGCAGCGCCTCGGAGAGGGACTAGTCGATGGCTGACGAGAAGCAGAACGACAAGGACCAGGCGAAGAAGCCGGCAGCCAAGAAGCCGGCGACGAAGCGGGCTGCGAGAAAGCCCTCAGCGAAGCCGAAGGCTGCCGCGAAGCCGAAGAAGGAGACCGCGACGGGCGGCAAGGGCGCTGCGGATGCGAGCTCGAAGACGGCCGACAGCAAGGCGTCCGAGGCAGCCACCTCGAAGGCACCGGCGAAGAAGCCCGCCGCGAAGAAGCCGGCTGAGAAGAAGGCTGCGACGAAGCCCAAGGCCGAGGCGCAGCCGCGGGCCAAGGCGAAGAAAGAGGCACCGGAGCGCCCGGTGGTCAACGCCAGCGCCCGGTTCGTGCGGGTTGCGCCCCGTAAGGCGCGCATGGTCGCCGACCAGATCCGCGGCCTGCCGCTCGAGGACGCGCTACCGCTGCTCCGCTTCTCCACCCGCAGCGCCGCTCAGGACATCCGCAAGCTGATCGAGTCGGCCGCCGCCAACGCGGAGAACAATCACGACCTGGTCGCCGACGACCTGCTGATCAAGGACATACACGTCGACGAGGGCCCGACGCTGCGCCGCTACCGGCCCCGCGCCCTCGGCCGCGCGACGCGGATCAACAAGCGAACCAGCCACATCGCCGTGGCGCTGACACCGGAGGACTGACGATGGGACACAAGATCCACCCAGAGGGCTTCCGGGTCGGCTACATCCACGACTGGAAGTCGAATTGGTACAACGAGCGGGACTTCGCCGACTACCTCAATGAGGACTTGGCGATCCGCTCGCACATCGAGAACAAGCTCTCGCATGCGGGCCTTTCCAAGATCACGATCAAGAAGGGCTCCGGCGAGGTCGAGGTGGACATCTCGACCGCCCGCCCGGGGATCGTGATCGGCAAGTCCGGGACGGAGGTCGACGCCCTACGCCGCGAGCTCCACAAGCTCACCGGCAAGCCGGTCAGGGTGAACATCAAGGAGATCAAGCGTCCCGAGCTGGACGCCAAGCTGGTCGCCCAGTCGATCGCCGAGCAGCTGCAAAACCGGGTGGCGTTCCGCCGCGCGATGAAGCGCGCGCTGACCTCCGCCATGCGCTCCGGCGCCAAGGGTGTGAAGGTCCAGGTCTCCGGGCGCCTCGGCGGCGCCGAGATGGCGCGCACCGAGGGCTACTCCGACGGGCGCGTGCCGCTACACACGCTGCGTGCGGACATCGACTACGGCTTCATAGAGGCCAAGACGACCACCGGCCGGATCGGCGTGAAGTGCTGGATCAACAAGGGCGAGGTCATGCCCGAGGGCTTCCGCTCCGAGCTCACGGATGAGGACGGCGGGCCTCCGTCGGGCGGCTCGCGGGGAGGTCGCTCCTAGATGCTGATGCCGAAGCGGGTTCGCTACCGCAAGCAGATGCGCGGCCGTCGCCGCGGCTATTCCAAGGGAGGGACCACGGTCGCCTTCGGCGAGTACGGGCTGAAGGCGCTGGACCGCGGCTGGATCACGAACCGCCAGATCGAGGCCGCCAGAGTCGCGATGACGCGCAAGATCAAGCGCGGCGGCAAGGTCTGGATCAACGTCTTTCCGGACAAGCCGATCACCAAGAAGCCGGCCGAGACCCGCATGGGCTCGGGCAAGGGCAACCCCGAGGGTTGGGTCGCCGTCGTCAAGCCGGGGAAGGTGATGTTCGAGCTCGCCGGTGTCCCCGAGGACCTGGCGAAGGACGCAATGCGCCTCGCCGGCAACAAGCTTCCGATCAAGACCAAGTTCGTCGTACGCGAGGGAGCGGAGCAGTCCTCATGAAGGCTTCCGAGGCCCACAACCTCAAGGACGACGAGCTGCTCGAGCGGATCAACCAGACCCGTGAGGAGCAGTTCGCGCTGCGCCTCCAGCACTCCACAGGCGAGCTGGAGAACACCGCGCGGATCAATGCGGTCCGCCGCGACGTGGCGCGGCTGCTCACCGTCGCCAAGGAGCGCGGCATCGATCTCGAACAAGAGCTGAGGACCTGATGGCCGAAGACGAAAAGAACGAGCAGCAGAACGAAGAGCAGGCCCCGGAACAGGCGCCTGAGGAGACCCCGGAGGAGACCCCCGCGGCCGAGTCGCAGGCGGAGGAGACTCAGGCCGAGGAGGCCCGTGCCGAAGAGGCCCCGGCCGAAGAGGATGCTGCTGGCGAAGATGCCCCCGCTGAGGAGGCTCCGGCAGAAGAGCCGGCTGCCGAGGCTCCCCAGCCCGAGCCAGACGACATGGAAGGCCTCGACTGGAAGACTCGCCGCCGGCTGGAGCGCTCCCGCCGCCCTTCCGAGGCTCGCCCGCAGCAGAGCCCCGAGGAGCGCGCCAGCGCTCGCGGCGAGGCGCGCAAGCAGGCGGCCCGCGGGCGCTCGGGCTACCGGACGAAGCGCCGCACCAAGAGCGAGGCCGGCACCGGAACCCCGCCGGCCGAGCGTCGGTCCGCCGGCCGCAAGACGAGGCAGGGCCGCGTCGTCTCCAGCAAGCCGGACAAGACGATCACGGTGGCGATCGAGGTCGCCCGTCGCCATCCCCAGTACGAGAAGATCGTGCGCCGCTCCCGGACGCTGCATGCCCATGACGCCCGCAACGAGGCAGGGGAGGGCGATCTCGTACGCGTCATCGAGACCCGCCCCCTGTCACGGACCAAGCGCTGGCGCCTGGTCGAGATCCTCGAAAAGGCGCAGTAGGGCGTTCGGATGATCCAGCAGGAGTCCAAGCTCAGGGTCGCCGACAACTCCGGCGCGCGCGAGATCCTCTGCATCCGCGTCAAGGGCGGGTCCGACCGCCGCTACGCGCGGGTGGGCGACGTGATCACCGCGACGGTCAAGCAGGCCACCCCCCACGGCGGGGTTCGCAAGGGCGAGGTCGTAGAGGCGGTCGTCGTCCGCACCCGCAAGCAGCTCGGCCGCGGCGATGGCACCTACATCGCCTTCGATGAGAACGCAGCGGTGCTGATCGACACCACAGGCGCTCCGCGGGGCACCCGCATCTTCGGCCCGGTCGCCCGCGAGCTGCGGGAGAGAAACTTCATGCGAATCGTCTCCCTCGCCCCGGAGGTCCTGTAGCGATGCCTCCTTCCACGACAGCACGCCTCAGCCGGCTGCAAACCGTCGCCGGCCTTCGTCCTCGCTCGCTCGCCTGCCATTTGGCAGGCGACGCTCGCTGCGTCCTCGGCCGCCTCGGTTTTCGCTCGGCTGAGCCGCACTGCCGCGAAAGGAGTCATCGCTGATGGGCAAGACGATGCGAGTCCGCAAGGACGACGACGTGATCGTGATCGGCGGCAAGGAGCGCGGCAAGCGAGGCCGCGTCATCCGCACCGACCCCAAGAAGAGCTACGTCTTCATCGAGGGTCTCAACATGATCAAGCGCCACCAGCGCCCGCGTTCGGTCAAGGACGCGTCGAAGGGCGGTGAGGTCGGCGGCATCATCGAGAGGGAGGGGCCGATTCATGTCTCTAACGTGATGCTGCTCGACCCTGAGGACAACAAGCCCACTCGGGTGAAGGTCGAGCGGGCTGATGGAAAGCGGAAGCGCATAGCCGCCCGCACCGGAAGGGATCTGGACTAGTGGAAGCCGCAACCGAACAGCAGACACAGGCCGCCCCGCCGCCGCGGCTGCGCGAGCTCTACGAGAGCGAGGTCAAGCCTGCGCTGGTCCAGCGGTTCGGCTACTCGACGCCGATGGCGGTGCCGACCCTCGAGAAGATCACTCTGAACATGGGCATCGGGGAGGCGAAGCAGAACACCCAGATGCTCGAGGCCGCGCAGGAGCAACTCGCGACCATCGCCGGCCAGCGTCCGAGCGTCCGCCGCGCGAAGAAGTCGGTCGCCTCCTTCAAGGTGCGCGAGGGCATGCCCGTCGGTGTCGCCGTGACCCTGCGGCGGGCCCGCATGTGGGAGTTCCTCGACCGCCTCACCTCGATCGCGGTGCCCCGGATCCGAGACTTCCGGGGTCTCAGTGCCCGCTCCTTCGACGGCCGCGGCAACTACTCCATGGGCGTTCGCGAGCAGATCATCTTTCCCGAGATCGACTACGACTCGATCGACGAGGTCCGGGGCCTCGACGTGACGATCACCACCACGGCCGCAACCGACGAGGAGGCCTTCGCCCTGCTCGACGGGCTCGGAATGCCGTTCTCGCAGGAGGGACGCCCGGGCCAGGAGGACGCCGAGGAGGAGGCCGAGGAGGAGCGCCGCAAGGAGGAGGCCCGCGAGCGGGCCGAGGCCGAGGCGGCCGCGCTCGAGCAGCTCAAGGAGGAGAACCCGGAGGCCTACGAGAAGCCCGTCAGGCCCGAGGAGGGCGAGGAGGGCGAGGAGGGTGCGGAAGGCGCCCCGGCCGCCGAGAGCGAGGGCGGCAGCGCAGAAGAGACTTCGAACAACAAGGAAGAGGGCTGATGGCCAAGACATCGCAGAGGGTGCGGCAGCGCCGCACCCCGAAGTTCAAGACCCGCGGGTACAACCGCTGCCGCCGCTGCGGCCGGCCGCGCGCGTACTTCCGCAAGTTCGGCCTCTGCCGGATCTGCCTGCGGGAGGCCGCGCACAACGGTTATGTGCCCGGAATGACCAAGTCCAGCTGGTAACGAGATGCTCACTGATCCAATCACCGACTACCTGAACCGGATCCGCAACGCGCTCCTGGCCGAGCACGAGGACGTCGAGATTCCCGCCTCTCGGCTGAAGCGCGAGATGAGCCGCATCCTCAAGGAGCAGGGCTACATCACGGACTTCAACGTCGAGCCCGGGCGGGTCGGCGACGTGATCAAGGTCAAGCTGCGCTACACCGAGAAACGTGACCCGGTGATCACCGGGATGGAGCGAGTCTCGCGCCCCGGCCGCCGCCGCTACGTTGCCAAGGAGGATGTCCCCCGCGTCTTCGGCGGAATGGGCACCACCATCATGTCCACCTCGCGCGGCGTGATGACCGGCCACGAGGCGCGTCAGCGCGGAGTCGGCGGAGAGGTCGTCGCGCACGTCTGGTGAGCAAGCACCCATGAGTCGAATCGGAAGAAAGCCAATCGAGATCCCCGACGGCGTCGAGATCGACGTCAGGCCCGGCGCTGTCACCGTCAAGGGCCCGAAGGGCGAGCTCAACCAGAACGTCGACCGCGACATGAAGGTCGGGATCGACGACGGCACCCTGACCGTGGAGCGCCCCACCGATCGCGGCGAGCACCGCGCCCTGCACGGCCTGACCCGGAGCCTGATCGCCAACATGGTCGAGGGTGTCACCGACGGCTTCGAGCGGCGTCTCGAGATCCAGGGCGTCGGCTATCGCGCCAACCTGCGGGGCAAGGACCTGGAGATGTCGCTGGGCTACTCGCACCCGGTCGCGATCGAGGCGCCGAATGGCATCGAGTTCGAGGTCCCGCAGCCGACCGAGGTCGTGGTCCGCGGTATCGACAAGCAACTGGTCGGCGAGACCGCCGCCCGGATCCGCAAGTCCCGCCCACCGGAGCCCTACAAGGGCAAGGGCGTTCGCTACCAGGGCGAGCAAGTCGCACGGAAGGTCGGGAAGAGGGCCTGATGGCCGTTCTCACGAAGCCCCAGAAGAGACTTCGCAGGCGTCGGCGCGTCCGCGCCCGGATCCGCGGCAAGGCAGAGCGCCCGCGCCTGTCCGTCTATCGCTCCAACCGCGGAGTCTTCGCCCAGCTGATCGACGACGACTCGGGACGCACCCTGGCCGCAGCCTCCTGGACCGAGGACGAGCTGCGCAAGCTCGACTCGATGGAGCAGGCGAAGCGCGCCGGGCAGCTGCTCGCCGAGCGCGCCAAGGCCGCGGGCGTCGAGTCCTGCGTCTTCGACCGTGGCGGCTACCGGTTCCACGGCCGCGTCGCCGCGATCGCCGAAGGCGCCCGCGAGGGGGGCCTGAAGTTCTGATGACCGAGCTCGTACGTCCTCTACCCTCACCCGTTCTATGGCTGTAGAGACCGTAAGTCCCAAGGGCCTCGATCTGCAGGAGCGCGTGATCGAGATCAACCGCGTCGCCAAGGTGGTCAAGGGCGGCCGGCGCTTCTCGTTCACGGCTCTGGTCGCTGTCGGCGACGAGGATTCCGTGGTCGGGATCGGCTACGGCAAGGCGCGTGAGGTACCGCTCGCGATCCAGAAGGCTGTCGAGAACGCCCGCAAGAACCTGATCCGCGTGCCCAAGTACGGCCAGACGATCACTCACCGGGTGATCGGCCGCTTCGGCGCGGGTCACGTCGTGCTGCGGCCTGCGAGCCCCGGTACCGGCGTGATCGCCGGTGGTGGGGTGCGGGCCGTGCTCGAGCTGGGCGGTGTCCGGGACGTGCTCACCAAGAGCATCGGCACTCAGAACCCGATCAACCTCGTCAAGGCGACGATGTCGGGCCTCGAGAGCCTGCGGAGGCCGGAGGACGTCGCGAAGCTCCGCGGCATCTCCATCCGCGAGGTGCTCGGCATTGGCAACGGCACGAGCCCCGAGGAGGAAACGCCGAAGGAGGTTGCCGCGCCCGCAGCCGCCGCCGAGAACGAGGCTTCTGCGGATGCGGTCGGCGGCGGCGAGGACGTGGCTTCTGGTGGTGGCTCCTGATGGCCGACGTCGAGCTCAAGCAGGTCCGATCCGCGAACGGCGCCTCGGAGGTGCAGCGCGCCACCCTTCGCTCCCTGAAGCTCGGCCGCATCGGCCGCCAGGCGAAGCATCCCGACTCCCCGCAGCTGCAGGGCATGATCCGCACGGTCAGCCACCTGGTCGAGGTCGACGATGGCTGAGCAGTCCGAGAAGGTCGGTCTCCACACGCTGAAGCCGCCCCCGGGCTCCCGCCGGCCGCGCAAGCGGCTCGGCCGAGGCGTCGGCACTGGCCACGGCAAGACCTCTGGCCGCGGCCACAAGGGCGCCGGCGCCCGCTCGGGCAGCAAGCGCAAGCCGGGCTACGAGGGCGGTCAGAACCCGGTTCATATGCGGATGCGCAAGCTGCGCGGGCCGAACAAGAAGATGTCGATGCCCTTCGAGAAGTTCCGGACCCGGACTCAGCCGGTCAACCTCTCCGACCTCGACGGCCGCTTCAAGGCGAACGACGAGGTGACCCCTGAGTCGCTCCGAGAGGCGGGCCTCGCCAAGCGGCGCGAGCCGGTGAAGATCCTCGCCCGCGGCGAGATCTCGAAGAAGCTGACCGTGAGGGCGCATGCTTTCAGTGCCCAGGCGAAGGAGAAGATCGAGGCGGCCGGAGGCACCACCGAAATCATCTGATGCTGCAGACGATCCTCAACTCCTTCTCCGTCCCGGACATTCGCAAGAAGCTGATGTTCACGGCGGCAATCCTGGCGCTCTACCGGCTGGGGGCCTACATCCCCTCGCCCGGGGTCGACGCGAACGCCATCAAGGACGGCCTGGACAACGTCGGCGGGTCGAACATCCTCGGCTTCCTCAACCTCTTCTCGGGAGGGAGCCTCTCGAGGCTCTCCCTGTTCGCGCTGGGGATCATGCCCTACATCACGGCCTCGATCATCCTGCAGCTCCTCACGGTGGTCGTGCCCTCGCTGGAGCGCCTCCAGAAGGAGGGGGAGGTCGGCCAGCAGAAGATCACCCAGTACACGCGCTATCTGACCGTCGCGCTGGCCTTCGCCCAGTCGCTCGGCTTCGTCTTCCTGTTCAGCTCGCAGAGCGTCGGCGGAACGAGCGTGATCGGCGAGCGGACCTTCCCGAAGGTCTTCCTCATCGTGATGACCCTGACCGCAGGCTGCACGGTGCTGATGTGGATGGGCGAGCTGATCACCCAGCGCGGGATCGGCAACGGGATCTCCCTGCTGATCTTCGCCTCGATCGTCTCCCGAATTCCCGAGGGCATCACAAAGTGGTGGAACAACCCCGACCAGGTCTTCGTCGTGATGATGCCCTTCATCGCCCTCGCGGTTGTCGTGGCGATCGTCTTCGTCCAGGAGGGCCAGCGCCGCATCCCGGTGCAGTACGCGAAACGAGTGGTGGGCCGGCGGATGACCGCCGGCGGGTCGACCTACCTACCGCTGCGCGTCAACATGGCGGGCGTCATCCCGGTGATCTTCGCCGCCTCGATCATGGCCTTCCCACCGACGATCGGCCAGCTGCTGGGTGGCACCGGAGACAACTTCTGGAACGACTTCGCCAACTTCTTCAGCCCGAACAGCTGGCACTACGTGGTCGGCGAAGTCTTCTTCATCATCATCTTCACCTACTTCTACACGGCGGTCACCTTCAACCCGGTTGACCAGGCCGACAACCTGAAGAAGTACGGCGGGTTCATCCCCGGCGTGCGACCGGGACGACCTACCGCCGAATACCTGGACAGGATCCTGTCCAGGCTCACCTTCCCCGGCGCCCTCTATCTGGGCGCAGTCGCGGCGTTGCCGACGATCCTGATCAGCCAGACGTCGGCCAACTTCTTCTTCGGCGGGACCTCGATCCTGATCGTCGTCGGCGTGGCTCTCGACACCGTCAAGCAACTCGAGGCCCAGCTGATGATGCGCAACTACGAGGGCTTCCTGAAGTGACGCGCGCCGCGGGGTTCCGGGATTGCCCGAGCTGAACCTCATTCTGCTCGGACCGCCCGGGAGCGGCAAGGGGACCCAGGGGGAGCGCCTACAGGAGGACTTCCGCCTGCCCTACTACGCGACCGGCGACATCCTGCGCGCCGCGGTCAAGGAGGGGACCGAGGTGGGAAAGCAGGCCGAGGGGTACATGGATCGCGGGGACCTGGTTCCGGACCAGGTGATCATCGGGGTGATCGCCGAGCGCCTCCAGAACGAGGAGGCCTCCGACGGCTTCATCCTCGACGGCTTCCCCCGCACCGTGCCCCAGGCCGAGGCGCTCCACGGGAAGATGAAGGAGCTGCGGAGGGAGATCACCGCGGTGCTCCTGATCGACGTCCCGGAGGAGGAGATCCTGCGCCGCCTCGGGGGTCGCCGCACCTGCGAGAAGAACCCGAGCCACATCTACCACGTCGAGTTCGACCCGCCGAAGGAGGAGGGGGTCTGCGACATCGACGGAGCCAAGCTGGTCGTCCGCGATGACGACAAGCCCGAGGTGATCAAGAACCGCCTCGCGCAGTACCGTGAGAAGACCGAGCCCCTGATCGACTACTACGACGAGCGTGGCATCCTCAACCGGGTGGACGGCAGGCAGTCGCCGGATGAGGTCGAGGAGCGAATCCACGGGATAATCGCGACCCTGCGCCGCGAGGAAGAGGAGGGAATGTGAGATGTACCGCGGCATGATCATTCGCAAGACGTCTGCCCAGATCGATGCGATGGCGGAGGCCGGCAGGATCCAGGCTCGCTGCCTGCGGATCCTCCGCTCCAAGGCCCGTCCCGGCGTGACCACCAAGGAGCTGGACGAGGCCGCGGAGAAGTTCATTCGCTCCCAGGGGGCGGTGCCGTCCTTCAAGGGCTACCGCGGGTTCCCTGGCTCGATCTGCGCGTCACCGAACTCGATGGTGGTCCATGGGATTCCCGGCCCCTACGAGCTGCGCCGCGGCGACGTCCTCTCCATCGACGTCGGTGTCACCCACGAGGGCTGGGTGGCCGACGCCGCGATCACGGTGCCGATCGGCGAGACGCCTGAGCAGGCCGAGCCGCTTCTTGACACCACTCGTGACGCGCTCTTCGAGGGGATCGGGGAGGCGAAGCCCGGCAACCACCTGAGCGACATCTCGCACGCGATCCAGACCCGGGTCGAGCGGGACGGGCTCTCGATCATCCGCAGCCTCGTCGGCCATGGAGTCGGGCGGGACATGCATGAGGACCCACAGATCCCGAACTTCGGGGATCCGGGCAAGGGCCCGACCCTGGAGCAGGGCATGGTTCTGGCGATCGAGCCAATGGTGAACGCCGGCGGGCCTGACGTCCGGATGGGATCGGACGGCTGGGCCGTCTACTCCGCGGACGACTCGCTCGCCGCCCACTTCGAGTTCACGGTGGCCGTCACGCAGGACGGCCCCCGCATCCTCACTCCCTGGCATCTGGACTGACACCGTCGGGTCGGTGCATGGCCCGCCCCCTGCCGAGCGTGTCGATCTAGGCAGACTCGGCCACCGCCCCGGACGGCACAGCGCGCCTCTCGCGCAGGGGCGTGCAGGGGATCGCCAGGCCGGCGAGGATGGAGAGCACCAGCGACCCAGCGATCACCACGAAGGCGAGGGCGAACGAGCCCTCGGTCGGTGCGCCGCCGCCCGAGATGATCGTCGCCACCAGCTGACCGCCGAAGGCGCCGCCGATCGTTCGCGTGATCGTGTTGACGCCGGTTGCGACGCCCGTCTGGTCGGGCGGCACGGCCTCCACGTTCAGGTTCGCCATCGCCGCGAACGCGAGGCCGATGCCGATGCCGAGCAGCCACGCCGCGACGTAGACCTCGATGGGCCGGGTGTGGGCGAGGGCGAGCATCGAGAAGGCCACCGCGGCGAAGGCACAACCGAAGATCAGCGGCAGGCGGGAGCCAAACCGCGCCTGCAGCGTCCCTGCGAGCGGGCCGACGAGCAGCATCGCCACGGTTGACGGCACCATGAAGAGCCCGGCACCGGTGACCGAAGCCCCGAAGCCAAACCCGGAGCTCGTCGGGGTCTCGACGAACTGGGGCAGGACGATGAACGAGGAGTACATTCCGGCGCCGAGCAGGAACGCGGCCAGATCTGTGGTCCAGACCGGCCTGGAGCGCATCACCGTCATGTCGACGAGGGGATACCGCGCGCGCAGTTCGACCCCGACCCAGGCAACCAGGATGACGAGCCCGACCGTGATCAGGGTGATCGTCTTGCCCGAAGCCCAGCCCCAGTCGGTCGCCTCGCTGATCGCTAGCAGCAGCGCTGCGAGGCCCATGGAGGGCAGCGCGGCGGCGCCCCAGTTGACCCGCCCCGGCGCCTTGATCGGCGATTCCGGCACGAAGAAGTAGGTGAGGACGGCCGAGAGTGTGACCGTCGCCAGCGGCAGCCAGAAGAGCCAGTGGTAGGAGAGGCTGTCGACGATCGGGCCGGCCAGCACGATGCCGAGGCCGCCACCGACGCCCAGGATCGCCGACATCAGCCCGATGCTCCCGGCGACCCGCTCGGCCGGGAACTCATCTCGGATGATCCCGAAGGCGAGCGGGAAGATCCCGCCGCCCGCCCCCTTGGATGATCCGGCCGAGGATCATCATGCCGATCGACGTCGCGAGGGCGGAGATCAGGGTGCCGAGGGCGAGGATCGCCAGCACGACGAGCAGGCTCTTCTCCTTGCCGTGCACGTCGCCGAGCCGCCCGATGATCGGCGTGGCGACGGAGGCGCTGAGCAGGTAGGCCGTGAGGATCCACGCCACGGTCCCCTCGCTGGTATTCAATGCGTGCTGGATGTCCGGCAGGGCCGGAGCCACCAGCGACTGCAGCAGCGCGAACGACAGCCCCGCGATGGAGAGCACCGCCAGGGTGACCACGGGACGCTGGCGCCCTTCCTCCATCAGGCCCGCCTCGGCGTCATCGGCGCGATCTGCGAGCCGGTCTCATCGGGCACGGGGGCCGTATCGGGTCTCGCCGACACGATCAGGACCGGCAGGGGACCGTGGCGCAGCATCGTCCGGCCGACGCTTCCGAAGAGGGCCGAGCGGATCGGACCGCGGCCCCGCGAGCCGAGGATGACCAGGTCGTGGTCGCCCTCGCGGGCCTCGCGAAGGAGGGCCTGCTCGATCGGCCGAGGGCTGACGAGCTTGGTCACCGGGATTCCCCGGGGGCGGCCACGGGAGGCAGACGCGAGCTCGATCGAGGTCTCGAGTGCCAGGTCCGCCGAAGGCGATCCGTCGTAAGCCAGCAGGTGCCTGCGGCAGTCGGTCGCCTCGACCAGTGAGATTGGGCGCCGTCTCACTTCCTGAGGGCCTCGAGGAGCAGGTCGACGACTCGGTCACTTCCGCCCGGCGCGACCT
The DNA here is from genome assembly GCA_963695805.1 of uncultured Solirubrobacterales bacterium. Taxonomy (GTDB): domain Bacteria; phylum Actinomycetota; class Thermoleophilia; order Solirubrobacterales; family 70-9; genus DASUPK01. The sequence continues at coordinate 505,355 of CAVOHV010000003.1, read as the reverse complement.
CATCGGCCGCCCGGGCCGAGGCGAAGAGGAAACGGAGATCCTTGACGGTGGCATCGCTGCGCACGGTGCCGTCCTCGCGTGCGCGGTCGATCAGTTCCTGCCACGCGAGGCTCACCTCGGCAACGGCGACGACGACCTCGCGCCGCTCGGAGGTCAGGCCGAGGGCGCCGCTGAGCAGTTTGTTCGTCGCCTGTCGCTCCGCGATCCTGCGCACGATGTCCTCGATCGCGGTCCAGGCGTCGCCGCGCTCACCCGCCTCCAAGACCTCCTCTTGCAGGAGCCCGAGCTGCCGGACGAGCAGAGCGGCCACCAGGTCCTCCTTCGACCGATAGCTGCGGTAGAGACTTCCGATTCCGACGCCCGTAGCGGCCGCGATGCGGGGCATCGGCACGTCGAGGCCCTGCTCTGTGAAGACCTCGGTCGCCAGGTCGAGGACGCGCTCGCGCTTCTCGTCCGGCTCGAGCTCGCCCCACGGGGCGCCTGTGGGAGCGTTCTGCGTCACCAGAGGCGGAACCATCGTTCCGCCATCGTAGCGTGACCTCCGGAACAGCCGTTCCGCCCATCTGGGTCCGTCCCTTCGGGTCAGGCGCACTCCGGCACTCAGGCGTGACTTACGCAGGCACGCTGCTACCATTCCACTCGTCGGTTCACGCTTGTCGTGGGTCGGCGTTTCCTGTGCCTATCGGCCCGACTCCTGGGGCCGAGGGGCCTACTCCCAGTCCGATACGACCCCACGAAAGAAGGGGAATGAAGGTCCGAGCCTCCGTCAAGCCGATTTGTGAGAAGTGCAAGGTCATCCGCCGTGGCGGTGCCGTTCTCGTGATCTGTTCCAACCCTCGCCACAAGCAGAGGCAGGGCTGATGGCGCGGATCGCGGGAGTCAACATCCCACTCAACAAGCGGGCCGAGATCGGCCTCACCTACGTCTTCGGGATCGGCCGCTCGACCGCCAACGAGATCCTCAAGGAGACGGGCGTCGATCCCAACACGGCGATCAAGGACCTCACCGAGGACGAGGTCGTCAAGCTGCGCGAGGCCGTCGAGAGCCGCGAGGTGGAGGGTGATCTCCGCCGCGAGCGCTCGCAGAACGTCAAGCGCCTGCAGGAGATCGGCTCCTACCGGGGGCTGCGGCACCGCCGCGGGCTGCCTGTCCGGGGCCAGCGCACCAAGACCAACGCGCGCGGCCGCAAGGGCCCGCGCCGGATGAGCATCGCGGGCCGCAAGAAGGCTCCGCAGCCCAAGTGAGTCAGGGAGGAATTCGCTAGATGCCACCAGCTCCGAAGAAGGGTCGCTCCCGCCGCAGGGTCCGCAAGAACGTCACCTACGGCCAGGCCCACATCAAGACTTCGTTCAACAACACCATCGTCACTCTCACCGATCCCGAGGGCAACGTGATCGCCTGGGAGTCCGCCGGCTCGGCGGGCTTCAAGGGCTCGCGGAAGTCCACGCCGTTCGCGGCGCAGGTGACCGCCGACTCGGCGGCCAAGAAGGGCATGGAGCACGGCCTGGAGCGCGTCGAGGTGTTCGCGAAGGGCGCCGGCTCCGGCCGCGAGACCGCGATTCGCTCGCTGCAGGCGGCCGGGCTCGACGTGACGACGGTGAAGGACGTGACGCCGCAGGCTCACAACGGCTGCCGTCCCCGGAAGCGGAGGAGGGTCTGATGGCCCGCGACACCTCCGCTCAATGCAAGCAGTGCCGCCGCGAGGGACAGAAGCTGTTCCTCAAGGGCGCCCGGTGCTTCACGGACAAGTGCGGCGTGGAGCGCCGCTCCTACCCGCCGGGCGAGCACGGCCGTGGCCGCATGCGCCAGTCCGAGTACCGGGCCCAGCTGCGCGAGAAGCAGAAGGCCAAGCGCTACTACCAGGTGCTCGAGAAGCAGTTCGCCAGCTACTACGACAAGGCGAGCCGCCAGCAGGGCGTCACCGGCGAGAACCTGCTGCGCCTGCTGGAGTGCCGTCTGGACAACGTGCTGGTGCGCCTCGGCTTTGCGGCCTCACGCCGCCAGGCCAGGCAGCTCGTCAGCCACGGGCACTGGACGGTCAACGGCCGCCGCGTCGATATCCCCAGCTATCAGGTGAAGCCAGACGACGTGATCACGATCAAGTCGAGCAGCGCGGCCACGGATGTGGTCCGCGATGCGACCGAGCTCACCTCGGGAGTGCCGGCCTGGCTGCAGGCCGACCACGACTCACTCAATGCCAAGGTGCTGAGGCTCCCTGAGAGGAGCGAGATCTCGGCCCCCGTCGAGGAACAGCTCATCGTCGAGCTGTACTCGAAGTAACCCCCCAGAGAAGGAAGTAGATACCTGATGGAAGCAATGACCACCCTGCCAGATTTCCAAGTCCCGAAGATCGCGGGCGAGGATGCCCAGGAGAACAAGGGCACCTTCACCATTGAGCCCCTCGACAAGGGGTTCGGCTACACGTTCGGCAACAGCCTTCGCCGCGTACTGCTCTCGTCACTCGGTGGAGCGGCGATCACCAGCGTCCGCATCGAGGGCGTCGCCCACGAGTTCTCCACCATCCCGGGGCTGAAGGAGGACGTCACCGACCTGATCCTCAATCTGAAGGATGTCGTGGTGCGGATGCACACCGACGCCGACGAGGTCGAGACGCCGCTCGTGGCCACCGGCCCGGGCGAGGTCAAGGCGAAGGACATCGACCTGCCCGCGGGCGTCGAGATCCTCAACCCCGAGGCGCCGATCGCGACGCTCGAGAAGAAGACCAAGCTCGAGATGTACCTGACGATCGGCCGAGGCCGCGGCTACTCGCCGGCGGACGAGAACAAGTCCGACGACAAGCCCATCGGCGTGGTTCCGATCGACTCGATCTTCTCGCCGATCCGCCGCGCCTCCTATTCGGTGGACTCCGCCCGAGTCGGGCAGCGGACCGACTTCGACAAGCTCACGCTCGAGGTCGAGACCGACGGCTCGATCGAGCCGGGTGCCGCACTCCGTGAGGCCGCGGAGATCCTGATCAAGAGCCTGGCGATCTTCACGACCGCCGACCGCGTCGACGAGCTTCGCGGCGAGGGCGCGATCGCGGCGACCGACGGCGCCAGCGGCGGCGAGGCCGCCACAGTCCCGGGTGCCGACGGGCTCGACGAGATCCTGATCGAGGAGCTCGAGCTGGGCGTCCGCTCCTACAACTGCCTGAAGCGCGCCGGCATCCAGACCGTCGGCGAGCTGGTGCGGAAGTCGGAGTCGGAGCTCAACGCGATTCCGAACTTCGGTCGAAAGTCGATCGAGGAGGTCCAGGAGACCCTGCGCGCACGCGGCCTCTCGCTGCGCCAGGACTAGGGGCACTAGAGTCCCGGCCGGAGCGACCGCGATGAGGCACCAGCGCAAGAGAGCCAAGCTGAGCCGGGACGCGGCTCATCGCACCTCGATGCTTCGCACGATGTCGATGCAGCTGATCGAGCACGAGCGCATCCGCACCACTCAGCCGAAAGCGAAGGCGCTGCGGCCGGAGTTCGAGAAGCTGATCACCCTCGCCAAGCGCGGGGATCTGCACGCCCGGCGCCAGGCGCTCTCGGAGCTCCACAACGACAAGTTCGCGGTCCACAAGCTGTTCGAGGAGATCGCGCCGCGCTACGCGCAGCGCCCGGGCGGCTACACCCGGATCGTCAAGCTCGGCCCTCGGCGGTCCGATTCCGCCGAGATGGTCTTCCTCGAGCTGGTTTAGCCGGCTTCGCCATCAGATCGCGGCCACAAGCGGCCGCTGGCGGCGCCCTCGCACCGGAGCAGAGCCGCGCGCTCGAGCCCCTCGAGCCTGTGCTCGCGAGCCGCGAGGAGCTCGGGGTCGGCTATGAGCTGGAGGAAGGCTGCCGCGCTCGGGTACCAGACAACGATCACGTCGTCGAAGCGCTCTTCGCCTTCCCCGATCACGGTCCCATGCACTGGGGCATGCCAGAGGATGCGGCCCCCGACCCGGTCCAGGACGCGCTGAGCGACCTCCCCATAGCGTGCATATGCCGCGGGGTCGCGGTAGCGGTTGAGGTTGAGCATCACCAGGGGCCCGTCGTCGGGACCGCCGGCAATCGCCTGCATCTCGACGATCTGCTCCGGCGTGGGCTCGACGGGCATCAGGTCTCTTCGGAGAGAGCCGGGCGGCGATCGAGGAAGGCCGCCCAGATCTCGGTCAGGGTCTGGATCGCGGCCTCGGCCGAGAGTCGCGGCTCATGGCCGAAGGCATCACGGAGATAGGCCTCATTCAACAGATTGAGCGCCCTCGCGCTCTCGGCGACGTCGGCGGGCGGGTTCTCCCGCAGGCCCGGCAGCTTCCCGAGCGAGTCCGTGGCGAGCTCGTTGAAGCGCCGGCGCAGCTCGGCACCGCGCGCTGCGATCCCTGCGTTCGAGGCACCGGCCTCGGTTACCGCTCGCAACACCGGCCCATGGCGCTGATACACCCGGACAGCCGGCTCGATGGCCGCTCGAACTGCCTCCAGGTCGCCCTCCTGCCGCCCGGCGTCCAATTCGACCTGGGCCTCATACAGACTCTCGATCGCCTCCGTCGCGGCCCGCAGGAGCAGGTCGGCGAGATCGTCGAAGTGGCGGTAGAAGATCGTCCGCTCGATCCCGGCGCGCTGGGTGACGTCGCTGACGCTGAGGTCATAGAAGGAGCGGTCGCGCACCAGCTCGGTGGCGGCGCCGACCAGCCGCTCGCGCACCTCGCCGCGACTGAGGCGCGGACGCGGGGCTTTGGTCGGGGATTTCGCGGGCACGAGAATCGATTGACAGCGTGTGACACAGACCGTAGCATCCGGGCCGGGATGCGAGGAGAGGTGAAGCTCGCGCTGCTGGCCGGCCTCATGACGCTGGTCATGGGCGCGGGCGCAGGCCAGGTGGAGGCGCGCGCCACCGGCACAGGGAAGGACGGCCGCCCGAACATCCTCGTCGTGATGGCCGACGACATGACGCAGGGCGACCTCCCCTTCATGCCGAAGACGAGGAAGCTGCTCGCCAAGCAGGGGACGAGCTTCACGAACTCGATCACCTCATTCCCGCTCTGCTGTCCCTCGCGGTCCACCTTCCTCACCGGCCAGTACGCCCACAACCACGGGGTGACCGGGAACTTCTACCCCGAGGGCTGGTACGGGTTGGAGGGGCGCAACAACACGCTGGCCACCTGGCTGGATCGCGCCGGCTACCGGACCGGGCTGATCGGTAAGTGGCTGAACGGGTACGGGGCGCTCGACGCCCACGGCGAAATTCCACCGGGCTTCGACGACTGGCACGCCCTGCTCGACGTCTCGGCCTACGACTACTACAACTTCGAGATGAACAGCAACGGTCGCCTGTCCACCTGGGGGGACCCCGACTTCGCCCGCAAGCTGGTCGAGTTCGCGAACATCGAGGTGACTCCGCCCGATACGAAGAACGCCAGCGACGTCCTCTCCAAGCTGCACGAGGTAATGGGTCCCCCTCCCTACACCTACTGGGGAGCCAGCAACCCCGATCAGTACTCACCTGACGTGACGGGCCAATTCACCCAGCGCGTGGTCCAGCGGCAGGAGAAGGCGAGGCGGCCGTTCTTCATCTGGTGGGCACCCGCGGCCCCACACCGCGAGGACGTCGCCACGACCCTGATGGGCCGGCCCGGCCCCGATCCCCGACCGCCCGTGCGCTACCAGGAGCTCAGCCAGAGCTTCCAGATGCCGCGGCCGCCGAGCTTCAACGAGTCGGACGTCAGTGACAAGCCGTCGGTGGTCACCGGCAAGACACCTCCGCTGACCGACGAGCAGATCGCCCAGCTTCAGCTCGACTACGAGGGCCGTGGTGGATCGATGCGCGCAGTCGACGACTGGGTCGGGCGACTCGTGAAGACCCTCCGTCGCACGCATCAGCTTCGCAACACGGTCATCCTCTTCACCTCGGACAACGGCTGGTTGAACGGCCAGCACCGCATCCCGGGCGACAAGTTCCTCCCCTACGAGGAGTCGCTCAGGGTGCCGCTGATCATGCGAGGACCCGGCTTCGCGAGGGGGAAGAAGATCAAGCGGCAGGTCGCCAATATTGATCTGGCTCCCACCCTGGCCGCGCTTGCCGGGGCGAAACCGCGCCGGAGGATGGATGGGATCTCGCTCGTCCCGGCCCTGAGGCGGAATAAGCAGATCCCCAAGCGCGCGCTCGAGGTAGAGGCGCCGCGGCCGCTGTTCACGGGAGCCATCCCCAACAACGCCTGGGATCGGCCGTACGTCGGGGTGCGGACTCAGCGGTACACATACGTTTTCTGGACGGAGACCTCCGAGGAGGAGCTCTACGACCGCCGCACGGATCCCTTCCAGCTCCAGAACCTCGCGCAGAACCCCGCCTACGCCGGGACCAAGGCTCACCTGATCGGGCTGATGCAGCGACTGCAGACCTGTCGCGGCCGCTCCTGCGACGTGAAGCCCTAGTGAAGCCGCCGAACTTCCTGGTCCTGATCACGGACCAGCAGCGCGCTCCCCGGCACTGGCCCGATGATCCGGGCTGGCTCCGCGAGCTGATGCCGAACGACGCGGAGCTGGGGAGCACCGGGCTCAGCTTCCGGAACGGCTTCTGTAACACGGCGATGTGCTCGCCGAGCCGATCGACGCTGTTCACCGGGCTCTATCCGGCAGAGCACGGGGTCGAGCTGACGCTGACGGCCGCTGACCTGCGACCGAATCCACGCTTCGCTCCGGCGGTGGCGGCCACGATGGTCGACATCATCCGCCGCCGTCAGGCACCCGCGCCCCGCGTACTGACGGGGTTCGGGCGCGGCCTATTCCGGATCGGTGAGAGCCGAGGCCACGAACCGGAGCTCCCCGCCGGGCTGCCAAACATGGCCAGCCTGCTGCGCGCGGCCGGATACCACGTCGCCTACAAGGGCAAGTGGCACCTGACCCACCCGTCCGGGGGGAAGGACGGCCTGCTCGGCGGTTGGGGGGAGGCCGACGGGCGGCGAATCGCGAGCGAGTACGGGTTCGCCGACTGGGAGGCGCCCGACGCGGGTGAGAACGCGAAGGCGGAGCATTTCGGCGGTGGCAACGCCGGGGAGGGCGAGGGATGGGATGAGGTCTACACCGGCCAGGTCGAGCGGTGGCTCTCGCGCCAGGACCTGCCCGAGCCGTTCTGCCTGGTCGTCTCGCTGGTGAACCCTCACGACGTCCTCGGCTACCCGGCCGCGTACGAGCGCGGCGGGTACACGGCGGACGAATTCCGGGACCTCGGCGTCGAGCTGCCACCGACCGTCGACGAGAACCTGGCGGGGAAGCCCGCGGTCCACGCCGTGATGCAGATGGGGATGACCGCGTACATGGGGCCTCTTCGCAACCGCCGCGACCAGCTCGACTATGTCAACTTCTACGCCTACCTGCACCGGGTCGTCGACGCGAAGATCGGGCGGGTGCTGTCGGCACTTGGGGACAGCGCCGATCCCGGCTCGGTTCGCTCACGCACGGTCGTCGTGCGCTGCGCCGACCACGGGGAGATGGGGTTGTCCCATGGCGGACTTCGCCAGAAGGCCTTCAACACCTATGAGGAGACGATCAACGTGCCGCTCGTCGTCTCGAACCCGGTGCTGTTCCCCCGCGGCGCGGAGACGGATGCCCTGGCATCGCTGGTGGACGTCCTGCCGACCGTGCTCCGGCTCGGTGGAACGGAGGTGCCGGAACGACTCCGGGGCCGCGATCTCACGCCCGTGCTCGCGCAGGCGGCCACCCCCGGCCGGGATCCCCTCGCCCGGTCGGCGGTCGACCTCTCGCCGGTCACCGACCACTCGAGCCCGGCTCACAGCGTTCGCGACACCGTGCACTTCACCTACGACGACCACCAGGCGGCCACGGCGCTCACGGAGGCGCCGGGTCAGCCGAACCGGATCCGAGCCATCCGTACCCCGACCGCCAAGTACGCCTTCTACTTCGACCCGGAGGGACGCCAGCGGACGGAGTACGAGCTCTACGACCTCGAGCGCGATCCGGTGGAGGTCGACAATCTTCTGGACGTCCGCACCGGCGTGCCGCGGGACGCGGCCGCAGCGGCGCTCCATCGCGAACTGGCCGGCAGGCTGGCCGACGTGATGGCGGAGTGCGGAACTGACATGAGCGGCGGCCACAAAGACCGCCGCCGGATCAACGTCCGACCTTGAAGCTGGAGCCCGACCCCTTGCGGTTCGGGCCGATCGCGACCATCAGCGCGATGGTGAAGACCACGATCACGCCGAGCACAACCCACTGCGCCCAGTTGTCGATCGTCGCCACTGCCGCGACGCAGAGCACGAGGCCGACGACCAGCGCAATCACGCTGTAGGCCGCGGCGCCCTTCTCCGAGCCTCTGCGAAGTCCCTCCCCGCCGGCGAGCAGGTCGCTGCGCTCGTATTGGGAGCGCTGTGTGATGTCGGTATTTGCCATTCCTCCTCCTCCAGTGACTTCGGCCGAACGTTAGGCGCTCGGTCTCCGCTGATCCGTGAGTTTCAGCACATCCAGTGTCTCACTCTCGGCGGTTCGGGTTGAGCGAGATGATCAGGCCGAATAGCACGAGGATGATCGCGCCCAGGAGAATCCATTTTGACCCGTTCGAGATCTGGTCGAAGCCGACCGCCGCTCCCACGATGGCGAGAACGATCGCGAGCACTTCGTAGGCCTCCAGGCCGATCCTGCTGGGTCCGCGGCCGAAGAGCTCCTGCTTGGCCTCCCTCCTCCTGGATCGAGGCCGGTTCGTCAGAGCCGGGCAGAGCCATCCCTGGTTAGTGTCGCGCAACCGTGTCCTCCGTGCGACTCGAGATCGCCTACAACGGCGCCGGCTTCGCGGGCTGGGCGGCGCAGCCAGGGGTGCGAACGGTGCAAGCGGAGCTCGAGGCGGGGCTGGAGCGCATCCTCGGATCTCCCACGTCCCTCACGGTCGCGGGCCGGACGGATGCGGGGGTTCACGCCTGGGCCCAGGTGGCGAGCTTCGCGATGGAGGAAGAGCCGCGGGCCGAGCTTGCGCGGGCCCTCAACTCACTCACCGGACGAGACGTCGTCGTGCTGTCCGCTATCCCGGCCGGTGATTTCGACGCGCGGCGCGATGCCCGCTCGCGAACCTACTGCTACCGCGTGCTGGCGGAGCGCACGCCCAATCCCTTCGAGGCTGGGGTCGCGCTCCACTGGCCGCATCGGATCGACGAGGCAGCCCTCGCAGCATGCGGGGAGGCCCTTGCCGGCACGCATGACTTCACGGCGTTCACGCCGACCCAGACGGAGCACGTCCGCTTCGAGCGGGACATCCTGCAGGCGGAGTGGCTGGAGAAGGCGGCTGTGCTCGGCTCGGGGCGGGTTCTCGAGCTATGGATCGAGGCCGACGCCTTCATGCGCAACATGGTGCGGGTGCTGGTGGGCACGATGCTCGAGGTGGGGGGCGGCCGGCGCGCCCTCGAGGACTTCAGGTCCCTGCTCGAGGGCGCTCCCCGGGAGCGGGCGGGTGAGACCGCGGCGGCCCACGGCCTGCACCTTGCCTCGGTGCGCTACTGAGGGGAATTAGGGAATTAGGGTGCCCTAACGCTTCTGTTATTGTGGCGCTCGTCGTGTCCTTTGGCGAGACAGTCCTCCTCGGCGCACTGGCGGGGTTCACCATCTATCTCGGACTCCCGCTCGGCAGGGTCGAATTCGTCTCGCAGCGGGCCAAGGTCGCGCTCGCGATGTTCTCGGTCGGCGTGCTCGCGTTCCTGTTCGCCGAGGTGCTCGTCCACGGTGTCGAGATCGTCGAAGGGCACTTCGATGAGCTCCACGATGGCGAAGGGTCGCTGGTCGAGGGCCTCTCGCTCGCCCTGGTGCTCGGGGTTGGGTTCACCGCCGGCAGCGCCGGCCTGGCGTTGGTCGAGAGCCGGATGCGGACCGCGAAGCCGCCCCCGATCTCCGGCGGGGCGACGAACGAGATGACCGTGGAGCAGGCGGAGATGGTGGCCCGCGAGGATCTGAGTGCCAAGGCCCTGCGCACCGGGATGACGATCGCCGCCGCGATCGGATTGCACAATTTCGCCGAGGGGCTGGCCATCGGCGTCTCCGCCAGCACGGGCGAGATCGGCCTCGCGACGGTCCTGATCATCGGCTTCGCCGTCCACAATGCGACGGAGGGCTTCGGCATCGTCGGTCCGCTCGGGGACGTCCGGCCCAGCTGGAGGTGGCTCGCGCTCGCCGGCCTGGTCGGCGGAGGCCCCGTCTTCCTGGGAACGATCGTCGGTTACAACGTCACGTCGGAGCCACTCGAGCTGCTCTTCTACTCAGTCTCCGCCGGCGCGATCCTCTATGTGATCGGGGAGATCTGGGGCGCGATGAGGCGGCTCGGTCACCGCGAGCTCGGCCTGCTCATGCTGAGCGCCGGCGTTTTCCTGGGCGTCGCGACCGAGATGATCATCGCATCCGGGGGCGGTTGATCCGGCGGCGGTGTTTGTGGCCGCCGTGTGTGGCGAAGCCGTCAACCTAGAATCGTTGGCGTGCGCCTTCTGATCACCAACGACGACGGGATCCAGGCCACCGGCCTGAACGCCCTGCGGAAGGAGCTGATCGGGATCGATGGCCTCGAGGTCCACGTCATCGCACCCGACTCCAACCGCAGTGCGACCGCCCGCAGCATCACCACCCGCTCGCCGCTCTGGGTCGAGGAGATCCCCTTCGAGGACGGATCGAGCGGCTTCGCCACCGACGGCACGCCCGTCGACTGCGTGAGGTTCGCCGAGCTCGGACTCGTCGGCGAGCGCCCCGAGCTGATCGTCTCGGGAATCAACCACGGCTCCAACCTCGGCGATGACATCACCTACTCCGGCACGGTCGCCGCGGCGCTCGAGGGGATCGTGCTCGGCATCCCGGCGATCGCCATCTCCCAGCAGTCCGCCGCGCGGGAGATGGACTTCCGCTGGGGGCGCGAGTTCGACTTCTCGGTTGCCGCTGCCTTCGCGGGGGAGGTGGTCCGGCGCGTCGCCGAGGACCCGCTTCCGGCCGACACCCTGCTCAATGTCAACTGCCCTGCGGGGACGCCGAGCGGGGTCGAGGTCACCCACCTCGGGAAGCGCCTCTACGACGACGAGATGAAGCTCGTCGACGAGGACCCGGATACCGGGCGGGTCAGGTACCAGATCTACGGCTTCGAGCCCTCCTTCGAGGACGAGCAGGGCTCGGACCTCTCGGCGATCGCGCGGGAGCGGATCTCGGTCACCCCGGTCCACTTCGACCTCACCGACCGGCCGAGCCTCGATCGGCTGAAGAAGTGGGACTTTGCGGGCATGCTCGGGCGTGCCGAGGAAAACGTCGCGGCTGCGGAGGCCTCCCAGTAGAGGTGAGCGCCACCAAGTCGGTCAAGAAGAGAGCCGAGGAGCTCCGGCGGCAGCTCGCCCATCACGACCGCCGCTACTACGTCCTAGACGACCCGGAGATCTCGGACCCGGATTACGACGACCTGCTCCGCGAGCTGCGAGGTATCGAGGAGGAGCACCCGGAGCTCCTCACCGCCGACTCACCCACGCAGCGGGTGGGCGGCGCCCCGCTCGACAAGTTCAAGCAGGTCACCCATCACGAGCCGATGCTCTCCCTCGCCAACGCCCGCGACGAGGACGAGCTCCGTGCCTGGGCGAAGCGCGTGGAGCGCCAGCTCGAGCGCCTCGACATCTCGGGGCGGGAGATCCGCTACGTCACCGAGCCGAAGGTCGACGGCCTCGCGATCTCCCTCACCTACGAGAACGGCGTCTTCACCCGCGGCGCCACCCGCGGCGACGGGCGGGTCGGCGAGGACGTCACCCAGAACCTGAAGACGATCAAGGCGATCCCGCTTTCGATCGAAGATGCGCCCGAGTTGGTCGAGGTCCGCGGGGAGGTCTACCTGCCGATCGCGGGCTTCACGAAGGTGAATGAGCAGCGCGCGCAGGGCGGGCTGTCGACGTTTGCCAACCCGCGCAACGCGGCCGCGGGCTCACTGCGCCAGCTCGACTCCTCGATCACCGCCACCCGACCTCTGTCGATCTGGTGCTACGGCGTGGCCGCCCTGAGGGGATGGGAGCCGGAGAGCCACTCCGAGTCGCTCGAGTGGCTGCGCGAGCGGGGCTTCAAGGTGAACGACGACATCTCGATCCTGCACGGGATCGACGAGGTGGCCGAGCGCTGCCGCTGGTGGGAGGACCGCCGGGAGGCACTCGACTTCGAGATCGACGGCGTCGTCGTCAAGGTCGATGACCGTGGGCTGCAGCGGGAGCTCGGAGTGGCCGGGCGCGAGCCGCGCTGGGCAGTCGCCTGGAAGTTCGCCCCGACGACCGCGACCACGAGGCTCAACAAGATCGTCTGGAACGTCGGGCGCACCGGGCACCTGCTGCCGTTCGCGATGCTCGAGCCCGTGCACGTCAGCGGAGTCACGGTGAGCACGGCGACGCTCCACAACGAGGAGGACCTGGAGCGCAAGGACGTGCGCGAGGGCGACGAGGTCGTGGTGATGCGGGCAGGCGACGTCATCCCGCAGGTGGTCTCGCCGATCACCCAGCGGCGCAAGAAGGGCGCGCGCCGGTCGCGGCCGCCGAAGAAGTGCCCGCTATGCGGGACGCCGACCGTGAAGCCGGAGGGAAGCGTCTTCACGATCTGCCCCAACCGGACCGGCTGCCCCGGCCAGCAGTTCCAGCACATCAAGCACTTCCGCGGCGCCCTGGAGATCGAGGGACTGGGCGAGAAGAACGCCTACCGCTTCCTCCAGGAGGGCCTGATCTCGGACGCCGCCGACATCTTCGACCTGACCGCCGATCGGATCGCCGAGCTCGAGGGCTTCGGGGAGATCTCGGCCGAGAACCTGATGGACGAGATCGAGGAGGCGAAGAAGATGCCCTTCTCGCGGGTCCTCTACGCGCTGGGCATCCCGGGAATCGGCTTCGTCAACGCCGAGTCGCTGGCCGAGCACTTCGGAACGATGGACGCTCTTCTGGAGGCCCAGCCGGAGGACATCGTCAAGGCCGAGGGGATCGGCCCGATCCTCGCTGAGCAGATCTACGAGGAGCTATCCGAGGATCGCACCCGGCGGCTGATCGAGCGCCTGCGCAAGGCCGGGCTGCGCATGGAGCTCGACCCCTCTGAGCGCCGCCAGGAGGGCGGCCCGCTCGATGGCAAGACGCTGGTGCTCACCGGGACCCTGCCGAACGTGAGCCGAGAGCAGGCCACCAAGCTGATCCGGCTGGCCGGCGGCAAGGTCGTCAACTCCGTCTCGAAGAAGACGGACTACGTGATTGCCGGGGACAGCCCCGGTTCGAAGCTCGCGAAGGCCGAGGAGTTCGGCACCGAGGTCATCGACGAGAAGGGGTTGCAGAAGCTGGTGGGTTCCGACGGGGCGCCGAAGAAACGCAGCGCCCCTCCGCGCGGGCGGGTCTAGATTCGGCCGCGGTGTTTGTGGCGGCCGTTTATGACGAAGGATCTACCGCCTGTATCTGGCCATCAACGCAGCCATCCGGTCCTGCACCACGTGGGCGCGGTTGACGTCCACGCGGTTCATGAGGAGGGAGAAGACCACCGCGTGGTCGGCGTCATCGGCGCCCTGGAAGCAATAGCCCGAGAGCGCGCTGACGCCGTTGAGCGTGCCTGTCTTCGCGTGGCAGCGGTTCCTGGCCGCGGTGCCGCGCATCCGGCGGGCGAGCGTCCCACTCCGTCCGGCGACGGCGAGGGAGTTGATCCACGCATCACGCTGACTTCGCTGGTCCACCTGTGACGCGGGCGTCGTGGTCTCGTCGACCTCGATCATCGAATCGAGCAGCCTCACCACCGAGACGGGCGAGGCCTTGTTGCGCCGGGTCAGCCCGGACCCGTTCTCGCCATTGAAGCTCGCGCCCTGGTCCGCGGCGAAACTCTTGACGACCGCGATGCCGGCCGGGGTGGAGCCCGCGCCGCCAAACGCCCCCCCGAGGTCCTTGAGCAGCATCTCGGCGAAGAAGTTGTTCGACGGTACGTTCGTGTCCTGGATCAGGTCGGCCATGGTCGGGGATCCGAAGTCCCCCACCTGCAGCGCGGCCGGCGGGACGACCCCCGGCGTGACGCTCTTGCCGATCGATACACCGTCCTTGCGCAGGGCGTCCTGGAAGCGCTGGGCGGCGCTCCTCGCCGGATCCCCCGGCGAGCCGCCGTCGATGGTGAGCGCGGAGAGGGTTCCAATGCGCTCGGCGCTGATCCCGTGCTGGGGGATGCCGGTAACGTGATCGAGGAAGGAGTCGTCGTAGACGAGCGGCCCCTGCACGGTCTTCACCCCCGCCGCCCGCACGCGGTTCGCGAGTTTGGCGAGCCCGCTGTCGCTCAAAGTGGGATCGCCGCCTCCGCGGAGGTAGAGGCCCTGGCTCACTCCGTCGGAGACGTCGTCAGTCGACCAGGCGGTGGTCTCGAGCCGGTCCTGCGGCTCGAAGCGCCCGAGGGCGGCGGCAGTGATGAAGAGCTTCGAGTCCGACGCGAGAATCCGTGCGCGCCGGGCCTTTCGGGAGAAGAGCACCTGGTTGTTGCTCGCATCGACCACGAACGCGCCGCTTCGCCCCACCCGGCGAAACAGCTTCGAGAGCCCGGCGGAGAGCTTCGAGGGCGAGACAGAGGCCCGCGCGGTGGCCGCGCCGTGGGCGATCGGCGGCCTGAACGACTTATCGGGGTCGCCCGTGCCCGCCTGTGCGCTCGCCGGCACGGCGACCAGCGCCGCGCTCAGCAGCGTGATCGTGAAGGCCGCTCTGCGCATCGCGATCCCCATGCGTTGTGGGTGAAACAGGCGCCAACCGCCGAGGTTGCGGGTTGCTCGGCTGGCTGACCAGCCCGTCTTGTCATAATCGCGGGCCGAATGGGGAAAGTCGTCCAGCTCGATGGCCCCGACGGCAAGCCGCGCGGCAGCAGAGGGAGAAGAGGGCGCGGCCGGGGCGACAAGACTGCGCTCGTCCTCGGGGGCGGCGGGTTCACCGGCGGCGTCTACGAGATGGGCGCGCTGCGTGCGTTCGACCTGCTCGCCGTCAACCGCACGGTCAATGACTTCGACATCTACGTCGGCACCAGTGCCGGCGCCTTCGTGGCGAGCATGGTGGCCAATGGCATCACGCCTGAGGAGATGTTCCGGGTGCTCGACAAGGCCCTGCCGTCGCCGATCGAGAACGCCTCGCTGCGGACCCTGCTGCGTCCGAACTACAGGGGCTTTGCGACCCGGCTCGCGGTCCTCCCGCTCCGCGTCGCTGGGATGGTCCGCCGCCTCGCCGGGAACATCGGCGAGATCTCCATGGTCGATGTCGTCATGGGGCTTGCCGAGGGCCTCCCGACCGGCGTCTACCACAACCGCGGCATCGAGCAGTACGTGCGCAACGTGCTCTCGGATCCCGACCGGACCAACGACTTCCGTGAGCTCGACAGCGATCTGCGGATCGTCGCCACCGATCTGGACACCTGCGAGCGGATCGTCTTCGGCGATGGGGAGTGGGACAACGTCCCGGTCTCCCGGGCCGTGGCGGCCTCCGGGGCGCTGCCGATCGTCTACGAGCCCTACGAGATGCGGGGCAGGCAGCTGATCGACGGCGGGATCATCTCCACCACCAATGTCGACGTCGCGGTCGAGGCGGGCGCCAAGTTCATCGTCGTGGTCAACCCGCTGGTCCCCTATGTGAACGACTTCGAGGACCGCATCCCCACCGCCTTCGGCTCCCGGGTCCGGCGCGTCTCGGACATGGGGATGCCCGCGATCGGCAATCAGGCGTTTCGCCTGCTCGCCCACGCCCGGCTGCACATGGCCGTGCAGTCATGGAAAGAGCGCTTCCCCGACGTCGACATCATTCTCATCGAGCCCGAGTTCGACGACGAGCTGATGTTCGGGACCTCGATCCTCGACTACTCGAACCGCCTGCAGATCGCGAAGCACGGCTTCGAGTCCGTGACAGTGGCCCTGGCGCGCGATTATCAGCGCTACAAGGAGATCGCCGCGCGCCATGGGATCGAGATCTCGGCTCGCCGCGTGCGGCGGGTGCTGGACACCGTCGAGGAGGAAGAAAAGGGGATGTCGGCCTGGCGCCGGGTCCTCGAGCAGACGACGGGCGCGCTGCTGCGCCAGTCAGGTGAGCGCGAGGCGGCGGACTCGGGCGAGTAGCGCGCAGGCGCGATTCAGCGACGGTGGACGTCGCGGGCCGTCGCCTGATCCCGCGGCTTGATCGCCAGGTAGTCGATGTCGACGTGCGAGGGCCTGGTCACGACATAGGCGATTGCGTCTGCCACGTCCTCGCCTGTCAGGGGCGTGACCCCCTGGTAGACGGCATCGGCCTTCTGACGGTCCCCGCCGAAGCGGACCAGGGAGAACTCTGTCTCCACCAGACCCGGAGCGATCTCCGTGACGCGGATCGGTTTTCCGAGAAGCTCCAGCCGAAGGGTCTGGGCGAGGGCGTGAGCGGCGTGTTTCGCGGCGGTGTAGCCGCCGCCGCTCGGGTACACCTCGACCCCGGCGACTGAGCCCATCACGACGATGTGGGCGTCCCCGCTTCGCTCCAGCGCGGGCATCAGCGCCTTGGTCACCCGCATCACGCCCATGACGTTGGTCTCGTACATGCCATGCCAGTTCCGCTCGTCGGCCTCGGCGACCGGCTCGAGCCCGAGCGCACCGCCGGCGTTGTTGACCAGCACCGAAAGATCGGGCACCGCCTCGGCCAGCTCGGCGACGGAGTCCGGGTCGGTGACGTCGAGGCGAAGCGGGCGGCCGCCAACCTCGCCTGTGATCTCCTCGAGTCGCTCGAGGCGTCTGGCGGCGCCGACCACCTCGAATCCGGCCGCCGCCAGCGCGCGAACGGTCGCCGCCCCGATTCCGCTGCTCGCTCCCGTCACCAGGGCAACCCGCCTCTCGCTCATCGCAGTCACGCTACATCGAGACGGCGGCCTGTGGGACATCGGTCCCAAGCGCCCGCTGGACCGGCCAGCCCTGGGCCGAGCCTCTTGCGGTTCAGCGTGAGGCGCTCGCGGCGATCCGCTCAGCCGCCCCGCTGATCGACTCGAGGCTCCCAGCCGCCGCGAGCGTCGCGAAGCCGAACCAGGCCTCGTCCTCTGGATCGAGGGCGATCTCTCCGGCGATCACGTGGCATGGCACCCGCGAGGCGCGACACCGGCGTGCGATCTGCCCGGTCAGCTTTCCCTCGCGGCTCTGGCCGTCGAGCCGGCCCTCGCCGGTGATCACCGCGTCCGCCTGCTCCAGGCGCCGGTCGAAGCCGACCACCCCGAGCACGAGCGTCGCCCCCAGGACCAGATGGGCGCCGAAGACCGCCCACAGCGCTCCGGAGAGGCCACCGGCTGCACCCGTCATCGCACGGCCGCGAGGGTCGCGGGGCAACGCGCCGGCCTCGGCGATCAGGCGCGCGCTCAGCCTCTCGACCTGCTCGGCCGAGGCACCCTTCTGGGGCGCGAACACCTCCGCCGCCCCCTCGAAGGGGACCGAGGTGTCGCAGAGGACCTCGAGCCGGGCATCGCCCAGGCCACCGGCCTGCTCGATCGCGTCGATCGCGCCGCGACCCCCGTCGGTAGTTGCGCTGCCGCCGGCGGCGACCAGGATCCGCCGAGCCCCCTGCCCGGCTGCCGCCGCGATCAGCTCGCCGGTTCCCGCACTCGAGGCCCGCTCGGGGTCACGCTCCTCCGGATCCACGAGGCTGAGCCCCGACGCGGCGGCGACCTCGACCACCGCCTCCGTGCCGTCCCGAACCACCGCATAGCTCGCCTCGATCGGGCGACCCAGCGGATCGTGAGCCTCGGCCTGCCGGCGCTCGCCTCCCAGGGCGTCGAGGAGGATCTCGGCCGTGCCCTCGCCCCCGTCCGCGGCAGGGCAGAGATCGGGGATCGCACCGGCGGTCTCCACTCCACGGCCGATCGCCTCGGCGACCTGCCGGGCGTCCAGGGTTCCCTTGAAGGAATCCGGCGCTGCGAGGAACCTAGGCGTAGAGGGCGTCGACTTCCTTCTCGTGCTTCTCGGCGACGACGTTGCGCTTCACCTTCAGGGTCGGCGTCAGCTCACCGGTCTCCTGCGAGAGGTCATGAGGAAGGATCTCGAACTTCTTCACCTGCTCGACGCGCGCGAACTTCTCGTTGACCTTGTCGAGGTGCTCCTGGATCAGCTGCCGCATTCCCTCTTGCTGGGCGAGCTGGGAGGGATCGGCGGGCCAGCCCTTCTCCTCAGCGAGCTTCGCGCATTCCTCCATGTCGAGGGTGATCAGCGCGACCAGGTAAGGACGCCGGTCGCCGATGACGACACACTGGGAGACGTATGGGCTCTGCTTGATCTCCGCCTCGAGGTTCGCGGGCGTGATGTTCTTGCCACCCGCGGTGATGATGATGTCCTTCTTGCGGCCGGTGATCGAGAGGTAGCCGTCCTCGTCGAGCTCGCCGATGTCGCCGGTGTGCAGCCAGCCGTCCTCGAGCGTCTCGCGCGTGGCCTCCTCGTTCTTGTAGTAGCCCTGGAAGACGTTCGGGCCCCGGACGAGGATCTCGCCGTCGTCGGCGATCCTGATCTCGCATCCTTTGAAGGCCTTGCCGACCTTGCCGATCTTGAACGCGTCCGGCCTGGCGACGGTCGCGGCGGTCGACGTCTCGGTCATCCCCCAGCCCTCGAGGACGAGTACGCCGGCCGCATCGAAGAAGCGCAAGATCTCCGGGTTGATCGGGGCGGCGCCGGTCACGCAGTTCTTGATCCGGCCACCGAATAGGGCCCTGATCTTGGAGAGCACCTGCTTGTCCGCGATCTCGTATTGCTTGCGCAAAAGCCAGCCGATCGGCTTGCCTGCTCGCTCGCGCTCCCGGACCTTCTTGCCCACGCGGATTGCCCAATTGAAGACGAGCTTCTTGAGCCCGCCGGACTTTTCGACCTCGCTGGTCGCGGCGGTGTAGATCTTCTCGAAGATGCGCGGGACCGACGGGAAGTAGTCAGGCTTCACCTCGACCAGGTTGGGCACGATCTTCAGCGGGTCCCCCTCCCAGTAGGCGATGTTGCCACCGAGGTCGAAGCTGAGGAACTGGATCAGCAGTGCGAACGAATGCGCGAGGGGGAGGAAGAGGTAGGTCGTCGAGTCGCGGTCCAGGACGCTCTCCTCGAGGGCCATGGAGACCATCGAGCGATAGTTGCCGTGCGAGATCACGCAGCCCTTGGGCGGGCCGGTGGTACCCGAGGTGTAGATGAAGGTGCAGATGTCGTCGGGGGTGACCGATTGCCAGCGCTGCTCCCACTCCGAGTCGGACCGGTCCCTGCCCGCCTCGATCAGCTCGTCCATCGAGATCGCATTGCCGCCGGACCCCTCCATGCGGATCACGTGCTCGAGCTTCGGAGCGCGGTCGCGGACCTGATCGATCTTCCCCAGCTGCTCGTCGTCCTCGACGACGACTGCCTTCGCGTCGGAATTCTCGAGCACGTACTGGCACTCGTCGGGCGAGTTCGTCTGGTAGATCGGAACGACGACGGCGCCCACGCTGAGTGCCGCGAAATCGAAGTAGGTCCACTCGGGCCGCGTGTTGGCGAGGATCGAGACCTTGTCGCCCTTCTCGATGCCGAGCTCGAGCAGGCCGAGCGCCAGACGGCGGACGATGTCGCCGACCTCGCGGTAGGTCTTCGAAACCCATTGTCCGGAGGCGTCCTTGTAGGTCACCGCCCGCAGGTCGGCGTGGCGCTCAGCCGCGAGCGGCGCGAGGTCCGCGACTGTCTTGCTGTGGGTGGTTGACTCGGCGGCCGGCCCCGGGGCCGCAGCCGTTGCGGTCTCCATCAGGACCTGAGTCTATTAGGACTGGCTGGGCAGCCAGGGAGATCTCATGAAACGGGTTGCGCCGGCGCGCACCCTCCCATCAAGCGGTTGCCTTCCTGGTCTGAGTCTGGAACGCCCGCAGCGATAACTCGAAGAGGGTCTTGTCGATTCGACCCTTGAGGACCGGCACGTTCATCTCGATGCACTTGGTGAGCACATCGCGACGCTTCATGTGCATCTCCTCGGCGAGCTCGGTGGGCGTCAGGTGAACGGACATGTAGGGCCACTCCTTTCCTCGTAAACGCCGGAGAGGCATGTATATCGCTTCACGGCGACGTGTCAATCCTTTTCACGGAAGTTGCGGGGGTTTTGACCGGCTTCGCCTTGAGATCGCGGCCACGGGCGGCCCCTAGATCGGGTTGGGGACGTCGATGAACTGGTGCTCGATCGAGAAGCGCTGGCCGACCAACTCTCCGAGCCGGCGGATCCCGAGCGTCTCGGTCGCGTAGTGCCCGCCGGCAAGGAAGTGGACGCCGTACTCGCGCGCCTCGCCCATCACCGGTTCGCTGGGCTCGCCGGTGATCAGGGCGTCCAGTCCGAGTGGCCCCGCCTCGTGCAGGGCGAAGCCGCCTGAGCCGGTGACGATGCCGACGGTGGAGATCCGCTCGGGCCCGGCGTCGAAGACCAGCGGCTCCTGCCCGACGGCCTTCGTCAACCGGCGCCTCAGCTCGTCCAGGTCGATCGGCTCGCTCGTTCGCCCGATCAGCCCGACGGCCGACCCCTTCGCCTGGCCGAAGGGGCGCTCATCCGCCTCGAGATCGAGTTCGTCTCGGAGCAGCGCGTTGTTCCCGATCTCGGGGTGGGCGTCGAGGGGCAGGTGGTAGGCGGCAAGTGAGACGTCCGCGCAGAGCAGAGCGCGCAGGCGGGCGGCCATCGGCACCGACAGGGCTGAGAGCTGATCGCCCCAGAGCAGGCCGTGGTGGGTGATCACGAGCTCGGCCCCGGCCGCGACGGCACGCTCGAGGGTGTCCAGGTTCGCCGACACGCCCGTCGCCACCTTGCTCACCTCGACGCGGCCCGGGACCTGCAGGCCGTTGGGGCCGTAGTCGTCGAACGACCCGGAGTCCAGGAGGTCGTCGCAGTAGCCGGTGATCTCATCTCGATTCGCCATAAAACGCGTTGCTCCTCCGGAGTGAAACGGGTGGCGCCTGGCGGCGCCCCCTCGCATTAGCGGAGCACCCTCGCGTCACACATCTACCATGCCGAGCCCCGTGAACGAGGATCAATCAGGCAGGCGCCCGCGGCTCATCGGGCTGCTCGTACTGGCGCTCTGCGTCGGCCTGCTGGGTTTCGCGATCGTCAGCCTCTCGGTCGGCAGCGGCGGCGAGGAGAACGATGTCAGGATCACCGGCGCCGAGGAGGTGCAGAGCCTGGTCGGCGGGATTCCGCAGGACGGGCCCAGGCTGGGCTCCATCGATGCACCCGTGACCGTCCAGGTGTTCAACGACCTCTCCTGCGATCCGTGCTCCGACTGGAACCGGGATGTCGTCGTCCCGCTGATCCAGGGCCCGGTCAGGAGCGGCGACGTCCAGCTCGTCTACCACAACTTCCCAATGAGCCAGTCCGGTTTCTTCCTCGGGGCGTATGCCGCTGTCGCCGCTGCGAATCAGGACTACGAGTGGCAATTCATCCAGCTCTTCTTCGCCAATCAGGACGAGGCGAAGAAGCTGGGCGCCGATCAGGACTTCCTCGACGCCATCGCGCGGGGCGTCGGAGTCGTGAACTTCAACGTCGAGCAGTGGCAGCGCGACATGAAGGAGGACGACATCCAGGCGACGCTCGATGCCGACGAGAAGATCACGGCTGAGCGCCGGCTGCCGGCCGAGCCCGCTGTGGTGGTCGGGGGGGCGAACGGGACCGAGCAGTTGATCCAGTCTCCCTCGCTCGCGGACGTCCAGGCTGCGATCGCCGAGGTCAGCTGAGCAATCGGTCGGCCTCGAAATCGCCGGCAGCCAGGACCGCTCCGCCGAGATCCTGGCCGATTGGCGGGGCCCCCCGGGCGGAGTATCCTTGCCGCGGGTTATCGAATGGTTGTGGGGCACGATCAGAGGTGGCTTGGCTCGTCCTCTCCGGTGCGTCTCGAGCCGGGTCGGCATCGTTCGCCGAAGGACGGCGTCTGCGTGGTGGAGCTGGCCTCGATGATCGGTGGTGAGAAGTTCACCGACCGCCCCAATTGCGTCTGCCCGGTCATCGGCTCATTCCTCCGCAGCTGGAACGACCGGGCCGGATACGCCGACCGCCAGCGGCTTCATCAGTACGCCTCCCGGGTCGTCGGTACGGGTGGGTTCCGGCGGATCAGCAAGATACGCCGTGACCTCTGCCTGAGCTACGCCGGGGCGAACCTCGACCGCGGGCCGCTACGGCGGGCCGTCGTTCGGCTGCGGATGAGGGGTCGGATCGCCTGGTCGGTGGGCATCTTTCCCTCCATCTGGCTGAAGGAGGGAGCCGGCGCCTACGCGGCGCACCATGCCTTCGCGCGGGGCGAAAGCAATGACGCCTTCGCCCTGCTCGACCGGCTGCTGGAGGTCGGCTCATCCCCAGCGTCGCCGCGGAACAGCAACGGCAACGGCAACGGCCATCGCGCGGACGAGCTCGCGATCCGAGCGACGATCGCCGCCCGCGCTAGAACCCGCGCCGCTCGCGGATCCGGTTCAGCGAGCGTCGCAGCTGGGGATCGCCGCCGCGATCGGCAAGCTGAGCAGCCACCCGCAAGTTCCTGAAGGTGAAGATCGCGGCCAGGGCGCCGACGACCGCGCTCACGGCTGCGACCTGACCCGGCGGGATCGTCGCCAGCACGACGAAGAACAGGTAGAGCACCACCGTGCCGATCGCGCCGACCCAGAAGGAAAGACGGAGGCGTCTGATCACTCCCATGAGAGGGATCCAGCCTACCCAACGGCGCCTGAAGCGCAAGCCGGCTAGAGCGTGATGCCGCTGTGGAGCGGGTCGTTGGGCGACGTCTGCGAAGGGTCGTTGACGACCGCGCCCGGCGGCAGCGGGACCGGGCCCTCGAGCAGCGGGTCGTCCGTCTCCTCCATCCATTCCCTGAGTCGACCGCGCAGCTCCTCGAGGACCCTGCCCTGGGCGGGCTCCGCGGCCAGGTTGCTCATCTCGTTCGGGTCTAGGGTCAGGTCATAGAGCTGCTCGGTGGGGACGATCTGGTCGGCCCAGCCCGCCGCCACGAGGATCTCCTTGCTGGCGCTGTCATCGCAATTGGCGAGAACGGGATGCTGGTTGTCGTCGAAGCGGCGGATGTACTTCCAGCGCTCGGTCCGAATAGCGCGGGTCGGTTCGTAAGCGGCGTGGAAGGTGACCTCCGTGAAGATCTCTTCGTTGATCCGAGTGACCTCGTCGTGGACCAGCGGCAAAAGCGAGGAGCCCTGCAGGAAGCCAGGCTGGTCGGCGCCGGCGATCTCGCAGAGGGTGGGGTAGATGTCGAGGTGGCTCACCATCGACTCGTAGACCTTGCCGCCGGTGAACCCGCCGGGACCGCGCATGAGCAGCATCACCCCCGTGCCCCGGTCATAGAGCGTCGCCTTCGCGCCGGGGAAGGCCAGGCCATGGTCGGTCGTGCAGACGATCAGCGTGCGCTCCGTGAGGCCGAAGTCGTGGAGCCCGTTGAGCACCGCCCCGATGCCCTGGTCGAGTGAGCGGGCGCTCGCCTTGAAGGCCGCCATGTCCCTCCGGGTGGCGGGTGTGTCGGGGAGGTTCGCCGGCGGGAGCGAGTAGAGGGAGTCCCGGACCGAGGTGGGGGCGCGGAACTGACGGTGGGTCTCGAAGAAACCGACCGAGAAGAAGAACGGCTCCGAGGCCGTCTGCAGGGCCTCGACCGAGATCGGCACCACGTCCTGCGCGTGGTGGCTGTCCACCTCGATCACCTCGTCATAGCCGATCACCGCCGGGTCCTCGGAGATGTGCTGCTCGCCGATCAGCACCGAGCGGTAGCCGACCGAGCGCAGCGGATGGACGAGGTGCTCGCCGTAGTCGTTCAGCGACCAGCCGCGGTGGGCGAGACCGAGCATGCCGTTGTTGTGGCAGTACTGGCCAGTGAGGAGCGAGGCCCGGCTGCCGGAGCAGGTCGGGGCCGCGCAGAACGCCTTCCGGAAGATCACGCCCTGGTCCGCGAGCAGCTGGATGTTAGGCGTCGGCACCTGGTAGCCGTACGGCTGCACGTACCGGCCGGTGTCGTGGGAGTGGATATAGAGGATGTTGGGAGGAGCCGAATAGGCCATTTGTGTACCTTACTGGTCTAGAAACTCAAGTAGGGACAGAGATGAAGCTGAACGGCATAGATCACATCACGGGCATCACCGCCGACGGGCAGCGCTGCCTGGATTTCTACGCCGGAATCCTCGGACTCGCCTTCCTGGGACGCGACGAGGACTTCGAGGCGCCCGGTTCGCACCTGATCCGCCTCGGCCATCAGCCCGGCCGTCCGGGCGGGGCCCTCTCCTTCATCGAGGCCCCCGGCGTCGGCCGGGGCCGCCCTGGCAACGGGATGGCCCACCTCATTCGCTGGGGCGTTCGCCTCCCTGCAGCGCTGGACTACTGGACGGAACGGCTCTCGGAGGCAGGCATCGAGATTCACTCGCTCGGGGCAGGCAATGAGCGGCGTCTCAGGTTCGCGGATCCCGAGGGCCTCGCGCACGAGCTCGCCGTCGAGGAAGCGGAACATGACGCCGGCTTCGCGCCCGGCTCGAGCTCGATCCCGCATGAGCACGCGATCGCGCGGCTCGCCGGCGTCAGGTCGTATGGCCGCGCCAGGGTGCCCAGCGCCGACATCCTGGCCGGGAGACTCGGCTTCCGGGTCACCGGCCCGGACAGTTACGCCGTCGGCAGCGAAGAGCGGAGGTCAGACTTCGCCTACGACGCGCCACCGCTCGAACGGGGCCGGGTGGGCGCCGGGACGATCCACCACATCGCTTGGGCGGCGGATGGGTTCCTACCGGCATGGCGCCAGCGGGTGATCGGAATGGGATGCGTGGCGACGCCGGTGATCGACCGCGGCGATTGCCGATCGATCTACTTCCGCGAGCCCTCCGGACTTCTTTTCGAGATCTCCGCGCCGAGCGACGTGCGAAGCGAGGGGTCCGCCGAGACGCTGATCCGAACCCGGCGGATCTCGCCCAAGGTCGATCCGAGGGTTCACGCCGGCCCCGTCGGGTAGCGGCCAGTCGACCCACTAGTCTCTCACGGGACCTGGGAGGGTCCGACTCAGTGGAGGGCTATTTGACGGGCTGGCCCGTGAGCAGAGCCAATCGATCCCGCGCCCGGTGGCCGTTCGCCGCCGCGGTCTCCCTCGCCATGATCACCGCGATGGTCACCGCGGTCCCGGCCGGGGCGGCGGTGACGCTCGGCCAGCTCGCACCCACCCCGGCGTCACCCGACTGCCCCGCGACGCCTCCATCGGGCATCGACTATCTGCAGCCCAGCATCACCGGCGGCAACCTCTACATCGCACGGCAGGCCGGCACGATCACGTCATGGTCAACCCGGTCATCCGGTGGCGGCGCGACCTACGTCTTCAAGATCTTCCGCAGGACGAGCGATCCCGACGTCTTACAGGTGATCGCCCACGGGCCGTCGCGCAGCCTCACCTCGGGGATCAACATGGTGCCCGTCAACATCGCGGTTCGCTCCGGAGACATGATCGGGATCAACGAGAGCGGGGGTGCGAACTCGTGCACGTTCTCGCAGCCCGGCGACGGGGTGCTCACCCGCGAGGGCAGCCTCTCCGACGGCGCCTCGGGCGCGTTCGCCCCGCAGAACGACGTCCGGCTCAACCTCTCGGCCTCGCTCGTTCCATCCAACGACTTCAACATCGCCGCCATCACGCCTGACCGCAAGCGGGGCTCGGCGACCGTGATCGTCAACGTCTCCAACCCCGGTGTCCTGACGATGTCGGGCAAGGGACTGAAGAAAAGGCACATCTCGAAGAACGTGGCCGTCGCCGGGACGGTCCAGTTTCAGATCGCCTCGGCCGGAGCCAAGAAACGCAAGCTCGACAAGACCGGGAGCGTGGGGCTGAGCCCGACGTTGACCTTCTTCCCGAGCGGCGGGGACTCGGCCAGCAGGCTCTTTACGGTGAAATTGAAGAAGCGACGAGCTCGACCGCCGGTGTTAGGCCGCCCTAATGCACAATAGACTGCCGGCCGAATGAATCGCCGCGCGATCCTGGCCGGACTCCTGGTCGTTGTGCTCGTGGCCCTGGTGGTGGTGCTGGCTACGGGCGGCGGCGACCAGCAGGCCCAGGCGGTGAAGGGCACTCCCTTCCTAGGCGAGTCGGGCATCACGCGGAGCGTGGCCGCGATCAAGGCTGACCAGCGCTACCTGGATGCGCATCCGGAGATCGAGGTGCGAAGGAACCGGCAGCTCGCTGCCGAAGAGGCCGCACGCGAAGCGGCCAATGAAGAGGCCTCACACGAAGGCGAGGCCTCAGGTGAGGAGGAGTCCGCCGGCGAGGAGGGAGAGGCGGCCCAGGCCGAGGGAGACCAGGCGGCCCAGGCCGAGGGGGACCCGGCGGCGGCCCTGGAACGGGCACGCGAGCTGGGCGAGCGCGCCGCGGAGGAAGCTGACATCCGTGAGAAGCCGGAGCCGCCCGGCGAGGAGCGAATGCCACCGAAGCAGGAGGCCCCGGGATTGCGCCTTCAGCGGGCCGGAAGCGCGGCGATCGGGCCGAAGCAGGCGGTCAACCCATCGACCAGTTTCCTCGGCGCCCAGAGCAATGAATCGGGGTTCATCCCTCCGGATTCGATGGGCGCAGTAGGCCCGAGCCAGGTGCTGGTCTTCGTCAACGGCGTCCTCAAGATCTTCGACAAGCAGGGGAACCAAATCGGCTCGAACATCTCGGATTCCGCTTTCTGGGCCCCGGTGAGAAACGGAAGCGAACCGACCGACCCAGGAGTGGAGTACGACCGTCTCTCCCAACGCTGGATCTTGTCGGGGATCAACACCGAGGAGTCGGACAACCGGATCATGCTCGCCGTCAGTGACGGGCCGACGATCACGAGCTCCAGCGACTTCACCTTCTTCGCGTTCAACCAGGCCGATCCGGCACCGGCCGCCAGTCCTCGCTTCGCCGACTACCCCCAGCTCGGGGTCGACGAGAACGCGATCTACATCGGGGTGAACGAGTTCGCTGCTCCTCCGGCAACCGGCTTCGCCGGCACGACCCTCTACGTGATCAGGAAGTCGTCGGTGTTGGGGGCCGGTCCCATGTTCGTCACCGCCTTCCGCAACCTGATCGCCGGTGGTCAGGGCCCCGTCTCACCGCAGCCAGCGACCGACATGGTCCCGGGCATCGGCTCGGGCTACGTCGTTGGGCCCGACGCTTCGTTCTTTAGCCGTCTGGACATCCGCAGGATCAACGACCCGGGCGGCAATCCGACGATGTCGGCGAACACGGTCACCGTCCCGACGACGTTCGCGCCCACCCCGTTCTCGGTGCCGGCTCAGGGCACGTCGGGGGGACTCGACGCTCTCGACGACCGCCTCTTCGAGGCGATGATCGGCCGGGACCCGGCCGGGACACCCACGCTCTGGACGGCCCACAACATCCTGGTCAACTCCTCCGGCGCGGCGAGCCCGAGCGGCAATCGCGCCGCGGCGCGTTGGTATCAGCTAGGCAATCTCGACACGACTCCATCGCTGATCCAGTCAGGCACCGTGTTCGACCCGGCGGCCTCCAACCCGCGTCAGTTCTGGATCCCCTCGATCGCGATGAACGGGCAGGGACAGGCGTCGATCAACATGAGCACTGCCGGGACCACGCACCAGGTCGGGATCGCGTCGTCGGGACGGCTCTTTGGCGATCCCGCGGGTAAGACCGACGCGTTCCAGGTCACTCAGAACCCCGGAGGCACGTACAACCTCGGATCAAGCACGCCGCGGCGCTGGGGCGACTACTCGCAGACCGTGGTCGATCCCACCGACAATCAGACCTTCTGGACGTTCCAGGAGTACACATCGGCCCAGAACGTCTGGGGGGTCCGGGTCATCCAGCTGAAGGCGCCACCGCCGGCGACACCAGCATCCGCTGCGCCCAACACGATCCTGACCGGCCAGTCATCGGTGCCGGTGATGATCACAGGGACGTCGTTGAACGGTTCGGGCTTCTTCGATCCGGGCCCCGACACCGGTGGACCAGGGTTCCCGAACCACATCGACGCCTCGGTAAGTGGCGGGGTCGTCGTCAACAGCGTCACCTACACCGACCCGAATCACATCACCCTCGACCTCGATACCACCGCGGCAACCCCTGGGGCCCAGTCGGTCATGGTCACCAACCCGGATGGACAGCCAGCCAGTTGCACGCCGCTCGTCGTGGGCACCGATACCGACGCGCCATCCGCGCCTAATCCGCAGGGCACCACACCGGGCTCCCCGGCGAATGACACCAACCCGAAGGTCTTCGGCTCGAACGGCGAGTGCGGCTCGACCGTGCAGCTCTACACGGACGACACCTGCACCAACCTGGCCGCAACGGGCAGCGCGATTGCCTTCGCGTCACCGGGGATCCCGGTCACCGTCCCGGCCAACATGGCTACGACCTTCTGGACCACGGCCACCGACGTCTCGAACAACACCTCACCGTGCTCCGCCGCCTCGGCCACTTACGTCGAGGACTCGACGCCGCCGACCGTGAGCGTGGACTCCGGGCCGACCGGGACGACCCCCGATCAGACCCCGACCTTCACCTTCAGCGGCAACGACGCGGTCGGCCCGCTCGCCTTCGAGTGCTCGATCGACACGGGCACCCCGAGCTTCCGCGCCTGCTCCGGCCCGGGCGAAAGCGACACGCCGGGAAGCCCGTTGGCCGACGGCTCCCACACGTTCCGGGTCCAGGCGACGGATGCAGCCGGCAACTCGTCCACGGCGACCCGCGCCTTCTCGGTCCAGACGCCCGCCCAACCGGTACCGCCGGAGACGACGATCACCAAGGGGCCGAAGAAGACGCGGAAGACCCGCCCGAAGTTCAAGTTCCGCTCAAGCGATCCGGCGGCGACCTTCCAGTGCAAGCTCGACAAGCACCAGTTCGCGCGGTGCGCTTCCTCCTTCAAGACCCCCAAGCTGCTGCCCGGAAAGCACGTCCTGCGCGTCAGGGCGGTCGGCACCGGTGGGACCGACGCCTCCCCGGCCGTCAGGAAGTTCCGGATCCTCCCGCCGGGCTGAGGAAATCGGGGCGCCCGGATTTGAACCGGGGACCTCACCGACCCGAACGGTGCGCGCTACCAGGCTGCGCCACGCCCCGAGAGCGCCAAGGATAGAGGCGCGTGCGCCGGGGCGGTCGTCAACCGGATAGCGTTGGATCGTGGCCGACAACGCCAGCGTGATCCGGGAGCTCTACGAGGCGCTCGACCTCCACGACGGCGAGACGATGGCCCGGCAGTACGCGCCGGACGCCCGCTTCAAGGACCCGGCCTTCGGCGAGCTGAGCGGAACGGAGGCGGGTGACATGTGGCGCATGCTCACGGGCCGCGCCGAGGACCTGAAGGTCGAGCTCCCGGAGCACTCGGCCGACGGCGATACGGGTACCGCCCACTGGATCGCCACCTACACCTTCAGCACCGGCCGGCCGGTGGTCAACGACATCCATGCCCGGTTTCGCTTTCGAGACGGGCTGATCGTCGATCACGAGGACTCGTTCTCGTTCTGGGGGTGGGCTCGCCAGGCACTCGGTCCACCCGGAGTGATCCTCGGGCTCCCGCCGATGAACCTGCTGGTCCGCAGGCGCGCCCGTGGCGACCTCGCCGAGTTCCGCGCGGAGCGTTGACCGGCCGGTGGCCGCCGCCAAGGACCTGACGAGCCAGCCGGACCGTTTCCGAGTGCTGTCGATAGATGGCGGCGGCATTCGTGGCCTGATCGCGGCGGGGGTGATCGCCCGCCTCGAGGAGCTGCTCAGCGCCGAGGCCGGCGAGGAGCGGCGGCTCGCCGACTGCTTCCACATGCTCGCCGGGACCTCGACCGGCGGCCTGCTCGCACGCCCAGGCGGCCTAGCTCTTCTCGGGCTCCGGGCGGACTTCGGGCTTGGGCGCCTCATGTTCACCCGCGGCTTTGGGGATCACGTAGCGGATTCCCAGGATGCAGAGCAGCAGGCCGATGCCGCCGATCCACAGGATCGGGTCCTCTGCGGAGAAGCCCTCCAGCCTGCTCCCCAGGTAGGTGAAGTACGCGGTGATCGGCGCGTAGCCCACCGCGGTGGTCCAGGTGAAGCGCACGATCGGGACCCGAGCTGCACCGCAGACGTAGCCCATCAGGCTGAACGGCAGGATGGGGATCAGCCGGATGCCGATCAGCACGATCACGCCACCGCGATTGATCAAATCCTCGGCGCGCCGAAAGCGCTCCTCGCCGGCCACCCGGTAGAGCAGCGGCCTGGCGAAGTGCCTGCCCACGGCGTAGGAGGCGAGTCCCGACACGATCCAGCAGCCCATCACCAGCGGGAAACCGACCCCGAACCCGAAGACGTAGCCAGCCGCCGCGTCGAGGATCTCGGCCGGATACCAGACGATCACGTGTACCAGCGAGAGCCAGAGGACCAGCAGGGGGCCGGAGGCGCTGTTGCCGAGATCGTGACGAACCTGCCCGGTGTTTCCGTGGAACGCGTCGCTGAGGGCGTCGCGCAGCGACGGTACCGCCACCGCGACGGCCACCCCGATCAGAATGCCCGTCAGTGTCACGGCGACGCCGGTCCAGGTTCCTCCGCCAGGCGGGCCGCTGCGCACGACCGTTAGATTAGAAGCACCCGTCACCAAGACCCCTAAGGAGGGCAGATGGCCTTCGTGGTCCCAGATCTTCCCTACGAGTACAACGCGCTCGAGCCACACATCGACGAGCAGACGATGCGCGTCCACCACGACAAGCACCACCAGGCTTACGTCGACAAGGCGAACGCCGCCCTGGAAGGCACCGAGTGGGCGGACAAGGACGTCAACGAGGTGCTTCAGAACCTCGACAAGCTTGGTGACAAGGAGACCGCGGTCCGGAACAACGCGGGCGGCCACTCCAACCACAGCTTCTTCTGGGAGATCATGAGCCCGGACGGCGGTGGGGAGCCCGAGGGCGACCTGGCCGACGCGATCAGCGACAAGTTCGGCTCGTTTGCCGATTTCCAAGAGGAGTTCAAGAACGCCGGCGTGAACCAGTTCGGCTCAGGCTGGGCCTGGCTCATCCATGACGGCTCCGGGCTGGCCGTCGTCTCGAGTCCCAACCAGAACAGCCCGGTCTCCGATGGCAACACGCCGATCCTCGGTGTCGATGTCTGGGAGCACGCCTACTACCTGAAGTACCAGAACAAGCGCCCGGATTACATCGACGCCTGGTGGAACGTCGTCAATTGGGCGAAGGCTGCGGAGCACTTCGGCGCGGTTAACGGGTAAAGGACCCAGCGCCAGGCGCGCGGGTCCTGTCGCCGCAGGAACCGTCCCAAGCATGCGCGAGGGCGCGCATGCTTGGGCCCCACCTACGGCGCCACCCGCGCGATGGGCGCCTCCTCCCCCTTAGCCGGCACCTGCGACATCGCGTGCTCCGCCATGGCCGTAATCGTCAGGCTTGGGTTCACTCCGGGATTCGCGGGGATCGCTGCGCCGTCGCAGACCATCAGGTTCTCGTAACCGAAGACCTGGTTGCGCGCGTCGACCACGCCGTGTTCGCGGTCCGCGCCGATCGCGGCGCCGCCCAGGATATGGGCGGTCGTCGGGATGTTGAAGATCGCCTCGTTGATCCCGCTCTGCGCGACCCCGCCCGTGCGCTCCGCCATCCACCGCGCCACGGCGTCTGCGGCCGGGATGAAGGTGGCAGTGGGCTTTTCGGGATCCTGTTCGGTCTGCAGCTTCACCCCGCGCCCCAGCAGTCGTCGTTTGGGTCGCAGGCGGATCGCGTTGTCGAGCGTCTGCATCACCAGGAGGATCACCGTGCGCCGCGACCATCGGCCCGGCCGGAGCAGGCGCAGGAAACGAAGCGGATGGCGGACGATCTGGCCCAGCCAGAGCAGTGGCCGGCTGAGCTTCGTCCCCTGCCCGGTCAGGAGCGTGAACAGGTAGCTCATGGAGTCGGCGCGGCGCCCGTAGGTCACTACCTCGATGTGCGTGTCCGGGTCCGGATAGATGCTCGAGCTGATCGCCACCGACTTCGCGAAGTCCCGCTCGTCGCTCGGCGCCGTGACCGCGTTGATCGACTCGCTGTTGGTGCGCACGAGCTCCCCGAGCCGGGAGGACATTCGCGGCAGCGAGCCGCGGTCACTGCACTCGGCGAGCAGCTCGTTTGTCCCGAGCGCGCCGGCGGCGATCACGACACCGCGCGCGGTCAGCGTCGAGCGGTGCTTCCGCACCCATGAGCCGGAGCGCTCGCTCGTCACCTCGTAGCCGTCGGAGCCGTTTGCTGCGCCGCCCGAGATCGATCTCACGTCCGTGACCTGCCGCTCGGCCAGGATCTCGACCCCGAGCTGCTCGGCGAACCAGAGGTAATTCTTGACCAGGGTGTTCTTGGCGTTGTAGCGGCAGCCGACCATGCAGCTCCCGCAACCGATGCATCCCGATCTCGCCGGCCCGTCGCCCCCGAAGTATGGGTCCGGCACCTCCTTCCCGGGTTCGCCGAAGAAAGCGCCGACTCGAGTGTGCTTGAAGGTGTCGCCGACCCCGATCTGCTCGCCGTACTCCTTCAGCAGGAGATCGGCTGGTCCCTCCAGCGGGTAGTCCGTCACGCCGAGCATCCGCTCGGCGGTCTCGTAGTGGGGGTCGAGCGCCGACTCCCAGTCGCCCAGCGAGTCCCATTGCGGGTCGCCGAAGAACGCGGGCCGCGCCCGGTAGAGCGTGTTGGCGTAGCCGAGGCTGCCCCCGCCGACGCCGGAGCCGGAGACGATGAAGACGTCCCTGAAGACCGTCATCCGGAAGATGCCGCGGAGCCCGATCCTCGGCATCCAGTAGTAGCGGCGGAGATTCCAGGTGGACTCGGCGAAGTCCTCGTCGCGGTAGCGGCGACCGCACTCGAGTACCGCGACCCGGTAGCCCTTCTCGGCGAGGCGCAGAGCGGCGACCGATCCGCCGAAGCCGGAGCCGATCACGAGCCAGTCGTAGTCGAGGCGAGCTCCCGCAGGGTTCACCGGCCCCAGCCTAGTCGAGGGACCCTCCTTAACCTCAACTCAACCGGGGCTGTGGTGCAAACGCCTTTCCCATGCGGAATTCGGCGCCTGCGAGGCGACGGTTCCCCTTTGACACCCGCGAAGCGCCGATGGAAGAATCGCTGGATGGCCGTGCCTGGGTGGGGTACCCCGGCGCGGCCGCAACTTGGGCAACGGGTAGGTAGAGGAACGAGTGCCAACATCCAGCGTCGTCGGACGGGTCGCCGCGGTGCTCGCGCTGCTCGGTGCGATCGTCGTGGTCCTGCTGCTCGTGCTCGGCGGGGGCTCCTCGTACACCGTCACCGCCCAGTTCGTGAACGCCTCCCAGCTGGTGACGGGCAACAACGTGAACGTCGCCGGCGCCCCGGTCGGCTCGATCAAGGAGATCTCCCTCTCGGACGACGGCCAGGCCCTGGTCGAGATGGAGATCAAGGACGGCGCGTACACGCCGCTGCCCGAGGGCACGCACGCCACGATCCGCTCCCAGTCGCTCTCGGGGATCGCCAACCGCTACATCGACCTCGACCTTCCCGCTCAGCCCGACGGGACGACGATCTCCTCCGGCGGCGCGATCGCCCAGGGCGACACCACCTCCGAGGTCGACCTGGACGAGCTCTTCAACACGCTCAACAAGCCCACCGTCGACCACCTGAAGCAGGTGATTCAGGGATTCGCCCGCGGCTATGACGGGGTCGGGGCGAAGGCCAACCGCGGCTTCCACTACCTGAACCCGTTCCTCTCGACATCACGGCGGGTCTTCGGCGAGCTCAACTCCGACCAGGCGAACCTCGAGGGCCTGGTGGTGGACGCCGCCGGCCTGACCTCGACCCTCGACCAGAAGAGCCCCGAGATCTCCCAGCTGGTCGTGAACCTGGACGGCATGCTGGGCACGATCGGCGCCCAGCAGCAGTCCCTGGCGTCGGCGGTGGGCCAGCTGCCCGATTTCATGCGGCAGTTCAACACCACCGCGGTCAACCTCCGCGCCGCCCTCGACGACGTCCAGCCACTGGTCAACGCGACCCGGCCGGTCGCCGGCAAGCTCCAGCCCTTCGCCAAGCGGCTGCGCGGTTTCGCCCGAGACGCCGTCCCCACCGTCAAGGGCCTGAACGGGGTCATCAGGGAGCCGGGCGGCGCCAACGACCTCATCGAGCTCACAAGCCTGCAGGACCCCCTCGCCGAGATCGGCGTCGGTCCGGTGAATCGCAACGGCGCGTCGCGCCCCGGCGCCCTGCCTGCGTCTGTGGACTCGCTTACGAACTCGCTCGACCAGCTCTCGACGCTGCGGGCGTACTCACCCGAGCTCACCGGCTGGTTCGACGACTTTGGCCACTCCGGCTTCCCTGACGCCTTCGGCGGCATCGGCCGCATCTCGACGACGCTGAACGCGTTCAGCGCCGGCGCCCCCGCCCTGCCCCTTCAGCCCTGCCGGGACCCGCTCGGCATCCTCACGGCGGTCTGCCAGGCGGTCAACCCCAGCATCCTGGCGGATGCCCTCAGTCTGAAGAACCTGCGCCGCTGTCCGGGCGCCAATGAGCGCGGTGTCTCCGAGCAGCAGCTCACCCAGCGCGGCACCGTCGACTGTGATCCAAACCAGACCCCGGCGGGCCCATGAAGCGCCTAACCGTGATCCTGGGTCTGCTCACTGCGCTCGCCGCCAGCCTGGTGGCCGTCGCCGGCGCGTCCGACAACCGCACTTACCAGGTCGAGCTCTTCAACGCCTTCGGTCTCGTCAAGGGCTCGGAGCTGCGCGTCGCCGGTGTGGAGGCCGGCACGATCAGCGACCTCGACATAACCCCGCAGAAGACCGCGATCGTCACGGTGGAGGAGGACTCGAAGTTCCCCGAGTTCAAGGCCGACGCGAGCTGCTCCTCGGAGCCCCAGTCACTGATCGCGGAGTACTTCGTGAACTGCCAGCCCGGTAGCTCGACCCAGGCGCTCACCGGCCCCATTCCGGCGGCCCGCAACAAGACCACCGTCCAGCCCGACCTCGCCCAGAACACCCTTCGTGAGCCGTTCAAGGACCGGCTCACGCTGCTGATCAACGAGTTCGGTACTGCACTCGACGGCAATGCGGAGAACCTGAACGCGGCCATCCGCGCCGGCGCCCCCGCCCTCCAGCAGCTCAAGCAGGTCCTCAACATCCTCGGCCGCCAGAACACGACGATCGCCGAGCTGAACACGAACGCGGATGCGATCTTCGCCCAGCTGGCTAACCGCCGGGAGGACGTCGTCCACTTCATCGACAACGCCGGGCGCACCGCGGCGATCTCGGCCGAGCGCTCGAACGACCTGGCGCAGAACTTCCACCTGCTCGACGACTTCCTGTTCGAGCTGAAGCCGACGATGTTCCAGCTCGGCAAGCTGGCCGAGAACCAGACTCCACTGCTGGCCGACCTGCACGCCGCCGCGCCCGGTCTCAACAAGCTGGCGAAGAACCTGCCGCCGTTCAACAACGGCGCCCAGCAGTCGCTCAGCTCACTGGGCGGCGCTGCCCGCGTCGGCAAGGTCGCGCTGGCCAATGGCCAGGACGAGATCGCCGCCCTCGACCAGTCGAGCACCAAGGCGTACCCCGCCGCGAACGAGGTGGCGAAGTTCCTGGAGAGCATCGACGACCCGAACAACGCCGTCGAGGAGGACTCCTGCGCTCGCTTCGACCTCCGCGAGCAGCCCGCTGAGGCCGACCGGCGCGTCCAGGCGCTCGGCCAGAAGATGGCGGTGACGCTCCACGGTGACCAGACGGCCCCGTGCAAGTGGGCGAATGGACAGCAGCCGGGTCCGAATTCCGGCGGCGGCAACCCCGGTTACACCGGGATGGAGGGCCTCCTCAACTACGCCTACGTCCAGACGAACTCGCTGAACCTCTTCGACCAGCTCGGCCATGCGCTCGGGATCACCCTGGTGAGCGCGCCCGGGACCAACAACGCCTGCGGCTATCAGACCGGGCCCCAGGTGCCTGACATCCAGGGCGCTGGTGGCAACACCGGCCTCACCAGCGATCCGAAGAACTTCGCCGAGTGCGCCGGGATTCTGGGCGATAGCCAGCCCGGGATCAATTTCGGGACGAATCCCTCGGGCCTGTTCGGCAACCTCTCCCGCTACGACCCGAGCGTCTGCCCCCAGGGATCGCTGGCGCCCTCGATCTGCAACCCGGCCGATCCGCCGCACACGAGCGCCTCTCTGAAGACCGCCACGACGGCGCCGGCACCTCAGCAGCAGCAGCAACAACAACAGCAGCAGCAGCAGACGCCGCAACAGCCGCAGAAGGGGCTCGACAAGATCCTGCCGCCGGGGGTCAATCCGAACAAGCTTCCCGACAAGGTCCAGCAGCAGCTCCAGGACCTGCTCCCGCAGCTGCCTCAGCCCCCGCAGCTGCCCCCGCTGCCCCAGCTGCTCAACCCGAACTCCACCGGGACCAGCGGCGCGCCCACCGACAACCTCCTCAACTTCCTGCTCGGGCAATGAACGGACGCGGGAGAGTCGGCTCGCTGGCGGCGTCACCCACGATGGTGGGCGCGATCACGACGCTGATCATCCTCGTCGCGGTCTTCCTCGCGTACAACGCGAACAACGGCCTGCCCTTCGTGCCCACCTACAGCGTCTCGGCCGAGCTCTGCGACGGCGCTCGCCTCGGCCCCAACAACGAGGTGAGGATCGGTGGGAATCGAGTCGGCGTGGTCGAGTCGATCGATACCGTGCCGGCGCCGCCGAACAGCGGCTGCCAGGCGGCGGACGGTTCGAGCTCCTCGACGGTGGCCAAGCTCAACCTGAAGCTGGACAAGAGCGCGGACCCGCTTCCCGCCGACTCGACGATCCGGGTTCGGTACCGCTCCGCGTTCGGACTCAAGTACCTGGAGATCAGCCGAGGCACGAGCCAGACCGGGCTGCCCGCCGCGGGGACGCTGCCGCTCTCGCAGTCTCAGGAGCAGGTCGAGTTCGATGACGTCTACAACACCTTCGACACCGCGACGCGCGAGAACAGCCGCCGGGTCCTGCAGGGCTTCGGCGACGCGTTCGCCGCCCGGGGCGCCTCGCTGAACGAGGCGATCAGCGCCCTCAACCCGCTGTTCGCGAACCTGAAGCCGGTCTCCGAGGCGCTCGCGGATCCGGCCACGCAGCTGGTCCGCTTCTTCCCCGAGCTCGGCGACGCGGCTCGGATCGTCGCCCCCGTCGCGGTCGACAACGCCGAGCAGTTCACCAACGGGGCGATCGCCTTCGGCGCGATCTCCTCCGACCCGCAGGCGCTGCGCGACACGATCTCGGGCGGGCCGCCGGTGCTCGAATCGGGACTCCGCTCGCTGCCCGTGCAACGCCCGTTCCTCGCCGACTTCGCCGAGTTCTCGCGCCTCCTGCGGCCGGGCGTCCGCGACCTGCGCGCGGCGCTCCCGATCCTGAACCAGGCGGTCTCCCTGGGCAAGAAGGTGCTGCCGCGGACCGTGCCGATGAACCACGACCTCCAGGGCGTCATGGAGGAGCTCAACAACCTGGTCGCCGACCCCTCGACTCTCACGAGCCTGAACCGCCTCGGGGACACCTTCAGTCTCGCCCAGGACGCCGGGGCGAAGATCGGCCCGTACCAGGAGGTCTGCAACTACTGGAACTACTGGGTCACCTACCTGACCTCCCACTTCGAGCTGCCCACCCCGTTCGGCTACGCGGAGCGCGTCATCCCGCCGTCGATCGCCGGCACCACCTCCCCGACCACACTGCCGCGGAACCCGCTCGACAACTACTCGGGCGGCCAGGGCGACGGCCGCTTCTCCAGCAACTTCCTCGCCGGCTCCAACGCGGGCAAGTTCTCGCCGCTCAACGGCCCGCCGAACGGCGGCACGCTCCCCGGCTACCAGAACAACGGCATCCCGGTCCTCCACGGCAACCCATACGGGCCCGCTCTTACCGACGGCCAGCCCAACTGCCAGGCGGGCCAGACCGGCTACGTCCTCGGCGAGGGACTGATCCCCGGTCAGTCGAGGGACAACCCGACCTTCGGCGTCCAGAACGTGACCAAGGCCGCGGGGATGCCGCCGCTCGGCAAGACCAACCTCTTCCTCGAGCAGGACGGGACCCGCGTGTTCGGACCTGGGGCGGGTGGCTGAGATGAACCCGAATGACAGCCGGCGGTTCTCCAACTTCCAGATCGGCCTGATCGCGATCGTGCTCACCTTCATCGGGTTCTACCTGGCGTTCACCAAGTCGATCCCGTTCGCGGGTCACGGCTATCAGCTCAAGGCCGTCTTCGCCGACGCACAGAACGTCCGCGCCAAGAGCCCCGTCCGAATCTCCGGGGTGGACGTGGGCGAGGTGAGCGACGTCCAGCACGTCACCGACGCCAACGGAAACGGTGAGGACGCCGCCATGGTCACCATGGACATCAAGGACAGCGCCCTGCCCATCCGCCAGGACGCCACGATGCAGCTGAGGCCGAGGCTCTTCCTGGAGGGGAACCTCTTCGTGGACCTGCACCCGGGGAGTCCGAGCGCGCCGGAGCTCGGGAGCGGCTCCGTCGTCCCCGAGAACCAGAGCTCATCCTCGGTCCAGTTCGACCAGGTGCTGACCGGCCTGCAGGCGCCCGTGCGCCAGGACCTCCAGATCTTCCTGAAGGAGTTCGGCGGCGCCCTCGCCAAGTACGGCGGCGCCGAGGGCTTCCGGGAGTCCCTCCGGACCTCCCCGGCCGCCTACGAGTTCACCTCGCAGGTGAACCAGGCCCTGCTCGGCACCCAGCCGGGCGACCTGGCGGGGTTCGTCTCGAACCTGGACGTCGTCGCTCGGGAGCTGAACGCGAACAGTGCTCACCTCCAGGGCCTGATCAGCAACCTGAACACCGTCAGCGGCGCGTTCGCGGCCAACCAGGCTTCGCTCCGCGAGGCGATCATCGAGTTGCCGCAGACGCTGGCGGTCGGCCGCCCGGCGCTCTTCAAGCTCAACCGCGACCTCCCGCCTCTTCGGGCTTTTGCGCGCGAGGCGCTTCCCGGCGTCAGGTCAGCGAACAAGGCGCTCGACTACGCCAATCCCTGGATCGGGCAGCTCCGCCAGCTGATCTCGGAGCCCGAGCTGCGCGGCCTCGTCAACGACCTGCGGCCCACGATCCCCGATCTCGCGGCGCTCAGCAGTGGCTCCCTGCCGTTCCTGGAGCAGGTGCGGACCCTGTCCTCCTGCTTCAACAACGTCGTCATTCCGTGGAGCAACACGGACATTCCCAACTCAGACAGCGACCCCCCGGCGGGGAAGGTCTACCAGGAGACGGCATGGGGATTCAGCGGCGTGGCCGGCGAGAGCCGCTCGGGTGACGCGAACGGCCAGATGTTCCGCGTCCTGGGCGGCGGCGGCCAGAACACGATTGCTCCGTTCAACACGCCCGACCTGGCCGCGCCGTTGACCGGCATCGCTCCGTTCGACTTCCTCGGCTCGCAGCCGGCCAAGCAGTCGTCAGCGAAGACGCCGTTCAGGCCGGACGTCCCCTGTGAGACGCAGGACCCGCCCGACCTGAACAGCGAGATCGGGCCGGCGCCGGCCACGAACGCCAGCGGAAAGAGCGCCACCGTCGCGACCCCGCGGCAGCAGGCTCTGATCGATCGCTACTCCCATCTGATGAGCCAGTTCACCCAGGCCAGGCAGCTGAAGTCGAGCGGCGCGCTCGACCAGGCGAAGCAACTGATCGCGAGCACCATGCAGCAGTTCACGGCCTGGGCCAAGGATTGGACCGCCTTCCAGAACGACAGCGGGCTCGACGTGCCCAATCCGGTTCCTGCACTGCAGGGCGGGTTGAAGGGGCCCGGGCGCTGATGAGCAAGGTGATCCGAGACCACCTGCGCGACTTCCTCGCGATCCTCGGCCTGCTGATCGTGGGGATCGCCGCGACGTACATCATCGTCCAGAACCAGCGGCTGCGAATCCCCCTGCTCGAGGAGAAGCCCTTCGAGCTGAAGGCCGATATGTCCACCGCCCAGGCGGTCACCCCCGGCCAGGGGCAGACGGTCCGCGTCGCCGGCGTCCGGGTGGGCGACATCTCCTCCGTCGACTACGAGGACGGGCATGCGGTCGTGACGATGGCGATCGACCGCAGGTTCCTGCCGGTCTACAAGGACGCGACCATCCTGCTGAGGCCGAAGACCGGCCTCAAGGACATGTTCCTGGAGCTCGATCCGGGCACGAACTACGACCCCAACTCGGACGACGACCAGTTCCGGAACGGCGAGACGATCTCGGTCGCCAACACAGCGCCGGACACGAACGTCGACCAGGTCCTGTCCGCCCTCGACGGCGACACCAGGGCGTACCTCCGGTTGCTGCTCACGCAGGGCGGCGAGGGGCTGAACGGCCGCGGCAAGGACCTCGGCAAGCTCCTCGGCAGCCTCGGCCCGATCAACCGTGGCCTCGCTCGCATCAACACCGAGGTCGCCAAGCGCAAGGAGAACCTCGCCCGGCTGATCCACAACATGAACCTCCTGTTCGGGACGGTCGGGCAGGATGGCGAGGGCATCCAGCAGCTCGTCTCGGCATCGGATCAGGCGCTCGGCGCGATTGCGAGCCAGGCACCCGACGTCCAGCGGTCCGTCTCCCTGCTCGGCCCGACCCTGCGGACCACCCGCGTCGCGCTGGAGAAGACGGATGCGCTTGCAACCGAGCTCGGGCCGGCGGTCAACAGCCTGCGGCCGTTCGCACGCAAGCTGAAGCCGATCAACGACTCCCTGGCGAACCTCGCGAAGACCACCTACGACCCGGTCAAGGACGACATCCGGCCATTCGTGCGCAACGCGCGCCAGCCGGTACGCAACCTGAGGCCGGCCGCGAAGAACCTGGTCGCGGCGACCCCGCGCCTGACCACCCTCGGCGAGAAGCTCAACAGGCTCTTCAACATGGCCGCCTACAACCCGAACGGGGCGGAGGCTCCAGGGACCACCGGCCGCGACGAGGGCTACCTGTACTGGCTCGGCTGGCTCGGCCACGTCGGCAACAGCACCTTCCAGGCGCAGGACGCCCACGGGGTCTACCGCCACGTCTACGTGGTGGCGACCTGCAACACGGTGAAGTCGATCCTCGCCACCAGCCCGCTCGCCCCCGCGATCACCGGATTCGGACAGCTGCTCGGGACGGTGTGCCCGCCGTGAGCCCGATGAGCGGAGAAACGGCGTAATGCAGAAGCAGGCCCCCTCGATAGGGCGCATCCTCGTGGCGGTCGGCTTCACGCTGTCCTGCTTCGCCCTGCTCCTCTTCCTCTGGGTCACCTTCGGCGGCCCGGTCCCGTTCAAGCCGGAGAGCTACCGGTTCACCGCCGACTTCCCCGAAGCGATCACGCTCCAGAAGGAGGCCGACGTCCGGATCGGCGGTGTCTCGGTGGGCAAGGTGAAGGACCTCAGCCTGGCGCCCGACAGCGAGTGCCAGAAGGACCCGACGACCTGCAACACAACCCGGGCGACGATCGAGGTCGAGCCTCAGTACGCGCCGATCTCCTCGGACGCGAGAGCGATCCTGCGCCAGAAGACGCTGCTCGGGGAGACCTATGTCGAGATCACCACCGGCAGCCAGATTCCGCCGGGCCAGTCCGAGACGAACGCGACGGCGCAATCCGGGACGATCGACGTCGGCCAGCTCTCGGGCGGCGATGCGCCGCAGCCGATCCCCGAGGGCGGTCATCTCGCCCAGACCCAGGTCCAGGACCAGACGCAGATCGACGAGATCTTCCAGGGCTTCGACGAGCCGACCCGTCAGGCGTTCCAGTCATGGATGCAGAACGCGGGCATCGCCGTCAATGGCCGCGGCCTCGACCTGAACGACGCGTTCGGCAACCTCGGCCCGTTCGCCTCCGACGCCAGCGACGTGCTCGGCACCCTGCGCCAGCAGGATCAGGCGCTGCGGACGCTGGTCCACGACGCGGGCGACGTCTTCACCGCCCTGACCGAGCACGACCAGGCGCTGGCCGGCGCGATCGTGGGTGGCAACCAGACCTTCGGTGCGCTCGCCTCGCAGAGCAGGGCTCTGTCGGACACCTTCAAGATCTTCCCCACCTTCGAGAACGAGGGTCGCCTGACGCTCGACCGCCTCAAGGGCTTCGCCGAAGACGCGAGGCCGGTCTTCCACGATCTCAGGCCGGTCGCCCGCGACCTGAGCCCGACCCTGCGCGACGTGCGCAACCTCGCGCCGAGGGCACGCACGCTGTTCCGCAGATTCGATCCGCTGATCAGGGCATCGGCCACCGGGCTGCCCTCGCTGCGCAGCTTCGTGCACGAGCTGCGCCCGGTCATGGACGGCCTCGATCCCTTCCTGGCGAACTTCAACCCGCTGCTCCGCTGGCTGGACTACCAGGCGCCCGTGGTCGGCGACTTCCTCTCCAACCCGTCTTCCTCGACCTCGGACTTCCTGCCCTCCCAGTCGGGGCAGAACGCGCCGCTGCACCTCTCGCGGCAGATGACCATCTTCACGCCCGAGTCGCTGTCGATCTACCCGAGCCGTCTGCCGGCGAACCGCGGCAACGGCTACCTGCAGCCCTTCGCGATCGGCAGCTTCTACCCGACGACCCAGGTCGAGATCTTCCCGAGCCACGACTGCAACAACACCTTCGGCGGCCAGCCGGTGACCCACAACCCGGCCTCCAGCCCACCGCAGGAGGAGAGCGGGCAGTTCCCGTTCTCGTCGCTCCTCACTCCACTCTCGCCCGACATGGTCGGTCCGAACTTCCCGGGCAGCACGCCCGCCTCGCCCGGTCCCTCGGCCTACGCGGCTTGCACGGTCGCGCCGAACTTCCCGTCGCTGTTCGGCGGCGGCCCGGTGCCCGTTGTCCACCAGGACCCCTAGGCGGCAACGCGGCCCGAATAGGATGGGCCTCCCGGACCGCGAGGTGAGAGTTGGGCTACTTCAAGGACGCGCAGGAGGTCTACGACACGATCGGCGAGCTGTTCACCGAACTCGCCGCGGACGATGAGCTCGCGCCCAAGTTCCGCCAGGCGAACACGATCGTGCAGTACCGGCACAGCGACCCCGACTCGACGATCACCGTCCGGCTGAAGGAGGACGAGGCCACCGACGTCGAGTTCGGCGAAACCGAGATGGAGCCGGAGGTGGTGATGAGCATGGAGGCGGACACCGCACACCGCTTTTGGCTGGGGCAGGTCAACGTGACGACCGCCCTGGCGCGCGGGCAGATCAAGGCCAGCGGCCCGGTTGCGAAGATCCTCAAGCTCGTGCCCCTCACCAAGCCCGCTTTCCCCCGCTACAAGGCCCTGCTCGAGGCCCAGGGTCGCGACGACCTGGTCCGGATCGATTGAGCGCCAACGCCGAGGCGCAGGAGTGGACCGCGATCGTCTCCGGCCTGGCGCAGGAGCGCGGGCTCCGCTACGAGCCGGTCGGCGGCATCAACCCGGTGGGCTCTCCGGTGGCGCTCTGCCCGGGCGGGACCAACCGGATCACGGGCGAACTCAGTGACGGCTTCTTCGGCTCCTCGTGCGACGCCGACGAGCGCGAGGAGGGGGGCTTCGGTCGCAAGGCGCTGCTCCCCGGCGCGGTGCTGGTCAAGTCGCACATGCCGGACCTCGCGACCGTCGTCCCGGTCTTC
Organism: uncultured Solirubrobacterales bacterium; assembly: GCA_963695805.1. Classification (GTDB taxonomy): domain Bacteria; phylum Actinomycetota; class Thermoleophilia; order Solirubrobacterales; family 70-9; genus DASUPK01. The sequence continues at coordinate 461,969 of CAVOHV010000003.1, read as the reverse complement.
GACGTCGAGTCGATCGAACGCACTCCAGGGGACACCCTGGACCGCCACTCCCGGCGCCGGGTCGAGTTCGAGAGCATCGATTTCAACAAGCGCTTCATCGCGACGGTTCCCAAGGACCACGATCCGGTGGCGCTACGCGAGCTGTTCAGCCCGGGGTTCATCGACTGGATCACCCGCATTCCCGCCGAGGTGGACTTCGGAATCACCGACCAGCAGCTCTTCTTCCACTGGCGCCTGCGGGAGCGCTCCGGGGAGGAGCTGAAGGAGGCGCTGCACTCGGCGGGCGGCATCTTCGATCGGCTCCATCGCGAGATGGAGGAGAACAACCTCGACATCTACAAGGCCGGCCCCTGGAACGCCGGGCTGGAGCCCTTCCCGCCGAAGATCTGACCATCCTGAAACGGGTCGCGCCTGGCGGCGCGCCCTCGCCTAGCGCTCGCGCATGCGGCGGCGGTAGGTCCGGTAGAAGCCCGGTCCCTTCCTGAGAAAGTCCCGGAAGCGACCGGCGCCCTTCGGGATCTCGAATCCGCCGACGATCTTGCGCGGCACGAGCCGCAGGCCGTCGGGCGACCGAAGGAGGTTGCCGCGAACCTGCATGTTGCGCTGCCAGGTGAAGTCCGGAGCGTGCCTGTGGACGGTCAGGCAGGCCCTGCCCTCGATCAGCGGCAGACCGCTCGGCTCGCCCTCGATCCTGATCTCCCTGCTCGACGGATCGGCGGTGTATGGGACGCGGACGGCGATCGGAAAGCCGTCGGGGCCGAGCCAGCTCAGTACCCCCGTATCCTGCTCGCCGAGGAACTCCATCCGCCGATCCCAGGCGGGTGTGCCGCCGGGGGCCGTGCCGTGCTCCTCTGGCGGCTCCTCGATGTGACCGGACCGCACCTCCTCGAGATGCGCGTCATGGACCGTAGGCTCCTCGGTGAGGTCGCCCCCGGGCCAGACGAAGATCCGCTCCGGGCGGACCTTCACGTAGATCCGCACGTAATAGAAATTGAACGCCGAGCGGAGGAACTTCGGAGGGTGCATCTTCTTGGTCGCGGGGAGCTTCTCGCCCGACTCTTCGAAGTAACGCGCCGCATTCGCCTTCAGGTCCGCGTCGTCCACCGTCGCCGTTCCCTGCACGAGCACCCGGATCCCGCTGTCGACCCCCGATCCCGTCGGATCCGAGAACAGCATGGAGACGCTGGGGTGGGCACGTGCGTCGTCGGCCTTCTTCGGAACGCCGAGACCGGTGCTCAGGTCGATGGTCTGGCCGCCCTGGCGGTAGTACGGCGTGACGGGCCAGGTGATCGGCTGTTTGCGCGCGTCGACGGTCGTGAACTCGCAGGTGATGAACCGCTCGAACGCGTCGCGGACCTCGGCCGGCAGGGTGCTCGTCATTGGTAGTGATTGTTACGGAAGGTCGTCCGGCAGGATGATCCTGCGCACATCGCCGTCGCCGACGACCTCAGGCTCCACCGTCTTGATCTCGCGGCGGCGGGCGGCGTCGAGAGCCTCCGCCGCGTTGGGGTACCCGAGCAGGGACTCGAGATGCTTGATCGTCGGGAAGACCAGCGGAAGCTCGCCCGCGTGGTGGGAATCCAGGGCCGCCTGAGGCTCGAACCAGCCGGCGTCGACGGTCTCCGAGCCGTCGGGGCGCGGGGGAGAATGCGCCGGCGCCAGGGCTAGGTAGAAGCGCGTGTCGAAGCGGATCGGCACGACCTTTGGGGTGATCCAACGCGAATAGGCGACCAGCTCGTCCGCTGGAACCTCGATGCTGGCCTCCTCGCCAAGCTCCCGGACCGCGGCCGCCCGATGCGCCTCCTCGCCCTCCCCATCCGCCGCGTCCACGGAACCGCCCGGGAAGACCCAGACGCCGGGCATGAATCGCGCCTCGCGATTCCGCTGCACGAGCAGGATCTGGAGACCCCGCTCGGCGTGCTTCCCGCCCCGGCGCAGCAGGATCACGGTTGCCGCCGGGCGGGGGGCTGCGGGTTCCACGGTCGGGCAGCGTACTCGCTAGATTGGCGCCCGATGGCAGCGGAGACCACCACCAAGCAGCTCTACATCTGTACCTCGTGTGGGTTCATCTACGACCCGGATGAGGGCGACCCCGACGGCGGCGTACCGCCGGGAACCCTGTTCGAGGACATCCCCGACGACTGGTTCTGCCCGGTCTGCGGGGCACGCAAGGCGGACTTCGAGCCCTACGAGGAGTAAATGCGAGGGTCGACGCGAGGGTGCGCCGCAGGCGCAACTCGTTTGACGTAGGCGCAACCCGTTTTATGCCGCCTCGAGCAGGGCCGCGTCCAGACGGCCCCTGGCACCGGCGTCGAGCTCTGCAACCGGGTAGGCCGCGCGGATCGATTGCCCGACGACCTCGACGAGGCGCCTCAGGTCCTCCTTGGTGATCGAGAGCGGCGGCATCAGCACGATCACGTCGCCGAGCGGCCGCACGATCACGCCGCGGCGCCGCGCCTCAAGCATGACCCGGTGGCCGAGCCGCAGCCCGGGGTCGTGCTCGCCGAGGTCGATGCCGACCATCAGGCCGCGCTGACGAACCTCCTCGACCTCGGGCATCCGCTCGACCTGCCCGAGCCACTCCGAGAGCAGCCTGATCTTGGGCTGGATGCGGACCAGCGTCCGCTCCCGCTCGAAGACGTCCAGGGAAGCGAGCGCCGCAGCGCAGGCGAGGGGGTTGCCCGTGTAGGTATGGCCGTGGAAAAAGGTCTTGAAGTCCGCGTGGTCGCCGAGGAAGGCCTCATATATCCGCTCGGTCGCGAGGGTGGCGGCGAGCGGCATGTATCCACCGGTGAGGCCCTTGGCCAGGCAGAGCAGGTCTGGTGAGATCCCCTCCTGCTCACAGGCGAACATGGTTCCGGTCCGGCCGAAGCCGGTGGCGACCTCGTCGCAGATCAGCAGAGCCCCATGGCGGTCGCAGAGGCGGCGGACCGCGCGCAGGTAGCCCGGCGGATGGGTGAGCATCCCGGCCGCGCCCTGCACGAGCGGCTCGAGCACCACCGCGGCCACCTCCTCCTCGCGCACGGCGAGCAGGCCGGCGATGTCGTCGATGTCGCCGGGCTTGGCCCGGTGTGATTTGAAGAGGAGCGGCTCGAAGGTCCCGTGGAAGAGAGGCATCCCACCGACCGAGACCGAGCCGATCGTGTCCCCGTGGTAGCCCTCCTCGAGGCAGATGAAGGAGGACTTCCTGACGTGCTGGCCGCCGCGGTGCTGCCAGTACTGGAAAGCCATCTTGAGCGCGACCTCGACGGCCGTGGACCCGGAGTCCGAGTAGAAGACGCGGGTAAGCCCGGCGGGGGCGAGCTCGGCGAGCCGGGCGGCCAGCTCAGCGGCCCCGGGGTGGGAGAGGCCCAGCATCGTCGAGTGGGCGACCCGCTCGAGCTGCTCGCGTACCGCGGCGTCGATGTCCGGATGCCGGTGCCCGTGGACGTTGCACCAGAGGGACGAGACACCGTCCAGATAGCGGCGCCCCTGCGAATCGATCAGCTCGGTCCCCTCGGCCGCCTCGATCATCAACGGCTCCTCGCCCACCCAGTCGCGCTGTTGCGTGAAGGGGTGCCAGAGGTGATCGTGATCGAGTCGGACAGCCTTCTCCATTCCCTGGAGCCCAACATATGCCTGTCGCCGGATGGACCCGGGCGGGTCCCGCTGTGTGACGCTTATCACAGATAGTTGCAGTCGAGAAAAGGTTGCAAGCGTGTAACCTTTTCTTCGATGGAAGCAGCAGTCAGAGACAAGAAGACGACCAGGGTCGAGGACGAGCTCGCGCTGAAGCTGGGCGTGTTGATCCTCCGCTGCATGGGTCCGCAGGGGGGCGAGGTCCTCCGCGTGATCGATGAGAGCGGCGTCAGCTTCGCCCAGATCAAGGTCCTGGTCGAGCTCCAGACACCCGACGAGGCGCACACCGTCACGTCCTTGGCCGAGCACATCGGCATTTCCGCGGCGTCCGCCAGCCGTGCCGCCGACGGGATGGTGAGGAAGAAGCTTGTCACCCGGGTCGAGGACCCCGACGATCGCCGAGTCAAGCGGCTGGCGCTGACCAGCACGGGCCAGCGACTCGCCGATCGGATCATCTCCGCCCGTCTCGCGAGCCTGGAGGAGTTCACCGGCTCGCTGGAGGCGGACGAGCGACGAAAGCTTGAGTCGGCCCTCGACGCGCTGATGAAGCGCCCCGATGTCGCCGAGATCTACGCCAATTACGAGAGGAAGGTCAGCCGATGACGCGCTACCGGCACCTGGTCACCGACGACAACCGCAAGTGGTGGACGCTCGGAGCGATGTGCTTCGCGCTGTTCATGGTCATGCTCGACAACACCGTCGTCAACGTGGCCCTGCCGTCGATCCAGCGCGAGATCGGGGCCCAGCTCTCGGCGCTGGAGTGGGTCATCAACGGGTACACCCTGACCTTCGCGGTGCTGATCGCCACGGGCGGGCGCCTGGGCGACATCTTCGGACGCCGCCGGATGTTCCTCTACGGGGTGATCATCTTCGCGGTCACCTCGGCGACCGCGGGCCTGGCGCAGGACCCGGCGATGCTGATCGGGAGCCGCGCGATCCAGGGCATCGGCGCCGCGCTGATGATGCCCGCGACCCTCTCGATCATCACCCACGCCTTCCCCGCCGCCGAGCGTGGCAAGGCGATCGGCACCTGGGCGGGAGTGTCAGCCCTGGCCCTGTCGATCGGCCCCGTGATCGGCGGCTTCCTGACGGAATACGTGAGCTGGCGGGCGATCTTCTTCATCAATCTTCCGGTAGCCGCGGGCGCCGTGATCGCCACGGTCTTCGCGGTCACCGAGTCGCGTGACGAGACCGTCGACCGCCGGGTGGACTACCCCGGCGTGATCGCGCTGACCGCGGGCCTGACCGCGATCATCCTCGGCCTGATCGAGGGCAACAGCTGGGGTTGGGGCTCGCCCCAGATCCTCTCGCTGCTGGCCGGCGGCGCCATCGGGCTCGCGATCTTCGTCGCGATCGAGCTCCGGGTGCCCACGCCGATGGTCGAGTTCGCCCTCTTCCGGACGCGCCAGTTCATCGGGACCAACCTGGTCGCCTTCATCATCACCTTCGCCATGATGGGGACCTTCTTCTTCATGGCGCTCTACATGCAGGACATCCTCGGCTACAGCGCGCTGGAGGCCGGGGTCAGGTTCCTGCCGACGACGATGGTGATCGCGGTGATCGCGCCGATCTCCGGGCGGCTCGCCGATCGCCTCGGCCCCGCGACCCCGATGAGCGGGGGCCTGGCCGTCCTCGCCGTCTCGATGTTCATGTTCGCGGGCATCAACACGAGCACGACCTACAGCGGGTTGCTGATCCCATTCATCCTGATGGGGATCGGGATCGCCCTGGTGATGTCGCCGATGTCTACCGCCGCAATGAACGCGGTCAGCGTGCAGAAGTCCGGGGTCGCCTCCGGAGTTCTGCAGATGTCCCGCATGGTGGGCGCGTCCGTGGGCGTCGCCGCGACCGGAGCGATCTTCCAGTCACAGCTCGGCAGCGGCTTCAATCCCGCGCAGCTGGCGACGGCGCCGGAGCAGGCGCGGGCCACCTTCGTGGACGCCCTCAGCAGCGCGATGCTCCTGGCGGCGATCGTGGTGGTCGCGGGACTGGTCGTCTCCCTGACGCTGGTCCGACACGCTCGCGCGAAGCGGGTGGACTCACTCGGCGCCGCCGAGGAGGCCGCCCCCGCGGTCCCGATCGTGGCGGCGACCGAGGAGCTCACCGAGGGACGTGCCGCCTAGGCGGCTCTCAACCTGCGCTCGGGCTCGCTGAGGCCGAGCGCAGGCCAGCGCTCAGGTGCAGTCAGGTCGAGGTGGAAGAGCATCTCCACCGGGACCGAGCCGAGCTCGGCGATCGTCTCGCGGTTGGAGATCTCCAGCAGTGATGGGGCCTCGGGCCAGGGGTTGAGCACGACCCTGCCGACCTGGAGGCCCGCGTCGCGCACCGCCTCGATCGTGAGCAGGGTGTGGTTGATCGTCCCGAGCCCGGGGGAGGCCACAATCGTCACCGGCATGCCCAGGTCGCGCGCCAGGTCGCGGACCAGATAGTCCGTCGTCAGCGGCACCAGGAAGCCGCCGACGCCCTCGCAGATCAGGAGGTCAGCTCCCTCGGTGGCTTCGAGCGCGGCGCCGCGCAGCCGATCCGGATCGATCGGCTCGCTCGCCAGCTCTGCGCCGAGGTGCGGCGAGACGGGAGGGCCATAGCGATACGGCGCGATCTCATCGTCCGCTTGGGACGATCCCGCCGCGAGCCGCAGGAGCACGTGGTCGGGCAGCTCGGCCGCGCACTCCCACGTCTCGGGCCGCAGCGGGTATTTGTCCAGGCCGCTTACCGCCGGCTTGAACACCGCCACCCGGGCTCCGGCCTTGTGCGCCGTGCGGGCGATCGCGGCGGCGACCACCGTCTTCCCGACCTCCGTGCCCGTGCCCGTGATGAACTCGCCCCGCACCTCAGGCCGCCTCGTGCAGCGGGGTAGCGACCACCTTGCGGCTGGTCCGCGATGTGAGGCCAAGGTCCCGTGCCGCTTCCCCGATCAGCCTTGCCGCATGCCGCAGATCGGCGACCCGGTGGGTCGCCATCGTCGTCAGACGCAGGCGGCAGGTCCCCGGTGCGACCGTGGGCGGCCGGATCGCCTGCGCGAAGACGCCCTCCGCCAGCAGGCGCTCGCAGAGGGCCATCGCGTCGTCGGCCTCGCCGATCACCAGCGGCACGATCTGCGTCTCGGACCCGATCGGCTCGAGTCCCTCGGACCGCAGTCCCTCGCGGAGGGCCGCCGCGTTTGCTCGCAGGCGTTCGACGCGCTCGGGCCGGTCGGCAAGCAGCTCGAGCGCCGCCCGAGCGGCGGCGACGGTGGCGGGAGGCGGGGCGGTCGAGAAGATGAACGGCCGCGCGGAGTTGACGAGAAAGTCCACCAGCTCACGCGAGCCGCAAACGTAGGCACCGTAGCCGCCGAGAGCCTTCCCGAGCGTGCCGACGATCACGTCGACCTCGTCGGTGACTCCGGCCGCCGCGACCGACCCGCGCCCGCCGGGTCCGATGCAGCCGGTGGCGTGAGCCTCGTCGACGAGCAGGCGGCAGCCGTGGCGCCGAGCGAGGTCCGCGAGCTCCGGCAGTGGGGCGATGTCCCCGTCCATCGAGAAGACGCCGTCGGTGACGATCAGGGCACCCCGTCCCGAGGCCTCCCGGAGCCCCCACTCGAGGTGCTCGGTGTCGCGGTGGCGATACACGAAGGTCTCCGCGCCCGCCAGGCGGCACCCGTCGATGATGCTGGCGTGGTTGAGCTCGTCCGAGAACACGACCTCCCCCCGTCCGGCGAGCGCCGCGATCGCCCCGGTGTTGGCCAGGTAGCCCGAGCCGAAGAGCAGAGCGGCCTCGGTCTGCTTGAAGTCAGCGAGGCTGGACTCGAGGTCGGCATGGATCGACATCGACCCCGAGATCAGCCGTGACGCCCCGGCGCTGGTCCCGAGGCTGAGCGCCGCATCCGCAGCCGCACGGCGCAATCGCGGGTGGTCCGCCAGCCCGAGATAGTTGTTCGAGCAGAGGAGCAACACGGGACGGCCGTCGAGGACCACCTGTGGCCCCTGTGGGCCCTCGACCATGCGCAGCCGCCGGCGCAGCCCGCTCGATTCGAGCTCGGCGAGCCGCTCGTCGAGCTCCAGCACTAGTCCCCCCAGCCCGCCGGCTGAGGCTCCTTCTCGGTCGGGCGCTCCGGATAGGCGGGCGGCTTGCCCTTCTTCTTGACCACCCGCAGCTGGGTGGAGGGATCCCAGAAGTTGGCGTCGGCCTGGTTGTCGATCAGATCGTCGATGGGGGTGGCTGGGGTCTCGCCTTCCAGCCATCCCGAGCGGTTATCGGGCCGAGGGTTGGCTCCGTTGTCCGGCTGCCGCGCGACGTTCAGGCCCAGCTCCTCGAACATCTCCCGGTCCTCCGCGGGCTCGACGCCGAGGGTGGTCAGGAAGTTGCCCATCATCACGCCGTTCAGGCCGGCCTTCACCGCCAGCGGCGCGAGTTCCTGGAGGTTCTCGACGCGTCCGCCGCAGAGCCGGAAGAGGGCGTCCGGCAGGATCAGCCGGAAGATCGCGACCCACTTCACGACATCCCAGGGGTCCATCAGCTCGCGCTCGCCGAACTTGGTCCCGGTGCGCGGGTTGAGCAGGTTGATCGGCACCGAGTCGGGGTTGATCTCGGCGAGCTCGAAGGCCATCTCGACTCGCTGTCGCGGCGACTCGCCCAGGTTGAGGATGCCCCCGACGCAGGTCTCGAGGCCCGCCTCCTTGACGGCGTCGATGGTGCGCAGCCGGCCCTCGTAGCGGACGGTGGTGGAGACCTCGGGGTAATAGGAGCGCGACGCCTCGACGTTGTGGTGGACCCGTTGAATGCCGGCTTCCTTGAGCTGCCCTGCGCGGTCGGCGGACATGTGCCCGATCGAGGCGCACCGCTTCAGGTTGGTCTGCTCGGAGACCAGCCGGGCCCCCTCGAGGATCTTCGCGAAGTCGCGTTTGGAGAGCCCCTGGCCCTGGGTGACCATGCAGAAGCGGTGGGCGCCCGCGGCCTCGGCCGCCTTCGCGTGCTCGAGGATCTGGTCGGGCTCCATCATCGCGTGCATGGGTGTGTCGGCCTCGGCGTAGCGGGACTGCGCGCAGAAGCCGCAGTCCTCGGCGCAGCCGCCCGACTTCGCGTTCACCAGCGAGCACATGTCGGTGGAGTCGCCGAAGCGGTCCTGACGGACCTCCCAGGCGCGCTCGACGAGCGCACCGATCTCGTCGTGGTCCGTGAGGGCGCCGAGCTCGAGCGCCTCGTCGAAGCCGATCAGCGGCGGCACACGGTCAATCTATGAAGCCGGCCGGACGATCCGGCTTCGCCTTCAGCGGCGGCCACAAACACCGCCGCCGGATCAATCCCAGGAAAAGTCCTGGACGACCTCCGAGTCGCCCTCGGCCCTGGGGCTGAACACGAGCAGCACGAGATCGTCGTCCCCGGCCTCGAACGCGCGGATCACGCTCGGGGCGATCCGGATCGCGTCGAGAGGGCCGACGTCCTCCAGTTCGTCGTCGAGCTTCACCCGGCCGCCCCCGGAGATGACCACGTAGATCTCCTCCATCTCTCCGTGCTTATGCGCGAAGGGCTGGCGCTGCCCGGCCTTGATCACCTGGTAGGAGATGCCGCTCGTCTCGGACTCCAGATCCCCGTGCGCGAAGCGTGCCTCCAGAGAGTCGGAGAGCCCGGCCTCCGCAGCCACATCCTTGGCCTCACGGAGGTTCTTGATCGTGTAATCCACGTAGCGGAACCTACCCGACGATCAGTAGCGTCCGATGGCCAGCCGCTTCCGCAACTCGTTCAACCAGCTCGCGTCCGGCGCCGTGGCGCGGGCCCTGGCGGCCTCGGCCGCGGGCAGGTCCGGCCTGCCGGCCGTGAACAGCCAGGTGTCGAACAGATCATCGAGCTGCTGGCCCGAGATCTGCTCGGCGAACGCGATGAACTCCGGCGTGGTGCCGTTGCCACCGCCCTTGCTGGCTGCCCAGCCGCGGAGGATCGCGAAGAAGGCGTCATCGCCGACCCGCTCACGAAGCGCCTGCAGCGTCATCGCTCCGCGCACGTAGACCGCGTTGTCGAACAGAAGATCGACTCCCGGGTCGCCGATCGTGACCTGCCAGAACGGGTCGTTGGCGGGAATCGCCTCATAGGTCGCGCGGAAGGTCTCCGCCGGGGTCGCTTTGCCGAGATGGTCATCCCAGAGCCACTCCGCATAGGTCGCGAATCCCTCGTTCAGCCAGATATCCTGCCAGCGACCGACCGCCACGTCGTCGCCGTACCACTGGTGGGCGAGCTCGTGGACCACGACGAAGTCGCCGTTTACCGGCTTGCCATGGTCATCGAGCCAGAACAGCTTCGAGTAGACCGGACGGGTCTGGGTCTCCAGCGCGAAGAACAGATCGTCCTGGTCGGGCACGATCCCACCGACCGTCTTGAATGGGTATGGCCCGAACGCGGCGGAGAGCATGTCCAGGATCTCGCCCTGGCGGGCCATCGATTCCTCGATCTTGGCTCGCAAACCGCCGGTGATCTGGGAGGCGATGGCGTCGTAGCTCGGCAGCCCGGCCTGGGTGCGCTCGGTCACGTCCCACTGCCCGATGTCGATCGTCGCCAGGTACGAGGCCATCGGCTCGTTGGCGCGCCAGCTCCAGGTGGTCTGGCCGCCCTCCTTCTTGACACCTCGCAGGAACCCGTTCGCGGCGACCTCGTAGGCCTTCGGCACCGTGACGTCGAAGGCATAGGAGGCCTTGTCGAGCGGGTGGTCGTTGACCGGGTACCAGCCGGCTGCGACCTCCGGCTGACCGGCGACCGTGGCGCCCTCAGGGGTCGCCATGAAGCCTGTACGGATCGGGGGAGTTATCCCCGGAATCGTGAACACCTGCGGGATGCCGGCGTACTTGACGGTGACGCGGAAAGCCTTGCCGTTCTTGAGGTCGTCGCTCGGGACCACGGTCAGCTCCTGGCCGCTGCGAGACCAGCCGGCCCGATCGCCGTTGACCTTGATCCGCTGCACGTCCATGCCGACGAAGTCGAAGTTGAAGCTGCAGAGTCGCTGCGTCGAGCGCGCGAGCACCGTCGCCTTGCCGTCGAGCCGGTCCGTGGCCGGGTCGTACGCGACCTTGAGCTTGTAACGGCCGACGTCGTAGCCGCCGTTCCCGTAGGTCGGGTAGTAGGCGTCGCCGATTCCTGCTGCGCCGGCGCAGTTACGCGCTGCTCCAGCGGACGCGGGGATGGCTGCCGGGAGCAATGCCGCACCCAACACCACGAGACCGAGCGCCCACATCTTCCGTGTGGTCCATTCCTGCATCATCGTTCCTCCTGTAAGCCGCCCCACGACGGCACGCTGATGAGGTCCTCCGCTAACGGCGCCCTACCCGCCGCGTTTCAACGCTAAACCGCTCAGGCGGCTTCGCGCATCGCCTCGACCTCGCGGGCCTCGGCGAGGCGATTCAGCCCCTTCTCCTCGAGATTCTTGACCTCGCTGGGCTTGAGCTCGAGACGGCGTCCGGTCTCGCGGAGCGGCGTGGGCTCGTCACCGTTGATGCCGTAGCGAAGCTGGATCACCTTGCGCTCGTCCTCGGGCAAGTCTTCGACTGCGCGTCGAATCGCCTGGTCGCGGAAGCTGAGCGCGACCTCCTCGGACGGCCCGACCCGCTCGTCCTGGACGAACTCGCCCATCGATGAGCCGTCCTCCTCGCCGACGGGACGGTCGAGGCTGGTCACCACCCGGGTCAGGTCGCGGATCTCCTCGACCTGCGCAGGCTCCAGCTCGGCCTCCTTGGCGATCTCTTCGGTGGTCGGGTCGCGGCCGAGCTTTGTCGCCAGCGAGCGCTCGGTCCGCATCACCTTGCGCTCGCGCTGGGCGACCTGGTTCGGCACCCGGATCGTGCGTTCCTTGGACTCGAGCGCCCGCTGAATCGCCTGGCGGATCCAGAAGGTCGCGTAGGTCGAGAACTTGTAGCCCTTGCGCCAATCGAACTTCTCGGCGGCGCGGATCAGGCCGAGGATTCCTTCCTGGATCAGATCCAGCAGGTTGAGGTCCTGGCGCATGTAGCGGCGGGCGTTCGAGACGACCAACCTGAGGTTCGAGTTGATCAGCCGCTCCTTGGCCTCGAGGTCCCCTCGCTCGATCCGCTGGGCGAGATCGATCTCCTCCTCCTTGGTGAGCAGCGGGTAGCGGCGCATCTCGTTGAAGAAGAGCTGCAGAGCGTCGGTGGTCTGCTCGGCGAGCTCGCCGTTCTTGTAGCCGGCGGGCTGGTCCGCGTCGCGTCCGCAGTCGTCCTCGATGGGGAGGCCGGCGGCCTCGATCCGCTCATGCACCTGATCGCCCTCTTCTTCCGAAAGGTTCATTTCCTGCACCAACGAGTCGACGTCCGAAAGGTCGACGCAGTCCGCGGGCCGACCGGCCTCGATCAGACCCTGGACACGCTCCTCGACGGCTGGGTCGAGCTCAACTGCTGTCGCTTCCATCTCTTCAGCCATGATCGCTCTCTACATAGAGTCATGATCGCAAAACGAGGCTCGCTACTGTGTTCCGGGTGCGCAGACTTGCATCTGTAGTCGCCGGTCGGCGTGGCAAGTGGCTCGTGCTGGCGATCTGGCTGATCGCCGCTTTTGCCCTGTTCCCGGTCGGATCGAAGCTGTCGGACGTCACCACCGACGACACCGAATCCTTCCTGCCTGCGAGCGCCGAGTCCACTGAGGTGGTCCGGACGCAGGACCGCGACTTCCAGCAGGGCGAGACCGACACGGCGATCGTGGTCTACCAACGCGCCGGAGGGCTGACGGCGGCCGACAAGCAGAAGATCCTGGCCGACCAGCAGGCGATCAACGAGGCCGGCAGCGCGAAGATCAACGTCATCGGCCCGCAGCAGATTCCGTTTACCCCCGGAGCCGCCCCGGGCCTCGTCTCCAAGAACGGTGACGTCGCCACGGCGATCTACACGACGCCCACCGACTTCGAGAAGGAGGCGGACTGGGGGAAGGCGATCCGGGACATCACCCACAGCGACACACGTGGCATGCAGGTCTTCGTCACCGGTGGTGTCGGATTCGCTACCGACGCCCACGAAGTCTTCAACAGCATCGACACCAAGCTGCTGCTGGCGACCGTCCTGCTGGTCCTCGTGCTCCTCGGAGCGATCTACCGGTCGGTCCTGGTGGCCCTCAGCCCCCTGATCGTCGTCTTCTTCGCCTATACGATCACCCAGGCGCTCGTTTACGCGCTGGCCAAGTCGGGCGCGACGGTCTCCTCCAACAGCACGAGCATCCTGATCGTGCTCATGTTCGGGGTGGGGACCGACTACTGCCTCTTACTGGTCTCCCGTTACCGCGAGGAACTCCGGCGGATCGAGGACAAGCACGAGGCCATGCAGCGCGCGTTGCGGCGCGCCGGGCCCGCGATCTTCGCCAGCGGCCTGACGGTGACGCTCGCGATGCTCACCCTGGCCCTCGCCGACAACAAGAACACGAGCTCACTCGGCCCCGTTGCGGCGATCTCGGTCTTCACGGCGATGGTTGCCGGCCTGACCCTGCTCCCGACGCTGCTCACGATCTTCGGCCGCAGGGGGTTCTGGCCCCGTCGCGCAATCGTGGCCTACGACCCCAAGCATCCCTCGGTGGGCGGCCAGGGACCGTGGCGCCGGTTCGGCGATTGGGTGCTCAAGCGGCCGGTGGCTGCGCTGATCACTACCGTCGCCCTCTTCATCGCGGGAGCGTTCGGCCTGCTTGCCTACAAGGTCGACTACTCGACGACCAGCTTCTTCAAGCACTCGGTGGAGGCCGTCGAGGGCTTCGACGTCCTGGAGGCCTCCTTCCCGGCGGGCACCCTCGCGCCGACAACCGTCCTGGTGGAAAGCGAGAGCGGACCCGTCACGCCCGCTGACATCTCGGAGGTCGAGAACCGGTTGCGGGGGGTCAACGGCGTCGCCACGGCCACCGACACGGGGGTGCGATCGACCAACGGTCAGATCGGGGAGGTGGACGCCGTCCTCAGCTCGGACCCGCTCGACAAGTCGGGCCTCAACGTCGTGCCTCGCATGCGAGACGCCGTGGCGGACCTGCCCGGTGGCGTCACGGCCCTGGTTGGAGGGACAAGCGCCATCAACTACGACGTCGACCAGGCGAACCAGCGGGACATCGAGATCATCGTCCCCCTGGCCCTCGTGGTGATGGCGGTGATCCTGGCGATCCTGCTGCAGGCGCTGGTCGCGCCGCTCGTGCTCCTGCTCAGCGTGGTCCTGTCGTTCGCCTGCTCGCTCGGGATCTCGATCCTGATCATCCGCTTCGTCGTCGGCGATGCCGGCTTCGATTCCTCGATTCCTCTGTTCGCGTTCATCTTCCTGGTCGCGCTGGGGATCGACTACACGATCTTCCTGATGGCCCGCGTCCGAGAAGAGGCCCGCACGCACGGCACACGTGAGGGCATGCTCCGGGCGCTCGCCGCCACGGGCGGGGTGATCACGAGCGCCGGGATCATCCTCGCCGGCACATTCTCCGTGCTGATGACGCTCCCGGTGAGCTTCACCTTCGACCTCGGGCTGATGGTGGCCCTCGGGATCCTGCTCGACACGTTCATCGTGCGGACGATCATGGTGCCGGCCGCCGTCGAGGTGATCGGGGACAAGATCTGGTGGCCTTCCACCGCCAGGGCCGGAGGCCGGCTCCGCGAGGAGACCGGCGAGCATCAGGTGCCCGAGCCCGCCGAGGCGGGTTAGATGAGCGATTCGACGACCACGCGCGCCTGAGCTCGCGCGAGGCGCGTCGCAGCTCTTCGTCCTCGGGCTCGCCCTTGGCACCACCAAGGGCTTCGCCCTGCGTCCTTGATCTGCTCGGCCACGCGCGAGCTCAGTCACACAGCGCCGTGGAATCACTCATCAGCGCCCCCTCCAGACCGGTTTGCGCTTCTCCGCGAAGGCCGCCACGCCCTCGCGGAAGTCCTCCGAGCGGAAGCAGGACTCGCGCAGCTCAATCAGCTCGCGCTCCTGCTCCGGTGTGAGGCGGGAGTAGGAGTTGAGCGTGTCGATTGCGTGCTTGTTGCCGCGCATCGAGAGCGGCGCGTTGGCCGCGATCTCAGCCGCGAGCTCCACCGCGGCGGCCTCGAGGTCGCCGTCGTCGGTGACCTGATTGACCAGGCCGAGCTCCTCAGCCCGCTCCGCCGTCACGTTGTTGCCGGTCAGGAAGAGCTCCTTGGTTCGCGGCACTCCGATTGCGTCGATGAACCTCTGCAGGCCGGTGTGGCCATAGATCAGGCCGAGCTTCGCGGGGGGCATGCCGAGCTTGGCGGCGCGCGCGCAGATACGAAGGTCGCAGCACAGTGTGAGCTCGAGAGCGCCGCCGAGAGCGTGGCCGTTGATTGCGCAGAGGACCGGCCACGGATGCGCCGCCACCGCGTCGAGTCCGCGCGCGAAGGGATGGGCGACGAGGGCCTCGGCCTCGGCCTCGAACTCGTGCTCGGAGAATCCGCCGATGTCGTAGCCCCCGGAGAAGATGCCTCCGGCGCCGGTGAGGATCACGCAACGCACCTCGATGCCCCGGTCGAGGGCGGGCATGACCTCGGCGATGCCGTTCAGCGTCTCGTGGTCGAGCGCGTTCCGAGAATCCGCCCGGTTCAGGGTCAGCCGGGCGACCGACTCAGCTGGATGGTCGAGAAGCAGCTTCCCTCCCGCTAGCTCTTCCGACATTTGGCGGAGGCTATTCGAGGACGACCAGGACGTCGCCCTCGGAGACCGACTGGCCCTCTTCGACGCGGATCTCGGCGACCTTGCCCGAGTCCTCCGCCTCGACCGGCATCTCCATCTTCATCGACTCGAGGATCGCGACGGTCTCGCCCTCGTCGACCTGATCGCCGACGGCGACCTCGATCTTCCAGACGGTCCCCGTGATGTGGGCCTCTACGTCCGCCACGCGCCGCGGGGACAATATCCGGCGGTGATGCGGGAAAGCACGGCGGGGAGAGTGGTCATCGTGGCCGCTCGTAACGAGGGGGAGCGGGTCCGGGCGACGCTCGACGCGCTGGCTGAGGCGCTGCCCGGAGCTCGCCTGCTGGTCGCCGACGATGCTTCGAGCGACGACACGCCGCAGACCGCGATGCGCCGAGGCGCCTGGGTGGTGGGCCGCCGGCGTCCGCACGGCAAGGGAGCCAACGTGACAGCCGCGGCGCACGCGGCACTCGGAGAGTTCGACGGCGGGGCCACCGTTCTGCTCTGCGACGCCGACCTCGGCGAGAGCGCCGGGCGGCTCGTTGCGCTCGTCGAGGCGGTCGAGGCCGGCGACTGCGACCTGGCGCTGGCAGCCTTCGCCGATCGGCGGGGCGGCGGCTTCGGCCTCGTTCTCGGTTATGCGCGGCGGGTGGTCGAGCGGGTCTGCGGAGCCCGCGTGGCGGCACCGCTGTCCGGGCAGCGTGCGATGCGCCTGTCGACACTGCAGAGACTTCTGCCTTTCGCGGACGGCTGGGGGATGGAAACCGGGATGACCATAGACGCGGTCCGAGCCGGCTACCGGGTCGGGGAGATCGAGGTCCCGCTCGAACACCGGGTCACGGGCCGCACGCCGGCCGGGTTCCTGCACCGCGCCAATCAGCTGCGGGACATCCGGCGCGCCGCCCGGGCCCGGTCCAGATAGCGTCTCCGGCCGATGATCCTGGCGATCGACCAGGGGACCACTGGGACCACGTGCATCGCCTTCGACGAGGAGGGGCGCACGCGGGGCCGCTCCTACAGCGAGTTCGAGCAGCACTTTCCGCGTCCCGGATGGGTTGAGCACGACGCCGCCGAGATCTGGGAGGTGACCCGCCAGGTCGCCGTCGGCGCGCTTGCCGACGCCGCCGTCCAGGGATCTGACCTGAAGGGAATCGGGATCACCAACCAGCGCGAGACGGTCGTCGCCTGGAACCCGAGCAGCGGCGAGCCGGTGCACCGCGCACTCGTCTGGCAGGACCGCCGCACCGCGGCGCGCTGCGACGAGCTGCG
The DNA here is from genome assembly GCA_963695805.1 of uncultured Solirubrobacterales bacterium. GTDB lineage: Bacteria > Actinomycetota > Thermoleophilia > Solirubrobacterales > 70-9 > DASUPK01. The sequence goes on along the minus strand of CAVOHV010000003.1, from coordinate 445,467 downwards.
CGAGGCCGGTCATGAGGCCCTGGTCCGCGAGCGCACCGGCCTGGTGATCGACCCCTACTTCTCCGGGACGAAGATCGAGTGGCTGATCCAGAACGCGGATCTGCCGGAGGGGACGGTGTTCGGCACGATCGATTCCTGGCTGGTGTTCAAACTGACAGGCCGGCACCTGATCGACTACTCGAACGCCTCGCGGACGATGCTCTTCGACATCCGCAAGCTCGCCTGGGATGAGGAGCTCTGCGGGCTGCTCGGCGTCGATCAACGGTCGCTGCCCGAGCCGGTGCCGTCCTCGCAGCTCTATGGCACGACCTCGGTGTTCGGGGGAGATGTGCCGGTGGCGGGAATCGCCGGGGACCAGCAGGCCGCGCTCTTCGGCCAGGCCTGTCAGCAGCCCGGCGAGACCAAGAACACCTACGGCACGGGGAGCTTCGTCCTGCTCAATACCGGCACCGAGGCGCCGGAGCCGGGGGAGGGACTACTGACCACGGTCGCCTGGGGGCTCGGCGATCGGGTGGACTACGCGCTGGAGGCCGCGGTCTTCGTCACGGGGGCGGCCGTTCAGTGGCTTCGCGATGGGCTCGGGATCATCTCCGAGGCCGCCGAGACCGAGCCGCTGGCGGCGTCGCTCGACTCGAACGACGACGTCTACTTCGTGCCGGCCCTCACCGGGCTCGGCTCACCGCATTGGGACCCGTACGCGCGGGGGACGATCGTCGGGCTCACCCGGGGGACGGGAAGGGCGCATCTGGCACGGGCCGCCCTCGAGGCGATCGCCTACCAGACGGTCGACGCGGTGCGTGCGCAGGAGGCCGCATCGGGCAAGAGCGTGCCGTCGCTGAAGGCGGACGGCGGGGCCGTCGTCAACGCCTGGCTGATGCAGTTCCAGGCGGACGTTCTGGGGGCCCCGGTGATCGTCCCTGAGGTCGCCGAGACCACTGCGCTCGGAGCCGCTTATCTCGCCGGGATCGCAACCGGGGAATGGACCGCGGCGCAGGTCCGCGAGATGTGGCGCGAGGCGGCCCGCTACGAGCCGCAGATGGACGAGGCTGAACGGGAGGAGCTCCTCGGCCGCTGGCACGAGGCCCTGGCCCGTTCCCGAGGCTGGAGCCGGGCGTAACCAGCGCCCCCCGCAGGGTTTGTGAACAGAACGTGGCCGAGGTCAGCCCAAAGGACATGAAGCCGCAGGTCTACAAAGACCCGCGCCCCGCCGAGATGTTCACGAAGTTCCATCGCAGCGCGAGACGCGGTGTCGGCTGGATATACGACTTCGTTCGGGTGATCCTCACCCTCCCGACCATCCTGATCTACCGTGCCCGCGCGATCGGCGTCGAGAACGTCCCGCGGACCGGGCCGGTGATTCTCGCCCCGAACCACTTCAGCCAGTGGGACCACTTCTTCGCCGCGGTCTACCTGCACCGGAAGGTCCAATTCATGGCCAAGTCACAGCTCTTCACGAATCCGGCGATCAAGTACATCTTCAAGCACGGCGGCGTCTTTCCCGTGCGGCGTGGGCATCACGACGACGAGGCGTTCGTCACCGCCAACGCGATCCTCGACCGTGGGGGCACGATGCTGATGTACGCCGAGGGCGGGCGATCGCGCACCGGCGACCTGGGCCAGCCGAAGCGCGGCATCGGCAAGATCGCCCTCGAGTCCGGCGTGCCGGTGGTGCCGGTCGCGATTCACGGCTCGGCAGGCGTCCGGGGCTGGCGCCGGTTCCGGTTCCCGAAGGTGACGATCCAGTACGGCGAGCCGATGACGTTCCCGGCCAAGGCGGACCCGAGCCGTGAGGAGGAGCAGCTGGTCGCGAACCAGATCTTCGACCGTGTCCGCGCGATGTACGTCGATCTCGAGGAGAACGGCCGCCGCGATGTCCTCCGGCGGCTGCGCGAGGGTCTGCCGGCCACCTCACCCCGTCATGAAACGGGTCGCGCCTAGCTACTCCTCGTAGCGCGGCTCGAGCTTCTCCCAGAACTCCGGGTCGTGACCCGGGACCATGAGGGCATAGGGGTAGGTGCGCCGGTAGGCCTGTAGCTCGTGCAGCGATCGGCGCCAGTTGTGCTCGTCGTCGATCAGGGTCGGCTCCGCCTTGCCCTCGAACTGCAGCCAGTCGTAGGCGGCGTCGCCCACGATCACGAAGTCGCGACGCGGCAGGCGCAGGATCACCGAGGTGTGGCCCGCGCTGTGACCGGGCGTGTACGCAAGACGCACCGAACCATCCCCGAAGAGGTCGAAGCTGCGACCGAAGGGCCCATACGACTCGATGAAATCGGCGTCGAAGTCGACGGTGTGGTACTCGAAGGCGAAGTCGAATTGGGACCGCCTGTAGCCGCGGAACAGCGGGAAGGAGCCCGTCGTCGCGCCCTCCCACTCGGTGGCGCTGAACACGAAGCGAGCGTCGGGGAACGCCTCGATCCCGGAGGCGTGGTCCTCGTGAAGATGGGTGAGGACGACGAAGGCGATGTCCGAGGGAGCGAGCCCACGATCGCGCAGCTGGGAGACGATGTCCTCGCCCTCCTCGATCTTGTAGTGACGGGCGGTGAGGCGGCTGAACTTGTCGCGGGGATTTCGGACCACCGAGGGGTGCAGGCCGGTGTCGACCAGGATGTTGCCCAGGCTAGGGTGGCGGACGAGGAAGGCCGGAACCGGCCGTGACTCCCAGGTATCCGGCGAGGAGCCGAAACCGACCGCGCGGAGGCGCTTGATGACGCCGGGGCCGGCTCGATCGAAAAACGTGTGCGGCCACAGGGTCTCGCCCGTCTTCAGGGGCTCGATGACGACGGTCGCGCCCTCGGTTCCGCCCGCGAGTGGCTCCCGGAGAGGAGTCGGTTCAGCGTTCACCTTCACGGAGCCAGCATATGCTCAGCCGTCATGACTGAAAGCACGAAATCGCGCATCTTCGCGCCGGACCTGCTCGAGGGCCAGATCTGCGTCGTCTCGGGTGCGGGCACGGGCCTGGGCAGGGCGACCACCCTGGAGCTCACCGGCCTCGGCGCCACTGTCGTCGGCTGTGGCCGGCGCGCGGAGCTGCTCGAGGGGATGGTCGAGGAGGTATCGGCGCGCGGCGGCAAGGCGGAGTTCGAGGCGCTCGACATCCGCGACGAGGAGGCCGTCGACGGTTTCATCGACGGGGTCGTAGAGCGGCACGGCCGCATCGACCTGCTGGTCAACAACGCGGGCGGCCAGTTCCTCAGCCCTGCAGAGGCGATCACGCCCAAGGGGTTCCGCACCGTCATCGACCTGAACGTGCAGGGCACCTGGCAGATGACCCACGCCACGGCCACCAAGGCGTTCATACCCCAAGAGGGCGGCAAGGTGATCAGCATCACCGTCTCGCCGCACATGGGCTTTCCCGGGATGGTCCATACGGGTGCGGCGCGGGCGGCGGTGGAGAACATGATGCGGACCCTCTCCGTCGAATGGGCCCGCTTCGGCATCCGGCTGGTCGCGGTGGCGATCGGGCAGTTCGACACCGAGACGCTCCGCACGAAGTACCCCAAGGCGATCGTCGACAACGTCGCGCAGACGGTCCCGCTCGGCCGCCTCGGCACCGAGGATGAGATGGCCTGGCTCACGGCTTTTCTCGCATCGCCTGCCGGCGACTTCTTCTCCGGCTGCGTGCTCACGGTTGACGGCGCCCGGGACAACTGGTTCGGCAAGTGGCCGCCCGGGGGCGCTGCCGGAGAGGGAGGCGAGCCGCTCGCAGAGGAGAGGCGGAAGGAGTGAGAGCGCTGCTGGGCGCCGCGGGCGCGAGCGTTCTGCTGCTCACCCTCGGTGGGGGCACGGCGTCGGCCGAGGGGTGCCTCTACCAGGACGAGGTTGCCAGCGGCTCAAACCAGCCGCAGGTGGAGCGCTCCCTGCTCTGTCTCGCAAACGCCGTCCGCGCCAGGTCGGGTCTCGCCAGCCTGAGGGCGGATCCGCGCCTCAACTTGGCGGCCCGTGCCCACAGCGCCGACATGGTGGCTCGCGGCTACTTCTCCCACACCACGCCGGAGGGCGCCGACCCGAGCGACCGCGCCGTCGCCGCCGGCTACGGCCCCTTCGTGGGCGAGAACATTGCGGCGAGCAGTCGAGCAACCGCGATCTCGGTCTTCTCGTTGTGGCGCTCCAGCCCGGGCCACAACGCGAACCTGCTCGGGACCTACTCCGCCACCGGCCTCGGGGTGGCCACCGGATACCCGAATGGCGACCGTGGCATCACCGCCACGCAGATGTTCGGCCGGAACGCTGCCCAGGGGAGCGACACGGGGCTCGATCTCTACTACCCGAACGCCCGCTGCCAGGCAGCGAAGCTCCGAAAGGTCGCGGTCAAGACGCGCCTGCGGGCGTCGAAGAAGGGCCGCCGCGCAAAGCTCCGGCGGAAGCTGCGGCGCGCGAAGGGCGTGGTCGTCAGAACCTGCAATGCCCCGGCGGAGGCACCGCTGCTCTAGCCCCGCTCAGGAGTACATGCCGGTGAACTGTCCGCCGGTGACGTTGATCACCTGGCCGTGGATGAAGTTCGAGTGCTGCGAGCAGAGGAACGCCACCGGGCCCGCGGCGTCGGAAGGCTCGGCGGGGCGGGCGAGCGGGATCGTCATCCGCGCCATCTGGCGCATCTGCTCAGGAATGCCGAGCGAGACCTCCTCGGTGCTCTCGCCGGCGGCCTGCATCGTCTCGCCCTTCTCCTTCGCCTGGGTGAGCCGGGTCTCGACGAAGCCGAAGGCGACGGCGTTGCAGTTGATCTTGAACTGTCCCCATTCCTTGGCGACGGTCTTGGTCAGCCCGGTGACGCCGGCCTTCGCGGACGAGTAATTCGCCTGACCGGCGTTCCCCATCGTGCCCGAGATCGAGGTGATGTTGACGATCTTCCGGAAGACCTCCTTGCCCTCCTGAGCCTCCTGCTTGGCGGCCTCGCGCCAGGTCGGGGCGAGGGCGCGGATCACGCGGAAGGGCACGATCGTGTGGATGTCGAGCATTGCCTGGAACTGCTCGTCGGTCATCTTGTGGATGACGCCATCCCAGGTGTAACCGGCGTTGTTGACGACCGCGTCGACCTGGCCGAAGGCGTCGATGGCGGCTTTCACCATGTCGTCGGGCGTGCCGGGCTTGGTGAGGTCCCCGGCGAAGACGGCCGTCTCGCCGTCGATCTCGCCGGCTGCCTGCTCCGCGACGTCCCCGTCGAGGTCGTTGATCAGCACCTTGGCCCCCTCGTTGACGAACAGCTCGGCCGTGGCGCGGCCGATTCCTCTCGCCGAGCCGGTGATGATCGCGCTCTTTCCGTCAAGCAATCCCAAGGTCGCCTCCTCGATGGTGGTGTCGGGCGGGGATTCTTACCCATCACCACTGGGGAGCGCTATCGCGCTACCCGAAGCGGTACGTCGCGATCCCGTGGGCTACGACGGTGCCCCCGGGATCGGTCACGGTCACTTCGCAGAAGCTCAGCCGTCCGCCTCGCTTGGCGACCCGCGCCGCGGCTTGCAGGTCCACACCGCTCGCGGCGGAGGCGAAGTTGACCGAAAGCGAGACCGTCGAGCCCGCCGGGTTCTCCGGGATCTCGTCCGTGGCCCAGGCCGCGGCCATCGCGGCCGTGTCGATCAGGGCACCGATCGCACCCCCGTGAACCACCTCCCCGATCGTGGCCAGCTCGGGCTTTGAGGGCAGCTCGAGCACGGCCTCATCCGTCCCGAGTGAAACGACCTCGATGCCGAGCTGGACGGCGTGCGGCGAGTTGGGGATGAACTGCTCGATGACCTCCCGGCGGGTGGGCATGATCAGAATCCAAGCAGCGCGGGGCCGAGCGAGAGTGCGTCGCGGGGGTTCACGCCGTGCTCCTCCTCGAATTTGTGCTGGAGGCGATCGTCGAACAGGGCGAGCAGCAGCTCCTCGCGGCTAGAGCCGAACTTGCAGGCTGCACGGTCGAGCGCGGCCAGCGAGATGTCCTGGAGCGCGCCACTGATCCCGCCGACGTCGGGCAGCTCCCGGTCCTGGCAGGGATCGCCGATCTGGACGGTCTCTCGGGTCGAGTTCGCATAGGCGATTCCGTATCCAGTGGCCGCGAGGAGCGCGGCGATCGCGCCGGTCGCGACCGCGGGGCGGGTCCACATGACGGCCGCGCGACCGGCTCCGGTCAGCAGGATCAGCGCAGCAAGCAGCGCGAGCGCGGAGGTGACGATGAAGGTCGGCCGGAAGGCCGAGCGGACGGCGCCGGTCACCACCTCGTCGAGCCGGTCGCCCAGATTGCCGAGCTCGGTCGCCTCCTCGCCGTCCAGCCCGGCGCGCGCCTTCGCGATCGATTTTCGAAGTTCCCCGCGCGGATCGTCCGTGTTGAGGCCGCCGAACAGATCGGGCGCGATCTCGATCTTGTCCTGCGGCGGCAGCTTCGCGTCGAGCACGGCGGCGGTCCCCTGCTCGCGGGCGGTATCGATGGTCGACGTGAGGTTGGTGGAGATCAGGGGGGCGAGAGCGGCGAGCGCAATCGCGATCCCGGCATGGCGGATCGTGAGCAGCCTCGCGCTGTCCTCCCGAGTCCGCTCGGGGATCAGCTCGCCGGAGAGGGCGGGAAGCGCCAACCCCATCCCGGCGCCGGCGAGCACCTGCGGCACCACCGTCAACCACGCCGAGGCGCCCGGCAGCAGCGCGAGGCAGCCCACCCCGCCCGCGACCAGCAGGCAACCGCCGATCGCCCTGGCCCAGGGGTCGCCCGGCAGCCGCGAGGAGGCGATCGCAGCGACGGGCAGGACGCTCACGGCGAAGGCCGCGGTCAGCGGCTCGATGCTCCAGCCCGAGACCAGCAGGAGCACGACGAGGAAGACGACGGCGGTCAGGGAGGCCGAGAGCAGGCCGAGGGCGATCGCCGGACGCCACGGGAGCGGAGAGGATGCCTGGCCCGTGTCGCGGACGGCGACGGCCGCCGACTCGGTGCGTGCGATCTGCAGGGCGACGAGGAGCCCCGGAAGCACGATCGGCGCCTGCGCGAGGAAGATCGCGCGCCACGAGAACGCCTGGGTGAGCGCGCCGCCGAGGGCCGGCCCTACGGCGATCCCGAACACGGACGCCGCCACCCACATCCGGCGTCCGGGGCCAGGCCTGCCTCCGTCGAGAAGCGCGAAAGCCGAGACGAGCCCCGCCGCTCCGCCGAGCGCCTGAACGCCGCGGAGCACGAGAAGCAGGCCCAGCGAATTCGAGGCCCCACAGCCGAGCGACGCGATGAGGAAGAGGGCGAAGCCGGCGGCGCCGACGTGGGCGTCCCCGAAGCGACGACAGAGCCGGGCCGCCGGCAGCAGCGTCAACGCGAGGACGGCGGTGTAGACGCCGAGAACGAGGGCGACGCCCTCGACCGTCGCGTCGAGCTCGACCAGGATCGAGGGCAGCCCAAGCGTGACGATCGAGGCGTCTGCCAGGGCGATCCCGGCGGCGAGCGCTATGAAGGTGCGCCTCACGCGGCCAACCTAGCGGTCAGGCTTTGGCGGCCCCTACAGCCCGAGCCGGCGGCCCAATATCTCCTTCATCACCTCGTCGGTGCCGCCGCCGATCGGTCCGAGACGGGCGTCCCGATAGGCGCGCTCGACGCCGTATTCCCTCATGTAGCCATAGCCGCCGTGAATCTGGATCGCTTCATCGGCCACGTCGCACATCGCCCGCTGGGTGAGGAGCTTCGCCTGGGTGACCTCGCGGGTGGCGTCCCCGCCGGCGGCGAACTTGCGCAGGCAGGCGTAGGTGAGGGCGCGGGAGACCTCGATCTTCACCGACATCTCGGCGAACTTGTGCCGGATCGCCTGGAAGCGGCCGATCGGCCGGCCGAAGGCCTCGCGCTCCTTGGCGTAGCGAAGCGTCTCGTCGAAGACGCGCTGCATGCCGCCGACCGCCCCCAGGGCCATGGTCAGCCGCTCCCACTGGAAGTTGGCCATGATCAGCTTGAAGCCCTCGTTCGGCTTCCCGAGCAGGTTCTCCTCCGGGACCTCGACGTCGGTGAAGGCGAGCTCGCCGGTGTCGGATGAGTGCCAGCCCATCTTCTCCAGCTTTGAGACGACCTCGTAGCCGGGCATGTCGCGCTCCAGGACCAGGAACGAGATGCCGTGGTGGCCGCCCTCCTCGGTCGTCTTGCAGGCGCAGACCAGGAAGTCCGCCCGGGCGCCATTGGTGATGAACGTCTTGGAGCCATTGACGACGTAGCCCCCGTCGACCTTGCGGGCGGTCGTGCGCAGCGACGCGACGTCGGAGCCGGCGCCCGGCTCCGTGATCCCAAGCGCGCCGATCAACTCGCCCTTGATCCCGGGCACCAGCCAGCGCTGCTTCTGCTCCTCGGTGCCGAACTTCCAGATCGGCGGGGTTGCGATCTCGGCGTGCGCCCCGATGCCGGCCGCCACGCCCCCGCTGCCTCCGGAGCGCGATAGCTCCTCGACCCAGACCGCGTCGTGGACGTAGTCGCCGCCCTGGCCGCCGTACGTGGTCTCGTACTTGAGGCCGAGGAAGCCGAGCTCGCCGCAGCGGTTATAGAGCTCGCGAGGGAACTCGCGCGCCTCCTCCCATTCGTCGACGTGAGGAGCGATCTCCTTGGTGACGAACCGGTGTACGGAGTCGCGCAGCTCCTCGTGCTCCTCGGCGAAGGGCGGAAGCGGAGACCGCTGACCGGTGTCCTTGATGACGGTCATGGCGCGCTCCAGTCGTCCATCGTCGTGTAGCCCCGGTCCGCGTGATCGAACCCGAGCAGGTCTCCCTGTGGGTTCTTGCGGTCGCCGTGGTGATAGGCGCGGACCTCGCAGATCCTGCCGTCGCGCAGGCGGAACCACTCGGTGCCGCGGTTGAGCCGGCGCTCGCCCGACTTCGGATCCCGCCAGGTCATCGTCCACTCGATCACGGCCTCGTCGCCCGACTCGATCCCGTGCTCGAGCCACCACTGACCGTCGACCGTCTCGACGCCCCACTTGGCGTTCTCGGAGATCTCCCGGCCCCGGTGGGGGCCGAGGCGCGTGTAGTAGTGGACGGCGTCGTCCGTGAAATGCGAGGCGACCAGGTCGGCGTCACCGGTGTTGAGCGCCTCGTAGTAGGAGCGGATGTGGTCGAGGTTGCTCATCGAGCCGCCTTTATAGACGGGAATGTCGATCCGGGCATCAGCCGTTCGTAGCTAGGCCGGCGCCGATCGAGCAGCCTTAAACGGGTTGCTCCTCAATTCGCTCGGAGCACCCTCGCATCAGAGCCCGTAGCTGCGGCCGATCACCTCGAGCATGATCTCGTCGGTGCCGGCACCGATGCGGTTGAGGCGGGCGTCGCGGTACGCGCGCTCGACCTCGTACTCCTTCATGTAGCCGTAGCCGCCGTGGATCTGGATCGCGTCGTTGCAGACCTCCTCGATCACGCGCGACGCGTAGAGCTTCGCCTGGGTGATCTCGCGGACCGGGTACTCGCCGTTCCCGAAGCGCCAGGCGGTGGCGTAGACCATCTGCTTGGCGGCCTCGATCTTCACCGACATCTCGGCGAACTTGTGCCGGATCGCCTGGAAGCGGCCGATCGGGCGACCGAAGGCCTCGCGCTCCTTGGCGTATTCCAGGGTGCGGTCGAAGACTCGCTCGGCGCCTGAGACGCAGCCGATCGCCGCGACCAGGCGCTCTCCCTGGAGCTCCCAGGAGATGTGGTAGAAGCCCTTGCCCTCCTGACCGAGGAGGTTCTCCGCGGGGATCCGGACGTCCTGGAAGGAGAGCTCCCCCGTGTCGGAGGCGTGCATCCCCATCTTCTCGAGCTTGCGGGAGACGCTGAAGCCGTCGACCTCCTTGCCGTCGGTGTCTCGGATGTCGACGATGAACAGGGTGATCCCGTCGTGGCCCGCGTCCGGGTCCGTCTTCGCGACCAGCACGATGTAGTTGGCCCGCAGCCCATTGGTGATGAACGTCTTGGAGCCGTTGATCACCCACTCGTCACCATCCCGCTTGGCGGTGGTCCGGATCCCGGCGACGTCGGAGCCGGCACCCGGCTCGGTGATCCCGAGGGAGCTGATCAGCTCGCCCTTGATGGAGGGGACGAGGTAGCGCTGCTTCTGGTCCTCGGTCCCCAGCAGGTGGATGGGCGGCGTCGCCATGTCGGTGTGGACCGCCATGCCCATGTTGAGCCCGCCGCAGCCCGAATAGCTCATGCAGTCGGCGCGCACCAGCGAATAGAAGTAGTCGCCTCCCTGGCCGCCGTACTCCTCCGGGTAGCAGAGGCCGATGAAGCCGAGCTCGCCCGCCCGTTTCAGGACGGAGTCCGGCCAGAGGTTCTCCTCGTACTCGAAGCGGTGCGGGGTGAGCTCCTTCAGCACCCAGGAGCGCATCGACTCGCGGAGCTCCTCGTGCTCGTCGGTGAAGATGAAGTGCTTCCGGGAGGCCCCGTGGTCGGGCTTGATGACGGTGGAGGTCGCGGTCGCCACGTTGCTCAGTCTCCTCGCTGTCTCGGATTCGTCGGCGGTGGCCCCAGCCGGCCGGGGCCCAAAAGTGAACAGTAGGACTTCTTACTTCCTACTGCAACCTGCAATCCCCGTTGCATACGGGGTACTAGGTGCCTAATCTCGAAAAAATGCGGATGACAACGTCGTAATTCGTCCATATTGTGCTTGGCCGTACGTACTACTGATGAGGGGAGGCAGGGCATGGAAGGCCCAGCCGAGGCTCTACACCGCGTGAGCAGCGAGCCGACTATCGAGATGTCGCCTGACAACGGGCTTCCCCCCGGGCCGCGTCTCCCTGGGGCGGTCCAGACACTCAAGTGGATGTACCGGCCCATCGACTTCATGGAGCAGTGCAGGGACCGCTACGGCCGGATCTTCTCTCTACGGCTCGGCCCGGCCTCCAATGTCTTCGTGATTGCCGACCCGCTCGCGGCCAAGCAGGTGCTCACGGCCGATCCCGCGCACTTCCGCGCCGGCGACACCAACGGGATCTTCAGGGACGTCGTCGGCAACCACTCGATCCTGGTCATGGACGGTCCCGAGCATCTGCATCACCGACGCATCCTGCTTCCCGTGGTCGGCCGGCACGCCGAGCGCTACCGCGAGCTGATCGCGGGAATCGCACGCGACCGCGTGGCTACCTGGGAGAAGGGATCGGAACTCAGGCTGCTCGGCGAGATGGAGGCCATCTCGTTCGAGGTGATGATGCGGATCGCGATGGGGACCGACGGCAGGAGTGAGCGAGAGGAAAAGCTCAGGACGCTGATACCTCAGATGATGGACCGGTGTGAATCGCCCTTCACCCTGATCCCGTGGTTCCGGCACGAGATGGGCGGAGTCACTCCGTACGCGAGGCTGATGCGCTTCATCGATGGGATCGACGAGATCCTCTACGAAGTCATCGAAGAGCGCCGCGCGGATCCCCTGGTCGAGATCCGGGATGACGCGCTCTCACTGCTCATCCGCGCCACGCACGAGGACGGTTCCTCGCTCGACGACCGGGTCATACGCGACGAGTTGCTCACCATGCTGATGGCCGGCTATGAGACCACGACCGCAGGGCTGACGTGGGCCTTCGAGCGCCTCCTTCGCGCGCCCGACAAGCTCGACAGGTTGCTGGACGAGCTCGCAACCGGCGACCAGACGTACCTGATGGCCGTGGTCAAGGAGACGCTCCGGCGTCGGCCTGTGATCCCCATCGCGGCGCGCAAGGCCTTGGACCCAATCGAGCTGATGGGCTACAGCCTCCCGGCGGGGTCGGTCTTGATGGTCTCGATCTACCTGATCCACGGGGATCCCGAGATCTATCCCAACCCGAAGGCATTCGAGCCTGAGCGCTTCCTGAATCGCGATCCGAAGGGCACCGAAGGCGGAGCCTGGATCCCCTTCGGCGGTGGGATCAGGCGCTGCCTCGGCGCGTCGCTGGCTCAGTACGAGCTGGCGGTCGTGATCCGGACGGTCCTCGAGGAGGCAAAGCTCAGCCTCGTGGAGGAGTCGGCCGAACCGGTCGCCCGCAGGCGCTTCACGCTCTCGCCCGGCAGGGAGGGACGCGTCCGCGTCGAATCTGTGTCGCCGGGGGTGAGCTCACCCGCCGGCTCGCGACGGTTCCGGACTCCGAAGCCGATTCACGCGCCGAAGGCTGGCGTCTCCGAGCGCTAGCGCCTCCCGACTACTTAATAGGGGCCTGCACGGCGTCGTAACAATTCGTTCGGAATCGAAAGAGACTAAAAAGTGGGCACGAGAAGTGTCCATTTTGCGTCGATACTCTTACCTCAGATGGGCCTAGTCGCAATGGGAGGCATGGTTCCAACCCTCAAGGAGGGTGCGCGCAGCGAGCGCCGTGATCGCCGCCTGCGTGCGAACACGCCCAACAGCCTGCTCTCCGGCCCCGCTGCGCAGCGCCCGATCGCCCTGGCGCAGGCATACCTCGCCGCCGGGGCGGCCGTTACCGGCACGCTCGCCGCCGTTCTGCCGCACCCCGCCTACTTCGACATCACCGGCCTGCTTCTGATTCAGGGCGCCGCGGCGTGCTGGGCCCTGGTCATGTACCTCGCGGCAGGCCGTGTGCCAGTTGGGCTCATGCGGCTCGGCCCCGCCTGCGCGACCATGCTCACGACCGCCGCCGTGATCTTCAGCGGTAACCCGATCAGCGGCTACGCGCTGATGTACCTGTGGGTCGGCCTCTACGTCTTCTACTTCCCGCTCTCGAAGTTCGACGCTGCTGGCAACGTCATCTGGGCGGGACTCAACTACGCCTTCGCGATCGCCGTCACGCCCATCCCAACCGGGGGAGAGCACACGGCGATCAGCCACTTCGTGATCACCACCGGGACGTTGATCACTGCTGCAACGCTGCTCACCTATCTGAGGACCCGCGTCGAGCGCCTGCTCGGCAGGTTGACCGATGCGGCCCGAACAGATCCACTCACCGGGCTTCCGAATCGTGTTGCACTGCATGAGGCCGTCGAGCGCGAGCTTCAGCGCGCGACTCCTCACGGTCGGCCGGTGAGCGTGGTCGTGATCGACCTCGACCGCTTCAACAAGATCAACGAGCGCCACGGTATTGCGGCCGGCGATCAGGTCTTGCTCCGCCTGGCGAGCCTGCTCGAGGAGAGGACCCGTCTGATGGACGTCGTGGCGCGCTCGGGAGGCGAGGAGTTCGCCGTGGTGCTCCCGGAGATGGATCAGCACAGTGCCTTCCTGTTCGCGGAAGAGACGCTCGAAGCGATCCGTCACACCTTCGTGAAGCCTCAGATTCAGATCACGGCCTCGGCCGGAGTGGCGAGCTTCCCCGAGCATTCGACCGACCTCGCGGGACTGCTCTCCGACGGGGACCAGGCCCTGCGCGCAGCCAAGGCGCTCGGGCGCGACCGCGCGGTCATCTACAGCCCGGAGGTGACGAGCGTCCTCGGAGCGGTCACCGGTCGCCGGAGCGTCGAGGCCCAGGCCCACCTGGCGACGGTGCTCAGTCTCGCGGAGGCGCTCGACCAGCGAGATTCAGGGACCGCCCGCCACAGCCAGACCGTGGGCAGGTTCTGCGAGATGATGGCTATGGAGCTCGGGATGGACGAGGAGCGCGTGCAGCGGATCAGGCTCGCCGGCGTTCTCCACGACATCGGCAAGATCGGCGTTCCCGATTCGATCCTCTGCAAGCCCGGTCGACTGACCACGGAGGAGATGGATCAGATGAGGCGCCATCCGGAGCTCGGGGCGCGGATCCTGTCCAGCCGCGAGCTCGACGATGTGCGTGAGTGGATCATGGCTCACCACGAGCGACCGGATGGGACCGGATATCCGCGCGGCCTCACAGGCGACGAGATCCCGATCGAAGCTTCGATCCTGGCGGTGGCGGATGCCTACGAGGCGATGACGAGCGATCGCGTCTACCGGATGGCGATCGGAACGGCGAAGGCGCGCGAGGAGCTCGAGCGCTGGGCCGGCAAGCAGTTCTCACGCGAGGTGATCAAGGCCTTCCTCAGGGCGCTCGACCGCGAGAGCGTCCCCGTTTAGCTGAACTTGATCCGCGCCACCCGGGTCAGCCATCTCGGCGACCACCAAGCCCGCTCGCCGAGCAGGCCGAGGATGGCGGGGAAGAGGAAGGCCCGCACGATCGTCGCGTCCACGAGGACGGCCACTGCTGCGCCGACAGCGACCTCCTTCACGTAGATCAGCTCGGAGAACGCGAAGGCGCCCATCGCGACGGCGAACAGGATCGCCGCAGCGGTGATCACCCTCCCGCTGCCGACGATGCCGTCCGCGATCGCACCGTCCTCGGTGTCGTGATGCTGGCGCGCCTCGCCGATCCGCTGCAGGAGGAACACCCCGTAGTCGGTGGATAAACCGAAGGCCACGGCGAAGAGCAGGATCGGCATCGAGGTGTCGAGGGCGCCCTGGCTGGTGTAACCGAGGAGTCCCTCGAGGCGGCCGTCCTGGAAGATCAAGACCAACACGCCGAACGCAACGCTGACGGTGAGCGTGTTCATGACCAGCGCGACAATCGGGAGCACAGCGGAGCCCGTCATCACGAAGAGGAGGAGTGCGGTCGAGAAGATGATGAACCCGAGGGCGTAGGGGAGGTGCGCACCCAGGCTGTGCCGCTGGTCGACGAGCTCCGCCGGGGCGCCGGCGATCAGAGCGTTTCGCGCCCAGTCCTGCTTCCGCGCCTGCCGCACCGTGTCGAGCGCCGCGTCGGAAAAGGGGGCGACCCGGAGCTGGGCGTCGACCCTGTAGATGCCCGTGGGTAGGCGAAACGGGCCCTGCGTCCCGGTGACCGTCTGCTGAGCCGTGAGGTCCCGCAGCGCTTCCCTGGCGACCTGCCCATTCGACGCCACCACGACGATCCGGTCCGCCGGATCCGAGGCGAAGTTCTCGTCGATCGCATCGTCGACCTGACGGGCGCTGGCGTCCTTGGGCAGGATCTTCGCGTTCGCCTGTGTCAACTCCACGCGCAGGAACGGCAGTCCAGCGAAGACCATCAACGCGACGGCGCAGATCGCGACGCTGACCCGGTAGGTGAGCACGAACCGCGCCACGCGGAACCATCGCCGCTCGCTCGGGACGCCCTGAAAGCGAATCGGCGCCAGGGCGTTCACCCGTTTGCCGAGCAGGGCCAAGAGGGCGGGCAGGAACAGCAGGCAGACCGCGGCTGAGGACAGGGCGACCAGGGCGCCCCCGATCCCGATCGAGTAGAGGAATCGCTGGGGGAAGATGCAGAGGGAGATCAGCGAGACGGCCACGGTCATGCCGCTGAAGAGGACCATCCGGCCGACCGCCGCCGTGGTCGCGGCCAGGGAAGCCTCGATGGTGCCTCGGCCGTCGAGCTCCTCGCGGAACCGGGACACCAGGAAGAGGCTGTAGTCGATCGCCAGGCCAAGACCCAGTCCGGTGACGATGTTGATCGCGAACGTGTCGATGTCGACCACCGTGGTAAGCGCGTTGAGCAGCAACAGCGACGTGAGGATCGACAGCGCTCCCACGGCCACCGGGAGCAGTGCAGCGACCAGCCCTCGGAAGATCAGGAAGGAGAGCAGGAGGAGCAGCGGGAGCGCGTAGAGCTCGATCCGCTTCAGGTCGTCCTGGGTGGTCGTCGTGAGCTCGTCGACCGTGACCGCCGCGCCGCCCACCTTGATGCCCGGCGTCCCTGCGAATCGGTCCCTGACGTCCGTGCCTACCTGGGAGATGTCCGTGATGTCCGCCGAGATGAACCCGAGGACGAGCGCCATCCGCCGATCAGTCGAGACGAGCTGGGGATCGCTCAGCGGCGTGACGACCTGCTCGATCCCGTCGACGCTTCGCAGCTTCCGGGCCGCCAGCTCCGCAGCCGGCAGGGGCCCGCCCGAGCTCGGTTCGACCAGCAGCTCCACCTCCGGGATCGGCCGCACCCCGGTGGAGTCCCGCAGGTCCTCGTACGCGCGAGAGCTCTCCGAATTCGGGTCCTGGAAGCCGAACGGCTTGACGTTGTCGTAGACGGTGCTGCCCCCGACGGCGGCAGCGATCGCGAGGACCATCGCTCCGGCGGCCAGCAACTTTCTCCTGCGATATGCGAACTGCCCCAGCTTCCCCACTGTGACGGCGATCCTATGCCTGCTACCGGGTATTCACCAGCGCAAAATTCCGCATTTCCTGGGGGATTGTCACTGACTGGAGAGTAGGTAGTAGGACGTAGCACTTCCCAACTCGCCCTAGATCCACTAGGCTCCGCTGCCGATGGCGGATGAGCTCCTCTACGAGGTCAAGGACGGGGTCGCGACGGTCACTCTGAACCGCCCGGACCAGCGCAACGCGCTCAACGGAGAGCTCCTCGCTTCCCTCGTCGAAGCGATGAAGCGCGCCCGCGACGACGATGGGGTGCGTGCGGTCGTCCTCACCGGCGCGGGCGACAAGGTCTTCTGCGCCGGCGCCGACCTCGGAGGCTTCGCGGCCGACGTCCCGCTGGTCGATAAGCACTTCGCCTCCGACCTCTTCCTCGAGTACTTCCGGCTGATGCCGCGGCTCGGCAAGCCGTCGCTGTGCGCTGCAAACGGACACGTGCTCGCCGGCGGCATGGGCCTCGCCCTTTCGTGCGACCTGCTGATCGCAAAGGAGGGCGCCCGCTTCGGAACGCCCGAGATCAACGTCGGGGCATTCCCCTACATGATCATGTCGATCATCTACCGCAACGTTCCGCGGAAGAAGGTCAACGAGATGATGCTGCTCGGCGAGCAGATTTCCGCCGAGCAGGCCGTCGAATACGGGATCGCGAACAGGGTCGTGCCGCCGGATGAGTTCCAGGACGCCGTCGCCGACTGGGCAACCAAGCTCGCCTCGAAGAGCCCGGTGCTGATGCGCCTCGGGCACGACGCGATGTACCGCCAGCAGGACATGGCGCTAGACGACGCGCTGGAGTTCCTGCGTTCACAGCTCTCGCTCACCTTCTCGACGGAGGACATCCAGGAGGGCGTCGAGGCCTTCTTCGAGAAGCGTGAGCCCGAATGGAAGGGGCGCTGAATTGCCAGCCACCGACGAGACCAAGGCCTCACAAGAACACCAGGGCGAAGCTCCCGAGGCGCCCGACAAGGTCGAGGGTGGTGAGGAGACCGGAATGAAGGGACTCACCGAAGACGTCCACAGGAGGCGCGAGAAGGCGAAGCTCGGAGGCGGCGAGGAGAAGATCGCCCTCCAGCACGAGCGCGGCAAGCTCACCGCCAGAGAGCGGATCGACCTGCTCTGCGACCCCGGCACCTTCGTCGAGATCGGGATCCACGGCCGGCCCCACTTCTCCCAGCGCAACATGGAGGGCAAGGACGCGCCCGCCGACGGCGTGATCACGGGCTGGGGCGACGTCGACGGCCGCCGCTGCTGCATCGCGGCCTACGACTTCACCGTGATGGCCGGCTCGATGGGCGCGACCGGCGAGCTCAAGGTGAGCCGCCTGCGCGAGATGGCCCTGAGCAAGCGGATGCCGTTCATCTGGCTGCTCGACTCGGCCGGGGCGCGCATCCAGGAGGCAGCGGGGTCGCTGTTCGCGGGGTCCGGACACCTCTTCCAGGAGGAGGTCGTGATGTCGGGGGTGATCCCGATGGTCGCGGCGATGCTCGGGCCGTGCGCCGCGGGCACGGCCTACATCCCGGCGCTTTCCGACTTCGTCCCCATGGTCGTCGGCCAGGGCGCGATGGCGCTAGCAGGACCGCACCTGACCAAGGCCGTGACCGGCGAGGACATCTCGATGGAGGACCTGGGCGGCGCGAAGGTCCACTGCCGCAAGTCGGGTGTCGGCGACCTCGAGGTGAAGGACGACCAGGAGTGCATCCAGGTCGTCAAGGACTACCTCTCCTACTTCCCGACGAACTGCGAGGAGCGCCCGCCGCTGCGCGAGACCGAGGACCCGGAGGACCGGATGTCGGAGAAGCTCCTCGACATCGTCCCCGAGTCACCGCGGCACCCCTACGACATGTACGACGTCATCCGTGAGATCACCGACGGCGGCGAGATCTTCGACATCAAGCCGAAGTTCGCGAAGACGATCATCACCTGCCTAGCGCGCTTCGGCGGCCAGCCGGTCGGCATCGTCGCCAACCAGCCGAAGCAGCTCGGCGGCATCCTCGAGAACGACTCCGCCGACAAGGCGGCGCGCTTCATCAACCTCTGCGACGCCTTCAACATCCCGCTCGTCTTCCTCCAGGACGTGCCCGGCTTCATGGTCGGTTCGAAGGTCGAGCACGCCGGGATCATTCGCCACGGCGCCAAGATGCTCTATGCCGTCTCCCGCGCGACCGTGCCTAAAGTCACGGTGGTCGTCCGCAAGGCCTACGGCGCCGGCTACTACGTGATGAACGGCAAGGCCTACGAGCCCGACCTGATCGTCGCCTGGCCTTCGGCGGAGATCTCCGTGATGGGAGCCGAGGGCGCGGTCAACATCATCGGCCGGTCGGCGATCGAGGCCTCCGACGACCCGGAGGCGACCCGCGAGCAGATGCTGGAGGCCGTCCGCCAGCAGATCGACCCCTACCTCGCGGCGGGCAACGCGATGATCGACGACATCATCGACCCGCGAGAGACGCGGCCGACGATCATCCGCGGCCTGCGGATGGCCGCCAACAAGCGGGTCGAGCGGCCATGGAAGAAGCACGGCGTGATGCCGGTATGACGAGGTCGCGCACCGAGATCGCTCGTCAGTCGATCGATGCATGGAACGGGCGCGACGTCGAGTGGCTGGTCGAGATGGCGTCCCCGGACTTCGAGTTCGTACCCCTGATCGCCTCGTCGGTCGAGGGGGAGGCGGGTGTGGTCAGGGGGACCGAGGCATTTCGCGGTTTCTTCGTGGAGCTCGACGAGACGTGGGAGGTATTCCACCTGGAGACCGAGGAGCTCGAAGAGGTCGGGGACCGGGTTCTGATCAGGTCTCACCTGCACGCGAAGGGCCGTGGCAGTGGAGTCGAGTTGGACCAACCTCTCTTCAGCCTGCTCTCGTTCGATGGGGAGGTGCCCGTCTCCCTGCAGGGATTTGCCGATCGCGAATCTGCGCTGGCCGCCGCCGGCGAGGAGGTGCGACGGTGAGCGGCCTCAGGGTGGCCCTCGCCGACGAGAACGTGGCCTACGCCGGCGTGGTCAGCTTCGACGGCGAGGTGTTCGAGGCCGCGCTGCAGTCCGCAATCGACGCACAGGGGGGCGTGTGAGCCGCTTCGAGGACCCGGTGATCATCAGCAACTCGATCTCGGGAGCGATCGCCAACCGCGACCAGTGCCCCGCGATCCCCTACACCCCCGAGGAGTACGCCGCCGAGGCGCGCCGCGCGGTCGACGAGGGGGCTTCCCAGATCCACATCCACGCGCGGACCCCCGACGGGACGCCCTCTTACGAGATCGAAGACTTCCAGGCGATCACCGAGGCCATCAGGGCCGAGGTCGACGACGTGATCATCAACTACTCGACGGGAGCGATCGGCGTGCCGATCGAGAAGCGGCTGGAGTACCTGCGTGCGCTCCGGCCCGACGTCGCCGCTCTGAACATGAGCTCGATGAACTACGCGAAGTACTCCCGGCGCCGCAAGGACTTCGTCTTCAAGGCCGTGTTCGAGAACAGCTTCGACACGATCACGGCGTTCCTGACCGAGATGAACGAGCTGGGGATCCAGCCCGAGCACGAGTGCTTCGACGCCGGCCACGTCGCCAACCTCGATCCGTATCTCGACATGGGCCTGCTCGAGCCGCCGCTGCAGATCTCACTGGTGATGGGCGTCAACGGCGGGATCCGGCCGAACGCGCGCAACGTCGCCTTCATGTCGGAGCAGATCCCCGGCGGCGCGGAGGGGCCGAACAACTGGCAGGTGATCGGCGTTTCGCGCGATCAGTGGAAGCTGCTCGCCGCCTCGCTCAATCTGGGGGGCAACGTCCGGGCCGGCCTCGAGGACAACCTCTACCTGCCGGACGGAGAGATGGCGAAGTCCAACGGCGAGCTGATCGCCAAGGCCCGCCAGATGGCCGAGGACGTGGGGCGCCGCGCAGCGACCGTCGCCGAGGCGCGCGAGCTGCTCGGTGTGCCGAAGCGGGAGGAGGCCAACGCGTGAGCGACCGTCCACTTTCCGACATCAAGATTCTCGACCTGACCCGGCTGCTGCCGGGTGGCTTCTGCACCCTGCTGCTCGCCGACCTCGGCGCCGACGTGATCAAGGTGGAGGACACCGGCCAGGGCGACTACGTCCGCTGGGCGCCGCCGTACTACGGCACAGACGAGCAGACGCAGCTCGGCACCCGCTCCGCCATCTACCTGTCGCTCAACCGCAACAAGCGATCGATCCGGCTGGATCTCAAGCACGAGGGGGGACGGCAGGCGCTGATCAAGCTCGCCGAGACCGCTGACGTCCTCGTGGAGAGCTTCCGCCCGGGGGTGCTCGACAAGCTCGGGGTGGGTTATGAGGTCCTGCGCCAGGCGAACCCGGCGCTCGTCTACTGCCCGATCACCGGCTACGGGCAGGACGGCCCGAACCGCGACCGCGCCGGGCACGACCAGAACTACCTGGGCCTGAACGGCGTCCTCGGGCTGACCGGTGAGGCGGGCGGACCGCCGATCCAGTCGGGCGCCCAGATCGCCGACCTCGGCGGCGGGGCCTTGATGGCGGCGCTGGGAATCCTGGCGGCGCTGCAGGAGGCGCGCCGGAGCGGCGAGGGCCAGATGGTCGACATCTCGATGACCGACGGCTCGTTGGCATGGCTGGTGATGGAGGCGGGACGCTACTTCGGATCCGGCGAGGTGCCGAAGCGGGGCGAGGTGATGCTCTCCGGCGGGATCATCTGTTACCGCCCCTACGAGGCAGCCGATGGCTGGGTCACCTGCGGGGCGCTCGAGCCGAAGTTCTGGAGTCGCTTCTGCACGGCGGTCGGCCGCGAGGACCTGATCGAGCACCAGTTCGCAAATCCCGGTTCGGAACCCCACCGGGAGGTCCAGGAGATCTTCAAGACGAAGACGCGCGATCAGTGGCGCGCCTTCAACGACGAACACGACGCGATGATCGAGCCGATCCTGGACCTCGACGAGGCGCTCGAGTCAGAGCTGGCCCGCGAGCGGGAGATGGTGATCTCCTATGAGCAGCCGGAGTTGGGCGAGATCAAGCAGCTCGGCTTCCCGATCAAGCTGTCGCGGACGCCGGCGAGCGTCGAGCGCCCAGCGCCCGCGCTGGGGGAGCACACGGCCGAGCTGCTGATGGACGCCGGCTATTCGGCCGAGGAGGTAAAGGCGCTGGAAGAGTCCGGGGCGACCAAGGGACCGGATGATGCGAGGGCGCGCGACAGCGCGACCCGTAATACGGCGAAGCAGGAGCCGTTCCTCGCATGAATGCGGCGAAGGCGAAGACGGAGAGCGAGGAGCTGCTCCGCATGGGTGAGCTGGCGCGTGCTTCCGGCGTCTCCGCCGCCACGATCAAGCACTACCTGCGCGAGGGCCTGCTGCCCGAGCCGATGAAGACCTCGCGCAACATGGCCTACTACCCGGCCGACTTCGTCGAGCGGATCCGGATGATCAAGCAGCTCCAGGAGGAGCGCTACATGCCGCTGCGGGTGATCAAGGACCTGCTGGAGGAGGACCCCGACCGGGCTCGGGCCCTGATCGAGCTGGGCGACCGCCTGCTCGAGCACGCCCTCGCCGGCGAGAGCGCCAGGGTGAGCGCCGCCGAGGTCCGCCGCCGCTACGACATCCCCAAGGACGTACTCGCCCGCCTCGCGGAGCTCGAGGTGCTCACGCCGGACCGGCGGGGCTACTCGCCGAGCGACCTCCGGATCATCGAGGCAATCGGTCGGTTTCGCGCGGGAGGCTATGAGGAGCGCATCGGATTCACCGTCTACGACACGCTCCGCTACAAGGAGTCGATGGCAGACCTCGTCAAGCAGGAGGTCGACGTGCTGATGGAGCGGCTGGCCGGGGAGCTCGATCCCGACGAGGCGATGGCCCTGATCGAGGCGGGAAACCAGCCCCTCAACGATCTGATCGCAGCGATGCACACCAAGGCCCTGGTCGCGGAGCTGGAGCGGCGTCGCGGCGCGGGCGACGGCTCCGGCGGTAACGGCTCCGACTAGCTCGCCGTGGCGCAGCTCGCGATCTGGCTGCTGATCGCGTTCGGCGTGCTCACCTTCGGCGTCCGCGTCGCCATCCAACTGCGCCGAACCGGGAGCACCGGGCTGATCGGCTTGCGCCGCGATGCCGGCGTCGCCGACTGGCTCAGCGGGATCCTCTTTGTCGGCGGGATGGCGATTGGGGTGGCGTCCCCGATCCTCGTGCTAGGGGACAACCTCGATCCGATCGACGCGCTCGACGTCGACGTCCTGCATGTCATCGGGATCGCGCTCGCGGCGGCCGGAGGCGTGGCCGTCTTCGCGGCCCAGCTCGGCATGGGGGAGTCCTGGCGGATCGGCGTGAGCGACGAAGAGAGGACGGAGCTGATCACGGGCGGCTGGTTCTCGGTCGTCCGCAACCCGATTTACACGGCGATGATCGTGGGCTGGACCGGCCTCGCGCTGATCGTGCCGACCTGGCTCGGCTTCGTCGCCGTGGTGACGATTGCCATCGGTCTCGAGCTCCAGGTGCGCTTGGTCGAGGAGCCCTATATGCAGCGCACGCACGGGGACGCGTACCGGGCATACGCCACCCGCATCGGCCGTTTCCTGCCTGGAATCGGCCGGCTGTCCTAGCTCGCTTCGAGCAGGCCCATCGCGTCCAGCGTCCTCCGGACGCCGTCCTCCAGAGGCGTCGTCCGCCAGCCGAGTTCGCGCTGCGCCTTGGAGGAATCGGGCTGACCCTGCCAAAGGAAGTAGGTGAGCTGCCCGCGGGGCAGGAGCGGCGGGCGGCGGATTACCCGCGAGATTCCCTCGCCAAGTCCAGAGATGGCCCGCGCGACCGGGATCGGCATTACGGGCGGCACTCGACCCCGGCCCGCCACCTGCTTCACCGTCTGAGCGATCTCCCGGAACGGGGCGTAGCCGTCGGCGAGGATGTAGCGCTCGCCGTCCGCCCCCCTCTCCGCCGCCAGCAGATGACCGTCGGCGACCCCCGCGGCGAAGGCGTACCCGGTGCCTCCGGGCGGCACCGCCGGAAGCCGCTTGCGCACGACCGGCTCGAAGAGGCCGTTCTCGAAGGACGGCGTCGGCGAAGGCGTCGGCCCGTAGACGCCTGCCGGATTGAGTATCACGACCTCCATCCCGTCGCGCTCGGCTTGCACCAGCTCCTCGGCATGCTGCTTGGAGCGCTCGTAGGCGGTCCCCTTCGGGTAATCGGCGAGCATCGTCTCGTCGAACCGCTCACCGCTCTCGGCGTGGAAGACGTCGTGAGTCGAGGTATGGATGAACCGTCGCACCCCCGCCCGCTTCGCCGCGGCGGCGAGCGCGCCGCTGCCCAGGGCGTTCACCCGATCGAAGATTCCCTCGTCCTTGACCCACTGCTCCGGCATCCCCATCGCGTTGAACACCAGCTCGCATCCGTCGACCGCGGCAGCGAGGCTCTCCGCATCGGTGGCGTCGCCGCGAATGGGTTCCACTCCTGCGGGGAGCACGCTCGCCGCGCGATTGGGGTCCCGAACCAGAGCTCGGACCTGGTCACCTCGATCGAGCAATGCCGGTGCGATGGCGTTGCCGACCTTCCCCGTGGGGCCGGTTACCAGAACCTGCATCGGCGCATCCTAAGTGGGCTGGTCGTCTCCGTCGATCCTGGTCGGAGCCGCACTGTCCGACTCGGAAGGCGCTTGGGTGGGGGCACCGTCCGTCGAGCGAAGACCGGTCAGGACCTGTTCGGCGAGCGTGGCGCCGTCGCGCGGGTTCATCGGCGTGGCGACGATCCGGGCGACGACCTCGTCGCGGTCCAGCTCTTCGACCGTGATGTGCGGCGGGTACCGGAGTGGCACGGTGATCGCCGTCTCGATCATCTCCTGAACCTCACGGGGGCTGGTGTCTGCGCTGAAGCGGGCCCGGAACTCGACTCTCTCGGGCTCTCGGAGCGGGGTGATCGCGCACTGGATCAGGACGCCGTTGGGCACCATGATCCGGTCGGCGCCGCTGACAAGCGTCGTGTAGAAGAGGCCCTGCTGCCCGACCACGCCCTCCGTCTGCCCGGCGAGGACGCCCCCCTGGAGCCGGACGCGTTCGCCGACGCGGAACGGTCGGTTCGTGATCAGCACGACGCCCGCGAGCATGTTGCCGAGGACCTGTTGGGCGGCGAGGCCGACCACCACCGCCGTGAAGCCGCCGCCAAGGGCGAGGGTCTCCGGTTTGACGCCGGCGATGCTCAGTGCGACGACGGCGACGATCACGATCGTCAACAACCGCAGCAGGAAGCCGATCGTCCCGGCTGTCCCCGGCTCCAGCCGTCTGTAGAGGGTGGGGGCGAAGCCGCGCCCGAGGGATCGGGCGAGCGCCCAGCCGAGCAGGATCAGCAGGACGACAGTCGCGATCCGGACCTCGTGCCCGTGGCCGGGGAACCACGACTTGCGCTCGGCGAAGATGACGAGGACCACAGCGATCAGTGCCGCGGCGACCAGCGCGGCGACGCGTCCCCGCCGGGCGGCCGCCTGATCGATCTCGGACCCCAGCCCGACCTCGCGCCAGACCTCGGTCCGCGACTCGAAGGCGGACCTCGTGCGTGGCAGCCACCTGCGGAACATCGGGTGACACGCTACCCGCTGTTCGGGGCCTTACCCTCTAGATTGACTGGTCAGTCAGTCGGGACCGCCAAGGAATGCCGGGATGCGTGCCGCCGCCGTACAGCTCAACTCCACGGACGAATACGACCGCAACCTCGAGGTCGCGGAGCGACTCGTTCGCGCCGCGGCCGCCGACGGCGCGGAGCTCGTCGTCCTGCCCGAGAAGTGGACCGTGCTGGGCTCACCGGAGGCGATTCGCGCGTCGGCTGAGCCGCTCGACGGGCCCGCGCTGAGCGCCGCCGCCAGGTGGGCGCGCGAGCTCGGCGTCTTCCTGGTCGCGGGGAGCGTGCCCGAGGTCGTCGCCGGCCAGGAGAAGCTCGCGAACACCTGCGTGATGTTCGGGCCCGGCGGCGAGCGGCTTGCGACCTACCGCAAGATCCACATGTTCGACGTCGAGGTGGGCGACGTCTCCTACCGGGAGTCAGAGATCGAGCAGGCCGGGGATCGGATCGAGCTCGGCGATCTGAACGGCACGAAGGTCGGGTTGACCATCTGTTACGACCTCCGCTTCCCCGAGCTCTACCGGATCCTCGCGCTGCGGGGCGCCCGGGTGATCACCGTTCCCTCGGCATTCACCGAGCGGACGGGCCGAGATCACTGGGAGGTCCTGATCCGCGCCCGAGCGATCGAGGACCAGGTCTTCATGGTCGCCGCCGGCCAGATCGGTGTCGCTCCGCCGCACTACCGCAGCTATGGCCGCTCGATGGTCGTCGACCCGTGGGGGGTGGTGCTGGCGCAGGCCGCTGACACCGAGTGCTTCGTCTCGGCCGAACTCGACTTCGCGAGCCAGGACGACATTCGCGACAAACTTCCGTCGCTACGGCACCGTCGCCCCGAGGCCTACCAATGGCCGGAGGAGGGGGACGCCGAGCACAAGCCGGCCTCCACCGCCGAGCCCGCGATCACAAACGGGGCGCCCTGATGAGCCAGGCTCCCGCCCCCGACAAGCGCCGCGCGATCCTCGACGCCGCGATCACGGTTTTCGCCCGCCAGGGCTTTCACTCCGCGCGCGTCTCGGACGTGGCGACTGAGGCGGGCGTCGCCTACGGGCTCGTCTACCACTACTTCAACTCCAAGGACCAGATGCTCAACGAGCTCTTCACGGAGCGCTGGGCGTTGCTCATCGAGGCGAGCCAGGAAATCCGGGCCAGCGACGTACCGCCCCGCGACAAGCTCGCAGGCGTCGCGAACTTCATCATCGAGTCCTACAGGCACGAACCCGAGCTGATGAAGGTGATCATCGTCGAGGTCACTCGGGCGGCCAACTCCTTTGGGCGCACCCACCTGCCCGAGATCCGGCGGGCCTATGACCTCGTGGCCGAGATCGTCTCCGACGCGCAGGACAAGGGCGAGTTCCGCGACGACGTCGACCCGAACTTCGCGGCCATGGTCTTCTATGGGGCGATCGAGCAGCTGCTCACCGGTTGGATCTTCGGCTCGATCCCCGGCACCGACGCGGACTACGAGCGCGCCAAGCGGCTCGTGGTCGAGACCATCTGCGACGGCCTCGAGCCCCGGCCGGTGGGCGACGCGGTGGCGGGCTGAGCGCGGCATATGTGGGAAGGGCTCGCCAGGACCGAGCGGCAGGACCGCGTCTTGCACGGGGCCGCGAAGCTCGCCAACGTCCTTCTGGGGATCGTCCTGCTGCCGCTCTGGCTCTTCGGTCAGCTGATCGGCGGGCGCGTGCGCGACTTTCTCACGGCGCTGGAGCAGCGCAGTCGGCGGGCTTTGCCGATACCGCCAGAGCGCGAGCGGACGATGACGGCCCTGATGGCAGACCTGCACGCAATCCCCAACCACCTTCGCCACTCGGACTTCGCCGAGCTCCGCCGGGGCCTCGCGGACATGTCGAACTTCGTCGTGGCGCAGCACCGCGAGGGGGCCGTGATCGGCTACCGCTACCCGGGCCAGTTCAAGGACCACATCGTCGAGGGGGCGGACGGGGAGCGGATCGCCGCCTCGATCGCGGTGCAGGAGGCGGCCCGTCCCGGGCTGATCGTGGTGCACGGCCTGTTCACCTCCAGCCGTTTCGACTACGTCCGCCAGATCGCCGTCCGCGCGTTCTACGAGTGGGGGTACAACGTCGCCGCGCTCGACCTGCGGAGCTTCGGCATGACCGAGCTGACCAGTCCGGCGCCCTCCACCGCCGGCTGGAAGGAGGGCCTGGACATCCTCAGCCTCGCCGCCTACATGAAGGAGCTGGGCTCGACCAGCGTCGGCGCGCTCGGCATCTCCCTCGGAGGCAGCTCGGTGCTCAACGCCTGCGACCAGGAGGCAACCGCGACGGACCTCGATGGCGGGATCCTTGCGGTCTCTCCCCCGGCCGTGCCGAAGGAAGCCTGGGCGCGCCTCGCGGAGGACGTCCCGCGCGACCATCCCCGCTACCTGCTCCACCGCGCCTTCCAGGCCGCCCTGGTTTCCCGGGTCCGCTCGGGACGCTGGCCCCCGGAAGCCGAGGACATGAATCGCGTCATGGAGTACGTCTCGGCGCCCTACTACGGCGTCAGTGCGGATGAGATCTGGACGCACGCCCGTGGCGTCGACCACGTCCCCAACGCCAAGGTCCCGCTGCTCATCCTTCATCCGGAGGACGATCCGATCGTCAAAGTGGAACAGGCCCGCACATTGGCGGCGGCCGCCGAGGCGAACGACCTCGTCCGCGTCTGGATCCTTCCGACCGGCTCCCACGGCCTCCTCGAGGCTGCGGATCCGACTTGGACCCACGCGGTCTACAGGACCTTCTTCGAGCGCTGGGCGAAATACGCGGAGCGCCCGGCGGGGCGGGCGAACGGGCAAGCCGCTGAGTTGGTTTACTCCGGGCAAGAGCCCGGGTAGCGCGAGACCGTATATGCGAGGGTGCGCCGAAAGGCGCAACCCGTTTGAGGAGAAGAGGGCAAGCCATGCAGAGCGACATCTTGAGGCGATTGATCTGGGGGGGAATGCTGGCTGCCACCGGCGCGCTCGCGACGGTCGCCGCACACCGGCTCTCCGAGGTGATCTGGCGG
The DNA here is from genome assembly GCA_963695805.1 of uncultured Solirubrobacterales bacterium. Classification (GTDB taxonomy): domain Bacteria; phylum Actinomycetota; class Thermoleophilia; order Solirubrobacterales; family 70-9; genus DASUPK01. The sequence goes on along the minus strand of CAVOHV010000003.1, from coordinate 417,908 downwards.
CGAGTCTTCAACGAGGACCCGCCCGAATGACCGACGGCGAGTCCAGCCAGGTTCCGAGCTCGGGGCCGTCGGCCGAGACCGCGGAGCAGCGGGCGCAGGCAACCGGCAACGGCGCCAAGGTGCCCGAGGACATGACCGTCGGGGAGCTCGTCTTCGAGGTGTCGGATCGCGCCTCCGGCCTGATCCGCGAGGAGATCGAGCTCGCCAAGACCGAGGTCACGGAAAAGGTCAATCGGCTGCTGCGCGGCTCGGTCGCCGGGCTGGCCGCGGGGATCTTCGTCGTGTTGGCGCTCTTCCTGCTCATGCACGGCTTCGCCTGGCTCCTCAACGACCTCGTCTTCAACAACTTCTGGGCCGGCTTCTTCGTGGAGGCCGCGATCTTCCTGCTGATCGGTGCCGGCGCGGGCCTGTTCGCCTGGCGCTCCTTCAAGCGCGGTGCCCCGCCGACCCCCGACATGGCGATCGAGGAGGCCAAGGAGATCAAGGCCGCCTTCGGAGAGGAGGAGCGAGTGTGAGTACCCCAGCCGGCCGGACGATTCAAACCAGAGGCAACGGGCGCTGGTCGCCTCCACCGCCCGGGACGCGCTCCGCTGAGCAGATCCGCCAGGACATCGTCCAGCAGCGCCAGGAGCTCTCGCGTTCCGTCGATGCGCTGCGGAACCGCTGGGTTCAGGTAACCGACGTCAAGCGGCAGATCAGCGAGCACGGGACGGAACTCGCGGTGGGCGCCGCGGTGGTCGGCTTCGTCGTGGGCGGCCTGATCGCGCTCAGGCGGCGGCGCTAGACGCGAGGGCGCGCGTCAGCGCGACTCGTTAGATCGCGAAGCAGTACATCTATTCGTTCGGAGATGCGATCGCGGATCCCACGAACGGTTTCGAGGTCCTTGCCGGAGGGATCCTCGAGGTCCCAGTCCTCGTAGCGCTTGCCGGGATAGATCGGACAGGCGTCGCCGCAGCCCATGGTGATCACGACATCGGCTTCGCGGACCATGCCCTCCTCGAGTCTCTTGGGGCGCTCGGCGGAGATGTCGATCCCGACCTCGTTCATGGCCTCGACGACCGCCGGGTTGAGTTGGTCTGCGGGCTCACTCCCGGCTGAGAGGACGCTCACCCGGTCGCCGGCCTTCCGCTGGAGCAGGCCGGCGGCCATCTGGCTGCGACCCGCGTTGTGAACGCAGACGAAGAGGACCTCGGGAAGGCCCTCAGCCAAGGCCGTCGCCTGACAGCACCTGCGTCGAGACCCCGCCGACTCCAAGCAGGCCCGGTCCGACGTGCGCGCCGATCACGGGTCCGATCTCCGAGGTGAAGATCGGGTCCTTGCCGAAGATCGGCCTGCAGGCCTCGACCATGCGCGCGGCGTTCTCCGGGTCCTGGACGTGCTGGACGACCCATGCGTCGGCCCCGTCCTCCTGGCGCTGGCGTGCGTAGCCGACGAGCCGTTCGAACGCCCGGCTGCGGGTCCGGACGCGCTCGATCGGCGTGATCTCGTCCTCCAGGGTGAGGATCGGCTTGATCTTGAGCGTTGTGCCGATCCACGCGCGGGCGGCCCCGATCCGGCCGCCGCGGCGCAGGTAGTCCAGCGTGTCGACGGCGAACCAGATCTTGAGCTCCTCGCGAACCTTCTCGGCGCGCTGCTTCGCCTCGACCGCATTCGCGCCCCCCTCTGCCGCATTGGCCGCCCCGAGGACCATCAGGCCCATCCCGCCGGCGCCGGTCCGCGAGTCGCACACCACGATCCGCTCGCCGCCGTTGCCCTCGGCCGTCAGTCTCTCGTGCGCCTGCATCGCGGACTCGTACGTGCCCGAGATCCCGGAGGAGAGGTGGATCGAGACGATCTCCTTGCCCTCAGCGAGGAGGGGTTCATAGACCGCGACGAAGTCGCCGACGGAAGGCTGGGATGTGGTCACGGTCTGGTCGGATGCCCGGAGCCGCTCGTAGAACCCCTGCAGGTCGGTGATGTCCGCCTCTCGGTCGAGATCACCCTCGATGCCGACGTAGAGGCTGACGAGGCGGATGTCGTGCTGCTCGATCAGCTCGGGCGGCAGATATGAGGTCGTGTCGGCGACGACCGCGGTCGAGGGCATTCCAGGCGTTCTACCATGCTCGCCCTATGGCGAAGACGCTCGTCACGGGCGGGACGGGCTTTGTCGGCCTCCATCTGGTCAGGGAGCTCGCGCGCCGGGGGGACGAGCTGCGGCTGCTGGTTCGCGATCAAAGCAACACCGCCCCCCTGGATGGAATCGAGTGGGAGCGGGCGGAGGGCGACGTCACCGATCGGGATTCGGTGCGCAAGGCGATGCTGGGAGTGGGGCGCGTCTTCCATGTCGCCGGCACCACCTCGATGCGCAGCCGGGACCGGATCCGGGTCTTCGAGGTGAACGTCGAGGGCACGAGGAACGTCTTCGAGGAGGCGCTGCGCGCCGGCGCCGAGCGCGCGGTGCTGACCTCGAGCTCGAGCGCCGTGGGCGCTGCGAAGCCGGGGGAGACGATCGACGAGGACCACCCGTTCACCGTGGGCCGTCTCGGCATCGCCTACATCAACTCGAAGCACGACGCGGAGCTCGTCGCGATGCGGACGGCGGCAAGGGGGCTGCCCGTCGTGATCGTCAACCCCTCGTTCGTGCTGGGGCCCGACGACCCCAACCCGAGCGGGACCTCCAATGCGCTCGTCCGCCGCCTTCTGCTCCGCAGGATCCCCGGCTACGTCGACGGGGCGATCAACATCGTCGACGTGCGCGACGTTGCCAGGGGACATCTGCTCGCCGACGAGCGCGGCGAGTCCTCCGAGCGGTACCTGCTGACCGGGCGGAACTTCACGCTGCAGCGCCTCTTTGCGGATCTCAGCCGGATCGCCGACGTGCCGACGCCCGCGCTCCGAATGCATGGCCGGCTTGCGGTCGGGGGCGTTGAGGCCATGGAGCTGATCGGGGTGCGCCTGCCCACCTCGGTGGACGAGGTGCGCTCGGGCACCCAGTGGTTCACCTACCGCAACGACAAGGCCCGCGAGCAACTCGGCTGGGAGCCCCGGCCGCACGAGGAGACGCTCGAGGACACGGTCCGCTGGCAGCTGGACGACCTTGGGCAGCGCGCGGAGGGCCACCGGATGGCCGACCTCGCGCTTCGCACGACCGGCCGCGCCGTCCGGCTGCTTCCCTTCACCTGATGGCCGAGACGACGAATGAGCCCCGCCGGGTGCTCTACCGCTGTGGAACTCCGACGAACTTTCTGTGTCCCTGCGGGGCTGTCGCGCGCCGCCTGAACAAGCTTGGCCTGGACTACCGGACCGAGCGTGTCGCCCGGCGGCGCTCACGCCGCCCGGAGATCGTCGAGCTGACGAAGCTTTCCTACGTGCCGGTGCTGATCGACGGCGACGAGGTGGTCAACGACTCGCGGCGCATCCTGCAGTACCTCGACTGGGCGTACGCAGGCGATAGTTCGAAGACGGTATCCGCGCCCTCTACAATGAGCCCCGATGAGTGAGACGCTTCAGCCGATCAAGCTGACCGACAAGGCGGCGGCCAAGATCAAGGAGCTGCTCGGCGAGCAGGAGGGCGAGCAGGCTCTGCGCGTCGCGGTTCGCGGCGGCGGTTGCTCCGGCTTCCAGTACGCGCTCGCCTTCGACGCTCCCAAGGACGACGACCATCGCTTCGAGAACCAGGGCGTGGCGGTCGTCGTCGACAAGACGAGCATGCAGTTCGTCTTCGGCTCCGAGGTCGACTGGGTCGATGGCCTGCAGGGCGCCGGCTTCGCGGTCAACAACCCGAACGTCGTCGCAGCCTGCGGCTGCGGCTCTTCCTTCCAGGTGAAGGAAGACACGGCCGAGCAGGCCGCAACCGTCTAGCTGACCAGCTAGCGCTCGATCTGGATCGGCGGGCTCTGCTGCGGGTCGTCCGCCTGGAGCTCCTGCTTGGCGGACTGCGCCGGGCGCTCCGGCTGCTCGACGCCGAGGACGCCGGCCAGCTCGCCCGACTCGTCCATCTCATCGACGATGTCGGCACCGCCGACCAGCTCGCCGTTGACGTAGAGCTGCGGGAAGGTCTGCCAGTCTGAGAGCTCGGCGGTCACCTCGCGCAGCGGCTGCAGCGCGGGCAACACGTCGAGGGCGGCGTACTCGACGCCGTAGGACTCGAGCGTGTTGACCACCCTCATGGAGAAGCCGCACTGCGGCTGCTCCGGAGTGCCCTTCATGAAGAGCAGGATCCGGTTGTCGCGGATCAGCTCCTCAACCTTGCTCTTGAGGTCTTGCTCATTGGGTTCCATGAATCAGACGGGTTGCTCCTCGGCTTCGCCTGCGGAGCACCCTCGCATCACACTATACGCAGGCCTACTCGTCTAGCGACGTCTTGATGGAAAGGGCGTGAATCGAGCCGTCGTCGAAGCGGGTCTGAACGGCCCTCTTGACGAGCTTGTGCTGCTCGATCCGGGAGAGGCCCTCGAACTGCGGCGCCGTGACGGTGGTGCGCAGGTGGTCCTGGGTGCCGGTCTCGTCGAAGACCTCGACCTGAGCCCCAGGCAGCGAGGCCTCGATCATCAGTCGCACCTCGTCGAGTGAGATCGCCATCGGCGTCAATCGTACGTGGACGGCGCCGGGGGTAGGATGGATTCGGGCCGCGCTGGGGCAGGACCTGGCGCTGGACGCAGCGAGACGTAGCGGACACGGCCCACAGACGAAGGAGGAATCCGGTTGAACGCCTGGACTGCCACGGCGCTGTCCGAGCTCACCTCGGCTGAGCGCCAGGTCGCCGACTTGCTACCGATCGAGGCCGACCCCGCCGAGGCGCGGGCGGTGCTCGACGAGGTTCCCTACTGGTTCCACACCTTCGCGCTCAACCGCGCGGAGGGCATCTACGCGCCGGGTGCCGCGCGCGACCACCGCTACAGGGTTCCCGCGATCCCCGCGAGCTTCGACGGGATCTCAGTGCTCGATATCGGGACCTTCGACGGCTTCTATGCCTTCCTCGCGGAGGCCAGAACCGCGGAGCGTGTCGTCGCCGTCGACAACGAGCAGTACGTCGAATGGGTAAAGGCTCGCTGGGACGTCGAGTTGGAGGGCGGTGAGGGCTTCCGCGCGATCCACGAGCTGCTCCACTCGAGGGTCGCGTACCGGAAGCTGGATGCGCTCGACCTCGACCGTCTGCATGAGAGCTTCGACTTCATCTTCTGCTGCGGGATCCTGCACAGGGTCGAGGCTCCCGGCCGATTGCTGGAGGTGCTGAGCCGCCGGCTATCCGAAGGCGGCAGGGTCCTGATCGAGACTCTTGGCGTCGTCGAGGAGCCCGACGACGGCGACCCCGTCCACCGCTATCGCCCGGGGGAGGTCTACCCCCACGACGACTATGTCTATTGGGGGTTCACGGCCGCCGGGATCGAGATGCTCGCCAGGAAGAGCGGGTTAACGCGCTTCGAGACCGTCGACGCTCCGGTAATCGACGGTCACCCGCGGATCATCGGCTGGCTGCGGCGCTGAGCAGATCCCTGCTTCACCAAATGGTCACGGGCTGTTTGCAGGGGTTTCACATCGATTTGGGGCTGCGACGGTCACCCTACGATCACCGTGGCTGGCGATCTGATCGCCCATCGGTTGGGCAGGGCTTATGGCCCGGACAACTCGGAGGCGGCATTGCGCCGCTCGCTCGCCGGACCGATGGAGGGTGTCGAGACTGACGTCTGCCTGACGGCGGACGGCGAGCTCGTTCTGCTGCACGACCCGCTTCTCTCCCTCGGCACGACGCTCTCGGGCTGGGCACATGAGCGATACGCCGAGGAGCTGCGGCACGCGAGCATCCTCGATTCGAGCGGTGCGCCCGTCGGTGAGCCTCCCCTGACTCTCGCCCGGCTGCTCGAGCTGACTCCACCAGGCTTGGTCGTGCAGGTCGAGGTCAAGACGCAGTCGAACCCGCAGCTCGCACGCCGGACGGCGGCGGCCATCTGCGAGCGCTATCGCCACTCGCCGGAGCGGCGCAGGCTCGAGGTGATCAGCTTTCACACCGACGCGTGCGAGGTGGCAGCGGCGGCGGGCTTCCGAACCCGCCTCGTCATCTGGGCCGACTACGCGCCGGACGTGTTGGCGGGTTGGGCGGTGCGCCACCGCGTCACCGGCGTGAAGATCGAGCACTTCCTGCTCTCCGATCAGCTCGTCAGGACCCTGCGGTGGGCGGGAATCACGGTCAGCACCGGAACGATCAACGACGTCGAGTTGCTGGAAAAGGTCCTCGCCGCCGAGCCGCGCTGCATCACCACCGACCGGCCGCACGAGCTGCGCGCGGAGGCGAACGCCAGGCGGCTGCTGCCCGTCGGGTATGGGCTCTCCGAGGCCGCCTGAGCCTCGGCGGCAGAGCTCGGCTCAGGCCGCCGTCTTGGCGGCCTTCGAGGCCTCGACAAGGTCCTGAACGCGGAAGAGCTTGACGCGGGGGCGGCCATGAGGCTTGCCGGCCTCGACCTCGGCGGCGTCGATCGCCTGCCAGCCCTCGAAGGTGACGTGGTCGGGCTGGCGCTCTTCGAGCAGTGCCTCGATCGCGCCCCGGTCGGCTGCGAGCTCCGCCTCGGGGATCGTTCCGGCCTCGAGATCGGCGAATAGGTTGTCGACCGTCTCCTGAGCGTCCTTCTTGTTGGTCCCGATCACGCCGGAGGGCCCCCGCTTGATCCAGCCGACCGCGTAGAGGCCAGGCACCTGCCCGCCCTCGCCGTCGTGGACGCGCCCACCGTCGTTGTGGATCAGGCCGCGGCCCTCGTCGAAGGGGATGCCCTCGATCGGGATCCCCTTGTAGCCGATGGATCGCAGGATCAGGCCGCAGTCGATCGTCTCGCGCTCGCCGGTGTCGACCGCGCGAAGCCGCCCGAAGTCGTCCCGCTGCAGCTCGTTCTTCCCGACCACGATCCGTTCCACCCTGCCGTCCCCCTGGATCTCCACGGGAGAGCGGAGGAAGCGCACCACGATCCGCTTGTTCTTTCCCTCCGGCTCGCGCTGGGCGAAGTCGGTGAAGATGTCGACGTTGCGGCGGTTGGTCGGATCGGCGTCGTCCGAGTCGAGCCACTCCCGGCTGAGGTCGTCGAGCTCCATCTCGCCGCGGTCGACGTCGATGTCGGCGTCGACCATCTCGCCCAGTTCGCGGACCTCGGGGTTGGTGAACGCCGCCTGGGCGGGGCCGCGGCGACCGAGCACCAGGATCTCCTTGACCGCGGCGCCGTTGAAGGCCTCGATCGCGTGGTCTGCGGTGTCGGTCTCGCCCAGCTCGTCGGGGGTGAGGGCGAGCATCCGCGCGACGTCGGCTGCGACGTTCCCGTTGCCGATCACGACGACGCGCTCAGAGGAGAGATCGAACTCTCGGTCGGCGAAATCCGGGTGGGCGTTGTACCAGTTGACGAATTCCGTGGCGGGATGGCTGCCGGGAAGGTCCTCGCCCGGGATCCCGAGATGCCGGTCGGTTGCGGTGCCGTAGGCGAAGACCACGGCGTGGTAGCGCTCCCGCAGCTCATCGACCGAGACGTCGTTCCCGACCTCGACGTTGCCGAAGAACCGGAACTCCGGTCGGGCCGCTGTCTTCTCGTAGACGCGGATCACCGACTTGATCTTGGGATGGTCCGGCGCAACGCCGAAGCGGACCAGCCCGTAGGGGGTGGGGAGGCGGTCGAACATGTCGACCTCTGCGTGCGTGCCCTCGTGCTTGAGGATGTGCTCAGCCGTGTAGAAGCCAGCCGGGCCAGAGCCGACGATCGCGACGCGCAGGGGTGTTGGTTCGCTTCCAATCAAACGGACGCGAAAGGGTAGTGGCTGGGCTAGGCGGGAGTGGGGGAAACCGCCGTGGCGGCGGTGCCGTCGAGAGCGTCCAGTGCGCGGGCGGGCGACATCGCCACGCAGGTGAAGATCGGGGTGTCGCGCAGCGTGTAGGAGCTCGACTCGGTGCCCCTCAGCTCCTGGACGAGGTCGAGAAACTCTCCCGGGTCATCGCCCTCGAAGGAGACGACGAACTCCTGGTCGTCGAGGCCGAACGAGTACGCCGTGTTGATCGAGATCTCCGGGTAGCGGCGGCCGACCTCGATGTGATTGGCCATGATTCGCTGGCGCTCCTCCAGCGGCAGTCCGTACCACTCGCGCTTCTTGTCGAGGGGGTAGACGAAGAGGTACCTGCGGTCGGAGGTGCAGATCTCGGGCCGGGACTCGGAGTCCGAGTACGGGGACGGCTTCGTCATCGCCAGATACGAATACGGCGTGCTGGCCCAGCGGGCCAGTCCGCTCTGGCCGAGGACCACGTGGAAGGTGTGAATGTCCGCCAGGATCGGGCTCTGGCTGAGCAGCAGGAGGTCCACGTCGCCGCGGGTGCCGACCGTGGAATACGCTCGCAGCGAGCGGTCCTCCGCGAAGTCGTCGCAGGCCGCCTGGAACTCGGCCTTGTCGGACGCTCGCTCCCCCGCATCGCGCCTGCGCCAGGCGGGGTCGAGCTTGAAGAACGTGAACTTGACGAACGTGCGGTCGGCCACGAAACGAAGAGTAGTGGCCGCCGCGCTCACCGCCGGGACGCTGTTGTGCGGGCTCGCGGCGCCCGCCGGGGCCGCTTCGACGCCGCAGGCGAGCGTGACCCTTGCGGTCCTGCCTCGGGACACGACCATTGCGGACCTCGCCAGGGTGAGCGGGATGTCGCTCGGGCTGCTGAGCGCCGGCATCGGACAGGTCTCCTCGCAGCAGACCTTCCTGGACGTCTCGCAGGGAAGGCGGATCGACGATTCGCTCTACCACCGCAGCCTGCCGGGGCTCTTCCCGTTCGCCCGGGAGGTCCCGAACTGGGCCGAGGTGATCGAGCGCGCCGATGACGCCCCGGCGGAGCTGATCCCCGGCCTGCTCGCGACCAGGCTGCGAGCCGGCGGCGTTCCCGCGTCGGCCGACCAACCGATGACCGCCGCAGCGCTTGCGGCCGCGGATGTCAATGGCCTCGTTTCGCCCTCCCTCCCGGGCGAGTGCGTGCGACGCCGCTGTCCGGGGCTCGCCGTGGTCAGGGCGGGGGAGGCGGAGCTTCCCGGTCTCGTCAGGCGTCTGGGGGGCGGCGACCTGCTGATTGCGCTCGGAGCTCCGCCCCCGGGGGAAAACGAAGCTCTCCCGATCGGGATCGCCGGCCGTGGCTTCGACGGCGACCTCACCTCGGACTCCACCAGGACGGACGGCTACGTGCTCTCGACCGATCTGGCACCGACGATTCTGCGGCGCCTCGGCCTGGCGGTCCCCGATCAGATGGACGGCGAGTCGATCCGCTCGGAGGGGGAGCTGGATCCGGGCGCGATCGAGCACCGGGCCCGGCGCATGGAGGCGATCCCGGATCGGCGTGCTCCGGTGGTCATCGGCTGCCTCGCCGCCGGGGTCCTGCTTGCCGGTGCGGCGGCGTTCGCTCCGGCGGTGCGGAGAAGGGCCCTCGCCTGGCTCGCTCTCGCCTTCGCCTACATGCCGCTCATGCTTCTGGCCGGGGCGGCGATCGAGCCGAGCGCGGTCGCCGAGGGCGTGCTGGTGGGTCTAGGGGCAGCGGCGCTTGCGGCGCTCACTCTGCGGTTCGTCCCCGGATGGTGGGCGCTTGCGAGCGCCTGTGCGATCACGGTGAGCGCCTACGGGATCGACGTGATCGCCGGGTCCGGGCTGACGGCGCTCTCGCTGCTCGGCCCCAATCCGATCTTCGGGGTGCGCTTCTACGGGATCGGCAACGAGCTCGAGGCGTTGATCGCGGTGATGGTGCCCGTCAGCGTTGGCGCAGGGCTCAGCGCTTACACCGGCCGGGGAAGGGGGGTGAGCCGGCGTGGTGCGGGTGCCGCGTTCCTCTCGGCAGGGTTGATTGCCGCGGTCATCTTCGGGGCGGGTCGCTTCGGAGCCGACGTCGGCGCCGCGATCGTGCTGCCCCTCGGTGCGGCCGTGGCAGCGGCCTTCCTGGCAGTCGCGCAGGATGGTGAGCGCTTTCCCGGCTCTGCGCCAGGAAAGTGCTCGAGATTCCGCTGGGGCGCGGCCTTGGTCGCCGCCCCGCTCGCTGGCCTGGTCCTGCTCGCCTTCATAGATCTGGTTTCAGTGGGCAACTCCCACCTGACACGTTCGGTCCTCGACGCCGGCGGGGCCGGGGACCTCGCCGACCTCGCCGAACGGCGGCTGCGGCTCTCCGCGCACGACTTCGGGCAGGCGGCCGGAAACCCGCTGTTCTGGGTCGTCGTGGTGGGGATTTGCGCGGCGATTGCGCAGCGGCGCCGGATCGACGCGTGCCTCGGGGACGCCCCGATTGCACGTGCCGGCCTGCTCGGCGCTTGCGCGGCGGTCGCTGTGGGAGTGCTCGTCAACGATTCGGGGGCGACCTTTCTCGTGCTCGGCGCGCTCGCTCTTGGCGCATTTTTGGCGTTCGCCTGGTCGCAGGCAGGAGAATCAGTAGTTCGCCGCGTAATAGGCGAGCGGGCCCCGGGTAAGTGACCGAGGTGTGACTTCCGACACGAAGCACCGCCAGCCTTCTCGGTACCCTGGCTCTATGCGCATTGCGCTCGTCTCGCCCTATTCCTGGACGTACCAGGGAGGCGTGAACAGGCATGTCGAGGCGCTGGCGGAGCAGTTCATATCCCAGGGAGAGCACGTTCGAGTGCTCGCCCCGTGGGATCCGCCGGGTTTCCTCAGCCGCCGCCTCCACCGTTCCCAACCCGAGCTCCGGGGGGCTCCCGACTACCTCGTTCCCCTCGGGCGGACCGTCGGTTACGGGGCGAACGGTGCCGTCTCCAACCTCTCCTCCTTCCCGGAGGGGCCGATCTCGCTCCGGCGCGAGCTCCGAGCCGGCAACTACGACGTGGTCCACGTGCATGAGCCGCTCGCTCCCCTGGTCGGCTGGGACGCGATGACCTTCAGGGGTGCGCCGGTGGTCGGCACCTTCCACGCCTACTCGACCAGAGCCTTCCCCAATCACATCGCGACGCTGTTGGGCGCCAGGCGCCGGCTGAACCAGCTCTCGGCCCGGATCGCGGTCTCGGAGGCCGCCGCCTGGACCGGCCGCCGCTGGTTTGGCGGCGACTATGTGATCGTCCCGAACGGCGTCGACGTCGAGGCGACGCCGAAGGGCCCGAGGGCGCGGAGCGATGAGCTGCGCCTGCTGTTCGTCGGGCGGGCGGAAGAGCGCAAGGGGCTGCCCGTGCTGCTCTCGGCCTTCCAGGCGCTGGTCGAGCAGGTTCCCTCCCGGCTGACCGTCATCGGGGCGGATCCCGAGGATCTGTCACGCCTGATCTCCGACCCCGAAGTGCTCTCACACATCGACGTGCTCGGCAAGGTGTCCGACTCTGTCCTCTGGGGCCACCTCGGTGACGCCGACCTGCTCTGCGCGCCCTCCCTGGCCGGCGAGAGCTTCGGCATGGTCCTAACGGAGGCCTTCGCCGCGGGCACGCCCGTGATCGCTTCGGAGATCGCCGGCTACAGGGACGTCGTCACCGACGGTGTCGACGGCGTCCTGGTGCCGCCCGCCGACCCGCAGGCCCTGGCCGAGGAGCTCCAGCTGCTCGCCCACGAGCCCGACCGACTCGTTGCGATGGGCGAGGCCGGCCGCCGCAGCGCCGAGCGCTATGCCTGGCCGCGCGTTGCCGATCAGGTCAAGAAGGTCTACGAGTGGGTGACGGAAACAGCCCCCGCCCCACTATCTCAGGCCGAGTCGGCGGCGAGGCGGACGGGGCTCGTTCGCATCGACGGCGGGCCGAGGCGCCCCGCCAAGCGCCTCCCATCTCTCGAGCCGGCTCCGACGAGCGGTGGCCACCGTGGCCGGCGCGTGGCGCGGAAGGCAGGCGTCGCCGTCGCGGGGGTGCTCGGCCTGCTTCTCACGGCGCTCGCCGCACGGCGGATCGGCGTGGACCGGGTGGCCGCCAACATCATCGACTCGGACCTGAAGTGGGTTCTGATCGCCTGCGCGCTGATGGTCGGCGCGATGTTCGCCCGCGCCGCGTCGTGGATCGCAATCGCCCGGGCGGCGCTCCCCGGCAGGGTGGTGAGGCGCCGCGACGTCACCTCGGCGACGATGATCGGGGTCCTCATGTCGGCGACACTGCCGGCCAGGCTCGGTGAGCCGGCGAGGGCGATGGTCCTCTCCCGGCGAGTCGGCCGGATGCGCGAAACCTTCCCGGTGCTGATCGGGACCCTCGTCTCGCAGACCGCGATCAACATCTTCGCGCTGGTCCTTCTCGGCGGGATCATCGTCTCCACCACCGACCTCTTCCAGGCGAGTACCCAGAAGCTGTTCCTGGTGTCGACCGCTCCGCTCCTCATCCTGCTCGCCGTCCTTCTCGCTCCGTCGCTGGTCAAGGTGAACGGCAAGGGCCGCGTGGCACGCGCGATCCAGACTGTTCGAGGCGCGATCCAGCAGGCGCGCCGGGGACTCACCGTCTTCCGCGATCCCCGCCGGGGCTCGTTCGCGACGTTCGCTCAGCTCTTCGCCTGGTTCCTGCAGCTGCTGGCCTGCTGGGCGCTGTTCGCGGCGCTCGGCCTCGACCACAAGGTGGCGATCGGTGCCGCCGCCGCCTGCCTCTTCGCCGTCAACGTCACCGCGGTCGTCCCGGCGACGCCGTCCAACATCGGCATCTTCCAGCTGGCGATCATCAGCGTGCTCACCAAGGGCTTCGGAATCCCGGCCGCCGATGCGCTCGCCTACGGGGTGATCCTGCAGGCGGTCGAGATCGCGACAGCGGTCGCCCTGGGCGTCCCCGCGCTGGTTCGGGAGGGCGTCACCTGGTCTGACATGCGCATCCGAGCGCTGTCGGCCGCCCCTGTGCACCTCCCGCCACAGCCGCGCTCCCGCGATCGCGGCACCGAGCACATCTCCCTCTAGAGCCTCGGCCGCATTGGCCGTTTGGTGGATGGTTCTTACCCGAGGCGTCGGGTAATACACGGACCGCATGGCCAACAGAGAGGCGCAGTTCCGGGCGATTGCCGCCATGTTCGACGCCTTCGCCCGCCTGGACGCCGACGAGTTCGCCAGCCACCTGACGGAGGACGTGGTCTTCCGGCCGTCCGGTTTCGTCACCGGGCAGAGCGAATTCCTGGGCCGCGAGGCCGTTCGTCAGAACCTCGTCGAGCTCGGCGAAGAACGGGAGCGGAGAGAGAACGTGGTGCGCCTACGACCGCTGGCCCTGTACATCGACCGCGAGGACGAGACCAAGATCCTCGCCCTCGCCCGCTTCACTGTGATCCGCCCGACCAGCGACTCGTTCGACACCGATGTGGCTTTTCTCCACACGATGAGGGGCGAGCAGGTGGCTGAGCTTCGAACCTGGCTCGACCACGCGGAGGGACTCGGGCACCTGGCGAGCCCCGAGGAGGTGCCTCTCCCGGATTAGGTCGGCCCGCTGCGGGAGAATTGCGGCGTGGCGCGAAACGCTCTCTGCCCGGTTCTGATCCGGCGCGACCCCGAGCTCGGCGTTCTCGAGGACGCCCTGCTCGCCGCACGCCGCGGAGAGAGCCGATTCGTGGTGCTGTCCGGCGAGGCAGGGATCGGGAAGACGCGCCTGTCGCGGGAGCTCGCCCGCGAAGCCCGAGAGCTCGGCTGCGCGGTGCTCTCCGGCGGGGCGAGCGATGCGGAGGTGTCGCTGCCCTACCTCCCGTTCGTCGAGGCGATCGGCAACTACCTCGACGAACAGGACCACGACCGCCTCCGGGAGGCGCTCGGCCCGGCATTGGGGGAGCTCGGCCAGCTCTTCCCGACGCTCGCCGGCGACCGGCTGCCGGAGCCATCTCCCGACCCGGGCCAGGCGAAGCTCCGCCTCTTCGAGTCGATCGTCTCGCTGCTGGCGCTCCCGGCACGGGACCGGACGGTGCTGCTGGTGATCGAGGACGTCCACTGGGCCGACGCTTCCACCCGCGAGCTCCTCGACTACCTCGCGCGCAGGCTCACGGACCTGCCCTCCCTGATCGTCGTCACCTACCGGACGGACGAGCTCCATCGCCGCCACCCGTTCCTGCCCACGCTCCAGGGCTGGCGGCGCTCCGACGTGGCGGATCTGGTGGAGCTGGAACCGCTCTCCGAGGACGGCATCGGGGAGATGCTCGCGGCGATCCTCGGCCCTGACGAGGTCGACCGCGAGCTGCACGAGCTGATGCTGGAGCGCACCGAGGGAAACCCATTCGTACTCGAGGAGATGCTGCGCGAGGTGGTGGAGAGCTTGGGGTCCGGCGACGGAGGGGATCGCGTAGCGGTCGGGAACGCCCGGCTGCCCGAGTCCGTCCGGCAGGCGATTCTGCTTCGTGTCCAGCGGCTCGGCGACGAGCGCTCCGCCGTGCTCGAGGCCGCGGCGGCGCTGGGCCGGAGCTTCGATGCCGAGACGCTGCTCGCTGTTTCCGGTGAGCCCTCGGCCACTGTTAACGACACGCTGGAGACCGCAATGGCCCAGCAGTTGATCGAGGAGGATCCCGCCCACCCGGGGCGGTACTCGTGGCGGCATGCTTTGACGCAGGAAGCGATCTACGCCGAGATCGTGACACCGCGGCGGCAGGTGTTCCACTCGCGCGCGGCGGAGGTCCTCGCGGACAGCGAGACGACCCGGCCGGTCGATCTCGCCAACCACCTGCTCGGCGCGGCGCGCTTCGCCGAGGCGGTCCCGATCTGCCTGCGGAGCGCCGAGGAGGCGGAGCATTCGCTGGCCTTCGGCGAAGCCGTCTCGATCCTGGAGCGAGTGCTGCCCTACGTCCAAGACCCGCTCGAGAACGCGCGTGTCCTCTGCCGAATCGGAAACGATCATCACCGCAACGGCGAGCCGGCCACCGCGGTCGGCTATCTGAGCTCCGGCATCGATGTCCTGGAGGGAGACGGGGAGGAGCTCGACGCAGCGCACTACCGGCTGATCCTGGGACGGTGTCACTGGGAGTCCAGGCGTCCCGATGCCGCTCGCGCCGAGTACGAGCGCGCCCTGGGCGTGCTCGAGGCAGACGGTCCGTCGGCCGATCTCGCGATGGCCCATCAGCGGCTCGCGGGACTGCACGCCTTCCAGCTCGACTATCGAGCCTGCCTCGAGTCGGCGCGGCGGGCGGTGGAGATCGCTGAACAGGTCGGTGCGGACCACGAGCGCGTCTGGGCGCTCGGCTTTCTCGCGCTGGGCTACGTCGACGGAAGCGAGCAGGAGCGTGGGCTGGCGCTGATGGACGAATGCTTTCTCGAGGCCCGTGAGAAGGGCTACTCGATGATTGCGAGCAACGTGGCGTGGAACACGGTCTGGACGCGCACCCACATGATGCTCCCGGAGCTCGAGGAGTGGCTCGAGCGGCTCGAGTCGCTGCCCTTCTACGCGAGCTATGGACAACGCAGCGGCGACCCGCTCTGCCGCTGCTACGTCGCGACCGCCCGAGGTGACCTCGAAGGTGCTCTCGCTCAGGGCGAGGCGGCTGCACGCCGGCACGAGCGACTGGGCTTCGCGAAGATGGAGTGGCGAGCCCGAATCCAGACCGCCCAGATCCTGGCCGAGCTGGGACGCGGAGAGGAGGCGGCGGAGACGCTGCCCCCGATCTCAACCCGGACCGAGTTGCAGGACATCACCTACGACGCGGCGGCCCGGATCCGGGTCGCCCAGAGCCTCGGGCGGCCCGAGGACGCGCTCGAGGTGGCCGAGGAGATTGTCGAGAAGGCTGAGGGGCTCGCCACCTTCAGGGAGACACTCGCCCTGGCGGCCGAGGTGCTGGCAGCTCTCGGCCGGGGCGACCGAATCGAGGGGCTCGCCGTCGCCGCGCGGGATCACCCCACTCAGGCCGGATCCGCCTATCTCGACCAGATCGAGGGTTCCCTTTCGCTGGCGCGAGGCGATGCGTCCCGGGCGGCCGCCGGCTTCGACGCGCTGATCCAGGCTGCCGAGGACGCCGGCTACCCGCTCGTCAAGCTGCGCGGCCAGGTGCAGCACGCTCGTGCCTTGGCGGCTGGAGGCGGATCCGAGGATGCCGCGCCCGAGCTCAGAACGGTCGCGGAGCAGGCGGATCGGTTGGGCGCGCGTCTGATCGCGGACGAAGCCCGGGCAGCGGCCGCCGAGCTCGGCGTCGAGCTTCCGCCCGCCCCGGAGCGGGCCATCGAGACGGTCCCCGAGCCGGTAGTCCCGCACGGCGAGCGCCTCGTGACCTCGCTGTTCGCCGACGTGCGGGGCTACTCGGAGCTCAGCTCGAGCCTCGCTCCCGAAGCCCTTACGGATCGGATCAGGATGCTCTACAGGCTGGCGCGCGTCGCCGTCGAGCGCCGGCAGGGGATCGTCGACAAGTTTGCGGGCGACGCGGTGATGGCGACGTTCAACATCGCGGGCACGAGCACCGACCACACTGCCGACGCCCTGGAGGCGGCGCTCGCCCTACGCGACCGGGCGCAGACCATCGAGCTGCCGCTCGGCATCGGAATCGCGGTCGGTCCCGGGGTGGTCGGGAGGGGCATCTCCGACGACAACATCGCGGTCACGGGTGAGGCAACGAACCTGGCCGCCCGGCTACAGGCGCAGGCCGGCCCGGGGGAAATCCTTCTCAGTGCCGAGGCGCACCGGCGAGTGGCGGGCTGGCTCGCCGACCGCGGATTGGAGACGACAGAGGAGGAGCTCGAGCTGAAGGGTTTCGCCGGCCCGCAGTTAGTCCACCGGATCGCGGCCGGCGACCGCGCCGCAGTGGCCTGAGGACCTAGGCCGGCTGGGGCTCGCCGGCGTCGGCCGCCTCGGCCTCGACGCTGCCATCGCGCGGGTCCGACTCGGGCGGAACCTCGCCGCCGCGCTCGGTTCCCGCGATCACCTCGTCGGGCGCCTTCTCCTTCGGGATGAAGCCGGACTTCATCCCGAAGTAGACCGCCTGCGGATGGTGGGCGACGATCGCGACGGTCGACTGCTCCGGCTCGACCGCGTAGCCGCCGGAGAGGCTCATCCCGATCTCGTTCAGGCCGAGAAGACGCCAGACCTTCTCGTGCTCGGATTGGTCGGGACAGGCGGGGTAGCCCCAGGAGTAGCGTCGTCCCTGGTCGGGCTCGATGCCGAGATCGCTCCGCACCTGTGAGTGAAGCCACTCGGCCAGGCCCTCCGCCGTCTGGACACCCAGGCCATGCACGTAGAGCTGCTCGGCGAACTCGCCGTCGGATTCGAGCTTCTTGATCAGCCCGGTCACCTCGGGGCCGACGGTCACGCCCTGGAGCGCAACGACGTCGCGCTCACCGGGACCCAGCTCGTCCAGCGGCCGGAAGAAGTCGGTGAGGCAGATCCGGTCGTGCTTCGGTTGGCGCGGGAAGACCAGCCGCTCCACCTCGCGCTCGTGGTCCTCCGTGTCGAAGACGACCAGCTCGTTGCCGTCGGCGGCGCAGGGGAAGTAGCCGAGCCGGGTTCTCGGACATAGGTAGTCCTGCTCTCGCCACATCCGCTCGAGTCGCGGAGCGAAGCCCTCCTCGCCGTCGTGGCCCTCCACGATTTGCCGCCACTCCTCGCCCTTCTTGCCACGTCCGCCCCAGTGGAGCTTGAAGAGGACGTGGCGGTCGAGGTGGGGGAAGACGTCGTCGAGGTCGACCTCGATCTCGCGCACGCCCCAGAAGGGCGGCTCGGGAACCGGGGTGTCGGTCCGCGCGCCTGAGCGAACGCTGTCGTCGGTCGTGGGCGGAGCGTCGTCGATCACCTCCGGCTTCTCGCGCAGCTGCTGAGCCTCGGAGCGCATGCGCTCAACCAGCGACGAGCGCGCCTCCTCGTCAATCAGGGCGTCCATGGTGTCGAGCCCGGCGAAGGCGTCCTTGCAATAGAAGACGCCGGGCGCGTAGACGTCGTCGGACTCCTTGCCGCCCGGGTAGAGGATCCGGCGGCCGAAGTCCCGGTTGATCGCGGCGCCGCCGATCAGCACCGGGAACTCCAGCCCTCGCTCGTGCAGCTCCTGGACGCAGGTCGGCATCTGCTTCGAGGTCGATACGAGCAGGGCGGAGAGGCCGATGGCGTCGGCATCGTGCTCGACGGCGGCGGAGATGATCGTGTCGACCGGAACCTGCTTGCCCAGGTCGACCACCGTGTAGCCGTTGTTGGTGAGGATCGTGTTCACGAGCGACTTGCCGATGTCGTGGACGTCGCCGAAGACGGTCGCGATCACGACCTTGCCCTTCGTGTGGCCCTCGATCCGCTCCAGGTAGTTCTCGAGCTGGGCGACGGCGCGCTTCATCACCTCGGCCGACTGCAGGACGAACGGTAGGATCAGCTCGCCGGCGCCGAACTTGTCCCCGACCTCCTTCATCGCCGGGAGCAACACGGTGTTGAGAGTCGGTACCGCGCCGATCTTCTCCACCGAGCGGTCTATCCAGTCCTCGACGCCGTCCTTCTTGCGATGGAGGATCTGCCAGTGGAGCGCCTCCTCGGGCTCCATGCCCTCGGTCGGGTCGCCGGCCCCCTCCTCGGCCTCCTCGCCCTGGGACTCGAAGTGGGCGATGAACTTCTCGAGCGCGTCCTCGGAGCGGTTGAAGACCAGGGCATCGGTGAGCTCGCGCTCGTTCTCATCGATCTCGAAGTACGGGGTGATGTGGTTCGGGTTGACCATCGCGAGGTCGAGCCCGGCCTCGACGCAGTGATGGAGGAAGACGGAGTTCAGGACCGCACGGGCCTTCGGCGAGACGCCGAAGCTGACGTTCGAGACGCCCAGCGAGGTCTTGACGCCGGGGATCTCGGTCTTGATCCGCTTGATTCCCTCGATCGTCGCGATCGCGGAGGGCCGCCACTCCTCGTCTCCTGTGGTGAGCGTGAAGGTGAGTGCGTCGAAGATCAACGCCTCGGGGTCCATTCCGTGGTCGTCCACGCACATGCCGCGGATCCGCTTGGCGATCTCGACCTTGCGGTCTGCGGTCTTCGCCATGCCCTCTTCGTCGATGGTCAGGGCGATCAGCGCGGCGCCGTGGGCCTTTGCCAGCGGGGCGACGCGGTCGAGTTTGTCGCGGCCTGCCTCGAGGTTGACGGAGTTCACGATCGCTCTGCCGGGGATCCTCTCCAGCGCGGCCTCGATCACCTCCGGCTCGGTCGAGTCGACCTGGATCGGCGAAGGCTGGGTCAGCGAGATTCGCTCGACGACCGTGCCCATCTGGACGTCCTCGTCCTGGCGCTCGGTGAGCGCGACGCAGACATCGAGGACGTGGGCGCCGCCGGTGACCTGGTCCTCGGCCACCTGCACTAGGCCGTCGTAGTCGTCGGCGAGCAGCAGATCCTTGGCGGCGCGCGAGCCCTGCGAGTTGACCCGCTCGCCGACCAGCGTCGGGCGCGGCTCCTGCACCAGTGGGGTCGAGGTCATCATGCTCGATACCTCGATTGACCCTCGCTCTGGTCGCTCGCCTGGGGTATGGGCATCGACCCGCTCCCGGATCGCGCGGATGTGCTCGGGAGTAGTCCCGCAGCAGCCGCCGACGATCCCGACTCCGTATCGCTCGACGAACTCGCCGAGCGTGGCGGCGAGTGGCTCTGGCTGCTCGGGGAAGATCGTCTCCCCGTCGGGCCCCTGCAGCGGCAGGCCCGCGTTGGGGATGCAGTGGACCGGCAGAGACGAGCTCTCGCCCAGGTAGCGGATCGCGTCCCGCATGTCCTCCGGGCCGGTGGAGCAGTTGAGCCCGATCACCTGGACGTCCAGGGCCGACAGTGTGGTCAGCACCGCCTGGATGTCGGTGCCGAGCAGCATCTTGCCCCCCTGCGGCAGCAGCGAGACCGAGGCCTGGATCGGGAGGGTCCGGCCCGTGAGCTTGAACGCCTCTCGCGCCCCGAAGATCGCCGCCTTGACCTCCAGGATGTCCTGCGCGGTCTCGATGATGATCAGGTCGGCGCCGCCCTCGACCAGGCCCTGCGCCTGCTCGGTGAAGACCTCGACCAGCTTTCGGAAGGAGACGTCCCCCAGGGTGGGGTCGTCGCTCGCCGGCAGGAAGCCGGTCGGGCCGATCGAGCCGGCGACGAAGCGGTCCGAGCCCGCCGCAGCGCGGGCGATCTCCGCGGCCCTGCGGTTGATCTCAGGCGTGTGCTCGCCCAGGCCCCACTCGTCGAGCTTCAGCCGGCTGCCCTGGAAGGTGTCGGTCTCGACGACCTCGGCGCCTGCCTCCAGCATCGAGGTGTGGACTCCCTCGATCACGTCGGGGCGGTTGAGCACGAGCGCCTCGTGGCACTTGCCCTCGAGACCGCCGTAGTCGGCCTGCGTCAGGTCGAACTGCTCGAGGGTCGCGCCCATGCCGCCGTCGAAGACGACGACCCTCTCCCGCACGGCCCCCAGGAAATCGCGCTCAGGCATGGCGGGGAAGGGTAGACACCCTCGATAGGGTTGAGATATGGCCCTCTCCAACGTCTCGGGCTTCCCGCGCATCGGCCGCAATCGCGAGCTCAAGTTCGCGACAGAGGGCTACTGGCGCGGCGAGACCTCGGCTGATCAATTGGCCGCAACCGCGAAGGCGATTCGGGTCGAGAACTGGAAGCTCATGCAGGACGCCGGGATCGACCTGATCCCCTCGAACGACTTCTCCTACTACGACCAGGTGCTCGACACGATCGCCCTGGTCGGCGGCGTCCCTGAGCGCTACGGGTGGGAAGGCGGCCAGGTCGACCTCGACACCTACTTCGCGATGGCTCGCGGCCGGCAGACGGACGACCAGGACGTCACCGCGATGGAGATGACGAAGTGGTTCGACACGAACTACCACTACATCGTCCCCGAGCTCGGTCCCGAGACGCGTTTCTCGCTGTCGAGCTCGAAGCCGTTCGACGAGCACGCCGAGGCGATGGAGGAGCTCGGGATCGACACGGTCCCGGTGCTGATCGGACCGGTGAGCTTCCTCCTGCTCTCCAAGCTGGCGGAGGGCGTCGAGCACTTCGACGCCGTCGACCTGATCGAGCCGCTGGTCGAGGTCTACGGCGAGGTGATCGAGAGGCTCGCCGAGCAGGGCGCGACCTGGGTGCAGTTCGACGAGCCGTGTTTCGTCGAGGACCGCTCGGAGAAGGAGCTCGACGCGCTCCGCCTCGCCTACGAGGAGCTCTGCAAGGTGCACGAGCGCCCGCGGATCGTGGTCAAGACCTATTTCGATCACGTCGGCGACGCCTACGGCGTGCTTCGCGACCTGCCGATCGAGGGGGTCGGCCTGGACTTCACCGGCAACGTGCACGGGGACCTGCTCTCCCCCGAGGTCCACGTGCATGGCGGTCGCCACAACGCCGAGTTCATCGCGAACCAGGAGGGGCTCGACGATCAGTGGCTCTTCGCCGGGATCGTCGACGGGCGCAACGTCTGGACGGAATCACCTCGAGCATTCGCTCGACGCGCTCGACGGACTGCGGACCCGGACCAAGCAGCTCGTGGTATCGACCAGCTGCTCGTTGCTCCATGTCCCGATCGACCTGGATGCCGAGCCCGCGGGGGTGGATGCGGACCTCGATGACGAGATGCGCTCCTGGATGGCGTTCGCGGTGCAGAAGGTCGGCGAGGTCGCGACCCTGGCCAAGGGAGTGGCCGAGGGGCGCGACGCGATCGCCGACGAGCTGGAGGCCAACGATCGCGCACGGGACTTCCGGCGCGAGTCGGCCCGGACCAGCAACATCGAGGTTCGTGCCCGGATCGACTCACTCGACGAGGAGCACGATCAGCGCTCGAGCCCGTTCGAGGAGCGCAGGCAGGCGCAGCGGGCCCGCATCGACATCCCCGAGCTCTTCCCCGCGACGACGATCGGCTCGTTCCCACAGACCGACGAGATCCGGCAGACGCGCGCGAAGGAGAAGCGCGGCGAAATCGACTGGCAGACCTACAAGGAGGCGATGCAGGGCGAGATCGAGAAGGTGATCCGCTTCCAGGAGGACGTGGGCCTCGACGTGCTCGTGCACGGCGAGCCGGAGCGCAACGACATGGTCCAGTACTTCGGCGAGCAGATGGAGGGCTACGTCTTCACAGAGAGCGCCTGGGTTCAGTCCTACGGCACGCGGTACGTGCGGCCACCGATCATCTTCGGCGACGTGCTCAGACCGTCCCAGATGACCGTCGACTGGATCAGCTACGCCCAGTCATTGACGGACAAGCCGGTCAAGGGCATGCTCACCGGACCCGTGACGATGCTCGAGTGGTCGTTCGTCCGCGACGACCAGCCGCTCGCGGATACGTGCAAGCAGCTGGCGCTGGCGATCCGTGACGAGGTCGAGGACCTCGAGAAGGCGGGTGTCCAGATCATCCAGGTCGACGAGCCGGCGATTCGGGAGGGCCTGCCGCTGCGGAAGGACCGCTGGGACGAGTACCTGACCTGGGCGGTCCACTGCTTCCGCCTGGCCACCGCGGTGGTGAAGGACGAGACCCAGATCGAGACCCACATGTGTTACTCGGACTTCGGCGACATCCTCGAGCACATCCAGGCGATGGACGCGGACGTGCTGCTGATCGAAGCGGCCCGCTCCCGCATGGAGCTGCTCCATCACTGGGAGAAGACGGGCTACGGCAACGACATCGGCCCCGGCGTCTACGACATCCACTCGCCGCGCATCCCGAGCGTCGAGGAGATGGTCGAGCTGCTCCACGAGGCGGCACGCGTGCTGCGCCCCGAGCAGCTCTGGGTCAATCCGGACTGCGGTCTCAAGACAAGGACCTGGGACGAGGTCGATCCCAGCCTGCGCAACATGGTCGACGCGGCCAAGCAACTGCGCGAAGAGCTCGTTCCCGCTTCGTAGCGCGGTTCTGCGGAACCGGGGCAGTTGTCGCCTTAGTCCGGTATGTCCGGAGAAACGCGACCATCCCGCTACCTCCCGTCGCGCGAGCCCCCAAAGCGCTGCTTTGCATGGAACGGGGCACTCCGCCGCGAGATACTGCGCGAGCGATGTCGCAGGAGAACGTGAAGGTCGCGGTCAGGCGAGCCACCGAGGCGGATGCCGACGAAGTGACCGAGCTCTTCACCCTCGCCTTCCACCAGGATCCCACCTGGAGTTGGGCCTTCCCGGATCCGGAGAAAAGGATGGACGGCCACAGAGCCTGGTGGGGCCTCCACATGCACAGCGCCCTGCCCTACGGGTGGGTATGGATGACCGACGACGGCGGCGCCGCGTCTCTCTGGGTCCCGCCGGGCGAGCCGGAGCTCAGCGGCGAGGATGAGGCGAAGGTCACCCCCCTGCTCCGCGAGCTTCTCGGGTCACATGCCGAGAACGTGCTGACCCTGCTCGAACGGTTCGATTCCAACCACCCGAGCGACGAGCCGCACTACTACCTGAGCCTCCTGGGCACCCATCCGGACCATCGCGGACAGGGGAAGGGCGTGGGACTGCTCGCCGCGAACCTGGCGCGCATCGACGAGCTGGGCATGCCGGCTTATCTCGAGTCGAGCAACCGGGCGAACGACCACCGCTACGAGCGGCTCGGCTTCGCTCAAGTGGGCGAGTTCGCCGCGCCCGCCAGTGGACCGACCGTCGCTTGCATGTGGCGTAACGCTCAAGGTGCCTAACGACGACCGGAGCAACTCCGGGCTGATCGCTCTCGTGGGACGCGGCGGCGCTTATCGCACTCTCTGCGAGCGAGATACTGCGTGGGCGATGTCGCAGGCGAATATCTGGCACCTCAACATCAGCTACATCGGCACCGGTGAGGACGG
Organism: uncultured Solirubrobacterales bacterium; assembly: GCA_963695805.1. Taxonomy (GTDB): domain Bacteria; phylum Actinomycetota; class Thermoleophilia; order Solirubrobacterales; family 70-9; genus DASUPK01. Next base: position 394,384 of record CAVOHV010000003.1, on the reverse strand, counting down.
AGAACGCGCCAACGACATCATCGTTACGGCGCGCAAGCAAGGGAAGCCGGTCTACGGCGAAGGCCCTTGGTGGAACGTCACTTATGAGAATGTCGAGACCCGCGAAGCCGCGCTGACTGCTCTCAGCATTGATCTGGACGAGATCGACCCAGGCTGGCGGGCCGTACTGGAGATCAGATAGGCGATGTCGCAGGAGAACGTGGTGATTGTTCGGGACGGTCTCGGCCGGTTTGCGGCCACACGTGAATTTCCCGCGGAGAGAGTCACGGCCGACTTCGTCTGGGACATGTCGAACTTCCACGGTTGGCCCGAGCAGCAGGTGTACGAAGGCGCTGACGGTGCGCGAACTTTCCTCAGAGAGTGGACGGATGCGTGGGAGGACTGGAAACTCGAGATAGATGCCCTCCACGACGCGGCCGACAGGGTGGTTGCCCTGATGCGCCAGCATGGCCGGTCGAAAGCGACCGGGCTGCCCGTTGAGATGTCCTTCGCTCAGGTCTGGACGCTCCGCGACGGCAAGCAGACCCGGATGGAGATGTACTCGGACCGGGACGAGGCCCTCGCAGCCGCCGGGCTGTCGGAGTAGGCGATGTCGGAGGAGAACGTGGAGATTGTGCGGCGTCAAATCGAGGGGTTCCAGGCGGGAATGGAGCGTGGCGATCCCGGCGCTGTGTTCGATGCTGAGACCGTCGCTGCCGATGCCGAGTGGATAGTCCGCGAGGGGATGGACGGTAGGACGGTCTGGGTGGGCCGCGAGGAGTTCGTCCAGTTCATACGCACCTGGACCGACGAGTTCGAGGGCTGGTCGATTCAGGTCGAGCGCTTGATCGATGCGGATGAGGACCGAGTGGTCGCCCTGACGCGCCAGACGGCACTAGGAAAAGGGAGCGGCGTCCCGGTCGAGCTGGATCTCGGCCTGATCTACGAGCTTAAGGATGGACGGGTGACACGGATTACGAACTACCTCACCCACGCCGAGGCCCTCGAAGCCGCCGGGCTGCGGGAGTAGGCGCTTTGGACGAGAACCGGCGCTTTGAATGGAAAGCGACTCTTCGAGATCGCACCGCTGTTGGCGAGGGTGGGCGCCAGTTCCCTCTGCAGTGGCCTCTCCCCGCCCCATCCGTTGCGAGTGCGGGAATCCGGCTCTGGACGCTTTGGGCCTGAGCTGCCGGGGCTACCGATGCTGTGTCATCGGGGTGGCCGTAGACTCGTGTCGTTCCCGAGATAAGGAGCGCCCATGCCAGCAACGAAGAAGACGCCGGAGCGCGTACGTGCGTCAGCCAATACGACGAAGAAGAGAGCGGAGGCGGCGCTGAAGCGTGCGGGCGGATCGCTCGACGAGGTCCAGAAGGCGCTGGCCGAGCTGCAGAAGGATCTGGGCCGGGGCAGGAGCAACATGGTCCGCAATGTGCAGCAGCTCCTGAAGAGTCAGCGCCGGGATCTGGGCAAGCTGAACCGCGCGCTCTCGGCCGACATGCGCAGCCTCCAGAAGGCGCTGACCGAGGAGCCCACGCCCACCCGCGCGAAGAGCACGACGACCCGCGGAAAGGGCAAGTCGACAACTTCCCGCGCGAAGGGGGCAAGCGCGAAGGGCAGAACGACCAGCGCGAAGGGCAGAACGACCCGCGCGAAGGGCAGAACGACGCGCGCGCGCGCGAAGGGCACGACCGCACGGCGCTAGGGGGCGAGGCTCCAGGCATCGGCTAGTACTACGCCCGCCCGACCAGGCCCCACCAAGGCCGGGCTGGTCCCAAACGGTTTCGGACCCGTCTACCACTTTGGACGAAAAGCGGCACCTTTCTGGCATCCCCTGAACGGCACCTGCACCCGCCACCAACCGCCCGCGTTTTGCCGAGTCCTAACCATCGCTTGGGAGTCCCGTAAACGGACGCGCGCCATCCTCCTGGGAAACGACGACGGTAGGAGGAATGGAATGAAGAAGAGGACCTGGATCATCGTGGCGCTTGCCGCACTGGCGATCGCGGCGATCACCGCGCCGGTCGCTCAGGCTCGCCAGTTCGAAGGCGAGATCGTGGCCCACAACGCCAAGGCGAAGACCTTCAAGATTCGCGAGGACGAGGGCGGCGGCACCTTCAAGGTGAAGGTCACCAAGAGCACCTTCTACCAGGGCATTTCCGGCTTCAAGGCGATCAGGGTCGGCCGCACCGACCTCGAGGTCGTGGCGCACAAGGCCGACGGCATCTGGATCGCTTCCAAGATCGAGACCCGCAGCGGATCAGGCGGGGGCGGCAACGACGATCGGTGAGGGTCTCCGGGTGGGCCTCGGCCCACCCGGTTTCACTTTCAGCGACGCTTGCCGAGGCGCCGGCGCCAGTCGCGTGCCGTGAAGAAACGGGTCAGCTTGATCAGCTTCTGGCGCCGCTCGTCCGTGTAGGGGAAGTAGAGCGGCTCGCGCTTCCCACCGAACCGGGAGATGACCAGCGACTCGGGGCGGACGAACTTCTTGATCCCGTACTCGCCGTGGCGGAAGCCGATCCCCGAGTCCTTCCAGCCGCCCATCGGGACGTCGGAGGCCAGGAAGCCTGAGAGCACGTCGTTGACGTTGGCGGTCCCGACCTCGAGTCGCCGGGCGACTGCCTCCGCCTGGCGCTTGCTGCCGAACACCGATGCATTCAGTCCATAGCGGCTGTCGTTGGCGAGCCGCACGGCCTCGTCTGCGTCGCGGACCTTCATCACGCCGACCACGGGGCCGAAGCTCTCGTCGCGCATCACGGTCATCGAGTGGTCCACATTGGCGAGAACCGTTGGCTCGAACCAGTCGCCGGGCCCGTCGCCGCGATTTCCGCCGGTCAGGACGGACGCACCGTTCTCCCGCGCGTCACTCACATGTGACTCGACGATGTCAGTCTGCTTTGGGAAGGTCATCGCGCCGACGTCCTTGCCGTGCTCCGGCCCGTCCATTCCCTGATTGAGCTTCTGCACCTCGTCTGTGAAGCGGGTGAGGAACTCGTCGTAGATCGGCTCCTCGACGTAGATCCGCTCCACCGAGATGCAGACCTGCCCGGAATTGGCGAACGATCCCCAGGTGGCGGCGTTGACCGCCCTCTCCAGGTTGGCCGTGCGCAACACGATCATCGGGTCCTTGCCGCCGAGCTCGGCGCTCACCGGGGTGAGCGTCTCGGCCGCCCGCGCGAGGACCTTCTTCGCGGTCCGGTCGGAGCCGGTGAACTGCACGAAGTCGACCTCGTCGACGAGCGCGGAACCGGTTTCACCCATGCCGTTGACGACGTCGAAGACGTCGGGGCCGCCGATCTCGCTCTTCCAGGCCTCGACGATCTCGCCCAGACCCAGGGGAGTGACCTCAGATGGCTTGACGACGACGGCGCAGCCGGCGACCAGGGCTGGGATCGCGTCGCCGAGCGAGAGGATCAGCGGGAAGTTCCACGGAGAGATCACCCCGACGACCGGGTACGGCCGATACTGGACCTTCAGCTTCTTCGCCTTCATCAGGGGCGAATGGGCCGCCACCTTCTCGTCGCCGATGTACTTGTGCGCCTTCTTCCCGTAGAAGTTGATGAGGTCGAGGACGTAGGGGGTCTCTCCCATCGCCTCGGCCCGGACCTTGCCGGTCTCCCGTTGCATCGTCTCGGCGATCTCGTTCTGGTGGTCGAGCAGCCAGTCGCGGAGCTTGTAGAGCCATTCGGCGCGGCCCTTGATCCCGAGCTCCTCCCAGGCGGGCTGGTTGGCACGGACACGCGCCACGGTGGCGGCGACCTCGGCCGGGCCGTCGATCGGCACGTTGGCGATCACTGAGTCGTCCGCCGGATTGATCACCTCGAAGGTGTCGCGAGCGTCCAGCTTCGCGCTTGATTCGGCGGCGGTGTTTGGGGCCGCCGTTTGTCGAGTGTCGATGGCCATGCTTCCTCTCCTCTCGCGGCTCGCTCCGATCGGACTCTACAGCGGCCTGGCTGCCCAGCCAGTCGGCGCCCGCGCTTGTGCCGAAGCGCACTCTCGACCGCTTGGAGCAAGGGTCGAGCGCGATTTTCGACAGAGGGCCAAAGACCCCGCGCCGGGTCGCGCATACGGTGCGCTCGGATGACCATGCGCGAGCTCAGCACCCGCATGATCGAGGCCGTCCTCGACGGCGAGGGCCTGCAGGGAGTCGCGGATCTGGCCGCGGCCGAAGCGGGTGGCCCGGTGGCGATCGTCCTGCCGCCCCGCGGACTGGCTGCACGAGCCCCGGACGGCGAAGAGCTCAATGGTCTGGCGGAGTATGCGAAGGCACGGGTCGCGGAGACGGCGGCGAGTGCCCCGGATCCGATCGTGCTCGAGCGCTCCATCGAAGCCGGGGGCCAGATCGTGGGGGTGGTCCTGCTGCTCGATGCGGCATCGGGGGACGGCGACGAACCGGTCCTGATCGATCGCGACGAGGTGCTCCGCGCTGCGGCGCTGGCGGCGCTGGCGGCCGTTGCTGTCACCGACGCCCGCGAGGAGGCCGAGCGGAAGATGCGGGGCGGCCTGATCGAGGAGCTCCGCTCCCACGAGGTGAACACGGCGGAGGCGACCAGCAAGGCGGCTCGGCTCGGCTGCGATCTGGCCCGCGGCGCGATCGCCCTGGTGGCGCAGATCGAGTCCGCCTCCCCCAGCCACGCGACCGCCCTGATCGAGGGCGAGTACGACGGCTCGCTGGCCGAACTGGCGGACGGTCGCCTCTACGCGATCCTGCCGGCCCGCGGCGGCGATGACGCTCCGGAGACGACACTGCGGGCAGCGGGGCGAATCGCAAATCGGCTGCGGAACCACGGCATGGCCGCGGTCTCGTCGTTCTATCCGGACCCGGGCGAGCTCCACCGCGCGATCAGGGAGGCGGAGCTGGTCCTCGACGTGATCACCCGCGAGCCGGAGATCGCCGAGGCCCTCGAGGAGGGGATCGCGGCGAGCGGGGTCTACCGGCTGCTCTTCCGCGCACTGATCTCGGACCCGGGTGAAGTGCGGAGTTTCTACCGGGATACCGTCGAGCCGCTGGTTCGCTACGACGACCAGTACCGCTCCGACCTGCTCGGGACGCTCGAGGAGTATCTGGCGAGCGACTGCAACATGAACGCGACCGCGAGGGCGATCTTCGCCCACCGCCACACCGTCGCCTACCGGCTGGAGCGGGTGAAGGAGCTGACGGGGCTCGACCCCCAGATCTCCGAGGACCGCGAACGGCTCGGCCTCGGCATCAAGGCGTACAGGATCCTTGCACCGGCCCTGCCTCGGTAGCGGCCTCCGCTAGATCTCCTTGCGGAAGGGGACGAGCCGATAGACCGAGCCCTTGCTGCCCTGCTTCAAGCCCCGCTCGGTGAGGACGTAGATGTGCCCCCCGTTGTCCTGGCCGAGAGAGGAGAGGTATCGGATGTTGAAGCGGAAGCTCCGCTGCTTGCCCGCGCGTCGCCCGAGGCGCGGACGAAAGCCGTAGAGCTTCCCGGTGCAGAAGTCGGCGAACATGTAGTCGCCGACAATCTCCCGGCCACGGATCCGGGCGAGCCGCGGGTCGCGAACCACGTATCCGCCCGTAATGGCGCACCCGGGGTCGTGGGGATAGGCGAGCGCGGGCAGGACCGTGGCGCTCCGCGGGATGCCGCCCCTGAAGGCGGCGAATCCCTCGTAGGCGGGCCAACCGAAGTTCGCGCCGCGCGACCTGGCGATGGGCAGGTAGTCGATCTCCTCGTAGCGGTCGTTGCCGACGTCGCCTATCGCGATCGTCTTGGTGCGGCGGTCGAAGGAGAAGCGGCGCGGATTGCGCAGACCGTAGGCCCAGATCTCATCCCGCCCCGGCCGGCCGACGAAGGGATTGTCCGGCGGGATCGTGTACGGCTTTTGTCCGGCGGCGGCGTTTGTGGCCGCCGTTGATGTTGGCGTGGGATCGATGCGCAGCAGCTTGCCGAGGAGGAGGTCGAAGTTCTGCGCGTTGTCCGCGGAGTCTCCGGCCGGACCTCCGTCGCCGGTTCCCATATAGAGGTACCCGTCCGGGCCGAAAACGATCAGCCCGCCGTGATGCGCCGGGGTGGGCTCCGGGATGGTCAGAATTGGGCGGCGAGAGCTCGGGTCGGCCACCAGCGGGTCGCCGGCGCTACGCCGGAACTCGTCGACCTGGAGGGCGTCGCCGCGGTCGTTGTAGGAGACGTAAAAGAGGCCGGTTCGGGCGTAGTCGGGCGGGAAGGCGATCGCGGCCATCCCCGGATCGCCCCCAGGGCCGTTGTGCTTGACGAGCAGGTGGATGTCGAGGAAGGGTCGCGGGAGGAGGTGGTCGTCGTCGATGATCCTGACCGCGCCTCGCTTCTGGACCACGTAGAGCCGCGAGTTCTGCCCAGAGGGCTGGGTCAAGTAGACGGGTTCGCGCAGCTGTGCGATTCGCTGCAACGTGAGGAACTTGGGCCCCAGGGTGCGGCCCTCCTGGACGGTGATGCCGACGATCGCCGCCCCGATCGCGACGAGGGCAGCGACGAAGGTCTCGATCCGGCGACGGCTCAGGGTGGTCCGCATGGGAGGGGTCCTGCGCGAGGCGAGGCCCAGGTTATTAGCCGCTCATGCGGCCGCTTTCGTCAGCGCTTGCGGACGAACCGGTAGACCGGGCCATTGAGCGACGTGGCGTAGAGCGAGCCGTTGGCCGTCTCGCCGAATGAGCTCAGGCCGGCCACCCGCAACCCCGTGCCGCGATTCTTTCGCGCGCCGCCCAGGGCGGGGATCAGGGAGCGAACCTTGCCGCTGCAGAAGTCGCCGTAGACATAACGGTGGAAGAGCGGCCGCAGCCGCGAGTCGCGGACCACGTAACCGCCGATGAGCGCGCAGCCGGCGCCGGAGATGCTGCGGACCTTGATCGGTTTGACCGTTTGGCTCGGGGTGGGGGAATGCGCGCCCGAGAACGGGGCGAACCCCTCGAAGTCGTTCCAGCCGAAGTTCGCTCCGTTGGCCGCCGCGAAGGGCAGGTAGTCGATCTCATCGAAGCGGTCCTGGCCGACGTCCCCGATCGCGATCCGCGGCTGACCGGGATCTGTGACCAGATCGAAGGAGAATCGGTACGGGTTGCGCAGGCCGATCGAGTAGATGCCGACCGCCCCGGAGGACGGGTTGATCCGGAGCAGCTTGCCGAGACGCGAATTCGGGTTCTGGGCGTTGTCGGGTTGGTCGCCCGCCCCGCCGCCGTCCCCCGTGCCGGCGTAGAGCATGCCGTCGGGCCCGAACTGGAGTTGACCGCCGTTGTGATTCGACTGGTTGGGGTGGGGGATCGTGACGAGCGGTCGCAGGCTCGCAGGGTCGGCGTGCCGTCCATTCGCGTCGGCGTGCAGTTCCGCGATTACGAGGTCTCCGGCACCGTTCGTGAAGTAGACGTAGAGCAGCCTCGAGCTCGCGTAGTCGGGCGCGAAGGCAGCCGAGAGCAGGCCTCGTTCCCCGCCGGTCGAGACATTGCCGGCGATGCTGGTGAAGTTGCGGCGCCTGTGTCCCTGGACGAGCCGGATCCGCCCGCCCCGCTCGACCACGATCACACCGGGCACGCCCGGCACCGAGGTCACGTAGGTGGGGCTCTGGAAGCGGCCGATCCGCTTCAGCTTCACCTTGGGCTTGGCCTCCGCGACCGCGGTGCCGAGGACGAGCGCCCCGAGCGCCCCCAGTGCGAGTGCGATGGTGAGGCGTCTCATTGCGCGAGACGGTAGACGGGGCCGTCGAGCGACACGACGTAGATGTGGCCCTGGTTGTCCTCGCCGAACGAGGAGAGGCTGGGCACAGTCAGGCCCACCGGCCGATCATCGCGTGCCTGCGGCATCGCCGGTTTGAAGCTGCGCAGCTCCCCGACGCAGAAGTCGCCATAGACGTAGCGCCCGAAGAGCGCCGGGAGCGAGCGGTCGCGGACGACGTAGCCGCCGGTGACCGAACAGCCGCCCTCATCGTGGCTGTAGGTGAGGATCGGGAAGACCGCGTTCGGCGCGGTCTGGTCCGTATTGAAGCGGTCAGTGCCCTCGAAGGCCGACCAGCCGAAGTTGTTGCCGCAAACGCGCTCCGCCGGGACGTAGTCGATCTCCTCCTGGGTGTTCTGCCCGACGTCGCCGATCAGCAAGGAGCCCGTGGCGCGATCGAAGCTGAAGCGCCAAGGGTTCCGCAGGCCGTAGTCGCAGATCTCGGGAAGGGCTCCGGCTCCAAGCGGACCCGGCGAGGGAGCCGTGTACGGGTGGCCATCGCTCGGCCGCGGGTCGATTCGGAGGATCTTGCCGAGCAGCGAGTCGACGTTCTGGCCGTTGCGCTTCGGATCGTCGGCGATCCCGCCGTCTCCCGTGCCGATGTAGAGCTGCCGGTCCGGGCCGAAGAGGAGCAGGCCGCCATTGTGATTGGAGGCGAAGTCGTCCATGTGCAGGAGCTCGCGCTGGCTCGATCGCTCGAATGAGCCGTCGTCGCCGACCGTGTAGCCGACCACGTGCTGGTCCTGGTCGTTCCCGGTGTAGTACGCATAGACGAGCCGGGAAGTTTGGAAGTCCGGCGGGAAGGCAACGGAGAGCAGGCCCTGCTCCTCGCCGTCGGAGTCGACCTCATCGGTGATGTCGAGCGCGGGAGTCGAGACCACCTGACCGTCCCGCACGATTCGCACGGCTCCCTGCCGCTCGACCACGTAGAGGTCGGCGCTGCGGGGCGGTTCGGTGATGTAGTCGGGCTGGTCGAAGTCGCCGACCTTCTCCAGCTGCACCTGGCCGTTCCCCGCAGGCGTCTGCTGCGCGGCGGTGCTCCCCATGCCGGACGAGTCGGAGCCGCCGCCGCACCCTGCGATCAGGGCGGCCAGCACGACCGGAGCGACGAGAACGGAGAGGCGAGGAGGCGAACTCATGCCGCAGATGAAACACGCGGACGGGGCGCTCGGTGCGCCCCGCCCGCAGGATCAGCCTATGACGCTTTTCGGTGCCTAGCTCTCCAGCATCGCCAGCATCGGATGCGTGAGACCGTGCTCGGCACAGAGCTCCGGAACGGTCTCGGGCTTGAAGTAGTGCCCGTAGCCGGCACCGAGCTCCGCGAGCTTCTCCGGATCGAACTCGTCGGCCATCAGAGTCGCCATCTCGTCGAAGAAGCGCTCGAAGCCGCCCGGAGCGATGATCTCGAGGATCCGGCATGGGGTCTCGTCAGGGTTCCAGAACGTATGCCATTGGTTGCGCGGCTTGAAGGCCAGGTCGCCCACCTCGGCGTAGACGACGTCGTCGCCGAGCTTGGCGCCCATGCGGCCCTCGAGGACGAAGCTGTACTCGTCCTCGCGCTCGTGGATGTGCACAGGCGCGACCAGCGTCTTCGGCGGAATCGGATGCTCGACCAGCGAGAACCCGCCGCCGGTTTCCTCCGCCCAGGCCATGAAGCGAACCCCGACGGATCCCAGGTCCACCGCCTTCCCCTCATCCGGCCCAACGATCCGCGGGCCCTGGCTCGCGTCGAAGCGGACCCTCTTTTCCACTGCGGCAGTCTCCATCTCCTTCTCCTTTTCGATAAACGGTGTGTCAGTCGAAGCGCGAGCACTGTAACATTCCAATTGACGGCATGTCAACCCAAAAGACGAACAACCGGAAATACGAGCTGAAGGCACGTGCCGAGAGCCAGGAGCGAACCCGGGAGCGGATCGCCAAGGCTGCCGCGGGGCTGCATGAGGAGATCGGCCCGGCCGGGACGACCGTGGCGGAGATCGCTCGCCGGGCCGGCGTCAGCCGCCTAACCGTCTACAAGCACTTCCCGGACAACGCCTCCCTCTACCCCGCCTGCTCGGCCCACCACCTCTCCGAGCATCCGCTGCCCGACTTTCAGGCGGCGCTGGCGCCTGCTGACCCCATCGAGCGGCTCGGCTCATTGCTGCGAACGGTCTACGGGAGCTGGTACCGGCAGCAGGGAGGGATGATGGGGAACCTGCAGCGGGACCGCCGCTCCGACCCGGCGCTGGACGAGTTCATGAAGGCCAACTCCGACGTGGCCCTCGGCGGTCTTGCAGATGCCGTGACGGCGGGCTTCGGGCTCGGGTCGGATCAGGCGGCTCGCGTGCGCTCTCTAACCCGGGTCGCGCTCGACTTCTGGACCTGGGAGCGCCTCACCGGCGAGGGCATGGACGACGAGGCGGCCGCCGAGCTGATGACCGGCGCTGTCGCGGCCGTTGCCGGTGTTCCGGCTACTGCTGCCCCTTGAGCTCTGACTTCTGCTGCTGGTTGCCGGCCTGGCCGATGACGTCGCTGGGCTTGATCGGCACGACCTGACCGGCGTCGTTCACCCGCGTCTGCGGAGGCGCGCTCGAGATGCGGACGACGAACTCTCCCTCCGGGATTGAGCCATCCCCGGTCACGGCCTTCGCCTTGCCCTGTAGGCCCGCGGCGACGCGGTAGTGGACCGTGTAGGTGCCCGCCTGCACCGGGGTCACGTTCCAGACCATCTCGCGGGTGTCGTTGGCAGCCAGGGAGCCAAAGGCGAAGGTGTCGGTCTGCGCCGCCTCGGCTCCGGCCGAGGCGGTCTGGCCGGCGAGCTTCGGAAAGCCCGACTCGAGGATCCAGACCGGCCGGAAGGGGATGGCGAGGCCCTGCTGCTCGGAGCGGACCGAGAACGAACCCTGAGCCTCGGGCAGGTTCTGGCTCGCGGCGCTCGTGCCGGTGCTCGTGGTCCCAGTGCTCGACGAGCTCGACTCACTGGTGTTGGCGTTCGAGCTCGTGAAGATCGTGATCGCCAGGTCGGGGATGGCCTTGTCGCCGGTGTTCGCGACCGAGAGGGTCAGGTTCGTGTTCTGCGCCAGCTGCTGCTTGCTGGGGAAGTTCGCCCTGACGATCTGAACCGGGAAGTCGCCCTCCGGCTCGCCCGCATCCTGGCGCTCGCCCCCGCCGCACGAGGCGACCCCCGCCGCCATCAGGGCTACCGCCAACCCGATCCCGGCACGCTTGCGGGCCCTCACCGCAAGGGCTGTCGAGGCGCTCTCCTCCAAAGGCGCGGCCAACATAGCACGCACCCTACTCGCGCCATTCCACCTCCGAATCGTGAGTTCCGGGGGTTTTGCAGGGCGGGTTGTGGGTGGCGAACGGCCCCGCCATCACATACTCTTCCGGTGCGCCGCGTTTGTGGCGTGCGGGGCCGCGCCCCAGGATGGGGGAGGCTCCGGAGGAGAGCAAATGGTCAGATCCGTAGCCGACAGGGCATTCCTCCCGGCCAAGTCTCTATTCGAGCAGGTCGGAGACATGATGATCCTGACCGCCAAGACGGTCGTCTCAGCGATCCGCCCGCCGTATCCCTACGGGGGTGAGTTCATCGGGCAGTTCCTCTTCGCCCTACAGCTCTGCTGGTTCCCGATGATGATCTCGACGCTCGCCTTCGGCTTCGGGGCGCCCGGCCTGCAGGCCGCGAACTTCCTCTCGCTGTTCGGCGCTCTCGACCGCCTCGGCGGGTTCTTCGTGCTCGCCTCGATCCGCGAGTTCGCCCCCTCCGTCACCGCCGTGGTCGTCGCCGGGGTCGCCGGGACGGCGATCACTGCGGACCTCGGTGCCCGAAAGATCCGCGAGGAGCTGGATGCTCTCCAGGTGCTCGGCGTCGATCCGATCAAGAACCTGGTCGTCCCGCGCTTCCTGGCGCTGATGCTGATTACGGGGCTACTGGACATCTACGCGCTGATCTTCGGCATCGTCGGAGGGCTCGGCGCGGAGCTGCTCTACAACGAGCCGGTCGGCGGATTCTTCGCGACCCTCTTCAACAACGCCTCGGTCACCGATCTCTGGGGATCGGTGCTGAAGTGCACGATGTTCGGGGCGATCATCGCGATCGTCTGCTCCTACAAGGGGATGACTGCGTCCGGAGGCGCCGAGGGGGTGGGTCGAGCCGTCAACGAGGGTGTCGTGATCGCCTTCATGGGCGTCTTCGCGTTCAATTACGTCTTCACGCAAACCCTGCTCGCGACGCACCCCGAGCTCCAGGTGATCAAGTGAACGCAGGCTGGCTGGCGGTCCCGCGTGGCTGGCTCAACTCAATCGGCGAGATCTTCGGCTTCTGCACGAGGGTGGCTGGCCTGGTCTACACCGGCCGCGTCTTCCAGTTCTTCGGGGAGGCCCTCCGCCAGACCGGCATCCTGATCCTCGGCTCGACGATCGTGATCTGGGGGCTCGTCTTCATCCTCGGCCTCCAGTGCGGGATCGAGGGCGCCTACTTCAACCGCTCGGTCGGTGCGCCCGCTTACGCCGGCGTGTTCGCCGCCTGGTGCGACCTGCGGGAGGTGATTCCCTACGCCTTCGGCTACATGCTCGCGGCCAAGGTCGGCACCGGAATCGTCGCCGAGCTCGGCGCCATGCGGATCTCCGACGAGATCGACGCACTGGAGGTGATGGGCGTGCCGCCGGTGACCTTCCTCGGGGCTACTCGGCTCCTCGCCGCCTGGATCGCCATCCCCTTCATGTACCTGGCCGCCGTCGGCATCGGCTACTTCGCCAGCTGGCTCGCGGTCGTGGAGCAGATCGGCGACGTCTCCTCGGGCGGCTACTTCCTGATCTTCTGGATGTTCCAGAACCCTCCCGACCTCTTATTCAGCCTGATCAAGGGCATGGTGATGGCGACCGCCATCGTGCTCGTCGGCTGCTACTACGGCTACACGGCATCCGGCGGACCCGTGGGCGTCGGCACCGCGACCGCGAAATCGATGGTGCTCAACATCGTGCTCGTCCACCTCATCGGGATGATGGGAACGCTGGTCTTCTGGGGCGCGAACCCCCGGGCTCCAATCGGGGGCTGACGTGGCGAGCTGCGTGACTTGCGATTGCCCCTGCCTACACTCAGTGGCGGAAGCCCCTACGCAGCGAGGAGGAGCGAGAGTTGTCTGAACGTGACGAGAAGGAGCGCGCCTTCGAGGACGAGGCAGTTGAGGAGGAGGAGGCCGACGAAGTGCAGGCTGCCGGAGAGGTGGAGGAAGACCTTCGGGGAGATCCGCTTGAGTCGCAGGGCTACGGCGAGGAGGACTTCGCAGGCCGCGACTACATCATTCCGGGCGTGGATGGCGATGATCCCGACCCCTACAAGTGGCACACCGGATCCAAACGTGACCACGGCGGCAAGGACGCGATCGAGATCATCGACCTGGTCAAGCAGTTCGGCCGCACGCGGATCCTGAACGGCTGCAACCTCGGGATCCCCGACAACATGATCTCGATGGTGCTCGGACCGTCGGGCACCGGGAAGTCGGTGCTGATCAAGCACATCGTCGGACTGCTGTATCCGGACTCGGGCGACGTGCTCGTCCACGGCGAGTCGATCCCGAACATGACCGACGACGAGCTCTTCGAGGTTCGCAAGAAGTTCGGCCTGCTATTCCAGGACGGCGCGCTGTTCGGCTCGATGAACGTCTACGACAACACCTGCTTCCCGCTGCGCCAGCACACGGACAAGTCGGAGGACGAGATCGAGGAGATCGTCACCCGTCGCCTCCGCGAGGTCGGGTTGGCCGAGGCGATGTACAAGATGCCGAACGAGCTCTCGGGCGGGATGCGCAAGCGCGCCGGCTTCGCCCGGGCGCTGGTGCTCGACCCGGCGATCGTCATGTTCGATGAGCCCGACTCCGGGCTCGATCCCGTTCGCACGGCGCTGCTCTGCGAGCTGATCCGCGAGATCCACGAGGAGAACGGCGGCTGCTACCTCGTCATCAGCCACGACCTCGGCACCGCTCGCCGGATCGCCGACTTCATCGCGGTCCTCTGGAAGGGCCGGATCGTCGAGTCGGGTCCCTCGGACGAGCTCTTCAATTCGCGGAACGAGTTCGTCAGCCAGTTCCTGAACGCGGACGTCAAGGGCCCACTCGCGATGGATTAGGCGCGGCCGGTGGCCGCGCCCAAGCCCGTCGCGCGCGAGATCAGCGCGAACGGCGTCGAGTTCACGGTCCTCGAGGCAGGCTCCGGGCCACTCGCTCTCTGCCTGCACGGCTTTCCGGATTCCGCTCACACCTGGCGGCACCAGCTGCCGGCCATCGCCGAGGCGGGGTTTCATGCCGTGGCGCCTTTCATGCGGGGCTACGCGCCGACCGCGGTGCCGGAGGACGGCTGCTTCAGCCTCGGGGCCCTGATCGCTGACGCCAACGGGCTCCACGAGGCCCTAGGGGCCGACGGTCAGGCGGTCCTGATCGGCACTGACTGGGGCGCGGAGGCGGCCTACGGAGCGGCGGCCTTCGCGCCAGAGCGCTGGCGGCGGCTGGTGACGCTGGCAATCCCGCCGCTCTCGTTGGACGCGAAACTGTTCACCGACTTCGACCAGCTGAGGCGGTTCTTCTACATGTTCCTCTTCACCCAGCCCCTGGCGGAGGAGGTGGTGGCCGACGACGAGATGGCGTTCCTCGATCGGCTTTGGGAGGAGTGGTCGCCGGGCTATGACGCTGCAGAGGACCTCGCCTGGGTGAAGGACAGCCTGCGCGAACGAGCCAACCTGTCGGCGGCGATCGCCTACTACCGCGCCGCACTCAGTGCTCCGGCGGAGTCCTGCGCGAGCTTCGAGGCGGAACAGCGGGCGCTGGCCGAGACGCCACCGCAGCCGACCCTGTATCTGCATGGAGCCCGCGATGGCTGCATCGACGTCGATCTCGTCCGGGACGCCGACACGCACCTCTCGTCCAGCTCGCGCTTCTCGGTGGTCGAGGACGCAGGGCACTTTCTCCACCTCGAGAGGCCGGAGCTCGTCACCGAGGAGATCCTGGGCTGGGTCTACCGTGATCGGTGATGGCGCTGAAGCGGATCACGGACGAGGACGTGCTCAGCTCGATCGTCGAGCTTGCCGGCGACGGCTACTGCACGGTCAGCGAGCTGCTCCCCCTACTGCCGAAGCGCACCCACGCCTACCGGCGTCGTGCAGTGCACGGCTCGGTCAACCGAGGCCTGGTGATCCAGCGCCGCGGTCCCGACGGCCGTGAGCACGTCGCGGTGGCCAGCGAGGGCTGGCGGCTGCTGCGCTCGCGGGCGGCCTAGAGCGGCACCCGGCAGGTAGCGCGACCTTCATATTTGCTCCGTAACCTCCGCCTCGTGGACGCGGGGAGACTCTTCGAGCGGGTCGCGGGAGTGACCGTGCGCTGGCCCTGGCTCGTAATCCTCCCGATCGTGGCGCTCACCGGGGCGGGGGTCTTCGCCGCGACCCGGCTGGATACGAGCGCTGGGACCGACACCCTGGTCAGCAAGGGGTCCTCCGAGTTCCAGGCGACTCAGGACTTCCACGAGAAGTTCGGGGATGAGCCGGTGATCGTCCTCGTCAAGGAGGACCTGCGGAAGCTCGTGCTGACCAAGGACCTCGAGCCGCTGTTCGAGCTCGAGGAGTGCTTCGCGGGCGGCACCCAGCTGGCGCAGGTGCTTCCCCACAAGACGAAGCAGCCGCTCCCTCCGGTCTGTGACCGGATCGCGAAGCTCCGACCGAGCCACTCGGTCTTCGGGCCGGCGACCTTCCTCTATCTGAGCGTCGCCGGCATCCAGCAGGCCCTCCAGGGCCAGATCGGCGGAGCGGCCCAGCAGGCGCGGGCCGCCGCCGACCAGGCTCAGAAGGCCGCGGCGAAGCGCGGCGCCTCGGCCGCGGAGCAGGCGCAGGCCGCCAACGCCGCCGCCCAGCAGGTGATGAGCCAGTTCCAGGGCAGCCTCGCGCAGGTCGCGATCCAGTACGGGCTCACCTCGATCCCACGGCTCGACGACCCGAACTTCGTGAGCCGCGTCGTCTTCGACGAGTCCAAGCCGGCCGGTACCCCGAAGGAGCGCTTCGGCTACCTCTTCCCGAACCGGGACGCGGCCCAGATCATCGTCCGCCTCCGCCCCGACCTGACCGACGCCGAGAGACACGAGGCGATCGCCCTCTTCAAGCAGGCTGTCGACGACCCGCGCTTCAAGCTCACCGACGGCAGCTATGTCGTCACCGGCGCCCCGGTCGTGGTCGACGCCGGGGCGCGGGAGCTCCGTAACCAGACGCTGCTGCTGCTCGGGGTCGCGGGCGTGGTGATGGCCCTGACGCTGCTTCTCATCCTGCCTCGCCCGCTGCGGTTGCTGCCCCTCGGCGTGGCGGTCTCAGCAGGCGCGCTCACCCTCGGGCTCGTCTCCGTCTTCGGTGGATCGCTCACGGTCGGCGCGATCGCAATGCTGCCTGTGCTGGTCGGCCTCGCGGTGGACTACGCGATCCAGTTCCAGGCCCGCTTCAACGAGGCCAGGGCTGAGGGGGCTCCGCCGGGACGCGCCGTGGCGGCTGCCGCTGGCGGCGGCGGCCCGGTGATCGGAGCGGCCTGCCTGGCGACGATCGCCGGTTTCGCGGTCTTCGCCCTCTCGCCGAGCCCACTGGTGCGGTCGTTCGGACTCCTCCTCGTCATGGGGGTCGCGCTGGCCTTCGCGGTCGCGCTGACGGGCGGGTTGGCTGCGCTCGGCCTGTCGGCCTGGCGAGGCTCGACCCCGGCCGCAGCGAGCGCACCGGGGGATCGACACGCCTCTGGGGCCACCGCCCGTCTCCAGAAGACCGGCGTCGCCGCGATCGCCATGGCGCTCGCCAGCCCCCGACGGGTCCTGGCGGCCGGGCTGCTGCTCGCCGTCTGCGGCTGGGTGGCGAGCACCGGTACTGCCGTCGAGACCGATATCCGCGACCTCGCGCCGCCGAACCTGAAGGCCCTCGACGATCTGAACGAACTCGAGAAGGAGACCGGCATCTCGGGCGACGTCAACGTGACGATCAGGGCGAAGGATCCGACGGATCCGGCGGTGATCTCCTGGGCGGAGGGCTTCCAACAGCGGGTGCTGGCGCGCCATGGGTTCTCCGGCGCCAATCCGAGCTGCGCCGACGCCGATATCTGTCCGGCTCTCTCGCTCACCGACTTCTTCGGCGGCGCCTCGTCCTCGAGCTCGACCGCAACGAGCCCTCAGCAGAGCGTGGGGGACGTCCACGCTCTGGTCCAGGCCCTGCCCTGCTTCATCTCGCAGATCGTGATCAGCCACCAGGGCGAGTGCAGCTCCTCCGGCGGGACGCCGATCGGCGACACCGCCGACGTCGCCTTCGGCATCCGCGCGCAGCCGCTCTCGGACCAGCAGGACCTGATCGACGACATTCGCGCCCAGATCGACCCGCCCGGTGGGCCGGCTCCGCCGGAGGGCACGACCGTCCGGCTGGCCGGGCTGCCGGTCCTTGCGGCCGAGGCGAACTCTGACCTCTCCCACAGCCGCTGGTGGCTGCCGCTGGCCGGCCTGATCGCGGTTGGCCTCGTGCTGACCGCGATCTACCGCTCGGCGCGGCGCGCGATCGTCCCTCTGATCCCGGTGGTGATGGCGACCGGCTGGTCGGGCCTGGTGGTGGCCGCGCTGGGCGTCGCGCTCAACCCGATGTCGGCGACGCTCGGTGCGCTCGTGATCGCGATCGCCACCGAGTTCAGCGTGATCCTCTCAGCGCGTTACGCCGATGAGCGCGGCGCCGGTCTCTCCGTGGGCGAGGCCCTGAGGCGGACCTACCTGCGCACCGGTGCGGCCGTCCTCGCGTCAGGCGTCACCGCGATCGCGGGCTTCGCGGTCCTGGCGATCGCGGGGCTACCGCTGCTCGGCGACATCGGACTGATCTCGGTCGCGCCGGTCCTCCGCGACTTCGGCCTGGTCACGGTCGTCGACCTGCTCGTGGCGCTGGCGGGCGTGATGCTCGTGCTGCCGGCCGCGGTGGTCTGGTCCGAGGAGGGCTTCCGGCTTCCCTGGCGGGCGCGCCCGGCGCCGCTTGCCGCCGGCGAATCCGCTCCGTGAGCGACCATTAGCCCGTGGAGAACGGCGCTGGAGGAGAGGGCGGGGGCGGGGGAGACCGGGGAGCGGGTCCCCGGCGGACCACGATCTACTCCCTGATCGTCGGGATGGTCTTCGTAGCCCTGATCGCGGTCGCGGGGGTCAACCTGATCTCGACCAAGAACAAGGGAGTGCTCGGCGCTCACAATGAGGGCGATTTGCCGCTCGCCCAGTTCGCTGTGCCGGACGCGCGAACCGGTGCCGGGGGGGACGCCAACATCGCGCAGGACGACTGCGACGCGGCCCGGATTCCCTGTCCGTCGGGGAACACCAGGTCCCCGGCCTGCCGTGTGGACGTCCCGGGGGCGATCCGGGTCTGCGACCTCTTTGACAAGCCGCTCGTCTTGTCGTTCTGGTTCACCCGGGGTGGGAACTGTGAGGACCAGGAGGACGTCTTCGAGCGGGCCTACCGACGCTACTTCCCCCGGGTGAACTTCCTCGCGGTCGACGTCCGCGACTCCGAGTCCGACGTCCGGAAGCTGATCGCGGAGCGCCACTGGACCCATCCGATCGGACTCGACCGGGACGGGGCCCTCTCCAACCTCTACCGCGTCGGCGGTTGTCCCACCTTCGTCTACGCCTATCCCGGCGGGATCCTCCAGCACACCTCGATCGGTCAGCTCGACGACCAGCGCTTCTTCTCCAACGTCGACGCCCTGATCGCGGCCACCAGGCAGCGCGACGCGACCCTGCGCTGATCGTGGAGGTCCCGGACCAGTGGGAGGTGGCGCCGGAGCCCGGCTGGGTGGACCCGACGCTGGCGGAGGAGTTTCCCGGGCTCTCGATCGTCTCGACAGTGCTCGAGACGACTACCGGCCGCAGCCCCGAGGCGCTCCGGGAGCGCCTGCGGTCGCTTAGCGACCGGATCGGCGGCTCACAGGCGATTCAACTCCGCCAACAGCCCATTCCGTGGGCCTATCGCGTCTTCTTCCGCCACATCGGCCTCGACCCGGATACGACACGTACCCCTGTGGAGCAGCTGATCTTCGAGCGGATCCACGACGGCGCCTTCAAGAGCCGCAATCGCGTGGAAGATGCGCTGACGATCGGGATGGTCGAGGTCGGAGTGGCACTGCGAGCCTTCGACGCCGATCGGGTTGAGGGCCGAATCGGCCTGCGCCTCTCGGCCGAGGGCGAGGGGTTCGAGGGTCGGGTCTCGCCGCTGCCGGACGGCACGATCGTGGTGGCGGACGAGCGGCGACCACTCGGCATCCTCTTCGACCGCACGGCGGAGGATCGCGGGGTTCACCGGGGGACGCGGCGCGTGCTGATGGCGGCGATCGGGGTGCGCGGCGTGCCTGACATCGCCCTCGAGGAGGCGTTATGGGTGGCGGGAAGCGCTCTACGGGCATAGAATCCAGCTGTGCGAGGGCGCGCGCAAAGCGCGACCCGTGAGTCCAAGTGGAGGCTCAGATGCCGGAGGAGCTGCTCGAACGCCCCGTACCGCCCGAGGTGCCTCTCGCACCCGAGGAGAGCTGGGTTCCTCCGGAACCTCCCGAGGGCCTCGACACCGCCCTCTACGAGCACGACGAGCGCGTCGCCAGGGCGGACCTGCGCCGTCAGATCGCCGCGATGGAGCTCGCCCTGGCAAGGCTCTTCGGTTCTGCGTTCCCCCGTAAGGGCATCGACTTCGCCGTCGAGGGGATGGGCGGCCCGCGCCTGCTCTCGGTGAATGAGCTCGAGCGGGTCCGGGACGGTCTCGCCCGGAGAATCCAGGAGGTCAAGTCGGACCTGCACGACTACGCAGCGGTCGAGGAGGGCAACCGCGCGCTGATCGAGCGGATGACACGCGACCCGGCCTCCTACAAGTGGGTCCGGGTATGCAACGAGGACATCGGCGAGCCCGGCTGCAAGAACTGGCACGTCAAGCCCAGGTGGGGCCCTGTCGGCCTCCTCATGGGCTGGTGGCGGGTCAAGATCTCCTCCGGTTGTCCGTTAGCCGAGGGGCCACGGCCCCCTGAGTAACTGATGGCGACCAAGAAACAGCGCCGCAAGCGGCGGCGGCGTCCGTCTGGTCCGCAGCCGGCGGAGGCCCAGCCGTCGGCCGTGGTGCTGGACGACGCCCAGCGGGCGAGAGCGGCGCGCCGACGGGCCGGAGACGACCGTCCGCCGGCGCTCTGGGGTGACTTCCCCCTCTCGGAGATCGTCATCTTCGTCGGCCTCCTGCTCCTGATCGCGGGCTTCTTCGTCTCCCCCCCGCAGGGCTTCGTGATGATCGCCGTGGGCCTTGTCCTCGGCTCGCTCGCGGGGCTCGAGCTCTCGGTCCGAGAGCACTTCGCCGGCTACCGCTCGCACACACTGGTGCTCTCTGCCGCAGTCGGCGTCCCTGTCTTCGGCGTCCTCTTCGCCGCCACGAAGGTTCCCGTCCCGATCTGTCTCGCGGCGGGCGCGGTGGCGTTTGGGGGCTCCGCCTGGCTCTTCACCCAGGCCTTTCGGCGCCGGTCCGGCGGAGCCCCCTTTCGCCTCCGGGGCTAGTTCAACTGGCGAACTTCGCCTCGAGGGCGGCGACGAGAACCCGTCGCTGACGCTCGGTCAGGCTGCCGACCCGCTTGCCCTCGCTGAGGGCGGTCGACGAGAGCAGCTTCCGGGAGCGGGCACGTCCCCAGCGGCGCTGGGAGCAGAGGAGCTCGCTGAGGCTCATGCTGTCGGCCTCCCACGGGGACTCCGTGATCACTTCTGTGATGTTGCGACGGCCGGCGGAGATCTCGCGCTTCAGGGCGGCGCGGGCGAGGCGGACCTCGTTGGCGCGGGCGAGGGCCTCCATGCACTGAGAGGTTCCCCCCTTCTTCGTCTTCTCTCTCTGGTCGTTCTGGTGGTCGACGATCGTCGGCTCGATGCGCCGACGAGGCATGGAAAGCGGGCGGACAGGCGCAATCGTCGAGGCAGCAGACATAAGTTCTCCCTCCTGCTAGGTCAGGAATTGTTGGCGGGTCGTTACGGCCGACGTGCCCCCAACTGCTCTTTCGAGCCCGGGGGAAGTGGACGGGTCCTCTCCTTCGCATCCTGTCCGCTCCCTGCCCCGGAAGCGCGCGGCGAGGTCGAAACTTATACGCCTCGCGAGCCGACGGTCAACACCCAAAAAATCATCTCGTCCGCTAAGAGCAGATCTTTTGTCCGAGAGGGGATCGCCCGTCCATCCGGACCGTCCAAGGACTCTCGCGATTCGTTCGGCGGTGAAGCCGGACGAAACATTCCACTTACCCCGTCGGCAGGTCCGGGAAACCCTTGATCACGTCGGCGAAGATCCCGAGTGCTCTGTCGAGGTGGGTCCGCTCGTGGGTTGCCATCAGGCTGGTCCGAAGAAGCGCGCCACCGGGCGGCACCGCGGGGTGTAGCGCGACGTTGGTGTAGACGCCGGCTTCGAAGAGCGCCTTCCAGAGCAGCACCGCCTGCCAGTCCTCGCCCACGATCACCGGCACCACCGGGGTGGTGGCCTCCGTTCCGTCCGGCAGGGTGCCCGGCTCCACGACCTTCAGCCCCAGATCGCGTAAGCCCTGCCGCAGATAGGCGGCGTTCTCGAGCAGGCGGGACATCAGCTCGGGCCCCTCGGAGCGGATGATCCGCAGCGCCCCGAGCGCGGCGCCGACGGCGGCCGGAACGGTGGACGCGCTGAAGATGAAGGAGCGGGAGGCGATCCGCAGATACTCGATCACCTCCTCGGAGCCGGCGATGAAGCCGCCACAGGAGGCGAGGCTCTTCGAGAAGGTCCCCATGCGCAGGTCGACCTCGTCCTCAAGGCCGAAGAGCTCGCTGGCACCGGCTCCGCGCCTGCCCAGGACCCCGACACCATGCGCCTCGTCCACCATCAGCCGCGCGCCGTAGCGACGACAGAGCTCGACGATCGGCGGCAGGTCACACACGTCCCCCTCCATGGAGAAGACGCCGTCGACCACGACGAGGGTGCCGCTGCCGTCGGCGACGGCCCTTTCCAGCATCGTCTCCAGCTTGTCCATCCGGTTGTGGCGGAAGGGCCTAAGGCGGGCGCCGGAGAGCTTGCACCCGTCGAGGATCGAGGCGTGGTCGCCGGCATCGCAGATGACGGTGTCGCCAGGCTCGAGGATCGCGCTGATGGCGCCGAGGTTCGACTGGTAGCCGGTCGTGTAGACGATCACGTCCTCCGTGCCCATCCAGTCGGCCAGCTCGCGTTCGAGCTCCACGTGGAGCGGGGTGGTGCCGTTCAGCAGCCGCGACCCCGTGACGCCGGTCCCGTACTGCTCGAGGGCATCCCGCGCCGCCTGCTTGACCCGGTCGTCGGTCGTCAGCCCCAGGTAGTTGTTGGAGCCGAGCATGATCGTCTCGCGCCCCTCCATCTCGACCACGGGGCCGGCCTGCGACTCCAGGATCCGAAAATAAGGGAGGAGATCTGCCTGCTTGGCGGCTTCGAGCTGCTCGGCCCGGTCGTGTGTGCGGGCCTTCTCGAAGACGTCCGACACTAAACGGGTCGCGCTATCGCGCGCCCTCGCGTCAAGGGTGGAGTCGGACATGCTCTGGGAGTCTCGCACCTTGTACGGTCCCCAGCCGTGCCAGGCTCAGTCGAGGTACGGCCCGTGCAGGGCCGCCGCGAGCTCAACCGGTTTATCAAGCTCCCGTTCCGCCTCCACGAGGGGACCCCCTGGGTACCGCCGCTGATCTTCGAGCGCAAGCAATTCCTGAACAGGGAGAAAAACCCCTACTTCGACCATGCCGAGGCGGAGTACTTCCTCGCCTGGCGGGACGATCAGCCCGTGGGACGGATCACGGCGCAGGTGGACCGCCGCTGGGACGAGTTCCAGGGCGGCAGGGACGGGCAATTCGGCTTCATCGAGGCCGAGGACGATCCGGAGGTCTTCGAGGCGCTGCTGGGAACGGCCGAGGACTGGGTCCGTCAGCGTGGGCGCGAGCGGCTGATCGGCCCGATGGACTTCACGACCAACGACGAGTGCGGGCTGCTGGTCGAGGGTTACGAGGTCGATCCGATGATCCTCGAGCCCTGGCATCCGCCCTACTACGCGGAGAGGCTCGAGGCCCTCGGCTACGGCAAGACGATGGACCTCCTGATGTGGTGGCTCTCGCTGGGGGAGCTGAAGCAGGGCGACCGCTTCCACGACGCAATCCACGCCGTTGCCGACAAGGTCGAGTCCGAGCACGGGATCACGGTCCGCAACATGAACAAACGCGACCTCGAGGCGGAGATCGGACGCTTTATGGAGGTCTACAACTCGGCCTGGGAGAAGAACTGGGGGTTCGTCCCGGTCACCGAGGAGGAGGTCCGCTTCCAGGCCCAGAACCTGAAGCAGATCCTCGACGAGCGCTGGACGTTCGTGGCCGAGCGGGACGGAGAGACCCTCGGCGCAGCCCTGACCCTTCCCGACATCAACCAGGTGACCAGGAAGATGAATGGGCGGCTGCTCCCCTTCGGCTGGCTGCGCTTCCTGCTCGGCAAGGGCAAGGTGGACCGGGTCCGCGTCTTCGCGCTGGGAGTGAAGCCCGAGTACCAGCACACAGGCATCGCCGCGCGCTTCTACGTCCTCCACGTCGAGACTGCCAAGGCGACGCCTCAGAAGGCCGGTGACCAGGGCTGGATCCTGGAGACGAACGAGCCGATGAACCGCGCCATGGAGGGGATGGGCGGCGAGATCGTCAAGCGCTACCGGCTCTACGAGAAGTCGGTCTAGGTCCGCTCGTAGGTCCCGACCAGCTCGGCGCCTCCCAGCACGTGTCCCTCCATCGCATCTTCGAGCTGGTCGCGGCTCGACTCAGGCTCCAGGTCAAGCACCGTGTCGAGCGCGAAGAGCTCGTGCTGGTAGCGGTGGGCTCCGTCTCCCGGCGGGGGGCACGGCCCGCCGTAGCCGTTCTCGCCGAAGCCGCTGGTGCCCTCCGCCGGCGGATGGGCACCCTCCTCGAGGCCGCCATCCAGGGGGTCGATGTTCCAGGCGACCCAGTGAGTGAAGTCTCCGATCGGAGCGTCGGGATCGTGGACGACCAGCGCGAGAGATCGCGTTCCCTCGGGCGGCGCGCTCCAATCCAGGGGCGGCGAGAGATTGTCGCCCTCACAGGAGTACTTCCGGGGGATCGGCTGCCCGTCGTTGAACGCGATACTTGTGAGCTGGAAGTCTGCCATTGGCGTCTCAGATCTTCCCGGACTGAGCGTGGAGGAAACGGAAAGGGTCTTGACGTGGTCTTAGGATGCCAGCGATGACCGATCCCGAGAAGACCGAGGAGCCGGAGCTGATCGAGGCGGAGCCGGTGCGGCCGCTGCCGGTCCGCGCCGAGACTCGCACGATCGAGCTCTGGGGCCATGAGGTCCCCGTTGTGGTGGCCGCGGCCGGCGGTGCCGCCGCGGGTGTCGCGGTCGTCGCGATCGCCCGGGCCGCGTCCCGGGCGCCGAGGCGCCCGCCCAGGCGAGGCCTGTTCCGGCGGCGCGAGAAGGTCGTCGCCAGCCGCAGCTTCCTGGTCGACGTTCACGTCCTCGGCCGCTAGCCCGCCCCCCGTGTCGCCGGTCATCGAGGAGCGGGTGCAGCCCCGCTGGCCCTACCGCATGCGGCTCTCTCGCGGCCGCGACGGCGTGCTGCGCTCTCACGGCGGGGTGCTCGAGCGCCTCACGCACGTCAGGGGGCGCCCCGTCCGCACCCGCAGCTGGCAGACCCGGGCAGGCTATGTCCACATCCGCGCGGAATCGGTCGAGCCGGCGGAGGTGGAGCATCAGGTCGTCGTGGAGGAGCAGGTGGCCGGCGCCGGCGAGGAGGAGCTCGCCATCGCGGTCGAGCGGACCCGGTTCTCGCTCGCGGTTCTGGAGGAGATGGGGGAGTTCTACGACGCGTTCAAGCGCGATCCCCTGCTCGGGCCGGCGATCCATCACAAGCCGTGGGTCAGGCCGCGCCGCCGGCCCTGGCCGTGGGAGGCGCTCTGCTGGGCGATCACCGAGCAACTGATCGAGGGTTCCCGCGCCGGTGAGATCCAGCGGCGGATAGTGCGCCGCTGGGCGCCCTCGCATCTGCCGCCCGATGGCCCATCGCCGCGGCGCGGCTGGGGGCCGATGCTCCTGCGAGACCTTCCCTCCGCTGCGGTCATCGCCGGTCGCGCGCCGGCCGAGCTCGCCTCGATGGACCTGAGCCAGGGCCGTTCGCAGGCGATGGTGCACTGTGCGCGGGAGGTCGCGAAGGGACGGGCGGACCTCTTCGATCCCGACGGCGACCGCCGCCTGCTCGCGATCCCTGAGATCGGTCCCTGGACCGTCCAGTGCCTCGGCTTCCACGGGCGCGGCGACCCCGACTCGCTGCCCGCCGGGGACCTCGCCTACGTGAAGCTCGTCGGCTACCTGGAGGGCCTTGGCCGCCGCGCCACCGTCGAGGAGGTCGATGAGTACTTCGCGCCCTACGCACCCTTCCGGGGGCTGGCCGGAACCTTCGCCCTGGCGGGCTGGCACAAGGCGATGAGAGCGGGACCGGCGGCGAGATTGGCCGCCTAGGCGCGTTAGCGCGGCAGCGACCCCTCTTCCGCCAGCATTCCGACGAGGCGGTCGACGTCCTTGCGCTCCCAGGCCTCGGCGTGGCGCTCCACGAGCTCCCGCAGTCGGCCGTCCTCGAGCGAGCGCGCCGTCTCCTCACTGAGGTCATCGTCCAACCCTTTGATCCTCGCGCGAGCGCGTTGCAGCGAGCTGTTCGTCGCCGCCACGCTGGTGCCCAGCTTGGCTGCGGTTTCCCGCGCGGAGAACCCGAGTGCCTCACGGAGGATGAGCACCGCCCGCTGCCTCGGGGGAAGAAGGCGCATGGCGACGACCAGGGCTCGCTCGAAGTCCTCGCGAGTGAGATAGTGGCGCTCGGCTGTCGGGCCATGGGCCTCGGTGTGCCAGTGCGTCGCTGAACCCGGGTCGTCCAGGTCGATCGGCACGACCCGCTTCGGACGGTGGTGGATTTCATCCAGCGAGGTGTTGGTGACGATCCGGTAGAGCCAGCTTCGCAGCGAGCTTCGGCCCTCGAACCCGGGTAGCGCTCTCCAGGCCCTGACCAGCGCTTCCTGCAGGGCGTCCTCTGCGTCCTCTGGCGAGCGCAGGATGCGGCGCGAATGGGCGTGAAGCTCGTCCCTGTGGCCCTCGACCAATCGCGCGTATTCGCGCTCGATTCCTCGCCGCCGTGCGCGCCTGTCTTTCCTCTGCTGCCTTGACAACGGACGGCCACCGTAACACAGCGTCACCGGTGTATGTAGTTTGGTGGTGACGCACGCTAGACTCCCGCGGGAAGCTGTGACCAAGACCGCTCCCTCCCCGACGCCGCGCCACACCGAGCGCCAGCCTGGCGAGAGGGCTCCGGCGCCGGGCGACCTCGGGATCGTTCAGGCGTTCGTCAACAGCCGCTGGGACCTGGACCACGAGCTCGAAGAGCAGCTTCGTAGTCCTTCCGAGATCGCCGCGTGGCTCACAGAACGCCGGCTGCTCGAAACTGGCACCGAACTCACAACGGGTGATCTGAAACGCGCGCTGGATGTCCGCGAGGGGCTGCGTGCCCTGCTTTTCGTCAACAACGGCGCGATCCAGGACAATGAGGCGATCGAGCGGCTCAACCGCGTTCTCGGCCGCACCGCACTGGATGTCCGCTTCGGCACTGATGCCAGCCCCGGGCTCACCTCGAGAGGACGCGGCTTCGAGGCGGCCATGGGCTCGCTCGCGAGCATGGTCGCGGTGGCTCAGATCGATGGAAGCTGGTTGCGTCTCAAGGCTTGCCGGGGCGTCCATTGCGGCTGGGCGTTCTACGACCACAGTCGCAACCAGAGCGGCAGCTGGTGCTCGATGTCGACATGCGGCTCCCGCTCTAAGGCACGCGAGTACCGGCGGCGGAAACGGGGCTGATCGAAGTCGGGTTTCTAGAGCTGGTCCGCGTTTAGGGCAGCAGCTCGTTCGTGAGGACCGCTGATGGCGCCGGCGCGCTCGAGATCAGGTCGTGCCCAGCCATCCACTGGGCGTAGGCCCCCCACGCGTTGGGGTCCATATACCCGTAAGGGCGGCCCTGCCGCGGTGCCAGCAACGGCAGGGTGGCCGCGACCTCGGACCTGGTCTGCATCGGATCGAGGCCCTTGCCGGCGGACAGGACCGCGTTGGCCGCCTCCTGCGGGTGTGCCCGGGCGTAGTCGGTGCCCTGCGCGAGAGCCTCGATGAAGGCGCGGATGGCCTCCGGATGGTCATCGACCGTCGACTTGCGGGCGACCAGCACGAGCTCGTCATAGGTCGGGACGCCGAGCTGGTCGACCGGCACGATGCGGGGGTCGAGGCCCCGCAACCGCAGGTCGACGCCCTCGATGTTCTGGAACCCGCCGAGGATCGCGTCCACCCGGCCACCGATCAACGCGGGCAGCAGGTTGAGGCCGACGTTGACCTCCTTTGCCGACGAGGGAGAGAGGCCGGCCGTCTGCAAGATCGTCTCGAGGTAGTCGCTCTGGTAGGGGATCCCCGCCGTTCCGACGGTCATTCCGTTCAGGTCAGCGGCGGAGGCGATCCCGCCCTCCGGAAGCGAGATCAGAGAGGTGAGTGGCGAATCGACCAAGGCACCGACCGCCTCGACGTCCAGTCCCTTGTCGGCCGCGAGCAGCACCTCGGGCTCATATGAGATCGCCAGGTCCACGCGGCCGGCGGCGACCTCCTTGATCGGCGCCGAGGGGTCCGACGGCGTCTGCGGGTCGAGGTCCAGGCCGGCCTGCCTGAAGAAGTCGCGCTCGAGCGCGGTGTAGATCCCAGCGTGATCGGGGTTCACGTACCAGTCGAGCTCGAGGCTGAAGGGCTGCGGGTTGGACGCCGACCCGGTCGACGGATCGTCACCACTCCCACAGGCGGCCAGGCCCAACGCGAGCGTCGCCGCAGCCGCGAGGGCCGCCGCCAGACCCGTGAGTCGCGACCGACTCCTCATGACCGCGTCACTCCCCGGCTATCCCAGGTGATGACCTTGCGCTCGATCAGCGAGACCAGTGCGAACAGGAGGATCGCCATCGCAGAGAGGACAACGACAGCCGCGAATGAGCGCGCGGTCAACAGCTGCGCCTGGGCCTGGTTGATCAGGTGCCCGAGCCCCTCGCTCGAGCCGACGTACTCCGCGAACACGGCGCCGATCACGGAGACCGTAATCGCCACCCTGGCTCCGCTGAACGCATAGGGAAGGGCGGTTGGAATCTCCGCGCGCCAGAGGCGCTGCAGGCGTCCGGCCCCGAGCGAACGGAGCATCTTGGTCAGATCGGGGTCAACCGAGCGGAGCCCGTCGAGCACGTTGACCGTGATCGGGAAGAAGCAGATCAGGGCGACGATCACGAGCTTCGGGGTGAGGCCGAAGCCGAACCAGACGACCAGGATGGGCGCGAGGATGATGATCGGAATCGTCTGGGACGCGATCAGCAGGGGATAGACGGCTCGGCGTGCCGTCTCGGAGAGATGGATCAGGAGCGCGAAGCCGATTCCCGCCACCGCCGCGATCGCAAAGCCGAACACCACCTCCTTGAGCGTCACCCACGCGTTCGAGCCGAGCAGGGAGCGGTCCTCCCAGAGTGACCTGGCGATGTCGCTGGGGGCCGGGACGAGGAAGTCCTCGATGTTGAGCGCGTTCGAGATCCAATCCCAGCGGGCGGCGAGCTCCCAGGCGCCCAACAGCACCAGGACCACCGCGACGGGGGCCAGATACCTGCGCGCGGTGCTCACCTCGCTGCCTCCGCGAGGCTGCGCAGCGCCCGCTCCTTCAGGGCGGTGAACTCGGCCGAGGTCACCGCGGCGGCGCGATCCGTCGTTCGCGGGCTCGTGATCTCGATCCGATCGGCGATTCTCGCGGGACGCGAGCTCAAGACCAGCACGCGATCGGAGAGATAGAGCGCCTCCTCCACGTCGTGGGTGACCAGCAGCACCGTGTGCTTGTCGGGCCCCAGCACTCCGGCGAGCCAGGACTGCATCTCGGCCCGGGTGATCGCATCGAGCGAGGCGAAGGGCTCGTCAAGGAGCAGGACGGGGCGGCCGGCCATCAGCGTCCGCAGGAAGGCCACGCGCTGGCGCATGCCGCCGGAGAGCTCCCCTGGCCGAGCGCCTTCGAATCCCGCCAGCCCGAGGCGCTCGAAGTGGGCCCCGGCCTGCGCCCGGGCTCCGCCGCGAGGGACTCCGGCGATCCGCAGGGCCAGCGCCGCGTTATCGAGGGCCGATAGCCAGGGCAGCAGCAGGTCGCGCTGCGGCATGTATGCGCAGCGTTCCAGGCGCTCCTCGGCCGCGGTCCTCCCGCCGACCGAGATCGTGCCCGAGTCCGCCGGTCTGAGGCCGGCGACGAGCTCGAGCAGGGTGGTCTTCCCGCATCCCGATGGACCGACGATGCCGACCACCTCTCCCGGTTCGGCCTCGAGACCGATCCGCTCGATCGCCCGCAGCTCGCCGAAGGAGTGGGCGAGGCCCTCGATCCGGACCGGTGCGCCGGGGTCGTCCGGGGTGCCAGGCGTGGCACGGCCTTCGCGGGCCGCGTCCGGAGTGCCTTCGCGAAGTCTGGTCAGCATGCTCCCTCCGCGCGCATTACCGCACAGGTTCAAAGGGTCGGCGGGAGGTGTGGGTAGCCCGCTATCTCAGCCCGCTTGCCTGCGAGCCCCCCTGTTGGATGGGCTTCCAGTCTACGGTGTCCGTTGTGGAGATCGAGCGCAAGTTCCTGGTGCCGGAAACGCCCGATCTGAGCGGGACCGATTCGGATGAGATCGAGCAGGGCTATCTGGCGATCGGCTCCGACGGCGAGGTGCGGCTCCGCCGCAGGAGTGAGAGGCTCCTCCTGACGGCGAAGCGCGGCTCGGGCATCTCACGCGACGAGGCCGAGGTCGAGCTGGACCGCGAGCCCTTCGAGCGGCTCTGGCCCTTGACCGAAGGGCGCCGTCTCCACAAGCGCAGACACGTGATTCCGCACGGTGACCTCAGGATCGAGGTCGATGTCTATGAGGGCGAGCTCGAGGGGCTCGTCGTGGCGGAGATCGAGTTCTCCTCCGAGGATGAGGCCCGGGCCTTCCAGCCGCCCGACTGGATCGGGGAGGAGGTCACCGGGGATAAGCGGTACCTGAATGAGACCCTGGCGACCCGAGGCCCACCGTAAATCGAGGTTGCTCCTCGCTTCGCTGTGGAGCACCGTCGCTTATCCGCGTTTTTACACCGCGTCCCGTCAGATGCGCACCCATTTGTGGGAGAAATAAGGCATGAACCCCTCACGCGATGACCTCGAGAAGGCAGCCCGTAGGGCGCTCTCGGAGGTAAAGGATCCGCGCAAGGCCGCCGGGCTGGTGGCCGCGGGGACCGCCGCAGCCGCAGGAATCGGTTTCCGCCGGTTTCGGGGAGCTGACGGAGCCGACTTCGACTCGGATGCCTACAGGCTGCTCGCGCGCGAGCCCGTGGACGCAGGAATGAGGCGAGTCCTCGCGGCTCAGGTTGACGACGCGGTCGCCCAGCTGCGAGGCGAGGCGGGCACCGAGCCCGCGGAGGCGGTCCACGAGGCGCGCAAGGACGTCAAGAAGATCCGCTCGGCCCTGCGGCTCGTTCGCCAGGAGATCGGCGAAGACGTCTGGCGTCGCGAGAACGACCACTACCGGGAGGTGGCGAGGGGTCTGAGCGGCTTCCGGGACGCTGAGATCCTGGTGGAAGCGCTCGATGGCCTGGCGAAGCGGTTCGGGGCGTCGGCGGAGGGCTATTTCGATGCCCTCCGGGAGCAGCTCGAGCAGGAGAACCGGGCGGCCCACGACGATGGCTCGGTCGAGCGGGCGATGTCCGAAGCTTCCGCCGGCCTGGCGGCGGGACGGAGCAGGATCGATGCGCTGCCGCTGAAGGGCGATGGGTGGGAGCTGATCGGGCCGGGGCTTCACCGGACCTATCGGCGTGGGCGAAAGCGCCTGCGCACCGCCGAGGAGGAGGCGAGCGTCACCAACCTCCACGAGCTGCGCAAGAGGGTCAAGGACCTCTGGTACCAGGTGCGGCTGATCGGCGACGCCGACAAGCACATGCTCCGGCCACTCGCTGATCATGCTCACGACCTCTCCGATCACCTCGGCGATGATCACGACCTCGCGCTGCTCCGCGAGACCGTCCAGCGCCGCACGGCCGCCTTCGCCGACCCGGCCCACAAGCGCCACCTGCTCGAGCAGATCGATCAGCGCCGAGGCGAGTTGGAGTTCGCCGCGATCTCGCTCGGCGAGCGCATCTACGCCGACAAGCCCAAGCGCTTCACGAAGCGCCTCGAGAACCGCTGGGAGGCCTGGCGCAAGCGCAAGCCGGTGGATGCGAGGGTGCTCCGAGGCTGAAAGCCGAGTAGCAACCCGTTTGATCCGGGCTGTCACAGAGGAGCGAGGCACTTCGTCTGTGACTCCAGAATGGAAAGGAGTCAGACATGAAGGTCTTCGTAGCGGGAGCGACCGGGGCGCTTGGAAGGCAGCTCCTGCCGATGCTGGTTGAGCAAGGGCACGAGGTCACCGGAATGACCCGGAGGCCGGCGAAGCAGGAGTTGATCAGTCAGCTGGGCGGCCGCCCCGCGGTGGCTGACGCCCTCGATCCGGAGGGCGTTGCCCAGGCGGTCGGCGAGGCCCAGCCCGAAGTCGTGATCGACGAGCTCACCGCCATCGACGCGTCTTCCTTCGGCCGCAGCATTGACAAGATGTTCGCCCAGACCAACCGCCTGCGAACGGAGGGAACCGATCACCTGCTCGCGGCGGCGAAGGCCGCCGGCGCGCGTCGGTTCATCGTGCAGAGCTTCGCCGGCTGGCCGTTCGAGCGCACAGGCGGGCCCGTCAAATCGGAGGACGACCCGCTTCAGGAGCACCCGCCGAAGAAGGTCGCCGAAACGCTCGGCGCGATCAAGTACCTCGAGCGCGTCGTCACCGAGGCCAAGGGGATCGAGGGACTCGCCCTCCGCTACGGCGGGTTCTACGGCCCAGGGACCTCGATCGCCTTGAGCCCCGACGGAGAACAGGTCGCCATGGTCCGGAAGCGCCGGTTCCCTGTGGTCGGCAACGGCGCCGGAATCTGGTCCTTCGTGCACATCCACGACGCCGCCTCGGCGACAGCGTCCGCGCTGGACCGGGGCGGCCCCGGCGTATACAACGTCGTCGATGATGAACCCGCGCCCGTGTCCGTCATGCTCCCGGAACTGGCGAAGGCCATCGGGGCCAAGCCGCCGCGCCATCTCGCCCGCTGGGTGGGTCGGCTCTTGGCCGGCGAGGGAATGACCGTCATGATGACCGAGGTGCGCGGAGCGTCGAACGAAAAGGCGAAGCGCGAGCTCGGTTGGCAGTTGAGATACCCCAGCTGGAGGCTGGGCTTCCGGGACGGTCTGTCATGAGGCCCTCGGAGAGCGAGCTTCTCGACGACCTGCGACCGAGGATCTTCGCGATCGCCTATCGCATGCTGGGTTCCGTCAGCGAGGCCGAGGACGTGGTGCAGGAGACGTTGCTGCGCGTGCACTCGGCGATCGAGGGCGGGGAGGAGATCTCCTCGCCGCGGGCCTACGCCGCAACCGTGGCGACGCGCGTTGCGATCGACGAGCTGCGCTCCGCCAGGGCGCGCCGCGAGACCTACGTGGGCGAATGGCTCCCTGAGCCGATCACCGAGCGACCCGAGGATGACCCGGCCCGGCAGGCCGAGGTCGCCGATTCGCTCTCGCTCGCGTTCCTCGTCCTGCTCGAGTCGCTGAGCCCCGAGCAGCGCGCCGCGTTCCTGCTCCACGACGTCTTCGACTACGACTACGACAGGGTCGCGGAGATCGTCGGGACCAGCGAGCAGAACGCGAGACAGCTCGCCTCACGGGCGCGGCGCCATGTACAGGACGGTCGCACCCGGTTCGACGCGTCCGCCGAGCGGCGCAACGAGCTGGCCGCGAGCTTCCTCGCGGCCGCCGAGGAGGGCGATCTCGAGGGACTCGAGGCGATGCTCGCCGAGGACGTTGAGCTCCATGGGGACGGCGGCGGACTCGCGCCGGCGATCAGGCATCCGGTGTACGGGCGCGAGAGGGTCGCCCGGATGCTCGGGAACTGGTGGTCGCTCGCCGCCCGGCTCGGCGCCTTCAGGGTTCGCCGCATCGACGTCAACGGGCAGCCGGGTGCCGAGTACCTCGACGCCGACGGAAGGTTGATCGGCGTGATGTCGCTGGACATCGCCGAGGGGAAGATTCAGGCGATCCGCTCGATCGTCAATCCGGAGAAGCTCGGCCACCTCGGGCGGGTCGCGGACGCAAACGAGCTGTTCGCGCGGATCCGCAAGTCGAGCTAGGCCGGATTCCTCTCCCTCGCATGGAGGTGTGATTCCCGAAATCGCCGCTTCTCGTCCAAAGCACCTATCCGGCTTGAAGGTGGAGACGCTCCTCGTCAGACGGAGCTAGGCCGCGGTCTCGCGGTTGGCAGCTTCCACGCCCGTGCGCGGGAAGGGGCGCTTGCTGCCCTCCGGATAGTCCGGAAAGCGCTGGAAACGGTCCTGATCCTCGGCCGGGTCCTCCCAGAAGCGGCCGGCCTCGCTGATCTCGGTCACCGTTTTGCCGAGCCAGTGGCCCGAGGCATCGACGTCGGCGATCGTCTCCTCGGCCACCCTGCGCTGCTCCTCGCTCGTATAGAAGATCTCCGAGCGGTAGATGGAGCCGACGAGATCTTCGCCAAGGTCGGCTCGATGGACCTGGAAGAAGTACTCGAGTAGGTCCCGATAGGAGAGCCGCTCCGGATCGAAGACGACCTCGACCGCCTCGGCGTGACCCTGAGGGTTCTCCTCGGTCGGGTTTTCTCCCTCGCCCCCGGTCCATCCCACACGCGTGGAGATGACCCCGTCGGGGTGGCGCAGCAGCTGCTGCATGATCCAGGCGCAGCCTCCCGCGAGGATTGCGGTCTCGGTGTCGTCGCTCACGCCCTTCTCCTTCCTTCGAGTCTGTTGACACTAGTCTCGGAAGGCCCGTCGATCAAACGTAGATTGCCGCCAGATGCCCTGACCGCTGCTTTCCATGCAAAGCGGATCGCTGCTTCTCGTCCAATGCGGCGGTGCGCGACGTCGGGGACCTACTTGTTTGGCGGCAAAGCGGCTACTCCGACAGTCCGGCGGCTTCGAGGGCCTCGGCCTCGCTCGCGAAAGTCCGCCACCGGACGCACTTCTTCTGACGCCACTCCGCGACCTGCCAGAGCGTCTGTTCCATGCTCGCGCCGCTTCCTATTCCATGTCCGCGAATGTGCGCCCGCGCAACGGTCATGTCTCCGAGGTCTCGTACGTCCTCGACCTCCGTGCTGAAGTCGGGGGCGATGCCGAGCATGCTCTCCCACCAGGCATCCCTGCCCCTTACCACTCGCGGATCGGGAAGGTCTGGGGGATCGTGGAACTCGAAGTCCTCCGCCATGAACGGCTTGATCGACTCCGGGCCACCCTCGTTCCAGGCTTCGTACGCCCGGCGGGCAAACCCGACGTTCTCCGACGTGACCTGCGCAGTGTCTTGCCTGACTGCTTGCATCGGTCCACCTTTATTGAGGGTGGTTCCGAACGCTATGACTCCCAAGGGCTGTCAAACCGTGACATCGCCCACGCAGTACCTCTCGACGGAGTACCTAGCGGAAGCTGTCCTTTCGGAGTCGAGCAGGCGAGCCCTTCGCCCGATGAACGCCTGCGGCGGACCCTAGCGTGCCGGTTCTACGGCGATAGGGTTGCTCTATGGGGCAGCCTGAGCCCGGGCCGTCAGATCAGACGCATGAACTGCCCGACGGAAGATCGCTTGCCTGGTGCGAGTACGGGACACCGGACGGCGCGCCGGTCTTCTATTTCCACGGTATCCCGGGCTCCAGGATCGATGCTCGCCTCACTGCGGACGCCGTCGCCACTGAGGGGCTACGACTGATCGCACCGGACCGCCCTGGGTTCGGGAAGTCGTCTCCCGAGGCGGGCAAGCGCTCGTACGCAGGGTGGGCCGCCGACATCGAGAGTCTCGCCAAGATGCTCGGTATCGACCGATTCGCCATCGTCGCCTATTCGTCAGGGGGCCCGTACGCGCTCGCGGCGGGGATCGCGCTCGCGGAGCGCGTCACGCGCGTGGCGATCGTCAGCGGCGTCGCGCCGTCAGAGATGCCGGACTACCGCAAGGCGGTCTGTTCCACCGACCGCGCGATGGCGCTGCTGGCGCGGCGGGCACCTTGGCTCGGTCGGATCCTGATGCGCCGAGCGCTCAAGCAAGCGAGGGAACGTCCAGAGCGGTTCGGCAAGAGCGCCGACCGTGATTTCCCAGCGCCCGCCGACCAGGAAATCATGGACAACGGCCTCCGGCAGCTGTTCCCCGAATTGTTCCTGGAAGCCGGCCGCAACGGCCCCGCGGGAATGGTGGAGGACTACGCAGTCTGGGCGCGCCCATCCGGGCTCGCGCTGGGACCCATCAACACACCGCTGCACCTCTGGCACGGCAGCGACGACGGCACCGTTCCCGTCTCCCACAGCCGTTGGATCGCCACATAGATCCCGTCCGCAGAGCTGACTGTCTGGCCGAGCGTCGGACACCTGCACCCGCCTGAGCGCTGGGCCGAGGTCTACGCGACCCTCAGCTGACCGCCCGCCCTCGGCGGCTAGTGCGCCCGTCTCAGAGTTCGAGCTGACTAGCGGTCATCGCAGCGAGCTGAACGCCGCCCGGAGCTCCGCCGAGAAGAGCTCCGGCTCCTCCCAGGCGGCGAAGTGGCCGCCCTTCTCCGCCTCGTTGAAGTAGGCGACGGTCGGATACACCTGCTCGACCCAGCTGCGCGGAGCCCGGAAGATCTCGTCGGGGAAGGTGGTGAAGCCGACCGGGAGCGAGACCTCCGGAGGAGCCTGGCCTGCCGCAGACGCTTTGGCTTGGGCTCGTCCGCTCTCCCAGTACGACCGCGCCGCCGAGGCCCCGGTGCCCGTCAGCCAGTACGTCGTGATGTTGTCGACGATGTGTTCCGGGGTGAGATTGCCCGCGGGCTCCCCATCGAGAAAGGCGCGGGAGATCTTGTAGTAGCTGTCCGTGTCGTGGTCGAGCATCCAGGCCGCCAGGGCGACGGGTGAGTCCAGCAGGGCGTAGCCGATCGTCTGCGGTCGCGTGGCCTGCTCCAGGAAGTAGCCAAAGCCGCTCGCCCTGAATGCGGCGAGGGCATCGCGCGCCGCGCGTTCCCCGTCTGATTCCGCCGGCAGTTGGTCGGTCATGCCGAGCGCCGGCGCGAGCAGGTTCGTGTGAATGCCGAGCAGCCCCTCCGGTGCCTGGCGGCCCATCGCGTCGGTGACGGAGGCGCCGACGTCGCCGCCCTGGGCGACGTAGCGGGTGTAGCCGAGGCGGCGCATCAGCTCCGCCCAGGCCCGCCCGACGCGGCCGGGATCCCAGCCGACCTCCGTCGGTTCCGCGGAGAAGCCGTAGCCGGGCAGGGACGGCACCACGAGATCGAACGCGTCCTCCGCGTGGCCGCCGTGCGCGGTCGGGTCGGTCAGCGGGCCGACCACCTCGAGCAGCTCGATGACCGAGCCGGGCCAGCCGTGCGTGATGACCAGCGGCATCGCATCCTCGTGCTCGGAGCGCACGTGGATGAAGTGGATCTCGACCCCGTCGATCTCGGTCGTGAACTGCGGGAGCGCGTTCAGCTTCGCCTCGCACGTGCGCCAGTCGTAGTCGCTCGTCCAGTAGCGGGCGAGCTCCTGGATCGTCGCCAGCTGCACGCCCTGGGACCGATCTTCGACGAGCTCCTTGCTGGGCCAGCGCGTCTGCGGCGATGCGGCGGCCGAGGTCGTCTAGTTCAGCTTTCGGAATATCTACGTCAAAGGGGCGGATTGCGCCGTTGTCGCTGGGGGCCGAATCCGTGGTGGCTGACTGGGCTGCGGCTTCCATGTGTGCTCCTACCGGTTGAAGGTCCAGATGGCAGTCTCCTACGGGGCAATCTGATTCGCGCCCGTCAAACCCCCTGGCCTTGTCCCTGGTCTACGCAGTGACCGGGAGCCAGGCGAGGACGTCTGCCGCGTTGCGGTCGGGCGGGAAGACGGGGTAGAAGGGCTTCGCGATCTTCCCGTCGCGGACGACCAGGGTGACGCGCTTGTAGAGGGTCATCCCGGCGACCTCGAAGGTCGGCAGTTCCAATGCCGCCGCCAGCCCGAGCTGCGGATCGCTCAGCAGCGGGAACCGGAGATGGACGCGCTCGGCGAACTCGGCTTGGTCTCCCTGCGACTGAGCGCTCAGGCCCATGAGCACCGCGCCGCGCTCCGCGAACTCCCCCTGCAGGTCGCGGAACGCGCAGCTCTGTGGTGTGCAGCCGCGCGCGCCGGGAATCAGGTCCCAGCCTGGGAGGAGCGGCTCGCCCGGCTTGCCGGTTCGCGGATAGATGAACAGGACAGCGGTCCCGGTGGCGCCGAGACCCGCCAGGTCGACCGGCCCGCCCGTGGTCGCGTTCAGGGTCAGGGCCGGCAGTGATCGGCCGGGGAGGTGGTCGCACGCACCGTCGTCCTCGGGGACCGGCAGGTCGTCCGGGAGGGTGTAGACGTCCGGCTCCGCCACTCAGTCCGCCGACCGCGCTGCGCCGGCGATGATGTTGACGAAGTTCTCGAGGTGCTTGGTCGTCCAGCACTCGAAGGCTCCGTCGCAGTAGGGCTCGTACGCCGCCATCACCGAATCGCCGTAGTTCCAGTAGAGCTTCGGCTCGGGGTTGAGCCAGAAGGTGCGGCCCGCGTGCTCGGCGATTGCCCCGAAGGTGGTCGCGTGCGGCTCCCGTCCGTTGGTGCGAGCGTCGCCCAGGACGATCACGGTCGAGCGGGGGCCGAGATCCTCGGCGATCTCCTCGCCGAACTCGATCCAGACCCGGCCGTAGTCCGTGTATCCCGAGACGTCGGCGACGCCGCCCTCCGAAGAGACGCGCTCAGAGATCTTCCGGAAGTCGCGCTCGTGCTCGAAGATGTCCGTCACTTCGCTGATCCGCTCGATGAAGACGAAGCTGCGGAGCTTGCGGAACGAGTCGTGCAGCGCGTGCAGTACGGAGAGGAAGAAGACGCTGGCTGAGCTCACTGAGGTCGAGACGTCGCAGAGGACGTAGATCTCGGGACGGCGCGGGCGCTTCGGCCGGTACCGCAGGCGGAGCGGCACGCCGCCGGTCTCGAGCGAGGCCCGCATGGTGCGTCGAACGTCGACCTGCTGGCCGCGGGCGCGGCCGCGGGCCTCATGGCCGACGGTGGCGATCCGGCGCTTCAGCTGGGCGACAGCGCGGTGGACCGCCGCCAGATCCTGGGCCGGGCTGGTCGGCAGGGTGCGGTCGAGCTCGGCGAGCGGCCGAGAGGGCGGCAGCTTGCCTGTGCGCTCGATCGTCGCGCGCTCCAGTTCGCGGCGCAGATAGCGCTCGAACTGCTTGACGTTCTCCGGGTCGAGCGCCTGCTCTTGTCCGTCGTCCCGTCGCCCGCTCGCCTGCAGGCCCAGCGCGCGGCGAATCCGCTGCACGTCCACGCCGATCACCCCCGACCGCTCCCCCTGTCGCCCGAAGGCGTTCATCGCCAGGCGAGCGAGGTCCCGCATCGCGCCGTCATTGCCCTCGATGATCGCGCGCCGGATCGCCTCCCGGAGCTCGTCGAGGTCGATCCGGTCGCCCGCGCTCTCGAAGCGCTCGTCCTCTATCCCCCGCTCGAGCGCCTCCGACTCGGCGGCGCGGAAGAAGTGGCGGTCGAAGAGCAGCTCGAAGATCCGCCGGTCCTCCTGCGACTTGGCGATGGTGGCCGCGAGCGACTCGCGGAAGTCCCGCTGGTCGGTCCAGCTCACCTCATCCAGGGCGGCGAACGCGTCGAGAATCTCGGACGTGCCGACCGCGACGCCCTCGGTGCGGAGTTCCTCGAAGAAGGCGAGCAGGCTGCCCGCGGTGGTGGACACGGTCAGCTCCGGGAGGAGCCGGGCGGGGTGAATCCGGGAACCCCGTCGCCCTCGAGCTTGACCGAGACGCGCTCGGCGACCAGGTCGATGTCGGAGCGGTGCTTGACGAGGATGCTCATCGAGCTCTCGAAGGTCTCGCGGTCGATGTCGTCGGCGCCGATCAAGAGCAGTGTCCGCGCCCAATCGATCGATTCGGCGATCGAGGGCGGCTTCTTCAGGTCGAGCTGGCGAATCATGTGGACGATCTCGACGAGTCGCCGCGCCAGCCCCTCATCGAGCTCGGGGGCGTGGAGGCGAACGATCTGGAGCTCCCGGTCCACCGCGGGGTAATCGAGCCAGAGGTAGAGACAGCGGCGCTTGAGCGCCTCGGTCAGCTCGCGCGAGTTGTTCGAGGTCAGGACGACGATCGGCCGGGTGCGGGCCTCGATCACGCCCAGCTCCGGGATCGAGATCTGGAAGTCGGAGAGGACCTCGAGCAGCATCGCCTCGAACTCCTGGTCGGTCTTGTCGATCTCGTCGATCAGCAGGACGACCGCGTCCTCGGCGCTGATCGCCTCGAGCAGCGGGCGAGTGAGCAGGAACTCCTCGCCGAAGATGTCGCCTCGCGTCGCCTCCCAGCTCCCCTCGCCGTCCTCGCTCGACTCGGCCTGGATTCGGAGCAGCTGCTTGCGGTAGTTCCACTCGTAGAGGGCCTTGGCCTCGTCGAGTCCCTCGTAACACTGCAGGCGCACCAGGCGCCGGCCGGAGGCGCGCGAAAGGGCCTTGGCGAGCTCGGTCTTGCCGACTCCGGCTGGGCCCTCGACGAGCACGGGCTTGCCCAGGCGCTGGGCGAGGAAGGAGACAAGGGCGGCCGCCTCGTCGGCCAGATAGCCCACCTGGCCGAGGTCCTCGCGAACCTGGGCGACCGACTGCGGCTGAGGCTCCGGCATCTGGGGGATGATAGATAGCGCCGGATGCTCGCCCTCGCCCTGCCCGACTCCCTCGGCCCCTACGCGGTGCTGCTCGCGATCGGATTCCTGGTGGGCTGGTACGGGCATGGCGCGAGGAACAACTGGATCGTCGCATTCGGGATCGTGGTCATCCTGGCCGCGATCGGCCTCCTGCAACTGGCGATCGCCACCCACAACGGCCGAGCACCGACAGGGTTTTGATGATGGGTGTTCCTAAGGTTGGGTTCTGATCATGGGAGTCCTGGATGAGCTCGACCTCTCGAAGAAGCTCTCCAAGGAGGAGGAGGCCGAACAGCTGCACGCCGGCTGGACCCGTCTCACTCAGCTCCGGCTGACGCTCGGCGGGCTGATTGGCAGCGGCGAGCTCGGGCCGCCGGTCTGCGTGGCATTCGAGGGTTGGGACGCCTCGGGCAAGGGGGGCGCGATCAAGCGGCTGGTCGCTCCGCTGGATCCGCGGCACGTCCGCGTCGTCCAGTTCGCCGCCCCGACACACGATGAGAAACGCCACCACTTCCTCCGGCGCTTCTGGCCGTCGCTGCCGGGCTGGGGAGGAATGGCCGTCTTCGACCGGACCTGGTACGGCCGCGTCCTGGTCGAGCGCGTGGAGGGATTCGCGTCGCAGGAGGAGTGGACGCGCGGCTACGACGAGATCAACAACTTCGAGCGTGGCCTCGCGGACGAGGGGATGGTCCTGGTCAAGTTCTGGCTCCATATCTCCTCGGAGAAGCAGCTGACGCGTTTCAAGAAGCGGGAGAAGGACCCGCTGAAGAGCTGGAAGCTGACCGACGAGGACTGGCGCAATCGGGAGAAGCGCGGTCAGTACGTCCAAGCCGTCGAGGACATGGTCGCGCGGACCAGCGTCGAGCCCCACGCCCCCTGGCACCTGATCCCGGCGGATTCGAAGGGTTACGCGCGCGTCGCGGTGATCGACACGGTGATCTCCGAGATCGAGGAGGGCATGCACCGCCAAGGGATCGAGCCCCCCGAGCCGATCGACCGCTGACCACTCAGTCCGGGGCCTGCGGGCGCTTCGCCCGCTCCCGGGGGCGCATCCTCAGGCCGGCGACAACGATGATCACCGCGCCGGCGAGGGCGACGAAGATCGCGTAGTGGAGGTCGTAGGGCTCGTCGTGGCCGGCGAGCGTGAAGCGCGGGCGGTCCGCGATGCGGTAGAGAACGATTGCCGCCGCCCAGCAGCCTGCCACCACGAAGAGCGCCCACTCGCGCAGGGGCCGGGGCGGCACGTAGCCGCCCCCGCCCTGCAGCGCCAGGAAGGTGGTGGCCCCCGCGATCAGCACCAGGGCGGCCTCGGCCCAGCCGAAGGCGCCGATACCGGTCAGGACCAGGTCGTTCGAGATAGGCGATTCGTACCAGGGCAAGAACAGGCTCCCGACCATCACCGCGGCGCCAGTCACGGCGATCCGCTCGTTTGGTCCCAGTCCGCGGAAGTCGTTCCCGAGCCTGCGGAGCGGATGGGGCTCAGTCGAGCGGCTCGCGGCCACCGTAACCGCCCTCGAGGTCGTGCCAGTAGCCCACCTCGTCCTCGCCGAGCTCCCAGCACAGATAGACCTCCCGCCCGTCCATCAGCGCGGGGAAGTCCACCAGTCCCCGGTCGATGTCCCGCAGGACGATCCCGGCCCGCTCGACGGTTTCGAGGATCCGCCTGACCCCGAGGAAGGCCATCCCGACCTGACGTCCCTGCTCGCCGCCGCCGTTGGTCGGCGCGGCTTCGGAGAGAGCCTCGTGGGCCTCGGTGTCGGTGAGCTCGTCCTTGGCCTCCTGGAGCTGGCTGAGCAGCGCGGTCAGCTGAGGCAGCAGGGCGTTCGCCTCCTCCCTGGAGAAGTGGCGCTCGTGGACCAGCTCGGTGCCTTCGTCGGTCACGCGCGCGCGGCGGCGATCTGCGACAAAAGACGCTCACGGAGCAGCTCGGCGTCCGCCTCGCCGATGGTTCGCAGCTGGCCCTGGAAGGCGAGATGCCAGTGATCCGCGGGCCACTTCCGGACGTGCTCGAGCTCCGTCGCGAGCTCCTCCGCCGGGACGAACCGATCCTCTGGCAGGATCAACACCGGCGACGCCTCGACGCGCCAGGGGTAGGCCTCGGCCTTGCCCTTCTTGCCCGGCCAGATCCGGGCGCGATCCTCGAACATCTCGGACTTCACCCGGGCGATTCCCCCGAATGCCTTCACGCCGGTGACGTAGAAGAAGACCTCGTCTCCGGGCTCGAACTGCTCGGCCTGCCGGCGACGGCCCTCCTTGAACCCGATGACGTCGAAGCCCCGCTCGACGTTGATCCGGAAGTTCTCGAGCGACCCGGTCAGGATCCAGTTGGTCGGGCGCTCCTCGGTCACGGCACGATTCTAAGGAGCGTTGGCGCGGCGATCCGCGGACGCCGCCCGCCGCAGTCCGTCCAGGAGCTTCTCGACCTGGGTCCTCAGGTAGCTCTTCGTGTGGAGCGCGGCGCCCACGCGTCCCCGCAGCGACTGCGACTCGACGGGCTCGATCCCGAGCTCCACCTCCGTGAAGGTCCCGTCCTGTGCCTGGGTGAGCAGCCAGTGCGCGTAGAAGCCCGAGACCTGGCACTTCATCTTCAGCTCGTGCAGGTCCTCGAGCTCCTCGACCTTGAAGGTCGTCGTCGCCTTCATTCCGAGGGGCCCGCGACCGGTGATGTCGAAGGTCGAGCCTTTCTCGATCCGGATCGGCACGCCAGTCACCGCCAGCACGTCCGGGTCCCAGTCGGGGCTTCTCGCCGGGTCGCAGAGAATCTCCCAGACCTCGGTGACGGGCGCCTGGATCAGCGCCTGCTGCTTCCAGGAGGACATCAGGACCGGACCGCCTCACGCGTTCGCTCGGCGAGGGCGGGCGCCCCGAGCTCCTCGTACTCGGCCGCCGCGGCGTCGAGCAGCTCGTCGGCCGCCACGGGATCGGACTCGGCCAAAAGCCTGCCGCGCACCATCAAACAACGCGCCGCGTCGAGAGGCCGGCCGAGCTCGAGCCAGCGCGCACGGGCCTCGTCGATGGCGGCCGCGCCTCCTGCCGCGTCCTCGGTCGCCGCCCCGGCCGCCTCGGCCTTGGCGGCCTGGCCGACCGGGTAATGAAGCCGTCCTGCGAGCCGCTCGGCCTCCTCGGCCGCGGCCCGGGCCTGCTCGCCGCGGCCGGCGAGGGCGAGGGCCACCGCGCGGGCCGAGATCGCCTCGACCGATTGCGCGATCAGGCCTGCCCGCTCACAGATGTCGAGCGCCCTGGCCAGCTCGGTCTCGGCACCGGTCAGATTGCCGCTGTCCCGCAGCGCCGCGCCGAGCCAGAAGAGGGCCGAGAAGGCCACCTCCGAGCGGCCGACCTGCTCGCCCTGCTCGTGGGCGCGGGTGTAGTAGCGGATCGCGTCGTCCCAGCGGGCCGCCCGCCAGCTCAGGATCCCTCGCATCAGGTCCGGGAAGCAGAGCTTCCCGTGAAGTCCCTCGCGCTCGGCGAGCTTGGCGCTCGCCTCGGTTGCCCGCTCGACCTCGTCCCAGTCCGCCCCGTGGACCGCGAGCTGGGCGAGGGAGGCGTGCAGCTCGACCTGCGAGGGCAGGTCGCCCACCTCCTGGGCGATCTCCAGTGCCTCGCGGTAGGCATCGGCCGCGCCCTCATAGTCCGCCTCGGAGACCTCCAGGTGATAGCCGA
The DNA here is from genome assembly GCA_963695805.1 of uncultured Solirubrobacterales bacterium. Classification (GTDB taxonomy): domain Bacteria; phylum Actinomycetota; class Thermoleophilia; order Solirubrobacterales; family 70-9; genus DASUPK01. The sequence goes on along the minus strand of CAVOHV010000003.1, from coordinate 351,232 downwards.
GAGTGAGCAGCGCTCTCACCGCCTCGGCGCGGTCGGACTCCCGCGCGAGAGCCACCGAGCGCTCGAGGTTCTCCCGCGCCTTCTCCGAGTCCCCGATCCGGCCGAAGACCCGGCCGAAGATGCCGTGCGCGCGGCTGGCCGCTCGCGCCTCGTCGAGCCGCTCGGCGAGGCGAAGCGCCTTCTCGGAGGCGTAGATGGCGAGCATGTTGTCGCCCGTGTGCATATAGAGCGAGGCGGCCTCCTCGTAGAGGCGGACGAGCTCGATGCAGGGCGCTCCGTCCTTGAGCAGGTCGATCCCGCGCTGGTAGTTGTCGATCGAGGCGCGCCGCTCGCCCTTGTGCCACAGAGCGGCGCCGATCTTCCGATGGAGATCCGCCACGCGGGCGAGGTCCTCCTCGGAGCGGTGATAGGAGAGGCAGCGCTCCCAGACGCCGACCGCGGCGTCCACGCGGCCCATCCGCAGCGCGACGTCGCCCTGCTTCTCGCCGATGCGAGCGATGACCGCCGGATCGAGCGACTCGGAGATCTCCAGGGCGGCCGTGTACCGGTCGAAGGCCTCAGCGTTGGAGTAGAGGGTCGCGGCCGCGTCACCGGCCGCCTCGAGCGACTCGAGCGCCTGTGCCCGGAGCCTGGCGAGCTCGTCGGGCTCCAGGCCGGCCTCGGAGCCAAGCGCCGAGGCACGGGCGAAGTGCTCGGCGATCAGGCCGATCACCCCGTCCGAGCGTTCGCCGGCACGCTCTCGGAAGAACTCCGCTACCGCGACGTGCTTGCGGCAGCGAACTGACTTGGGAAGCATCGAGTAGGCGACGTCTCGGATCAGGACGTGCTTGAAGGCGTACTCCCTCTCCCCGGCCAGCCTGCTGCTGGAGCTCGGAACGAGCAGATCCTTCTCCTCCAGGGTGGCGAGCGTTCTATCCAGGTCCACACCCTCCTCTGCCGCCGTCGTGGCGAGCGCACCCTCCCAGAAGGTCTGTCCGATCACGGAGGCCGACTGGAGCAGTCTGCGTTCGAGGCGATCGAGCGAATCGAGCCGGGCGGCGAGCAGCGACTGGACGGTGCTCGGGAGCGCGGTAGCTTCGACCGTGTCCTCCTCCAGCAGGCGGTTGACCATCTCCTCGGCGAACAGCGGGTTCCCCCCCGAGCGCTCCGCGACCTGCGGCACGACCTTCGCCGTGCCATTGCCGCTGTTCGGCAGCAGCGCCTCCACCAGCTCGCGCGTCTCCTCGCCCGTCAGCGGTTCCAGAGAGATAGTCGTCGCATTCCGGCGGCCGCCGCCCCAGTCGGGCCGCCGTTCGAGGAGCTCGTCGCGGCTCAGGCAGACGAGCAGGAGCGGAGCGCGGACCCAGCGCGTCAGGTGGTCGATCAGGTCGAGCATTCCCTCGTCGGCCCAGTGGATGTCGTCGATCGCCAGCACCAGCGGCTTGCGCCGGGCGATGCCCTCGACCACAGCGCGGGCAGCCGAGAAGAGCGCCTCGCGCATCCGCTGCGGGTCCTCCTCGGACGGGCGCAGCTCCTCGGGAGGCTCGAGGCCCAGCGGAATGGCGAGCAGGGCGGCGTTGCGCTCGCCGGCGGACTCGTCGCCGAGCTCGCTCATCAGCTGCGTGACCCCCGCGCGGAGCTTCTCCCAGGCCGCCTCCGGCGTGTCGGTGTCGCGGATCTGGAACTCGTCGTTCAGGACCTCGGCCAGCGCCCAGTAGGCGATCCCGGAGCCATAGGGCGGGCACTGCCCGCGACGAATCGTCGGTGGATTGGGCGAGGAGCCGAGATTTGACATCAGCTCGCGGAGCAGCCGGGACTTGCCCACTCCCGCCTGGCCGATCACGGTGACGAGGTACGGACGGCCCTCCCGGTCCACCCGCTCCGCCAGCGAGGAGAGCAGCCCCGCCTCCTCCTCGCGGCCGATGAGTGGCGTCTGCGCGCGGCCGCCCCTGCGCCGCGGCTCGGAGAGCACGCCTTTCGCCTCCCAGGCCAGAACCGGCTCCTCCTTGCCTTTGAGCGTGAGCGGCTCGAGCCGCTCGTACGAAATCGCCTCCCCGGTGGCCTGGTACGTCGACTCGCCGACCGTGACGCTCTCCGGCCGCCCTGCTCCCTGCAGCCGGGCGGCGACATTGACCGCGTCGCCCATCACCGTGTAGCGGTCGCCCACCGCGCCCGCCATCACCTCTCCGGAGTTGATCCCCACCCGCAGTGAGAACTCGACCCCGTATTTCTCCTGGCTCTCGCGGTTGGCCCCCTCCATCGCCTCCTGCATCGCGAGGCCGGCGCGCACCGCGCGCTCGGGATCGTCCTCGTGCGCGGTCGGAGCCCCGAACACTCCCATCACGTTGTCGCCGATGAACTTGTCGATCGAGCCTCCGAAGCGCTCGATGGCGTCCCCGAGGCGCCGGAGCGTGCGGTCGACGAGCGCCTTCACCGCCTCCGGGTCCATCCGCTCAGCCGCGGCTGTGTAGCCGGAGAGATCGCCGAACACGATCGTCGCCTGGCGTCGCTCTTCCGGCGGAGCCTCCGTCGGCGAGGGTGCCGCTGGGGTCGCGGCGGGAGTGTCGTCGCCCAATGCCGTGCCGCACTCCATGCAGAACTTGGCGCCGCCCGGGTTCTCCGCACCGCAGCTCGGGCACAGCGGAGTGAGCTCGGCCCCGCAGGACATGCAGAATCGGGCCTGCTCGGGATTCTCAGCCAAGCAGCTGGGGCAGGTTCTCCCCTCCATCGATCTGAGGATACGACCTCGAACCCGGCTCGCCGCTAAGGACCTTGCGCTACGCTGCGGCGCCGCTTTGACACCGATCCGCGTATCAGCCGCGCTCGCCCTCGCACTCCTTGCCGCGCTGCTGCTCGCGGCCTGCGGCGGAGGAGGCGACGACAACGAGGATCCGCAGCGGGTCCTGAGCGAGACCTTCAGCAACCCGACTCCCATCAAGAGCGGGAACTTCGACGTCGACTTCAAGATCGAGACCAACGGCGGCGAGAGCCCAGGCACGGTCGAGGTGAAGCTCGGAGGGCAGTTCGAGAGCCAGGCCTCGGATCGGTTTCCGCAGTTCGACTTCGACGTGTCCCTCAGGGCGGAGAGCGGATCGCAGACCCTCTCGGGCAGCGGCGGCCTCACCGCCACGGGCGGTCGGGCCTTCGTGAACATCCAGGGCAAGGAGTACGCGGTCCCTCAGCAGCTCTACGACCGGTTCACCTCCACCTACGCGCAGCTCCAGAGCCAGAACGGCTCCAATCCGCAGACCGGCCTCCTGCAGAGGCTCAACGTCGATCTCGCGAGATGGCTCACCGACCTGAAAAACGAGGGCACCGAGGACGTCGAGGGCCAGCAGACGATCCACATCTCCGGCAAGGCGAACGTGCCGCAGATCGTCAACGACCTGAAGACGATCGCCAAGGACGCCGGCCGATCGGTGGGGAACGTCGACGTCAACCAGCTCGACCAGCTCAACACCACGATCCAGTCGGGGGACGTCGACGTCAATACGGGCGAGACGGACAAGCTGCTTCGGCGGCTCGGCCTGAGCTTCGACCTGAAGCCGCCGCCGGGGACCCCCGGGGCACCGGACTCACTCGAGGTCCACTTCCAGCTCAACTTCGCCGACGTCAACAAGCCGCAGACCATTCAGGCGCCGGCCAATGCTCAGCCGCTGACCTCGAGTGCCCTGCAGCAGTTGGGCATCAACCCATCGGCGCTCGGCGGGGCGTTGCGCGGCGGGCTCGGAGCCGGTGGTGTCCGGCCGGAGTCGGGCGGCTCGACAAAGGCGCCGAGCCAGTCGGCGACTCAGGCGTACCAGCAGTGCCTCTCGCAGGCGTCCGGGGTCGCGGCGCTGCAGCAGTGCGCCGCACTGCTCGCTCAGTAGCCCCGAGCGGGCCCACGTAAGCTCCGGCGTCCGTGGAAGCAGGGAACGCACAGCGTCCTGGCTCGCCATCGTTCGGCCCGGGCTTTCTCACCACGCCGAACGGCTGGCCCTATCTCCTAGCCCCCTTCATCCCGATCGCGATCGCGTTGAAGCTGCTCGACGCGAGCGCGGGCCTGATCTTCTTCTCCGCGGCCCTTGGCGTGATCCCGACGGCGGCGCTGATGGGCCGGGCGACCGAGGAGGTGGCCGCTCAATCCGGGCCGGGGATCGGCGGGCTGCTAAATGTCACGTTCGGGAACGCACCCGAGCTGATCATCGCCCTGTTCGCCCTGGAGAAGGGGCTGCACGAGGTGGTCAAGGCCTCGATCATCGGCTCGATCCTCGGGAACATTCTGCTGGTCATGGGCGCCGCGATGCTCGCTGGCGGCCTCGTGGGCGGCCGGAAGGTGCAGCGTTTCGATCGCACCGCTGCGAACGTGCAGTCGCTGATGCTCATCCTCGCTGTCGCGGCGCTGGTGATGCCGGCGATCTTCGAGCTGGTCGAGGGCCAGGGCCTGCCGGGTGTGAACCAGGAGCGGGTCAGCTTCGACAGCACGGTCGAGCACCTGTCGATCGCCGTGGCGATCGTCCTGATCATCACCTACGCCGCGGGGCTTGTCTTCAGCCTCAAGACGCACCGGGAGCTCTTCAACCCGCATAGCGACGACGAGGGCGGGAGGGACGACGACATCTGGGGCTGGTCGATGCGGACGTCGGTGATCGCCCTGGCCCTCGCCGGGGTGGCCGTGGGGGTGATGTCGGAGATCCTGGTCGGCTCGATCGAGGAGACCTCACACTCGATCGGGTTGAGCGAGTTCTTCATCGGCGTGATCGTGGTCGCGATCGTCGGCAACGCGGCCGAGCACTGGGTGGCCGTTTTGGTGGCGGTCAAGGACAAGATGGACCTCTCGGTCAACATCGCGATCGGTTCGAGCGCACAGGTCGCGATGTTCGTCGCGCCGGTGCTGGTGCTGGTCTCGTTCGTGCTCGGTCCAGGGCCGATGCCACTGGTCTTCAACGGCTTCGAGGTCGCCGCGATCTTCCTGGCGGTCCTGGTCGCGAACCAGGTCACGAACGAGGGCGAATCGACCTGGTTCGAGGGCGTCCAGCTTCTTGCGCTGTACGTGATCCTCGGCCTCACCTTCTACTTCGCGTAGCTGATGCGAGGGTGCCCCGCAGGCGAAGCCGAGGGGCAACCCGTTTAGTCATGGACTTCGTCTATCTGATCGCGAGTTTCACGGTGATCCTGGCCGGCGCCCTCCTGTTCACGAACGCGGTCGAGTGGATCGGGCACCGGCTCGGGCTCGGCGAGGGTGCGGTGGGGAGCCTGCTCGCCGCGGTGGGAACGGCGATGCCGGAGACGCTGATCGCCATCGTCGCCCTGATCGGCGCGACGAAGAGCGAGGACGTGGCGGTCGGGGCGATCGTGGGGGCTCCCTTCCTCCTGGCCACCCTCGCCATGGGATTGGTCGGGGCGGTGGCGTACGGCTATCGGCACCGCCGGCCCCAGGGCATCGAGCTGCGCGCCCACGTGCCGACCCTCGACCGCGACCTGATCTTCTTCCTGGTGTTCTTTGGGCTCGCGCTCGCGCTGGGGTTCGGCGCCAGCGAGGGGATCAGGCTGGTCGCCGGGATCCTCTTCTTCGCCGCCTATCCCATCTATGTCTGGCGCACCCTGGTGCGCGGCGGCGAGATTCAGCCGGAGGAGACCCTCAACCCCCTGATCCTCGAGCGGCGCCCCGATCGGCAGACCGATCCGAGCATCGCGATCGCGGCGCTCCAGTTCCTGATCGGGCTCGGCGCCATGGTCGGTGGCGCGCACCTGTTCGTCGAGGAGCTGCTGCATGTCGCGGAGGACGTCGGGGTCGAGGCAATCGTGCTCTCCCTGATCCTCGCACCCCTCGCCACCGAGCTGCCCGAGAAGGTGAACAGCTTCTTCTGGGTGCGCGAGGGAAAGGATTCTCTGGCGCTCGGGAACATCACCGGCGCGATGGTCTTCCAGTCGATGATCCCCGTCGGGATCGGCCTGATCTTCACCGACTGGGAGCTGAGCGGGAACGCCGCCGTCTCCGTCGCGCTCGGGCTGGCGGGCGGAGTGATCGCCTACTGGGCGCTCCGCCTGCGTGATCGCTTCGAGCTCCCGGCGGTGCTCGCCTGGATCTCCCTCTACGCCGCGTTCATCATCGTGGTCGCGGTATAGCCAGACGCCGCGGGACTACTCGTCCGGCCAGTGCCCTTCGACGAGCTCCCCATCGCCGCCGTCGGGCTTGCTTCCGCCGGCGGCGATGATCTCGAGGCCCTCTGGGCCGGCCTCGAAGCCGCGGGCGACGCGCGGCGCGACGCGGATCACATCCCACTGCTTGATCTCGATGATCTCGTCGTCCAACTTGATCCGGCCCGAGCCAGAGATCACCGTATAGACCTCCTCCTGGATCTCGTGGCGATGCCCGCGCGTCTGCTTCCCCGGCTCGTAGCGCCAGCGGCTCACCCCGAGCTGAGCGGAATCCAGAAACTTGCGCGAGAAACGGCCGTCGACCCCGTTGCCCCCGGAGGGCTCGATGTCTTCGAAGTTCTTGATCTTGTAACTGGAAGCCACCTAGCAAACCTACTGATACGGGTTCTTGGCCAAACCGTCAGGAGTTCGCCGAGGCCAGCTCGTATTCGAGCGTCAGCGTGTGGTTGCCCTGATCGTCGGCGAGCATCGTGCCGTCGCCGGTGATGCCTTCGAGATCGCCGGAGCCGGTCCCCGGCACGATCACGCCCGTGTTGGTGATGCCATCGGGACCCATCACGCCGGTGTGCTGGAAGACGAAGCCGCCGGTCCTGCCCTGGAGCGTGCCCGTGACCCGGTCGTGGCCCACGTATCCGCCGCCGCCGTCTGACTTGGCGATCATCAGCTCGGCGGTGCTCTCGCCCTCCAGGTCGCCGGTGAACGTCCGTGAGATGCGGACGCGGCTCAGCTCCACGCCTTCGGCCTCGGCGTAGGCCTCCTCGTCGTAGCGGTCGTTCGTGAAGGGAGCGGTGGCGTTCAGGGGGGCGACGCTACAGCCTCAACCCTGGTCTAAGTCAAGCCGGCGAAGCGAGCTCGCCGAGCGCCTCGAGCACGACCTCGTCGTGCGTCTTGGGCGAGACCTTCGGGAAGACCTTCGCGACCTTGCCGTCGGGATCGATCAGGAAGGTCGCACGCTGCACCCCCATGTAGGTCTTCCCGTACATCTTCTTCTCGCCCCAGACGCCGTAGAGGTCGGCGACCCGGTGGTCCTCGTCGGCGAGCAAGGTGAAGTCGAGCCCGTACTTGTCGGCGAACTTGCGCTGTGCCGCCACCGTGTCGGGGGAGACGCCAACCACACGCGCGCCGGAGCCCGCGTAGTCGGAGCTGTGGTCGCGGACCCCGCAGGCCTGGGCCGTGCAGCCCGGGGTATCCGCTTTGGGGAAGAAGTAGAGAACGACCGGTTGCCCGCGCAGCTCACTCAGCGTGACCTCCTTGCCGTCCTGGTCCGGGAGCTTGAAGTCCGGGGCCTCCTGCCCTTCAGCGACCACTATTCCCCTTCTATGTCCTCACGTCCCGGGTCCTGACCGTCCTCGTCCTCGTCGAGCTCCTCGTCGCCCTGCTCGAGAGCCGTCTCGGAGACCGATCCGGCCGCGCCCGGGTGGTAGCGGGTCTGAAATTCCTCGAGCTGGCGATCCCGCTGCTCCTCATCGATCGGGACCGCGTCGGAGATCCGCACCCAGTTCGCGCCCTCGAAGGCCTCCATGTTGAAGACCTCCTGGTCGATCGAAGCAGAGTCGTCGACCACGACGACCACCTCGGTCTGCGGGTTGAAGTAGGTGCCGGGGACATCGGCGAGCTCCTCCAGCTCCATGACCCGTTTCTCTGCGTCGCTCGCCTCCACGGGCTGGATCTTATTGACCTAGGTTCTCGAGGTCCCGGAGCTGGCGCTCGATCTCGCGCTCGACGTCGAGCGGTTCCTTGCCCTGCCGCTGGCGACGCTCGTTGCGAGCGACCACCAGCTGGCGAACTTCCTCGCGGAGGGCGCGATCGTCGCCCAGGCTGGGCCCTCCGGTATCCGCGGCGAGCAGCTTCTCCACCTCCCCCTCGACGTCCAGCGCCTCACGCCCCTTCGTAACCCCCCGGTCCGAGCGAGCCTGGACCATCTGGCGGATCTCCTCCTCGCGCACCTCGGCGGAGACGGCGTGAACCGTGCCGTGGGAGCTCTGCGGAAAGTCCTGTTCGAGGGCGAAGTCGCCCTTGCCGATCTTCTGCAGCGCGTTGCCGGCGCCCATCGCGAAGACCAGGGCCCCGAGCGGCAGCGCGACGAGCACGATGATGATGAAGACGGTGCCGAGCTGGAGCGACGCGAGCAGGGGCATGCCCACACCTTAGAAGTCCTGCGTTTGTGCGTGGCCCAGCGTGATCGCAGCGAACCTGCGCTTGGCCGCCAGGCGATCGGGTACTCTTTAGACACTGGCTGACTGACCAGTCAATCAGTCGTCTTGTTAACGGGTTGCGCTGACGCGCACCCTGGCATTACAAACCCATCGAAGGAGCAGGCATCCGTGGTTGACCTCACCCTCACCGACGAGCAGAAGGATCTGCGCGAGCTCGCGCACAGCTTCGCCGAGAAGGACATCCGCAAGGTCGCGTGGGATTACGACAAGGAAGGGACCTGGCCCCAGGACATCATCGAGAAGGCCTGGGAGATCGGGCTTATGAACACCCACGTCGCCGAGGAGTACGGCGGTCCGGGGCTCGACTTCCTCTCCGGCTGTCTGATCGAGGAGGAGATGGGCTGGGGCTGCTCGGGCATCGGCACCTCGCTGATGGCCAACGGCCTCGCCGCCACGCCCGTCGCCCTCGGCGGCTCCGAGGAAGTCAAGAAGGAATACCTCGGCATGCTCACGGAGGGTCCGAAGCTGGCGTCCTTCTGCCTGACCGAGCCGGACGCCGGCTCCGACGTCTCGGGCATGAAGACCACGGCCGTCAAGAAGGGCGACAAGTACGTCATCAACGGCTCCAAGTGCTTCATCACCAACGGCGGCTACGCCGACTGGTTCACGGTCTACGCCAAGACGGACAAGGACGCCGGACATCGCGGCATCTCGGCGTTCGTCGTGCCGAAGGACGACACGGTCACGGTCGACAAGAAGGAGGACAAGCTCGGACAGCGAGCCTCCAACACCGCGACCATCACCTTCAACGAGACCGAGATCCCCGCTGAGAACCTGCTCGGCGAGGAGAACCACGGGTTCAAGCTCGCGATGATGACGCTCGACCGCACACGTCCGGGCGTCGCCGCGATGGCCGTCGGCATCGGCAAGGCCGCACTCGAGTTCGCCTCGGACTACTCGAAGGAGCGCGTCCAGTTCGGCGTCCCGATCGCCATGCACCAGGCGGTCGCGTTCATGATCGCCGACATGGCGACCAAGGTCGAGGCGGGCCGCCTGCTCGTCTGGCAGTCGGCCGTGCTGCTCGACCAGGGCAAGCGCAACACCCTCGCCGCGTCGCACGCGAAGCGATTTTCCGCGGACTCCGCGATGGAGATCACCACCGACGCCGTCCAGGTCTACGGCGGCTACGGCTTCATCAAGGAGTACCCGGTCGAGAAGCTGATGCGCGACGCCAAGATCATGCAGCTGTACGAGGGCACCTCCCAGATCCAGCGTCTGGTGATCGCCAAGGAGCTCCTCATGGGTCGCCAGGCCGACGAGGAGACGCCGGAGGCGAAGGCCCTCCGCGAGAAGGCGGAGCGCAAATCCTCCGAGAGCCAGCAGGAGCAGGCCCCAGCGGTGGTCTAGATGCGAGGGAGCGCGTCAGCGCAACCCGTTTGATGGCGAAACCGTAGGACCACTTCACGAGCGCCCCGGAGACCCCGGGGCGCTCGTCGTTTCGGAGCCGGGAGAATCAACCGATGCCGGAAGGGGAGCGACTCAGCGACCGGCTCGACCGTTGGTTCAGCGGCCCGGGGCAGAAGACCGTCGGCAGCCTGATCGAGCTCTTCGGCGAGAAGAGCTTCGCCGTGCTCTTCGTCCTGCTTCTGGCGCTTTCCGCCCTCCCCCTCCCGACCGGCGGCGTCACCCACGTTTTCGAGCTGATCGCCATGCTGCTCGCCCTACAGCTGATCGTCGGGCGGCGCCACGTCTGGCTGCCGGAACGGTGGCGGCAGCGGGAGCTCGGCGCGGCGGCGCAGAAGCGCTTCCGAGAGACGTTCCTGCGACGACTTCGCTGGGTGGAGAATCACTCTCGTCCACGGCTCGGGTTCCTCCTCTCCAACCGGCCGAGCAACATCGGCTTCGGAGCGGTGGTGTTGGTGCTCACCATCTTCGCCTTCGTCGCCCCGCCTTTCACCGGGCTCGACACGCTCCCCTCTCTCGGCGTCGTGCTGATCAGCCTCGGCGTGCTGTTGGACGATTCCCTCTTGGCTCTCATCGGACTTGTGGTCGGGGCGGTCGGGGCGGCCCTCGTGCTGTTTCTCGGCAGCCTCGCCGTCAAGGGGGCGAGCAGCCTCATCTAGTCGAGCGGGATCGAGTACCAGCAATCCATAGACTCGCCCGCAGTGGCGGGAGGCCGGCCATCGGACGCTTTCAGTGGCGACGTCAGGCGGCGGGATCTCTTCGCGCTCCTCATCCTGCACCTGCTCGGTCGTGAGCCCGCGTACGGCAACCGGCTGATCGAGGAGATCGAGCGGATCACGCAGGGAGGGATCTCGGTGAACCCGAACACGATGTACCCGCTGCTCAAGCGGCTGGAGGGGAGCGGACTGGTGGACGCGAGCTGGGAGCGCCCCGACCGGCGCACCCGGCGCTACTACTCGATCACGCCCGCCGGCCGGCGCGAGTACAAGCGCCTCAAGGGTGAGGTCGAGCCGTTCCTCGACTCCCTGATCCGCTCGGTCTCGCTGATCAAGGACGAGGTCTACGGAAATGCGAGGGTGCCCCGAGGCGGAGCCGAGGGGAAACCCTTTTAGTCAAGCTCGGTGAGCTGAGGGGGCCTTCGGAGGAAGTCGAAGCCCTCGCCGATGCGATCGAAGCCCAGCCGCTTGTACAGCTTCGAGGGCCAGTCCTCCGCGTCGGCGACGATGAACGTGAGATCGTCTCCCCGCTCCCTCGACGCGCTGGCCGCCGCCGTCACGACCGCGCTCGCGAGCCCCTGCCCGCGGCGTTCGGGGATCGTTCCCACGGTCTCGACTTGTCCGATCCCGTCGCGCTCGAAGAGCACGCATGACGCCCCCGGTGGCCCTTCGGGCGGCGCAGCGAACCAGCGCGGGTTGCCAACCGATTCCACGCGCTCGTCTCGGAGGAACTGTTGTTCGACGGCGTCCCGGTTGAAGTCCGGATCGGCCTCGGCGACAGCCCGCCGCACCGCCTCGACGGCGGCAACGGGAACCTCCTGCGCGGGGCCGACCTCGCGATCGGGCTCTCGGCTCAGGACCATGTAGACGCTGCGCCCCACTTCCCAGCCCTCGAGTCTCTGGAACGCCGGAACGAGCCGGCCGGCGTATTCCAGATCGACCGGCAAAACCAAGCGATGTTGGATTCCTCGGGGAGCGAGCACCCGATCGGCGAGCTCGGCGAGGGCCTTGGCATCGAGGTTGGTTGTGTGCACCTCGAGGTAGTTGTCCGTCCACATCGCGGCGCTCTTGGGGTTGTAGATCAGCCGTCCCCAATCGAACTCGTCGACGATTTCGGAGGACTCCCGTTCCAGGCGCAGCTCGAAGTCGACGAGGCGGCGGAGGAGCTCCGGATCAGAGCTCTCGCTCATAGAGGAACATCACGGGCCCGTCCGGCCCTCCCTCCCGATTGATGAAGCCGGAGCTCTCGTAGAGCTTCCGAGCGGCTTCGTCGCCCTCGCTCGTGCCGAGCTCGATCTGCTCCGCGCCCTCGCCCCGGGCGGTCTCCATCGCGGAGTCGAGCAGCGCCCTGCCCAGGCCGTTGCCGCGAAGGTCGGGCACCACGTAGAGCTCCTCGAGATAGGAGTGCAGGCCGGCCGAGTAGACCCAGGGACGGAAGCGCAGCTGCGCGAAGCCGTCCGGCCCCTCGCCGACGAGCAGAACGATCATGGCCTTGTTCCGGATCAGCTCCTCGTAGCGTTCCTCGAGTGTCTCGGTGGCCGGACTCGGCTCGTCGTATTCCTCCTGGAAATCATGCAAGAGCCGGGCCACCTGGGGAGCGTCGCCGGGCGTCGCGCGGCGGATGGCCGGGGCGTCGGTGCTGTCGGACTGGGGGGACGGCATCTCGGCCAGGCTAATAGCCTTCGCCGTCCAACCGACCTTCGGAGGAACCTCTCACATGTTCGTCTTCAAGGCCGCCGTGCTGGGCGGCGGCACGATGGGCGGCGAGATCGCCCAGGTAATCGCCAACGCCGACATTCCGGTTGTCGTCAAGGACGTCGACCAGAAGTTCGTCGACCACGCTCTGGAGAAGTCGCGTGAGGTGACCAAATCGCAGCTCGACAGGCTCGTCTCGAAGGAGAAGATGACCCAGGAGCAGGCCGACGCTCGGCTCGACGAGGTGATGGGCAAGATCAGCGGGACGACCGCCTACGAAGGCTTCGGCGACGTCGACTTCGTGGTCGAGGCGGTCCCCGAGCGGATGGAGATCAAGAAGGCGGTCTACCGCGAGCTCGACGAGGTCACGCCGGGCCACGCGATCCTCGCCTCCAATACCTCCTCGCTCTCGATTACCGAGATGGGTCGCGAGACCCTCCGGCCCGGCAAGGTGGTCGGCTTCCACTTCTTCTATCCGGCATCGATCATGCCGCTCGTCGAGATCATCAGCGGCGAGGACACATCTCGCGAGACGGTCACCTCGGCCTTCAACTTCGCGCAGAAGATTCGCAAGCAGCCCATCACCTGCGAGGAGGTGCCGGGATTCGTGGTCAACCGGATCCTCAACTCGGGCGTCGGCGAGATCTTCCGCGAGCAGGAGGAGATGGGCCTCTCGATCAAGAAGATCGACGAGGCGATCGCCGGGGCGAACGTCGCCCCGATGGGGCCGTTCTTCCTGATCGACATGCTTGGCCTCGACACGGTGCTGCACGTCGCCGAGTACCTGAACGAGTCCTACGGCGACCGCTTCTACGTCCCCAAGGGGATGCAGAAGCTGGTCGCCGACGGAAAGCTCGGCGCCAAGTCGGGAGGCGACGGCTTCTACAAAGATGGGGAGCCTCAGATCGAGGGCGAGGCCGAGCCGAACGCAGAGGAGCTCGCGGACCTGCTCATGCTCAAGTCCTTCGTCGAAGCGTGCAAGGTGCTCGAGGAGGGGGTCTGCACCGTGCGGGAGATCGACCTCGGGATGATGGCGGGCGCCGGCTTGGATCCACGCCGCGGGCTCTTCCCGCCGTTCTGGAAGGCGGACCTCGAGGGCCTCGACACGATCCTCGAGAAGCTCGAGCGCTACGAGGAGAGCCACGGCGAGCGTTTCGCGCCCCCGACGATGCTAAAGCGGCTGGTGGCCCAGGGCAGGCTCGGCCTCAAGTCGGGGCAGGGGTTCTACGCCTATCCCCAGGTCGAGGGTGAGGGCACGGTGAAGCTGGAGAAGAGGGGAGAGGTCGCAATCGCCTGGCTCGCCAACCCGCCGATGAACGCGATCTCGCCCCAGGTGATCCAGGACCTCGGCAAGGTCTGGGATCAGGTCAAGGCCGACGACGATCTGCAGGCGATGGTGGTCTACTCGTCGCTGCCGGTCGTCTTCTCCGCCGGCGCGGACATCAAGGCCTTCACCTCGATGGACGAAGCCGCCGGTGCCGAGCTGATCAACAACGGCCACTCGCTACTGCGCGAGCTCAGCCAGAACCGCAAGTCCACCGTCGCAGCCGTCAATGCGATCGCGTTCGGCGGGGGCTGCGAGCTTGCGATGGCATGCGACTTCCGGGTCGTCGCGCAATCGGCTGTCTTCGGCCAGCCGGAGATCAACCTCGGGATCATCCCCGGCTTCGGCGGGACCCAGCGGTTGCCGAGGCTCGTCAGTCAATCCAAGGCGCTCGAGATGAACCTCACCGGCGACGCCGTGCTCGCGCCCGAGGCCAGGTTCCATGGGCTGGCGGACGATCTGGTCCCGGACGAGGAGCTCCTGGAGACCGCGATCGCCTGGGCCCGCAAGCTGGCGGGGCAGGCACCGGTCGCGGTGGAGCAGATCAAGCAGGTCTCCTACAAGGGCGATCTCGACGAGGGAATCGAGGCCGAGAAGCAGGGCTTCGCGACCGCGTTCTTCTCGGAAGACGCCAAGGAGGGCATCTCCGCCTTCCTCGGGAAGCGCAGCCCCAAGTGGCAGGGCAAGTAGCGACGGATCAGGCGGGCCGCCTCGCGGAGCTGATTCGCGAGAGCTCGTCCACGGTCGCTCTCACGGGGGCCGGGATCTCCGTGCCCAGCGGGATCCCGGACTTCCGGAGTCCCGGCGAGGGGCTGTGGGAGAAGGTCGACCCGATGGAGGTCGCACACATCGACGCGTTCCGCCGCGACCCGGCCAAGTTCTGGAGCTTCTACCGGCCCCGGTTTCAGATGCTCGGTGACAAGGAGCCGAACGACGCGCACCGGGCGCTCGCCGAGCTCGAGCGGCGCGACCTGCTCGAGGCCGTGATCACGCAGAACATCGACCAGCTCCATCACCAGGCCGGCTCGCAGCGTGTCATCGAGGTGCACGGCTCGATCCGCACCTCCAGCTGCCAGTGGTGCGGCACGACGTTCCCCTTGGAGCAGGTCGACGGCCTGTTCGGGGAGGACGGTGCCGCCCACTGCTCGGATTGCTCGGGGCCGGTGAAGCCCGACGTCGTGCTCTTCGGCGAGCTCCTGCCGGCCGACGCAATGGCCCAGGCAGAGTCCCTGGCAGCCGGGGCCGACCTGATGCTCTGCGTCGGATCCTCCCTCGAGGTCTATCCGGTCGCCGGGCTGCCGTCGGTCACACTCGGCCGCGGGGGGCGCATTGCCGTGATCACCAAGGGTCCGACCCCCTTCGATGGCGACGCTGCGGTGCGCATGGACGGTGACGTGGTCGCGGACCTCGACGCGGTGTTCGGGGCGCTCTAGATGCGAGGGTGCCCCGGAGGCGAAGCCGAGGAGCAACCCGATTAATTTAGTCTTGTAGCAGATAGTTTTTTTCGCTACCTACGGTGCTACGGTTATCTGGATGGGCCTAGTGACGACAGAAGAGGTGCAGGAGCGGATCAAGTCCGCCGACGACGAGTGCCCGGAGTGTCTCGCGGGGAACCTCGGTTGGCTGCTCACGCAGGCGCACTTCAACCTCGTCAGCGAATTCGCCGCCGCTCTGGAGCCGCTCGGCGTGTCGAACCGCGGCTACCACGTCCTCGCCACGGCGCGCACCGGTGAGTACACCCAGAAGGGGCTCGCCGAGCAGATCGGCCTCGACAAGACCACCATGGTGGTCACGATTGACGAGCTCGAGCAGAAGGGGCTCGCCGAGCGCAAGCCCTCGAGCACCGATCGCCGGGCGCGAGTGATCTCCGTGACGAAGGCCGGGGAGCACACCGTGGCCCAGGGCGAGAAGATCATCGACCGGATCCAGGGTGACGTGCTCGAGAGTCTGCCCGTGAAGGAGCGGAAGGTGTTCCTCGAGTCCCTCGGATCGCTGGTCAAGGAACGCCTCTCTCAGCCCGCGGCCGACTCCCCGCCGCTGCGCCGTCGCGAACCTCGGCACTGAGCTCCGCCTAACCGTCCGCTCTCCTCGCACCGCCGCCTCGGGTGTGTGACGAGCCGCACATATGGTCGGTACAAGATGATCTTGTACAAGACTATTTGCTACGGTCTGCATACAACACTTCCAGGCCGACCCCGGGGGGCCAGCTATGACCGAGATCGCAGCAGTCGAAGGAACGAAGACCAGAGAGGCACAGAGCGACCGTTCGCGTTGGATCGCGTTGGTCGTCCTCTGCGTCGGGATGCTGATGATCGTCCTCGACCAGACGATCGTGAACGTTGCCCTGCCGTCGATCAAGGATGACCTGGGCTTCTCACAGTCCACGCTGGCCTGGGTCGTGAACGCCTACCTGATCACCTTCGGCGGCCTCTTGCTGCTCGCCGGCCGGCTGGGTGACCTGATCGGTCGGAAGACGATCTTCATGAGCGGCCTCGCGCTGTTCACCGCCGCCTCCGCGCTCTGCGGCATCGCGCAAAGCCAGGAGATGCTCATCGGCGCCAGGTTCCTCCAGGGCATCGGCGGCGCCACCACCTCCGCCGTGATCCTCGGAATGATCGTCACGATGTTCCCCGAGCCTCGGGACCAGGCGAAGGCGATCGGCATCTACAGCTTCGTCGCCGCAGCGGGGGCCTCACTCGGCCTCTTGCTGGGCGGCGTGCTCACCCAGGCACTGAGCTGGCACTGGATCTTCTTCGTCAACCTGCCGATCGGCGCTCTGACGGCGTTTGCCGCCATCCGCGTGGTCGAGCGGGACGAGGGAATCGGCCTGAAGAACGGCGCGGATGCCCTAGGGGCCGTGCTGATCACCGCCGCTTTGATGCTCGGCGTCTACACGATCGTCAAGCCCGCGGCCGATGACGGCTGGGGTGCCCCGCTGACGCTGGCGCTCGGCACCGCCTCGATCGCGCTGCTGGCGGGTTTCATCGCCCGTGAGGCGACCGCCCGCACTCCGCTGGTGCCGCTTCGCATCTTCCGCAACCGGAACGTTTCCGGGGCAAACGCGGTCCAGGCGCTCTTCGTCGCAGGCCTGTTCGGCATGTTCTTCCTGGGCAGCCTCTACCTCGAGCGGGTGCTCGGCTATGACCCGCTCCAGATCGGGCTCGCGTTCCTGCCGGTTGCGCTCGCAATCGGGATCCTGTCCGTGGGCTTCTCGGAGCGGCTCGTGATGCGCTTCGGCCCCAAGCCCGTCCTGTTGGTTGGGCAGGTGCTGATCGTGGCGGGTCTGGTCCTGTTCGCACTCTCGCCCGTCCAGTCGAGCTACTTCGGCGACCTGCTTGCGCCGATGCTCCTGCTCGGCATCGGGGCGGGGCTCTCGTTCCCGTCGCTGATGGGTCTTGCGATGTCGAGTGCAACGGAGCAGGATTCGGGGCTTGCCTCGGGACTGGTCAACACGTCGCTCCAGGTTGGTGGTGCCCTCGGGCTCGCTGTCCTGGCGACTCTCTCGTCCACTCGCACCGACAGCCTGGTGGCGAGCGGGACCTCGCCCGACGCGGCCCTGACAAGCGGTTTCCACCTCGCCTTCTGGATCGGCGCCGGTCTGGTCACGGCAGCGGTCGCGATCACGACCCTGGTGATCCGGTCCCGCCCGGCGATCGCCGAGGCGGAGCCGCTCAACGAGCTCGAGCTCGAGGGCGAGCCCGCCTACTGGGAGGCCGCCTAACCCAAGCGTTCCTCGATCGCGGCCAGCTCCCTCATGAGCTGGTCGCGGCGAGGACCGGGCTCCTCCCGCAGCGCCGCCCGCGCGGCTTGGAGTCCATAGCGCGCCTCGGCGTCCCGTCCCTGCTGGGCGTCGAGGCGCGCCCTCTGCATCAGCGTCTCGGCGGGATGCACCTCGTCTCGCCCGGCGAGGACGGCCGCCACACGTGACTGTGGATCGACGTCGTCCAGGCGGCCGCGATGCGGCTGGGGCAGCTGGCTCGCTTCCGTCCAGCGGCCCTCGGCGAGCTCGTCCCCGGTGCCGTGCCCCAGGCGAATGGCGAGCGCCTTGGTCACGCCGATCTCCTGGACCAGGGGATCGCGCGCCTCGGCGCGCAGCGCGCTGAGGGCGCGGTTGATGATCCGGGTCGCATCGCGAAGCTCCTGGGCGCCTCGCTCGCGGTCGCCGATCGTCTCCCTGAGCCAGCCCGAACCCGCCGCTGCGTCATCGAGTGCGACACCGGTGACCGTCACACGGGTCACCGGCACCTGTTCGGGCTCCTCTGGCGCGACCGGCCTCGCGCGACGGCGGCCGCGCCGTTGGGGCCGCGGCGCGTCGAGCTCCTGCACGATCAGGACGCGCTCCGCCTCGTCCTCGCGAACCAGGTAACGGCCTTCCGTCAATCCGATTCTGCCCGCCAGCTCGAGCTGTACGAAGCTGGCTCGGGTTATCGAGTTCCTGGGCGCATATCCGAGGGCGCGCGTCAGCGCAACCCGATTCATGTGGCTAGTCGCCGATGCCGACGCCCGTGGCCGGCAGCGCTGCGGCCGACGGCTTCGAGGGCACCTTCGGGTTCTGGATCTGGCCGAGACGCTCGATCAGCCGCTGCCACTGCTCGGGCTTCAGGATCTGGCCGAGCTGCTTGATCGAGCTGCCGGCCGTGGTGAAGGTGTATCCGACGTGGATGTGGTTGTAGTGGTCGGGGAGGATGAAGGTCGGCGGTCCGAGGTCCATCAGGGAGATGATCTGCGCCGGGCGCATCGTCCCCTGGAGGGCCATCAGGTCCTTGATCACCGCCTCGGTGATCGTCCCCGGGCCCTGGTGTCCTTCGATCGGGATGCCGTTGACCGCGGCGATGTCCACCGCCGAGCCGTAGGAGTGGGCCGAGACGTTGCCCGAGGCGGTCAGGTAGGAGTGCCCGCACTTGAGCGAGGTGATCGTCAGGCGGTAGCCCTTGGCGACCAGGTACTCCATCGTCGCCAGGACGCGGCGGTCGATCTGGCCGGTGGCGACGTCGTTTCGCCCGCAGGCATAGATCGAGAGCGCCGGGTCGTTCAGGACCCGCTGCTGGAGGGCCGCCTTGGACATCAGCAAGACCTGGCCGACCGTCGGGTTCTCCGAGAAGGGGTTCTTGTCGGCGGCCCGGTAGATCGCCGTGGTCTCGAGCAGCTTCCAGCCGTCGAGGATCGGCTTCGGGTCGATCGTCGGGGCGCCGCGGCCGGCGGGCCGGATCGCGAAGTTGAGGTGCGGCGGGGCGGCGTCGGGCTGGCCGACCCGGCCGATCACGGTGCCGCCGGTGACCTTGGAGCCGACCTTCAGGGGCTTCAGCTCCATCGTCTTCTGATCGAACTGGAAGCTCGGGGCGAAGGCGGACTTGAAGGTCTCATAGCCCGGCACCGCGCGGCCGAGCAGTTGGTCTAGCTGGCCGGGGACCCCGGCGGTGTCGGCGTTGCCGGAGCGCTGGGGGAGGGCGAAGAGGCGGTTGCGGAGCCCCTCGGTGTTCTGCGGGCCGCTGGCGGCCTTGCTCTTGGCCTTGGGCGCGGCGGCCTTCCGCGCGTTCGAGTTGTCCCCGGCCGATGCCGGCTGGCTCGGCGCGGTGTCCTTGTTCGGGTTGGTGAGCTGGAAGTCCTTCGCGGAAAGCCCGTCCTGCCGCGCCACCGGGTGGACCTTCGCGATCTCCCCGAGATGCCCGTAGGTGTAGCGGTTGCCATAGGCGTCCTGGAGGACGATGAACTTGCCGAGCCGCTTGGAGTCGCCCATCTTCTTGATGACGCCGTCGTTGGCCGCGACCACCGGAGCGTTAAGGCTCGAGTAGATGTTGATGCTTCGGCGCTGGGCGTTCGACGCGATCACGTCTGCCGCGTTGCCGGAAGCCCGCCGCTGGGTAGTGGAACGAGCCAGCGCCGCCGCGTCGTTGATGTCGTCGGCGTAGCGGGCGTCGGCGGCGACCGGGAAGTGGGCGCCCTCGGTGAGGCCGGTGAGCGAGCCGACCAGGGCGTCGGGGAGCTTGCCGTACTGGTTGGCGTAGAGGAGGACCTCGTCGACGTACCAGTCGGCGTGGTTGTAGGCGAAGATCGCGGTGCGGAGGTCCTTGTCACCGCCGGCCGCCCTCAGGTAGCGGGCGGCGGCGCAGACCGCATCGACCGGGTTGTAGGGGTCCTTGCGGCCGTCCTCGTTGGCGTCGACTCCGTAGGCCGCCCAGGTCGAGGGGATGAACTGCATCCAGCCCTCGGCTCCGGCGGAGGAGACGTTCAGGTTGGTGCCGAAGGCGGTCTCGATCTTGTTGATGCCGGCGAGCACCTGCCAGGGGATCCCGTACTCGGTGCCGCAGGACTGGTAGATCGGCAGCAGGAAGGGCGGGATCTCGAAGGAGTCGATCAGGAAGTTGGGGACGCCGATCGGGGCGGGGCCGAACTGGGCGACCGTCAGGCTCGGATTGGTGGGGGTCGGCGAGCCGTCGGGATTTCGGAGGGCCGGCTCGGTGATCTTCTGGCGCTCGCCCTTGGCGATCGCCTTGGCGCCCTTGCCCTGCTTGTTCTGCTTGCCGAAGAGGCCCTTGGGGCCGACCTTGCCGGGCTTGTCCGTCGTCCCGGTCTTACCCGTCTTGCCGGTCTTGCCTCCGCCGGTAGTCGTCGTCCCGCCGCCCGAGGTCGTGGTGCCGCCGCCCGAGGTCGTGGTGCCGCCGCCACTGGTCGTGGTGCCGCCGCCGGTCGGCGGGTTGTACTCGTCGGTGTCGACCGGGCTGCTGCAGCCGGGGTCAGCGAGGTCGACGAGACCGTCCGCGTCATTGTCCGAGAGGTCGGCGCATTGCGGAAGCACGTTCCCCCCGCCCGTCCCGGGCTCGGTGACCGTCAGGTCGCCCGCCCCGACCGACTGCGGACTTGCGCTTCCCGCGGCAGCAACGGCCAAGATCCCGCCGAGGGCGATGATGACGAGAAGCTTTTTTCTCATTGGCTAGCCGATCCTGCCCGTGAAAGTCTGGGTTTTCCAGGGTCTGCCAGACGCAGCCTCCCTGCAGCCACGGACACGGCGGACGCTACTGACTCACTATCCCCATTGCAACGCAGAACTGACGCGCATGGGCAGTTGCGGCTGGTAACCCTCCTCACCGTGCGTGCGCAAGCGTACTTGAGCGGGTCCGTAGGCAATGTTGTGGGACCGTTGAGCGGGGTCTCGGATTGGTCGCTCAGCGCGGTACCGTGCGCAGAACGATATGGACGAGGGCGGCGTCGAAGAGAGCAGAGATCATGCCTCGCCCCGGGGGGAGAGCGCCCTCGGTGACCTGGCGCAGATCCTGGTCGAGAACCCGTGGATGAACCAGGCGTTGCAGGTCGCCTTCGGCATGCGTGAGCGAGCCTCGGAGGCCGGCACCGCCGTGATCCGGAACCTGAACCTTCCGACCGGCAACGACGTCGACCGGCTCGCGCGCCGCATGAGAGCTCTCTCCGAACGCCTCGAGGAGGTCGAGGACTCACTCGACCGGCTCAGCCGGGAGGTCGCGGAGCTCCGCAGTGAGCGCGACTCCTCCCGCCGGCAAGCCTCCGGCCAGGGTTGACCTTCAACCCTCGAGCGCCGTGGCGGCGGCCGACCCCATGCGGCCGGCGACGTCGGCCAGATGATCGTCGGAGATGCGCCGCCGCTCCGTTGCCTCGAAGGTGTCCGACACCGCGAGCAGGCAGGCGGTGGCGACGCCGAGACGTCTTCCCAGCGTGAACAGGGTCGCGGCCTCCATCTCGACCGCGACGGCACCGCGCCTCAGCCAGGCCTCCGCACGTGCCCGCGGCGGGCCTGCGTCGCCTTCGCTGCTGTCATAGAAGAGGTCGGTCGTCACGATCCGAACCGGCGCCGCGGTTCCCTCGAGCGCGCCGGACAGCCGTCCGGTGAGATCGGGATCAGCCTCGGCGATTTCTCCGGCGCCGAGGGCGCGGCTCGCTCCGTCCTCCGCCAGCGCATCGCCGGCGACGAGCAGCTCGCCCTGCGCGAGGTCCGTGTCGAGCGCTCCGCACGTGCCCACTCGGATCGCCTGCCTCACGCCGAGCTCGGCCAGCTCGTGGAGGACGATCGCGGCGCTTGGGCCTCCCATCCCGGTCGATTGGATGCTCAGCCGCCTGCCGCTCGGCGTCTCCCCCGTGTATCCCCAGAGCCCGCGGGCGTGGTTGCTCATCTTCGGTTCGGTGAGGAGCTGCTGGGCGAGCGCGAGGGCGCGGCCGGGGTCACCGGGGAGCAGGGCGTCCTCCGCGTACTCGGTGTTGGGGCGGAGGTGGTGCGCCATGGGCCGGGCACGGTACAGCGGCGTGCCGGACCCGGCTGCCGCGTATAGGGTTAGCGGAGGTCGGTGCTCGCAATGGGGTCCAAGGCAAAAGCGGCAAAACAGTTGACCTCAGGTCGAGGGTCAGGGTCCACCGAGAAGCTGACGAAGACGGAGCTCAAGCAGATCCTCGACACGGTGCTCCGGGAGATCGACCAGGATCCCGAAGACGGTCCGCGGCTGAGCGCGGCCGCGGCGCCCCTGAGGATCGAATTCCCGGACCTGCAGCTGGTGCTCAACGTCTCGCGCGCCGACCGTGGGCGCCACTGCCTGGAGTGGAACTTCTCGACCCGGTCGAAGGCGAAGCCAAAGCTCCGGCTCAGCATGGATTCGGCCGTCGCCAACCGCGTCTTCCAGGGGAAAGAGAACCCGGCGATCGCGATCGCCCGCGGCCGGCTGCGGACGAGGGTCGAGGACGCCGGAGCCGCACTGCGCTTCTTTCCTGCCGCCAAGCCCCTCTTCTCCCGCTATCGCGGCCTGATCTCGAAGAAGTACCCCCATCTCGCTCTTGACTAGGCGGATCAGGCCCAGCCCCAGCGCGCCCGGCGGGATTGACCTGGCCCCTTCGGTGGGCGTAGTCTCGACACACTCGAAAAGCTCTCGGGCCGGAAGCGGGTCCGCGGTTCGCAGGTCCCCCGGCGACTGGGACCGGCGACAGGGCTCCGCGCGGCGTCTAGGCGCCGCCGGTCGACGAGGCGGGCCGATAGCCCGCAGGCGACGGGGTCCTGGGGCCCCGTCGCTTTGTCAGGACAAGGTCGCGTCGTTGCCGGCGGGAGGGGGCGCATGAGCCCCGAGGATCGGAACGATCAAGGTGAGGGCGTCTCCCTGGCGGAGGCCAGTCGGCTCGCCGGCGTCTCCGCGTCCACGCTGAGGCGCTGGGCGGACGCGGGCCTCGTCCCGGTGGCCGACGGGAAGTGGACGAGGGCGTCGGCGGCGCAGGGGCGAGTGATCGCACGGATGCGGGAGCGGGGCTATTCGGTCGAGGCCATCAGGGAGGCGGCGGCGGGCGGCCGACTCGCGTTCGGCCGCGCCGAGGATCTCTTCGAGGTTTCGGAGGGTGGCTACACGCGCGAGGAGGCGGCGGAGCTGACCGGACTCGAGTCGGAGCTGATCGAGCGCCTGATGACGCTGCTCGGCACGCCGATGAGCGCCGACTCGAGGCTGAACGAGGAGGACCTGGAGGCGATGCGGCGCTGCGCCGACGTGCTCGCCTCGGGCTTCCCACTCGTCGCCTTCCTCCAGCTGGTCCGGGTCTACGCGCAGTCGATCCGTCGCGTCGCGGATGCGGAGGTTCGCCTCTTCCACCTCTACGTCCACGAGCCGCTCATGCAGGAGGAGGTGCCGCCCCTCCAGATCGCCGAGGAGATGGGATCGCTGGCGGCGGACCTGCTGCCCTTGACAGGCCCGTTGATGGAGTACATGCACAACCGGTACCTGCGTTTCTACATCGAGCAGGACGTCGTCGGACACATGGAGGCCGACATCGGCGGCGCCGGCCGCGGGCTGGCGCGGGTCTCGATGACCTTCTGCTTCGTGGACCTGACGGGGTTCACCCGCTACACGGAGGAGGAGGGGGACGAGGAGGCGCTCGACCTGATCGAGCGTTTCCTCGACACGGTTGAGGCGACCCTGCCCTCCGAGGCGACGATCGTGAAGACGATCGGCGATGAGGTGATGATCGTCTCCCCCGAGCCCGCGTCGCTCACGGAGTGGGCGGTCGGCTTCCTCGCCCTCTTCCAGGAGCGGCCGCAGCCACGGGTCGGCCTCCACTACGGCGCCGCGGTCTTCCGCGACGGCGACTACTTCGGCGGCGACGTCAACCTTTCGCACCGGGTGGTGTCACGTGCGCTCGGCGGTGAGGTGCTGGTGACCCAGGCGCTTGTCGATGCGATCGGCGAATCGGACTTCCTGCGCTTCGACGCGATCGGCGACGTCGTCCTCAAGGGCTTCCCGGATCCGATCTCTCTCTACATAGCCCGGCCCGCAGCGGACTAACGTGACCCCGCTCACATCCAGGCTGCTCTGGTTCCGTTCCTAGA
This sequence comes from uncultured Solirubrobacterales bacterium, assembly GCA_963695805.1. GTDB lineage: Bacteria > Actinomycetota > Thermoleophilia > Solirubrobacterales > 70-9 > DASUPK01. The sequence continues at coordinate 327,433 of CAVOHV010000003.1, read as the reverse complement.
ATCGCCCGCATGACCGCCGAAGAGGCGCACTCGGCTCTCGCCCGCGCTGCCCGGGAGAGCGGCCTGATTCCCCAGGGCACGCGGGGCGTTGTCCTGGTGTCAGGCGGCGCCGACTCCGCAGCGACCGCGGCTGCGGCTGTTGGGGTGGCAGGCCCCGGTGCCGTGACTGCGCTTCACCTCAACTACGGACTCCGCCCAGATTCCGACAGGGACGAGGAGACCGTCCGCGAGCTCAGCGCACGTCTCGGGATCGAGCTCGAGGTGGAGCGGCCCGTGCTCGGTGGGGGCAACGTCCAGGCCGAGGCTCGTGCGGTTCGCTATGCGGCCGGCGAGCGGCTGCGCCGGTCCAGCGGTGCCGACTGGATCGCCACCGGGCACACCCGAACCGATCTCGCGGAGACGGTGCTCTACCGGCTGGCGACCTCACCGGGGCGTCGAGCCCTGCTCGGGCTGCGGCCCCGGCGGGGACCGGTCGTCCGGCCGCTGCTGGCGCTCGGTCGCGATCAGGTGCGGCAGCTCGCCTCGGAGGCCGACCTGCCATTCCATGACGACCCGACGAACGCCGAGCCGATGTACGCCCGCAACCGGCTTCGGAATGAGGTCCTGCCGGTGCTGCGTGAGATCGGGCCCGAGGTCGAGGCCACGATCGCCGAGACCCAGGCCGAGCTGGCGGAGGAGAGCGAGGCGCTCGAGAGGGCCGCGGCCGAGGTCCTCTCTGAGTCGGGTGCGGACGCCGCCGGCGCAATCAGTCGGGACGGGCTCGCACCGCTCGATCCCGCGATCCGCCGCCTCGCGCTTCGCCTCCTCGCCGAGCGAGCGGCCGGATCCCGGGTGCCGCTCGGGCGCGACCGCGGGGATCAGATCTGGCGACTGGTGAATGAGCCGGAAGGCGGAGTCGTCGAGCTCGGCGGTGGGGTGGAGGCCCAGGTCGAGGGGGGACACGTTCGCTTCACGACCGGTTCGGCCGCTGAGCCGGCGGCGGCGACTCTGCCGGTGCCCGGCCGCTGTCGCTTCGGCAGCTGGGAGGTGCGGGCGGAGCTCGCCTCGAGCGTGCCGGCTGCGGATGGTCCCGAGCTCGCGGTGCTCGACCCCGGGGCGCTCGGGGGCAGCCTGGTCGTGCGGTCCTGGCGCGAGGGCGACCGGATGCGGCCGCTCGGGCTCGGGGGCAGCAAATCCCTCCAGGACCTCTTCACCGACCGCAAAGTCCCGAGGTCATTGCGGCACGCGCTTCCTGTGGTCACCTCCGATGGGCGCATCGTCTGGATCGCCGGCGTCGCGGTCTCGGAGGAGTTCGCTGCGAAGGCCGGCGCTCCCCAGGCGGCCGTACTCAGGGCAGCTCAGGTCCATACATAGACTGGGCGCCGTGAGCGAGGACGTGATCGGGGAGGTGCTCGTCTCGGAAGAGGACCTTCAGCGCCGGGTGGCCGAGCTCGGGGCGGAGGTGAGCCGGGACTATCAGGGGCGCAGGCCGCTCCTCGTCGCGATCCTGAAGGGAGCGGTCCCGTTCCTCGCCGACCTGATGCGCCACATGACGGTCGACTGCGAGCTCGACTTCATGGCGGTGTCCAGCTACGGCTCCTCGACGGACTCATCCGGGGTTGTGCGGATCCTCAAGGACCTGGACGCACCGATCGCGGACCGCGACGTCCTGATCGTGGAGGACATCATCGACTCGGGCCTCACCCTCCACTACCTGCTCCGCAACCTGCAGGCGCGCAGTCCGAAGTCGATCGAGGTCTGTGCGCTGCTCACGAAGCCCGAGCGGCGGCGCGTGGACCTACCCGTTCGCTACGTCGGCTTCGAGATTCCGAACCGCTTCGCGATCGGTTATGGGCTCGATCACCTCGAGCGCTATCGCAACCTCTCCTACGTCGCTGCCCTGCGGGAAAACCCGCAAAGCAGCTAGATCAACGCTGGTACCCTCGCGATAGATCCGGAGGCGCGCATCCCGCGTACCGCCGGGCAAGGACCCACCAACCGTGAGACGCTTTTTCCGCAGCGCTGCCTTCCCAATTCTGATCGTCGTCGTGCTGGCGTTTTTCGCCCAGCGCCTGATCAGCCCGGGCCCGGACCAGGAGACGCCCGACTACAACACGTTCGTCCAGCGAGTCGAGCAGGGGCAGATCGAGTCGGTCACCTGGAACACGAAGGACAACACGCTCAACGTCAAGCAGACGGACGGCACCAGCTACGACGAGTCCTATCCGGATTCCGACTCCGCCCAGGCGGAGCTGCTCAACAATCTTCAGCAGCACAACGTCAAGACCGAGATCAAGGGCAAGGGCGGTTCGAGCCTGCTCTCGCTGCTCACATACATCCTGCCCTTCCTGCTCTTCTTCGCCTTCTGGATCTTCCTCATGAACCAGATGCAGGGCGGCGGCTCGCGCGTGATGAGCTTCGGCAAGTCGCGCGCCAAGCGGATGTCGGTCGACGCCCCCAAGATCACCTTCCGGGACGTCGCCGGCGTGGACGAGGCCGTCCAGGAATTACACGAGATCAAGGAGTTCCTGGAGAACCCGAAGAAGTTCCAGGCCCTCGGCGCCCGGATTCCGAAGGGCGTGCTGCTCTACGGCCCGCCGGGCACCGGCAAGACGCTGCTCGCCCGCGCCGTGGCCGGTGAGGCCGGGGTCCCGTTCTTCTCCATCTCAGGCTCCGACTTCGTCGAGATGTTCGTCGGCGTCGGCGCCTCGCGCGTTCGCGACCTCTTCGAGCAGGCGAAGCAGAACTCCCCCTGCATCATCTTCATGGACGAGATCGACGCCGTCGGCCGCCACCGCGGCGCCGGCATGGGGGGCGGCCATGACGAGCGCGAGCAGACCCTCAACCAGCTGCTCGTCGAGATGGACGGCTTCGAGATGAAGGACAACATCATCCTGATCGCTGCCACCAACCGGCCGGACATTCTCGACCCGGCGCTGCTGCGGCCGGGACGCTTCGATCGCCAGGTCGTCGTCGACCGCCCGGATCGCAAGGGCCGCAAGCAGATCCTCGAGGTGCACACCCGCGGCAAGCCGCTCGCGCAGAACATCGACCTCGACGCCCTCGCCGGCCAGACGCCGGGATTCACCGGCGCCGACCTGGCGAACCTGATCAACGAGGCCGCGCTGCTCACGGCTCGATCGAGCAAGCGCGAGATCACCATGCTCGAGCTCGAGGAGGGGATCATGCGAGTGATCGCCGGCCCCGAGAAGAAGAGCCGGGTCATGTCCGAGAAGGAGCGGCTCGTCACCGCGTACCACGAGCTCGGCCACGCAATCGTCGGGCACCTGCTTCCGAACTCCGACCCCGTTCACAAGGTGTCGATCATCAGCCGCGGCCAGGCCCTCGGCTACACGATCTCCCTGCCGACCGAGGACAAGTTCCTCACCACCCGAGCGGAGCTCAACGACACGATGGCTATGACCCTCGGCGGCCGCGCCGCCGAGGAGATCGTCTTCGGCGAGATCACCACCGGCGCCTCCAACGACCTCGAGAAGGTCACAGAGACCGCCAAGCAGATGGTGATGCGATTCGGCATGTCCGAGCGCCTCGGGCCCCGCGTCTTCGGCCACGACCGCTCAATGCCGTTCCTGGGCCGCGAGTTCTCCGCCGAGCCGGATTACTCGGACGAGGTCGCCCGCGAGATCGACGACGAGGTCCGCCGCATCGTGGAGGACGCCCACCAGACCTCCAAGGACATCCTCTCCGAGCACCGGGAGCACCTCGACACCATCTCGCAGATCCTGCTCGAGCGAGAGACGATCGAGGCGGACGAGTTCATCGCCCTGCTCGAGGGCAAGCCGGAGGACGAGATCTTCGCCGACGATGAGGAGGAGGCCAAGCCACCCGAGGCCCCGCCCGTCGAGGAGAAGGGCACCGCCCGCGAGGGCGCCCGTCCGCGCCCGCGCCCCCGCCCCGGCCTGGCCGGCGGCGGCGCGGATATGCGCGACAACCGCTCGTAGCCGGACGGTTCACGCAAAGACCGGCAATGAAGGGGGCCGTGCTCCCGGCGGCCTGCGAACGGATCGTGGCACTTTCCTGGCTGAGAGCCGGGAAAACGCCGAAACCTCTGGTCGCGGAGATACTTGAACCGTGATCCGGCTTCGCCAGGTCCTGCCCCTCTTCATTGCCGCTTTTCTCCCTCTGGCGCTCGCCGGCTGCGGCAGCAAGGGCTCGAACGTCAACCCGAGCGGCTCCCAGCCGGCCGTCGACGAGGCGCAGGCCGCCTTCCGCCAGGCTCAGGCGTCAGGCCTCGACCTGAGCACCGGCCCGTGCATCTCCGAGAGCCTCCCGTCCCTGCCCGACTGGGTCGCGGACGTAGCCCACGACCCGCGCCAGCCGATCGATGACGAGGCGGCCAACCAGTGTCAGCGCTACCGCTCGGGAGAGGCACATCACTTCGTCGAGCTCAACATCGACGGCCGGCTGATCCGCACGGAGTAGCCGATGGCCGCCCGGATCATGGGGATTGTCAACGTGACCCCCGACTCGTTCTCGGACGGCGGAGAGTTCCTCGATCCGGGGCGGGCCGTCGATCATGGACGGGAGCTGGCGGCCGAGGGGGCGGACGTCCTCGACATCGGCGGAGAGTCCACACGGCCGGGGGCGGAGGGGGTGACGGCCGAGGAGGAGCTGGCGCGCGTGGCACCCGTGGTGGAGGCGCTCGCCGGCGGCAACGGCCCAGCGGTCTCGATCGACACCTCGAAGTTTGCGGTCGCGGAGGCAGCCCTGGGCCTCGGGGCAACGATGGTGAACGACGTCACCGCGCTGCGGGCCGAGCCCGATCTGGCCGGGTTGTGCGCCGAGCGCCGCTGCGAGGTCGTGCTCATGCACATGCTCGGCGACCCGCGGACGATGCAGGAGAACCCGGTCTATGAGGACGTCGTCGACGACGTCAAGGCGTTCCTGTCGGAACGCATCGAGTTCGCGGTCTCACAGGGGATCGAGGAGAAACGGATCTGGGTCGATCCCGGGATCGGGTTCGGCAAGACGGTGGAGCACAACCTCGAGCTTCACAGGCGGCTCGGGGAACTCGCCGAGCTCGGCCGGCCGATCGCCTTCGGCTCGTCCCGCAAGAGCTTCATCGGCAAGCTGACCGGGGCCGAGGTCGATCAGCGGCTGGGAGGCTCGATCGCCTCCAATGTGATCGCCTTCGCGAACGGCGCCGGCATGCTGCGGGTCCACGATGTCGCGCCGATGCGCCAGGCGTTGACGGTGGCCGAGGCGATCCTGGATCCGGGTCCCGTCTAGATCCGGCTTCGCCGTCAAACGGGTTGCTCCTCGCTCCCGCATCTGACGGGTCACGCCTGGCGGCGCGCCCTAGCATCTACCCTCGCATCCATGAAGTCCCGAATCAGCCTGTTGACCTGGTCCGGGCGCTCGTAGGGCACCCAGTGGCCGGCCCCGGGGACGATCTCCACGCGGAGGCGCGGCACCCATTCGCTGAGCCCCCGTGTCAGGGAGGGCAGCAGCGCTGTGTCGTTCGCACCCCAGATCACCAGGGTCGGTACCTCGACCGTCTGCGACGTGAACCTGCTCGCGTACTCCTCGGGCACGCCGCCGCCGGCGACCTGGTCGCCCATGCGAGCGGCCCGGTAGTAGTTGAGGCCGCCGCGCAGCGCCCCGGGTTGCGACCAGGCCTCGTGGTAGACCGCGCGGTCGGCATCGGAGAGCTCGCCGCCACAGCCGCCGATGCGCCGCATGATGTTGTCCATCATCGAGTAGTCGTTCGCGGCCAGCATCTCCTCGGGCCCCGGTGAGGGCTTCGAGAGCTCGACCATGTAGTTGACGGCATCGCGCTGCCTCGGGCTCTCCCGCAGGTCGCGGTTCCAGGTGAAGGGCGGGGGAGCGTCGATGATGACCAGCCGCTCGAGCATCTCCGGGTGCTTGAGGGCGAAGGCCCAGGAGACGATCCCGCCCCAGTCGTGGCCGACCAGGGTGAGCGGCGCCAGGTCCAGCTCCTCGACGAGGCCGACGATGTCGCGGAGCAGATGGCGCATTCGGTAGGCCTCGGGATCCTCGGGCTTGCAGGAGAGGTTGTAGCCCCGCATGTCGGGGGCGTAGACCGCGTGGTCGTTGCCAAGGTCGGCCAGCTGCTCCCTCCACAGGAACCAGAACTGTGGGAAGCCGTGCAGGAAGAGCAGCGGCTTGCCCTCGCCGCGGCTCACGTAGTGCACCCGGCACTCCTCGAGGTCGGCGTAATGATGCTGCAGCTCAGGCTCCACGAGCGCGACACCCTTTCACGACCCGCTACTTTGGCGGCAATGGACGAATCCGCACACCCCTCCGTTCAGGTCGAGATCCGCGGCCTCTCCATATATACGCACCACGGCGTCAGCGACGCCGAGCAGGAGGTCGGCCAGCGGCTGGAGTTCGACCTGACGTTCGACGTACCCGACAGCGACGCGGTGCTGACCGACCGCGTCGAGGACACCGTCGACTACTCGCAGGTCTGCGACATCGTCGCCCTCGCGGCCACGGAGAAGAGCTACCGCACGCTCGAGCGCCTCTGCCACGTCGTTGCGGAACGGCTGATGGAACGCTTCGACTGCGACTCGGTCCAGGTGCGCGCGGCGAAGCCCGAGCCGCCCGTTCCGTATCCGGTTCAGGAGGCGGGCGTGGAGGTCACTCTGGAGCGGTCCCTGGACCGCGAGTCCGACGACGAGGAGGGCGTCTAGATATGCGAGGACGCCCGCCAGCGCAACCCGCTTAATGAAGGCCCGGGTCGGGTACCTCGGCCTCGGCTCGAATGTCGGCGACCGCGAGTCCCACCTCCGCGCGGCGATCCAGGACCTGGACCGGCCGGGGGTACGGGTCGAGGCGGTCTCCTCGCTCTATGAAACGGAGCCGGTCGGCGAGTTCCTCGACCAGCCTGATTTCCTGAACGCGGCCGTCCGGATCCGGACGTCTCTCGAGCCCGAGCAGCTGCTCGACGTCTGCAAGGCGATCGAGGCGGAGCAGGGGCGCGCCCTCGGCGGACCCCGCCACGGTCCACGCCCGATCGACATCGACGTGCTGCTTCTCGGGGAGATCGAGCTGAATACCGACCGCCTCACCCTTCCCCACCGGGAGGTCACGTCGAGGCGATTCGTGCTCGTGCCGCTGCTCGAGCTCGATCCGGAGCTCCGCCTGCCCGACGGCACCGAGCTGCAGGCAGCGCTCGACGGCCTGGGACCCGGCCAGCGCGTGGACAGGGTGGCGCCGCCGCCCTGAAGAAACGGGTTGCGCCTAGCGGCGCACCCTCGCACCAAGCCCAGCGAGCCAGTCCGCCGGGACGATCTGCGGTGTCCGGCCGGGGAACTCGGGTACGACCCGCATCGCCATCTCGCCGCAGGGCCTTCCTTCGATGAAGGGCCGCAGGTCGTCGAAGCTCATCAGGAGCCGCAGGCTGGGAGCGATCTGGTAATCGGCCGCGTTCGGCTGCGGTCCTCCAATCACCCCGTCCGCGATCCAGGCGTCGATCCGGTCGAGGTCCGCGCGCAGTGAGGACAGATCGGCACTCACATTCGCGTCTGTGGAACCGTTCACCCGCGCCGCGATCGCCACGAGCGGGCCGCCGGTCTTGACCGCGAGCCTCACGGGCACACCGAGGCGCGCGCCCTCCGAGTAGCTCGCCATCGGCGCCCGATTCTTCTTGAACGCCCACCAACTCAAGCGGCGCGGCTTCTCCTGGAACTCATCGCCCCAGGCCTCCGCCTCCTCGACCTTGGTCCGGAGCTCCGGGTCGGGGGGATAGAGAGCGGGCTCGGGCTGGATCCGGTCGAGCTCCCGCCCGATCTCCATCGAGCCCTGCACCCGCCTGCCGCCGAGCTTCAGAGCCGGGACCGTGTTCCCGGAGAAGCGCTGCGTCTTCAGGATCCCCTTCGAGATCACCGGCATCAGGTCTACCCGCTTGTACGGGATGCCCTTGCGATCCAGCATGAGCATCGCGGTTCGGGACGGGTGCGACCCCGGGATCACGTAGAGCTTTGCCGCCGCCATTGGGGGCCATCCTATGGCTGCCGGGATAATCCCGCCGATGCTGCTCGCGGTCGACGTCGGCAATACGCAGACCCACCTAGGGGCCTTCGATGGGGAGGACCTGGCGCGGGACTGGCGCCTGACCACCGCCCCCAGCGCCACGGCCGACGAGCTGGCGGCGACGATCTCCGACCTGCTCTCCCTCGAGGGGCTCAGCTTCGGGTCGCTGGACGGGGCGATCGTCTCGACAGTGGTCCCGCAGCTAGGCCCGGAGTACGAGGAGCTCACCGAGCGGCATACCGGGAAGCGATGCCTCCTCGTCGGACCCACGCTCAAGACGGGGATGCCGATCCTGGTCGACAACCCGCACGAGCTGGGCGCCGACCGTTTGGTCAACGCGGTGGCGGCCCACGCGAAGGTGAAAGGGGCCTGCGTCACCGTCGACTTCGGCACCTCGACCAACTTCGACGTGGTCTCCGGAGCGGGCGAGTATCTCGGAGGCGTGATCGGCCCCGGGGTCGAGGTCTCGCTCGAGGCGCTCACCGCGCGGGCGGCCAAACTGCCGCGCGTTGACCTCTCCTCTCCCGAGGCGGCCATCGGGAAGCACACCACCGCGGCTATCCAGTCGGGTTTCGCCTACGGCTTTGCTGGCCTGGTCGACGGAATCGATCGGCGTCTGGACGATGAGCTGGGGGAGAAGGCGACCTTCATCGCCACCGGCGGTCTGGCGCACACGATTGCGCCGCTCTGCGAGACGATCGACGAGGTCGACGAGTTGCTCACACTGCGAGGCCTACGGCTGATCTACGACCGCAATACGGACACCTAACCTGCGAGGCGTGCAGCCGCCAATCACATCCCCATTCCACATCGGGGAGGTCGAGATCGCAAACCGCGTTCTGCTCGCTCCCCTGGCCGGGATCGGCAACTGGTTCGTGCGCCTTCAGGCGCGGCGGCACGGAGCGGGGATGGCCGTCTCGGAGATGGTCTCGAGCTTCGGGCTCCACTACCGCAACGAGCGCACCCTCCGGGAGCTGCTTCGACTCCATCCCGAGGAGCACCCGGTTTCGATCCAGCTGTTCGGCCAGGACCCCGAGGTGATGCGCTCCGCCGCGGCGATCGTCGCCGAGGCCGGCGCCGACCTGATCGACATCAACATGGGCTGTCCGGTGCGCAAGGTCTGCAAGACCGGCGCCGGAGCGGCGCTGCTCACCGACCACGACCTCGCCGTCCGGATTGCCTCGGCCGCCCGCGAGGGCGGCGGGATCCCGGTCACCGTCAAGCTTCGCTCGGGATTTCGCCCCGGCGGCCAGGAGGGATTTGATCTCGCGCTGCGGCTCGTGGAGGACGCGGGCGTCTCCGCGATTGGCTTCCACCCGCGGTCGGCCGCCACCCATCACAAGGGTCAGCCCGATTACGCCCTGGCGCGCGAGCTGTCAGGGCGGCTCGAGGTCCCGATGATCATTTCGGGCGGCCTCGACACGGCGGAGGATGCCGTGCACGCCTATGAGGCGTCGGGCGCAGACGCCGTGATGATCGCCCGCGGCTCGCTCGGCAACCCCTGGATCTTCGAGCAGCTGACTGGCCGCCGCGGCGCGGATGCCGAGGCGGACGAGGTGATCGCCGAGCTGCTCTGGGTGATCGACAGGGCCGAGGAGCATCTCGGGCCGAAGCGAGCGGCCCGGTATCTGCGCAAGTTCTACCCCTGGTACCTCGAACGGCTTGGCGCAGATAAAGAGGTCGCTGACGCCCTCCAGCAGAGCGAGGACGTGGACGAGGCTCGACGCCTCGCCCGGGGCCTTGCCGGGCCCCCGAGAGTGGTGGCCGCCTAGTCGTCCAAACTTCTGTTCGGCCGAACCGGCGCCGGATATCCTGGGCGCGCTCAAGGAAGAGCCAGGGAAGGGAAATTTCCATGATCAAGAAGCGCTCCATTCAGTTGGCGTTCCTCGCCTGCGCGGGATGCGTCTCGCTCTGGCTCCTCGGGCTGCCCGCGGAGGCAGCGGCGAAGACGAAGGAGGCCAGCTTCATTGAATGCGTGAGCACGGCGGTCGCCATCCCCGACGGTCCGGTGGACAGCACGGCCCCCAATCCGGCCGCGTCCTTCGCGCTGGCGGTCAAGGTGCCGAAGGTCAAGGGCAGGCCACAGGACGGTGTGGTGACGGCATTCCATTCCGTTGGCGTGCGGATCGCGCACACGGACGTCAGTGACCTCGCTCTATTCCTGGTTTCGCCGGGCGGCCGGGCGGTGGCGCTCGCCACCTACCGCGACCAGAGCAGCAATCTCGACAGCGATCGTCAACCTTCGCCCAGCGGCGATGGTTACGGCTCCGGTGCGATGAATTGCGCGGGATCGCGGGTGGACTTCGGGGACGGGTTCTCGACGTCAATCACCACGCCGGGGAATACCGGACTCGACACGCCCATCACAGGAGCCTTCAGGCCTGAACAGCCCCTCAGCACGTTCGTCGGCGGGCCGGCGGCCGGCTTCTGGACTCTGGTCGTCCAGGACGTCCAGGCCCAGGACGTGGGTCAGATCAACGCCCTCTCAATGAGCTTCACGTACCGCTACAAGGCGAAGAAGAAAAAGAAGAGGCGGTAGGGATGGACCTTCCCGCCCGCGTGGCGGCGTGGCGCGACCGCGGGAGGGACGAGGAGGTTGGCGGTCACCGCATCCACCTCTTCGAGCACGAGGGGAGCGAGCCGCTCCTGATCTTCCTGCACGGCTTCCCTTCGAGCTCGTACGACTGGCGAGCGCTCCTGGACCTGGAAACCGAACATGCCGTCCTGGCCCCGGACTTTCTCGGCTTCGGGCTCACCGAGAAGCCGCGGGACCACGATTACACCCTGCACTGGCAGGCCGACATGGTCGAGGAGCTCGTCCGGCGACGCGGCCAACATGAAACGGGTCACTCCTCGCCTTCGGCTGCGGAGCGCCCTCGCACAAAGGTCTTCATCGTCGCCCATGACATGGGCACCTCAGTGGCGACGGAGCTGATGGCTCGCGACCTCGAGGGCGCGCTCGACATGGAGGTCGCCGGCGCCCTCCTGCTGAACGGCTCGATGATCCAGGATGCCGCCAGTCCGACGCTCGGCCAGCGTCTCCTCCGCAGCGCCGTCGGACCGCTCTTCTCCCGGCTCTCGAGCGAGCGCTTCTTCCGCCAGCAGTTCGGCTCCATCTTCTCGCAGGGCCATCCGCTCACCGACGAGGAAGCCAAGGACCAGTGGGCTCTCGTCTGCGCTGGGGGAGGTCGCACCATCGCGCACAAGACGATTCGCTACATGGAGGAGCGCTTCCGGCACGCCGAGCGCTGGCACGGCGCCCTGACGGATTGGCCCAAGCCACTCTCGCTGGCGTGGGGAATGCTCGATCCGGTGGCGACGGAGCGGGTTCTCGACGCAGTTTTGGAGCTGCGGCCGGCGGCCGCGCTGACCCGCTATGACGACCTCGGCCATTACCCGCAGATCGAGGATCCCGGTCGCGTCGCGGACGCGTTGCGGCAGGCGCTGAACGCCTGAGAAAAACGCCCTCGACCACCTCTCGGGGCGGCGCTATACTGGCCCGCTCCGCCCGGACCGGCCCGCGTTTCCATCGCGTCGGTGCGGGCTCATTTTTCGCCGAAGAGCAGGCATTTCGGCGTAAAGCAAACCCCCGGAAACGAATCAGGAATCGAGGAGAGTTGGCACGCGAGACATTGATCACCCCCGAGGGACTCGAGAAGCTCAAGGAGGAGCTCGAGTACCTGGAGAACGACAAGCGCCGCGAGGTCGCTGACCGCATCAAGCAGGCGCGGGAGTTCGGGGACATCGCGGAGAACTCCGAGTACGACGACGCCAAGAACGAGCAGGCGATGCTCGAGCAGCGGATCGCGTCTCTCCAGGACCGCCTGCGGCGCGCCGCAGTGATCGACAACAAGCACATCGACACAGAGACCGTTGGCGTCGGCGCGGTCGTCCACGTGAAGGACCAGAAGTCCGGCAAGTCGCAGAAGTTCCAGATCGTCGGATCGGCGGAGGCCGACCCGACCGAGCAGAAGCTCTCGAACGAGTCGCCGATCGGCAAGGCGCTGCTCGGCAGCAAGAAGAACGAGGTCGTGACCGTCGAGACGCCGCGCGGCGCCAAGAAGAAGCTCAAGATCACCAAGATCGAAACTTCCTAGCTCGCAATAGGCTCCGGCCGTGAGCGAGGAGTCACCCCGCGAGACGTCTGACCTGCTCGCCGAGCGGCGGGCGAAGCTCGAACGGCTGCGCGAGGCCGGAATCGAGCCGTACCCCTATGGCTTTCCGGATCGCACCGAAGTCGCCTCGGTGCGCGAATCCCATGAAGGAATCGAGCCGGGTGAGGAGACGAGCGACCGATATCGCGTCGCAGGCCGCCTCATCGCGAAGCGCGAGCACGGCAAGTCCGCCTTCCTCGACCTGATCGACGGCACCGGCCAGATCCAGGTCCAGGCGCGCGTCGATGAGCTCGGCGATGCCTATGAGGGCCTGCTCGCGCTGGACGTCGGGGACATCGTCGGCATCGAGGGGACCGTGTTCGCATCCCAGCGCGGCGAGCTCACCATCCGGGCCGAGGCCTGGGAGCTGCTCTCGAAGTCCCTGCGCCCGCCGCCGGAGAAGTTCCACGGCCTCGAGGACGTGGAGACCCGCTACCGCCGCCGCGAGCTCGACCTGATGGCGAATGAGGAAACCCGAGAGCTCTTCCTCACCCGGACCCGGACGATCTCCGCGGTGCGCCGCTGGCTCGACTCGCGCGGCTTCGTGGAGGTGGAGACGCCCGTGCTCCAGCCGCTCTACGGGGGCGCGCTCGCCCGGCCATTCGTCACCCACCACAACGCGCTCGACCGCGACCTCTACCTGCGGATCGCGACGGAGCTCTATCTGAAGCGCCTGGTGGTTGGCGGAATCGACAAGGTCTACGAGCTCGGCAAGGACTTCCGCAACGAGGGCATCTCGCACAAGCACAACCCCGAGTTCACGATGCTCGAGTGGTACGAGGCCTACGCCGACTACAACGACGTCGCCGAGGAGCTCGAGGGCCTCGTCTCCGATGTCGCCGAGGAGGTCCTGGGCACGACGAAGATCGAGCGGGATGGCGAGACCATCGACCTGTCGCCGCCTTGGCGGCGGGTGACCCTGCGGGATGCGATCAAGGAGCGAACCGGAATCGACGTCATGGAGCACCCCTCGCGCGAGCGGCTGGCCGAGGCAATGGGCACGGAGCCCGACCCGCAGGAGGGCTGGGGAAAGCTGGTCGACGGTCTCCTCTCCAAGGAGGTCGAGCCGAACCTGATTCAGCCCACCTTCGTCGTCGACTATCCAGTCGAACTGTCGCCGTTCGCCAAGCGCCACCGGGGCGAGCAGGGGCTGGTGGAGCGCTGGGAGGCGTTCGTCGGAGGAATCGAGATCTCGAACGCCTTCAGCGAGCTCAACGATCCCGACGAGCAGCGCCGCCGGTTCGAGGCGCAGGCCGAGGAGCAGGCCCGGGGGGATGAGGAGACCCAGCCGTATGACGAGGTCTTCGTCGAGTCACTGGAGCAGGGGATGCCCCCGACGGGTGGCGTCGGCCTCGGCATCGACCGCCTGGTGATGATCCTGACCGGGGCGAAGAGCCTGCGTGAGGTGCTGCTCTTCCCCGCGATGCGGAACTAACCGGTCTCGGGCGCCTCGGCGTCGGCCGATTCGGGTTCCGCGTCCGGCTCATCGCCGGAGCGGGCGCCGGCCCGGATCACCCGGAACGCCCAAATGAATGGGATCGAGATCACCGCCAGAGCGGCGACGATCGCGGGCCAGACGATCAGTACGCCGATGCCCTGGCGGGAACCTTGATCGCTCCAGACGTGGATTGCCCAGCCGATCCAGGCGCAGATGAGCAGTACGCCGATGACGATCTCCACCGCCAGCCAGGGGTTGGCGGTCACCTTCCGCCCCCAGCTCCGTGGCCGATCCGCTGCTCCCACGCGCGGGACGGTACCGATCCGTGCGGTTCCCTAGACGGGCCGCTACCAACTCTCGGCGAGTGGGATTCCACGGTGCGAGTCTGCGGTCTTGGGCGGTGGTCGATAGGGCCGCCGCCGAGCAAGCTTCGCCTGGATGAGGCAGGCGGATTCTTCTCACACCAGGGCGACGTCTTCGGCCACCCTCTGGGGGCGTGGTTGGACGTGCTTCCCGCACCTTGGGGGGACTTCGATCCCCCCGCACGGAGCGTGCCTGGCCGCCGAACCGCCGTGGCTATACTTTGGCTTCGCCGTCCCCCGACAGAACCGGAGGTCAGATCACAGATCGGCAGCCAGGAGCCGATACGGATAGGACCCCCGGTGAGTCTGCGTCCCCTGACCCCTCGACCGATACGACTTAATCCAGAGCCAATTCAACGATCGCAACGTAGGACCAACCGGACTGCTTGATAGACAGACGAGAGAACGACTGAATGTTTGAGAGATTCACAGAGAGAGCCCGCCAGGTAGTCGTCCTCGCCCAGGAGGAGGCGCGGACTCTCAAGCACAACTACATCGGCACCGAGCACATCCTGCTCGGTCTTCTCCGCGAGGAGGAGGGCCTCGCTGCACGGGTGCTCGAGTCGCTCGACATCACCGTCGAGCGGGTCCGCTCACAGGTCGTCCGGATCGTCGGCTCCGGCGAGGAGGTCACCGCCGGCCAGATCCCGTTCACCCCGCGCGCGAAGAAGGTGTTGGAGCTAGCGCTGCGCGAGGCCCTCTCGCTGGGCCACAACTACATCGGCACCGAGCACATCCTCCTCGGCCTGGTCCGCGAGAACGAGGGCGTCGCCGCGCGCATCCTGCTCGACTTCGACGCCGACTCGGAGAAGATCCGCAACGAGGTCATCCGCATGCTCTCCGGACCCGGCGGTCGCCGCCAGGGCGCCGGTACGGGCGGTGGCGAGGGCAAGAAGTCCTCGAAGCTGCTCGACCAGTTCGGCCGCAACCTGACCAAGCTCGCCGCCGAGGGCAAGCTCGACCCGGTGATCGGCCGTGAGATCGAGATCGAGCGGATCATGCAGATCCTCTCCCGGCGCACCAAGAACAACCCGGTGCTGCTCGGCGAGCCCGGCGTCGGCAAGACCGCCGTGGTGGAGGGCCTGGCCGCCCGGATCACCAACGGCGAGGTCCCCGAGCTGCTCAAGAACAAGCAGATCTACACGCTCGACCTGGCCGCTCTGGTCGCGGGCTCCAAGTACCGCGGAGAATTCGAGGAGCGCCTGAAGAAGGTGATGAAGGAGATCACCCAGCGCGGCGACATCATCCTGTTCATCGACGAGCTTCATAACCTCGTCGGCGCCGGCGCCGCCGAAGGCGCGATCGACGCCGCTTCGATCCTGAAGCCGGCTCTCGCCCGCGGCGAGCTCCAGACGATCGGCGCCACCACGCTCGACGAGTACCGCAAGTATCTGGAGCGCGACTCCGCCCTCGAGCGCCGTTTCCAGCAGATCAAGGTCGAGCAGCCCTCCACCGAGGAGACCGTGAAGATCCTCGAGGGCCTGCGGG
This sequence comes from uncultured Solirubrobacterales bacterium, assembly GCA_963695805.1. Taxonomy (GTDB): domain Bacteria; phylum Actinomycetota; class Thermoleophilia; order Solirubrobacterales; family 70-9; genus DASUPK01. The sequence goes on along the minus strand of CAVOHV010000003.1, from coordinate 311,993 downwards.
AGCGCTACGAGCAGCACCACCGGGTGAAGATCACGGACGAGGCGCTCGAGGCCGCCGCCGAGCTGGCCGATCGCTACATCTCCGACCGCTTCCTGCCGGACAAGGCCATCGACCTGATCGACGAGGCCGCCTCCCGGATGCGCATCAAGTCGATGACGCAGCCGCCGGTCTACCGCGATCTCGAGGAGGAGATCGAGCAGACCCGGCGCGAGAAGGAGGCCGCGATCGACGCCCAGGAGTTCGAGAAGGCCGCCAACCTGCGCGACCAGGAGCGCCGCCTCACCAACAAGAAGAAGGAGCTCGAGCACGAGTGGACCTCGGGCGAGGGCGGCGAGCGGCCCGAGGTCGGCGAGGAGGAGATCGCCGACATCGTCGCGATGTGGACCGGCATCCCTGTCTTCAAGCTCACCGAGGCCGAAACCAAGAAGCTCGTCCGCATGGAGGACGAGCTGCACAAGCGCGTCATCGGCCAAGAGCCGGCGATCACCGCCGTCTCCAAGGCGATCCGCCGCTCGCGCGCCGGCATCAAGGACCCGAAGCGGCCGGCCGGCTCGTTCATCTTCCTGGGCCCCTCCGGTGTCGGCAAGACCGAGCTCGCCCGCACCCTCGCCGAGTTCCTATTCGGTGACGAGGAGGCGATGGTCCGCATCGACATGTCCGAGTACATGGAGAAGCACGCGGTCTCGCGCCTGGTCGGCTCGCCCCCCGGGTACATCGGCTACGACGAGGGCGGCCAGCTCACCGAGGCCGTGCGCCGCAAGCCGTACTCGGTGCTGCTCCTCGACGAGATCGAGAAGGCCCACCCCGACGTCTTCAACATCCTGCTGCAGATCCTCGAGGACGGCAGGCTCACCGACGCCCAGGGGCGGACCGTGGACTTCCGCAACTCGATCGTGATCATGACCTCGAACATCGGGGCCCAGGACATCGCCCGCAACACGCCGCTCGGCTTCGCGATCTCCGACGAGACCGGCGTCACCTATGAGGACATGAAGTCGCGGATCATGGGCGACCTCAAGAAGGTCTTCCGGCCGGAGTTCCTGAACCGGATCGACGAGGTGATCGTCTTCCACAAGCTGGCCAAGGACGAGATCATGGAGATCGTCGATCTGATGGTCGATCGTGTCCGCACCCAGGTGGCGGAGCACGAGCTCCAGCTCGATCTCTCCAGGGAGGCCAAGGAGCTGCTCGTCGACAAGGGCTGGGATCCGGCCATGGGCGCGCGCCCGCTGCGCCGGGCGATCCAGCGCTACGTCGAGGATCCGCTCGCCGACGAGGTCCTGCGGGCCGGCCAGATGACCCCTGGCTCGACCGTCCAGGTGGAGCGGGATCCGAAGGGCGACGAAGAGGACCACCCGCTGAAGCTGACGATCGTCAAGCCGCGCAAGCGCCCGGCGAAGAAGAAGAGCGAGCCGGAGAAGGTCGGCGTCGGCGCCAAGAACGACGACGCCGGCGACGAGGACTCGGGCGACGGCGACGCCGACGCTCCCGAGTCGAGCTCCCCCGACAGCAAGTAGGACGCCAGCCTTAGCGGTGCTCTCGGGGCGCGGCCTGGTGCCTGACTCTCCTCGCTGCAACTGATTCGCACTTGCAGCCCATTCGCATTTGTAGCGTATTTGCAGGGATTTTCTGATCCGCCCCGGTCGGAGCGGCGTAGAGGCATCCAACGACCGAGGGCCGGATCGGCGGCGGCTCGCGGCTGACAAGGAAAGTCAACCGCCGCAAGGAGGACGTAATGAGGAAGCTCGCACTGTTCGCAGCGCTGTCCGCGCTGGCGATCGCGGTGCCGCTGAGCTTTGGCTCCTCGCATCGAGAGGCGCCCCTGACCTCGATCGATCCGACGGGAGATGACACCGACACCTACGCCTTCACGGCGCAGGACGCTCCCGGCGCATTGACGATCGTCGGGAACTGGGTGCCGTTTGAGGACCCTGCCGGCGGACCGAACTTCTACAAGTTCGACGACAACGCCCACTACTACCTGAACATCGACAACACCGGTGACGGTGTCGCCGACGTCCGGTACCTGTTCGACTTCAAGACGAAGACCAGGAACCCGAACTCGTTCCTGTACACGAACGGGCAGCCGGTCGACTCGGTCAACAGCCCGAACCGGAACGTCGTGCAGTCCTACTCGGTGACCCGGATCACCAAGGGTCACTCCAAGGTCATTGCCAAGAATGTTCCGACGCCCCCCAGCAACGTGGGGCCGAAGACCATTCCGAACTACGACCAGGTGCAGGCAGGCGCGATCAAGGGCCTGCCCGGCGGCGGCAAGGTGTTCGCCGGCCAGCGCGAGGACCCGTTCTACGCATCGCTCGGCCGGATCTTCGACACGGTCAACCTGACCGGCGCCGGCCTGGGCAACCAGGGCGGCGGGGTCGACGATCTCGCCGGCTACGCGGTCCAGTCGGTCGTGCTCCAGGTTCCGGAGTCCGATGTCACCCGTGACGGCAAGTCCGTCTCGAGCGACAAGGCCGCCAATGCGGTGGTCGGTGTCTGGGCGTCCACCGAGCGGCAGTCGATCTCGGTGAAGGGCCGTGGGCATGGCTCGTTCAGGCAGATCTCGCGACTCGGCAACCCGCTGGTCAACGAGGTGATCATCCCGCTGGGCCAGAAGGACCGGTTCAACCGGACGCAGCCCAAGGACGACGCAGCCAACTACGGCAAGTTCGTGCTCCAGCCGGAGCTGGCCGCGGTGCTCAACAAGCTCTTCCCGGGGCTGGTGAATGCTCCCGAGAAGAACCGCACCGACATCGTCCAGGCGGTGCTGCAGGGCGTGCCCGGTCTAAATGCGTTCCCCGGCTCGGCCGGACAGAACGCGACCGACACGCTCAAGATCAACCTGGGTACTCCGCCGAGCGCCTCACCGAAGCGCCTCGGCGTGCTCGCCGGTGACAACGCCGGCTACCCGAATGGTCGACGGCTCACCGACGACGTGGTCGACATCGACCTGCAGGTCGTCGCCGGTGCGCTGAAGGGGAACATGGTTCCGCTCGGGGACGGCGTCAACCAGAACGACGTCCAGTCCCTGAGCTCGTTCCCGTACGTCGCGCCTCCGAAGCCAGGTGCGAACCCGAACGCCGGGTTTGGCTCGCAGCTCAAGGCCATCGACAACGGAAATGGGACCTCGACGCCCCCATCGTTCTCCGCCACTGGCGGTAGCGGCGGCGGCGGCGGTGGTGGCGGACCGGACGCGATCGTCTGGGTCCTGGTCGGGGCTGGCGCGCTGGCCCTGGTCGGACTCGGTCGACGGGTCGCCCGTGGCGGCAAGGGCAAGGGGGTCGCCACGACCTGAGCCGAACGTCCCGAGAGGGGGCCGCCTTGCGGCGGCCCCCTCCGGGGCGTGACGCGCGTCGAGGCACCGGCGATGGCAATCAGACGAGACAGCCTGACGATGAAATTGGCGGCGGCGCTCCTCGCGTTCGTCGCGGTCTTCCTCGGGGTCCGCGCTCTCGATGGGGGCTCCGCGAGCCTGACCGGGCAGCCCGAGGTGGCGGTCCGCGAGGGTGAGCTCCCCGGCGCCACCACCGCGCAGCGGATCGAGGGCCTGCAAGCCCAGGTGCGCGAGGCGCCGTCCGATCCGGACGCCTACGCCCAGCTCGGGCTCGCCTATCTCCAGCAGGTGCGCGAGACGGGCGATCCGACCTTCTACCCGAGAGCGCAGGGCACCTTCGAGCAGGCTGTGCGGCTCGATCCCGCGAACTTCACCGCCATCAGCGGCCTCGGGTCCCTCGCCCTGGCCCGCCACGACTTCCGCGGCGCACTCGCACTGGGCGAGCGGGCCGCCCGGATCAACCCGGACGTGGCCCGCAACTACGGGGTCATCGCAGACGCACAGGTCGAGCTCGGGCGCTATGGGGCCGCGGCGCGCACGCTCCAGCACTACGTCGACGTCAAGCCGGAGCTCTCCTCGTACGCCCGGGTCTCCTACTTCCGTGAGCTGCACGGCGATCTGCCCGGGGCGCTCGGGGCGATGCGTCTCGCGGTCTCCGCCGGCGGTGGCACCGCCGAGAACGTCAGCTACGTCCAGGCGCTGGTCGGGAAGCTCCACTTCGACAGCGGCGACTACGCAGGGGCCGAGGGCGCCTACCGGACGGCGCTCGAGACGGACCCGGGGTTCCCTGCGGCGACGGCGGGCCTGGCCCGCGTAGAGGCTGCGCGCGGGGAATATGACGCCGCGATCCGGCGCCTCCGTGCACTGGTGCTGAGGCTGCCGCTGCCCGAGTACGTGATCGCCCTCGGCGAGACCGAGCAGGCCGCCGGATCCACGGTGGCCGCCGGGCGCGACTACCAGCTGGTCGGGGCCGAGACCCGGCTCCTCCAGGCAAACGGGGTCAACACCGACGCGGAGCTGGCGCTCTTCCAAGCCGATCACGGCGACCCGGCGCAGGCGGTGGACCTGGCGGCGCGCGCGTGGGCGGCCGCGCCGAGCGTCCGCTCCGCAGACGCCTACTCCTGGGCGCTCAGCAGCGCCGGCCGCGACAGCGAGGCTCTCGGAATGTCGGCGAACGCGATGAGGCTCGGCTCACGCGATCCCGCTTTCCTCTACCACGCGGGGATCGTGGCTCTGCGCGCCGGCGACCCGGAGCGGGCCAGGGGATTCCTCTCGCAGCTCGTCGCACAGAGCCCGAATTTCAATCCCCTCTACGGTCCGCGCGCCGAGCGGGCGCTGGCAGGCTTGCAATGAGGCGCGCCCGCGTAGTCCGGCCCCTTACCGCCGCTGCAGTCCTGGTCGCGGGCCTCTTCGCGGCGGTGACGCTTCCCGATGCCGCCTCGGCCCATCCGCTGGGCAACTTCACCATCAACCACCTGAGCCAGGTCCGCATTTCGCAGGGCTCGGTGGAGGTGCACTACATCCTCGACCAGGCGGAGATCCCGACCTTCCAGGAGATCCAGCGCTTCGACAGGGACGGCGACGGAGCGATCACGGGCTCCGAGCGCGGCCCGCTACTGCAGCGGAAGCTCGCCGAGATCGGGCCCCATCTGCAGCTGACCCTCGATGGGCGGGACGTCGCCTTCGGCACGCCGCGAACGGCGACTGTCAGTTACCCGCCTGGTCAGGGCGGGCTGTCACTGACACGGGTCGAGGCCGGCTTCACGGCCTCGATCCCGCCGGGAGCGCACCGGGTGCAGTTCCACGACGACACCTACTCGGACCGCGTCGGCTGGAAGGCAATCGAGGTGCTGCCGGGGGAGGGGACCGACGTCCGCTCGAGCGTTTCCGCGAGCGATCCGACCCAAGGGCTCCGGGCCTACCCGGTCGATCTCCTGCAGAGCCCGCCAGACCAGCAAGAAGCCACTTTCGCGGTTAGCGATGGCTCCGGTCGTGTCAGCGCTCCGGACGCCGAGGACGTCGGGCCGGTGACCACCGATCGCGCCCAGGACGGCTTCGCCGGGGCACTGACGAGCGCCAACGACCACGGCCTGTTGATCCTGCTGTTGCTCGGCTCGGCCTTCGTCTGGGGCGCGCTGCACGCCCTCTCACCAGGGCACGGCAAGACAATGGTCGCCGGCTATCTGGCCGGCAGTCGCGGCCGCGGGAAGGACGCGGCGCTGCTCGGGCTGACCGTCACGATCACCCACACCTCGGCGGTCTTCGCTCTGGGGCTGATCACCCTCGCCGCTTCTGCCTACGTGCTGCCCGAGGACCTCTACCCGTGGCTGGGCGTCGCCTCCGGCGCGATGGTGATCGCGATCGGGCTCTGGGCGATCTGGACGCGCCTGCGGCGCTGGCGGGCGATCAGAGCCGAGCACGACCACGGTCATCACCACGTGCACAGTCATGGCGGACACACCCACACCCACAGCCACGACCACCCCACGCCCGGGGCAGCGATCACCACCCGCTCGCTGGTCGCCCTGGGGGTCTCCGGAGGGATCGTCCCCTGCCCATCGGCCCTGGTGGTGATGGTCGCCGCGATCTCGCAACACCGCCTTGGCCTGGGGCTGGCGCTGATCGTCGCCTTCAGCATCGGGCTGGCCGCCACCCTGACCGCAGTCGGGCTCGCCGTGCTCCATGGCGGCAGGCTGATCCAGCGCCTGCGGCCGGAGCGGCGTCTCTTCGGGGGCCGGATCGTCGGCGCGCTCCCGGCGCTCTCAGCGACCCTGATCGTGGTCGCGGGCAGTCTGATCACCCTGCGAGCGATCCCGCAGATCGGCTGAGATGACGGCGACCTACCAACAATTCGCGATCTTGCATCCGGGACTGATCCGGTCTCTGGCCCCGCTCGCAGTTGTGGGTAACCGATCTCGTCCTGGTTTGACCTTCCAGTCCACAGGCCACACCCTCCAGTTCGACAACGCGGAAGCGGTTCTGCGGACACTGCGGGAGCGCGGCCTGAGGATCTCGACCGCCCGCCGGGTGATCGTCAACTACCTCTTCGAGGCGGGCGGCCCGGCCTCCGCGCAGCAGATCGCCGGCGGCCTCGATCGAACGCCTCTCGACCTCGCCTCTGTCTACCGCAACCTGGGGGCGCTCGAGGAGCACGGGGTGGTCCGCCACTTCCATGCCGGGCATGGCCCGGGCCGCTATGTCCTGGTCGGCGGCGACGAGCGGGAGTACCTGGCATGCGATCGCTGCGGCGCCATCGCCGAGATCGATCACTCCGAGCTCGATTCCTTCCGGGATCGAGTTCAGGATCGCTTCGGCTACGAGGTGGGCTTCACGCACTTCCCGATGGTGGGCCTCTGCCCACGCTGCGCGGCTGGGGACGGGGGTGGGAGCTCGTGAGCTTCGACTTCCTCTTCCAGCCTGTCGAGCAGATCGACGCCTGGCTCGAGGGGCTGTTCGCGGGGGCTCCGCTGCTGGTCGCGCTCCTGATCGCCCTGGCCCTGGGCCTGCGTCACGCCTCCGATCCGGACCACCTCGTGGCGGTCACCTCGCTTGTGGCCGTCGACGGCGGCGACGTTCGGGGCGCGGCGCGGCTCGGGGCCTGGTGGGGAGCGGGACACGCATCGGCCCTCATGCTGATCGGGATTCCGGTGATCCTGTTCAAGTCTTCGGTGCCGGCCTGGATAGAGCACGGCGCCGAGACCGCTGTCGGCGTCATCATCCTGCTTCTCGCACTGAGGATCGTCGCCAAGTGGGTGCGCGGGGACTTCCGGGCCGGAAGGCATCCGCACGAGAGCCCGGGTCCTCCTGCGCACCGCCACCTCCATCACAGCGAGGAACGGAATCACAGCCACAGCAACGTCCGCGCGCCACGGCGGGCACTGGGGATTGGTCTGCTCCACGGCCTGGCCGGAACGGGCGCGGTAGCGCTGCTGCTCATCGCAGCCCTGCCGGGAAAGCTCGAGGCAGCCGCCGCCCTGGCGGTGTTCGCCCCGATGTCCGCAGTGTCGATGACGCTCTGCACAACCGCCTTCGCCTGGCTTCTGACGCGTCCTCTGATCGATCCCCTCTACCGGACGGTACTGATTCCAAGCTTCGGAGTCTTCGGCGTGTTCTTCGGGATCTGGTACGTCGGCCTCGGCTAGGAATCGGAGCTGCTGCTCGACGCCATGACGGCATCGGCAGCCTCGACCGCGGCGTTGAGTTGCTCCTCGACGAGGTCGAGTCCCGAGTCCCAGAAGCCCGGGTCGCCGAGATTGACGCCGACAATCCCGGCGAGCTCCTCGGGCGAGCGCGAGCCGCCCGCGGCGAGCATCTCGAGGTAGGCCGGCACGATCTCCTCTCCGCGCTCGGTGTAGAGCCGGTAGACCGAGAGGGCGAGCAACTGGCCGAAGGCGTAGGCGTAGACGTATCCGGGCGTGGCGATGAAGTGGGGGACGTAGGACCACCAGGACCGGTAGCCGTCGGTGACCTCGACGGAGTCACCGAGCAGTTCGGTCTGGGTCTCCGCCCAGAGCTCGGCGAAGCCCTCGACCGGAAGCTCGCCGTCGGTCCGGCGGGCCGTGTGCACGCGATCCTCGAACTGGTTCATCGCGATCTGACGGAATACGGTGGCGATCTGTCCCTCGATCGCCTCCGCCAGCAGGCTCAGGCGTGACTCCGGCGTCTCCGACTGCTGGAGCAACCTCCCGAAGACGATCTCCTCGGCGAACACGGATGCCGTCTCGGCGACGGTCAGCGGCGTGTTCTGGTGGAAGACGCCCTGCTCGCGGGCGAGGGTCTGGTGGAGCCCGTGGCCGAGCTCGTGGGCGAGCGTCATCACGTCGCGGCGCCTGCCGGTGTAGTTGAGCAGCACGTACGGGTGGACCGAGGGGACCGTCGAGGCACTGAAGGCGCCGCCCCTCTTCACCGATGTCGGCGGAGCGTCGATCCAGCGGTCCGCGAAGAAGTGCTCGACGACACCCGCCGCCCGGTCGGAGAAGGAGGCGAAGGAATCGAGGACCAGGTGGCGGCCCGCCTCCCAGGGGACCTCCTCGTCGTCGCTGGTGACCGCCGCCATGCGGTCGTAGTCCGCCAGCCGATCGATGCCGAGCAGTCTCGCCTTGGTCTCGTACCAGCGCCGGGCCAGCCCGTAGCGGCCTCGTACCGCCTCGACCAGCGCCTGCACCGACTCGTCAGACGCCTCGTTGGAGAGGTTCCGGGAGGCGAGCCAGTGCGGATAGGAGCGCAGCCGGTCCTTGATCGACTTGTCCTGAAGCAGGGTGTTGAAGACGTAGGTGCGTGTGCGGAGCCCCGGCTCGAGTGCGGCCGTCACCGCCTCGGCGGTGGAGCGACGCGTCTCACGGTCGGGATCGGCCAGCCGGGCCAGCGCGACGTCGAGCGAGACGGGATCGTCCGTATCCCGCAGATCGACGCGGATCGCCGAGGTGAGCTCGTCGAACAGCCGGGTCCACGCCGACCGGCCGGTCACGGAGAGCTCGGTGGCGATCGTCTCCTCCGGCTTGGAGAGCAGATGCGGCCGATAGCGCCGCTGGGTCCGCAGATAGTGGCGCGCGAAGTCGAGGCCGTCCGTCGCCAGCAGCTCCTCCGCCCGCTCGTCGGGGACCTCGACCCACTCGAGCTCGAAGAAGAGCAGCCTGGTCTGAATCGCCGTGCCACGCTCGCCCACCATCTGCACGAGGGCGCCGTTGGCGGGGTCCTCGGTGTCGGCGGCGAAGCGAAGCTGCGCGTAGCTGCCGGCCCGACCCGCGAGCTCTGAGATCTCGGCCAACCGGTTCATCGCCTCGATGAGCCCGGGGCCGTCCAGCTCGTCGACCCGCCCCTCATACGCTCCGGCGAACTCCTCGGCGAGCCGGTCGGCGCGGTCGAGCAGGGCGCTCACCGCGTCCTCGTCTCTCTCGGCGTCCCCGACGCCGTCGCCCTTCAGCAGGTCGGAGAGGTTCCAGGTGACCTCGTCGAGGGTGGCGGCGGCGCTGGGCGTCACGCACTCAACGCTACCGTTCGCCACATGTCACCTCCCGAAAGAACGGCGATCGGCAGTTGGAGTGGCGGGCGCTATCTGCGCTTCGGGGAGGCGATCGAGCCAGAGCGGCTCGAAGCCCTGCTGCGGCCCGGGGACGGGATCGACACCGTGATGACGGCCGACGCCTACGGCCAGGGGGAGGCCGACTCGCTCGTGGGCCGTGCCCTCGACGGCGTGGACCGGAGCTCCTTCAGCCTGGTCGGCGCGATCGGCCACGACTTCTACGAGGGGGAGCGGCAGGGACCACGCGGCTTCCCCCGCTTCACCGATCCCTCGCTCCGGGGCCCTGACGACTACGCGGGCTATCTGCGCATGGCCGCCGAGCGCAGCCTCCAGCGGCTCGGCCAGGACCGCTTCGACCTCCTGCTCCTCCACAACCCCGACCGCACCGGATACGAGAGCGAGTCGGTCTGGGACGCGATGGCGCAGCTGCGCGCCGATGGCCTCGCGGACGCGATCGGCGTTGCCCCGGGGCCGGCGAACGGCTTCACCCTCGACCTGGTCCGCTGCTTCGAGCGCTTCGGCGACCGCATCGACTGGGCGATGGTGATCCTCAACCCGCTCGAGCCCTGGCCCGGGGAGCTCTCCCTCGGCGCCGCGGAGCAACAGGGCGTGCGCGTGATCACGCGAGTCGTCGACTACGGCGGGCTGTTCTGGGGCGACGTCACCCCGGAGACCGAGCTGCCCCAGGGCGACCACCGCTCCTTCAGGCCGGAGGGCTGGGTCGCCGAGGGCTTTGCCAAGCTCGACCGGCTGAGGCCGATCGCGGAACGGGCCGGGCTCACGCCGATGCAGCTCGCCTGCCAGTGGAACCTCGCTCATCCTGCGGTCGAGTGCGTGGTCCCGACGCTGATCCAGGAGCTGGGGGAGGGCGCCCGCCCGATCGAGGACAAGCGAGCGGAGCTGGCGAGCCTGCCGGCCGAGCAGCGACTCAGCGAGAGCGAGGTCGAGGAGATCCGTGCGATCGGCGACAACACGGGCCGCATGGCGCTCAAGGGCGCCACTCCCGATCACTCGGGGGAGGAACGGCCGGATCGTTGGCCCGTCACCGCCGAGCTCGCGGAGGTCGCCGGCCGCTGGGAAATCGATCCCGATCGGGATCTCCGCCAGGCTGCGGCGGCTGCCCGCTAACCTCGACCCAGCCCCCAGCCTCGGCGAGGGACCGGCAATGACCGCAGTGCTCGCAACGATCAGGAGAGTAATCCTCGGTACGGGCTCCACCGCGTTCACGATCGTGGGGGCCCTGCTGATCGGCTTCGGCGTGCCCCTTTTCTGGATCTTTCTCGCCTCGCAGTTCTACGCGAAGACCGGGGCGGTGAACGGGCCGGTCGCGGCCTTCATCGGCACGGGCATCCTGGTCTCCTACTACGGACTGCTGCTGATCGCCTCCTGGGTTCGGGCGCGCCTCCTGCGTCGCCAGACCGGCCGGCCGCAGCGGCTGAGCGGGCGCGACCCGTGGAACCGCAGCATGCGCGACACCCCATACAAGCCTGGCGACCACCAGAGCGACCCTGTTGAGCGGCTGTTCGTCGCCACCGCGGTCGTCTCCCTGATCGCCTTCCTGGTCTGGTTCGCCTTCTTCGCCGGGGCGCCCTTCCCGAGCAGTCCTGGTTGACCCGGCCCCCTTCGGCTGGGAGCTCGTCCCCGCGACGGTTGAGCTGCCGGGCGGCTCGCTCCGGATGTCCCAGCCCATCGACGGCGCTGAGATCCCCGACGACGGGCCGGTCGAGTGGGCGCCGCTCGCGCCCTACTGGTCCATCATCTGGCGCAGCGGCGTGGCCCTGGCGCGCGAGCTCTCGGGCCGTTCCCTCGAGGGCCTGCGCGTGGTCGAGCTCGGCTGTGGGCTCGGCATCCCGAGCATCGCCGCCGTCCGCGGCGGGGCGACGGTCCTGGCCACGGATTCCGACGCGGAAGCGCTTGACCTGGTCGAGCGCAACGCCAGACAGAACGGGCTCGAGGTCGAAACCCTGCCGGTCGATTGGGTCGACCCCGCCGAGCTGATCGAGCGGGCCCCGTTCGACCTCGTGCTCGCCGCCGACGTCCTCTACGAGCGGCCGGGTGTCGCCCAGTTGCTCGAGTTGCTGCCACAGCTGGCGCCCGAGGCCTGGATCGCCGATCCCAGTCGCCCCGCGGCCGAGGCATTCTTCGAGCAGGTGGGGCGCCGGTGGGCTGTCGAGACCAGCGTCCGGGGCGTGATCAACATCCACCGGCTGGTGCTGCGCAAGTAGAGCCAGACGTCAGCCGCCGATCGGAGCGCGCGGATTCGCGCCCCAGAAGGCCAGCGTGCCCAGCATCCCGACGAGGTGCACGAGGATGATGTTGAGGAACATCGACTTGGCGGTGGCTCTGCCGACCCCCACGGGCCCCCCGCTGGCCGTGTAGCCGTAGTAGCAGCCGACGAGCACGATGACGGTGGCCATCGACATCCCTTGATCAGGCTGAATACGAGGTCGGGCGGGTTCTGGAACATCCAGAAGATCAGGAAGTAGCCGCCGGAGGAAACGTCCCCGATCTGCTCAACGACCGCGATCCAGCTCGCGAGGTACGCGACCCCGACCGCCCCCAGGTACATGAACGGAAGGACGATCCAGGCGGCGAGCAGCCTCGCAGCCCCAAGAAACGTCACCGGCGGCACGCCGATCACCTCGAGTGCGTCGATCTCGTCGGAGATCCTCATCGCGCCGAGCTCTGCGACGATCCCCATGCCCACCTTGGCGGCCAGCATGTAACCGAAGGCGTAGGGGACGAGCTCGGGACGAGCTCGCGGAGGTCGCACCAAGCGGAGAAGACGCCGGCGTAGGCGGGAGCTCCCTGCGCCCGCAGCAGGTAGGCGCCCTCGATCCCACACTGCAGGCCGATGATGAAGACGAGTCCCCAGATCACCAGCGTCGAGCCGAGGATCAGGATCCCGGCCTGGCGCAGCGCCTCGCCGAAGAACTGGAAGACGCGGCCGTTCCAGACCAGGACGGCCGTGCGTACGGAGAAGCCGACGATGTCGCCCAGGCTCCCGATCCACGACCGGGGCACCTGCAACCAGCTATTCATCGCCCACCCTCGAGGATCCGGATCATCGCGAAACCGATGCCGGCGGCGAGTGCGCAGAGGCCCATTCCGCCGCCGTAGACCACCCCGGCACCGAACCCGCCGCTGTAGAAAAGCCAAATCCAGAGTGCCGGAATGAGGAGGAGTAGCGAAATTGCCCCGAGAACCGGCAGGAGCCGGTCGCCGGCTCCACTTGCCCGACCCCAGTACCGTGCGGCGTTGCGGCTAGGACCGGCACTCCGACCTCCCAGATACATGGTGTTTTAGAATACAATGTTGTATCTAAGATGCGGCAGGCGCCCGACAGCTCGCAGCCGCACCCACGTCACCGTGTTAGGGGCATCGCCTCCGAGGCGTCCGGACTGGTGCTGGCGGTCATCGTGGCTCTCGGCATTCCACTCGCCTGGATCTGGATCGCGTCGCAGGTCGCGGGCACCAAGCGTGAGCTGACGCCTTCGCTGGCGATCCTGATCACGACCGGAATCCTGGTCTCCTACTGGCTCGTCCTATTCCTGGGATCCCACCTGCGCGGGCGCTGGGTCGGGGAGGCGGAGCAACAGGCGCGGCAGAGACGGATGTCCTGGAATCGCAGCTTTCGGGATGAGCCGTTGAGCACGGCCAGCCGAGGGAGCGATCCAATCGAGCGGCTGTTCATTCTCGTGGCCGTACTGGCGATCGTCGCGTTCGAGATCTGGTTCTTCTTCTTCGCGGGTTCACCCCTCCCGAACCAGCCGCTCTTCTGATCGTGGCCACTTCCGACGAGGCGACCGGCGCGCCGAAGCGCCTGACGCGGAAGGAGAAGCAGGCCGAGACACGCGCGCGTCTGCTGGACGCCGCGGAACAGCTGTTTCTGCGCCGTGGCCTCCACGGCTCGAGCGTCGAGGAGATCACCGCCGAGGCGGGCTTCACCCGGGGAGCCTTCTACTCCAACTTCAAGAGCAAGGACGAGCTGTTCGTGGAGCTACTCCAGGATCGCGTCTACCGACGGTATGCGCAAATGGCTGAGGAGGCGGAGGCACAGCCGGGGACGCCCCGCGAGCGACTGCGATGGGGGATCGAGCGCATGCGCGAAATGTACGAGGAGGACGATGGCGACTGGTTGCTCCGGCTTTGGCTCGAGTGCCTGACGCAGGCGACGCGCGACGAGGAATTCCGCAAGCTTGCTGCGACGTTCTGGACCGGCAATCGCGCGCTGCTAGCCCAGCAGAGCAAGGACGTGTTCAGGGAGGTGGGTCGGGAGCCGCCGCTCCCACCCGAACAGATCGCAAGCGCGATGATCGCCCTCGACGTTGGGCTCGTGGTCCAGCACATGGTCGATCCGGCCGCGGTGCCTCTCGACGTCTACGTCCCGCTCTTCGACCTTCTCTTCGGCAGGCTCGTCGATCCCGACACGAAGTAGGCGCCCACTCTCCACGGCCCGCGCGAGAACCGTCAGGTGCCATCCCTAGCCTGGACCAGTGGCCGGCAAGGGCAAAGCCTTCAGGTGCAGCGAGTGCGGACACGCCGCGCTCACCTGGACCGGGCAGTGTCCGGGCTGTGGTGCCTGGAACACACTCGAGCAGGTGAGTGCCCCGTCCCCGAGTCGCCGCGGCGGTGGCGCAGGCCGGCCGACCGCCCCCAAGCCGGTCGCACTCCGCGATGTCAAGGCAGAACGCTCGGAGCGACTCGGCACGGGTATCGCGGAGCTCGACCGAGTGCTGGGAGGCGGCCTCGTGCCGGGTTCACTCGTTCTCCTCGGCGGGGCACCCGGGATCGGCAAGAGCACGCTGGCCGGGATGGCCCTCGCCAACATCGCCGCGGCGGGGCACGACGTCCTCTACGTCTCCGGCGAGGAGTCCGCGGCGCAGGTCCGGCGGCGTGCCGAGCGACTCGGTGAGGCGGCGCTGTCGGTGCCGATGCTCGCCGAGCCATCGCTCGAGAGCGTGCTCGCGGCGCTCGAGTCGGAACGGCCGGCCGCCTGCGTGATCGACTCCGTTCAGGCCCTCGCTGTGCCCGATTCCGCGCCCGGCAGCGTCGGTGCCGTGCGGGAGGCGACCTCCGCGCTCCTCGAGACCGCCAAGCGGCTCGACGTCACGCTGATCCTGATCGGGCACGTCACCAAGGAGGGCTCGTTGGCCGGACCTCGGGCATTGGAGCACCTGGTGGACTGCGTCCTGCACTTCGAGGGGGAGCGGGAGCGGACCTTCCGGACCCTGCGCGCCCTCAAGAACCGCTTCGGAGCGACCAGCGAGGTCGGTGTCTTCGAGATGCGGCAGGGCGGCCTCATCGAGGTCGCCGATCCCTCCGCTCGCTTCGTCGGCGAGGCACGGCCCGCGCCCGGATCGGTAGTGCTCTGCGCGATGGAGGGGAGCCGGCCGGTGCTGGTCGAAGTTCAGGCGCTGGTCGCTCCGACCGAGATCGTGCCGCCACGCCGCACGGCGACGGGAGTCGATCGCAACCGGCTGGCGCTCGTCCTAGCGGTGCTGACGCGACACGGCGGCATCTCGCTCTCGGCGGCCGACGTCTTCGTCAACGTGGCCGGCGGCATCCGCGTGGACGAGCCGGGCGCCGACCTCGCAGTCGCCCTGGCGGTCGCCTCAGCCAACTCCGGCCGGGCCCTGGAGTCCGGCGGCAAACCGCTCGCCTGCTTCGGCGAGCTCGGTCTCACCGGTGAGGTCCGCTACGTGGCGCACGCCGACCGGCGGGTCGCGGAGGCGCGCAAGTTCGGTCTCGATCGCGTCATCGGCCCGCCGCCAGGCGACGATCCGATCCCCGGCCTCACGCCCGTCAGCACGCTGAAGTCGGCAATCTCCGGTTGTAAGTCGCGGACGAACTTGAGGCGGGCCGCCTAGGCGTTTCTCGCGCGGGTGGCGCGATAGGAGGGGGCCCATCGACGCGATACTGAGCGTCGATAGGAGGTTCCCATGGCGACAAGACCCCCGCGCCGAGCGCCCGGTGAAAAGGCACTTGACAAGTCCTTTTCCGACCCCTCCACACGGATTTCCCCGTAAAGCACGCTGCTTTGCTTTCTGCTTCCATCAGTCGCGATGGCGTCTTCGCTTCCCGACGACGATCTACAGGAGTTGGAGGCGCGACAGGATCCGCGACTTCTGCGGGCCCTCGACATCGTGGCCCCGGGCACTGCCCTCCGCGAGGGGATCGACAACATCGTCCACTCGCGGACAGGCGGCTTGATCGTCATCGGAGACCCAGAGGAGGTCTCCTTTCTCTTTTCAGGGGGCATCAGCCTCGACATCGACTACACCCCGGCGCTCCTCTACCAGGTGGCGAAGATGGACGGGGCGATCGTCCTCAACGAGCAGGCGACCAAGATCGTCTGCGCCAACGTCCAGCTGATGCCGGACCCGACGATCCTCTCGTCGGAGACCGGCACCCGGCACCGCACCGCGGAGCGCGTCTCCAAGCAGACCGACGCGCTGGTCGTGGCGATCTCGGAGCGGCGCGACGTCGTCTCGCTCTACCTGGGCGGGATGAAGTACATCCTCCAGGACATCCCGGCCGTCCTGGCGAAGGCCAACCAGGGTCTCGCCACCCTCGACAAGTACCGCGCCCGACTCGACTCCGTCTCCACTCGCCTCACCCGACTCGAGTTCGAGGGCTCGGCCGTTCTCTACGAGGTGTTGTCGGTGCTGCAGCGTGCCGAGCTGGTGACCCGGATGGCGGTGGAGGTCGAGCGCTACATCGTCGAGCTCGGCACCGAGGGCCGGCTGATCGAGATGCAGCTCGAGGAGACGATGGTCGGCGTCGCCGCGGACAAGTCGGCGCTGATCCGCGACTACTCGGTGGAGGACACCGAGGAGAACCTCGCCACCACGCTCGCGGCGATCGCGCGCATGCCCCACCAGGACCTGCTCGACTTCGGCCGCCTCGCCGAGCTGCTCGGCTACGACCGCAAGGTCTCGACCCTCGACTTCCCGGTTTCCCCCCGCGGCTACCGCGTGCTTGGACGGATCCCGCGCCTGCCGAAGCTGGTGGTGCAGCGGATCATCCAGGAGTTCGGCGGCTTGGAGGAGGTGCTGGCGGCGAGCGACGACGACCTCGAGGCCGTCGAGGGCGTCGGCGCCGGGCGGGCCAAGGACATCCGAGAAGGACTACGCAGGCTTCAAGAGGTCGACCCGGTCGACCGGTACATGCAGAGCTGACGGCCCCCGGCCGTCTCGACGAAAGGAGAGACCAATTCCAGAGCTAACAGCAGAGGAGGTTTTGGAGGACGAGGCGCCGGTTGCCGACCTCGAGCTAGAGGCGCCCGTCTGCAACTTCCAGGTCGGCGACAACGTCGTCTATCCGCACCATGGGGCGGGAGTGGTCCTGAAGAGGGAGAGCAAGGACCTGATGGGCGAGAAGCGGGACTACCTGACCATCAACATTCTCCACAACAACATGACCGTGATGGTCCCCTGCGAGAACGCCCACCGAGCAGGCCTGCGGCGCGTGATCGACGAGGAGCAGGTCAAGAGGGTGATCGGAGTCCTCACCGACGAGGTCTCCGAGATGCCGAAGAACTGGAACCGCCGCTTCAAGCACAACCGCGAGAAGATCAAGACGGGCGACGTCTACGAACTCGCCGAGGTCGTTCGCAACCTCGCCATCCGAGAGTGGGAGAAGGGGCTCTCGACGGGCGAGAAGCAGATGTACACGCGGGCCAAGAAGATCCTCGCCTCCGAGTTCATGTACGCCCTGGACAAGGACGAGGACGGCGCGGAGGCCTACCTGGACGAGCTGCTGGAGGAGAGCTTCGGCGCCGCCAAGGCGACCGCCTAGCAACTCCGCATCGGCCGTAATCGCGGCCGCCGGCTCCGGGGAGCGACTCGGAGCCGGCGGCCCGAAGGCCTTCGTCGAGCTGGCCGGGCGGCCGCTGCTCGACTGGTCGCTCGACGCATTCCGGGGCGCGGCGAGCATCAGCGAGATCGTCGTCGCCGTTCCGCCGGGGCAGGAGGCCTCTGTTGCCGAGCGGGGAGTTGTCGCGGTGGCGGGCGGGCGGCACCGCTCCGAGTCGGTGGCGAACGCCATAGAGCTGTGCGGTGAGGAGATCGTCGTGGTCCACGACGCTGCGCGGCCCCTGGTCACCCCCGAGCTGATCGACGCCGTCGTCGAGCGGCTCGCCTCCGATCAGGAGGCAGCCGGTGTGATCGCGGCGGCGCCTGTCACCGACACGATCAAGCGGGCGGCCGATGACGACCGGGTCGAGAAGACGCTCGACCGCGCCGGCCTCTGGGCGGTCCAGACGCCGCAGGCCTTCCGCGCCGACGCCCTCCGCGAGGCGCTCTCCGACCCCGACTCGTTGCCCGAGGCCACCGACGACGCGATGCTCGTGGAGCGCCGCGGCGGCCGGCTCCTGATCCACGCCACGTCCCCGGACAACCTCAAAGTGACCCGGCCGTTCGACCTACGCGTCGCCGAGCTGCTGCTGCGCAAGCGGGCATAGGCTCGCCGCACCGTGGAGGCCCACCCTAAGCGCGCGCTCGGCAGGGCGGCCCTCACCGTGGCGGCCCTCGGCGTCGTCTTCGGCGACATCGGCACCAGCCCGATCTACACGATCCAGACTGCCTTCAATCCGGGTGATCCTCACCCGATCCAGGCGTCGCTCGAGAGCGTCTACGGCGTCGTCTCGCTGATCTTCTGGGCCGTGACCATTGAGGTCACGATCAAGTACGTCGGCCTCGTGATGGGTGCCGATAACGACGGCGAGGGCGGAATCATGGCCCTGATCTCGCAGATTCGCCAGATCGGATCGGGACTGCAGGGGCGGACCAAGTTCCTGCTCGCGGGCCTGGGTGTGTTCGGGGCGGCGCTGTTCTTCGGCGACAGCATGATCACGCCCGCGATCTCCGTGCTCTCGGCGGTTGAAGGGACCAAGACGATCTCGTCCTCGATGGACAGCCTCGTCATCCCGATCACGGTGACGATCATCGTGATCCTGTTCGCGATCCAGCGTCTCGGCACCGGTTTCGTGGGCCGCCTGTTCGGGCCGATCATGCTCGTCTGGTTCGTCACGATCGCTGTGCTGGGGATCCGGGGAATCGGGATGCATCCAGAGGTGCTCAAGGCGCTCTCTCCGACCTACGCCTACGACTTCCTCTTCCACAGCGGCTCGGCCGGCTTCTTCTCGCTCGCCTCCGTGGTCCTCGCGATCACCGGAGTGGAGGCCCTCTACGCCGATATGGGGCACTTCGGCCGGCCCGCGATCGCCCGTGCCTGGTTGCTGCTCGTCTTCCCCGCCTGCATCCTCAGCTACCTCGGCCAGGGAGCGTTGATCCTCGACGATCCGAGCACGATCAGGGCTCCGTTCTTCGAGCTGATCCCTCACGATGCCCTGATCCCACTGGTCATCCTGGCCACGATGGCGACTGTGATCGCCTCCCAGGCGGTGATCTCCGGCGCCTTCTCCATCGCCCACCAGGCCGCGCAGCTCGGCTACCTGCCCCGGCTGCGCGTCGTTCATACCTCCGCGAGCGCCTACGGTCAGGTGTACGTCCCGATCATCAACTGGCTCCTGCTGGCCGCTGTGCTGGTCCTGGTCCTGACCTTCGGGAGCTCCGCCAAGCTCGCCTTCGCCTTCGGAATGGCGGTGACCGGAACGATCACGATCACGACGATCCTGTTCTTCGTAATCGTGCGGCATCGCTGGCGGCAGCCGCTGTGGCTCACGGTAGGGGGGGCCGCCGCGTTTCTTGTCGTGGACCTGGCGTTCTTCGGCGCGAACCTGACCAAGCTCACGCACGGCGCCTGGCTCCCGCTGACAATCGGGCTTGTCCTCTTCACGGTGATGACCACCTGGTTCCGCGGCCGCAAGCTGGTCACCGAGGAGCGCTATCGCGTCGAAGGGCCGCTCCATGATTTCGTCAACGAGCTCCGTACGCGCGAGCCTCCCGTCACGCGCGTTCCGGGAACCGGCGTGTTCCTGAACCGGGGCAAGGAGACGGCGCCGCTCTCGATGCGCGCCTGCGTCGACCACCTTCACTCCCTCCCGGAGAACGCGATCATCCTCTCGCTGGAGAGCCTGCCGGTCCCCCGGATCAGGACCGCCGACCGCCTGGACGTCGACGACCTCGGCTACCGGGACGACCGCCTCACCTTCGTGCGCGCCAAGCACGGATACGCCGAGGAGTACGACGTCCCCATGCTGGTCAGGCAGATCGCGAACGCCGGGGTCGAGTGTCCCGTCGATCCTCGCCATGCGTCTTTCTTCCTCTCTCGCGTCGAGCTGCGGGCCAGTGATCGGCCCGGGATGAGCCGCTGGCGAAAGCGCCTCTTCCTGGTCACGGCGCTGATCGCCGCCGAGCCGGCCGACTACTTCAAGCTGCCGCGTGACCGGACGATTACTCTGGGCTCCGAGATCGAGTTCTGATGCCGAACGTGGTCAAGCCCAAGCCCGCCTGTCGCCACTGCGGCGCGACCCTGGAGCACGGGTGGAGCCGCTGTGCGCGCTGTGGCCGACGCTCGCTCCTCAGCCTGATCATGCCGCGCGGTCCGAGGACCTGAGCGACTAGCGGCGCAGTAAGACGTAGACCAGCGCGACCGCGAAGGTCAGCTGGCCGACTCCGAACGAGGTGCCGAGGTTCTTCGCGCCGAACAGCTCGGCGAGGCCGACCCCAACGGCGAAGGCGGCGAGCACGATGGCAACCTTGCCGAGCACGGAGCGGGACTCTAGACAGCGCTGCTGCCCGGTAGCTTGGGCGCGTGCTGACCGACTACCACCTGCACCTGCGCCCGGATGACACGGGCGAGGCGAGCGACTACTTCACGGATCGGAACGTCGACCGCTACCTGGCGGCGGCCGAGGAGCACGGGATAGACGAGCTCGGCGTCTCCGAGCACGTCTACCGCTTCACCCAGGCGCTGGAGATCTGGAACCACCCATACTGGGAGAAGCAGGCCCTCGACGACCTCGACGAGTACGTCGAGTTCGTCCGTGGCACGCCGCTCAAGCTGGGTATCGAGTGCGATTTCGTGCCCCGCAGCGACGATCGCATCGCGAATCTCCTGGAGCGCGACTTCGACTACGTGATCGGCTCCGTGCACTTCCTCGGTCCGCCGGGCGCGGTCGACGA
Source organism: uncultured Solirubrobacterales bacterium (assembly GCA_963695805.1). Classification (GTDB taxonomy): domain Bacteria; phylum Actinomycetota; class Thermoleophilia; order Solirubrobacterales; family 70-9; genus DASUPK01. The sequence continues at coordinate 291,544 of CAVOHV010000003.1, read as the reverse complement.
CCGCCGCTACGACGTCTGGGAGGAGATCGGCGACCCGGACGAGGTCTGGTCGACCTACTTCCGCTGGCAGGCGGAGCTTGCTCGATCCGGCCTGTTCGACATCGTCTCGCATCCCGACCTGGTGAAGATCTGGGGTCCCGACCGCCCACGGCCCCAGCGCGATCCCCGCTTCCACTACGAGCCACTGGTCGAGGCGGTCTCGGAATCGGGCATCGCGGTCGAGATCTCGACCGCCGGCCTCCGCAAGCCCGTGGAGGAGATCTACCCGGCCCGCGCGCTAGCCGAGATGTGTGTCGAGGCAGGGGCGGACTTCGCCCTCTCGTCGGACGCCCACGCCCCGGACCAGGTCGGCTTCGGCTATGACCGCGCGCTCGAGCTGCTCTCCTCGCTGGGCGTCGAGAGGATCTGTGTGTTCGAGGGCCGCGAGCGCCGCCTCGAGTCGCTCGGCCGCGCCGGCGACGGTGCGGGTCAGGTGACGAACTCGGGCGAGGCGGGGACCTGATGGGGCTGCGGGTGGGAACGGGCTACGACAGCCACCGGCTTGTCGAGGGTGAGCGGCTGGTGATCGGCGGCGTCGAGATCGAACACGACCGCGGCCTTGTCGGGCACTCGGATGCCGACGTACTGACGCACGCGGTGATCGACGCGCTGCTCGGCGCCTGTGCGTTGGGTGACGTCGGCGAGCTCTTCCCCGACGATGAGGAGCAGTGGAGCGATGCGGACTCGATCGACCTGCTCCGGATCGTGGTCGGCCGCCTTCCGGGCGCGGTCGCCAATGTCGACGCCACAGTGATCTGCGAGGAGCCCAAGCTCGCTCCCCATAAGGCCGAGATGGCCTCGCGGCTGAGCGGCGTACTCTCGGCGCCCGTCAGCGTGAAGGCGTCGACCAACGAGGGCATGGGCGCCATCGGCAGGGGCGAGGGGATCGCCTGCGTCGCGGTCGCCCTGGTCGATACCGGGGCATAAGCTTTCGCGGGATGCCACAGGACGGGCTCAGAGAGGGCTTTGCGGGCCTCGCCGCCCGGATTCCGACGGCACTCGGCGACACCGCCTTCGAGCTAAAGGTGTTCTCCGAGGTCGGGATCCTTCGGCCGATGCGGCCTGACAAGCTGGCCAGGGTCGCCGAGCGGTACATCCGCTGGGGAGCGGCACCGGCGCTGGGGTCCGCGGCCAACGCGATCACCCACCCGGACAGCACCGCGATCATCGACGAGGCTGGGGCTCTCACGTGGATGGAGACCCACCGGCGCTCGAACGCCCTGGCCCGAGCCCTTCGCGGCGAGGGCATCGAGATGGGCGACGGAGTCGCGATCATGTGCCGGAACCACCGTTACTTCATAGAGGCGACGATGGCCTGCTCGAAGCTCGGCGCCCTCGCTCTCTACCTCAACACCGCCTTCGCCGGACCCCAGCTCGTGGACGTGATGGATCGCGAGAAGCCCAAGGCGATGATCTACGACCAGGAGTTCACCGAGCTGCTCTCGGGCGTCAGGGGCGAGCTGCGCTACGTGGCCTGGGAAGACGAGGTCGACGAGGTCGACGAGACCACCGTCGAGCAGCTGATCTCGAATGCCGACTCGGATGAGGACCTCGAGGCGCCGCCCGAGCACGGCCGCTACATCATCCTCACCTCCGGTACGACCGGAACCCCGAAGGGGGCGCAGCGAAGTCAGCCCGAGGGTCTGAGCTCGCTCGCGGCCCTCCTCTCAAAGATCCCCAGGCGCTACGGGGAGACCGCGATGATCGCGGCGCCTCTATTCCACTCCTGGGGTTTCCTGCATTTCATCCTCAGCCTCCCCACGGTGGCGACGATGGTCCTCAGGCCTCGCTTCGATCCCGAGGACACGCTGCGCGCCGTCGCAGAGCACCGCGCCCGGGTGCTCGCGGTGGTGCCGGTGATGATGCAGCGGATCCTCGCCCTGCCCGAGGAGGTGAAGCGGCGCTACGACCTCTCCTCCCTCGAGGTGACGGCCGCGAGCGGTTCGGCGCTGCCCGGCGAGCTGGCGACGAGGTGGATGGATGAGTTCGGCGACAACCTCTACAACCTCTACGGCTCCACCGAGGTCTCCTGGGCCTCGATCGCGACTCCCGAGGACATGCGGACCGCACCCGGCACGGCCGGCAGGCCACCGCGCGGCACCGTGATCCGGATCGTCGACGAGGACGACAAGGATGTCCCACCGGGCGAGACCGGCCGGATCTTCGTCGGCAACCAGCTCGCTTTCGAGGGCTACACGGGTGGGGGCGACAAGGAGCATCTGGGGGATCTGCTCTCGTCGGGCGACATCGGCCACTTCGACGAGGACGGTCGCCTCTTCATCGACGGCCGGGACGACGAGATGATCGTCTCGGGGGGCGAGAACGTCTTCCCGCGGGAGGTCGAGGATCTGCTCGCCGACCATGAGGCGGTCGCGGAGGCCGCCGCGATCGGCGTCGATGACGCGGACTTCGGACAGCGGTTGATGGCGTTCGTCGTCAAGCGAGAGGGCAATGACGTCAGCGAGGAGGACCTGAAGGGCTACGTCAAGCAGAACCTCGCGAGCTTCAAGGTCCCGCGCGAGATCGTCTTCGTCGACGAACTTCCGCGTAATGCGACGGGTAAGGTCTTGAAGCGCGAGCTCGCCGCGCGCCAGCACGCAGACTGAGCAGACCGAGCCGACTGGAGGACCCATCCGAGCCGAGATCGACCAGGCTCGTGCCGCGACCGAGCGTTTCCGCGCCAAGGCGACGGAACTGATCCAGGAGCTGCGCGCCCGCGAGACGAAGGCCCGTGAGGAGGCGGCGGCTGCCGAGGCGGCGGCCGAGACCATGCGCGCCGCGGCGAGCGAGGCGATCGACCGGGCCAGGCGGGTGGAGCAGGACCTGACTGCGAAGGCCCAGGGAGCCGTGCAGGGTGCACGTCAGCGGGCCGAGGAGGCCGCGGCGCGAGCTCAGGAGGTCGAGCGCCGGATGGCGCGGCTCGACGCGGCTCTGAAGGACGCGTTGGAGCGCCGGCAACGAGCGGAGACGAAGGCGGGAGAGGCCGAGCACGAGCTGGCGGATCTCAGGAACCGGCTCAACGAGGCGGAGCAGAGGGCGATTGCGGCGGAGGAGCGCGCCGAGGCGGCGCAGGGGCACAGAGCAGAGCTGGGACGGCTCCGCCGGGAGATGGACGAGCGGGTTCGCGAGGCCGGCGAAGAGGCCCGCACGGAGTCGGAGGAGAGATTGCGACGGCTCGCCGACCGCGTCGCCAGGGAGGCCGAGGCGCGCGCCCGGGCGGAGGCGGCAGCGGCGCTCAGCGAAGAGGACAGCAGGCTCCAGCGGGAGGCCGAGGAGAGAGCGGAGGCCGCAAACGTCGACGAGCTCGCCCAGCGACGGATCGCCGAGCGGCCTGCGGCAAGCGACCCGGCGGGCACCCATTACGTGGGCGGCCGGCGGCTGCGGACCTACTGAAGACCGGCCTAGGTGGCCGTGACCTCGATGGCCTGCTCCTCAACTGCGCGCTTCAGGTTGAGCAGCGAGAGGCGGAAACGGCGGTTCAGCGAGATCGCGGCCACCCGCTCGGCGATCAGCCCCGTGATCCCTCCGCCCGCCACCCCGTACTGGAATCTGAATGTGACCCTCGTCCGGTCGTCCCCGAGATCCCGCAGCCTCCACCGGCCTCTCTGATCGACGCCCGTCACCGAGCTCCAGGCCATGTCGCCCTCGGGCTGCCACTCGACGATCTCGATCAGGCCGCCGACATCCGCGGCACCGACGCGGATCAGCATCCGGTAACGGGCGCCGAGGCCCTTGTGACGGTCCCCGGCGACGTCCCAGCGGGTCAGGCCGTCGATGAACACCGGATAGTTGGCGGGCTCGGTGACGTACTCCCAGACCAGGTGGCGGGGGGCGTCGACCGTGACCTTCTGCTCGATCCTCACGCCAGATCCCTACCCGACGACGGGCAGGCGGCGCTCGGCGGCGAGTTCGTTGAGCTGGTCCTGCATCTGCCCGGTGACGTCCTCGTAGATCCGGTCGATGTCCGGAGCCGATCCGTAGCGCTCGCTCAGGTCGATCGGCTCCATCACCTGCACCGTGATCTTGGCGGGCAGAGGGAGGTGACCCAGAAAGTCGCCGATGTTGACGATCCAGGGCAGCGAGAGGTTCACCGGCAGTGTCTTCAGCCGCACGAGCTTGTCCAGGCGAAGCAGCTTGGCGAGCCGGTCGCCGTGGCTGAGGAACACCGCGGTCTCCTGGCCTCCCACGGAGACGATCGGGACGATCGGAACCCCTGAGTCGAGGGCGAGTTTGATGAAGCCCTTGCGGCCCGCGAAGTCGATCCGGTTCGCCTCCCAGGTGGGCCGGCTCACCTCCCAGTCGCCGCCCGGGTAGACGAGCACCGCCGCTCCGGAGTCGAGGGCCTTGCGCGCGTTCTCCTGTGATGCCGCGACGGTCCCGAACTTCCGCAGGAAGGGACCGACGGGGGAGGTCAGCACCAGGTTGTGGGCGAGCTGGTAGAAGGGCCGCTCGACCCCGAAATAGGTGTTGAAGGCCAGCGTGAAGACGATCGTGTCCGGGGTGATGTTGCCTCCCGAGTGGTTGCCCACCAGGAGCACGGGACCCTCCTCGGGAATCCGCTCCATGTCCCGGACCTCGCCCCGGAACCAGATGGTGGCCAAGAGCCAGGTGAGCGAGAGGTTCTCGCGGATGAAGTCGGGGTCGCGATCGTCGAGATCGGCGGTCAGCCGGCTCTGGAGCTCGTTGACGAAGCGCCGCAGCAATGACGGCCCCCCGGAACCGCCATCGGGCTTTTGTCCGGGGTCGCCGCCGTTCTGACGCTGTGTCTCTCCATCCGACGTGACGGTGCCGGCGCCTGTCTCTGCCATGGCTCCGATTCTAGGTCTTGTAAACGGCTAGGCGGCAGCGTCCTCTGCGTCGGCGGCGATCTCCGACGGATCTGCGCTGCGGGCGGCGGCTCCATTGGGACGGCCGTTGCCATTGATCCTGCCCTGCAGACGACGGGCGGCGCGGCCGAGCCGCTTGGCGGCGCGCTCGCGCGCCGATGCCTGGCCGTGCCCGATGAAGTCGTGGACCAGCGCGTTGGCGTCGACGGGATGCTCGACCTGTGGGACGTGCCCGCACTGCTCGAGGACGACCTGTCGGGCGTCCGGCAGCGCGTCGCTCACATATCGCGAGAAGGCGAGGGGCACGACCGGGTCCTCGTCGCCCCAGACGAACATCGCCGGCGGCTCCAGCTCCCGCAGCCGGGTGTAGAAGCCACGCGGGCCATCCGGTTCCTCGAGGTAGATGTGGCGGGCCGAGGCGCTGAACGCCACCCTCGTGTCCGCCGAGCGATACGTCCGCAGGAACTCCTCGACGGCGACGTCGGCGGCGGACGGATGGATCCGCTCGGGCCGCGAGAACATGCCCCAGAACTGCTGGCGCACCAGCGCTCCGCCGAAGCTGTGGGGGATGGCGGCCAGCTCCGGCCGCAGCAGCTTCACGATCGGGACGAAGTGTCGGCGCCGGCGCCAGGCCATCGACGGGCAGAGCAGGCTGAGGCTCTGAACCCGCCCCGGCTCGCGGAGGCCGACCTCGATCGCGACCCGGCCGCCGAGCGAGTTGCCGACGAGGTGGGCGCGTTCGATCCCCATGGCGTCCATGAATCGGGTGACCGACCGGGCGAACCAGGGCGCGTCGTACGGCGCGCGAAGCGGCTTTGAGGAGGAGCCGAACCCGGGCAGGTCGATCGCGTGGACGGTGTGGTGCGGAGTGAGGGCCGAGACCGTCTCGTAGAAGCTCGTCTTGTTGCTGCCCAGGCCGTGAATCAGGATCACCGTCTCGATCCCGTCGCCCGCGGTCAGGGTGGAGATCCGGGCCTTGCCGGCCCGCACCTCGTGGATGCGAAGCAGCGGCGGACGGCCGTGCGGCCGCTGGAAGAAGCCCTCGAAGGCGACGGCGAGGTCGAGGTTCCCCCTCGCCCAGAGCCGCCGCGAGCGGAACGCGTCGAGGCCGGAGACCTGGCCCTCGCGGAGCCCGAGCCAGGTCGCCGCGTCCGTTCCGATGATCGCATCGGGATCGCGCTCAGGGGAGACGGTGACCGTGCACCGATCCTCGTCGAGCTCGACAGCCCAGCTCAGGCCGAGGTCGTCGAGCTCGATCCTGTAGCTGGCGTGGAAGCCGGGGTCCGCACCGAGGTAGCGCTCGTGGAGGGAGGCGAAAGCCGCCTCCACCTCATGCAGTCGCTGCCCCTCCGACGAGACCTCAGTCAAGGCCCCGTCAGGGTACCGCCCCGAACGGTTGTTCCCGCCCACGTCCACTTTCTGAACCGATTCCCGGCGGAATATGCGCGATCCAGCGCCGGTACTGGGGCGCATCCAGGGGTGCGGACTCCCTAGCGGGACAGGCCCTAAATAGCATCCGCGGCCGTGAGTCCCATTCGCATCCAGGACACCCTCAGCGGGGAGGCGCGCGACCTCCGGCCCGACGACCGAGGCGAGGTCGGGATCTACGCCTGCGGCCCGACCGTCTACGGCCGCATCCACATCGGCAACGCCCGCCCGTACGTCATCTTCACCCTGCTCAAGCGGTTCCTGGAGCACGAGGGCCTGAGGGCGAAGCTGGTCATCAACGTCACCGACATCAACGACAAGATCTACGACGCCGCGAGGCAGGCCGGTGAGGCTTCGGCCGAGTACGCCGCAGAGATGACCGCCGCGTACGTCGTGGACACCGATGCGCTCGGACTCGAGCGTCCCGATGCCGAGCCGCTCGCCTCGGGGACGATCGGGGAGATCGTCTCCCTGATCGGTGCGCTGATCGACTCGGGGCACGCCTACCAGGCGAACGGCGACGTCTACTTCCGCGTCCGCAGCTTCGACGACTACGGAAAGCTCTCCAATCGCGATCCAGCCGAGATGGACCAGGGGGAGGAGGCGGGCACGGCCTCACTCAAGGAGGACCCGCTCGACTTTGCGCTCTGGAAGGGCCACAAGGAGGGAGAGGACACCTCCTGGGACTCGCCCTGGGGCCAGGGCCGGCCCGGCTGGCACATCGAGTGCTCGGCGATGTCGGAGAAGGAGCTCGGGCCCGACTTCGCGATCCACGGCGGCGGCATCGACCTCGTCTTCCCCCACCATGAGAACGAGATCGCGCAGACCGAGGCCGCCCGGGGGGTTCCGCTCGCCGAGATCTGGATGCACAACGGCCTGGTGCAGCTCGACGAGGAGAAGATGTCGAAGTCCGTGGGCAACATCTTCCAGCTCTCGGATGCCGTCGAGCGCTACGGCGGGCAGACCGTGGTCGCCTACCTGATCTCCGGCCACTACCGCCAGCCGCTCGCCTTCTCGGACGAGCAGCTCCAGGAGGCAGCCGCCCGTGTCGACCGGATCCGCAACTACTTCCGTGACGCCCCCTCCGGCCAGCCGGACGAGTTCCTACGGGAGAAACGCCAGGCCTTCCTCGACGCCCTGGCTGACGACTTCAACACGCCGCAGGCCTTCGCCGTCCTCTTCGAGATCGTCAACGAGGGAAACAAGCGGGAGCTATCCGGGGCCCGCGAGGTGCTGACCGAGCTCCTGCCGCTGCTGGGGCTCGATTCGTTGATCGACGAAGACGAGGCGGCGCCGGCTGCGGCCCTGGACCTGCTCGAGGAGCGGGAGAAGGCCCGCGCGGCGAAGGACTACGGCCGTGCCGACGAGCTCCGCGACGAGCTCGCCGGGATGGGCTGGGAGGTCCGCGACGAGGCGGGGGGCGCCCGGCTGGTCCGCCGCCGCTAGTGGCGCGGGAGCGGATCTATGGCCGCCGCCCAGTTGCCGAGGCCGAGCGAGGCCGGCGCCGCGTCCATCGCGTCTGGCGGGCACCGGACACGCCCCCTGAGGAGCTCGAGCGGCTCTGCGGCTCGCCCGACCATCAGGGGGCGGTGGCGGAGGTGGACCCCTACCCCTACGCCGACCCGGGCGGCCTGCTCGAGCAGGAGGATGCCCTGGCCGTCGTCCTGGACCAGGTCCAGGACCCGCACAATCTCGGCGCCGTTTGCCGGGCGGCCGAGGTGGCCGGCGCGTCAGGGGTGGTGATCCCGGAGCGGCGCGCGGCATCCGTGACCCCAGCGGTGTGCAAGGCCTCGGCCGGGGCAGTCGAGCATCTCCCGGTGGCGAGGGTGCGCAACATCGCCGACTGGCTCGGCGAGGCGAAGCGAGCGGGCGCCTGGGTGTATGGGGCGGCCGCGGAGGCCGAAGTTCCGTACACGGACGTCGACTGGTCGGGGCGCGCCGTCCTGGTCCTCGGGTCCGAGGGCTCGGGGCTGCGCCCGCGCGTGGCGGAGGCCTGCGACGAGCTGATTTCGATCCCGGCGGCCGGCCTGATCGACTCGCTGAACGCGTCGGTGGCGGCCGCCGTGATCATCTTCGAGGCCCGGCGCCAGCGAACCGCCCAGCGCCGGGCCTAGGCCGCGAGCTTCTCGCTCTCTTCAGTCTGCTCCGCGAGGGAGATCAGTTCGTCGAGGATCTCGATGTACCGCTCGCGCAGCTCCACGTCTGCGAGCCGGCCGTCGTCCGTGAACGACTGGTCGGCGTGCCCGACGGGGAGGTCCGTCTCGATCACCCGGGCGCCGCTGGCGCTGAGCGCCTTTCGGACCTCGGCCTGCGACCAGATGGCGCCGAACATGCCGGTGCTCGCGCCTACCACGGCCGCCGGCTTGCCCCAGAGGGCGTTCTCGCCGAGAGGTCGCGATACCCAGTCGATGGCGTTCTTGAGCTGGCCGGGAATCGAGGAGTTGTACTCGGGGGTGGCGATCAGAATGGCGTGCGCCGACTCGATCGCCTCACGCAGGCGAGCCGCACCACTGGGGCCGCCGCCTACGTCGTCGTCTTCGTCGTAGGGCTCGACGGCCTTCAGCCCATCGAAGATCTCGAGCTCCGCAGACGGCGGCAGCAATTGCGCCGCCGCCCGCGCGAGCACGGTGTTATGGGAGTCGCGACGCAGGCTTCCTGAAATCGCGAGCACCTTCATGTCCCTTACGCCTCCTGCTTGATGAGCTCGACGTGAACGGTCAGGGTCACGTCGTCGCCCAGGGTCTTGCCACCGCCCGGCAGATCCATCTGCCAGTCGAGGCCGAACTCATGCCGGTCGACGATGGTCTCGAGATCGATCCCGAGCCTGTCGGCATCGGGGCCCGGCGCGGGGCCGATGACCTCGCCGCGGGCGACGACCTCCTTGGTGACGCCCTTCACCGTCAGTTCGCCGTCGACGACCACGCGGTCGCCGTCACGCTCGATCCTCTTCGACTCGAAGACGATCTCCGGGTTCTGCTCGGCGTCGAAGAACTCCGGGGAGAGCAGGTGCGCGCGGAGGTTCTGATCCTTCACCTGCACGCTCTCCACCTTCGCGCGGCCGGAGATCTTCGGCGACCCGTCGGTGTCCGTCAGGGTGGCCGCGAACTCGTCGAAGCTGCCGCGGAAGGTCCCGACGACGTGCTTGACCGCGAATCCCACGCTCGAGTGGATCGGGTCGGATTGCCAGATGCCGGTCGGGATGGTTGACTCTGCTTGTGCTGTGGCCATTTGAATGTCTCCTTCGTGAGGGCTATGCTGTTAGTTGACCTGTCAAACAGTTTAGCAGCGGAACTTGAGTACACAACAGTTGACAACTAAAACACTTCCGTCGACGGACGTGTTTGCGAACCTCGCCGCGGCGTACTCGAGCCTCACCCGTGAGCTCAGCGCCTCGCTGGTCGCCCAGCACGGGCTGACGATCAACGACTACGGCTGCCTGCTGCTGCTCTCGCGAGCGGGCGAGGAGGGGATGCGACGCATCGACCTCGCGAACGAATTGCGGCTGTCGCCGTCAGGGATCACGCGGCTGCTCGACCGCCTGGAAGATCAGGGCCTGGTCGGGAAGGGCGCCTGCAGGGAGGACGCCCGCGTGAGCTACGCCATCCTCACGGATGACGGGCTGACCAAGCTCAGGAACGCGGCCCCAAGGCACATCGAGGACATCGAGCGCCACCTGGCGGATGTCCTCGACGAGGACGAGATGCGAACGCTCACCGAGCTTCTGGGCCGCATCGGCAGCGCCCAAGGGGAGAGCTGCACCCCCGAGGAGTAGTTCCGGCCTAGGCGGCCGGTGCCGGCGGCTCGGCGGTCGCGGCGGGAGGTTCGGTTGCGGTCGTCGGTGCGCCCGCGCCGCCCCCGAGATCGAAGAACAGGATGCTCGCGACCAGCGCGGCGATCGGCGCCGTTAGGACGTTGGCGATCGTCTGCAGAACCACGCGACCCGCGTCACCGAGTGCCGAACCGATCAACCCCGCCACGATGGAGACGGCGATCACGATCAGAAAGGCGAGCACGATCGCGCCGAACACGTTCCAGCCGTTTCCGCGGACGAGCTCGCGACTGCGGCCGAACGCCTCGATCACCCCGCGGTCCTCGACGACTATCGAGGGGGCGATCACGGACCAGATGGTGATCAGGATCAGGCCGGGGACGATGATCAGGACGAAGCCGATGGTGATCGCGATTCCGGCGAGCAGGCCGTTCAGGAAGAGCGTCCCGATGTAGGGGGCGGCCGCCGAGAAGAGGTCGCCGACGCTGGAGTCGCGGCGGCCGTCCCGGACGTCCTGGACGAGCTTCACCACATATCCCGCGTAGAGCACACCCGCGACGATGCTGACCAGGACCCCGACGGCCACCAAGGCGAGGCTGCCCGACGTAGCGAAGAGGCCGTTGATCACGGCCGCGAGGCCGATCACGATCACGGCGCCGCCGAGCAGCGCTCCGGCGTGGTCGCGGTAGGTCTGGAAGGCCTCGCCGATCACTCGGCCCGGCTCGATGGGGTTTGCGGTGGCTTCCATCGTTGCCCTCTCCTCGATTGCGTGAAACGGGACCTCCGCGGCTTCGTGGTGGACGGGGCCGGTCCTGCAATCGGAATTGCATCGGCCACGAACGGTGGTTGACATCCGGGGATCCGGCGTTAGGCTGGCTGCGCCAGACAAGGGTGAACCTCAGGTCGAGCCTGATGGAGACACCCATATAGGGCGCCTCAGGGGAGGAACTGGGCGCCACAGGACACTCGTCAAGGAGGTTGCTGTGGCAGTTCCCACCCCAAGTACCGAAGAGCATGCGGTCGTTCAGGGTCGTGCGGTTCCCGAAGGCGCCCGTCACAATGGTCCCGGCGCCGACGACGAGTTTCTCGTCGCCCTCGCCAAGAACGGCCGGACCGACGCCTACGACCAGCTGGTGCGACGCTACCGGCGCTTCGTGCGGGTCAAGTCCTCGTCCTACTTCCTGCTCGGTGGCGACGCCGACGATCTGATGCAGGAAGGCATGCTGGGTCTGTTCAAGGCGATTCGCGATTACAGGCCCGAACGCGAGTCCAGCTTCCGAGGCTTCGCCGAGCTCTGCATCACCCGCCAGATCATCACTGCGGTGAAGACGGCGACGCGCAACAAGCACACCCCGCTCAACCAGTACGTCTCGTTCACCCAGACCCCGGCCGCGGCTGGGCAGGATTCCGAAACGACGCTGGAGGAGGTTCTGCCGGGCCCATCGGTTCGGGACCCGGCCAACCAGGTGATCGCGAGCGAGGAGCTCGAGAGCCTCGTCGCCTGCCTCACCAGCGTGCTGTCAGAGCTCGAGAGCCACGTGCTGGCGCTCTACCTCGACGGTCACTCCTATGAGGTGATCGGCGAGCGGCTCGACTGTGACACCAAGACGGTCGACAACGCGCTGCAGCGCGTCAAGCGCAAGGTGGGCATCCACCTCGACTCCCGCGCGGTGAAGATCTAGGCGCGTGATGCGAGGGTGCTCCGCAGGCGAAGCCGAGGAGCAACCCGTTTTATGTTGGTAGGCACGGCACAGGCGGCCGTCCCGAGAGGGGCGGCCGTCATGCGAGGGTGCGCCGTAGCGAAGCGAGGCGCAACCCGTTTAATGCCGGCGGCGCCTCATCCGGCCGGCGAAGGGGCTGGTCGCCACCTTCTTCGCCAGGTCGCCGGGCTCGACCTTGCCGAGCAGGGCGCGGAGCTCCTTCCGCTCGCGGTCGGAGAGGTTCGACGGGCGGCCCTTGGAGGAGCGGACGATCTCGAGCATGCGCTTGCGCTCCTTTGGGGTGAGTCGGTCGCTGACGTGGTTGCGCACAGCGACCACTACCTCGGCCGCGGCCAACAGCCAGGCCCCGCGGGCGAGCCACTTCCCACGCGCCGCAGCCGCGGCGGGATCCTTCAGCGAGTCAGCGAATTTCTCAAGAGGCGGCACGCGGCCAGTCTAGGCGGACCCTGTCGCGGACTCGTGTCCAGACCCAAATTTCCGGGTTGGGAATCCCCGCCGCGATGCCGATATCCGCCGGGAGTCCGGTACGCCATCGGAGGATTCTGGTCGCCGTCGACGGCACCGAGTAACTGACTTTCACTCGTTGTTCGTCACAAATTCGTTTCGGTCAGGGCTCTATTCGTTGCATCTGGCCGGGGATGTTTGGCTTGGATGGAACCGACCGAAAGGAAGGGACTGAAGCCTGCGCCCCCAGCTCCCACCCGGTGGATGTCGGGCTCCGCACCGAGGCGGCGATCCTCGCCGAACTTGTCCGCCGCGGTTACCAGGTGCTCCTCCCATTTGGGACGAATCAGCGATACGACCTCGTGCTTGACATCAACGGCGAATTCGTGCGGGCTCAATGCAAGACGGGGAGACTCCGAAATGGCGTCATCAGGTTTCCTGCCAGGAGCGTGCGGACAAATGGGCGCAAGATCTTCTTCCGCGGCTACTCGGGAGAAGTTGAGGTCTTCCTTGTTCACTGTTCAGAGACGCGGCAGATCTATGCTGTTCCCGTCGAGGAGGCACCGGCGACAGAGGGTTGGCTACGCGTTGATCCCACTCGCAATGGGCAGCAGGAGGGGATCCGCTGGGCCCGCGACTATGAATTGCCCGGATAGCTCAATTGGTGGAGCAGCCCCCTTGTAAGGGGCAGGCTGTGGGTTCGAGTCCCACTCCGGGCTCTTGCCCCTCAGCGATCTCCAGCCGCCCGCGGCGCGGGAGTGGGTCGAGTACTCCGATGACCTGCGGACCCTGCTCCTCTACGGCGGGCCGACCACTGCGCCCGTCGAGACCCTGAGGCGGCAGGGGTGGGAGAGCTTCGAGCTGATCTCGACGGAGCGCGCGCTGGCCGACGCCGGCGGACTGCGTGACGCCGCCGGACGGGTCCATCTGGTTCCGGACCTTCCCGTCGACGAAGCCTCGGCGGTCCACGTCGATGAGGTCCGCTCCGACCGGGTGATCGCCCTCGGCGGGGGGCGGGTGATCGACTCGGCGAAGGCGATCGCCTCGGTCACCGGCGCGGAGGTGGCCGCGATCCCCACGACGCTCTCCGGCGCGCCGATCACGGGCTTCCACCGGCTGCCGGCCGGCCGCGAGTCGGAGGTGTCCGGTTTCGTCAGGCCGTCCCTCGTGCTCGCCTATACCGACGCGATGACCAGCGCCCCCGAGCCTCAGCTGCGCGCCACCGCGCTGAACGCCCTCGCTCACGGAGCGGATTCGCTGTACACGCCCCTCGCGGACCCGATCTCTCGCGAGACGGCGCTTCGGGGCGCCGAGCTGATCGCCGGCGCGCTCGACCAGCCGGCGGAGGAGCGCGACCGCGCCGCGCTGGCAGTCGGTGCCATGCTCTGTGCGATCGCGGTCGATCGGGCGGGCTTCGCCCTTCATCACGTCCTCGGTCAGACCGCGGTCCGGGTGCTCGGCACCCCGCACGCCGAGACCTATGCCGCGCTGCTGCCCCAGACGATGAAAGCCATGAGGTCCCGTGCGCCTGAGCAGATCGGGGCGTTGGCGGAAGCCCTGGGCACAGGCCCCGACCGGATCGAGGAGCGAATCGATCGGCTCGCTGGACAGCGCCGGATCGGCGACCTCGGTGCTGATCGCGGCCGGATCGACGAGGTTGTCGATCTGGCGATGCGGCGGCCCGAGCTCTCCCAGATGACACCAGGGGATGTGGAGCGCTCGGACCTGGCAGGGATTCTGGAGGCCGCCTGGTAGCTGTTCGGCAAAGGGACCCCCGCCTGTAACTGGCTCGCCGCGCGGGGTTTCGATCTACTGCCTTCCGGAACCGAGGCGCCAGGCATGGACGAGGAGAGACTGCTCACCTATCACCGCTTCACCCGCGAGCACGGCGTCAACCGTCCGCTCTATTGGCTCGCGAGGCTCCTTCTCGTCCCCTTCTTCCTCCTCTACTGCCGGTTGGTGAGGATCGGACGCGAGCACGGTAGGGTCACCGGGCCGCTGATCGTGGTGGCCAACCACCGGAGCTTCCTCGACCCGTTCGTGATCGGCGCCTCCCTTCCCTGGCGGCGCCCGCTCCACTACGTCGCGAAGGTCGAGCTCTTCGAGAAGCGCTGGGTGGGATGGATCCTGAACCGGATCGGCGCCTACCCGGTGCGCCGCGGTCAGTCGGACGACCAGACGCTGATCACCTCGCGCCAGGTCCTCGAGCGCGGCGGCGCGATCTGCATCTTCCCGGAGGGGACGCGCCACCGAACCGGCTCGCTCGGCCGGCCCAGGCGCGGCTTCGGCCGCCTCGCGCTGGAGACCGGGGCCGCGGTTCTCCCGGTCGCCGTTCACGGCACCGAGCAGGTGCGCCGCGGCTGGAGGATCCGCCCGAAGAAGGTCAGGGTTCGGATGGGACGCGCGCTCACCTTCCCGCGGACCGAGGATCCCTCGCCGGCGCTGGCGAACTCCGTCGGCGCGCGGGTCTGGCCCGTGATCGAGCTCCAGTGGGAGTGGCTCGGCGGGCTGCCACCGCTCCGCAAGGCGGCCGTGATCGGCGCCGGAAGCTGGGGAACGGCGGTCGCGGTGCTGCTCGCTCGCGGCGGGCTCGACGTGCAGCTCGGCACCCGGACCGAAGAGCGCGCCGAGGAGATGAACGAGACGCGCACGAACGAGGGCTACCTGCCGGGCATCGAGCTCCCGGAGTCTCTGACGGTCAAGCGAGCCGCCGAAATCGAGCTCGCCGGGATCGATCTGGTCTGCCTGGCGGTCCCCTCGGCCGCCCTTCCGCAGGCAGTCGGCGCGATCGGCGACCGCGTCGGTCAGCGAGCATCGGTTCTGCTGCTGAGCAAGGGGATGGTCGCTCCGATGGCCGTGCTGCCCTCCGAGTACGTCTCGGAGCGCGTCCGCGCTCGGGCCATCGCCTCGCTCGGCGGCCCCGCGCACGCGAAGGAGGCCGTGTCGGGTACCGCGGCCCTCGTGCTCGGCAGCCGCGACCCGGATCTGCGGGACCAGCTCGGGAGCGTCTTCGACGAGGCAGGCCTGGTCTGCGAGCGCTCCCAGGACATGATCGGGGTCGAGGTCGCTGGGGCGGCCAAGAACGCGGCTGCGCTCGCGGGCGCGGCGGCACAGTCGCAGGGCATGAATGCCGCCGGGATCGCCACCGCCCAGGTGTGGCGGGAGTGCGTCGCCTACGCCCTGGCGCGCGGCGCTCAGCATGAGACCTTCGCCGGCATCGCCGGGGTCGGCGATCTGACCGCAACCATCCTCGCCGAGGGCAGCCGCAACCGGCGGGCCGGTGAGCTGCTCGGGCAGGGCACGCCCGCCGAGCAGATTCCGGGGATCATCGGCCAGGCCTCGGAGGCGCTCGATTCGGTACCGCTGATCGCCGAGGCCGTGCGGAAGTCGGGCATGGGCAGCTCGGCGCTCGACGGCCTCTCGGGGCTGATCGCGGGCGAGCTCTCGCCTGGCGAGTGGATGGCGAGGGTCAGGCAGGCGGAGCGGCTCCGGCGTGAGCCCGCGGCGGGAGGACGGGCCGCATGACCCGGGGTACGCTTGCTCTGTGTCCGACTCGGAGAAGTCCTCGGCTCCCGCCGAGGAGTCGAAGGCGGAGCTCGACCGCGCCTTCGAGAACCTCTATCGCGATCACCTCCGCGACGTCTACTCCTACTCCTACTACCGCGTCGGCAATCACCACGACGCCGAAGACGTCACCGAACAGGCCTTCCTGCAGGCCTACCGCCATTTCGAGCGCGCGCGACGGGAGTCGAACGGCCGCCCGCTGCGACCGTGGCTCATCCGCATCGCACACAACCTCGCCTCCAACTACCACCGCGACCGTGCCCGCCGCCCGCAGCGGGTCCTGGACGAGTCAGAGCCGATCGCAGCACCGCACGGCACCGAGCGGATCGTCGAGGGGCGGGAGGAGCTGAAGAGCGTCATGGAGCACCTCCAGTACCTGCCCGATGACCGCCGCGATGCCCTGATCATGCGCTTCGCGCTCGGGATGGACAACCGCGAGATCGCGCGGGCTCTCGGCCGTTCGGATGGTGCCACCAAGGTGTTGATCCACCGTGCGATCAAGCAGCTCGAGGAGGGGATGAGTGCTGATGGCAGCTGAGCCGAGCCAGGACGTCGAGAGCCTGCTGCGTTCCGCGCTTCGGCCGATCGAGCCTCCCGAGAACCTCGCCAGCCGGGTGGAGGAGACGCTCAGTGCGGTCACCGAGGCAGCCGCCGAGGAGCTCTCCGCGTGGGCCGAGGAGCTCTCCGAATCCGAGCTGCGCTCGCTGCGCGACCCGCGCAACTGGGTTCGGCCTGCGGCCGCGATTGCCGCGGGCGGGATTGCCGCCGGCGGACTGGTACTCGTGGAGCTCAGGCGCCGAGGCAGCAAACAGCCCTCGCGGCTCTCAGGGCTGGCGGATCAGGTCACGGACATCGCCGATCAGGTCCGAGACCAGGTGCGGAACCGCCGCGACTAGTCGCGCCTAGGGCTGGGCGGCCGCCGCCCGGCCCATCGGGCGGGAGGCGTAGAAGGCGATCACGCCGGTGATCCCGAGGATCAGGTGCAGGACGTTGTCCTCGTTGTTGACGGGCACGAGCTTGAACAGTGCGTCGCTCTCGGCGATGAAGCCGATCCCATTGTCGCTGGTCGCGATGAAGCCCAGCACGCACAGGACGATGTAGAGGAGTCCCACGAAGAGGGCCGCTCCGCGCGCGGCGGATCCCGCGGCGATCAGCAGTAGGGCACCGATCGCGATGTGGACAAGGTTGTGCCAGCCGTTCACCGACAGGACCCCGAAGACGTTCTCGCTCCGGATCGAGTCTCCCGTCGCGAAGCTCGCCTCGTAGAAGAATCCGATGATCCCGGCTATCACGAGCACCGCGCCCACCAGCAGGCAGTAGAGCCTTGCTGGGCTTGCTTCCTCCATCGCCACCTCCTTGCGCTGGATGATCCAAATTGACGTGCTGCTCGTAGCCATATGCGTGGGAGGTAGTCAAGTAGATCACTCGCGGTGGTCGCGGTGACCCGGGCGGAGCTCCAGCGCCTCGGCGACGAGGACCTGATGCCCCTGGTCGCTCGTGAGGACCCCCTCGCCTTCGAGGTCTTCTACGACCGCCACGCGGGGGCGGCCTATTCGCTCGCCTACCGGATCGTCGGTAGTCGCACCGCGGCGGAGGACGTCACGCAGGAGGCGCTGCTCTCGATCTGGCGCAGCGGTGCCCGTTACGACCGCGCCCGCGGCAGTGTGCGGGCCTGGACGCTCGGCATCGTTCGCAACCGGGCGATCGACCTGCTGCGCAAGGAGTCCGGCCGCTCCCCGAAGCTCGCCGCAGGCGGCGATGAGATCCTGGAGCGGCATGCGGCCGAGGAGCTCACCGATACGGAGGCCGTGCGCAGGGAGACGGCGGAGGAGGTCCGTGGCGCGATCCAGGAGCTGCCCGAGGATCAGTCCCGGGTGATCGGACTGGCCTATTTCGGCGGCTTCAGCCACTCCGAGATCGCGGAGATGCTCAATGAGCCCCTTGGAACGATCAAGGGGCGGATGCGACTCGGCATGGACAAGATCAGAGCGACCCTGGCGGAGGGCTGGTGAACGGCGAGCATCCCGATCGGGACGATCTCGTCGCCTTCGCGCTCGACGCTCTCGAGCCCGGCGAGCGGCGCGAGATCGAGGCCCACACGCCGAGCTGCGCCCGCTGCACGCGGGAGCTCGAGGCCCTGGTGCCGGCGGTGGCTCTCCTCGGCGAATCCGTCGAGCAGCTCGAGCCGCCGCCCGAGCTGCGCGAGCGGGTGCTCGCCGAGGTGCGGGCGGACGTGGCGCGCTCAGGCGCCGAGCGTGAGACGACGGCGTGGCGCCCCCGTCGCCGTGGCTGGCGCGGCCTGTTCGCGCGGCCCGCCATTGCGGTCGGGCTGGCCATCGTGATCGCCGCGATCGGCGGGTATGAGATCGCCGGCAACGATGGATCAGGTGGCCCGGAGGGGAGCACCGTGCCGGTCGTGGCCCAGCAGGGAATCCGCGGGACCCTCGCGGTCGGCGAACAGTCTTCGATGCTCGACCTGCAGGGCCTGGGACCGCTGAAGGGGCGGCAGGTCTACCAGGTCTGGGTGGCCAAGGGCCAGAGCCTGCGGCCCTCCTCCAACTTCATTCCCGACCCGAGCGGCAGGGCGATGACCGCCGTCGACGGTCACCTGACCGCGGGGACGAAGGTGATGGTCACCCGCGAGCCGCACCCTGGCGAGACCGCTCCGACAACCCCGGTTCTGCTCAGCGCGACGGTCCAGTAGGCGCGGGGGGCCCGTGGGGCCGCTCGTCTAAATTGATCACGCGAGGGTGCCCCGATAATGCGAGGGTGCGCCGCCAGGCGCAACCCGTTCATGTGGGAGGGGCAACCCGTTTAATGAAGATGGAGGCCAGCACCGAGCAGCGGCAGACCTGTTACCGGCACCCGGATCGGGAGACCGGCGTCTCATGCTCGAATTGCGGTCGCCCGATCTGTCCTGACTGCATGACGTCGACCTCTGTCGGGATGCGCTGCCCCGAGTGTGCCGCGCAGACGACGAAGGTGAGGGCCGGCGCCGGCGCCTTCAGCCCTACCGCGGGAAGGATGCCCGCCACGATCGCGCTGATCGCGATCAACGTGATCGTCTTCATCGTCGAGCTGGCGGGCGGGGGGTCCGGGTCGCTCAGTGGCGGTGGCACCGTGATCCACGACGCGGGGCTGCGCGGACCCGACGTTGCCAATGGCGACTGGTGGCGGGTGATCACCGGCGGCTTCCTGCACGCAGGGTTCCTTCACCTGCTCCTCAACATGTACGTCCTCTACGTGGCGGGCAGCATCCTCGAGCCGGGAATCGGCACCCCGCGCTTCCTGGGCATCTACTTCGTCTCGCTGATCGCGGGCTCGCTCGGGGCCCTGCTCGTCGATCCCAATTCGCTCACCGTCGGCGCCTCCGGAGCGATCTTCGGCCTGATGGCCGCGGTCGTGGTGATCGCGCGGGGCCGCGGCATGGAGGCGATCGCCTCCCAGTTCGGCCTCTTCATCGTGCTCAACCTGGTGCTCACCTTCTCGATTTCCGGGATCTCGGTGGGCGGCCACATCGGCGGCCTGATCGGCGGGGCCGTGGCTGCCGGCCTGGTCCTGGTCGTCGAGCGTCGGATGAGCGGCCGTGGGGGCTTCGCCCTCGAGCTCGTCGGCATCATCGTGATGATTGCGGCGACCTTCGCCGGCGCCTTAGCCGTAGCCGGCTAGTCGTCGATCGCCATCAGCGCTTGCTCATACTGGGCGCGGTCGAAAGTGAACGGGCCGAAGCCCTCGTAGTCCCAGTCGGGCCTGGTGGGCTGCTCGAACTCCTCCCAGATGACGGTCTCGTCAGTGACCGTGACCCGGGCCATCAGCGGCGAGCAGCCGACCTCGCCGCATCCACAGCCGAGCAGTTGCGTCTTCTCTTGAGAGCCGTCGAACATGGGCGTCCCCTGTCCGCCGAGGAACTGGCCGGCGAGATCGATCCGCATGTAGCCGGCGACCAGCCCGATGTAGTTCCCGGCCATGTCCTCCTCGTCGTTCGATCGGGCGGAGGGCAGCTCGGCCTCTCGGACGAGCTCCGGCAGCTCGACGCCGTTCACCTCGATCTTGATCTGCCTCAGGTCGTCGGGGAAGTCGCCGCCGGCGGCCGCGAGCTCGAAGCTGACCTCGTCCACGCCGTGATGATTGCGGATCGAGCGGGGCGGCCTCAGCGCGGGTGGTTGTCGGTCCGCCCGCGCCCCAGCAGGCGGCCGGCGCGGCTCCGGACGGCGCCGGCTACGTCGAGCCCCATGCCGACGGCGCGGCGCGCCGCTCCCACGCCCTCGCCTGCCACGCGGCGGCCCATCGAAGCGGCCTCGCCGACCAGCAGGCCCGGCAGCTCGGCGACGGAGTGCGATCCGTCCGAGCCCCAGTCGTCCGACTGTTCGGGTGCGGGTGGAGCAGCCGAGCGACGCTCGGGCCCCTCGATCCCAACCTGCTCGGCGAACTGCCTCTCGCGCTGGCTCGATGGATCGTCCTGGTGCGCGTGGGTGGCCGACGCCGCCCGGCGCTCCGCCTCGCGCTTCAGGTCCTCGACCGACGCCTTCAGGGTCGAGCGGTGTGCGCGCCGCGCGACCGGCCCGGGAAGCGGGATCCCGACCTCGAGACCCAAGTTGTAGGTCGCCCGCGTCCGGCCGTCGCCGAGATCCTCCAACAGGTAGTGGCCGTCCGCATCATTGATGCCGTTGCCCTCCACGAAGTCCCACTCGATCCGCTCGGGCTCGTCATAGCGGTAGTCGAGGGTGTAGTCGACCTTGCGGACCTTGGCGTCAATGAAGAGGCGGACCCGCTTGCCGCGCCCTTGCTCATCCCAGTCGAGCACCTCGGTGTCGACCACCGCACTCTGCCACTTCGGGAAAGTCTCGTAGTCGGTGATCGCGTCGAAGCAGGTCTGGATCGGCGCTTCGATCTCGACGGTGTGTTCGGCCCAGTTGAGGCCCATCTCTCTCCTCCTAGGAACGCCCTGCGGGAGCCGTTAGGCCGACTGGCTGGAAGGTCACCCCTGCGGGGGCGTCAACCCTATCTGGGTGGAGGAGGTGGGCGAGGAGCTCCGTTCCCTCCACCAGGCGCGGGCCGGGGCGGGAGAACGAGGCTGCGGCATCGACCGCCCAGATCCGCTCCGCGCCGAGCGACCCAACCTCCGCCGCGCGGCCCTCGACCTCGGCACGCGCCCTTATTGCGTCCCAGCCGCAGGGCATCCCCACGATCACGTCGGGAGCAGACGCGGCGAGCTCATCCCACTCCGCGGTGCGGGATTTGGCTCCGGCGACGCCGAGCACGTCTTGGCCGCCCGCGATCCCGATCATCTCGGGCACCCAGTGGCCTCCGATGAATGGCGGATCGAGCCATTCAAGGGCGAGCACCCTGGGGCGGGACGCGCCTTCGACGGCGGCACGGACATCCTCGAGCCGTCGCTCGAGATCGTTACGTAGAGCGATGGCCCGGTCGGCGACCCCGGCCGCCTCGCCCAGCCGCGGGACGTCGGCGAGCACGTCGGCGAGGTTCGAGGGGTCGAGCGAGATCACCTGCGGGAGCGACGGGAGGCGGGCGGCCACGGCCATGACGTCGTCGTAGGAGACCGCGCAGACCTCGCAGACCGCCTGGGTGACGATCAGGTCGACGTCGAGCTCGCTCAGCGTGCGCTCGTCGAGCTCGTACAGGTGGCGCCCCTCGCCGGTCAGCCGTCGCACCTCGGCATCGATCTCGCCAGCTGTAGGTCCGGCGGCGGTTTTTGTTGCCGCCGAATCTGGCAGGACCAGACTCCGGGTCAGAGGCTGCTTGCGGGTTGCCTCCGGCGGGTAGTCACACTCGTGGGTTACGGCGACCACTTGATTGCCCAGACCGAGGGCGAATAGCATCTCGGTCGCCGACGGAACCAGACTGGCGATTCGCACCCGACGAATATGGCACTTCTGAGCGACGAGGAGATCAAGGAGCGGCTCAAGGGGCTCGATGGCTGGCGCCAGCGGGGCGAGTACATCGTCAAGAGCTTCGACCGCGGAGACTTCGTGGGCTCGGTCAAGTTCGTCGACTCGCTGGTGGCACCCGCCGAGGAGATGAGCCACCACCCTGACATTGCGATCTCCTGGAGCCAGGTCGAGGTCGCGATCTCGACGCATGCCCAGGGCGGCCTCACCGAGAACGACTTCGAGCTGGCGAAGAAGGTGGAGGACCTCGCCTGATCAACGGCGGTGCTTCGCGGCGACGGAGGCCGCGGCACAAACACTGCCAGGCCGTTCGGTAGCCTTGGCTCGTCGCCAGTGACCGACGACGACCTCCCTCGAAGTACGCGCGCCCGATCGGGCGTGATCGATTCAGCCGACCACCCGCCTGACGGGAGGACGAGATGAGCGCCGTCCTTCTCGTTCTGCTGTTCGTCCTGATCGCGATCAACGGTGTCTTCGTCGCGGCCGAGTTCGCGCTCGTCCGCTCCCGCCGGTCCAAGCTCGAACAGCTGGCCTCGGAAGGTTCCCGGGGTTCCGCAGCGGTCCTCCGGCAGCTCGACGACATCGACGAGTACTTGTCCGCCTGCCAGCTCGGAATCACGATGGCCTCGATCGGGATCGGCTTCCTCGGGGAACCTGCCGTCGCCAAGCTGATCGAGCCGATCTTCGGCGGGCTCTCCCATGGGGTCGCCGTCGCGATCTCCGTCGCGATCGCCTACGCGCTGGTCACCGCACTGCACGTTGTGGTCGGCGAGCAGGGGCCGAAGCTGTTCGCAATCGCGCGGCCGGAGGAAAGTGCACGTCGTCTCGCGGGCCCCCTGAACTGGTTCCGCCGGCTGACGGCTCCGCTAACCGTGGCGCTGACCTGGTTGGCCAACGGCGTGGTCCGCCTCTTCGGTATCCGGCCGGAAGAGCTCGACGAGGACCAGCCGACCCCCGAGGACCTCCAGGTGCTGATCGCGCAGTCGGCGGTGCGAGGCAAACTCGACCCGGGAGAGGCGACCATGCTGGGCGGTGTCTTCCACCTGCATGAGCAGGAGGCCCGCGAGGTGATGACGCCGATTCCGGCGGTGGTCACGGTCGATGCGTCGGCGACCGTCTCAGACGCGCTCAACCTCTGCATCTCGTCGGGGCACAACCGGCTGGTCGTCGTGGAAGACGGCAACGCGGACCGCGTGCGCGGCATCGTCCACGCTCTTAGGCTGGTGCGGCTGATGTTGGCCGAGGGTCCCGAGGCGATGATCGAACCGACGATCCGTGACGCCCTGATCGTCCCCGAGACCAAGCCACTCGACGACCTTCTCACCGAGCTCCAGCGCCAGCGCTCATCGATGGGCGTCGTCGTCGACGAGTACGGGCGGACGGTGGGGATCGTCACCGTCGAGGACATCCTCGAGGAGGTGGTAGGGGAGATCGAGGACGAGACCGACCCCTTGGCCGGCTCGCTGAGGCAGCTCGCGAACGGCGACTGGTATGTCAGGGGACACGTCTCGCTCGGCGATCTCGCCGACCGCGGCATCGAGCTGCCCGTGGACACCGATGCGTACAACTCCGTCGGCGGCTACGTCTTCGGGGAGCTCGGCCGGCTGCCGAAGCGGGGCGATCTGATCACGGCCGACGGCTACGAGATCCGGGTCGAGTCGGTTCGCGAGAACCGGATCGAGGCCGTTCGGATCCACCCCCAGAGCGCCTAGGTCCTCGCTTGCAGGGACTTTCCCTTCCGTCCGTTTAGGGCTCTACGTTGCCCGCAATCCAGTGGGTCTTGAGGAGGCCACATGTGGGTCGTCCGGTTCAGCGATAAGCAGCTCGAGGTAGTCAGGGCGGTGCTCCGCTCGGAGGAGCACCGAGGTCCTGCTCTGGAGGGCGCGCTGGAGGCACTCGACCTCGCGCGGTGGGATGACCTCCCCGAAGCGCAGCTCCCTTGGTCCGAGGTCGAGGCCGAGGCCACCAAGCAGGGCGTTTCTGAGGCGGATGTGATCTGGGATCGTTCCGGTCGCCATGACGAGCCGGCGGTGCCGCCATTCGCATCGAAGTCGCGCGTCAAGCGCAAGGGCAAGCAGGCGGCCTAGGGCCGGACCGCTTTTCCGCGCGGGACTGGTCGCGCTCGCTGTTCTGGCCGTCGCCGGATGCGGCGGCAGCGACTCCTCGTCGTCGGCGAACCGCTTCGACGGCGCTGGGGCGTGGTCCCTCCTCCAGCGCCAGGTCGCGGTCGGGCAGCGACCCGCGGGCTCGCCGCAGCTTCGTCAGCTCGCGACGGAGCTTCGGCCGATGCTGCCCGGCGGTCGGCTCGAGCCGTTCCCCAGCACTGGGACGCAGCAGGGTCTCCGGAACATCGTCGGTGTGCTGCCCGGGCGGGCCCCGGCGATCCTGATAGGCGCCCACTACGACACCGAATGGCACCCGATGGGGTTCGTCGGCGCCAACGACAGCGCCGCCGGCACCGCCGCGGTGATTGGGCTCGCCCGCTCGCTCGGCGCCGAGCTGCCCAAGGACCACCGCGAGATCCGGTTCGTGCTCTTCGACGGCGAAGAAGACCCGCCGGGCTGCAGCGACAGGGACTTCCAGTTCTGTGCCCTGCGGGGATCGAGGGCCTACGCGGTCGCCCACCCGGGACAGATCGGGGACATGATCCTGCTCGATTACATCGCCAACCGGGGCGCCCGGATCGCTCGCGAGGCGAACTCGAACCAGGCTCTCTGGGAGCAGCTGCGCCACGCGGCGGAGCAGGTCGGAGCGGCCGACACCTTCCCGCCCGGCGTCCAGGGCGGGGTCATCGACGATCACATCCCGTTCCTCGAGCAGGGGATTCCGTCGATCGACCTGATCGACTTCAACTATCCCTACGCCGACACGGTCGAGGACACCCCCGACAAGCTGGACCCCGCGGTGCTGGACGAGGTGGGCGAGACCGTCGCCCAGCTGGTCATAGACCTGAACGGCGGACGCTAGTCGTACTCGTAGAAGCCGGCGCCCGACTTACGCCCGAGCTTGCCCTGGTCCACCAGGGCGATCAGCCGGCCCGGTGGGCGGTGATGCTCCTCGCCGCTGTCGGCGTACAGCGCCTCGCCGATCGCCACCGCCACGTCCACCCCGATCAGATCGACCAGAGCCAGCGGCCCCATCGGGTAGTTGGCGCCGAGCGTCATGCAGCGGTCGACGTCCTCTGCCTCCATGCCGGTCTGCTCCATCAGGCGGACGGCGTCGAAGAGGTACGGGAAGAGCAGCCGGTTGACGACGAAGCCGGGCTCGTCCGGCACCTCGACCACCGTCTTGCCGATCGCCTCGCACCAGGCGCGCGCCCGCGGGCGGATCTGCTCGCCGGCCGCGTCGGGCAGGCAGAGCTCGATCAGCTGCATCTTCGCCACCGGGTTGAAGGGGTGCAGTCCGAAAACGCGCCCGGCGTGGCCACTTTGCGACCCGAGCTCGTCGAGCGAGAGTGAGGAGGTGGTGGTCGCGAGGTCGGCATCCGCCGCGGCGTCGCCGACCGAGCTGAGCACGTTGGCCTTCGCCCCGAGCTCCTCGACCACCGCCTCGACCACCAGGTCGCAGTCGGCCAGGTCGCCGGGGAGGGTGGTCACCTTGATCCGCTTGGCGTCCCCGCCGTCGACCTTCGCCGACAGAGCGTGGGCCTGTTCCTCCGCCTTCCAGGCCGAGGCGTCGGAGCGGGCCAGAACGATGACCCTGGAGGCCACGCTCGCGCAGGCCGCGAGACCGGTGGCGATCGTCCCGCTGCCGGCGACCGCGGGTCGCTCGTATGTCGGGCTGCCCGCCACGCGGGTCTGTCTATCACGCCCGTGATCCGCGTAGAGTCGAGCCGTGGCGAGCGACCGGGTCGAATGGGCTGAGCACCTAGTGGAGCTCTGGAACGCAGGCGAGTACGAGAAGTGGCTCGATGAGGCGGGAACGGACTTCGAGTTCACCCCCGATCCCAGCTTCCCCGACGCGGGCACCTACCGGGGAGAGGACTTCAGGCGGTGGATGCGCGACTGGGTCGCAACCTGGCAGGAGAACCGGTTCGAGTTACTCGGCGTCGAGCAGGTCGCCGATGCTCTCCTGATGAGGGGTCGCTGGCACCTGGCGACCCGCCTGAGCGTGGGCGAGGTGCCGCTCCAGGACTTCACCTTGGTGCTCTTCTATGACGACGAGGAGGCTGAGCGGCCGGAGCGGATGGCCGCCTTCTTCGACCCCGAGGAGGCTCGAGATGCGGCCCGGGGTACTGGCTGACTCGCCAGTCAATAGGTGTATGCTCAGGTCTGAGAGACTTGGTTGCTTGAAGAAACCGACTGAGGAGGCAAGAGGTGGCTGAGAACGGAAAGTTCGGTGGACGCGAGGTCGTGATCGTGGAGGCCGCCCGGCTTCCGGTTGGGCGTGGCCACGAGGAGAAGGGCTACTACAAGGACGCCCACGCCTCGAATCTGCTGGCCAAGACCTATGACGCCGTGATCGAGCGGGCCGGCATCGACTCCTCCGAGGTCGAGGACGTCGTCGCCGGCTGCGTGCAGCAGTTCGGCGAGCAGGGCATCAACATCGCCCGCAACGCCTGGCTCGAGGCCGGCCTGCCTATCGAGACTCCGGCCACGACCGTCGACCGCCAGTGCGGCTCCGCTCAGCAGGCCGTCAACTTCGCCGCTGCGCTCGTCGCCTCCGGCGTCCACGACGTCGCCATCGGCGGCGGCGTCGAGCACATGGGCCACATCTCCTTCGCGGACTCCGCCGAGGTGATGAAGGAGCACGGCTTCGCCTTCTCTCCTCAGCTGCTCGAGCGCTACAACCTCGTGCCGCAGGGAATCTCCGCCGAGATGATCGCCGACAAGTGGGAGATCCCCCGCTCTGAGCTCGACGAGATCGGCCTCCGCTCCCACCAGCTCGCCCACCAGGCCACGGAGGAGGGCCGCTTCGAGCGCGAGATGATCCCCTGGCAGAACAACGGCGACACCTACGTCACCGACCAGGGCATCCGCCCCCCGACCGAGGACAGCGCCGAAAAGCTGGCTTCCCTGAAGCCGGCCTTCAAGGAGGACGGCAAGATCACCGCCGGCAACTCCTCGCAGGTCTCCGACGGCGCGGCAGCGGTGCTGCTGATGACCGCCGAGAAGGCCAACGAGCTCGGCGTCACACCGCGCGCCAAGGTCGTCGACCAGACGACCGTCGGCGTCGACCCGGTGATGATGCTGACCGGGCCCATCCCCGCGACGCAGCTGATCCTGAAGCGCAACGGGATGAAGATGGACGACATCGACCTGGTCGAGATCAACGAGGCCTTCGCCTCCGTGGTCGCAGCCTGGCGCCGGGAGTTGGAGCCCGACATGGATCGCGTCAACGTCAACGGTGGCGCGATCGCCATCGGCCATCCGCTCGGTTCCACCGGCGCGCGCCTGATCACCACGCTGCTCCACGAGCTGGAGCGCTCCGACAAGGAGACCGGCCTGGTGACCATGTGCTGCGGCGGCGGGCTCGGCACCGGCACGCTGATCCAGCGCGTCTAAGGGCGCTCGACAATGGCTGTGCCGCCAGATGGGTCGTTGCAGGTAGAGCGCCCGCCCGGCGGCGAAGCCGTCTTACGTACGGCGGTCGGGGATCGTTGAGGTAGCAATGCCGTCCAGGACCGGAGGGGCGCATGCCGCGAAATGGACCGCGGACGACCGCAAGTTGATGCGGGCGGACAAGGTCCTGCGCCGCGTGATGGAGGAGCAGGGATCGATCCATCCTGAGATCGACCGGCGCGGCAGCCGGTCCGATCCCTTTGAGGCCCTGGCGCGCGCGATCGTCGGCCAGCAGCTCTCGACCCGTGCCGCCGACTCGATCTGGAACAAGCTGCTCGCCATCTTCGGCGGCACCATGCCGACCCCGGAGGAGCTCCTACGACGGAGACGCACGACGCTGCTCAAGGCCGGGCTCTCCAATGCAAAGGTCGAGTACCTGCGCGACCTCGCCACTCGCATCAAGGACGGCCGGCTGGAACTGGATCGTCTCCAGGACCTCTCCGACGAGGACGTCTGCGCCCAGCTCGTCGAGGTCAAGGGGATCGGTCGGTGGAGCGCCGAGATGTTCCTGATCTTCCATCTCGGCCGTCATGACGTGATCTCGGCTGGTGACCTCGGTATCAGGCGAGCGATCCAGGTCGCGTATGGAATGGACGACCTGCCCGGACCCGAGGACATCGACCGGATCGCAGAGCCCTGGCGACCCCATCGCACGCTCGCCGGTCTCTATCTATGGCGCTCTCTCGCCAACACGCCCGTGCAGGACCCGCCCAAGTAGGGTCCGTCGCGGTGGCAGCCCTCGACCGCATCTCGATCGCCGCGATCGGGGACACAGCCGGGGACCTCGCCGAGCAGGCCAGCGTCGCCGAGGCGGCTGGGATCGACTGCATCTGGACGCCGGAGCTATTTCGCAGCTCGGTGACGCAGGCGACCTGGCTGGCGGCGAAGACCGAGAGGATCGGCCTGGGGACCGGAATCGCCTGGGCATTCACCCGCAGCGCCTTCATCCTCGCCGTCACCGCCCTCGACATCGACGAGATGTCCGGCGGCCGCTTTCGGCTCGGCCTCGGCGCCGGAGTGCGCCGGCTGAATGAGACCTGGCACTCGGTCGACTACGGCAAGCCGGCTCCGCATCTGCGGGAGACCATCGAGGCGACCCGGCTGATCATGGAGAAGGCCCCGACCGGCGAGCCGATCCGCTACGAGGGCGAATATCAGGACATCGACATCAAGGGCTGGATCAGGCCGCACAAGCCGGTCCGCGATCGTGTCCCGATCTACACGGCCGCCATGCAGGGGGGCATGTGCCGGATGGCGGGGGATGTAGCGGATGGCCTGATCGGCCACCCGATGTGTCCGCCGCGGTGGGTCGACGAGGTGATGCTCCCCAATATGGAGACGGGTCTGGCGCGGTCCGGCCGGGAGCGCTCGCGGATCGACTTCATCCCCACCGTCTGTTGCGCGATCGACGACGATGAGTCCCGCGCGCTCGAAGCGGCCCGTCGGACGATCGCCTTCTACTCGACCGTCCGCACCTACAAGCCCGTCTGGGAGATGCACGGCTTCGCCGATGCCGCGGCCGCGGCTGGGGACGCGTTCCGCAAGGGCGACCTCGCCGCCGTACCGGAGGCGATCCCTGACGAAATGGTGGACGCGTACACCGCTGCCGGGCCGCTGGACAAGGTCCGCCCCCGCGTCGAGGAGGCGGCCCAGCGCGGCGATGGCGTCTGGCTGACGCCCCCGACCTATTTCATTCCGCCGGAGCAGATCGGCGAGTACCAGACGAAGCTGATCGAGGCATTCAGACCGGCCTGAATCGGGTCGCGCTGGCGCGCCCCTCGCCTCAGAGCCCGTCCACGAACTCCTTCAGCTTGCGCGGGTCCCGCAGTGGGGCGCCGTGGCCGAAGCAGACGAGCTCGGGCTCGAGGGCCGCGAGCTTCCTGGCCGACTCCCGGTTTCGCTCCGGGTCCGGCGTCAGGGCGGGCTTGGGCTCGTGGAGCCCTGGGATGCCCGTGTACTGGTCCATGTTGGCCAGGACGTCCCCGATGATGAGGACCCGGTCGGACTCCCGCCAGAAGACGACATGTCCGGCGCTGTGCCCGGGCGCGTCGATCACCGTGAAGCCGCCGACGTCGTCGCCCTCTCCGATCACCCTGTCGACCTTGTGTCCGGGGCCGTGGAAGATCCGCCAGAAGAAGTGGGCCATGAACATGTCCGGCTGGCGCTCGTCGATCAGCTTGGGGTCCTCGGCCGCCGGTACATCCAGCTCCGGGCAGAGGAAGGGGATGCCGAAGTTCTCGCAGACGTCGCGGCTCGCGCCCTGGTGGTCGGGATGGGCGTGGGTGAGGGCATGGGCCGTGACGTCATGCCCGTCGAGCTGTTTCAGGATCCTCTTGGTCGACTGGCGGCAGCCCGCATCGATCAGGACGTCGCCGGCCAGGTAGGCGTTGACCGCCCATGGCAGCCCCGGCAGGCACTTGATGTGCCAGACGCCGTCGGCGAGCTCCTTCATCAGTGCGCCACTCCGGTTCCGCCTCGCGGGTCCCCGCTGTGCTCGGCGAGCTCGTTGAGACGAGCGATCTGGACCTCGCCCTCCCGCCTCACCGGATCGTCCGCGGGCAGCTCCTCGATCAGCCGCTCGATGCGATTGCGGATCTGGAGGGCGAAATGTGGAGTGGACGGTCCGGCCAGCGCTCGGATGTCCTCGACGGTGACGGGTCTCGTCAGCCGGTCGGGTCGCTCCGCCTCGCTCACTTCTTGCCCTTCTGGGGAGTCAGGCTCGGTTCGCTCTCCACGCCGCCCGGCTGAGCGACGCCACCGGCGGCGTTCGCGGTCGGCGCGAGCTCCGCGAGCTCGTCGACCTCCGCCTGGACCTGTCCGCCGATCGCGGTTGCGTCGCCCATGAGCCAGATGTGGTTGTACACGGCGCGGGTCGGATCCGTCGCGTAGCCCGGCTTGATGTCGAGCAGGAAGCTCCGCAGCTCGGGCGGCAGGGCGTCCGCCATGTCTGTGATCAGCAACGGGCCCCACTGACCGCTCGACGCAAGCGTGGCGGCCGCCGCGGCATCCAGCGGCCGGTCGGAGTTGGCGAGCTCCATGCCGTGACCCGGATCGTTGATGTTCCAACCGAACGACCCGTCCGCGTAGCGCGCGAAGAGGAGCGCGTTCTGCACCGCGCCGGTGGCGCCGACCCGCTGCACGCTCGCGGAGACCCGGCCGATCTGGGTGAGCGCCGCCTTGGAGATCACCGACTCCGGCCCGAGGACGTACACGGCCGCAGCTGCGTGCCGCCGAAGCGCCGCCAGCGTGGCCGACGGCACCTGGTTGCGCCCGCTGAACAGGACCGGGTCGCCAGAACGAGCCGCCCAGGCCGCTGCCGGCATCGCGTAGCCGGGGACGTCGGAGCTCACCACCGAGATGTGCTCGGGTTCGCTCTTCATCAGCCGCTGGCGGAGCTGGTCGATCGAGTTCGCGATCTCGGCCGGAGAGTCGCCGTGCAGTTCGCCGCCGTGGAACCCGGACGGAACGGCTGCGCCGCCTGTGGAAAAGACGGACACGTCGCCGGTTGCGTCGCCGCCCCGTGGGTTGAGCTGCGGAAGCGCCTGGGCGGTCGGATCCGGGACCGAACCTCGCCCGCTGACCAGCACCGGGATGCGCGTCGGCGGTCCGGCGAGGACCGATGCGGCGATCCCGGCCTGCCAGTCCTCATCCGGCACCAGGATGGCGGCCTGCAGCGGCTTGACGCGGGGAGCGGGTGGATGCGTCGCCAGGGCGGCGGCGGCCGCATCGGCCGTCGGGTCAGGTCCGCTGATCCGGGTCGTGTTCCGGGTCGCGACCAGAGGGAATCCCAGGGTGCCGACCGGGGCCTGCTGGGCGTTGTCCGTCGCCACCGCGATCGTCACCACGCGCGTCTCCCCGGCGCCACCGCCAGCGAACGGGTTGAGGGCGATCAGCACTACCACCGCCACGATCAGCGCCAGTCCCGCGGCAAGGAGACCCCTCGTCCCCAGCCTGCGAGGAAGCTCGACGCGGAGCCAGTCGAGGCCACGCTTGATCGGGCGAGGGACGGGCATCCCCGGCGAACGCTACCCGAGTAAACTGGCTGACTGACCAGTCAATCGGTTCTCGAACTAAACGGGTTGCTCCTCGCTTCTCTGCGGAGCGCCCTCGCACGAAAGGCAGGGCCCACGAAATGGACTTCGCCGTCTCCGAGGAGCAGCGGGAGCACCGGGACTACGTCCGCAGGTTCGCCCGCGAGGTCATCCGCCCCGTCGCCCGCAAGCACGACGAGGAGGAGACCACTCCATGGGAGGTGATCAAGGAGGCGCGCAGGTGGGGCCTGCAGGGGCTCGAGCACATGCAGCGGATGGGCGCCGATCCCGACGGGCAGTTCGGGGTGACCACCGCCGAGGAGCTCCACTGGGGCTGCGCCGGGATCGCGCTCGCGATCCAGGGCTCTGGCCTCGCCGCCGCGGGGATCGCCGCGTCGGGCACGCCCGAGCAGATCGCCGAGTGGGTGCCGCAGTGCTTCGGGACCGATGAGCGGATCCAGCTCGGCGCCTACGCGGTCACCGAGCCGCAGGCCGGCTCCGACGTGAAGAGCCTGCGCACCACCGCCACGCGCGACGGTGACGAGTGGGTGCTGAACGGAACCAAGGTCTTCATCACCAACGGCGGAATCGCGGACGTCCACGTGGTCGTGGCCACGGTCGACCCGGACCTCGGCCACCGCGGGCAGGCTTCGTTCGTGGTCGGTCCCGAGACGCCCGGTCTGCGCCAGGGCAAGAAAGAGTCGAAGATCGGCATCCGGGCCTCGCACACGGCCGAGGTGATCCTCGAGGACTGTCGCGTCCCCGTCGAGAACCTGCTCGGTTCGATGGACAAGCTGAACCGCAAGCTCGAGCGAGCGCGCTCGGGTCAGAAGGGGGGCTCGTCGAACGCCCTCGCGACCTTCGAGATGACCAGACCGATCGTGGGCGCCTCCGCTATCGGCATTGCCCAAGCCGCCTACGAGTGGACGCTGGAGTACCTGGGTGACCAAACGGTCGACGGCGGGAAGCCCGCGCTGGAGGAGCAGCGGATCCAGCAGGTGCTCGCCGACGTCGCGACCGAGATCGACGCGTCCAGGCTGCTCGTCCAGCGAGCGGCCTGGATGGGCCGCAATGGCATCCCGATGACGGGCGGCCAGGGATCGATGTCGAAGCTCAAGGCGGGCGACGTGACGATGTGGGCCACCACGACCCTGATCGACCTCGTCGGGCCGTACGCCCAGAGCACCGACTGCCCGCTGGAGAAGTGGTTCCGCGACGCCAAGATCTACCAGCTGTTCGAGGGCACGGCCCAGGTGCAGCGACTGGTGATCTCCCGGATGCAGGCGCGGGCCTATCAGGAGCGCTTCGCGGAGGCCGCTGAGATCGCCAAGCAGGCGATGAACGGCTCCGCCTCCAATGGCTCAGGCGACGGCGCGAAGCGGGAAGCCACCGCGGCCGCCTAGACCTCTCGCTGCAAGCGCCGTTTCAGTTCCCCCCTGATCAGGCGTTCAACCTGTGGCGCGGAGATGACTCGGTCGAAGCTGTTGATACTGGCGCTCTTCGGCGCGTTGCTCGCGTCTGCCTGCGCGTTGGCGGTGGGCAGCGCCATGGGCAAGAGCCTCCAGGAGAGGCTCGGCGCCACCCAGGACAAGCTCTCGCACGTGAAGGCGCACGCCGGCGTGCTGACGACCAGGATCAGCCATGAGTCGGCCCAGCTCGACCAGCTGACCGCTGAGGTCGCTGACCTCAGGAACAAGGAGGCCACGGTGGCCGCCGAACTCGCGCAGAAGCAGGCCGAGCTCGAGCAGGCGCAGGCCCGGCTCGATCATCTGAAGAAGCGACTCGGCGAGGCGATCCAGGTCCTCGAGCAGCGGCTGGTGGCGATCTACGAGTCAAACGAGCCGGACCTGATCACCGTCCTGCTTCAGTCACACGGCTTCGACGATCTGCTCGCCCGCACCCAGTACATGCGAGCGCTGCAGGATCAGGACAACGACATCGTCGCCAGGGTGCGCGGGCTCCGCAAGGCGATGGAGGTCACCGTCAACACCGTTCGCACGGCTCGTGACCAGATCGCGGCGCACAAGCAGGAGCTCGAGGCCACCAGGCTGAGGCTGCGCCAGCGGACAGAGGAGCTCGCCACGGCTAGGCGCCAGCAGCACGCGACGCTGATGCAGGTCCGGAAGCAGCAGGACCACCTCGAGGGCGATGTCTCGAATATCTCCGAGAAGATCGCCGAGCAGCTCGCCCAGCAGGCCGGCGTCCTCCCGGCCGGGCCGATCAGGCCCGGCGCCCACGGGCTGATCTGGCCGGTGAACGGCCCGGTCGTTTCGGGGTTCGGCCCCCGGTGGGGCAGCTTCCACGAGGGGATCGACATAGCGGTCCCGACCGGGACGTCGATCCGCGCAGCCGCGTCGGGATCCGTCTCGATCGCCGGGTCCGTCGGCGGGTACGGGAACTACACCTGCGTCGACCACGGCGGCGGGCTCTCGACCTGCTACGCGCATCAGGAGCGGATCCTGGTCTCGGTTGGCCAGGAAGTGGCGCAAGCGCAGGTGATCGGCGTCTCGGATTGCACCGGCCACTGCCTCGGTCCGCACGTCCACTTCGAGGTCCGAGTGAACGGGCAGGCGGTTGATCCACTCGGCTATCTGTAGCGCGAAACCTCCCCGTTAGTCGGTACGGCGCAACGTGCGGCATTAGAACACTCGTTTACCTTGCTATTGGGGTTTTTAAAGTCCGACCAATGAGGCACGATCTAAGGACTGTGAGTGCGCGCGATTGGCGCGCCGCGCGAGACGGGGAGGTTCACGCGGCGAGCCGGACATCAGAGAGTTTCATCGTCGGTATCGGGGCCTCCGGAGGCCTGCTCGCCGGTGCCGCGATCGTCTTCGTCACTCTGCTCGGGATCGTCTCGTTCAACGTCTGGCCTTCGGCCGGGGGCATCTCGTCCACCGGCCCCAACGTCGAGCTGACGCCCCCATCCGGTGGCGGCAGCGGTGGGGGTGACACAGGTACTCCGCTGAGCGCCGCATCGGGCCAGCTCGCCTCTGCGTCCGTCCCCGTCGCCGGCGCCGGCCCGGCCGGTGGTGGCGGTGGCGCCGGCGGTGGCCCGGCAGGTGGCGGTGGCGGTGGCGGCAACCAGGGCGGCGGTTCCGCCGGTGGCAGTTTCGGCGCCGGATCCCCGCCCCCCTCGGGTAGCGCACCAGTAACCCCTCCGAGCTCCGGCACCCCTCCAAGCTCCGGCGGCGGTTCCGACGAAGGACCCCAGCCCGGAACGGGTGAGCCGATCCCCGGGAACGACACGAAGGCCCCCAGCGGCCGTGACGACGACCGCTCGAACAAGGACCCCTTGCTCGACCTGCCGGACGGCAACGGGAACCACGGCAACGACGACGGATACGGGCACGGGAACCAGGGTGAGTCGAGCGACACTCCGATACCGCCTGCGCTGGGTGGCTCCGCCGGTCAGTCCGATGACTCCTCGGACTCCTCCAATGACTCCTCGGACTCCTCCAATGACTCCTCGGACTCCTCCAATGACTCCTCGGACTCCTCCGATGACTCCCATGGCAACTGCCGGGGCCGGTTGCACGGACGGAATGACGACGACGACTCTTCCTCAACCTCATCGTCCAGCCAAGCTCCAGCCAGTGATCCGGACGTGGCCGGGGGGCACGGCCGCGGCAACCGGGACTAGGGACCGTTAGCCACTAGCTCCGGGACTTGCGGGCTCCAGCTCGCGCTCGACCCAGCGCAGGGCCGCACCCTGGAGCTCGGAATCGTGCTGCACGGTCTGATGGGCGCCGCCGGGGGCGACGATGAGCTTGCGCGGTTCGCCTGCCCGCTCGAAGAGCTCCTCGGAGTGATCGCTCGGGATCTGGGTGTCGCCCTCGGCGTGCATCAACAGCAGCGGCCGCGGGGCGATCCGCCCGACGGCCTCGCCGATGTCCTGGGCCAGCAACCATGCCTCCAGCGCGGCCGGATCGCCGACGCGCATCTCGAGACTCCGGCGGCGCAGCCCACTGGCGAGGTGGTCCTCCCCGGCGGGGCAGATCGCGACCACGGCGGCGATCTCCTGGGACGCGGCAGCTGCGTGGATCGCGAGGAAGCCGCCCAGGCTCGACCCGCGGACCGCCACCCTGGTCGCGTCGACCCCCTCCTGCGACGCGAGTAGCCGCGCCATCGCGATCACGTCGTTCACCGCTTCGCCGGACATCGGCGGCTCGGAGTCGCCGTGCCCCGGAAGATCGAAGGCGAGCGCCGCCCAGCCGCCGGCGGTGGCGAGGCGCGCGAAGTCAGCGTGGTTCTCCTTGCATGACCCGGCGCCGTGCACGATGACCACGCCGGGCCAGGGTCTATTCGGCCGGGGTGTGTGTGGCGCCCGGTCATGATGGGGCAGCCAGAGCGCGTAGGCGAGGCCACCGTTCACGTCCTCCCGATCGGGGCGCCTTGGATGAGAGCGCTCCATTGCGGGTCATTCTCGCCGTTCCCGTCAGAATTGCCCTCCCATGAGTTCCCGCGCGGACAACCCGGGGTCGGTGACAACCGCTGACCCGATCGCCGCCTCGCCGGTCTACCCGGCCGGCTCGCGCGTGAACGAGCGTGGCCACCTGGAGGTAGGAGGCTGCGATGTCGTCGAGCTGGCCGAGGAGTTCGGGACGCCCGCCTACATCTACGCCGAGGACGACATGCGCCGCCGGGCCTGCGAGTACATGCGGGCGTTCGAGCAGCGGACCGACGCTTTCGAGGTGATCTACGCGAGCAAGGCGTTCCCCGCCACCGCCGCCTTGCGTGTGATGCGCGACGAAGGACTGTCGGTGGATGTCGCCTCGGGCGGCGAGCTCCATGTGGCGCTGGCCGCGGGCTTCGACCCGGCCCGCATCCATCTGCACGGCAACGACAAGACCGAGGCCGAGCTCCGCTACGCGTTCGAGGTCGGCGTCGGCCATCTGATCCTCGACTCCTTCGACGAGATCGAGCTGGCCGGCCGGCTGCTCGACCGCCCCCAGAAGGTGCTGATCCGGGTCACGCCCGGGATCAAGCCCTCCACCCATGACTACGTCCAGACCGGACAGCTCGACTCCAAGTTCGGCTTCGGGCTCGCGGACCGGCTCGCGGAGCAGGCGGTCGAGCGAGTGCGGGCGTCCGACAATCTCGAGCTGGTCGGGCTACACGCGCACATCGGCTCCCAGATCTTCGAGCTGGAGCCCTATGTCAAGGCGATCGAGGTGATCGCCGGCTTCTGCGACATCGTGGACCTCGAGCCCGAGCTGCTCAACGTCGGCGGCGGACTCGGCATCGCCTACCTCGACTCGGACGAGCCGCCCTCGATCGAGAACTACGTCGACGTCAAGGTTCGGGGGGTGCGGCAGGTCTTCGACCCGGTTCCGAGGATCCTGGTCGAGCCCGGTCGCTCGCTCGTCGGCAACGCGGGGATCACGGCGTACCGGGTGGGGACCGTCAAGGAGATTCCCGGCGTCCGCACCTATGTGGCTGTCGACGGTGGGATGTCGGACAACCTGCGCCCGATGCTCTACGGCGCCCGCTACGAGGCGGTGATCGCGGACCGCGCCGGGCAGACGCCCGAGACGCTCGCCAACATCGCCGGGATGCACTGCGAGTCCGGTGACGTCCTGGTCCGCGACGCGGAGCTGGCGGCTCCCAGCGTCGGCGACGTGCTGGTCACTCCGGCGACGGGGGCCTACGGCCACTCAATGGCCAACAACTACAACGGTAAACCGCGCCCGCCGGTGATCTTCTGCGGCGACGCCGAGGCCAGGGTGGTAGTCCGTCGCGAGACCTGGGACGACCTGCTCAGCAGGGATGTGCGATGGCTGAGACCGTGAACGTGGGGATCCTCGGCAGGGGGACCGTGGGAAGCGCCTTCCGCGAGCTGCTCGAGGAGCGTGCGGAGATGGTGGAGGAGGTCTCCGGCCGGCGCCCGGAGGTCGCCGGTGTTCTGAGCTCGAACGACGGGGACTTCGAGGAGATCCTGGCGGCGAGTGACATCATCGTCGAGCTGATCGGCGGAATCGACCCCGCCCTCGACTACGTCACCCGCGCGCTGCGGGAGGGCAGGCACGTGGTGACGGCCAACAAGCAGCTGGTCGCCCAGCACGGCGATCAGCTGGTGGCCGCCGCGCGGGAGGGAGGCGCCCAGCTGCGCTTCGAGGCGGCGGTGGCCGGGGCGATCCCTGTGATCCGCGTCGTCCAGGAGAGCCTCGGCGCGATCCCGATCGAGAAGGTGTTCGGGATCGTCAACGGCACGACCAACTACATCCTCACCGAGATGGCGCGAAGCGGCCTCTCCTATGGGGAGGCGCTGAAGCAGGCGCAGGACCTGGGTTATGCGGAGGCCGACCCGACGGAGGACGTCGGCGGCGCGGACGCCGCCGCAAAGATGGCGATCCTGGCGCGCCTCGCGTTCGGGGCGCCGGTTCAGCTGGAGGATGTCCCCTTCGAGGGCATCGAGGGGATCAGGCCGGACGACCTCGCGTACGCGAAGGAGCTCGGACTCTCGCTGAAGCTCCTCGGCGTCGCCGAACGGGTCGGTGACGGAGAGATCAGTGTCCGGGTCTTTCCCTGCTTCCTCTATCCCGGCCATCCGCTCTCGCCGATCGAGGGGCCGTTCAATGCGGTGATGGTCGAGTCCCCAGCGATCGCCGAGATCACGATGTCGGGGCCGGGCGCGGGCGGACCCGAGACCGCCTCGGCAGTGCTCGGGGACGTCGTCTCCGTGATCGCAGGTGGCTCGCCGCTCTTCGAGGAGAACGCGAAGCTCGCGATCGCGAGGGACGTCGAGATGGCCTTCTATCTCCACCTCGAGGTCGACGACCGCCCAGGCGTCCTGGCGCAGGTCGCCGAGGTCCTCGGCGACAACGAGGTCTCAGTGCGCAGCGTCGTCCAGCGAGGGCTCGGCGGCGAGGCGCAGCTGATCATGGTCATGCACCCGGTCTCGGAGAAGAGCTTCGGGGCCGCCCTCGAGAGGATCGCCAAGCTCGACTTCCTCCGCTCCCCACCGCGCTCGATCAGGGTGATCGAGGAGGAGTTCGGCTGAGCCGATGCCGACGCCGCTTATCGAGCGCTATCGCGATCACCTCCCTCTCGAGGAAGGGGACCCGGTGGTGACGCTCAACGAGGGCTCGACTCCGCTGATCCACTCGCCGCGGCTTTCCGAGCGCGTGGGCGCGGACGTCCACCTCAAGTTCGAGGGCACGAACCCCACCGGCAGCTTCAAGGATCGGGGCATGACGGTCGCCGTCTCACGGGCCATGGGGGAGGGGGCCGAGGCGATCATCTGCGCATCGACGGGCAACACCGCCGCCAGTTGCGCCGCCTACGCGGCGCGGGCCGGGCTGCGCGGCGCCGTGATCGTCCCGGAGGGGAAGATCGCAATCGGCAAGCTCGCCCAGGCCCTCATGCACGGCGCGCGGGTGATCGCTCTCGAGGGCAACTTCGACCAGGCGCTGGAGATCGTCCGGGAGATCGCCGAGAAGCACCCCGTCGAGCTCGTCAACTCCGTGAACCCCTACCGGATCGAGGGCCAGAAGACGGCGGCCTTCGAGACCTGCGATGAGCTCGGAGAGGCGCCCGCCGCGCTCGCCATCCCCGTCGGGAACGCGGGCAACGTCACCTCCTGGTGGGCCGGTTTCCAGGAGTACCAGGCTTCCCCGATCCTCTACGGCTTCCAGGCCGCCGGCGCGGCCCCGCTGGTCGAGGGGCACCCGATCGAGAACCCCGAGACCGTCGCCTCGGCGATCCGGATCGGCAATCCGGCGCGCTGGGAGGAGGCGATGAACGCATTCACCGCCTCACGCGGTCGGGTTGCCGCGGTCACCGACGAGCAGATCCTCGAGGCCTACCACTGGCTTGCGTCCAAGGAGGGCGTCTTCTGCGAGCCGGCTTCGGCCGCCTCCGTCGCCGGGCTGATCGCCCACGGCCTGCCGGTGGCCGAGGGAATGGAGAAGCCGGAGAGCATCGTCTGCGTGCTCACCGGCCACGGCCTCAAGGACCCAGACAGCGCGATCGGCAAGGCACCCGCCGTCACCGGCTGCAAGGCGGAGCTCGGTGCGGTCGAAAAGGCCGTCTTCGACTAGGGGGCGCAGTAGTCTCCGCCTAGTTCCAACTATCGCGTGAACAACCAGTCCATGGTCCCGGCGGGGGTGACGCTCGGCGAGGGGGTCATTCTGCCAATCAGGGTCGACCCGAACGATCCCTCGAAAATCGCGATCGACTGGGAGAGCGCCCAGCGCGCGCCAGGGCGCGGCGAGGTACGACCCGTCGGCGACTCGGGCTTCACGCCTGCTCCCGCACCGCCATCCGGCGGCGATCACATCGCGGAGCTCGAGCGGCTCGCCAGCTGCGGGACTCCGGCGCCCTCACCGACGCCGAGTTCGAGCAGGAGAAGGCGAAGATCCTCGGCGTCATAGCCACCACGAGGCGGGTCGCTCCCGGCTTCGCCTTCGGGGCGCCCTGCCTCTGCGGATAGCCTCCGCTCGTGACCGCGAGACGACGGCTGGTCAAGGTGCCGGCCACATCGGCCAACCTCGGGCCCGGATACGACGTGCTGGCGGCGGCGCTGGCCATGCACCTCGAGCTCGAGGTGGAGGAGGTGGGGACGTTCTCGGTCGAGGCGGATGGCCTGAGCGTCCCGCTCGATCGCTCCAATCTCTGCGTCCG
The DNA here is from genome assembly GCA_963695805.1 of uncultured Solirubrobacterales bacterium. GTDB lineage: Bacteria > Actinomycetota > Thermoleophilia > Solirubrobacterales > 70-9 > DASUPK01. The sequence continues at coordinate 251,630 of CAVOHV010000003.1, read as the reverse complement.
CGCCTTCCAGGCACTGCGTCCGGCGGACGGGATCGCCTTCCGGATCAAGAGCGAGATCCCGCTCGCGGCGGGGCTGGGCTCGAGTGCGGCGGCGATCGTCGCGGGCCTGCTGGCCGCCGACCATCTCTATGAGCTCGCGCACGAGACATCGGACGTCCTGGTCAAGGCCGCCGAGCTCGAGGGTCACCCGGACAACGTCGCGGCCGCGCTGTACGGCGGGTTCGTCATCTGCGCCGAGGACGGCAGCGGCGTGACGGCCACTCGGCTCGATCCGCCGCAGGGGGTGGAGGGCGTGGTGGTGATCCCGGGCGAGCAGGTGCCCACCGAGGAAGCGCGCAAGGCGATCCCCGAACTGGTCCCCCTCAACGACGCCGTCGCCAACATCTCGGCAGCCTCAGAGCTCGTGCTCGGCATCCAGGTATCAGACCTCACCCTGATCGGCAGAGGGCTGTCGGATCGGCTGCACCAGCCGCATCGGGCCCACCTCTACCCGCGCTCGATGGAGATCGTGCAGGAGGCGCCGCGAATGGGCGCGATCGGGGCGACGATCTCGGGCGCCGGACCGTCGGTGCTCGTCTGGACCTTCTGGCAGAGCACCGGCGCGGTGATGAAGAAGCTCACGCAGAGGGTGGGGGACTGGGCCGAGGTGCGCCGGGTGCCGTTCTCGCCGACCGGTGCGGACGTGCCGGAGCTGTGACGGCCTCATCAGACGGGTTGCTCCTCGCTTTGCTCGGAGCCCCCTCGCATAAAAGCTCCCTCTCGCTCTGGTCGGAGGACTCGTTTCTCTCGATCGCCTCCAAGGGCTCGGCCCTCTCGATCGGGTCAGTCGGCTCGTTCGCCTCGATCGGGTCGATCGGGTCGGCCGGGTCGGCTTTCTCCGTCGCCTCCGCCGGTTCGGCAGGTTCGGTGATGTCCTTCGCTTCCGCCGGATCGATCCTGTCGGCGCGGGCGCGGGATTCGATCATCGGGGACCCTGAGCGAAGCAATGCCGGCCTGCTCTCCGCCGGCATCCTGGCCCTTTGCGCCGCCGCAATCGCCGGCTGGGCGTTGCACCGGCGCTGATTCGGACGGGGGACGGCCCCACGGACTAGGGGGTACGTAGCGGGACCGCCCGCCCGAAGCAAGCGTCCTGCTCAGCTGGTGCTGGTCGCCGTCGTGCCTGTCTCGAAGCCGCACTTCTTGCCCTTGTCATTGGGCGCCGGCTTCTTTGGATGCTTCTTCGCCTTCTTGGCCGCACACGGCTTGCTGTTGTGCGGAACGCCGCCCATGTCGGCGGAGCTCATCACCGGGAAAGCCCCAGCGATACCGAGGCAGGTCCCGAACACCGCCAGCTTGCGCGTTCTCACCTTCACGTACCGATCACCTCCGTGGCTGTTTGAGTCTCCCCAACCGAGAAAGCGACGGAGGGCGCGTAGGGGTTACGGCCTATTCGAGCAAACCGACCTGGCGCAGGATCGAGACCGAGTCCGAGTACACGTCCTTGCGCTTCACCTGGCCGTCCTCGTACGGGATCACGTCGATCCCACGCCACTCGATCTTCTTGCCGGTCGGCTCGGCGACGAGGTCTCCGCGGCGCATGGTGTTGGAGTGGGTGGCCGTGGCGGTCCACTCCTGTGTGACGACGCCGTCGCGCACGTAGAGACGGCGGGTCTCGAAGTGGATGTCGGGCCAGGTCTCGAAGATCGCGCCGATGTGCTCGCGGACCTGCGTCGCCCTGAGCCGACTCGCCCGCGGTGTGGTTCTCGAAGACCATGCCGGGCGCGTGCATCGACATGATCGCGTCGAGGTCATGGTCGTTCCACGCCTCGTTGTAACGACCGATCGCCTCCTCGAGACTCTGTGCCGAGTCGTCTCCCACGGGTGGACAGGATATGTTCGGGGCGCCCGGCATGACAAGGGGAACGCGAGGAGGAGAGAGATGGCCGAGGGCTACACGATCAGGAACGTCGATGAGTTCGAGGAGATGGAGGGGAGTGGAGGAGCGACCTGGCACCTGGCGCGCAAGACCCTGGGCGCCGAGTCCTTCGGCTTCAACGTCGTCGACATCGAGCCGGGTGGGCAGATCCCCGAGCACGACCACAGCGGCGACAACCAGGAGGAGGTCTTCATCATCCTCGACGGCCAGGGGACGATCGTCGCCGACGGCGAGCAGCACGATGCGCCCGCGGGCACCTACTGCCGCTACGCGCCCGAGGTGACGCGCACGATCCGTAACGACTCCGACGCGAACGTCCGCGCGTTGCTCATCGGCGTCCCGGTCGACAGCGGCTACGAGCAGATGCCCTGGGGCTGATCAGGCGCAGGACTTGATGCCCAAGTCCTCAGCCAGGGAGTAAAGCCGCCAGAGAAGCCTCACCCGATCGACGCCCTCGGCGAGCCCTCGTTCTCCCAGGTCCCGGCGATCGTCGTCCAGTATGTGGAAGGCGAGCAACGCAGCGTGAGGCGGAGCTTCCGACTCGGGCGAGCAGCATCGTCGCGAGACCCTACCCGCGGCCGCCGTCGGCTCGGCTCAGGAAGAGAGCCAGCTTCCGCCGGGTGGGACCACCCGGAGCCCCTCGGCCAGCTCGGCGGCCCTCTCGGCGCCGAGGTCGGCCACGCGATCCGCTCCCTCCGCCTCCATCAGATCGGCGAGCTCACGCCAGGCCCGACCGACCGGTGCGACCTTCTGTTCCAGGCCGCCGCCGCTCAGACCGCTGAAGCGATCGGCCAGGGTACGAGCGTCCTCCGGAGTCACCTCGCCGTAGGGCCTGTAGCCGTCGCCGACGTAGACGTCGCGGGCGAGCAGTTCCTCTCCATCGGTTGACATCGAGCCCATTGTCCCCCAGTCGGAGGATCTCCTCGACCTCCCTCACCTTTCCTTGACACGTCCTGGGGAGGGGAGTAGGTTCGCGGCGCTCGGGTATTTCTGGCGTCAAGGCGCCCATTCCGAGAGGAGAGCTGGATGTGTCTGGCGATTCCAGGTCAAGTGGTTGAAGTGGTCGACGAAGGCAACCGCCTCGCCAAGGTGGACGTTGCGGGAGTCCAGCGGAACGTCAACGTCGGGCTCCTGGACGAGGAGGGCGAGGGGGCGGTCCCCGGCGATTGGGTACTGATCCACGTCGGCTTCGCGATCTCGAAGGTCGACGAGGAGGAGGCCCGCGCGACGCTCGGGCTCCTCGAGGGCATGGGCAAGGACTACGAGCAGGAGCTCGAGGAGCTCAAGGCGAGCGTGATCGAGTGACCAGCCGCTACTGCCAGTGGTCTCGGCGACGTTTCCGCCCCGGCTGTGGGGAGAGGAGCCCTGGAGAATGACCGACGGCCTCATCCCCAGTTGCGACCACACGACTGGATGCATCACTTGTGGGGATGAGGCGGTCCGGATGCGGGTCATCCGCATCGACATCGAGCGTGAGCTCGCGCTCTGCGCAACCGAGGATGGCGGCGAGCGCAGCACGGTCGAGATCGCCCTGGTGCAACCGGTCTCCGAGGGGGATCACGTGCTGGTCCACGCCGGGACCGCGATCGCGCATGCGGGAAGCCAGGTGGCGGCATGACGATGAAGTACATGGACGAGTTCCGCGACGCGGAGCTCGGCCGGGCACTCGCCGGCAAGATCCTCGACGCGGTCGAGCCGGGCCGCCACTACAAGGTGATGGAGGTCTGCGGCGGCCACACCCACTCGATCTACAAGTACGGGATCGACGACCTGCTCCCGGAGAACGTGGAGCTGGTCCACGGCCCTGGCTGCCCGGTCTGCGTGATCCCGATGGGCCGCGTCGACGACGGGATCGCGATGGCGACCGAGAACGACATCATCTTCACCTGCTTCGGCGACATGATGCGGGTGCCGGGCTCGGAGAAGACGCTCACCGAGGCCAAGGCCGACGGGGCGGATATCCGCATGGTCTACTCGCCGCTCGACGCACTCCGCTTGGCGAAGCAGAACCCGGACCGTCAGGTGGTCTTCTTCGCGATCGGGTTCGAGACGACCGCCCCGTCCACCGCGTTGACCATGAAGCGGGCGCGTGCCGAGGGCGTCACGAACTTCTCCTGCATGTGCAACCACGTCACGATCGTGCCGCCGCTGCGGGCGCTCCTCGACTCACCCGACCTCCGGCTGGACGGCTTCATCGGCCCGGGACACGTCTCGACGGTCGTCGGGGCACGGCCGTTCGAGTTCATCCCCAAGGACTACGGCAAGCCGGTGGTGGTCGCGGGCTTCGAGCCCCTCGACATCCTCCACGCGATCCGGATGATCCTCGTGCAGCTGGGAGAGGGACGCTGTGAGGTCGAGAACCAGTACAGCCGCGTCGTGCCCTACGACGGGAACCCGGCAGCGCTCAAGGTGATGTCCGAGGTCTTCGAGCTGCGCCCCCACTTCGAGTGGCGGGGGCTCGGCTTCATCTCTCAGAGCGCGCTCCGGTTGAGCGATGCCTACGCGGAGCTCGATGCGGAGAAGCGGTTCGGCGTGCCGGGCGTTCGGGTCGCGGACCCGAAGGCCTGTCAGTGCGGCGAGGTATTGAAGGGCGTCATCAAGCCGTACGAGTGCAAGGTCTTCGGCACGGCCTGCACGCCCGAGCACGCGATCGGGACCTGCATGGTCTCGCCTGAGGGGGCCTGCGCCGCCTACTACAACTACGGGCGCTTCGCCCGGGAGAAGGAGCTGGTCTGATGCCGGACTCCGCTGTCTCCGAGCGCGAGCAGAAGGTTCTCCGGATCATCGAGACCGCGCGGGCAAAGCGCCCCCGGTTCAAGGACGAGACCGTGACGATGGCCCACGGGGCGGGCGGCAAGGCGACGCAGACGCTGATCGAGGGCCTGCTCGTGCCTGCCCTCGCCGGGGAGGGCGAGACGCTCGAGGAGATGGGGGATGCGGGCGTCGTCACGATCGACGACCTCGGCATCGCGCTCTCGACGGACAGCTACGTCGTACGGCCGATCAGCTTCCCGGGCGGCTCGATCGGCGAGCTCGCCGTAAACGGCACGGCGAATGACCTGGCGGTGGCGGGAGCGAAGCCGAAGGCGCTCAGCCTGTCGCTGATCCTCGAGGAGGGCCTGCCCGCCGATGAGCTCCGCGCTCAGGTCGAGGCGATCGCCAAGGCCGCCCAGGCGGCGGACGTGCAGATCGCCACCGGTGACACCAAGGTCGTCGAGCGCGGCCACGCGGACGGGATGTACATCTGCACGGCCGGGATCGGCAAGGTCGATCCTCGGGGCGAGCTCTCCCCGCGCGGAATACGGCCCGGCGACCGCATCATCGTCTCGGGCACGGTCGGCGACCACGGCTCGGCGATCATGCTCGCGCGGGACGAGTTCTCGCTCGATGCCGAGATCCTCTCCGACACCCGGCCGCTCTGGCCGGCGGTCGATGCGCTGCTCGACGCCGCCGGAGCCGAGCTGCACTGCATGCGCGACGCGACGCGGGGCGGGGTCGCCTCGGTCCTCAACGAGCTCGCGCGGGCGTCGGGAGTGGCGATCAGCGTGCGCGAGGCCGATGTCCCGGTCAATGCGGCCGTCGCGGGCGCCGCGGAGATGCTCGGGATCGACCCGATGTACGTCGCCAATGAGGGAAAGCTTGTGGCCTTCGTCGCGCCGGATCGGGCGGAGCAGGCGCTCGAGGCCCTGCGCTCCATTTCCGGTTGCGAACAGGCCGCGGAGATCGGAGAGGTCAAGAGCGAGCCGCCGGGCATGGTGCTCGTCGAGACCGCATTCGGAGGTAAGCGGGTGATGGACCAGCTGGTCGGTGATCCGCTTCCCAGGATCTGCTGAAGCTGGACAACCACTAGGAGGAGAGATGGCCAACGCAGTCGAGTTCGTACCGGATCAGGCCAAGACGGAGGCGGTTGAGGCCCACGTCATCTGGATGACCACCGGCTTGGGCTGCGACGGCGACTCGGTCGCCATGACCTCGGCCGTCGATCCCAGCCTCGAGGACATCGTCACGCAGGCGATCCCGGGCATGCCGAAGGTGATCGTCCACAACCCGGTGCTCGCCTACGAGAACGGTGACGAATTCATGCAGGCCTGGTACGACGCCGAGGCCGGCAAGCTCGACCCGTTCGTGCTGATCGTCGAGGGCTCGATCCCGAACGAGGAGCTCTCGCGGCGAGGGCTACTGGGCGGCGATGGGCACCGACCACGACACCGGCCAGCCGATCACCACCAACGAGTGGGTCGACCGGCTGGCGCCGAAGGCCGCGGCGGTCGTCGCGCTCGGGACCTGCGCGACCTACGGCGGCATCCCGGCGATGAAGAACAACCCGACGGGCGCGATGGGGGTGGCCGACTACCTCGGCTGGGACTGGAAGTCGACGCGCCGGCCTGCCGGTGGTGAACATCCCGGGCTGTCCCGACCCAGCCGGACAACACGACCGAGTCGCTGCTCTACCTGGCGCTGCACCTCGCCGGGCGCGCTCCGGTCCCCGACCTGGACGAGGCCCACCGGCCGACCTGGCTGTTCGGCCGCACGGTTCGCGAGTCGTGCAACCGAGGTGGATTCTCCGAGCAGGGCGAGTTCGCCACCGAGTACGGCTCCGACCACCGGTGCCTGGTGAAGCTCGGCTGCAAGGGGCCCGTGGTCAAGTGCAACGTGCCGATCCGCGGCTGGCAGAGCGGCGTCGGAGGCTGCCCCAACGTCGGAGGTATCTGCATGGCGTGCACGATGCCCGGCTTCCCCGACAAGTACATGCCCTTCATGGACGAGGACCGGTGGGGCGGCGTGGCCTCGAGCTTCGAGAAGTTCACGATCGGCCCGATCGTGCGCGGACTCCGGAAGCGGAACATCCGCAAGAAGTTCGACGTGGAGCCCGACTGGCGCCAGCCGGGAAATCAGCTGACCACTGGCTACAAGTCCCGGTCCGCGGGCTACTCCCCGCCCGGGTCCTAGACGACGACCACCTTCGAGCAGAGGAGAGAAAAGAACATGGCAACGACAGAGACTCCGACGACATCGAAGAAGGTCGCCGTCAAGGAGATGTCCTGGGACCCGATCACCCGGATCGTGGGCTCACTCGGCATCCACACGGAGATCGACTTCGACGCCAAGAAGGTGGAGAAGGCGTGGTCGACCTCGATGATCTTCCGGGGGTTCGACATCTTCATGAAGGGGATCGACCCGCGGGACACGCACTTCATCACCAGCCGCATCTGCGGCATCTGCGGCGACAACCACTGCACCACGTCGTGCCTCAATCAGAACATGGCCTACGGGGTGAAGCCGCCCGCGCTGGGTGACCTGGGCTACAACCTCGCCGAGACCGCGGACTACATGTTCGACCACGCGATCTTCAACGACTGCATGGCGAACGTGGACTTCTGCGAGCAGATGGTCAGGGAGACCAACCCCACCCTGTTGCAGAAGGCGGAGCAGACGGCCGCGCCCGGGCAGGACGTCCACGGCTACAAGACGATCGCCGACATCATGCGGGCGCTCAACCCGTTCACCGGCGACTTCTACCTGGAGACCCTCCAGGTGGCGCGCTACACGCGCGAGATGTACTGCCTGTTCGGCGGCCGCCACACCCACCCGTCGACGATCATGCCCGGCGGCGTGTCGGTCGACATCACGCACCAGACCTGCACGGACTACTACGTGCGGCTGATGCGCTACATCGACTACGTCAAGCGGGCCGTGCCGATGCACGACGACCTCTACGACTTCTTCCTGCAGGAGTTGCCGGGGTACGACATGGTCGGGTATCGCGACACGGATCTCGTCTGTTGGGGCTACTTCGACGACCCCGACTACGTCGACTACGACTACCGGAACATGGCCGAGTGGGGGCGGAAGCGCTACATCACCCCCGGCGTCGTGCTGAAGGGCGAGCTGATCACGACCGATCTGGTCGAGATCAACCTGATGATCAGGATCCTGCTGGGCAGCTCGTACTTCGACGACTGGACGAACGAGGAGACGTTCGTCACCCAGGATCCCCTCGGGAATCCGGTCGACAAGCGCCACCCGTGGAACAAGGTGACCCTGCCGAAGCCGCAGAAGCGCGACTGGCAGGACAAGTACAGCTGGGTGGCCTCGCCGCGGATCTATGACGAGCGCAACGACACCTATGTCGCCTGCGACACGGGCGGCGGTCCGTTCGCCCGCTCCTGGGTGACGGCGAAGGCCGGGCTCGTGGACTTCGGCTACGCGAAGGCCACCGGCGAGAGCATCAAGATGGTCCTGCCGAGGACCGCCTCGAAGCCCGAGATGGAGCTCGAGTGGAAGATCCCGGAGAAGTCCAACGCGATCGAGCGGGACCGGGCGCGGACGTATCACGAGGCGTTCTCCGCGCTGATCGGGCTCCACAACCTGGAGCGGGCGCTGACCGAGGTCCGTGCGGGCCGGACGAAGTCGTGGAACGACTTCAAGGTCCCGCAACGAGGCCGTCTCGGTCGGCTTCTGCGAGGCGGCCCGCGGCGTGCTCTCGCACCACATGGTCATCCAGGACGGCAAGGTGGCGAACTACCAGCCCTACCCGCCGACCCCGTGGAACAGCAACCCGCGCGACACCTATGGGACGCCCGGCCCCTACGAGGATGCGGTGCAGAACACGCCGATCTTCGAGGAGAACGGCCCGGAGAACTTCAAGGGCGTGGACATCATGCGGGCGGTGCGGAGCTTCGATCCGTGCCTGCCGTGCGGCGTCCACATGTACAACCAGCGCGGTGGGCCAGGTCCGCAAGGTGACCCACACCCCGACCGGGATGTCCTGAGCCCAGGCCGGAGCGCGAGGAATGCCCGCCGAGAGAGCCGAAGCGGTCAGCCCCGAGGCCCTGATCCAGAGGGTCGAGGAGCTGACCGCGCAGGTCGAGCAGTTGCCCGATCCGGTGGCCCGCCGGTCCGCGGAGGACCTGATGTCGGCGGTGATCGAGATGTACGGCCTGGGCCTGGCCAGGATCGTCGAGATCCTCGACGCGGACGAGAGCGCCGGCGAGATCAAGCAGCGGCTGGTGGACGACGGCGTCGTCGCCAGCCTCATGCTGATCCACGACCTCTATCCCGTTCCCGATCGAGGAGCGGGTGACTGGAGGCACTCGACAACGTTCGTCCCTACATGGAGTCCCACGGCGGCAACGTCGAGCTGGTCTCCCTGGAGGACGGCGTCGCCCGGATCCGCCTCGAGGGCAGCTGCGACGGCTGCCCGGCCTCCTCGTCGACGCTGGAGCTGGCGATCAAGACGGCGCTCGAGGAGACGGCACCCGACCTGCTCGGCATCGAGGTGGAGGGCATCGAGCAGGACCTGCTGAACCCGGTCGAGGTCACCGGCACCCCGCTGCCGTGTCGGGCAGGGCGTCGCTCGAACGGCGGCCTCGCGCCCTTGACGCCGGCTCCACCCGGGATCGTCCGGATGGCACGAGCTGAACGGAGAGCTCGACGGGCTGGGCGAGGACCAGCTCACCAGGATCGAGGTGGGCGGCACGCCGATCGTCGTGGCCAGGGTCGAGGGCTCGCTGCTCGCCTACCTCGACGCCTGTCCGAGCTGTCAGGGATCGATCGCGGGCGCCGAGCTCGACGAGGGGATGCTCGACCTGCCCGAGCTGCGATCGCCGCTACTTCCTGCCGCGGGCCGGGCGCTCGCTCGACGACGAGAAGCTCCATCTCGGACCCGTTCCGCTGCTCGCCTCGGACACCGAGGGGGTGCGGGTGGCGCTGGCACGATGAGCGGAAACGGGCGGGCCATCGACGATGCGGTGGCCGCCCGGCGGCGGACCAACGTGGTCACGGGGCTGCGCGGGATCCGGCGAGGCCCGGCAGCGCTCGACCGGCGCGAAGGCGGGCGGCAACGGCCCGGCGGCGCCGAGGAGCGATGCGACCTCTGCGGGGTCGGCATTCCCTCCGAAGCACGAGCACCTGCTCCAGCTGAACGATCGGCGGATCCTCTGCGCCTGCGCGACCTGCTGGGCCCAGCGCTCGGGCGACCCGAACCTGCGGCCGACCGGCACCCGCGTCGTCTGGCTCGACGACTTCTCGCTGCCCGACGAGCTCTGGGCGCGCCTGGAGGTGCCGATCGGACTCGCCTTCTTCATGTACAGCAGCTCGGTCGAGGCGATGGTGGCGATGTATCCGAGCCCCGCCGGCGCGACCGAGTCGGAGCTCAAGCTGACGGCCTGGGAGGACCTGCGGACGCTCAACCCCGTGCTCGACTCGCTCGAGCCCGACGCCGAGGCGCTCGTCGTCAACCGCATCTCCGAGCCGCCGAGCTACGTGATCGCGCCGATCGACGAGTGCTACGGGCTGGTCGGCGCCGTCAAGGTGAACTGGGAGGGGATCTCGGGCGGGGACGCGATCGAGCGTGCGGTGCCGACCTTCTTCGAGCGGCTGCGGCAGCGTTCCCGGGAGGATCGATGAGCGAGGCGGCGAGAGCGGTCGACGGGCGCGGCGCTCCGCATCCGCGTCCCCCGGAGGTCGAGGCCGACACGGCGGAGCGCGGCGAGCCTGAGACCTCCGCCAGGCCCGGCGAGCCGGGCTTCTCCATCCAGGTGACCGGCGTCGCGCGCGATCCAGCACGCCGCCGCCCCGACCCTCAGCTTCGGCCTGCGACGTGGAGCGACGACTCCGGCCGGGAGGTCTTCATGGCGGGCCTGAGGGTGCAGATCCAGATCGAGCCGGCGAAGCGTCGCCTACGACGATGAGTCGAAGGCGAAGCTGACCGAGCTGTTCGGCGAACCGCACCGCTGGTCGATCTCCGCGCAGCGGATGCACTGGACGAGCGAGAGCCGTGCTGGTTCCGTCGTTCACGCGGCAGCACCGACGGCTCGAGATCGAGGTGCTCTGCAACTACGACGTCGAGTTCGCCGCTGCCAAGTACTTCCACTCCGTCACCGACGGCGAGATGCCGCTCGCCTTCCACTTCAACGGCAGCGTCTACTACTCCGGCGACGACGATCGCCTTCAGATCGTGCAGGTCCCCTGGGACACGCTCGACGGACTTCACGATGCCGGTCTCGGTCTGGAAGGAGATGATCGACTCCTACTACCCCTTCCGCGGCTGGGTTCCGGTCCACCGCGACACGCTCGACGCGCTGCAGCGGCTCAAGGCGAGGCTGGGAGCGCCCACCCTCGACGCCGCGATCACCGAGCTGCTCGCGAAGGAGAGCTTCGATGAATAGCGCGATCGAGGAGCTGGTCCGCTCGCTGCTCTACGAGGGCTACGCCCTCTATCCCTACACGCCCGGTGTCAAGAACGCGACGCCCACCCCCTTCGGGATCGTCTACCCGCCGAGCTACGCCGAGGCCCAGCCGGCGGCCTTCTCGATGCTCAGGCTCGAGGCGGTGCTCCAGGGCGGTCCCGATGCCGCGGCTGGCCGGCACCGTCCTCTTCCTGCAGGCCACCGGCGAGCGCCACGAGGCGGGCGAGCGCGTCGCTCGAGCTCGGGTCCGGTGACCCTGGCGGAGCTGGCGCGCGGCGCCCGTGCGCGAGACCTTCGGCTCTCCGATGGACGAGGCGGGCGAGCTGCGCGGCCGGGTCGCGCATGCGCGCCGAGCTGCTCTCGCCCGACGCTCGCCAGGATCCGCCTCTGCGTCCACAACGAGACCGAGATGGCGGGCGATCCGGCCGAGACGGTCTCGCGCGGAGACGCGCTTCGCCACAGCCTGATCTCCACCCATCCGCTGCTCGAGGTCGAGGGCGGGCGCTTCGTCTCGCCGCTCGAGCGGCGATGGGCCGGAGGGCGAGGCGGCGCTCGCCAGCGAGCCGGTCAACACCTTCCCGGTGCTGCTCGGCGACGAGGACAGGGCGGTTCTCGGGGCGGCGATCGTGCTCCCGGACCATCCGGAGCTCGCGCCCGAGAGTCTCGGCAACCTCTTCGACAACACCGAGATCGAGGAGGCGCTGCTGCTCCACGTGCACGCGCTGTCGGAGGACGAGCGGAAGGAGATCTCCTCTCAGGACCCCGCCGTGCGGGAGATGATCGAGCGGGCCGAGTCCACAACGGGGGAGGACATCCTCGGCCTGCACGGCCGGCTGACCTACACGGAGCCGGAGGAGGCGGAGCAATCGGCGACCAACGGCAGCCCGCCGATGCCGCCGCCCGGGCTCGACGAGATCCAGGGGGAGCGCGAGGTGGCCGCCGCGGGGACGACCGTGAGGCTCGGGGACAAGATCGTGCTGCGGCCGGGGACGGAGGGGGACGTCTACGACAAGATCCTGCACGGGCGGACGGCGACAGTGGAGCGCATCTACAGGGGCTACGACGAGCGGGTCTACCTCGGCGTCACCGTCGACGACGATCCGGGACAGGAGCTCCTCCGGGAGACCGGCCGCTTCCTCTTCTTCTTCGCTGACGAAGTGGAGCCGGTGTCGACATGAGCGAGCAGAGCGAACACGTCCCCCGAATGCCCGACCTGGCCGACCTTGCCGATCCCGAGCTGCCGGACATGGAGAAGCAGATCCTGGTGGCGGGCGTCGGGAACGCCTGGCTCGGGGACGACGGTTTCGGGGGTCACGTGGTCAGCCGGCTCCTCGAGATGGGTATCCCGCCCGGTGTCCAGGTCCAGGACTTCGGATCCGGTGGCCTCGACCTCGCCTACGAGGTCATGCGCGGCTATCACGCGATGGTCCTGGTCGACGTGAGCGAGCAGGGCGGCGAGCCGGGAGACGTATACGTGCTCGAGCCCGATCCGGCGGACATCAAGCCGATCCAGGACGGCGAGACGATCAGCCCGCACGGCATGGACCCGCAGAGCGTGCTGCGCTTCGTGAAGACCGTCCACGGCTGGCCGGGCAAGGTCGTCGTCGTCGGCTGCGAGCCGGCCGACGTCGAGAACGTCGCCCTCGAGCTCTCCGAGCCGGTCAAGGCCGCGGTCGACCGGGCCGCCGCCGTGGTGCTCGAGGAGCTCAACAAGCTTCAGTCCGACGCGGCCTACGACCCGAGCTGACCATGCACGAGCTCTCGCTCGCCACAGGGATAGTCGAGACGGTGGTGAGGCACGCCGACGGGCGGCCGCGTCACCTCGGTCGAGATGCGCATCGGCACCCTGCGCCAGGTGGTGCCGGAGTCGCTCGAGTTCTACTTCGGCGATCTGCTCTCGCGACACCGTCTGTGAGGGCGCGACGCTCGAGCAGGAGATCATCCAGGCGCGCCTCAGCTGCCGTGCCTGCGGCGAGCAATGGGAGCTCGACGAGCCGGACTTTCGCTGCCGGTCCTGCGCCGGGTCCGACGTCGAGGTGGTGGCCGGCACCGAGTTCGAGGTGGACTCGATCGAGGTGACGGAGGAGATTTCAACCGACCAAGAGGAGGCGGGATGCATCGCACCAAGGTGAAGGTCGCGGAGGACGCGCTCGACGCAAACACGACGATCGCGGACGCGAACCGCCATGACTTCGATCACGCCGGCGTGCGCGTGGTCAACCTGATGTCGGCGCCAGGCGCCGGCAAGACGACCCTGCTCGAGGCGACGCTGCCCGGGCTCGAGGCGCGTGTCGGCGTGCTCGAGGGCGACGTGCAGGGGTCGATGGACGCGGACCGGATCGCGCACCTGCACGTCCCGGTCGTCCAGCTCAACACCGACGCCGGCTTCGGCGGCGAGTGCCACCTCGACGCCAACATGGTGCGCTCGGCGCTTCGCCGATCTCGACCTCGATCGAGATCGACCTGCTCGTGATCGAGAACGTCGGCAACCTCGTCTGCCCGGCCGAGTTCCGTGTCGGGGAGGACGCCCGGGCGATGATCTGCTCGGTGGCGGAGGGCGAGGACAAGCCGCTCAAGTACCCGCTGATGTTCCGGGCCTGCGAGCTGGTGGTCGTCAACAAGGTTGACCTGCTTCCCCACCTCGAGTACGACCTCGAGAAGCTGCGGCACAACCTCGAGTCGGTGAACCCGGACGCAGAGGTGATCGAGTGCAGCGCCAGGACGGGTGAGGGGACCGACGCCTTCGGAGAGTGGCTGTCCAGGGTGGCGGCGAGGGAGGCCGCCGCGGTTTGACCGTCGCAGCGGCAGGGCGCCTGGATTCCCTGCTCGCCGAGCGAACCGAGGCCAATCAAGCGTTCTTCGAGGCGCGGGCGGAGGAGGTCGCTCACTGCTGTCACCGGATGGCGGAGCGGTTCGCACGCGGTGGGCGGCTGATCTCCCTCGGCTTCTCGCCGGCGGCCCGCTCGGACGTGCGCCACGTCGCGGTGGAGTTCGTGCACCCGGTGATCGTCGGCAAGCGAGCCCTGCCGGCGATCGGCCTCTCCCGCGAGGGTGGCCCGCTGACCTCGCAGGCCGAGCTGATCGCCCAGCCGGACGACATCGCGATCGCCTTCGGCACCGACGAGCCGGACGCCGCAGAGACGATCGAGGCGCTCGGGCTGGCCGGGCAGCGCGGCTGTCAGACGATCGCCTTCTCCTCCTGCGGCGCCGAGTGGGAGTTCGAGCCGCCCAGCGAGGACCCGTTCATCCGCCAGGAGCTCGCCGAGACGCTGTACCACGTGCTCTGGGAGCTGGTCCACGTCTTCTTCGAGCATCGCGGCCTGCTGGAAGGGCGGGAGGCCGGCCCCGTCCACGACACGGGCGCGTCGAGCTTCCTCTATCCGTTCCTCTCGGAGGGGGAAACCGGCCTCGAGGCGGTGATCGAGGACGTTCGCACCAATGTGCTGATGAAGGCGGAGGAGGTCGGGGAGCTCCGGCAGCGCACCATCGAGGGGTCCCGCGAGGTGCTGCTCGAGGCTGCGACCGCGCTGCGCTCGGTCTTCGACGGGGGCGGCAAGGCACTCGCCTTCGGCAACGGCGGCTCGGCGACCGACTCGATGGACCTGGTCGCGGACCTCCGCGCGGCGCCGCAGGGCTGGACGGCGCGCGCCGCGATCGACCTGACGGAGGACCCCTCGATCCTGACCGCGATCGCCAACGACATCGGGGTCGAGGCGATCTTCCTGCGGCAGGTGATCGCCTACGGCCAGGAGGGCGACGCCGCGATCGCGATCTCCACCAGCGGGAACTCCGTGAACCTGATCGAGGCCTTGGGGGAGGCGAGGCGGCGGAAGCTCCTGACGGTGGCGCTGGTGGGATACGACGGCGGCCGGGTGGCCGACGAGGGCCTCGCCGACCACGTGATCGTGACGCCCTCGCAGCACATCCCGCGGATCCAGGAGGCGCAGGCGAGCGCGTACCACGCGCTGCGCGAGCTGATCGAGCTGCGATGAGCGTCGGCGCCCGGCAGCGGCTGCGCGTGCGCATCGAGGGAACGGTGCAGGGTGTCGGCTTCCGCCCGTTCGTCTACCGCATCGCGCGGAGCTCGGCCTGGGCGGCTGGGTGCTCAACGACTCGCGCGGCGTGCTGATCGAGGCCGAGGGGGAGAGGGGCGCAGCTCGAGGCGCTGCTCGACCGGCTGCGCGACCGATGCGCCCCCGCTCGCGATCGTCGAGCGGATCGCCGATGAGGCGCTGGACGCAGTGGGAGAGACGGATTTCCGGATCACCCAGAGCGAGGAGGGCGGCGAGGCCGACGCCGCCGTCTCGCCGGACGTCGCGACCTGCGACGACTGCCTGGCGGAGCTTCGGGACCCGGACGACCGCCGCTACCGCTACCCGTTCACCAACTGCACCAACTGCGGCCCCAGGTTCACCATCGTCCGCGGCGTTCCGTACGACCGCCCGCTGACGACGATGGCGTCCTTCGAGATGTGCGAGAGCTGCCGGGCGGAGTACGAGGATCCTCTCGATCGGCGCTTCCATGCCCAGCCGAACGCCTGCCCGGTCTGCGGTCCCTCGCTTCGCCTGATGGATCGGGCCGGCCGGGCGGTGGCAGAGGGCAACGATCAGGCGCTCGAGGCCGTGGCCCTGGCGCTGGCCGAGGGCAGGATCGTCGCCGTCAAGGGGCTCGGCGGGTACCACCTCGCCTGCCGCGCGGACGACGAGGCCGTGGTCGCGGAGCTGCGGGCCCGCAAGCACCGCGAGGACAAGCCCTTCGCGCTGATGGCACCGTCGGTCGCCGCCGCGCTGGAGCTGGTCGTGCTGGACGACGCCTCCGGGGCACTCCTGACCTCACGCGAGCGGCCCATCGTGCTCGCGCCCCGCCGGCCCGGCGCGGCGGTCGCCCACTCGGTCGCGCCGACCTCGCGAGAGCTCGGCGTGATGCTGCCCTACTCGCCGCTCCACCACCTGCTGCTCGATGACTCGGGCGCGGTGCTGGTGATGACGAGCGCGAACCTCTCGGACGAGCCCATCGCCTACCGCGACGAGGACGCACTGGAGCGGCTTGCGGGGATCGCGGACCTGTTCCTCATGCACGACCGGCCGATCGAGACTCGGACCGACGATTCCGTGCTTCGCGTGGTTGTGGATCGCCCGCTGTTCCTGCGGCGGTCGCGCGGCTACGTTCCGCGCGATCTGCCTCTCGCGACGCCGAGGCCGATCCTCGCCTGTGGGGCCGAGTTGAAGAACACCTTCTGTGTCGCCAAGGGCGGTCGTGCCTGGGTCGGCCATCACGTCGGGGACCTGCAGAACTACGAGACGCTGCGCTCGTTCACCGAGGGAATCGAGCATTTCGAGTCGCTCTTCGCTGTCCGGCCCGAGCTGGTCGCGCACGACCTCCACCCGGAATATCTCTCGACCAAGTACGCGCTCGAGCGAGAGGGTGTCGAGACCATCGGGGTGCAGCACCATCACGCCCATCTCGCCGCGTGCTTGGCGGAGTACGGCGAGTCCGGTCAGGCGATCGGCGTGATCTTCGACGGGACCGGCTACGGCACCGACGGGAGCGTGTGGGGAGGGGAGCTGCTCGTGGGCGACGCGCACGGCTTCGAGCGCGCCGGACACCTGCACCCGGTCCGCATGCCGGGAGGAGAGCGCGCCATTCGCCAGCCCTGGCGGATGGCCTGTGCCTGGCTGCTCGACACCGCCGGTGGTGAGCCGCCCCTCCCTCCGCTCCTCGCCGGCGCGGTCTCCGAGGATGCCTGGCGGAAGGTGGCGGAGCTGGCGGCGAGCGGCCTGGCGTCACCGGTGACGACGAGTGCCGGTCGGCTCTTCGATGCAGTCGCGGCGCTCTGTGGGGTCCGGGCGGAGGTGAACTACGAGGGCCAGGCGGCGATCGAGCTCGAGGCGGCCGCCGATCCCTCCGAGCGCGAGGCCTACCCCCTGCCGGGCACGGAAGTCCTCGATGCGAGGGAGACGATCGGGGCGATCCTCCGAGACCTCGGCGCGGGGGTGCCGGTCGCGACGGTCGCCGCCAGGTTCCACAACGCCGTGGCCCGGGGCGCCGCACACGCCTGCGCCGAGATCGCGGCTCGGAATGGAGTCGACGTGGCCGTGCTCTCCGGAGGCGTCTTCCAGAACCGACTGCTGCTGGAGCGGACGGCGGAGGCGCTCGAGCGCGAGGGATTGCGCGTCCTCGTGCCTCGGCTGCTCCCGCCTAACGACGGCGGGATCGCCTTCGGGCAGGCGGCCGTGGCGGCCGCAGCGGGCGTCTAGCTCAAGCGGTCAGGCGAGCGGGCTCCAGCGCGAGGAGCGACCGGGGCCGAGTGCGCGTCGCGCGGCGACTCGCCCGCGGCGGTACTTCACCGGATGGGGACCCATCGCCCAGGGGTGCCATCCCAGAGTGCCGTAGCTCTCTCTCAGGGCCGCCTTCAACTCTCCGCGATGCTCGCCACACGCGTACTGCGCCCGCCCGTAGATCCCATTGCCGGTCCAGTGCAGCCAGTGCCCCGGCTCGACGTCGAGGTACTCGCCGAAGAGGAACTCCTGCAGCTGCGCCTCCAGTGCCCGCTCCGTCGCGCCCTCGGCTCTAACGCCGCAGTAGTCACACCGGAAGATCAGCCTACTGGGCACCGACACCACGTTACCGCCGCTGTCAAAGCCCTAATCGCAGGGCGATTGCAATTGAGATAGCCTCGTAATAGGGTGCCGGTGATGCGGTGGGGTCGGATCAGATTGGCGCTCAGTCCCCGCGAATGGCGCACGGTTGCGCTGATGGCGCTCGTGATTCTCGGGCTCACCGGTATCGGCTTCTTCGTCCTGATCGCGCTCGTCGCCCCTGCCGGATACAGCCTCGGTTCGACCGGAGCGTTCGGCGTCGGCGTAGGGATCACCGCCTACACGCTGGGCGTCCGCCACGCCTTCGACGCCGACCACATTGCGGCGATCGACAACACGACCCGGAGGCTGATGGCCGGGGGACAGCACCCGCTCAGCGTCGGATTCTTCTTCGCACTCGGCCACTCGACCATCGTGTTCCTCCTGGGCGCGCTGATCGCGATCGGGGTTCGGGGGATCGGCGGTGCCCTCGAGGACGACGGCTCGTCGCTGCACAGCGCCACGGGCTTGATTGGCCCCACGGTCTCGGGAGTGTTCCTGCTCGTCATCGGGCTGCTCAACCTCGCCGTGCTGATCGGGATCGTCCGCATCCTGAGGCGAATGCGCGAGGGTGAGCTCCAGGACCAGGAGCTCGAGCGCGAACTCGAGTCCCGCGGTTTCCTGAACCGCCTCTACGGCCGTGCGACGCGCCGGATCACCAAGCCGTGGCAGATGTATCCGCTGGGCTGTCTCTTCGGCCTCGGGTTCGATACCGCTACGGAGATTGCGCTCCTCCTCGTCGCCGGGGGGGCCGCCGCAAGCGGGCTGCCTTTCTACGCGATCCTCTGCCTTCCGGTCCTGTTCACCGCCGGTATGACCCTGTTCGACACGATCGACGGGGCGTTCATGAACTTCGCCTACGGCTGGGCTTTCTCGGAGCCCATTCGGAAGGTCTTCTACAACCTCGCCGTGACCGGGCTCTCCGTCTCGGTGGCGCTCTCGATCGGCACGATCGAGCTCACCTCGGTGCTCGCGGACCGCCTCGATCTGACCGGTGAGCCGTGGCAGTCGATTGCCGGGCTCGACCTGAACATGATCGGATACGCGATCGTCGGCCTCTTCATCCTCACCTGGGTGGGCGCATACGCCGTCTGGCGCCTCGGGCGGATCGAGGAACGCTGGTCCGGCCAGACCCGGTCGACCGTCGGATAGGAGTCGAGATGGGCTTCTCGCCGTTCCGCGACGCAGTCAAGGTGGACGACCTGGAGGAAGCGCTGAGCGCTCTCCGGGAGAGCGGCCACCGGGTCACCGCCCCGAGACGCCTCGTGCTCGAGGCGCTCTTCGATGCGGAGGGCCCGGTTTCCGCCGAGTACGTCGCGGAGGGGAGGGGCGGCGCGAACACGCCGATGGACGCCGCCTCGGTGCACCGGATCCTCTCGCAGCTCGAGGAGCTCGGGCTGGTCCGCCACGTCCATATCGGCCACGGCCCGGGCCTGTATGGGCTGGTCGGCCAGGCCGATCGGGAGTACCTCGCCTGCGAGCGCTGCGGACGGGTGACCACTGTCGAGCCCGGAAAACTCGATTCGATCCGGCGCTCGATTCGGCGCCGCTTCGGCTACGAGGCTCGGTTCACCCACTTCCCGATCCTCGGTCTCTGCCCCAGCTGCCGGCGCGAGATCGCCGGCGATGAAGTGCCTTCGGGGGGTCGCAAGAGCGACGGCCACGAACACGGGCACAGCCACGGCGGCTACGTCCACTCGCATCCCCACGTGCACGGCAAGGACGGCGGCGCGGGCCACGAGCACGGACATGAGGCAGGAGACGGCTGACGGAATTTGTGGTTCCTCCCGCCGGGAAGTCCCTCGGCCATGGACGCTGCTCGGCATCTAACTGAATGACCACCTGGCGGGGTCGGTGGTGGGAGAAAACCTCGCCAAGAGGATCCCCTGGCAGAACGAGGACAACGATTACGGCAGAGCGGTTCGCGCAGATCGCCAGGGAGATCGAGGAGGACAAG
Source organism: uncultured Solirubrobacterales bacterium (assembly GCA_963695805.1). Taxonomy (GTDB): domain Bacteria; phylum Actinomycetota; class Thermoleophilia; order Solirubrobacterales; family 70-9; genus DASUPK01. The sequence continues at coordinate 231,929 of CAVOHV010000003.1, read as the reverse complement.
GCGACCTGCGGCGCGCGCTCGAGGCGCTCGATGGCGGTGCCGACATCCGCGGTATCGACTTCGGGGCGCTCGCCGCCCGCGCGGAGGACCAGCGCGACCGGGTGGAGGACCTCCGCGTCAGGGCCGCCCGCGAGGCCCTCAGCGGCGAGTCAGCCGCCTAGCTCGGATCCATCTGGTCGCCGTCAGCGGGACGGCAAATCATCACGGGGAGATTGGCATGGTGTGCGACGGAGGTCGCGACGCTCCCCAAGACCGACGAGCCGACAGCTCCCCGCCCGTGCGACCCGAGAACGATGAGCCCGGCTCCGGCCTCCTCGGCGGCCATGAGGATGGCTTTCCAGGCGCGATCGTCTTCGTGGACCGTGGAGCTGGCGTCGAACCCCGCCGAGCTCGCCAGGTCGGCGCCCTCAGCTGCCGTCTTGGCCGCCTCGTTACCGGCTTCCTCGATCAGCTCGTCGGGCACGATCGCAGCGGGGCGGCCCCAGAAGGGGAGTGCCTGGAGCGGTTCATAGGCCGCCACTACGATCGCTTTCCGGGGCAATCTCAGCTCGGCTCCAGCCTGCTCGATCGCTTGCTTCGCGTGGTCTGAACCGTCGTAGGCGATCAAGACTGGCTTCTCATCGGCGGCCATACGGTTTCTCCTTTCGACGGTGTCGTGCTCGCTTGAGAGCACTGGACCGATCCACATTGGGGACCCTACGGGACCGCAGGATGGAGCGGTCAAGCCTGGACCACAGCCGTGCGGTCCTCGGCGACGCGTCTAGTCGCTCAGGAGAACTCGTCGAGCGAGCGCTTCTGGCAGCGCAGCTCGTGGTCCCGCTGCTTCGCGGGGACGCCGGACTCGCCCGTCACGGCCTCGTTGTGCCTGACGTCGACGATCGCGCAGAAACGCTCCGTCTCCGAGCCCGCCGCGGTGGAGGGTTCGGAGACCTTCCGTTCCTCCGTATCTGCCTCAGTTCGTTCCTTCATCCTTCTCCATCAACCCCTGCTCGTTGTTCCCCTCGGTGAGGTTGTAGCAGTTGTAAGCGTTCGCTAAGACACTAGAAGAACAGCTCACCGCGCTGAAAGTAGCGCTGCAGTGGGCCGGATCAGGCGGCGGGCCGCTGCGCAAATTGCGAGGAAAGCATCCGGCGGTCCCGCCGCGGGCGGAAAGGTGCCGAGTGGGCCGCCACCTATAATTCCGCGGCCCGTCGGTCCACCCCCGTCGCGCGTCCTCTCGAAGAAGGCGCGGAACCGGAGGCTCAATTGAAGAACTCGTCCCCAGAGCGTCAGCGCTACTCACCGGAGCGCGCTTACCGCCCTCTCGTCTCTCCGCCGAGCGTGGAGGACAAGGACGCCTGCGCGCTCTATGCCTCCGTGCGCCGCGACGCCACCCCCAGCCACGAGCCGGTCACGCTCGCGCTCGAGTCGCTGCAGAAGATGCTCCACCGCGCCGGCAATGTCGACGGCGAGGGGGACGGCTGCGGCCTCCTGGTCGACATCCCGACCAGGATCTGGGCCGAGGACGTCCGTCAGGGCGGACACAACCCGGCGCTCGCGCTGGATGACGCCTTCGCGGTCGCCCACGTCTTCGTCGAGCGGTCGCAGGACCTCGAGAAGATTCGCCATGGGGCCCGAGAGCTGCTCGGGGGCGCGGGCTTCCGGATCCTCGCCGAGCGCCTCGGCGCTGTCGACTCGGCCGCCCTCGGCGCGACCGCGCGGGAGGAGGAGCCCCAGTTCTGGCAGTTCGCGGGTCTCGTGCCGGAAGCCTCCGGTGCCGACCGCACCGTCTTCAACCTGAAGATCGTCCTCGAGGAGAAGCTCGGCGTCCACGTCGCCTCCTTCTCGGGCAGGACGGCCGTCTACAAGGTGATGGGAAACCCGAAGGTGCTCGGGTCCTACTACGCCGACCTCTCCGACGAGCGCTTGGAGACGATTGGCGCCTTCGGCCACAACCGCTACTCGACCAACACCTGGCCTTCATTCACCCGGGTCCAGCCCTTCGGCGTGCTCGGCCACAACGGCGAGATCAACACCATCGAGCAGCTCCGCCAGGAGGCGCGCATGCTCGGGGTGCCGATCGGCGAGGGCAACTCCGATTCCCAGGACCTGAACCGGGCGATCGAGAGCCTGGTCCGGCGCTACGGCCTGTCGCTGGCGGAGGCGATGGAGATGGTCGTGCCGCCGATCGTCGACGAGATCGCAGGCCTCCCGGAGGAGCTCCACTCCTTCTACATGTACCTGCGCCAGACGATGGGGCCCTTCGCACAGGGCCCAGTCGCGCTGATCGCGCGGCACATGGACGAGTGCGTGTTCTCGGCCGACGCGATGGGCCTGCGTCCGCTGTGGAAGCTCGAGACCCCGCAGGACTACGTCTTCAGCTCCGAGCCCGGCGTCGTCTCCATCGCGGACATGGTCTCCGAGCCGCAGCCGATGGCCCCGGGCCAGAAGTACATGGTGATGATCGACCGCGAGCGCAAGCGCTCGACGCTCCACCCGCATGCCGAGATGCTGGCCGAGGTCCGCAAGCGCTGGCTGCGACGGACGGGCGCCGAGCAGGTCGCGCCTTACGACCGCGCGCTCGACACCGGCGGCCCGCTCGAGGGCCCCGAGATCCCGGGCTACACCGACGCGGGGCCCGAGGAGCCGGTGAGGGTCGAGGACCGCGTCCTCGCCGGTTTCGGCTGGCAGCGCGATGACGTCAAGCTGGTCCAGCAGATGGCGGACAACGGTGCCGAGCCGATCGGCTCACTCGGGTACGACGGCCCCCTCGCCGCACTCTCGCCCGAGCGCCAGAACCTCGCCGACTACTTCAAGGAGACCGTCGCCGTCGTAACCAATCCGGCGATCGACCGCGAGCGCGAGATCGAGCACTTCTCGACGCGGGCCGTGTTCGGCCGCCGGCCGGCGCTGACGGACCCGTCCTCCGATAGCCGGACGATCGAGACCGACTTCCCCGTGATCCTCGGCGGCCATCACGACCTCGCGCCGCTGCCGCACAGCGCCTACCGCCGGATCGCCAGAGAGCAGGGCACCTACCTGCTCGAGGACCTCTGGGATGCCTTCGGCGACCGGGCCAAGGCGATCGACATCGCCCTGCTCGAGTCCGAGACCACCCAGGGCGCGATCGAGCGGCTCCGGCAGGAGGCTGTCAAGGCGGTCGGCGAAGGCTGCGAGCTGCTCGTTCTCACCGACCGCACCGTCTACGACGCCGAGAGGCGCTACATCGATCCCCACCTGGCGACCTCCGCGATCGACCAGGCGCTCAAGCAGTACGAGGTCGCCGACGGCGAGAACCTGCGTCGCCGCTGCTCGATCGTGCTGCGCTCGGCGGCGATCCGCAACGTCCACGACGTGATGATCGCTCTCGGCCTCGGGGCGGATGGCGCCTGCCCCTACGTGATGCTCGAGGTGATCTGCGTCGACGACTACGAGAACGACGTCGCCAATCTCTGCTCGGCCCTGCGCAAGGGGATCGAGAAGGTGATCTCCACGATCGGCATCCACGAGGTTCGCGGCTACGCCCGCCAGTTCTCCTCGATCGGGATCAAGCCTGAGCTCGCCGAGATCTTCCACACCGAGGCCTTCGCCGCGTCGCAGAAGGGTGGCACCGGCTTCGCGCAGATGGACGCCGACACTGATGCCCGTCAGAAGATCCTCGCCGGGGACGAGGAGTCGAAGCCGGCGAAGACCCTCCACTTCTATCCCAAGGTCTACAAGGCGGCGATCGCCGCGGCGAACGGCTCCGCGACCTTCGCCGAGTACTCGCAGAAGGTGCTAGATCTCGAGGCGCAGAGCCCGATCTCCATGCGCCACATCATGGGCTTGAAGAGGGAGTCGGACCGCGAACCGGTCGACCCCTCACAGGTAGACGCCTCGGTCGGCCACCACGACTACCCGGTCGTGATCAGCTCGATGAGCTTCGGCTCCCAGTCCGAACCGGCCTTCCGCGCCTACGCCGAGGCCGCCAAGGCGATCAACATCCTCTGCATCAACGGGGAGGGTGGCGAGATCCAGGACATGTACGGCAAGTTCCGCAAGTGGCGCGGGCAGCAGGTCGCCTCGGGCCGCTTCGGGGTCTCAGCCGAGATGCTGAACTCCTCCTACGTCGCCGAGATCAAGATCGGCCAGGGCGCGAAGCCCGGTGAGGGCGGTCACCTGCCGGGCAAGAAGGTCTCCGAGAAGGTCGCATCGGCCCGTAACGCCACTCCCGGCACCGACCTGATCTCACCCTCCAACAACCACGATCTCTACTCGATCGAGGACCTCGCGGAGCTGATCGACGAGCTGAAGACGGTCAACGCCGACCTGCGCGTCTCGGTCAAGGTCCCGGTCGTTCCCAACATCGGCACGATCGGCCTCGGCATCGCCAAGGCCGGCGCCGACATCATCACCCTCTCCGGCTTCGAGGGCGGCACCGGTGCGGCGCGCCAGCACGCGCTCAGGCACGTGGGCCTGCCCTCCGACATCGGCACCCGCGCGGTCCACCGCGCGCTGATGGAGGCCGGGATCCGCAACCGCGTCGAGATCTGGGCCGATGGCGGGTACCGCCACGCCCAGGACATCGTGAAGCTCCACTGCATGGGCGCCAACAGGGTCGCCTTCGGCACCCTCGCGATGGTGTCCCTCGGCTGCACGATCTGCCGCGGCTGCCAGCTGGATACCTGCCACGTCGGCATCGCCACCCAGATCGAGACCGTGGAGCAGGCCCAGGAGCACGGCCTGAAGAAGTTCACGCCTCCCGGTGCGGATGCCGCCGAGAGTTGCGCCCGGTTCTTCCAGGCGATGGGTGAGGAGGTCAAGGCTGTGGTCGGCTCGCTCGGGTACGACCGCGCCCAGGACCTGGTCGGCCGCTACGACCTGCTCGAGCAGATCTCACACGAGGAGAAGATCGACCTCGCACCGCTGATCACCCCGCTCGAAGAGTTCCTCGACCTCGAGCCGATCGACCTCCCGGTCAGGGAAGAGGCGCTGGTCGAGGCTCGCGCCGAGGCCGGTCTGGTCCGCGCCAAGCCGCTTCGGATGGAGCCCAAGCAGGCCTCACATGAGATCGCCCAGGTCGCCGACAAGGTGTTCGACGGCTCCTGCGTGACCGTCGAGTTCCCGCGCCGGACCGACGCACACGACCGCGTCCTCGGCACCGAGCTCTCCGGAGCCATCGCCCGTGCCCGGATCTACGATGGCGCGCCCGAGGGCACCGAGAACGACGACCTAGCTCAGTTGGTCTTCAACGGAGGCAGCGTCGCGGGCCAGGGCTTCGGTGCATTCAACGAGTGGGGCGTCACCTGCCGCGTGGAGGGTGGGGCGCAGGACGGCGTCGGTAAGACGATGTTGGGGGGCACCGTCTCGATCCTCAAGGGAAAGAACACCGACGGGAGGCGCATCAACGGCTCCGTCGGCAAGTCCTTCGCCTACGGCGCCCAGCGCGGCCGCCTCTTCGTGCAGGGCTCGGCCGACTCGCGCTTCTGCATCCGGCTCTCAGGCGCGGACGTGGTCCTGGCCGGCGAGCCCGAGCAGCCAGTCGACGACTCACAGGGCTGCGTCGTCGATCGCGCCAACGCCAAGGGTTTCGCCTTCGAGTACATGACGTCAGGGCGCGCAGCCGTCCTGGGCGACATCGGGCCCTGGGCCTGCGCCGGGATGACCGGTGGCCGGGTGTACGTACGCATCGATGACGAGCTCAACCTCGACCGCGACGCGATTCAGCGGCGCCTCGGCGAGGGCGCCAAGGTGAAGCTCGAGGAGCTGGACGCCGAGGGCCAGCTCGACCTCGAGGACCTGCTCGGCCATTACGGCGACGAACTGCGGGCGACCGACCAGCCGGACGAGGCCGATCGCATCCAGGGCCTGGTCGCCTCCGCCAAGGCCAACTTCCTGATGATCATCCCGGAGAAGGTTCAGGCCGACCCGTCGATTTCGACGGAGTAGTTGCAACCAGACGCGGCTGAGCCGCGGCGGCGACTCCTTCGTCGTGAGCAGGACGACCTGCGAACCTTGACCGGCTTCGCAGATGACGCCAGACCAAATCAACCACGAGGAGAGCGCCCGAGAGGCGCGGGCGATGGATGAGGTCATCCGGCTCGAGGACGTACAGCGGGTCACCGAGTCGGCGCTCGCGTACCTCGACCTCGACGATCTCCTCAGGGAGTTGCTCGAGCGTGTCACTGACATCCTCGAGGTGGACACCGCGGCCGTCCTTCTGATTGAGGAGGGGGGCCGGACGCTGGCCGCCCGGGCCGCGAGGGGCCTCGAGGAGGAGGTGGAGCGCGGATTTCGCCTGCCCGTCGGCCGTGGCTTCGCGGGGCGGGTCGCATTCACCCGGGAGCCGCAGGTGATCGAGGATCTGGAGCAGTCGACGATCCAGCCGGTCAACCCGCTCTTCAAGGAGAAGGGACTCCGCTCGCTGCTCGGGGTCCCACTGGTGGTCGAGGGGGAGGTGATCGGCGTCCTGCACGTCGGTTCACTGACGCGGCGGGAGTTCCACGAGACCGACATCGAGCTGCTCCAGCTGGTCGCGAACCGGGTGGCGCTCTCGATCGAGCGCTCGAGGCTCATGGTCCAGGGCCAGATCGCGGCGACGCTCCAGCGCAGCCTGCTTCCTCGCAAGCTCCCGCAGGTGCCTGGGTTGCGGATGGCTGCCAGGTATCTGCCGGCAGCGGATGAGTCCGCGGTGGGCGGCGACTGGTACGACGTGATCGAGCTCAACAACCAGTGCATCGGTTTCGTGATCGGTGACGTGGCGGGCCACGGGATGGCCGCCGCGACCTTCATGGGCCAGTTGCGCAGCGCGATTCGCGCGTACGCACTCGACACCTCGGGCCCGGGGGAGGTGATCACCAAGCTGGCGGAGTTCTCGGACCGGATGCACACGCGCATGGCCACGGTGATCTACGCGACGCTCAACCTGAGCACCTGGGAGGTCCGATTCGCACGCGCTGGTCACCCGTATCCGCTGCTGCTGCGCACGGACGGAAGCGCCGATTTCCTCTCGGAGACAGGGGGCCCGCCGCTCGGGGCCGTCGGGGGGCAGACCTATGACGAGCAGAAGCTCACCCTCCTGCCCGGTGAGACCCTCGTGCTCTACACCGACGGGTTGATCGAGCGCCGAGGGAGCAAGCTCTCCGACGGGGAGACCGCCCTGGTCGAGGTGGCGTCATCCGCGCCGGATGAGCCCGAGCTGAAATGCCAGGCGATCACCTCCCGGCTCACCGAGGACACCGCGATCGCCGATGACATCGCAATCCTGACGGTGCAGACCGTGGGCCTCCACGAGCTGCTCGAGGTCGAGGTGTCGGCGGTGCCGGCGCAGCTGGCGACGGCTCGGCACCTGATCAGGCGGTGGGTGGAGGCCAACGACGGCACCGACGATGACTGCGCGGCCTTCGCGATCGCGGTCTCGGAGGCCTGCGCCAATTCGATCGAGCACGCCTACGGCCCGCGGGACGGGACGGTCGAGGTGCGGGCAGCCTTGGTCGACGGGGAGGCGACGGTGACCGTCCGCGACCATGGCCAATGGCGCCGGCCTCGCGGAGGCAACCGGGGGAGGGGCATCCCGATCATGCGTGAGTTCATGGATGACGTCTCGGTCGAGCGGGCGGAGGACGGAACGACGGTCAACCTGCTGCGGCGGCTGAGGGAGGAAGGTTGAGGCCGCAGCTCGCCCGGCTCTCGCTCGAGAGCCAGGGAGACATCGAACTGGCTCGCGTTGCGGGAGAGGTGGACGCCTCGAACGTGGACGACCTGAGCCAGCAGTTGCTCGAAGCAGTACCCAACCAGGCGCGCGCCCTCGTGCTGGATCTGAGCGAGACGAGCTACATCGACAGCTCGGGAATCAGCCTGATCTTCGACGCGGCGGCCAGGCTGCGAAACCGCCGCCAGGAGCTGCGGCTGGTAGTCACGCCGCGCTCATTCGTCGGCGAGGTGCTCGCCGCGGTCTCGATGGAGCAGTCAGTCCCCATCGACCCGGCTCTCGACGAAGCCCTGCAGGCGGTCGGCGGCGCGGACGGCTCGGACTAAGCCGTCTCGCTGAAATCGCTCTCGCCGGCGCTCTCGATGACGCTCAACGTGTAGCGCCCGATCTGGAGCTCGTCCCCGTCCGCCAGCGGGCTCCAATCGACCTGCTCTTCGTTGACGCTGATGCCGTTCATCGAGCGGTCGTCGAGAACGCGCAGTTCGCCCTCCGGTGTCTGCACGATGACGGCGTGTCGGCGCGAAACCGTCGGGTCATCGAGCCTGATGTCCGCCGAGCGGCTGCGGCCGATTCGCGACCAGCCGGCCGAGAGCTGGATCACGCTCGAGCGCCCGTCCGCGAACATCGCCAGGTACTTCCCGGGTTCGGTGATCGACTCGCGCACGCCGTCGAGCCAGTCCGTCGGCTTGGCGACCGGGCGTGAGACGGCGATGCTTCTCAGAGTGGGCTGCTCGAAGAGGGAGGACCGGCGGAAATCGGTGCCGCCGCAGTTGGGGCAATGTGGAATCGATTCGGCCGGCTCGAAGGAAACCGGGAAGGAGCACCCCTGACAAACGAAGGAGCCGACGCCGCCGGCGGTTTCTCCCGCGTGGTGGAGGTCGTCCGCGCTCTGTCGTGTTAAGGCCATCCGGAGGGGGTACGGCGATAGTACCCCAGTACTGCGTAATGGCCAGGTCAATTTGTGCAGGCAGTACGGAAAGTCCAGGTTTTCCAGGCACCATTGGCGGATGGGTTTGTTCGCCCGGCGATCAGAGGGGGGAGGGGTCCCGCCCGTCTAGAATCGCGCGGGCGTGGGGCCGATCACCGTGACCACCTCCATCGACGCTCCGCGGGAGCGCGTCTTCGACTTCATCTGTGACCTGGCCACCCGCCCGAGCTGGATCGACCATTTCGCTGACGACTACAGGGTGGAGCGCATTCCCGCCTCCGGCCGCGGTGCCGCGGCCCGGTTCCGGGTCGACGCTCCGGCTGGGGTCCGCTACATGGAGACGGTGATCGCGGACGCAGATCGCCCCAACGGGGTGGTCGAACACGCCCGCGGGGGTCGGCTCGACCGCATTCCGATCCGCCTGGTCTGGGAGCTCGAGGCGGGCCCGACCACGACCGTGAGGCTGACGTTCTGGACGGCCCCTACGTCGAGCTTCGATCGAATCAGGGAGATCGGGCGGGAGCGCTGGTGGCGCCGGCGCTGGACGAAGGCTCTGGCGCGCATGCGGGACGTGATCGAGTCCGGTGCGCAGGTACCCCGGGTCGAGATCGCCGGTGGTGATCGTGTCCCCAGCATCGCTGGATAGACTGCGCGCCCTCATGCGCCCCGGCCACCAGCGCGTAGCCCTGGCCCTCGCGTTCGTCCTCGCCCTGGTCGGCGTCGCAGGCTGCGGCAATTCGCCCGGCAAGGAGGGCGACGAGGGCGTGCCCATACAGCTAGGCGAGCTCGAGATCAACGTCCAGCTGACGCGCTTCCTGAACCCGACCGACCACGAGGACAAGAACTATCTGGCCGGGCAGACCATTCCCACCCCGGCGGGGAAGGCGTATCTCGGCATCTTCCTGACGATGAAGAACCACAGCGATGAGGAGACCCGCCTGCCCTCCACGGCACAGATGACGGTCGTCGACACGACCGGAGCGGGCTACGAGGCCATTCCCAGCCACACACCGTTCGCTGCACCGCTGGGCACCACGCTCGCCGGGCATGGCGTGATCCCGGTGCCCGATTCCCCGGGCGACAGCGGGCCCACGCAGGGCGCCATCGTCCTCTTCCTGGTCGACGAGGGCATCAGCGAGAACCGTCCGCTGAAGCTCGAGATCGAGCACGACGGCGAGACCGGCGACATCACGCTTGATATCTAGGGCGGCCCCCGGCGCCCCCGGCCCGATGACGAGGACCCAGCTCCAGGCGCTGCTCGTCATCGGAGCTATAGGTGCCGGGCTGGCCTTGATCCAGCTCCTGGGTCTTGCCGGTGGCCTCGTCGGCGTCGGGCTGATGGCCTTCGCGACGATCCTCAGCGCGCCCGCCGCCCCGGAGCCCGGCGCTCGTGGGCTCAACTGGTGGGCGCTGCTCGCCGGCGGAACGGCGCTCGCCCTGATCGGCGTACCGCTCAGCCTGGTGCTCGAGGCCCCAGGCGGCCTGCTCACCGCGATCGGCGGTGGCATGGCGATCGTCGGCGTTGTGTTCGGCTATCCGTCTACTTGAGGGCCGCGGTCAGGATGTTGCTGGCGATCGGCGCCGCCGTCGACCCACCGTCACCCGAGGCGTCGATCAGCATCACCGCGACGGCGAGTTTCGGATGCCGGGCGGGGGCGAAGCAGATGAACCAGCCGTCGACGATCTGCTCGACGGTGTTCTCCTCACCCGGCGGGGCAGGCGGTTGACCAGGCTTCGGGCCGAGCTCGGCGGTGCCGGTCTTGCCTGCCACCTGGATGCCCGGGATGTTCGCCGCGACGCCGGTGCCCGAGGTGACGACGGCGCGCATCAGCCCGGTGAGGACCTTGGCGTTCTCCTTGGAGGTGACCTGGACGGGCTTGGCATCGCTCTTCAGCCCCGGGTCCTTGACGATGGACGTCGGGCTGCGCACTCCGCGGTTGGCGACGGTCTGGGCGACGGATGCCATGCCGAGCGGGGTGGCGAGCACCTGGCCCTGTCCGAAGGCCGTCACCGACAGGTCGGTATGGCTCGTGTCGTCGCTGAAGTCCGTGGGCATCGTCATGCCGTTCGGATCGGTGGCGGCGGTCGCGGCGGCGTTGTAGAGACTCGGCTTCTCGTTCCAGCCGTACTGCTCGGCCGTCTGGACCAGGCGCTCGGCCCCGACCTTGACGCCGAGAGGCGCGAAGACCGTGTTGCACGACTTGGCGAACGCCTGCACGAACGTGCCGCCACAGGCCTCGTCGTGGGCGTTGTGGACGACGCGGGCGCCGTTCTGCGGATCGGGGTTGATCTCGGTGAGCACCGGGAAGTTGTCGGTGAGCTTCACGTCATGGCCTTCCAGGGCGGCTGTCGTCGTGATCACCTTGAACGTCGAGCCCGGGGGCTGCGGGGAGGAGTAGGCGGATCCCGCGAGCCCCAGGACGTCGCCGTTGCGCGCGTTGAGCACGACGGCCCCGCCCGACTGGCCGCCGAGCGCATTCACGGTGATCGTCTGGATGCGCGGGTCGATCGTCGTTCGAACCGGCTGCCCGAGCGTCCCCTGCGCCGTTGCGAGGACCCGGCCCTGCCTCGAACGAGGCACGTCGAGCTGCGGGCTGTTCGCCTTCACCGCCAGCAGCTCCCCGCTGGGCGTGCCCGAGAGACGCGGGTTGAAGGCCAGTTCGAGCCCGCTGATGCCCGTGCTCTCGTTCGTGGGGTAGCCGGCCCGCTGCAGCTTCGCCTGTTGTTCGGAATCGGCTGCCCCCGTTTCGCCGGCGACGTCGATGGCGTCCGAGCCCAGCGGGTGCGAGCGGCCATCGACCGGTCCCGTGGCGAGCGCGATGTGGTGCTTGGCCATGATCGGCGCGCGCCTGCCCAGCTCGAGACGACGACCGACCTGCTCGCCTGGCTGCAGATTGGGGAAGGTCAGATACGGTGCCCAGGCGACCTTGCCGCCGTCGATCGGCAGCCGCAGAACCCCGTCGACCTTGCCGAACAGCCGCGTCCGCACCCCAAGCTGAACGTCGACGACGTCCGTTCCGTTGACGCTCTTGGGGCCGTCCGCGTCGCCGGGATCGATCGCGGTGGCGGTGGCGGCCTGCTGGGCTTCTCGGTACGCGGAGGCGAGCTCGGCGGCGGAGTACCGGGCCTGGGCCGAATCGGACAGATCGTCGCGCATCGACTTGAAGTCCTGATGGGCCCAGGCCTCCACGAAGCGATTCGCCATGTCCCGCTCAGGATCACCGGCGGCGCTGATCACCCCGAGGATGAACGCGATGAGGGCGACGATCGCAAGCGGTAGAGCCCTTTGGCGCAGCCGGCGCTGTCGCTCCGAGAGTGGACCCCTCTGGGCGCGAGGATCGCGGGCGATCCCCCGTGGCGGCGGGTCCTCCCGTCCTCGCTGCCGTGACCGTGTCACGGGGGGATTCACGCGGGCAAAGGTAGTGGCTCGTACGCTTGTATTCGGGAAACCGTGACCGGCCTCGACTGGGTGATCATCGCCTTCTCCCTGGCCATGGCCTGGTGGGGCTACCAGCAGGGGCTGATCGTAGGGGTGCTGAGCCTCGGCGGCTTCGCGATCGGGGCATTTCTCGGCAGCCGGCTCGGCCCCGCCCTGTTGCCCGAGGGCTCGCACTCCCCCTACGCGCCCGCCACGGCGCTCGCCGGCGCGCTCCTGGCCGGAGGACTCGTCGCCGTCTCACTGGAGGGGCTGGCCGTCGCCGCACGCCGGCGGCTGATCGGCGCGGCCGGACGCCGGCCGGGCGTGGCGATAGCCGAGTCCTCTGGCGGTGCCGCGCTCCTGGTGGCGCTGGCCCTCGGGCTGGCCTGGCTGTTCGGCGCCGTGGCGCTCAACGCGCCGGGAGCGAAGGGGCTGCGAGAGGCCGTGCAGCAGTCGGCGATCCTGCGTGCGCTCAACGGCGCCTTCCCGCCCTCCAGCGCGTTGATCAACGCGCTCCACCGAATCGACCCCAGGCTCTCGGTCCAGGGCCCGAGCCCGGACGTCGCCGCGCCGGACTCGAAGATCGGCCGGGATCCCGACGTGCGGGCGGCATCCCACAGCGTGGTGCGGGTGCTGGGCACGGCGTGCGGCCTCGGCGTCGAGGGATCGGGCTGGGTCGCCGCCCCGGACCTCGTGGTTACGAACGCCCACGTGGTGGCCGGAGAGACCGACACGACCGTGACCCCCGCCGGCTCGGGCTCATCGCTCGACGCGACCCCCGTCCACTACGACCCCACCAACGACCTCGCGCTCCTGCACGTGAACGGCCTGGATGACGGCCCTCTCTCGTTCGCCCCCAATGTCCGAAGCGGGACCCCAGGCGCCGTCATCGGCTACCCGGAGAACGGGCCGCTGACGATCACCCCCGCGAGGGTCGGGGCAACGGGTCCCGTCACCACCCAGGACTCCTACGGCCGCGGACCGGTGACGCGCCAGCTCACGGCGCTGCGCGGCGACGTTCGCAGCGGCAACTCGGGCGGGCCGCTGGTGGACGGCAACGGCAGAGTGATGGGCACCGTCTTCGCGGCCACGACGGAGGGGAAGCCGGGCGGCTATGCGGTGCCGAACAGCATTGTCGCTAGCGAGCTCGGCGACGCGACGGGCTCCGTCAGCACCGGCCCGTGCACGCGCTAGTCGTGCGAGGGTGCGCGTCAGCGCACCCGTTTGATGCTGGCCGGTCCCTTACCTTCAGTAAGCTCTAGTCGAAGTGAGATCTCAAGGGCGCATCGGCCGACCCAGGGGAGCGGCCAAGCCCAAACAAGTGTGTCCTCACTTCCACGGCGCGGTGGAGCTGATCGGACGTCGCTGGGCCGGCGCGATCCTCTACGCGCTCACGGATGGGCCGCTCCACTTCGCGGAGCTCAAGGAGGCTGTCCCGGGTATGTCCGATCGGCTCCTCTCCCACCGGCTCAAGGAGCTGGAGGAGGCCGGTCTGGTCAGGCGGGAGGTCCAGGAGGCCGGCAAGCGCGTCCGGGTGAGCTACGAGCTCACCCAGAAGGGCCACTCGCTCGAGCCGGTGATGGGCGGGCTTCGCGAGTGGGCCCGCGCCTGGCACCGCGCCTAGATCGAGGTTCACCAAGCTCTGGGGTTGCCGTCTGGGATCTTGTCGATCACCAGCCTCGCCTCGACGCGCTCGACCGGGTATGGAGTGGTCGATAGATAGTGCTCGAGCTCCTCCTTCCCCAGCCCGCTGAATCCTCGTTCGACCGCTGAGGCATAGGTGTCGAGGATCACCGCGTCGTCCGGTGGGTCCGGCGCGAAGTGGAACGGCTTCGCCCTGTAGGTGACGATGCGCTCGGGGAGGTTCTGTCCCTCGACCAGGCCCGTGACCTCGACCCGGTCGTAGCGGATCTCGCGGATGTCGAGGCGGTCGAGCTCGGCCTCAGTGAGCTCGATCACCACGCCGTTGACCGGTCCCGCGTCGTCCTCGCCCTCCTCGACGTTGAGCCCGAGGATCCACTCCGGTCGCCAGCCGGCGTCGCACTCGAAGGTCTTCTCGCAGGTCAGGTTGTCGCGGCGCTGGGAGAAGCGCCGGCGCCAGTCGTGCAGCCGGGCACTTTGTACCTCGCCGACGGGCCTGCCAAGGGTCATGGAGGCGCTGTCGGCGAGCACGAGCGATCCGTATCCGAAGAGCCCGAGGCTCATGCGGCCAGGGCCTCGGCTGAGTCCCGCATCGTCAGCTCGATCGGGTAGCTGCAGAGCCGCTCGCGCGCGGGGCAGTCGGCGCAGAGCGCCCGGTGGGGGCGGTTGGTGACCTCGAAGCGGCCGGCCGCGAGCCACTCGAGCACCGCCTCGACCCGGTCCCGCGCCGCCTCGAGCTCCCTCTCGCCGAAGCTCTGCCGCACCGGCTCATCAGCTCGTTCGAGGAAGACATAGGCCGTCTCGACAGGGGCGCCGCGGGCCGCGGCCGCGAGCGCGTAGAGGTCCCGCTGGATCGAATAGCGGGAGACGATCTGATTCGGATCGCGACCCTCGAGCCGGTCGGTCTTGTAGTCGACCACCAACACCGAGCCGTCGGGGCGCCGCGCAAGCAGATCGATCGAGCCGCGGATCAGGGTCCCTCCCACCGAGAGCACGAAGGGGACTTCGGGGCTCACCCTCGCATCGGAGATCTCGCGGCAAAGCGGCGAGCCGAGGAAGGCCTTCGTGAGCGCGAGCACCTGGCTGATCCCGTCGTCCGCCTCGAGGCCCTGTTCGCGCAGGGCGGCTGCGATGCGCTCGTCATCCGGCTCGCGCCAGCGGTTGCGGGCGCTCCACTCGAGCAGCGAGTGGACCGCGAGGCCGGGCCCGAATCGCCTCCGGACCTCGGGGGCCGAGGATTCCTCCCCGTCCACGGAGACGACCTCGGGCTCACCGATCCCGAGGACGCGCTCGACGTAGAAGCGGTAGCCGCAGTTCTCGAAGGCCGACAGCGCCGAGTAGGAGAGCCCGCCGATCAGGGCCGGTGGCACCTCGGGCCGGTCCAGGGGCGGCTCGGCCCCGGCCGTCTGCTCCGGCGGGGGCTCGGCCTCGCCCGGGGCGAGGAGCTCCGCTCCCGCGCCGGGCGCCGGCTCGCTGACGCTGACGCGCAGACGGCCGGCCGGGTAGCCGTCGCCCGCGGCCGGGATCTCGAGTTCGCCCTCGGTCACCTCTCCATCGAGCAGCGAGCGGATCAGTTGAAGCGCGATCGGCTTCCGGGTGGTGATTTCCTTCTTCAGGGCGTTTGGATTGAAGGTGCCGCTGAGCAGCAGGCGGCGCTTTGCCCGCGTCGCCGCGACGTAGGCGAGCCGAGCCTCCTCCTCGGCGTCGCGCTCGGCTGCCAGCTCGGTCAGCTCCTGGTAGTCGTGCAGGCGCTCGGCCGGGCGGCCGAGGCGCCCGAGCTGGACGCCGACGCGGGCCAGCTCGCCTCCCTCCGGGCCCTCCTCTCCGGGTTGCACCCGCAGCGGGGACCAGCCGAGCTGGAGATTGCGGCCGAGGTCGGCAACAGCGACCACCTCGAACTCGAGCCCCTTCGCGCCGTGCACCGTCATCACCCGGACGCCGGCGTGGCCCTCCGCACGGGTCGCGGCCTCGGCCTCTCGATCACGGCTAGCGGCCCGCGAGTCCAGGTACTCGAGGAAGGCGCCGAGGTCCGGCCCCTCGCTGGCCTCGAACTCGCGCGCCAGCCGCATCAGCTTGCGCACGTTCGCCCACCGGGCCTGACCGTCGATCCGGCTCAGGGTGGCCAGGTCGTAATCGAAGGCGGAGGCCGCGCGCTCGACCAGCGTCTCCAGCCCACCCTCGGTCGACCGGGCGCGGAGCTCGGTGAGGACGGTCCGCGAAGCGGTGGAGCCGCTCCATCTCCTCGCCCGGGATCAGCGCCGCCGCCTCCGCATCCCCTCGGGTCGGCGCCCCCTTCTCCACCAGGTCGCGGACGAGCGGCCAGACGTGGCCGAGGCGCTCGCGGTCTCTCTCCTCGTCCCGCCAGGTGGCCGCTCGCCGCAGCAGCCAGAGCGTGTCCGGCAGGACTCCGCAGGCGGGTGAGGCGAGCGCACCGAAGAGCGCCTCGTCGTCGAGCGGATTGGCGATCACCGCCAAGAGACAGCGAAGGTCGTCGATCTGCTGCTGAGACCAGAACCCGCGCCCGCCGACGACGTAGGGATCGAGCCCGGCGTCCTTGAGGGCGCGCTCCACGGCCGCCACGTGGGTGAAGGCGCGCATCAGGACGACGATCTCGGCTGGATCCACTCCGTCCTCGTCGACCAGCTGCCGGAGGCGCCCGGCCAGCCTGCGCGCCTCCGCCACCTTGGATCCGGAGCTCGGGTCGTCAGGCAGGCGCGGCAGCCGGGTCTCGTCGGCCTCCCAACCCTTCCGGTCATCGACGGTCAGGAGGAGCTCCACAGGTGCGGTGCTCGCCTCTTCCTCCAGGAATGCGGTCAGCGGCTCGAAGCCGTCGAGCAGGCCTCGCCCCATCGCGTTGGTCGCTGCGACGAGCTGAGGCGCGGCGCGGAAGTTCCCGGTCAGCGGCAGCGCCTCGCCGTTGGGCTCGTCGCCCTCGGCGAAGCGGCGGTGCTCGCGGCGGTAGACCTCCACGTCGGCGTGCCGGAAGCCGTAGATCGACTGGAACTCGTCGCCGACCAGGAAGAGGCGGGTCGCGGGACCCCGCAGCTGCTCGATCAGCCGCAGCTGGAGGTCGTTGGTGTCCTGGAACTCGTCGACCATGAGGTGGTCGAACTGGTCCCGGTAGCGGTCCCGCAGGGGGTCCGAGCCGGTGAGCAGCTCGACCGCCTTCAGCTGGAGGTCCTCGAAGTCGAGTGCCGCCCGTTCCTCCTTGAGCTGCTCGTAGCGGGCGCCGAATCGGGCGACCAGCTCCCGGAGCTGCTCGTAGGCCGGACCAAGCACGTGGGCTGCGACCGTCGCCTGCGCCCGCTTGAGCGCTCTCGTGTAGCGCTCGCACGCCTCGCCCGCAAACGCCTTCGCATTCGAGCTGACCTCCAGGTCTCGGAGGGATTCGAGAAGCTCGTCGTCGGGAGGGAGGTTCGGGTCGAGGTCCATGGCCGCGGCGATCCGCTCGCGGCTCCTCACCGACTTGCCGCTTGCCTCCGCGCACTCCGGGTGCGCTGCCCGGGCGGCCTCGGTCAATGCGGCGATCGCCGGGGCGGTTTCCGGCGGCGCGAGCCGTGGCAAGGCCGGATTCGGGTCGCCGTGGCTGCGGAGCTCGTCGTAGGCGCCGCGGGTCATCTCGAGGAGCGTCCGGCGCCGGTTGGCCGCCGCCAGCTCGAGCGCCTCTGGCTCTCCTGACTCGACCATCTCCGCGAGCGCCGAGTCGAAGGCACGGATGGCGAGCCGCTCGGCCTCCGCCTCGTCGACGACGCGAAAGCGGGGATCGATGCCCGCCGCGGCGGGATGGGAGGCGAGCAGCCGGCGGCAGAAGCCGTGGATGGTGGAGATCCAGGCCCGGTCGGTCGCGTCCAGGGCCGTGCGCAGGGCCTCGAGCCGCTCCCCCTCTGCCTCGCCGATTCGCGCCGAGAGCTCGTCCCGGATCCGGCGTCGCAGCTGATCCGCTGCCCGTTCGGTGAAGGTGAAGGCGAGAATGCGCTCGACGCCACCGTCCGGATCCAGCGCGGCGGCGCAGAACCGGTCGACGAGCACGCTCGTCTTCCCGGTCCCGGCACCGGCCCGCAGGAAGATGTCGCGGTCGCGTCGCTCGACGGCGGCGGCCTGTTGCTGCGTCCGCTCTAGGCTCATTCCTCCTCGCTCTCCTCGGACCACGGCTCCTCCTCAGGCAGTCCGCGCTCGCGCCGGCAGATCGGCTGGAACGTGCACCAGTCGGGACAGCTGCCGCCGAGCGGGTCGCGGACCACCTTCCCGGAGTGGATCGAGGAGATGATCTCCTCCGCCTTTTCCCTCGCCTCGTTGAGCGCGCCCTCGAACGCCTCGTCGTCCAGCTGGTCCTTGGGCCGAGGGTCGAGGCCCGCCAACTCGTCGGCGAGCTCCTTCCTGAGGAGGCCCTTGGGCGTGCGGTCGCCGGTCCCGCCCAGCGGCCGGTACAGGCCGCCGGCGAGCTCATGTCCCCAGAGCTCCCGGGCGGCGAGCATGTAGAGCTGGAGCTGCAGCTTGCCGCGCTTCTCGAGCATCGCGGCGCCGCCCTCGACCCTGCCACCCGACTTGTAGTCCTGGACCAAGGCCTCGCCGCGCGGCCCGAGGTCGATCCGATCGATCTGGCCGTGAACCCCGCCACCGGCGAGCTGCAGGGGCCCCTGGTCGGATTGGTCGAAGCCGAATGCGGCCTCGGTGTGGGCGGGGACGAACGCGGTCGCCGTGTCGGCCTCGTCGGCCAGGAAGGCCAGGACCAGCCCCTCGACGCGGCGGAGCGCGGCGGCGGTGTCGGCGATCTGCGGCGGCAGCCGCTCCGCTCCCACCTCTGAGATCAGCTCGCGGGCGCGAGTGCGCCAGGCCTCCAGGGACTCGGTGGTGGGACGCGGCTCGGGGCCGGGCGGGTCCTCGTAGAGGGACTCGAGAACCCTGTGCGCGATCGAGCCGCTGGTCAGGGGCTCGTCGACGGGCCCGATCCGCTGCGGGCGCAGCTCGTGGCCGATGAACCAGCGGTAGGGGCAGAGGGCGTATTCCTCGAGGGTGGAGGGCCCGAACAGGCCGATCTCCCGCATCCGCTCGAGCACCGGCTCGAGCTGGAGCGGGCCGGGCCGGAGCCGGCCGTTCTCGGTTCTCGGGCCGACGGCGGCGCTCGCCCTGGCGAGCTCGCGCTCGCTCGGCGCCGAGCTCACGTCGAACACCGACTCGGCCAGGCCGCGGCCGCCGGCCTCCGCGACGATCGCCTCGTCGCGCTCCTCGATCCCCGGGGGCAGCTCGGGCGCGAGCAGACCCCTCACCTCGTCGACGTAGGGCGACCGGGACGTCGCCCCGCCCTCGTCGTCCGCGCTACGCCAGGAGAGCCAGAGGCGCTGCTTGGGCCGCGAGAGACAGACCGAGAACAGGTAGCGGTCCTCGATCTCGGCCTTCTTCCTCTCTGGCAGCCCCAGCGCCCGCCGGGCGTCGTCCGAGAGCAGCGGGCCACCGGTGTCCCGTCGGGGAAAGTCGCCGTCCTGCATCGAGCAGACGAACATGTGGGAGACGCGACGGGCCCGTGCGCGGTAGGGACTGATCACCCGGACCCTGCCCTCCGTGGGGCCCCTCCACATCGGCACGTCGAGCTCCGACACCGCGGCGATCACCTCACCAGGAGAGTGGGGCAAGCCCAGCTCAGCGAGGTCGGAGAGCGCTGTCTCGATCTCGGACCCCGCCCGCAGCTCGAGAGCCCTGTCCTCCCCCGCGACCGCACCCTGGCGGCGCACCGCCGACTCGGCGATCCAGCGCGCCTGCCTGCCGGCCTCGCGAAGGAGGGCCGGTCCAGATCCGGCCTCACGCAGCTTCCCGACCTCGCGGAGGCCGCGCTCGCCGTTCTCGCTCTTGGGACCCCAGGCCGTGAGCGCCTCGTCGGTCGAGCGGATGCGACCGCGCAGCAGCCTGCGCTCGAACCAGTCCACCATCGACGGGGGAGCGACTCCCGGCGTGCGCAGATAGGCGAGCAGCTCCATGGCCCCGCCGCCACCAACCGCGGCTCGAAGCAGCGCGATCAGCCCCGCCCCGGTCGCGGTGCGGGTGGCCGCGAGGTCGGCCTGCACCGCCACCGGGATCTCGAATCGCGTCAGCACCCGGCGGTAGAGCGGTCCGGCCGAGCGCGGGTCCCGGAGCACGATCGCGATCTCCCCGGGCGGGACGCCGTCATGGAGGAGCCGCGCAACCTCGGCCCCAGCGGCCTCGACCTCCGCCAGCTCGCCCGCCGACGCGAGCATGGCGACGCCGCCGTCGTTCTCGATCGCCTCGCCGCCGCTCCGTTCGCCGAAACGGCGCTCGACCTCGAAGAGCGTCGAGCTCTGCGTGAAGCGGGGCTCTGGGTCGAGGCGCTCGATCGAGACGCCCTGAAAGTCTCTGAGCTCGGCGAAGAGGGCGCCGCGTGCGAGGGTCAGCGACTCGCGATCCTCCCAGGGGAGGGCGAGGGTCACGTCCGTGCTCGTCGCGAGCTCGCGGACCAGCTCCAGCTGCTCCAGCGTCAGGTCGTCGAATCCGTACAGGAAGACCGGCCGCGCCGCCCAGGCGTCCGGGCGCTCGCGGAGGGCCGCGGTCGCCGCCGCGGCGAGGGAATGGTCGTCCTGGAGGCCGAGTTCGTCCCGGACCCTCAGGTAGGACTCGTAGAGCGACGCGATCTCCAGCTCGTACGGCCCCGCCTCCATCGCTCGTTCGCGCAGGGCCACCGGGTCGACCAGCGCGGCCTGCAGCTCCGAGACCAATTCCTCCAGCGCCGTCGGAAAGCCGGGCCGCCGCGACGACGTCGCGAGGATCCCGAGTTCCGCCTTCGACCCCGCCTCGCGGGCGAGCCGCAGCCGCTGGGTTCGGCTGACCGCGGGGCCGACTGGGGCGTCCGTAGCCCGTGCGACGAGCCCGAAGAGCTGATCGAAGGTGCCCACGGTCGCGCCGATCACGACCTCGCCGTTCCCCGTGAGCTCCTCCTCGAAGCGCTCCACGTCGTCCACGGTTGGGACCACCAGGACCGGGTCGCGGGCCGCGGCTGCCCTGAAGGCATCCAGAGTCCTGCCTGTTCGCCCCGAGTTGGGGGGCCCGATGATCAGTTTCACGCCACTCATAAAACGGGTCACTCCTCCGGCTTCGCCTTCGGAGCGCCCTCGCATGAGCATAGGTGCGTCCCCGGCGCTTGATGCGAGGGTGCTCCGAGGGCGTGAGCCCGAGGAGCAACCCGTTTCATGGAGCTCAAATCCGCGTGGTTTCTCGCATAACGCGCGGAAACCAGAGCCGGTTTTTTTCCGCCGGGGGCGAGTCTAAGTTGGCTTCAGATCACACCTCCGCAAGCCGAAACGGGAGGCCCCACCGAAATGACACTTTGCTTTGTAGATCCAGCCGACGCCATCAGGGCGATTGCCGACTCCGTCGGCCGTGAGGCCCGCCGCCAGCTGCTCGGCGAGGCGGTGCGAGCCTGGGTCGACGAGATCCCCGACGGGGAACTCCAGGAGCACTACGCCAAGGCGATCTCGGAGCTCGACGAGCACGACATCTCGATGCTCGCCGCCTGGCACGGCTCGATGGAGGTCGGCCAGCCGGTCCCGAACCGCGACTTCCTGATGGGCGCCTTCCACTCGCTCGGCGACAACCGCCGCGAGGCCCTCAAGCTCGCCGCCGGCTTCCGCGGCGAGGAGGCATTCGAGGAGGGCATCTCTGAGGAGCGCGCCCTCGAGCTCGTGCTCGAGTGGCTCTCGCCGCCCCGCCTGATGGAGCTCTGCCGCGAGGCTATGGAGCTCTACATGTGGGACCGCGGCGGCTCCGACAACTGATTCGCCCACACCTCAGAGCGCCAGGGCGCTGCGGAGCTCCGGGATTGCCTGGTCGTTCTCCCGGAAATGGACCGCCGACATGCCGAGCTCCGTCGCGGTCTTGCAATTCACGTCCGTGTCGTCGATGAAGAGGCACTCCTCCGTGCTGGGGCCACCCATCCGCTCCAGGGTGAGGTCGTAGATCTCGCGATCCGGCTTGCGACAGCCGACGAAGCCGGAATCGACGACCACCTCGAAGATCTCGTCGACGGGCAGCATGGTTCGCCAGACCGGTTCCCATTCACGGACGTTGTTTGTCAGCAGGCCCATGCGGTAGCCGCGCTCCTTCGCCTCGCGCATCAGATCGATCATCGGCTCGTTGGGGTGGAGGGCGTCGAAGTAGATCTCGCGGAAACGGTGAAGCTCCGGCCTATGACCGAGAGCCGGCTCGAGGGCGTCGCCGAGCTTGCGGAGGAAGTCGGATTCGCTGAGCCGGCCGGTCTCCAGCTCGAAGAGGGGGTGGCGTCCGTCCTCCTTCCGGATCCTGGTCATCGCGTTGCCCAGCTCCTCGAACTGCACTCCCGTCTCGTCCTGGACCGCGGCGAATGACTGGATCAGTGGTGTCGTCAGGACCCCGCCGAAGTCCGAGATCACGGTGCTGATCCGGCCGGGTTCGCTCATGCCCGCCAGAGCAGGTAGCTGCCGAGTCCGAGGATCCCGTCGGTCTCACAGCGGAACAGCCCGGCCCAGGCGCCACCCAGCCTGACGCCTCCCAGGGAGCTCGCCGCGACCCTGGTGGCCGCGGCGCGGCTGGCCCGCTCGGCTTCCTCAGGCCAGAGCTCGAGCCCGAAGCGGGTCGGGCCATCGTCGCCGTCGTACTGGGTCGAGACGAAGGTGTCCTCGAAGCGCGTGTCCTCCTCGCCGCGGATCGTCCAGGCCGAGCTTCGCTCGTCGCCATGGTCGGCACCGGGTTCCCCGCGTGACTCGACCACCAGCCACGACTGGTCTCCTGCGTCGATCGCCAGGTGGCGGAAGGTGCCCGCGCCCTCGGTTGGATCCGCTCCCCAGCGGCTGATCTGCCCAGGGCACCGCATGGTCTGCGAGCCGTCGTTCGGGCTCACGTCGGCGACGCAGAAGACGACCGAGAGATTGCCGGTGTCCCCGAGCGGGATCTCGGCCGTCCGGGGGCTCACGGTCGCCTCGAGGGCCGCGTCACCGGCGGTGATCTCGAGCGTTGCGGCGTCGCCGCCCTCCTCGAGCGCGAAGGTCGCCGATTGCGCCTTGCCCCCGGTCAGCAGGAGCGCGCCGGGCTCCCCGAAGTCCCAGGCGAGCCCGCCGATACCGGACGCCGGATCGCCGAAGCCGCAGACGAAGAAGCCCTGGACTAGATCGGTCATCCGCCGAACGGCTCCCTTCCGGGCGGCAGCTCGTCCTCATCACGGATCTCCTGCCCCGTTCCCTCGATGTCGTCGGGACGCGGCCCGGTTCGCGGCGGAGGTGGCGGCGGCTCTTCCCAGCCGAACGGATCCTCGGGGGCCGGCTCACGCCGCGGCCCCGATGGGCCACCCGAGCCCGGGCGCCGGCGAGGCGGTCCCTGCGCCCGGCCGAACGTCCACATCGTTGCGCCACCTCCCATCGCCAGCCGGCGGCGGACGAGGCGAGACGAAAATCGCCGTACGAGCGCGCGCGTCGGCGGAATCAAGAGGATGAGTCCGAGGATGTCGGTGAGGAACCCCGGAGTGATCAGCAAAGCCCCACCGAAGATGATCAGCACGCCGTCGATGACCTCCTTATGCGGCAGCCGGTTCTCCGCAAGCGCGCGGTTGAACCGCACCCAGGCCGCACGCCCCTGCTGGCGAAGCAGCATCGAGCCGAGGAGCGCGTCCGCGAGCAGCAGTGCCAGGGTCGGGACCACGCCTATCGCGCCGCCCACTTGAATGATCACGTAGAGCTCCGCGATCGGCACGATGATGAAGATCAAGACGAGGAAGAACACGGGCACGCAAGGCTACTCAGGCACGGCACTCCGCCCGTCGGGACGGTCCGTGGGACGGTCCCCCTATCCTTGGTGGAGATGAATCGCGAGCAGGCACAACGCGAGCGAGACCGGATGGCGACCGACCATCCGGAGGCAACCTGGCTGGTCGCTCAGCAGAAGCCGGGCGAATGGGCTGTGGTCAAGGTCGGGCTCGCCCCTAGCGACGTAGCCGAGGGCTCGGCGACGGAGGCACGCCCGAAGCCCGACTACGCTGGAGATCCAACGTCCTCCCAAAATCAAAACGCTCCCTACGGAAACTTCTGATGGCAACTGGAACAGCAACCGAAGAGGACGTCTACGAGGCGCTCGAGGAGGTCATCGACCCCGAGCTCGGTCTCGACTTCGTCTCCCTCGGCCTCGTCTATGACGTGGAGCTCGAGGGCGAAGAGGCCTACATCACCTTCACGCTGACGACGCCCGCCTGCCCGATCGGCCCGCAGGTCTCGGAGCAGATGCGCGAGTTCGTCGGCCAGCTCCAGGGCATCGGCAAGGTGCACCCGAAGATGGTCTTCGACCCGCCCTGGTCCCCGGAGATGATGTCCGAGGACGCCAAGTTCGCGCTCGGGTACTAATCGCTGGAAATCGCGGGTTTGCCCACCGACCGAGAAGGCCGTCGGCCCTCTGATTGCTAACGCATTGCAAACCTCGACCCTTCGGGGCGCCTCAGGGCGTCCAAGATTCGACGGCGAGACCCTTTTTCGCGTGGGGAGTATCAGTCGCTACCGCTCTTCGCGGATTGGACGCGCGGCTCCGCGGGGCCACGGGGGTGTCGCTTTGCATGGAAAGCGGCGGTTCGGGCTTGGGCTGCTGCTTCGCGCGCGAAGGGATAGTCAGGGCGCGAAACGGCGTCCGGTCATGGAGCGTGCGGCGAGGGGAACAGCACCTCGAACTCCCGGTAGCACGCCGTCAGCATCCGCTGCTCGTGGCGCCGCAGCGCCACGATCGAGGCGATCGCTACGACGACGCCGATCGCGGCGCTAACTCCCAGCGGCGCGCCGGTGATCGCTCCGACTGCGATCGCGACGGCGCTGCCGCCGACGACGCTGTTGATCACCGTGACCATGCTCGCCGTGGTGAAGAACGTGTCGCCGACCTCGGAGATCTGGGCCAGGAAACCGAGGGCGATCAGGGTGCTCGACACGGACATCACGTAGAGCGTCGCCCGCCCGGTGCTCTCGCTGACCGTTTGCGAGCGCGCTCCCTGCAAGGTGAAGTGCTCGGTGGTCAGCGCGGAGAGCAGCTCCTGCCGGTTCGGCTCGTCGGCCACGGGTCCGACCGTATACCCGATCCCGGACGAACCGACCTGACCTCGCGATGAACGTCGAGGTCCCGGACATCTCTAACTTGGCAGGAGGCCCTTGAGTCTGAGGAGGCGGCGGAGGCGATGAAATACGACGGTGTTCGCTCCCAGACGATCTTGGCACTCGTCGAGGGGTAGTACCGCCACTCTCGCGCAAGGAGGCGCTGACTTGAAAGCGCCGCTTTGGACGAAAAGCACTAGCGAGCCAGTGCCGCCGCGGCCGGGATCACGGGAGCGCGGCGGGTGCGGACCGTCTCGATAATCTCGCCGCTATCGATCCCCTGCAGGTAGATCGATGTGACCCCGAGGTTGGCGTGTCCGAGCTGGCGCTGGATGACGTTAAGCGGGACGCCTTCTCTAGCCATCTCGACGGCGTGGGCGTGGCGGAGCTGGTGTGGGGCGAAGCGGCGCCGTACCCCGGCCTGGGCCGCGGTGCGTCGGAGCGCAATTCGCACCTGCGAGCTAGACCAGGGCCCGCCACAGGTTGGCCCGTTGATCACGCAGAAGAGCGGCCCAACCGGGAACGAGACGCGCGCCTCGAGCCAGGGACGCAGCTGATCCCAAGCCCAATCATCCATGCCAACTTCCCTCCGGCGTCCGCCCTTACCTCGGCGGACGAGCATGGACCCTTGGCTGACTTCCAAGTCCGATTCCGCCAAGGCGAGCGCCTCCGAGACTCGAAGACCCGCTCGCCACAGCACGATGATGAGCCCCCGCAGCCGACTGCCGAACAAGTCAGTTCCCGCGTGTCTCATGACCGCAACGATCTCTTCCACCCGCGGCGGGTCAGCCGGATAACGACGTCCCTTGTTCCCGGGTCGCCGTCGCGTGATGACCTTGTTCGACGTGCCGGCGACGTGATCGGTGAGCTCGAGCATGCTTCCTCCGTGGTCGGGTACGGAGGAGATGCTTTTCGTCCAAGGCAGGACTTCCGAGGGTTTCCTCACCTTGGCCCCAGCGTTCTGCTTTCAGGCGGAGGGAGACACGACGGACCGGGACGAGCTCAGTGCTCCCTGCACGGAAGGGAGCAGCCAGGCCGGGCCTGGATCTCGATGGCCGCGTTGCTCCCTTCGCGTGGTGCAACGCCGAATCCTCCGCTCAAGTCGCCGCGGCACCCCGACGCTGCGGAAGCAGCTCGAGACCGCGGGACTCGATGACCTCAATCACGCCGTGTTCTCGCCCTTGCCGTTCCTCCAAGCGCATTGGGCGCCTGGCCCTTCAACGGGTTGACGCGCACAAGCGCCTCTGGCGGAGCCTGTCACTCCCGCTCCAAACTCGTATCGATACCGCCGTACTGCGCGCGGGCCTACGGCCACTGCCCTGAGGACCATGCGACGTCGAGAGTCACCGTCACAGAGCGGCACCGGGCTCGGCGACCAGTCCCCGACTGCTGCTTTGGACGAAAAGCAGCGGTTCTGCTTTGCATGGAAAGCAGCGCTTTGACCAGGCGCTTGCTGGTCAGCTCTCTGGGACGAACTTCTGGAACGCCCTGATCAGCTCGATCGGCAGCGGGAAGACGATCGTGGTGTTCTGGTTCACCCCCATCTGGAGCAGGGTCTGCAGGTAGCGCAGCTGGAGCGTGGCTGGGTTCTTGGAGATGATGTCGGCGGCTTGGGCGAGCTTCTCGGCGGCCTGGAACTCGCCCTCGGAGCCGATGATCTTGGCGCGACGCTCCCTCTCAGCCTCGGCCTGCCGCGCCATCGCCCGCTGCATCTGCTCGGGGATCTCGACGTCCTTGATCTCGACGGTGGTCACCTTGACGCCCCATGGTTCTGTCTGCTCGTCGATGATCTTCTGCAGGTCCTCGTTGAGGCGCTCCCGCTCGGAGAGCAGCTGATCGAGGTCGGCCTTGCCGAGAACGGATCGAAGGGTGGTTTGTGAGATCTGCGAGGTCGCGAGCAGGAAGTTCTCGACCTCGACGATCGCCTTGTTGGGTTCGATCACCCGGAAGTAGGCGACCGCGTTCACGCGGGCCGGGACGTTGTCGCGGGTGATCACCTCCTGCGGTGGCACGTCCAAGGTCACCGTCCGCAGGTCGACCCGGACCATCCGGTCGACGATCGGGATCAGCAGGATCAGCCCGGGGCCCTTCTGCGCGATCAGACGCCCGAGGCGGAAGATCACCCCACGCTGGTATTCACGGAGGATCCTGACGGCGAGAACGAGCAGGAATACCGCCACGACCACGGCCGCGATCACGGCTGCTAATAGGACTCCGATCTCAGCTCCTCGTTCTGCCTGCTTCCGTCCCCCCGGGGTCCGACCCGTGGGTTCCCATCGCTTCCAGGATCCAGATCAGGTCGGACGGAGCCGCTTTCGTCGCTGGCGACGATGGCCCGCTGGGTGATGACCCGGCCGTGTCTCTTTTTCGGGCGAACGCCGCAGGCTGGGCCGGTCGGAGACCGGGCCGTCCAGTAGCCGCTTTGGACGAAAAGCAGTAGCGAAGCCTCGCGCGAGCTGACGACTCCTCCCGCATGAGGGGGTGACAAACGCATCGGCGCAGGGCCGACGCCGTGCTTCGTTCCCTCCGACGTTCCCCGACGATCCGCACCTGCCAGCTTGCAGGCATTCTCTGGCCAAGCCGCCATCTACCAAACCGAAGGTCACAGCTTCGAACCCTGTCGGGCGCGCTCTAGAAAGCCGGCTCTTGACCGCGCGCACCCGGTCGGAGTAAGTTGACCCAGATAGGCCCCTCTCGTCCGAGTGGGCGCGAGAACGGCCGAAGGGGAGATGCCGTGACCCTGGTCACCCTCTCGGCGACTTACGGCGCCGGGGGAAGCGAGGTCGGACCCGCCCTGGCGCGGCGGCTGGGCGTACCGTTCGTGGATCGCCTGATCCCCTCCGAGGTCGCTGCGGCTCTCAGCGCACGGCTCGCCACAGCGCACGAGCGTGACGAGCACGCCCAGGGGGTTGCCGCCCGTCTACTGAGCAGCCTGGCCCCCATCGGCCAGACCTTCGGCGCCGAGGCGCCGGCCGCCGATCCAATGGCCGATCGCGCGTTCCGCGAGATGACCGAGCGGATCATCTTCGAGCATGCCGAAAGTGGCCGCGGAGTCATCCTCGGCCGGGCGGGGGCGGTCGTGCTTCGGGATCAGCCGCGGGCCCTGCACGTGCGGTTGGACGGGCCGCGCGAGGCTCGGTTGCGGCAGGCAATGCGGATTCAGAGCATCGAACGTCGGGTGGCCGAGCGACGCATGCTGGAGACGGACCGAGCGCGGCATGCCTACGTACACCACTTCAATCACGCCGACGCGCGCGATCCCGCCCTGTATCACCTGCTCGTCGACTCGACCGCACTCGACCTGGGAACTTGTGTGGAACTGATCGCGCTCGCGGCGGAGGATCGAACCCGGACCCTCGCCCAGGAGGCCCGAATATGAACCTGGACTCGCTACGGGAGGCCTTCATGCCGTTCGCCGAGGAGGTGGCCCGGTTGGTGCCGGCGGGAACCATCGTCGTCGATGCCCATACGCATCTGGGAGCCGACGAGGATGGCCGGTCGCAGGAGCTTGCCGCCCTGCTCGAGCAACTCGACGCGGTCGGAGCTCGGAGCCGCGCCTGCGTCTTCCCCCTTCACGATCCCGATCGACAACCGGCCTACCGCACGCCCAATGACCGAGTGTTGGCCTGGGCTGCGCGCAGTGAAGGCCGGCTCTCGCCGTACTGCCGCCTTGACCCCGCCGAAGATCCGCTGGAAGAGGCAGAGCGATGCCTGGCGCTCGGTGCGCGGGGGATCAAGCTGCATCCGCGGGCGCAGGCCTTCGCCTTCGGGCACTCGGCCGCCGAGGGAATCTTCGAAGTGGCTCGGGATGCCTCCGTGCCGATCCTGATTCATGCGGGGCGCGGAATGGGTCCGATGGACAGCCTCGCCGATCTGGCGCTGCGCTTCCCCGACGTGACGCTTGTCCTGGCGCACGCGGGCATCGCTGGCCAGGGGATGTTCGCATCCAGGCTGGCCGAGCATCCGGCGATTCTCTATGACACCTCAGCCTTCTCGGCGCTGGACGTCGTCGAGCTGTTCGCCCGCGTACCGGCGGAACGCATCGTGTTCGCCTCCGACTCTCCGTATGGGCACCCACTGCCCAGCCTGTACGTAGCTATGCGGGCGGCGGCTCGTGCTGGAGTGGACGCGCAGGGCAGGGCGATGATCGCGGGCGGGACGATGGCGGTGGTACTCGACGGCGAACAGCTGCCGGTGGCGAGCGAGCCCGCTCTCGAGCAGGTGCGGCCGGTGAACGGCCGGCTGCTCCGCGTCAACGGCTATCTGATGATGGCCGCCGGGGCTGCGCTGACGAGAGAACCGCCGGATCTCGCCCGAGCCCAAGAAGGTGTGGCGCTCGCCCGGTACGCCTGCCGCGATCCCGCACCCGGAGAGGCGGGAGGCGCGCTCGCTCGCGTCGACGCTGCGCTGGCCGCTGCCGAGCAAGTCGTGGCAGACGGGGCGCCCGACGACGGTGAGGCGAATCTGGCAATCGGCCTGGCCGTGGCCGCCGCCGCGGTGGCTGCAACGGAGCAGGTCGAGGGCTGACGCCCTACAGGAAGCGCGCGAACCCTCTTTGATGTTGCGCTCGCATCGGGTGCCAAAGCGGTACCACGGCGCAGGCTCACAATCGGGCACGCCGGTCAGGCAAGCCCTCCACGACCGAAAGATGCTTTCACGCGAGAGCGACAGCGCCGCCCAGCGCCGCGAAGCGTGCTGCTTTGCATGGAAAGCAGCACTCCGTCGAGAGATACTGCGCGGGCGATGTCCGCCTAACCAACACGGAGGTCCCCTATGGCAACGTTCGCCGTCATCGCCGAGCATCCGCCCAACCTCTGCCCGACTTCCAATGCTCAGACGCGGCAGATCATGAAGGAGGGCGCTGGCCAGATTCCGCAACTCGCCGAAGGGCTGGGCATCAACATCGTCACCATGCGCGTCTTCGGCCCGGACCACATCATCCTCGCGGTGGTCGAGGCGGACGACATTGATTCCGTCCGGGACTTCGCCTTCCAGAGCCGCCTCATGCAGTGGAACAAGGTGAATGTCCACGCGACCTACTCGATGGAGGAGGCGCTCGCCCTGATCGACCAAGCGGAGCCCATCTTCTAGAACCTCACCGGGCTGCCGGAGTAGGCTCGCCGCATCCCCTAGAACGGAGGCATCAATGGCCACACCGGAACGTCGCGGCGGCGGCATTGGCGGTATCTCCCTCGGAGGCATCCTCGTGATCATCGGGATCGTGGTGGCGCTGTTCTGGAGCCTCGTAATCGGGCTGATCATCGTGCTGATCGGACTGATCGCCTTCGGAGGCTTCGCCCGGGGCAAGTGGTACTGAGGCATGCTCGAACCGCCGGGCTGTCGGAGAAGGCGATGTCGGAGGAGAACGTGGAGCTGGTGCGGCGCGGCTACGAGCACGTCCAGAGGACTCGAGAGCTCTTGCCTGAGGTGACCCACCCGGACTTCGTCTGGGACACGACCCCGTTTCGGGGAATGCTTCCGGAGAAATGCGTCGGGGTCGATGAAACCAACAGGTGGCTCGCGGAATGGCTGGAGGGCTTCGAACTATGGACGATCGATGTCGAGGAGGTCTTCGACGCCGAGGATCGGGTGGTCGCGATCGTCCGCCAACGCGCGAGCGCCAAGCACAGCGGCCCGGAGGTGGAGATGCGCTTCGCACAGGTCTGGACGTTTCAGGACGGACTCGTAGTGCGAATGGAGATGTACGCGGACCGAGACGCCGCCCTCAAAGCCGCCGGGCTGTCGGAGTAGGCGATGTCGGAGGAGAACGTGGAGATCGTGCGCGAGGCCTGGGATGCCTACTCGCGTGGCGACTACGACCGCATCGCAGGGTTCCACGACCCCCACATAGTGGTGATCAGCTTGGAGGACGGTGCCTTGTACGGCAACAACGCCGTGCTGGCGAACTACGAACGCTGGAACGAAGCCTGGGAGGGGGCGGAGACAACCCTCGACGAGGTGATCGGACGCGGAGACCGGGTGTTCGTGACGGTTCGATTCCACGGCCGTGGTCGAGCGAGCGGGGTCGAAGTCGAAACCCGCTTCTACGAGGTCTACACGCTGCGCGACGGCAAGGTTCTGCGCATAGATGAGTACGAACATCGGGCCGAAGCCCTCGAAGCCGCCGGGCTGTCGGAGTAGCGCTTTGGACGAGAAGCAGCTATCCGCTTTGCATGGAAAGCGGCACCTTTCGACGGATCATGCGCGCGCCATCACTAGGGTTGCCGCGACGTGAGACTGCCGCTCTGGTCCCTCTTGTACAGGTCCGGACGGATCAGGCACGGTATCCGTGGCAAACGCGTAGGCAAGTTCCGTCGAGAACCCGGACGGCGCGTTGCGCTTCGGGCGCCAGACTCGCTGGGTCCCCGCTCCGACCTGGCGCTTATTGCGGCATAGTTCTGCCGGTGCGGAAATAGATAAGGAGAGAGGAATGGCATGAGCAAGCGCAAGCATGTGCTCGCATCGTCCCTGGGTGTCATAGGTGCTCTGTTGGTGAGCGGAACCGCCTCGGCGGCCGTCACCGGCATCAGCTACACGGCCACAGTGTCGCCGAAGAAGCAGGAGAGCAAGAACTTCGGCCCGGCGTCGATCGCGAACAACATCGAGACGTTCTACACCGGTGGATTCACACCAACACCGACCCAGACGGTTCTTCTGTTCAGCACGGACCTCAAATTCACACCGGGCAAGGTCGCCCAGTGCCAGTTGAACCTGATCAACACGGCTCCCGAGGCCCAGGCCAACGCCGCGTGCGGCGCCAGCCGGATCGGGCAGGGCAGCGCGATCATCAACGGGGGAGCACTGACCGGAAAGGTGGCCGCGTACAACGGCACGCCTTCAGGGGGCAGTCCGTCCGTCTATCTGCACGTCGACGTCTTCACGTCCAGCGGGGGCTACGCCTTCAGCACCACGCTGACCGGCGTCCTGAATACCGCCACGAACACGCTCGTCGTCCAGATTCCACCCACGGGGACCTCGATCACGCATTTCGACGCGACGATCAACAAGGTGAAGTCGGGCAAGAAGAAGGGCAAGCCGACCTACTACGTCATGGCGAGGTGCCACAAGAAGTGGGTCAATACGGCGACGACCCGGTTCGCCGATGGCTCGACCAAAGCCTCGCAGTCGGTCCAGAAATGCAAGCCGAAGAAGTCCAGGAAGAAGTAAGGATTTCCTCAGCTGATCGGTGAGGGGGTGGCCCTGGGGCCGCCCCCCACCGCACGTCTGGCCGCTCGCCTTCGGCGTCTCTAGAGGGCGCCCGACAGGATTCGAACCTGGCCGAGTGGCGTCCCGGGCCTGGCGCGGGTGCCGTTGGCTGTGGAGTCCTGCCTCGGCTCAGGTGGGATAGCCGCTTTGGACTGCCATGAAGAAGGGCCTCCAAATGGCAGGCTCGTGTCACCTAAGAAACGAGCACCTAGGAGGCCCACTCAGATGTTGCACGCCGGACTCGATCTCAGTCGCAGAAAGCTCGACGTCTGCCTGCTCGGCGATGAGCGGGGTCAGCATGTAGAGCTCAGCGTCGCCGCCGTGCGCAGCCCGGTTGTCGGTCCAGGCGGGCAGGAAGAGACCTCCGGCAGCGTTGGCGCCCTCGTAGTCGCCGTAGTCGAAGTCATCGCTGTTTGCCCCGCTGAAGTCGGATGAGGCGGTCGAAATCTGGGTCATTGCTGAGTAGCTGCTGCCGCCGTCGGTTGAGATCACGTAGAACTGGTTGGTGGCGGCCCCGGAGGAGTCGAGCTTGGTGCTGTAGAGGTTCGACTCAACCCGCCCCGCCACCGAGGGATCCGCGGCCAGGGTGGCGAAGAAGTGGTCGTTGGGTGCCGTTGCGGTGTCATCGCTGATCCGCACCCCGGAGTTGAGGGCCGGGAAGGTGTTGGCAGAGCCGGCGGCGATCCGGCTCTCGAAGGTGCGGTCGGTGGCCGAGGCGGTGCACCTCGTCGTTCCGTTGTTGCGAAGCTCGCTGTAGGCCACGTAGACCTTGCCGTCCGGGCCGACGTCGACGTACGGCTGCGGGGCTACCCGGCCTCCCGGTGCCGAGATGATCGGGCAGAAGAAGGGTAGGGCGTTGGCCGAGCCAGGGTCGAGGTCATTGTCGACCACTGTGGCCTCGTTCCAGCTGCTGCTGAGGGTGCAGTCCTCGGCCGCGAGGCAGCGATCGATCATGATCTGGTCGGCGTCTTGGTCCCACCAGGAGACGTAGACGTCACCGTTCGGGGCCGTGGCCACCGAGGGGTAGCTGCTGGTCCCGGAGCCGGGCTCTACCACCGCGGGTGTGTCGCCCCAGTTCTCGGGGCTGTCGCAGTTGGAGGCGGTGACGGCGTTGCACTCGTTGATGACCACGGCTTGGCCGGGATTCTCGATCCAGACTTCGTAGAGGCGGTAGCGCTTCGGGCTGGTCGCCGAGGTGTCGATCGTGGACAACGGCTTGTCTTGGAGACCGGCGGTGGCGCGAGGAATGGCCACGTTGTTGGTCTGGAGGCTGGTGCCGCTCGGGCCCGCGATGCGGTTGATCGCGACGTAGTTCGGCGAGGTGCCGAGGTGCGAGAGCCAGATGTTCCCGCGGTCATCGGCGGCGAGGCCCGGATCGCAGCACATGTTGAGAGCTACAGTGCCGCCGCCCTCCGAGGCCCGCCGCAGTGAGTTGCTCGGCATCGTTTGTATTACTTCGGTCCCGGGCCGCATGAAGTCGTTGGAGATCCAGACGTCCGGGTTGGCCCCGTCGGGGTTGACGCTGGCGGCAACCCGCGCCGGGTTGTCGGGCTCCACCGCGTCGTAAGTCTCCGCCTGCTGTCCCGCCTGGTTGCTGACATCGTTGTTCGTGCTCGGGCTCGGCAGCGTCAGGGGGGATGGCTTCCCATTGCCGTGAGTCGAGTTATCGCCGCCCCCGGGCGGCAGGCGGTGCTGGTCGTAGACGACTAAGTTTGAGCCGCCGATCGGCTTGCCTCTTGGACTGGTGAGGCGGAGCTCGTAGTCGCCCCCCGGCAGGTTCAGGTCCCGGAATGTGAGGCTGCGAGGGGAGCCACCCGACAGTCTTAGGGTGCGTTGGGGGCCGCTGTAGCGCTCGAAGCCGCCGCGGGGGCCGCGCGGGTCGGCAGGCCGGTAGAGGCGGATGGTGACGCGATCCGGGCCGCCCCGCCCAGCCGGGTCGACGGTGACTCGTATGTCCTGGTCCTCGGCCCCGGCGACGATCGCCGTCGGGGTGACGCGAAGCGTGCCGTCGCTTATGCGACGGGTCCCGTCAGGGCGCGGGGTGGGTGACGATCGGCTGCAGCCGGGGCTCGACGCGGGGGCCGCTGTGGCGCGGGGAAACACCCCGGCGCCCCAGGCGACGCCGGCGCCGCTTGCGGCAAGAGAAACGGCTGCGATCGTGGCGAAGGCGGCGACGCGCTGTTGCCCCTTGCGCCTGTTGAGGGGCGGAATCGCCATTAGTCCCCAGCACGCGTATCACGCCCCGGCGTCCAGAGTCAAGCGGTACGCGGGCGGGTAACCAGCGCCTCGCGCGCCAGAGTCCACGCCATGCGAAACAGCCGCTTTAGATGGAAAGCAGTGCCTGCGCGCGCTTCCCTGGCCTTACGGAGATGTCAAGAGGCCAGCGGGAACCTCCACATGGATGGTTGAACTGCGGGCTGCGAGGCAGTTCAGTTTCACTTTCCTTACTCGGCTAGCCCGTCCGATTACCGTTCCCTGGCTAACGGGCTTAACCACCTTCGGCTTCGAGGTCCACTTAATGACCTGCTTCGGGGCGATCTCCGCGTAGTAGGAGCCCGTGATTGCGTCCAGGGGTCCCAGGAGCATCGGCTGAACGTCGCCGGAGTCGGACTCGCTGGAGGCGATCGGGCTGGCGGTTCCGTTGGGCTCGACACGGAAGAGCGTCACATTCCGACCATCACGACAGGTGGATTTCTTCGCAGAGACGCCGCCGAACCAGAAGTAGGTCACGCCGCCATTTCTGTCGATCAAGCCGGCCACGTCGAGGAAGATGCTCGTGCTGATCTGCTTGGTCTTGGTCTTGGCCTGGGCCCCGGCGGCGGGCAGGGCCGCAACCAACGCCGTGGCGACGGCGATCGAGACAAACTTCCGCATGCTCCACTCCCTATCTCAGGTTTCGCTACGACTTCCTACAAGCAAATATCGGACCGTAAAAGGACTCGCAGGTCACCGGGGTTGGCGTCTCGCAGTCGATTTTAGGGCGCCCAGCTCGGGGATCGCCTTCGGCACGGATCGCCTGCATCTTCGGCGACTGCGAAACTCAGGGTGATGACCACGGAGCTTCGCAAGGGACGGACAGTGACAGAGGTTGCACTTGCCCTCCGGGTGCTCGCCCTCTACTCCGGGAACGTCAGTCGGGCCTCAACAGCACTAATTGAGCGATGAGTTTGCCTCGCCTACCCGGTCTACATTGGTGAGCGTGACGATGGCGTCGACAACCTTGAAGGGGGAGCAGGAGCTGCTCGAGGCAGCTCAGGGTGGCGACGAGGGCAGCTTTCGCCGCATCGTCGAGCGGCACCGCGCCGAGCTCCACGCACACTGCTACAGGATGCTGGGCTCGCTCGAGGATGCCGAGGACGCGCTTCAGGAAACCCTCCTACGCGCCTGGCGCGGGCTGGCGGGGTTCGAGGGTCGGAGCTCATCTCGTTCCTGGCTCTACAGGATCGCAACCAACGCCTGTCTGGACGCGATCGCACGACGGCCCAAGCGCGTCCTGCCGGTCGACTACGGCCCGCCGAGTGACGACCACGATCCGGGCGAGCCGCTCGTCGAGTCGGTGTGGGTCGAGCCGTACCCCGATGAGACGCTCGGGCTTGAAGACGGCTATGCCGCGCCCGAGGCTCGCTACGAGCAGCGCGAGGCCGTCGAGCTCGCCTTCGTCGCCGCGCTTCAGCACCTGCCGGCACGACAGCGCGCCGTCCTCATCCTCCGCGAGGTGCTCGGGTTCTCCGCGCGCGAGGTGTCACAGTCGCTGGACACGACCGTGGCATCGGTGAACAGCGCCCTGCAGCGGGCCCGCAAGACGATCGACGAGCGCCTTCCCCAGCGGAGCCAGCAGGCGACCCTGCGCTCGATCGGCGACCAGCGGGTCAGCGAGCTCGTCGTGGAGTACGTCGAAGCCTGGGCGCGGGGCGACGTCGACGCGCTACACGCACTGCTGACCGCGGACGCCGTCTTCTCGATGCCCCCGTGGGCGAGCTGGTGGCGGGGCCGGGAGACGATCGCCGCGATGGCGAGTGCCGCCGTCGAGGTTTGCGGTGGGTCGCGCACCATGGCGACTCGCGCCAACGGGCAGCCGGCAATCGCCTACTACGGCCAGAGTGACGAGAAGGGGCCCTATACGGCCTCGGCGATCGACGTCCTCACCTTCGATGGCGCACGAATCACCGAGATCACGGCCTTTGTCAGCCCCGAGATCTTTCCGCGCTTCGGTCTCCCCTCGCTGCTTGCGCCATGAGCAGGCCGCTCATTTTGGCTTTGTCCTGAGTCCCGACAATTGTTGTGCCTTTTTGAAGGAGTTCCTCCGTACTCTTGACAAACACTCCGGGGTCGATAAGGGTCCGCGCCGGTGGAATCGTCGGATTCCGGATCGCTTCGGTCGCTCAGGGAGCTGAATCGCGGTCGCGTCATCGACGCACTGCGTGATCGCGGCCGCGCGAGCCGGGCGGAGATAGCGCGCGCCACCGGGCTCTCCCGCTCGACGGTCTCGAGCATCGTCTCCGACCTGATCGACTCCGGACTCCTCACCGAGCAGCGCGACGCGCTCGGCGTGGCTCATGGGGAGGCCGGCGGACGGCCGCCCGTGCTGCTTTCGCTCGACCCCTCGGCTGGCCTGGCCGTCGGCATCGACTTCGGCCACACGCATCTCCGGGTGGCGGTATCCGATCTCTCCCATGAGCTGCTGGCGGAGACGCGGCGCGAGCTCGACGTCGATCACTCCGCCGATCAGGGCCTCGACGCGGCCGCGGAGCTCGTCGATCAGGTCCTGGAGGAAGGGAAGGTCGACCGGAACGGTGTGCTCGGGGTCGGAATGGGGCTCCCCGGCCCGATCAACAGCTCGACAAGGACCGTTGGCTCATCCTCGATCCTCCCCGGCTGGGTGGGAGTGGACGCGGCAGCGGAGATGGGACGCCGCCTGAGGCTGCCTGTCCACGTCGAGAACGACGCCAATCTCGGGGCGCTTGCGGAATACGTCTGGGGCTCGGGCCGGGGGCATTCGGACGTCATCTACATCAAGCTTTCCTCCGGCGTCGGAGCCGGCCTGCTGCTCGGCGGCCGCCTCCACGGGGGCGCCGGCGGGACCGCGGGGGAGATCGGCCACACGCCCGCCCAGCAGGGGACCGCGATCTGCCGCTGCGGAAGCCGCGGCTGTTTGGAGACGGTCGCGTCGGCGCGGGCCATCGCCGAGCAGCTCGGCGCCAGCCGCGGCGAGCCCGTCTCGACGCAGGAGCTCCTGCGGCTGACCGCCGAGGGGGACCCCGCGGCGGCCCGGCTGATCGCCGAGGCCGGCAGGGAGATCGGAGTCGCACTCGCCGGGCTCTGCAATCTGATCAACCCCGACTGCGTGATCATCGGCGGCGATCTGAGCGCCGCCGGCGAGCTGATCACCGAGCCGGTCTTCGAGTCGATCCGCCGATACGCGATCACGAATGCGGCCGAACAGGTCACCGTGGTCACGGGAGTGCTCGGAGAACGGGCCGAGCTCCTCGGCGCACTGGCCCTCGTCCTTCATGCGGGCGACGGCCTGCTTGCGCCGACCGGCTCGCCCCAGGAGGTGGCTGCATGACCGCAGCCGAGAGATTTGAAACCAACACAGAGAGGAACGGAAGTGATAAAGAGGACCCGAGAGGAGGAGGTGCTTGATGTCTAGATCCAAGAGCTGGGCTCGTGGCGCCGTGTTATCGGTAGCGGCGCTGGTGATCGGGCTCGGCCTGGCCGCCTGTGGCGGTGACAGTGGGGGAGGGGGGCCGAAGGTCGCCCTGCTCCTGCCCGAGTCGAAGACGACCAGGTACGAGGCGCACGATCACCCGGAGTTCGAGCAAGCACTGAAGGACGCGTGCTCGGATTGCGACCTGATCTACAGCAATGCCAACCAGGACGCGTCTCAGCAGCAGAGCCAGATGGAGGCGGCGCTCACCGATGGAGCCGACGTGGTCGTTCTCGACCCGGTGGACTCCGCCTCGGCAGCGTCGATGGTCCAGCTGGCGAAGCAGCAGGACGTGCCGGTCGTCAGCTATGACCGTCTGATCCTGGATACGCCGGACGTCGCTGCGTACGTCTCGTTCGACAATGTCAAGGTCGGTCAGCTGCAGGGCGAGGCCCTGTCCAAGAAGCTGGCTGACGACGGCAACCCGAACGGGCCGATCGTGCGCATCAACGGCTCGCCGACGGACAACAACGCCAAGCTGTTCGGCGAGGGCGCTGCTGCGGCCTTCAGCCAGGCAGGTGTCCAGGTCGCCAAGGAGTACGACACCCCCGACTGGAGCCCCGACCAGGCCCAGACGGAGATGGATCAGGCGATCACCGCGCTCGGCAAGACCGGGTTCAAGGGCGTCTACGCGATGAACGACGGCACCGCAGGCGGCGCGATCGCCGCGATGGAGGCCGCCGGCGTCGATCCGACGACGGTCCCGACGACCGGTCAGGACGCCGAGCTCGATGCGGTCCAGCGGATCCTCGCTGGAAGCCAGTTCATGACGGTGTACAAGGCGACCAGGCCTGAGGCTGAGACCTCAGCGAAGATCGCCGTGGCCCTGGCCCAGGGAGATCCGATCCCGACTGGTCTTCTGGTTCAGCAGACGAAGACCAATAACGGCTCGACCGATGTGCCGTCCTTCCTGCTCACGCCGCAAGCGGCCGACAAGAGCAACATGAAGACGGTGACCTACGGCGGCCAGCCGCTGATCGGTTCGGACGGTTACTGGACAGCAGACCAGGTCTGCACTGCCCAGTTCCAGTCGGCCTGCCAAGCGGCGGGTATCAGCTAGGCGAGGTGAAGTAGAAGAATGAGTCCCCGAATGGCGCGAGGAGAGGCAAGGTCGAACGGCGAAGGCAACGGTGCCGCGACCGAGCATCTCCTCGCGCTGCGGGGGTTCTCAAAGAGCTTCGGGCCCGTCCGGGCCCTGCACGAGGTCGACTTCGAGGTCGATGCCGGCGAGATCGTCGCCATGGTCGGCGACAACGGGGCCGGCAAGAGCACCCTGATCAAGGCGATCGACGGCGTCCAGCCCCCGGACAGCGGGGAGGCCTACTTCGAGGGCAAGAAGGTCAACATCTCCACGCCCCAGATCGCGGAGCGACTCGGCATCGCCACCGTCTTCCAGGATCTGGCGCTCTGCGACAACCTCGACGTGGTCGCAAATCTCTTCCTGGGCAAGGAGCTGGCGGAAAGCGGGGTTCCGGTCCACGTGATCGACGAAGTGGAAATGGAGCAGCGCTCCAAACAGCTCCTGAGCGACCTGTCGGTGACGACTCTGGGCAGCGTTCGCACCGAGGTCGGCAGCCTCTCAGGTGGGCAGCGCCAGTCGGTGGCGATCGCCCGCACCCTGATCGGGCAGCCAAAGATGGTGCTCTTCGACGAGCCGACCGCTGCTCTTGGTGTCCAACAGACGGCTCAGGTGCTCGGCCTGGTGAAGAGGCTCAAGGACGAGGGCCTCGGGATCGTGATGATCAGCCACAACCTGGAGGACGTCTTCCAGGTCGCCGACCGGATCATCGTGCTGCGGTTGGGCGAGCGGGTGGCCACCTTCGACCGCGCGACCACGACGCCCGAGCAGGTCGTCGGCTCCATCACGGGCGCCGATACGGCCGAGATGCGGCGCATTGAGGAGGAGACCGAGCAGAAGCTGGGCGACGAAGCCAGTCAACCGAGGGAGGAGACCGATGGATGAGGAGGTGATCTCGTGGAAGGCGGCGCAGCCGGACAGCTGAAGGCGCTCGGAAAGGACGGGCCGAGCGGGGCCCTCGGGCGACTCCTGCACGGAGACGTCGGATACCTTCAGGTCTTCCTCGCGCTCGGCCTGATCTGGACGGTCTTCCAGCTCGCCAACGACCGCTTCCTCACCGCGACGAACCTCACCAACCTGTTGCTTCAGGTCACGGCCATCGGGATCATCTCGATCGGAGTCGTGCTCGTGCTACTGCTCGGCGAGATCGATCTCTCCATCGGAGCGGTGAGCGGCCTGTGCGCCGGGATCATGGCGGTGCTCACGGTCCAGCACGGCTGGTCGCCGACGCTTGCGATTCTCGTCGGCCTCCTGGCCGGCACGGCGATCGGGTTGATCAACGGGTTCTTCAACACCTACTTCGGCATCCCGTCGTTCGTGGTGACGCTCGCGGGACTGATCGCCTGGCAGGGAGCGTTACTCCTTGTGCTGGGAGATACCGGCACCATCAACCTCCCGCCCAG
Organism: uncultured Solirubrobacterales bacterium; assembly: GCA_963695805.1. GTDB lineage: Bacteria > Actinomycetota > Thermoleophilia > Solirubrobacterales > 70-9 > DASUPK01. The sequence continues at coordinate 191,780 of CAVOHV010000003.1, read as the reverse complement.
CGTCATCACCGACCTGACGAGCACGTTCTACGGCGCCGGGGTCGGATGGACCCTCGCCGTGGTCGTGACGGCAGGCACGCTGGGAGCCGGGCTGTTCTCACGGCGCCGCAGACAACGGGCCGGCCTGGAACCGCCGCCGCTCGCAGGGCTCGTGTTCCGCACAGTGCTCGTCGGCGCCGCGATGTTCATCGGGGTCGCGATCCTGCTCTCCGATCGAGGGGTGCCGCTGGCGGCCATCATCCTGCTCGGCCTCACCGGGCTCTTCGCGTTCATCACCGAGCGAACCCGGTTCGGTAGGCACATATATGCGGTGGGGGGCAATGCCGAGGCGGCTCGGCGTGCAGGGATCCGGGTCACCCGGGTCCGGGTCACCGTCTTCGCCATCGGCGCGACGATGGCGGGGGCCGGCGGGATCATGGCGGCGTCGCGGCTGATCGCCGTCAACCAGTCATCGGGTTCGGGCGACGTCCTGCTGAATGCGATCGCCGGCCCCGTGATCGCGGGCACGAGCCTGTTCGGAGGCCGTGGCTCGGTCTGGTCGGCCCTGCTCGGGGCGCTCGTGATCGGCTCGATCTCGAACGGCATCAACCTGCTCGGACTGGAGTCGTCGGTGAGGTTCATGATCACCGGCGGAGTCCTGCTTGCCGCGGTGACGCTCGACGCCCTGAGCCGGCGCCGGCGGTCGGCGGTCTCGGTCGGTTAGGCCACTTCGCTCCGTCCGCAGCCTAGGGTTGTTCCATGGGCATGATGCCCCGGGCGGCGCTCATTCTCGCCAGTGTGGCGACCATCGTGCTGGTTGCGACGAGTGCACGTGGCTCCGCGCTGGCGCAACAGTGGACGGCCAAGGATCCGGAGCCGCTGACCACCGGTCGCGCCCTGATCGACGTGCGCACGCCGCCCCTGCCGGCAGTGGAGGGAGAGGGTGTGCGGAGCCGCCGCCAAGCCCTCGATGCCTCCCGCGACCGGCTGGCAGCCGTCTCCGGGCGCAACGACCTCCAGGTCGAGGCCCGCTCCGTTCCGGGCGGGTTCGTCGCCGTGGACCTGGCCGGCCGCTCGATCGATCGGCTGCGGGCCGAGCTCTCCGATGACCCCCTCGTCAGCGGCGTCCATCCCGAGTATCGCGCGCAGTTCCGGTATGCGCCGAACGATCCCGAGCTCTACGCGCCTGACCCGAATGCCCCGGGCACCGACTTCGCACAGTGGAACGTGCTCCTCGCCGGCGCCGAGCCCGCCTGGAACCTGTCACGCGGGACCGGCGGAGAGGTGGCGGTAATCGACAGCGGCATCTACAGCTCCCATCCCGACCTCGCCGGCAGCATCTCGGGCGCGATCAACGAGTGCACCGTGCCGCCACTGCTCGGCGGGTGCGAGGGCACCGGCACCGGAGACGAGGAGGGACACGGCACGCACGTGGCAGGCCTGGCCTGCGCCACGACGGACAACGGCTACGGCCTCGCCTCGATCGGCTTCGGCTGCTCCATCTACGCGCTGAAGACCGACCTCACCTACACGTCGATCATCAACTCGATCTACGCGGCGGTCGCTCACGGCGCCGACGCGATCAACATGAGCTTTGGCGGTGGCGGCCCGAGCAGCGACCTTAACGCCGCGCTGGACTACGCCTGGGCGAACGGAGCCGTACCGGTCGCCGCAGGCGACAACAGCCCGACGCCGCAGGCCTCGAACAACTACCCGGCTCAGCACCTCCAGCCGGAGGGAACAGGCCCGGACATCGAGAGCGGCGAGGGCCTCGTCGTCACCTCCGCGAGCCACTCCGGGATGCGGTCGGCCTTTGCGCAGAAGACCAGCGGCGTTTCAGTCGCTGCATACGGATCGGCCACCGACTCCACCAGCGGAGGCCAGCAGGGCATCCTCTCCACCTGGCCGCCCGCGACCGTTGTGCTCGACTCCCTTGGGGTCCGAACCTCGGTCGACGGGGACGACCGCTTTGCCTACCTCGTCGGCACCAGCATGGCCACGCCGCAGGTCGCCGGGTTGGTGGCGCTGATGCGCTCCGCCAGACCGGGCATCCCCGCCGCGAGGATCGTGAAGCTGATCAAGCTGACCGCCGGCGGCTGCGACCGCTATGGCACGAACGGGCTCGGCTGGGGGATCGTCCGCGCCGACCGGGCGCTCGCCGCCGCGGCCCAGAAGGACGTGGTCGCTCCATCGTCTCGGGTGCGGCGCGCCAAGCTCGAACGTGACCGCGGACACCGTCGCGTCGCGGTGTTGCGCCTGAAGAGCTTCGACGACCGCAGCGAGACGCCCTGCACGAGGGAGATCCGCTCCTCGGGCTTGAAATCCGTTGCGGTGTTCGCCTCGGCCAACGGTGGCCCCTACCACCGGATCGCGAAGACGGCCAAGTCGCGGGTTCGCTTCCGGGCCAAATCCGGCCGGCGTTACCGCTTCTTTTCGGTCGCGGTGGACAAGGCGGGCAACCGCGAGGCCGCGCCCGAGCAGCCCGACGCGAAGCTTCGGCTCCGCCGGCACCGCAGATGAGCCCGCGCTAGCCCGGAAGGTCGGCGCCGGCCGCCATGCCCGCCTGTGTGGCCTGGACGGCCTCGGCGGCGGAGAGCAGATCGGCGAGCGATTCCGAGATACCGCTGGCGACTGTCTCGATGTCCTCCATCGCGTCGTAGTCGCCGAGCAGCCCGAAGTCGATGCCGCCGTGGTAGCTCATGATCGCGATGGCCAGGGCGTGGTTTTCGGGCAGGAAGGCGACGGGGAAGACGTCCTGGAGCTCGCGCCCGAGCACGTACAGCGGGATCTGCGGCCCGGGCACGTTGGTGACGATCAGGTTGAAGAGCCGGGTCGAGAAGTTGAGGCGCGAGGCCTGGGCGAGCAGGGTGGGCGGCGCGAAGTCGTTGAAGCGCGAGATCACCTCGGCGCCGAGGGCCTGCTTCGACTCCTTGAGCCCGTCCATCCCCCGGCGGACCACCTCGAGCCGCTTCACCGGATCCTCGATATAGACCGGGAGGGGGCCGCGCATCGCGGCGATCCGGTTGCCGAGTTGGCCATGCTCGTCGTCGCTCCTGATCGAGACGGGCACCAGAGCCCTCAGCTCGAGGCCCGCGAGCTTGACGCCGCGGCTTCGCAGCCAGCTGCGCAGGGCACCGCTGACGACCGCAAGGATCACGTCGTTGACCGTGCCGCCGAGGACGTTCTTGATCTTCTTGAAGTCGGCCAGCTCGGCCCGCGTCCAGGCGTACCGCCGGTGCGATCCGATCTCGACGTTCAGTGGGAGCTCGGGGGCGGGGTTGGTCAGGTTCCAGGCGACCTCTGCGAGCGCCTCGCCCGCCTCGGCGACCCTGTGGCCGGTCCGCACGGGATCGCTGGCTGCGCGGACCGCGCGGTGGGCGAGTTTGAAGGGGGTCTCGGCCGCGGCCACCAGTCCCCGCGCCGCAAGCTCGGCGGACGACGGCGTGGGACGCGGAACCCAATCACGGTCCGGCTCTATCGACTCGGGCACCGGTTTGACGTCGAAGAGGACCGTGGCGATGTCGACCCCGGAGATTCCGTCGACGAGCGCGTGGTGAGTCTTGGTGATCAGCCCGAAGCGGTTGCGCTCCAGACCCTGGACGAGCCACAACTCCCAGAGAGGCTTCGAGCGATCGAGGGCCTGCGAGAAGAGGCGGCCCGCGATGTTGCGGAGCTGCTCTTCCGATCCGGGCGCCGGCAGGGCGGAGTGACGGACGTGGTAGGCGAGGTTGAAGCTGGGGTCGTCCACCCAGAAGGGCCTGCCCGTCTCGACGGGCGGGAAGGCCAGCTTCTGGCGGAAGCGGGGGACGAGGTGCAGGCGGCTCTCGACGTGCGCGAGGAAGTCCTCGTAGCCGGGGGGCGGCCCCTCGAAGATCAGGATCGCCCCCACGTGCATGTGGGCGCTCGAGGTCTCGTTCGTGAGGAACGAGGCGTCGATCGAACTCAGCCTGTCCATGTGTCCCTGTGCCATTCGCGGCAAGCGTAACCCCTCGGCCCGGAGGCACGGCCGCTACCCTTCGCCCGGCTGTGGCGTCCACCTCAGAAGTGAGCCATTCGGGCCCGTCGCGGGTCCTGCTGGCCGCTCCGCGCGGGTACTGCGCGGGCGTAGATCGCGCCGTGGAGACCGTCGAGAACGCCCTCGACCTCTATGGAAAGCCTGTCTACGTCCGCAAGGAGATCGTGCACAACAAGCACGTCGTCCACGAGCTCGAGAAACGGGGCGCGATCTTCGTCGAGGAGGAGACCGAGGTCCCCGAGGGCGAGATGGTGGTCTTCTCCGCCCACGGTGTCGCCCCGAGCGTGCACGCCAACGCGGCCAAGCGTGGCCTGCGGACGATCGACGCGACCTGCCCTCTGGTCACCAAGGTCCACGTCGAGGCGCGCAAGTTCGCCGCCGAGGGCTACACGATCGTCCTGGTCGGGCACGAGGGGCACGAGGAGGTCGAGGGGACAACCGGTGAGGCGCCCGAGCAGACCGTCCTGGTTCAAACGGAGGCCGACGTCGACGAGCTCGAGGTCGAGGACCCGAATCGGATCGCCTACATCACGCAGACCACCCTCTCGGTCGACGAGACCAGCTCGATCATCGCCCGCCTGAAGGAGAAGTTCCCGAACGCGGTGGGGCCGAAGACCGACGACATCTGTTACGCGACCACCAACCGCCAGCAGGCCGTCAAGGCCCTTGCCAAGGAGTGCGAGCTCGTCCTCGTCATCGGTTCCACCAACTCGTCCAACTCGAACCGGCTCGTGGAGGTGGCGCGCGAGCACGGCGCCGACTCCTACCTGATCGACAACCACCTGCAGGTCGATGAGGCCTGGCTCGAGGGGGTGGGCACCGTCGGCGTCACCTCGGGCGCCAGCGCCCCCGAGGAGCTGGTCGAGAGGCTGGTCGCCTTCTTCGAGGACCGCGGCGCCACCGATGTCTCCGAGCTGCGGACCGTCAACGAGGACGTCCGCTTCATGCTCCCGACCAACGTCCGTCGCGCCCTCCAGGCCCGTGACTCGGGCGGCGAGCTCCCCGTCGTCAGCTGAACAGGCCCTCTCACACGTAACCGCCCTCGCGACCGCGGCGACCTGCGACAGGTGTCGCTGTCGGCTTCAAGACGTCCCATTAGGCAGCCCTAATAGGTACCCCCGCAGCGAACTGAATCGCGTACACGAGGAGGCCGGGAGTGGGCTCCAGGCGAAGCGAGTGTCTCTCGGTCCCCTCGTGTGAGGTCAGCTCCTGGAGCCCCGGGAACGTGACCTCGATCGAGCCTCGCTCCTCGCCGTCGACGCGGATCGCGATCTGTCCCTCACCGTCAGTCGCGGCGTAGGCCCCGCCGGCCTCGTACTCCAGATCGAGGGTGCGATCGGCATCGACCGTGGGCCAGGGCTCCTCGGTCGAGCCGCCCGGAAAGATCTCCGGAGTCGGGGGAATGACCTTCGCGTCCGGCGCGTCAGAGGGCCGCAGCGGCTGGAGCGGGGGCGGCCAGTCGTGCTCGCCATTTGACTCCGCGAGCGTCTCGCGGATCGCATCCTCGGTGGCGCGGTACTCGCCCTCGCCGAGGTGGTACCAGCGCAGCGCGCCGCCACGTCCCCAGAGGAAGAGCGCGGGCCAGCCATGCGGTTCGTACAGGCGCCAGAGGCTGAACTCCCGGTCGACGATCACCGGCCAGCCGATTTCGAGACGTTCGGCCGCGTCCGCGACGACGTCGTAGCCCTGCGTGAAGGGGAAGCGGGGCGAGTGGATGCCAATCATTGCCAGGCCGTCGCGCGAATAGCGCTCGTACCACGCCCTCAGGTAGGGGAGCGTCCTCACCGAGTTGAGCTGCGCGAAGTCGAAGAAGTGGACCAGCACCGGCCTGGCCACGGCGAGCCGGTCGATCGAGTCGACCGGCTGGCCGATCCACTCGGCCCCGGCGGGCAGTGGCGGGATCGCTATGTCAGGCCGCGGAGGACGCAGAGGCCGGAGGGTATGCTCCCTATGTCCCTGGAGCTATGGAAATGAGGTCTCAGTGAGTCGATCGGTCTGGGAGCGCATCGAGGAAAGTCGCGCCCATCACAACGTGCTCGAGCACCCCTTCTACGTGCGCTGGTCCGCCGGCGAGCTCTCGCCTGACGAGCTGGCGCGCTACTCCGGCCAGTACCGCCACGCGACCGAGGCGCTCGCCCGTCTCTGTCGGGAGACCGCCGAGGTGGCGCCCGAACCGCACCGCGACGAGATCGCGATACACGCCGCCGAGGAGGAGTCCCACGTCGGGCTATGGGACGGCTTCGTCGAGGCGGCCGGCGGCGAGATCGGCGCCGAGCCCACGCCCGAGACCGCCGAGTGCGTCTCGAACTGGACCTCCGCCGACGGCTATCTCGGCCGTCTCGCGAGGATGTACGCGATCGAGAGCGGCCAGCCTGAGATCTCGCGCATCAAGCGAGAGGGCCTCGCCCAGTTCTACGGAATCGAAGGCGGCGTGGGGACCGAGTACTTCCGGGTCCACGAAGAGGCCGACGAGGCGCACGCGGAGGAGGCGCGCCGGCTGATCGACGAGGCGATGAGCGCCGAGGACGCCGACGTTGTGGTTGCCGCAGCGGAGTCTGCCTTCCGGGCGAACTGGCGCCTGCTCGACGGCGTCAGCTGAGCCACCGAGAGGATGCGCGGACGCTTCCCGAGGGTGGGAGACCGCGCAGTCGGGATCACGCTCGGCATCGTGCTGGGCATCGGCGTCATCCTGGTCTTCCTCTTCCTCGGGTCGCGCAGCACGATCGATGAGCCCTCCATCTCGGATGGAACTACCCACACGGTGACCCAGCCGGCGGCGAGCCCGGGCCAGCCGAAGCCGAAAGCACCCCAGTAGGGTTCATCGAGCGATGAGATCGGCAATGCGCCTTGCGCATAGCGTTCGGCTCGCGGCGATTCTCGCCATTGGCGCTTTCGCGCTTCATCAGCTTCGCTATCTGATCGCGGGGTTGATCTCGTCCCCCGAGGTCGCCCAGGCGGGCCATCGCTACATGGCGGACCTGCTGCCGCCGATCGCCGTGTTGGTGCTGGCTGCCGCCGTCGCAACGCTGATTCGCGGTACAGAGGGGGCGTCGCCGTCCAGGGCGCCACTCGGCCGCCGAGTCGTCGTTTTCGCCGCAGCTCTATTGGCGATCTACGTTGGCCAGGAGTTCCTGGAGGGATTGATCGGCGCGGGCCACCCGGCGGGCCCCGGTGCGCTACTTGCGACCGGCGGCTGGCTTGCCCTGCCGCTCGCCCTCGCCATCGGCGCCCTGTCTGCGCTGCTCGCGAGCGTGCTCGAGAGGGTCGAGCGCGCGATCGCGGTCGTCCACGCGAAGCGGATGCTCTCGCGCCCGCCCGCGGTCCGCGGCAGGGCCCTCCCGGCTCGTGGGCTTCGCCTGTCTTCGTCTCCGCTGGCCTTCGGCCTCGCGCGGCGTCCTCCGCCGTTGACATTCGCCTAACCCGGATGTCAATCCGCGCGCGTTGCGCTCGCGTTTAGGCGCTTGCAGCAGCGTGCGCATGACCAAGGAGGCTTTTCAGATGCAATCCAGAGCTGGGCGACTGGGGCTGCTCGGCGTCGTGATCGCCGCCGCCGTGGTCCTTTTCATCGCGCTGCGGAACGACAACGCCGATGACAGCAGCGACACCGCGAAGGGTGTCCAGGTGCTGCAGGTCGACAAGAGCGGCGATCCGGTCGGCGGCGTGAAGACGCTGACCTACAACAAGGGCGATCAGGTCCAGTTCGAGGTACGGCTGGCTGCGCCCCAGGAGGAGGTCCACGTTCACGGCTACGAGATCGAGAAGCCTGCGGAGCACAGTCCTGTCAGCTTCTCGTTCCCGGCGAACCTCGACGGCGTTTTTGAGGTCGAGGTCCACAAGCTGGACCACACTGAGGGCCCGATCGCGGAACTGCACGTCAATCCGTGACCGGATTCGGCCACCGAGATTCCGGGCCCAAGCGGGCCGCAGGCCTCGCCGCCCTGGTGGCGGCGGGGTCGGCGGCTGCGCTCCTGTTTCCCGAGGTGGCCTCGGCGCACGCTCTGGTCGGGCGCAAGGACCTGCCGGTGCCGGCCTGGCTGTTCGCCTGGGGGGCCTCGCTCGTCCTGATCATCTCCTTTGCGCTGCTCTCGGTCGCGTGGACCCAGGCGCGCCTGCAGAGGGAGAAATGGACGCCCCTCCCGCGTTGGCTGTCGCGGGCGCTGCTCAACCCGGTCACCGAGGTGCTCTGCGGGCTGATCGGCGTGGGGCTGTTCGTGGTCGTGCTCTACACGGGGTTCCGCGGAATCTCCGACCCGACGCAGAATTTCTCGGTCGTCTTCGTCTTCTACACGTTCTGGCTGGGGCTGGTCCTGCTAAGCGTTCTGCTGGGGGACGTCTTTCGAGCGTTCAATCCATGGCGGGCGCTGGGTCGCCTCGTTTCCGGGGGCTTCCAGCTGATCGCCGGACAATCTGCGCCTGCCCCACTCAGGTACCCCGATTGGCTCGGCCGCTGGCCGGCCGTGATCGGCGTGCTGCTCTTCGTCTGGCTCGAGCTGATCGCCGGCGGTGGCGCCTCACCCACCCCGCACGACATCGGGGTGGCGACCGTCATCTACAGCCTGGTGACCTTCGTTTGCATGGCGCTCTTCGGAGTCGAGGAGTGGATCGAGCGTGGCGAGACCTTCAGCGCCTACTTCGGGATGTTCTCCCGGCTGGCGCCGTTCGAGGCGAGAGGGCGGGAGCTGGGCATCAGGAAGTTCCTGACCGGAGCTCCGCAGTGGGCGGCCGTGCCGGGGGCTGCCGCGCTGGTGCTCGTGTCGATCGCGGTGACCAGCTTCGACGGCGCGCAGGAGGGCGCTCTCTCGGGCGCGATCAGGTGGACCTTCGAGCGCTGCAGCGACATCGGGTTCAGCCTCCCGGATTCATTCCGGGTCGCGAACACGATCTGGCTGCTGATCGTCTTCGCCGGCGTCTCCCTGCTCTACTGGCTGGGAGTCAAGGGCATGCACACGGTGCGTGGCTCGCCCCCGGTCAAGGATCTGGCGCGCTCATTCGCACACACCCTGATCCCGATAGCGCTCGCCTACCTGGTGGCGCATTACTTCAGCGCCTTCCTCTACCAGGAGCAGGCGCAATTCACCTACATCCTCTCGGACCCGCTGGGCCACGGCTCGGACCTGTTCGGCACGGCGGGCGGCGGGATCAACTACGGGATCGTCGGCTCGAACACCGTCTGGTACGTGCAGGTCGCCGCCCTCGTGATCGGCCACGTCACCGCCCTGACCCTGGCGCACGACCGGGCGCTCGGCGTCTACGACAACGTCCGGAACGCCTCGCGCTCGCAGTACTTCATGCTCGCGGTGATGGTCGCCTTCACCTGCTTCGGGCTGTTCCTGCTCTCCCAGGCGAACGCGTGATCACGCGCTTAAGCGGCTGACCGCCACGCCGAGTCGTCGCACCTCGAGAGGGCTGCTGTCCTCGTCGAGGACGAGGCAGCGTAAGCCGTCTCGCTCGTCCCATTGCCGATCAGGCTGACACACTAATCAATGATGCCCCCGGCCCCGATCCTCGCTCATGTCGGCCACTGGTATCTCTGGGTGCCGTACGCGATCCCGGTCGCGATCGTCTTGGCCGCCTCCTTCAGGGCTTTCAGGCAGCAGCGCCGCGAGGACCGCTTGGAGCAAGGGGCCGAGAAGCCGAATCGCTGACAGGTCGACGGCGAGCCGACAGCTCGAGCACGGCGAGCGTGAGAGCGATCGGAACCGTGGCCGGCAGCTCCGAGACGAAGAAGAAGAGGAGGTCGAAGGCCAGCGCCAGGCAGGCGGCCAGACCGGTGGCGCGAAGCTGCAGCTGACGCTCGCCCGCGAGCATTGCGCCAAGGACCCCGGCGACGAACAGATCCCCGAAGCCGAGCACGGCATCTCCGAAATGTGCGAACTGCAGCTGCGGCAGGCTGGCAGCAGGCGCGGCGGCGTTCAAGACGGCGTTCGGGCTCTGCAGCAGGTCGCCGGTGACGAGGCACGCGTCCACGATCGCCATCGCGTAGATCCCGAGCCTGAGCCAGCGGACGGGAACCACCGCCGCGATCAATGTCCCGAGAGCGACGCACGCCAACGCCGAGAGGGAGAGTGCCGCAGCCTCTCCGGTGAGCGTCTCCGGTATGGCCCAGGCGAGGGCGAACAGCGGAATCGGCAGGACCGCCAGTCCAATTCGAGCACCGTGCATCGCCCAGGCCAGGGCGAGGGCGGCCAGGATCGGAACCGCGACAAGCGCCAGGTAGGTGAGCGCGTCGGCGAGTCCGGGGACGAGCGCGATGCCGCTGACGACGACAACGATTGATCCCGGGAGAACGACCGCCCACCACCGGCTTTCGAGCCGAACGGCAAACGGCAGGCTTCGCCTCGCGGGAAGCGCGACCAGGGCCGCCTGCACGAGGCTGAGGATCGCGATCGATGGTGCGAAGGGCATAGCTCAGGAGGGCCGAGAACGGCTGCTCTCAGCGGTCCTGGGTGTGCTCGATCGGCGCCTGGGTCTGATCGTGGTGAACGGGGGGCGACGACCCCTTGAGCGCGACCGTCGACCCCAATGTGGCGGCGACGAAGATGCCCGCGGTCGCAGTCTTGATTCGCCTGTCGGTCAACCAGCTGTGATGCTGTGCCTGCAGCCAGGACCTCGCTCCGGTGGCCCCCGCCATCGCTGCCATTGCACATGCGGCGCACATGGAACGAAAGCTACCGCCGGTACCTAAACGGATCCACCCCTGCAGGTCACGCACTCTCCCCGGAGGGTCACATCGTGGCTCGAGACGTCGAAGTCGGGTCGTTCGGCGAGCGCCAGAATCGCCTTCTCGAGGCCGACATCCTCGAACGCGACGACTCGCCCGCATCGCTCGCAGACAATGTGGTGATGGTGGTGGCCGCTGGGATCGACCCGTTCGAAGCCGGCCGCGTCCCCCTTCACGTCCACCCGCTGAATCAGCCCGAGGCCCTCGAGCTGTTCCAGAGCCCGGTACACGGTCGCCCGGCCAACTTCGGGCAGCTGACGGTCGATCTCGAGTGCAGTCAGCGCACAGCGCTCCCCGCCTAGCAACTCGACCACCTGCCGCCTGCCGCCCCCGCTCCGGAAGCCGGCCTCGGCGAGGGCGCTGAGCGCGCGGTCGGTCCATCTCTCTTGACGCTGACTCATCGAGCGACCTCCGGTCGCGGCTCGCTGGAGAGTGCGAGCCGGTTCAACAGTTCCCGCGCGCCCGCGGCGGCGAGAGCCGCGAGGTAGGCGACGACGATGCAGGCCGCGATCGAGGCGCCGGCGGCGACCCCCGCGTAGTAGGAGAGGTAGATACCGATCACGCCGCTGGCGATGCCGATCAGCGAGGCGGCGAGCATCATCGTGGGGACGCGGTGAGTGAAGAGGCGTGCGGTCGCCGCGGGCCCGACGAGCGCCGCGACCGCGAGCAGTGTGCCGAGGCCTTGGGCCGCGACCAGCACCGCGGCCGCCAACAAGACGAGCACCGCGGCGTCGGCGATGGCGGGCGAGGCGCCGATCGAGCGGGCTGTGGTCCGGTCGAAGGCCACTGCGAGCAACCGCCAGTGGAGCACCACCAAGCTGATCAGTACCGCTGCAGCCAGGATCGCGGATAGCAGCAGGTCGGAGTCGGAGGGCGCGAGGATGTCGCCGAAGAGGAGGTTTTGGATTCCCGGGGGCGAGTCGGGAGAGAGGGCGAGCAGGGCGCCGAGCCCGAAGAACGCGGTCACCACCACCGCCACGGCGGTATCCCGCCCGATGCCCGGAACCCGGCCGACCAGCGCGATCGCGAGGGCCGCCACCGCGATGCCGGGAATGCCACCCGCCATGAGCGGGATCCCGGCCAGGGCGGCGATGACGAGGCCGGGGAAGAGCGCGTGGGAGAGCGACTCGGCGGCGTAGGAGACCCCGTAGAAGACGACCCAGCAGCCAAGCGCGCCACCCGCCAGGGAGATCAATAGGACCTCGAGCAGGGCGCGGCGGATGAACTCCTGTGCGAGTGGATCCGTGACGAAGTCGATCATCAGTGGTGGTGCGCCGGGAGCACCCCGACACGGTCGCTGCCGGGTATCTCGACGATCGCGCCGGCGTAGGTGGCCTCCAGTACCTCGCGGTCGAGCACCTCGTCCGGGCTGCCGAACGCGATCTGGCGGTGGTTGAGGCAGAGCACTGCGTCCCAGCGCCTGGCCTGGGTGAGGTCATGCGTGGCGATCACGATGCCGCGTCCCTCGCGGGCGAGCTCCGCGATCAGCGACTCGAGGCTTTGCGCAGCGGGCACGTCCAGCCCCGAGAAGGGTTCGTCCAGCAGCAGAAGCTCGGCGTCCTGGACGAGCCCGCGCGCGATCAGCACCCGCTGGCGCTGGCCGCCTGAGAGATCGCCGAAGGTGTCGCCTGCTCTCCCGGCGACCCCCACCCGCTCGAGGGCGTCGCGCGCCAGCTCGCGGTCCGCGCCTCCGGGCCGCTTCCACCACGGCAGCCGCGGAAGCGCTCCCATCAGGGCCACGTCGAGTGCCGAGACCGGGAAATCGAGGCGGGATCGCTCCGTCTGCGGGACGGTCGCCGCTCGCCCGCGGACCTCGAGGGACCCTCGCATCGGCCGGAGCTCGCCGAGCAGGACGCGCAACAGGGTGGTCTTGCCGCCGCCGTTCGGGCCCAGCAGCGCGATGCGCTCGCCCGGCTCGACCGCGAAGGTGACCTCCTCGATCACCGGCAAACGGCCGTACCCAGCCGCGAGCTCTTCGGTCGTAGCGAGTGCGCCCCTTGTCACTTCTTCGACTCCAGTATCAGGATGGACTGACAGCCCCTGCCTCCCCCGGTGAAGCCCTCGACCATGGCATTGGCATTGGCCGCCTCCATCCCAACGTAGGTGGCACCTTTGGAGTCCTCGGGGCCGAGCGTGTCGCCGTAGAGCGTGTGGTGGGCAGTCGCTCCAGTCTCCGAAGCAATCGTCTCTGCCAGCTTGGGGCTCAGCGAGCTCTCGGGGAAGATCGCCTTGACGTTCTCTGAGCGGACCAAATCTGCGAGGTTGCTGAGGTCCTGGGCGTTCGGCTGCGCCTGGGTGGTCTGCGAGGGGATCACGGCGCCGACAACCTGGATCCCGTAGCGGTTGGCGAAGTAGCTGAAGGCGTCGTGGTCGGTGACCAACTTCCGATCTGTCGCAGGCACTGAGTCGATGCATTGCCGGATACCGGTGTCGAGGGTCGTCAGCACCTTCTCGTAGGCGGCCGCGTTGGCCTCGAAGACGGCCTTGTCCTCCGGATCGACGGCCGAGAGCTGCTCAGCGATCTGGCTCACGGCGGCCTCGGCGTTCCGCGGGTCATGCCACCAGTGCGGGTCGTATTGAGACGCCTCGGGGCCGCTCGACTCCCCCGGCAGCTTCACCGGGACGGTGGCGCCGAGATCGACCACCCTCCCGTCGCTGCCGCTGTCGTCGACCACCTTGCCCATCCAGGCGTCGAGGTTGTCGCCGTTCTCGAAGACGAGCTTGGCGTCGGCCGTCGTTGTGACGTCGTCGGGGCGCGGCTCGTAGTCGTGCGGGTCGGTGTTGGGAGCGAGGATTTGGTGGAGGTCGACGTCGTTCCCGCCGACCTCACGCACGAAGTCACCGATCTGGGTGGTCGTCGCGACCACCGAGACTTTGCCGGAATCGGATCCGGAGCCGCCGCACCCCGCGACCAGCAGAACGACTCCGACCGCTCCGGCGAGCGCAAGGCCCCGCGTGCGCGGCCCGATCGCCCGGACGATGCCGGCGACGGCGAAGACCGCGCCGCTGAGCGTCGCGATCGTCGCCCCGGGCGGTGCGTTGGTCTTCACCGAGAGCCATAGCCCGACGGTTCCCTCGGCGGCGGCCAGCAGGACGCTCCAGATCTGCCAGGAGGTCATCCGGCTCACGAACAGGCGGACGGTCGCGGCGGGGGCGACGAACAGGGCACTGACCAGCAGAGCGCCGATGATCGTCAGGGCCGCGGTGGTCGCGAGACCGATCAGGGCGAGGAGCATAAGCTCGAGCCAACCGGAGGTACTAACCGATGCGGGCGTGCCCAGCTCATCGAAGCCCGTGGCAAGCCAACGGCGGCCGAGAATCACGCTGGCGATCAGCACAGCCGCGGTCGCGACGATCGCCAGCCTGATGTCAGCGGAGTCGGTCAGCAGGAGGCTGCCGAAGAGCAGCTGCTCGACGTTCGACCCGGAATGGAAGACGTCGCTCGCCAGGATCACACCGGCCGCGAGGCAGCCGACGAGGACGAGCGCGGTCAGGCTGTCATAGCCGGCCGTGCGGCGGCGCGACAAGCCCCAGATGGCGGCCGTGAACAGCGCGGCTACGCCGAACGCTCCCAGCGGGGCGGAGAAGCCGAGACCTTCGGCCAACACGAGGCCCGGGAAGGCCGCAGTCCCCACGGCATGGGAGAAGAACGCGAGCCCGCGCAGCACGATCCACGTGCCAAGCACCCCGGCGCCGAGCGCCAGGACCAGGACCTCGACCAGACCGCGTTGTACGAAAGGCAGCGAGAAAGAGTCTAGCACTCTGTCCTATCCCCGCTGCCCAAGCGGTTACTCCACGGGTGCGTCCAGCGCGTCCCAGTCGTCCTTGCTGGCGAACTTCGTCAGCTTGGTGCCCTCGTTGACCGCCTTGAAGGCGTAACGGACCTGGGTCTTGCCGTCCTTGCCCTGACGCTCATATGTGGTCTTGGTGACTTCGGACTCGGGAATCTGAACCTTTTCGCGCTTCTTCACGTCATAGAACTCGATCGCCATTCGGGAATCTCCTCTCGTTCCGCCCGCCGCCGGCATGCCGATCGGCGGGAGGCTTGGTAATGATAATGAGACTTGATCTTATTTGCAGCCTGGGTGTAGCACGACTGCAGGCAGAGGATTCCCGCCCGGTCGGACGTTCATGCAGAAGATCGTGCCTTACGACACTAAGTCTCCGAACAGCGCTAGTCGCTTACGCGCCACGCGCGATCCATCTCATCCGCGAGCCGCGGGTGGTGATAGGCGCCGGGACCACGCAGGGCCTCCAGGACTTGCTCTCGGCTTCGGTCGTCCCTGTCCTGGCTCATCTTCACCTTGCAGACGAATCTCGTGATCGGAATGCGCAGACCGACGGTTCCGCGGGACAACCGCTCACCGATCTCAGGGTCGAGGTAGGCCGGCGTCTCCGCGTGTCGCTCGAAGTGCTCGACCAGGCGGGTCAGAACAGCCAGGTTCTCTTCCGGTTCCAGGATCTCGGGAACGCCGTAGCAGTGGGCGACGCTGAAGTTCCAGGTCGGAACCCGCGTTGCCTGCTCGCTGTACCAGCTCGGCGAGATGTAGCCGTGAGGCCCAGCCACGATCAGGAGAACCTCCGAGTCTCCAAGGTCATGGACTCGCTCGTCTGGCCTGCCCACATGCGTGACGACTGTCAGTTGCTCGGGTGCCGCCCGATCGTCCAGCAGAACCGGATAGTGAGACGCGACCAGCTCGTCACCGTTGTGACTGACGATGGTCGCCCAAGGGTTCTCGGCGATCAGACGTCGTACGACGGCCGCGTCAGTCACCGCATGTTTTGGGTTGTGGCGCATGGGCCGCCGAGCGTAGCGGCCGTCTGCCTAGGCAGGCTGGACCTGGCGCTCGCCCAGGATCTCTCCCAGGCGTCGCTCCAGGGCGACCGAGACCGCAGCGCGCACCGGACCGGGCTCGAGACGCTCGACCAGCGCCTCGAGGAAGCCCTCGATGATCAGGCGCTTCGCCTCATCGTCGGAGAGGCCGTGTGAGCGCAGGTAGTGGAGTTGTTCGGCGTCGATCTGGGCGACCGCGGCGGCGTGGGTGCAGCGCACGTCGTTGGCCTCGATCTCCAGACCCGGGATCGCGTCCGCGTGCGCCGACTTCGAGAGCAGCAGGTTGCGGCTCTCCTGAAAGGCGTCGGTCTGCTGGGCTCCCGGGTCGACGCGGATCATCCCGCGCCAGACCGCGGTGGCCGACTCCTCGAGAACGCCGCGGAAGGCGAGGTCGGAGGTCGTGTTCTCTGCGGCGTGCTCCTGGGTGGTGTCGAAGTCGAGGTGCTGCGTACCGTTGCCGGCGTAGGCGCCGGTCACGCGGGCACTCGAGCCCTGGCCCGCCAGCCTCGTCTCCATCCGGACCTTGCCTCGAGCCGAGCCGAAGCCGAGTGCCACCCAGTCGAGGTGTGCGTCGCGCTCCACCTCGGCGCGCTGGGTGCCGAACACCCAGCTGCGCTCGCTCAGACCCTGGGCGGTGACGTACCGCAGGTTGGCGCCGGGGCCGACCCAGATCTCGGTGACGGTGTTGAAGAGAGAGTCGGGGTTGGAGTCGGTGGAGAGCCACTGCTCCCAGACCTCCGCCTCGGCGCCCTCCTCGAGGACGATCAGCGTCCGAAAGGAGAGCGCAGTGGCCTCGGCGTCCTGGACGGCGGCGATCAGCGCCGGTGCCTCGAGGCGCTTGCCGCGGGGCACGTAGATGAGCGCGCCGCCGCGCCAGGCGCTGTCGTTGCGCGCTACGAATGGATCGTCGCCCGGCGCCAGCGACCCGAGCATTTCGCGGAGGTGCGGAAAGCGCTCGAGAGAGCTCGCCAGCGAGGCGACCAGCGGCTCGTGCGGGCGCCCGTCGCCATCGACGTCGACCGACGCCCCCTCGAGGGTGGCGCCATCCACCTGGACGACCAGATGATCGGAGCCCTCAGGCGGATTGAGTACTCCGTCGGCCCGTGCGCGGGCCTCTGGGTCGCCACCTGTGGCCGCCGCATAGGCGTCCAGGTCGAGCTCGGAGAGGTCCGTGAACTCCCAGCCGCGGGTCTTTTGCGTCGGCAGCGGCGGTGCCGCGCCGCCGTTAGCCAATCGAGCCCTCCATCTGCAGCTCGATCAGACGGTTCAGCTCGACGGCGTACTCCATCGGGAGCTCCTTGGTGATCGGCTCGATGAAGCCGTTGACGATCATCTTGGAAGCCTCCTCCTCGTCGAGGCCACGGGACTGGAGGTAGAAGATCTGCTCCTCGCCGACCTTCGAGACCGTGGCCTCGTGGCCGACGTCGACATCGTCCTCGCTGATCCGGATCGTCGGGTAGGTGTCCGAGCGCGACTCCTCGTCGAGCAGGAGCGCGTCGCAGACGACCTTCGACTTCGACTCAGAGGCGCCCTTGGCGATCTCGAGCAGGCCGCGGTAGCTGGTCCGGCCCTTGTCCTTCGAGATCGACTTGGAGAAGATCGACGAGGTCGTCTTCGGGGCGGCGTGGATGATCTTGCCGCCGGCGTCCTGGTGCTGGCCCTCGCCCGCGAAGGCGATCGAGAGGATCTCTCCGTGGGCTCGCTCGCCCAGCAGGTAGATCGACGGGTACTTCATGGTCAGCTTGGAGCCGAGGTTGCAGTCGACCCACTCCATCGTCGCGTCCTCGTGGGCGACCGCCCGCTTGGTGACGAGGTTGAAGACGTTCTGCGACCAGTTCTGGACGGTCGTGTAGCGAACCCGGGCGCTCTTCTTCGCCACGATCTCGACCACGGCGGAATGAAGCGAGTCGGTCGAGTAGGTCGGAGCCGTGCAGCCCTCGATGTAGTGGACGTCGGAGCCCTCCTCGGCGATGATCAGCGTGCGCTCGAACTGGCCCATGTTCTCGGTGTTGATCCGGAAGTAGGCCTGCAGCGGCATCGCAACCGAGACGCCGGCCGGGACGTAGACGAACGAGCCGCCCGACCAGACGGCCGAGTTGAGCGCGGCGAGCTTGTTGTCGTTGGGCGGGATGATCGTCGCCCAGTACTCGCGGACCAGGTCCTCGTGCTCGCGGAGGGCGGTGTCCATGTCGGTGAAGATCACGCCCTGCTCCTCGAGCTTCTCGTTCACCTGGTGGTAGACGACCTCGGACTCGTACTGGGCGCCGACGCCAGAGAGGAACTTGCGCTCCGCCTCGGGGATGCCGAGGCGGTCGAACGTGTTCTTGATGTCCTCGGGCACCTCGGACCAGTCGCGGCTGTTCTTCTCGGAGGCCCGGACGAAGTAGTGGATGTCGTTGAAGTCGATCTGGTTGAGGTTGCCGCCCCATTGCGGAGTCGGGCGGGACTCGAAATGCTCGTACGCCTTGATTCGGAAGTCGCGCATCCACTGGGGCTCGTCCTTGTACTCGGAGATCGATTCGACGACCTCACGGGAGAGGCCCTTCGGAGACTTGTAGGCATAGCCGGTCTCGGAGTCGTGGAAGCCGAACTTCTCCTTGTAGTCGGCGTTGATGCCGGCGAGCTCGCGCTCCTCGGCGGGGCGCTCTGGTGTGGCAGTCTCGGGCGTGGCCATCTAGGCAACCTCCAGCTTGACTGTGTCGTCCTCGATCGTGACCGGGTAGGTGGTGACCGGTTGGTAGGCGGGGAGGGTCTTCGGCCGACCGGACGTGAGGTCGAACAAGGACCCGTGGCGTGGGCACTCCACGGTACAGGTGTCGGCGTCGAATGGTCCCTCGGCGAGGGGGCCGTCGTCATGCGAGCAGCGGTCCTCGACCGCATAGAGCGTCCCGCCGCAGTTGAAGACGCCGATCTTGACCCCTTCGGGGCCTTCGACCAACTTCATCTCGCCGCTCGGCAACTCGCTCGCGCGGCAGACGTCGACCTGTTGTTTCGTGCCTTCAGTCACGTTATTCCTACTCAGCAGGTCGGATTTTAGCTGGTGGGGCCGCTGGCCTGGCTATCGAGCCCGGCGGCCTTCAGCGCGGTGCCCCGGTCGTGGAACTCCTGGACGCGGACGCACTTGTCCTCCCCGTTGAAGCTGAAGACCTGGGCAATCTTGTCGGCGATCTGCAGGCCCGTGATCTCGTTGCGCCCCCAGCGATGGGCGATCACGACGACGTGGTCCCCAGCGTCGATCACCTCCTCCGGAGCGAACTTGAGCTGACCGACCGCGCCCCGCCAGCGCGACCAGAACTCCTGCACTCCCTCTAGGCCCTTGTAGGTCCCCGGAAAGGGATCGCGCTCGGGCGCGACCCACTCGACCTCCGGCGACATGTGCTCGAGGATCCAGTGCGGATCCTCGGAGTTCCAGGCTTCGAACCCCTCTCTGACAAGGTTCACGCGATCCATCGCGGGGAAAAGCTATTCGATGTGCGCGGCCGCGTAGTCGGCCAGGGCCATCACCGTGAGCTGCGGGTTGACCGTCACCGACGACGGGAAGACGCTCGCGAGTCATGGGCATCACCCTTCTCAACCAGCTGTACGAGTTCCTTAGACATGGCCCCTGGGATCAGTATCTCCCTTCGGGGCGATTACGCTAGGTCCCGTCGATCGGGAAGAGGTGATGCATGAGGGGCATCTGGAAGCTCTCCATCGCGCTGACGATCATGACGGCCGCCGTCGTGGCGGCATCGCCGGTAGGCGCCCGCCAGTCGGCGGTCAGCACCGTATCCCTGAAGATCGGCGGCGGACCGCCCGTTCACGGTCGGGTGTCCAGTGAGTCCCCGGCCTGCATCGCGAATCGGAAGGTCGTCCTCCTGGAGGTCGCGCCGGACCGCGGCCCGATCGACTTCGCGGACAACCGCACGAACGGCACGGGCAAATGGGTGTTCAGCTCCCAGCTCCAGGGTGCGACCGTCGTGCGAGCGAAGGTGGCGCGCTCCAAGCGGAGCGGTGTGATCTGCCGCTCCGCGGTTTCCCCGGCCAAGCGTCTCTAGAGGGAGGTGGCCTCGGCGGGGTCGCCCTCTTCCCCCTCGTCCTCCCAGTCGGCGGGCTCGCCGAGGCTGGCCCCCTTCATCACCTTGAGACCGAGCATCGCGCACTTCATGCGCGTCGCCGAGATGTCGATGCCGAGCAGCTCGAGGACGAAGTCCTTGGGCAGCGCCAGGATCTCCTCGCGGCTCATCCCCTCGAGCTCGTCGGTTAGCAGCGAGGTCGCGGCCGTCGAGATCGCGCATCCCTGGCCCTCGAAGGAGACCTCGGTGACCCTGCCGTCGTCGTCGAGCTTCAAGAAGACGTGCTGCTCGTCGCCGCAGAATGGGTTCGAGTCCTCGAACTCGAGGTCGTACTCCTCGAGTCGACCGAAGTGGCGCGGCCGCTTATAGTGCTCGAGGATCTGGTCGCGGTAGAGCTCGTCCACGTCTTCAACCGTAGCGAGCGACCTACAGCTCGAAGACGCGGCGCACGTCGAGCAACGCGTCGATCAGGCGGTCGACCTCGTCGCGCGTGTTGTAGACCGCAAGGCTGGCGCGGGTGGTCGCCGGCACGCCGAGGCGCTGCATCAGGACCTGGGCGCAGTGATGGCCCGCCCGTACGGCGACGCCGTGGCGGTCGAGGATCTCAGAGACGTCGTGCGAGTGGACGCCGTCCATCGCGAAGGAGACGATTCCGCCGCGCTCATCTCCCGCCGGAGGACCGAAGACGGTCAGGCCGGGCACCTCGCTGATCCGCTCGAGGGCGTACGCCGTGAGCTCCGCCTCGGCCGCGTGGATGGCCGGAAGCCCGAGCTCGTCGATCCAGCGAACCGCTGCGCCGAAGCCGGTCGCCTCGGCGATCGCCGGTGTGCCGCCCTCGAACTTGGCGGGCAGGTCGGCCCAGGTGATCAGCTCCTTGGAGACCTTGCGGATCATCGAGCCGCCGCCGATGAAGGGCGGCATCTCCTCGAGCAGCTCGCGGCGGCCGAAGAGCGCCCCGACCCCGGTCGGGCCGTACATCTTGTGCGCGGTGATCGCGTAGAAGTCCGCGCCGAGCTCGGCCATGTCCAGCTCGAGCTTCGGCCCGGCCTGTGCGCCGTCGACCACCAGCAGGGCACCGGCCTCATGGGCCATCCGCGCGATCTCGGGAATCGGGTTGATCGTGCCGAGCACGTTCGAGACGTGCGCGACGCAGACGAGCCTCGGACCCCGCTCGAGCAGTGCGGCCAGCGCCTCGAGGTCGAGCCGCCCCTCGTCGTCGATCGGTGCCCAGTCGAGGTCGGCGCCCTTCTCCCGAGCAACCTGGTACCAGGGGACGACGTTCGAGTGGTGCTCCATCTCGGTGACCAAGATGCGGTCCCGGGCCTTGACGTTGGTCCTCCCCCACGAGTAGGCGACCAGGTTGAGGGCCTCCGTCGCGTTGCGGACGAAGACCACCTCGCGCTGGTCAGCGCCGAGGTGCGAGGCGATCGTCAGCCGGGCCTCCTCGTAGAGCGCGGTCGCCTCCTCGGAGAGGGTGTGCACGCCGCGGTGGACGTTGGCGTTGTGCTCGCGCCAGTAGCGATCGAGGGTGTCGATCACCGCGAGCGGCTTCTGTGCCGTGGCGCCGTTGTCGAGGTAGGCGAGCGGCTCGCCGTGGACCCGGCGGGCGAGGATCGGGAACTCCGCGCGAATCTCCTCGATGGACCGCGGCAGGGCGGGAGCTGTGGTCGCCGTCGGTTCCATGATGGATGGCTAGGCCGCGGCTCCGGCTTCGATCTCGTCCTTGATCCAGCCGTAGCCCTTCTCCTCGAGCTGCTCGACCAGTTCGCGGCCGCCCTCCTTGACGATCCGGCCGTCGTAGAGGACGTGTACGGCGTCGGGCTTGATCAGGTGGAGGATGCGCTGGTAGTGGGTGATGATCAGGACGCCCATCCCCGGGCCGGCGAACTTGTTGACGCCGTCCGCCACTACCTGCAGGGCGTCGATGTCGAGGCCGGAATCGGTCTCGTCGAGCACCGCCATGGCGGGCTGCAGCATCGCCAGCTGGAGGATCTCCATCCGCTTCTTCTCGCCTCCGGAGAATCCCTCGTTGAGGTACCGCGAGGAGAAGTCCTTGGGGATGTTGGTGAGGGCCATCGCCTCCTCGGTCTGCTTGCGGAAGTCCTTGAGCTTCACCGGCTCCTCGCCTTCGGCCTCGCGGTGGGAGTTGACGATCATCCGCAGGTACTTCGCGACCGTCACGCCCGGGATCGCGACCGGGTACTGGAACGCCATGAACAGGCCCATCCGCGAGCGCTCGTCGGGGGCGGCCTCGGTGATGTCCTCACCCTTGAACGTGATCGTCCCCTCGGTGACCTCGAGGCTCGGGTGACCCATGATCGCGTTGGCCAGCGTGGACTTGCCGGACCCGTTGGGCCCCATCAGCGCGTGGATGCTGCCGCCGTCGACGTCGAGGCTGACGCCCTTGAGGATCTCCTTGCCCTCGGCGGTCACGTGCAGGTTGCGGATCTCGAGCTCTGCCAATTCGTACTCCTGTGGTTTGGGTTGAAGTTGTTCGCTACGCGGGGCTGACCACGGCGGCCCTGGGGGCGGGCGCCGGCGAGTGCTGTTCGGAGAACGCGACGAGCTCGGCGAGCGTCGTGCCCGCGAGCGCCTTGGTGACTCCGCCCTGCACCCGTGTCCATAGAAGCTTGGTCGAGCAGGCGTGGTCGCCGTCGGTCTCGTGCGAGCAGGAGACCTTGCCCTCGGGGTCGGCCTGGAAGCACTCCATTGGGGCGATCGCTCCCTCGAGAGCCTGCACCACCTCGAGCATCTCGATTTCGTCGGCGGGGCGGCCTAGCCGGTACCCGCCGTGCGCGCCGCGCTGGCTCTGGACCAACCCGGCCTTGCGCAGCTTGGCGACCAGGTGCTCGAGGTACGAGAGGGGCAGGCGCTCGGACTCCGCGACGGCGCTCAGTGCCACCGGGGCGCCGTCCTCATGACGGCCGAGCTCGACCATCAGTCGCACCCCGTATTCCGCTCTGGTTGAAAACAGCATCGCCAGGAAATCCTAGCGGAATGGTCGGTTATGCCCGGGTCGGGCCGATCATCAGCTCACCCGGCCGTCGTCACGTCCTTGAATTGCGTCCTGCGCGCGACCACACCGCGCAGGACGTCGCGGAATTGCGCGTATGTCTTGGCGCCGACCTCTCCCGCATGGCGAGCCTCGATGTCGGCGACGATCTGATCGCCGAGCAGGACCTGGTCGAGTCCGCGCTCGGTGGGGAAGATCAGCTTCGCGCGACGATCCACGGGGTCCGGGCGGCGCTCGACGTAGCCGAGCGCCTCCAGCTCGTCGACCAGGCGCCCGATGATCTGTTTGTGGCGGCCCGAGAGGCGGGCCAGCTCCGTCGCCCTGACACCGTCCTCGTCGAGGAAGGCGAGCACGGCCCCGTGACGCGGGTGGAGGTCGTCGTAGCCTGCCTCGGCGAGCCGCTGGAAGAGCTCGTCCTGGAGCGAGAAGAGCAGGCGAGTGGCCAGGACGTCCAGATCCGGGTTCCATTCCTGCCGCTCTCTGCGCCTCTTTGCGGTGGTCACGTTCTGAGATAGTAGTGCGACATGACGGTATTGACCCAGGATCAAGTCTTAGATCCACTTCAGACGGGTGCCTATACTCGCTGCAGGCTTATTCAAGTCATCCCAAAGGAGACAAATCGATGACCACCACAAGGCGTTCCAACTTCGGCGCGGCACTGCGCACGACGCTGCTGCTGGCGGGCCTCGGCGGATTGCTCGTCGTCATCGGCGCGCTGATCGGCGGGCCGCAGGGAGCGCTCGGCTTCCTACTCATCGCCCTGCTGCTGAACCTGATCTTCTACTGGTTCAGCGACAAGATCGCGCTGCGAGCCGCTCGCGCCCAGCCCGTTTCGGAGGAGGACGACCCTCGCCTCTACCAGATGGTACGGGAGCTGACGACGCGCGCGGGGCTGCCGATGCCGAAGCTCTACGTGATTCCCCAGGAGCAGCCCAACGCCTTCGCCACGGGCCGCAACCCCAAGCACTCGGCGGTCGCGGTCACGGCGGGCATCCGCAAGCTGCTCTCGGAGGATGAGCTGCGCGGCGTCCTCGCGCACGAGCTCGGCCACGTCCGCAACCACGACATCCTGCTGACCTCGGTCGCCTCCGCGATCGGCTCGGCGATCACCTGGATCGCCTACACGCTGCTCTGGTTCGGTGGCGACAACGACTCGCCCATCGGGGCAATCGGGGCCATCGCGCTGGTCCTGCTCGCCCCTCTCGCCGCCGGGATCATCCAGATGGCGATCTCGCGCCAGCGGGAGTTCTCGGCGGACGCCACCGGGGCCGAGATCTCCGGGAATCCCGAGTCCCTGGCCTCGGCGCTGCTGCGGCTCGAGGCGGGCTCGCAGGCGATCCCGATGCAGGTCAACCAGGCCCAGGAGCCCCTCTACATCGTCAAGCCGTTCAGCGGCGGCGGATTCGCCTCGCTCTTCTCGACGCATCCGCCGATCGAGGAGCGGGTCCGCCGGCTCCGCCAGATGCGCCCGACCATCGGCTGACGAATTCGCAAGCCATCCGGCTCCACCCCGTGCATAGACTCGCGGGGTGGAGCTGAGTGCGGCGATAGTCGGATGCGGGCCGCGGGGAATCGACCATGGGACCGCACTTTCCGACGTTGACGGCGTATCGCTCGCCGGTGCCTGCGATCTCGTCGAGTCCCGGCGGAAGCGAGCCGAGGCCGAGCTGGGCGTCCCGATCTACTCGGACGCCGAGGAGCTGATCTCCGCCACCCGCCCCGAGATCGTGGTCATCGCGACCCAGCCCGACGCGCGAGCGGACCTGGTCCTGCCGATCGCGGCGAGCGAGGCCGTCCGGGCCATCGTCGTGGAGAAGCCGCTCGCGCTGAACATGAGAGAAGCCGAGGAGATGGTCGCGGCTGCCGATCGCGCCGGCGTTCAGTTGGCCGTCAGCCACCAGCTCAGGTTCACCCCGCATTTCATCTCTCTGCAGGAGTCGATCGAGCGCGGTGAGCTCGGCACCATCGAGTTCATCCGCGCCCTCTCCTACGGGCATCTCCTCGACCAAGGCACGCACTTGGTCGATGCCGCTCGGGCGCTGAGCGGCGGACGCCGGGTGCTCTGGGCGATGTCTCAGGGCGGGGCGGACCTGAGCGCGTCGCCGGGCCCAGATGGAGAGCCTCTGGAGGTCCCCGAGTGGACGACCCACCACCTCGCGCTCGAGGGCGGTATCCGCTGCACACTCGAGGCCGGTCCCCTGCACCAGCGGAGCGAGCGGTTCGGTCAGGGCGCGGAGGAGATCGACGATTACCTCGACAAGAGGCTCACGGTCATCGGCTCGCGCGGGATCGCGCAGTTCGTGACCGGCGGGGACTGCCGCATTCTCACGGAGGGCGACGCGGATTGGCGGACGCATCCGGGCGGGATAGCGTCGGCTGTCTCGGCGACGCGACTCTTCCACGAGGAGGTCCGGGACTCGCTGCTGCACGGCAGCCCGCACCGGGCCGACGCCCACGATGCCCTCCACAGCCTCGAGGGCGTGCTCGCCTGCGCGCAGAGCGCGACCGGCGGCGATGCGGTGCAGCTGCCGCTGGGGCGCGATCAAGAACGACCCGCGCTGCGGCGACCGCTCGATGAGCCCGAGGTGAGCGTGATCCTCCCGATGCCGGACCATCGCGGCTACGCGGAGCGGGCGGTGACCAGCTGGACCGAGGGTCAGACCTTCGCCCGCGACCGCTACGAGGTCATCGTCGCCTCGGACGGCGCCGACGCGGCGCTCGACGAGAGGGTCGAGCCGCTGCTGGGCCCCGCCGATCGCGCGGTCAGGGAGGAGGGCGCCACCGAGATCGAGCTCTACGACAAGGCAGCCCGATTGGCTCGGGGCAGGCTCCTCGTCTTCACCGAACCGCATCGCATCGCCGAGCCGGACTTCGTCGAGGAGATGGTCGCGCACCTGGCGAGGACCGGCGAGCCGGGGGCATGCGGACGCACCGTGGCGATCAGCCCGAACGGCCTGGCCCGGATGGAACAGGTGCTCTACGACGAGAGCTTCAACATCTGGTCGCAGCCGGGCCACTGGTGCAGGGTGATCCTGCGGGCTTTCGCGATCGAGCGCAGCACCTACCTCGAGGCCGGCGGTTACGAGACGAAGTACGGCAGGTTCGCCGAGTTCGCCCTCGCGGCCAAGCTGCATTCGACCGGGAACCGGATCGGCTACGCGCCGGCGGCCGCCGTGGAGCACCTCTACACGACCAGCTTTCCGGAGCTCATCCCGCCTGTTGAGGACTTCATCCTCGGAGAGGTCCGGTTCCGGACCGAGAAGCCGGCACCCTATTGCGAGCGCTACTTCGGGGTGCCCGAGGAATGGGCCGGGCGCGCGGAGCACAGCCGGGACGGGGCACGAGCCGCGCTTCGCGTGGCCACGCGAGCGCTGCTGCGTCGCTCCTCATGGCGGGCGGGAGCAGCCCGCCCGCTGCTCGCGACCGCCGCCCGCCTGGTTCCCACCGCCCTGTTCGGACCGCGACCAGCCATGGCGAATGCAGAGCTTCGCTTCGCCCTGGCTCGGCTTCGCTGCAGCCTCTGGAGGTTCAACGATCGACTGCTGGAGGGCGCCTACCGCGACGCCTGGGACTGGATGGCGCGGCGCACGCGGCTCGCCGCCACGGCTGGGATCGAGCCGCAGCCCTCTGAGCCTTCGGACGAAACCTCCTTTGCTCTGGCGGACCTGCCCGACCAGCGCCTCTTCGGCTTCCACAGAGCAGAGCAGGTCAACGGCACGAGCTTTCGGTGGTCGAGGGCGATCGCGTACGCGGAGGTGCCGGTCGAGCCGGGCGAGTACCGCGTCGAGATCGAGACCGGCGGCCTGCGGGACCCGCGCTCGCTCGGGGTCCAGGTGTTCTTCAACGGCCGTCGGGTTCGCGCCTCACGGCTGGATCTCGACCCGAGCCGGATCACGTTCAGGCTCACAGCGGGACAGTTTTCGCGCAGCGAGCCCCAACGGCTCGGCCTGGTCGCCGCGCCGTTCCGGCCCGCGCAGGTCGCCGCGAGTCAAGAAACCCGGGAGCTCGCGCTGCCCGTCTCCTCGGTCGCGTTCCGCCGTCTCGACGGGGATGGGTACCAGTGAGCTACGCAATGCTGGAAGCAGGCGACGCCTTCTGGCGTCCCTCGAACCAGATGAGGGTCGAGAACACTGACCTCGCCGAACAGCTCGAGATAGAGACGTTCGGCGCGCGTCTCTGGCGCCTGCACCCGGGCCAGGCCTCAACGAAGCACAGGCATTTCCGCACCAATGAGCTCTACGTTCTGCTCGAAGGCGAGGGGCGCATCCGCGTCGACGACGAGCTGATCAGCCTCCGCCCGCTCTCGGCTGTCTTCGTCGAGCCCGAGCACCTCCGGCAGGTCTTCAACGACACAGACGACGACGCACTCTGGCTGATCATCGGGGCGCCACCGGAGGCCGCCAACACGCTCGAGATGACCGAGGAGCAGCTCGCCGCGATGTATCCGGACGGGCCGAAGGCGCTGCCGCCGGAGCTCGGCGGCGGGCAGCTCGAATCCTGACCGCCACGCCCCTGAACCGGGTGTTCACAGCTATACTTTTTGAAGTATTGAAACCCGATCAGGATTTAGGATATTTGAGACCATGAGCACCGTGGAGATGCCCAGAAAGTACGTCCCGCCGCCCCTCGAGCTCGTCAAGGGCCGGATCGAGGAGCTCCTGCCGCCCGCTGCGCAGGAGGAGATCCAGGGCGGTGACGTGGTCCTTGTCGACGTGCGCGATCCGGAGCGCTATGAGGCCGGGCACGTCGAGGGCGCTGTCAACGTGCCCGCCGGCGAGAGCGCACGTGACGCCCACGACGCCGCCTATGTGGAGGCGATCGAGAGCGCCGGCGCTGGCCCCGGCGATCGGATCATCCTGGTCTGCGGGGAGGGCAACCGGTCGGCGCGGGCCGCGGACGCGCTTGCGAACGAACACGGCTTCACCGACGTCGCCTCAATCATCGGCGGGTCGAAGCTCTGGAGCGAGCTCGGATACCCGACCGAGGGAGAGATCGCGATCGGCGACGAGGAGGCCGAGACACACTTGGAAGGCGAGGAGGACACAACCTGATGGCCAGCACCGAGACGATCGAGCAGGTCAAGGAGCGGATCGAGGAGCTCGATCCCGCCGAGGCGCGCGAGGAGCTCGAGAAGGGCGGCGTCGCTCTGATCGATACCCGCGAGCCCTACGAGCACATCGAGGCTCACATCGACGGCGACGCGCTGATCAGGCCCGCCGATGTCGCCGACCGCATCGAGGAGGTCGTCCCCGATCACTCGCAGCGCGTGATCCTCTACTGCGCCTCCGGCAACCGCTCGGCGCGAGCCGCCGACGAGCTCCGCGGGCTCGGCTACGAGAACGCCGCATCCGTGCGCGGCGGGATCAAGGCCTGGGAGGCCGAGGGCCTTCCGGTCGTCATGGCGGAGGGAATGACCCCGGAGCAGCGCAACCGCTATTCCCGCCACACACTGCTTCCGGAGGTCGGTGTCGAGGGCCAGCTGAAGATGCTCAACGCCAAGGTGCTGCTGGTCGGCGCCGGCGGCCTGGGCGCTCCCGCCGCGCTCTACCTGGCGGCGGCCGGCATCGGCACGCTTGGCCTGGTCGACGACGACGAGGTCGACGAGTCGAACCTGCAGCGCCAGGTCATCCACAACACCGAGCGGATCGGCCAGCCGAAGACCGAGTCCGCGCGCAAGACGATCGAGGCGCTCAACCCGGACGTCGAGGTCATCGAGTACCGCACCCGGCTCGACGCCACCAACATCATCAACATCATCTCCGACTACGACGTGATCGTCGATGGGGCGGACAACTTCCCGACCCGCTACCTGCTCAACGACGCTTCCGTCCGCCTCCGCAAGCCGGTCGTCTCGGCCTCGATCCTGGCCTTCGACGGGCAGGTCTCGACCTTCATGCCCTTCGAGGGTCCCTGCTACCGCTGCCTCTATCCGACGCCGCCGCCCGCCGAGCTCGCCCCGAGCTGCGGCGCCGCCGGCGTGCTCGGCGTGATGGCCGGCGTCATGGGCCTGCTCCAGGCAAACGAGGTGATCAAGCTGGTCGTCGGCATCGGCGAGCCGCTGATCGGGCGGCTGCTGCTCTACGACTCACTGGGAACGCACTTCACCGAGCTTAAGGTGCGGCGCGATCCCGAGTGCCCGATCTGCGGACCCGATGCCCAGGAGATCCCCGAGTCCGAGATGGGCAAGTTCCCGGACTACGAGCTCTTCTGCGCGGGCTAGCCCTGACCGCCAACACTCGCTAGGTTTCGCGCCCATGCCGACGATCAAGGTCCCGCCCGTGCTGCGCCAGCAGACCGACGGCGAAGCCGAGGTCAGCGTCGAGGGAGGAACCGTGGGCGACACGCTCAAAGCGCTGGCCGACCGCTACCCGTCCACCAAGGACCAGCTTTTCTCGCCCGAAGGGGACCTCAATCGCTACGTCAACATCTATCTCAACGACGAGGACGTCCGGGTGCTCGAGGGGCTGGACACCTCGGTGGGAGATGCCGACACCGTCGTAATCCTGCCCGCAATGGCGGGAGGATCGGCGGCGGACTAGCCGAGCGTCAGCCGGCCGAGCCGCCGGTCAGGCTGACGAACGCGCTCCAGGAGGGCTTCGGGTCGAGGGTCTTCGTGAAGAGCCCGGTGTGGTTGAACCAGACGCCGCCCGGGAGGTCGCGCCACGAATACCAGACGACGCCGGCGATCTTCATGCGCTTACGGTTCTCTGCGAGCTTCCCGAAGGTCTTGCGCAGATACGAGGCTTGACGTTGTGGCGAGACGGTCAGCGCAGTCGCCACGCCGCCCGTCGCCCAACCGACCTCGGTGACCCAGAGCTTCGCCTTCTTGTCCTTGAACCGGGCCATGATCTGGCGCGTCTCGCGGACTGCGCGGAGGGCGTCGCTGGGTGTGGTCGAGTAGGGGTGCATCGCGACGGCGTCGAAGTACTTTTTGCCCTTGGCCCGGTAGATGCCGGGCAGGTAGCGGTCGAGGGGGATCCCGTTTCTGATCCGGGGGGTGCGGAAGAGCCCGCCGAGCACGACCTTCGCGCTCGGGTCGCCGCTCTTGATCCCGCTGTCGAAGACCTTGAGGAGCTGCACATACTGCTTCGGATTCGGCTTCTTGAACCAGAAGCTTGGCGAGTTCATCTCGTTCCAGAGCTGCCAGTCCGATACCGGCAGCTTCGGGATCGAGGGGTTCTCGGACCAGAAGGTCCCGTTGGCGCCGTAGCGCTCCGCCGCCCCCTGGACGAACGCTTGGAACGGCCCCCTGAACCGTCCGGTGGGCGGGTAATTGGTGCGGCTGGCGACCCAGCCGGGGGAGCTGTAGACGGTCGGCAGCACTCGGATGCCCTGCTGCGCCGCCGCCCCGATGATGGCGTCGTAGTAGCTCCAGTTGAGCGCCGATGACTCCGTGGGCTGCACCGCGCCCCAGACGAAGTTGATGCGGAGGGTGCCGACCTTGCCGGTGCCCATCCTTGCGATTTCGGTCGAGTTCGGATCCTGGGCCGCCATCACGCCGTAGAACGCGCGAGGCGCGGCGGCATGTGCGCCGGCCGGCAGGGCCAGGCAGACGATCAGGGCCGTCGCGATGACGAGTTGCCGCAGCTTCACGATGTCAGACAACACGCGGATTGGACGCTGGTTGCGGCCGCCATGGTCGGCGTTGCTCCGCCCGTTGTGTCCCGGCGATCGGCACGCGCGACTGGATGGCCGAACCTAGCCCGGCGAGCCGCCGGTCAGGCCGACGAATGCATACCAGGAGGGCTTTGGGTTCAGGTCCTCGTCGAACAAGCCCGTGTGGTTGAACCAGATCAGCCCCGGCAGGTCGCGCCAGGAGTACCAGATCGCGCCGATGAGCTTGAGGCGTTTTCGGGTTTTCGCGAGCAGCCTGTAGCTGCGTGTCAGATCGGCCGCCTGGGTGTCCGGGGTGACGGTCAGCGGGGACGCGTTGCCGCCAGTCGCCCAGCCGATCTCAGTGATCCAGAGCCTGGCCTTCGTGTCCTTGAACCGGTTCATGATCTTGCGCGTCTGGTTGACCGCGCGCAGTGCGTCCTTCGGGGCGTTTGCGTACGGGTGGACCGAGACCGCATCGAAGAAGCGCTTGCCGCCGGCCTTATAGATCGTCGGCAGGTAGCTGGTCAGCGGGATGGAGTTCGGGAGCTGGGGCGTCCGGAACAGGCCGCCGAGGACGACCTTCGCATTCGGGTCGCCGCTCTTGACCCCGCTGCTGAAGACTTGCAGGAGTTGCACGTACTGCTGTGGACTCGGGGGATCGAACCAGAAGCTCGGCGAGTTCATCTCGTTCCAGAGCTGCCAATACGTCACCGGGATCTTCGGGATCGCCGGGTTGCTGGCCCAGAAGGCGCCTTTGCCGCCGTAGCGCTGCGCGGCCGCGAAAACGAAGTCGCGGAACGGGCCCACGAAGCCCCCGGTCGGTGGGTAGTTCGACTCAGATGCCACCCAGGGGGGCGAGCTGTAGACGGTGAACAGGACACGGATGCCCTGCTGCGCCGCAGCGCCGACGATGGCGTCGTAGTGGCTCCAGTCGTAGGGCGCGCCGACGGAGGGCTGGACGGTTCCCCAAACCAGGTTGATGCGCAGCGTTCCTACCCTGCCGGCGCCCATGCGGGCGATCTCCGCCGGGTCCGGATCGGTAGAGCCCATGACGCCGTAGAAGCTGCGAGGGGCAGGCTTCAGGCGATGTTTCTTTGCGTGAGGCTTTCCGTGAGGCTTTGCGTGGGACACCGCCGGGACCGTCAGGCAGACGAGCAGTGCTGTCGCGATGACAAGGCGCCGCACGATCAGCCTCCCTCAACGCGGCCTTGTCCCGGGCCGATGATCTCCCCATCGGGCGTTCGCGGGCCGCCCGGCTCGCCACCGGACTCGCGGCCGCGATTCCGGCCGGCCGCCGCCTCGTCCTCCTCGGTTTGCCTGCGGCGCAGGATCATCCCCACCGCTGCGGCGAGCACCGCCGCGAGCAGCAGCAGGACGATCGGGTTGAGCAGGAGGCTTCCTGACGAGTCACCGCCCCCGCCGCCGGAATCGCCCACCGGGACGACGGGCGCGCGGTCGTTCGACTTCTTGTCCGACTTCTTGTCCGACTTCTTGTCGTTTCGATCCGCCTTCCTCTGCTTGCCGTCGCCGGACGTGCCGCTCGCGCTGCCGGACCCGCTGCCCTGGTCTGTCGGCAGCGTGGTAGTGCCGGTCTCGCCGGAGGAGCTGGACGAGTCGGACGCACCTGACGATTGGGCTCCGCTCGAAGGC
This sequence comes from uncultured Solirubrobacterales bacterium, assembly GCA_963695805.1. GTDB lineage: Bacteria > Actinomycetota > Thermoleophilia > Solirubrobacterales > 70-9 > DASUPK01. The sequence goes on along the minus strand of CAVOHV010000003.1, from coordinate 159,917 downwards.
GAATGGGCTCCGCTTGAAGGCACCTTCGGCAGGTACTCGTCCCCGGCCGGCCCGGCCAGGGCGGTGGCGGTGAGCACGAGCGAAGCCAGCGCCGCCAGTGCCAGCGATGTGGCTGTCCTACGAATGGTCAAAGGGGTTGACGGGCCAAGATATCGCCTCGACCGCCAGACTGTCCGGAATCAGGTGTTTTCAATCATCCAAAAACACGCGTGGGCCGCTCTGGTTGCGGCTGCGATCATCACGGCCGCGCTCGCGCAGGGCCTCTTCAGTCCGACCGGCTACGCGGCCACCTCGATCATCATCTGGGCCGCTGTGATCGCCGGGCTCGTCAGCCGGGCTCTGCCCACCGGGCGAGTCAGCCGGCTGAGCGCGGCAGCCGGCCTCTGTATAGCGGCCAGCGCGGTGTTGGCCGCGATCTCGATCGGCTGGGCGAGCGATCAGGGACGCGCCTTCGACGAGGCCGTCAGAGCCTCGTTCTACGTCGGCCTCTTCGTGCTGACGGTGTGCACCGGAACGCGCCGCGACCGCTCCGAATGGCTGTCGGGGTTGACAATCGGCCTGGGGCTGGTCGCGATCATCGCGCTGTTCGCGTATCTGCAGCCGGGCGTTCTCGACAGCGGGCAGAGCGACATCCCGAACGCGGCCGGACGGCTCTCCTATCCGGTCGGCTACTGGAACGGAGCCGGCGCCCTGCTCGCGGTGACCGCCGTGCTCCTCTCCTACGCGGGCGTGCGGGGGCCGAGCCGGGCGCTGCGCTCCGCGGCGATCGCCGTCTTTCCGCTCGCCCTGTTGGGCGTCTGGCTGACGAGCTCGCGGGGCGCCGGGATCGCCCTCTTCGCCGGTCTCTGCATCCTGATCGCCGCATCGCCCGATCGCCCCCGGCAGCTCGTCGCCGTAATCGTCGGCGCCCTAGGAGCGGCGGCGGTGATCGTCGTGGCCAGACAGCTCGGCGACCTCACGTCGGGTGGGGGGGATCCCGCGATGCGCGCCGACGGCGATCTGATGTCAGCGGTGGCGGTCCCAGTCGCGGCCGCGACCGGCGCGCTCGCCTGGTGGTCCGATCGGTACCGCCCGAGCCTGCGCGTCTCCAGGCGCCTCGCCGTGATCCTCGGTGCGGTCCTAGTTGCCGGGCTCGTGGCCGGGCTTGTGGCGGCCGATCCGGGTAAGCGCCTGAACGAGTTCGAGAACCCTCCGCCCGCCCGTGCCGGCATCGCCGTCAGCGCGGTGGAGCTGAGCTCCAATGGACGCTGGCAGTGGTGGGGCGAGGCCATCGATGCCTTCGAGTCCAATCCCCTCATTGGAGTGGGAGCCGGAGGCTTCGAGGATTGGTGGGCTCGCCACGCCACGGTCGCGATCTTCGCGCGGAACCCGCACTCCCTGCCCCTGCAGCAGGCCTCCGAGCTCGGCGTCCCGGGGCTTCTGCTGTTCTGCGGCTTCCTGGCCGCGGTCGCGATCGCAGCGGTTCGCCGCCTGCGAGCCGGGCTCACGGGTGACGTGGGCGTGCTGCTGGCGGTGGTCGCTACGGGGGCGGTCGGAGCGGCGGTGGACTGGACCTGGGAGATCCCCGCGGTGTTCGGGCCCGTCGTGGTCTGCGCGGCGCTCCTCCTCGCCTCGGCGCGATCTCGTCCCCTGCGAGACGGCTACCTGCTCGGGATCGCCACAGTCGCCGCGGCGTGGGTCGTGATGGTCGCCGGCGGGCTGGTGGTGCTCACCCAGATCGAGCTCGACCGGAGCAGGAGCGCAGCGGCGGACGGCCGGATCGCCGAGGCAATCCACAGGGCCGAGCAGGCCCGCACCGTCACCCCGTGGTCGGCTGAGCCGTTGATCCAGCTCGCGCTCCTGGAGCAGGATTCCGGGAACCTCGATCAGGCCCTCCGCCTGCTGAAGGAGGCGGAGAGCCGTGATTCCGATGACTGGCGGCTGCCCCTGATTGAAGTTAGCCTCCAGTCCCAGCGCGGAGACACGCAGGCAACCATCGCCGCGCTGGAGCGCTCTGCAGCCTTGAGCCCGAAATTCGGCGGCCTGAGCTACGTCCGCGGATGAGCCACGAAAAGAGCACAACCGAGACGGACGCGCCTCCCACCGGGCCGAGCACCGCTGCCCCGGAGGAGGTCGACCCCGAGGTCATTCGCCGGGCGCTTGAAGCGGCGGAGGGGTCGTCGCCCGGGCCGCGGTGGTGGCGAGACGCCCGTCGAAGGCGGCTGCTGGCCCTCACGGACTGCTGCTCGGTGGCCCTCGCCCTGGCCGTCGTTCTGCCGCCCGAGCGAGCGATCTGGGCCCTGGCGTTCCTGCCGGTCTGGGTGCTGGTCGCCAAGCTGGCGGGCCTCTACGACGCCGACCATCGGGCGGTCCGACACCTGACCGTCGACGAGGCACCGGTGATCATGGCCTGGGCCGTGATCGGTGCGGCGGTCGTCGCGCTGCTCGTCGAGCTCACCCCCGCCGCCGCGCCGGACCTTGGCGAACTGGCGGCGATCGCGCTGATCGCCGCGGCCTCGGATCTGTTCCTGCGAGTTGCAGCCCGCGCCCTCTGGCGGGCCTCAACCCCCCGGGAGAGGGCGATGGTCGTCGGCAGGGGAGGACTCGCCCATGCGCTGCGCCGCAAGCTCGCTCTGTTCAACGACCTCCACATGGAGGCGATCGAGCCGGGAGACTACGGGCGCGGCATCGACAGGGTCGTGCTCGCCCACGAGCGAATCGATGCGCGGGAGATCGCCGCGATCTCCGACCTCTGCCATACCCATGAGGCGAAGCTGAGCCTCGTATCCCCCCTGCGGGGAAAGGCGACCCCGCACCTAATCTCGCGGCTCGCGGAGCTACCGGTCTTCGAATACGTCACCTCGGACGTCTCACGCTCCACGGCGATGCTGAAGCGGATGCTCGATTTGATCGTCGGGATTCCACTCGCCGTCGTCTCGGCCTTGCTTTTCCCGCTGATCGCCCTGGCGATCTGGCTGGAGGACCGTGGGCCGCCGTTATTCGTCCAGCGCCGCGCTGGCCTCAACGGCAAGCCATTCAGCGTCTTCAAGTTCAGGACGATGTACGTGGGTGCCGAGCGGTCGCTCGAGGACCTGCTCGACGAGCTCCCCGAGCCGATGTTCAAATTCCGGCGGGATTCGCGTGTGACCCGTGTCGGGCGGGTGCTCAGGCGGCTCAGCCTTGACGAGTTGCCGCAGATCTGGAACCTGCTCCGGGGTGATATGAGCCTGGTCGGGCCGCGGCCCGAGCAGCTCGAGCTCGTCGAACGCTACAGCCCGGAGCATCGCTTCAGGCTTGCCGTGAAGCCGGGTCTGACGGGTCCGATGCAGATCCACGGGCGGGGTGAGCTCACCTTCGAGGAGCGGCTCGCGGTCGAGCTCGACTATGTAGAGAACCTCTCGATCGGCCGAGACCTGCGGATCCTGGCGCTGACACCGGTGAGCGTCGTTCGGGGCACGGGGGCTTTCTGAGCCCTGCCCGATCCGGACTAAATCGCCAAGTTGGTTAGTCCTGGCCGCGGCGTTTCCGAGCGCCCGTCGAGGTAGTCGCCGAATGAGTTGGCCTCAAGCGCGCGGCCAGGTGCGTCCTCCGCCGCTCTCCTCGGTGTGCGTCCTCATCGAAGTCGGGCCGTCTGTAGTCGCCGCGGCTCAAGTGGTGCTCGAGGAAGACGTACAGCACGATGAAGAGGTAGCGGCTGCCCATCTCCTGGAGGGCGAGCTTGGAGGTCCCTGTGGTCCGGCCCCGCCAAGCGACCGGAACGATTCCATAGCTGTGCCCCCTGACCACTGCCTTCAGCGGCAGCTCGACGGTGAGATTGAAGTGGTTCGAGAGCAGGGGTCGGGTCGTCTCGATCACAGTCCGCCGGTAGGCCTTGAAGGCGTTGGTGGTGTCGTTGTATCCGTGGCGAAACAGGAAGCGGATGCCCCAGTTGACGATCCGGTTCAGGACCAGCTTGAACCGCGGATATCCGGTGACCTCCGCGCCGTGGACGAAACGCGATCCAAACGCACAGTCGTAGCCGTCCTCGAGCAGCCGGTGGTAGCGAACGAGGTCGTCGGGGTCTTCTGACCCGTCGGCCATCAGGATGGCGACCGCATCCCCCTCGAAGCGCTCCAGGCCCGCGCGCACAGCAAGTCCAAAACCCTGGCTGTAGTGGGAGCGGTAGCAGCGCACCCGCTCGTTCGCCTTGGCGAGCTCGCGGACCGCCGCGCCCGTCCCGTCCGTACTCGAGTCGTCGATGACGAGAATCTCGTAGTCGATCCCGCCGCCCTCGAGGGCCCGGACCACCTCGTTGAGCGTGTCGGCGATCGCGCGGGCCTCGTTGCGGGCGGGGATTACCACCGAGAGCTTCATGCGGACACCGCGCTCCACCTCGCCACGTTTGCATCGTGGATCTCTCGCAGGATCGCCCCGACGTCGTAGCTGATGCGCCAGGCTGGATAGTCGGCGGTGAACTCCGCCAGGTCGCTGATCCACCAGCGGTGATCGCCGGTTCGCGGCTGATCGGCGAGGTGCCATCGGAGCTCGCGGCCAGCGATTCGCTCACAAGCCTGGATCGCCTCGAGCATCGAACAGTTGGAATATCGGCCGCCGCCCATGTTGTAGACCGCCGCCGGGTGGGGGTCGCGGTGGTAGGCCATGCAAGCGGCGACCAGATCGGCGCTGTGGATGTTGTCGCGCACCTGCTTGGCCCCATAGCCGAACACCGTGTACTGCTCGCCGGTGACCGTGCACTTCATCAGGTAGGCGAGAAACCCATGCAGCTTTGCCCCCGCGTGCGATGGGCCCGTGATGCATCCACATCTGAGCGCAACGGTGGGCATGCCAAAGTATCGGCCGTACTCCTGCGTCAGGAGATCAGCAGCGGTCTTCGAGACACCGAAGAGCGAATGCGTCGACCGATCAAGAGACATCGATGTGTCGATGCCGTCGAAGTAGCGGTGGCCGACGGGAAGCTCGAGCCTCGTCTCGAGCTCCTCGAGCGGCAGCTCGTTCGGGAGATCCCCGTACACCTTGTTGGTGGAAATAAGGATGAAGGTGGCGTCGGGAGAATGTCGCCGCGCCGCCTCGAGCAGGTTCAGCGTTCCGTTGGCGTTGATTCCGAAGTCGGTCTGCGGATCTCGAGCCGCCCAGTCGTGCGACGGCTGCGCAGCGGCGTGAATGACCAACTCGAGGCGCTTCGAGTGCTGGGCAAAGACCCGCTCCACGCCGTCGTTGTCGCGCACATCCACCTCAAGGCTGCGGTACCCGGGATACGCGGACACGAGTTCCTCGGTGGTTCTCGCGGTGGAGGCGTCTGGCCCGAAGAACTGGGCTCGCATGTCGTTCTCGAGTCCGATTACGTCCCATCCGGCCTCGACGAGGTGCCGAACCGACTCGGAGCCAACCAGCCCGCCGGACCCGGTGACGATCGCCGTTCCCACTCCGGCTCACCCTACCGCTCTGGTATGAGTCGTCGGGATGATCCTCGTCACCGGCGGCGCCGGGTTCGTCGGCTCCAATCTCGCGGTATCGCTGGCCCACCGCCACCCCGGGTGGGAGATGGTCGCCTTCGACAGCCTCCATCGGAAGGGATCTGAACTCAACGTTCCGCGCCTGGAGGAGGCGGGCGTCAGATTCATCCGGGGCGACGTCCGGCAGCCCGAGCAACTCGAGGCGGTCGGCCCAATCACGGCGCTCGTCGAGTGTTCCGCGGAGCCCTCTGCGATGAGCGGGATCGAAGGAGATACCGCCTTCGTCTACCACACCAACCTGACCGGCGCGTACAACTGCCTCGAGCTGGCGCGCCTCCGCAACGCCTACGTGGTGTTCATCTCTACAAGCCGGGTCTACCCCGTGGGACCGCTGAATGCGCTGGACTACGAGCAGGGCGAGACCCGGTTCGAGCTCTCCGGTCGGCAGCGAGTGCCGGGGTCCTCGGCGGCCGGGATCTCCGAAGAGTTCCCACTCTCGGGCGCTCGGACTCTCTACGGGACCACCAAGCTCGCTGCGGAGCTCCTGATCGAGGAGTATCGGGCTGCTTTCGGACTGCGAGCCGTCATCGACCGATGCGGGGTGATCGCCGGTCCGTGGCAGATGGGAAAGGTGGACCAAGGGGTCTTCACCCACTGGATGCTCAGTCACCACTTCGGGCTTGCCCTCAGCTACATCGGCTACGGGGGCACCGGGAAGCAGGTTAGAGACGTACTCCACATAGACGACCTCGTCGATCTGATCGAGCTGCAGCTGCTCGAACCCGACCAGTGGGACGGGTTCACGTTCAACGTCGGCGGAGGCCGCGATCACAGCCTCTCGCTGCTCGAGACGACGCTGGCCTGCCGGCGCATCACCGGGAACGAGGTGCCGATAGACCCGGTGGTCGAGCCAAGACCGGGCGATGTGCCTGTCTACCTATCTGACTGCACATCGCTGTTTGCACACGGCGAATGGCGCCCCCGGCGCGTTCCTGACCGGGTCCTGCACGATATCCACGAATGGATCCTCTCCGACGAGGCGCGAATAGCGAACGCGCTCAGAATCGCAGGTCCGCGTTGAGCGGCAGCTGCGCCGCTTACCTTGGCCTGGCGATGACCCGACCGCAGCCGGCCCGGGCGCGCCGGGCGAGCGCCGCGTAGTCCGCAAGATCGGCCCGTACCGGCAGGAGGGAGGCAGCCGGCGAAGCGTGCGTGGATCGGAAGAACAGCAAGGCGCTCAGGAGGGAGGCGACTGTGTAGGAGCAGCAGGAGACGATCGCCGCGCCGCTCGCGCCGTGGTCCGGGATCACCAGCAGGAAGGCGAGCAGGGTGAGCGGGAAGCTGACCAAGCCGACCAGCAGTGCTTGGCCGGCCGCTCCGCCCCCCGTGAAGGCGGCCACCATCACCCTGCCCACTCCGAGCAGGAACACGCCCGGGATCATCACCAGCCCAAGTCCAAGGACGCGATCGAAGCCCGGCCCCCAGATGAGGGGAGCAACAGCCAGCACGGGAAGGACTGCTAGGGCAGCAACCGCCGATACAAGCACCGCGTGTCGCACTGCGGACGCCTGTGAGGAGGTGGAGACCTCCGAAAGCAGGTCCGGCGTCGCTGTGGCGGCGGCGACGCTCGCGGTGCGGGGCAGGATGACGGAAGCGAGCGGTTGCGAGACGATCCAGACCAGTGAGGTGATCGAGACCGTGACCGCGTACACGCCGGTGTCGGCCACGCCGTAGTAGGCGCTCAGGACGAACAGATCCGGGCGGAGGTTCACGAACTGGAACAGGTCGTTGACCCATGCCCGCAGCCCGAAACCGCCCGCTTCGCGCAGACCCAGAGACGGCCCGATCCCGGCCTCCGGCTTCGACGCGTAGCGACTGGCCCATACGGTGACGATGACACCGCCGATGAGCCAGCCGCCTGCGAACCCGACCACGGCGCCCGCCTTCCCGGCGAGCAATGCGAGCAACGGACAAAGGAGGAGCACGGACACCGGGGCGGTGATCGTGAGGAGGGCGTACTCTTCGAAGCGTTCCAGCGCTAACGGCACCGCCGGAAGGATCCACCAGGAGAGAGCAAAGGGCAGCGCCGCCATCAGCGAGGCGGCCATGCCGGCGCTGAAGTCGCTCATCGCGCTGTCGCGCAGCAGTGCATAGGCGCCCAGACCAAGGGCTGCGCCGAGAGTTCCCAAACCGATTGACGCGACGAGCGCGCACAGTATCGCGCTCCTCGGCGACCACAGCCCAGCCCCGACTCGGTACGCCACGGTCGTGCGCAATCCAGCGCCCGCCACGAAGGTTGCGAGCAAGATGAACTGGGTGGACAACGCGATCAGTCCTGCGCCATCCGCCCCCTCGATCCTCGAGACCGAGATGCTGTTCAGCCCAAGGGCGGCGAACGAGACGACCAGCCCCGCCGACGCGAGCAGGGCACCCGACCGAAACTGACGGCGCGGACCGTCTCGGAAGGCTGGCACGGTCTGGGCATCCTCGGGTTGCCCGATAGCGGGCGGCCCGACGGGACCCGACTTGGCAGGCACTCGCATCACCCCTGATCGGTGGATACGGGCGCGGCGCGCCGCTCGCAAACCCTTACCTGGCCGTTCCCGGCGATCCCAACGCGCCACGGCCGGACAGAGCGATCGGGAGGAAGCGCCAGAGAACCGCCACCTGGTCCGAGGGGCCCAAGGCTGATGGGCAATCCGTCGGCAAAGCGAGCGATCCGCACCTCCGCATTTGCTCCGGCCCGCGGCCTCAACGTGACCTCGCCGGGGCCAACGGCGAGCCCCGGCTCTCCGGTGGCCGTCACCGACACGGTCTCGCAGCTCGTCCCGTTCTGGCCCGTTGCTGGCGATCGCGAAGCTGGTTCGCGAACGAGTTGGACACGCAGGCTCTTGACCAGAAGGTCGTCCGAGAACCTGCGCGCCGACTCAGGGCTCGAGGCAAGCTCGGATTCGCTGTAGGCCGGCGAGCCGTCGGCGTCAGCGGCTGATAGATAGCTGCCAGCCTGGATGGGCGGGAGTGAGAACATCGCGAACCCAGGATCCACGCGGTCGCGTCCAATTTCGAACGCGGCCAACTGGGCTCGCAACGCCTCGCTCGCGGGTCTCAAGATGTTCGAGGATCCGAGATGGAAGAACCAGAGGCCGCTCAGCGCCGCCGCTGCCGTTACCGCTGCCCCGGCGGCAAGGGCGCGCGGTTCGATGCGGACCCCGCGGAGGAGCTCGGCGGCGATCAGCAGGAGGAATACGGCGCCGGGATACTGGTAGCGGGCACTCGTGGGGGGACGGAAGATCGGGAGCGCGTTGGCGTTGAACGCCGTTAGGAACCAAAACGAGCCGCCGACTGCAAGCGCCACCCAGACGGGTCCCGGGATCCTGCCGAGCCGGATAAGCCGCCAGGCCCCCAGGCCGATCCCGATCACGAGGAGGATGTGCCCCCAATTGAGGCCGACCGGGTCGGAGCCGTTGCCGGAGAGGGGAGTCGCGAGGCCGACCAGAGACGCCGCGGCCTGGGAGGTGGCATCGAAGACCCACTTCGGCGAAACGAGGACGTCGTGCAGCAAGAAGCTGCGCTCAGCGGTGTGTCCCCATCCGAGCCACCAAAGCCCGTACAGGACGAGCGGGACGACCACCACGTAGGAACGAGCCTTCGGTGCCCGCCGGCTCAGCATGATGCTTACCAGGGCGCCCGCTACGAACGGCACTCCGAGCTCCGAGAAGGAGAGCGAGGCGATGAGCAGCGCGCATGCGATGTCGTCTCCCCTGCGATCGTCACGGTCCAGAGCGAGCAGCGCCCCCAGGCCCGCCGCCATCGAGCCGGAGAAGCCGATCTGGAAGGGCCAGAGCAGGTCGATCCACCCGGCGCCGAGGAAGAGGATTAGGGTGCTCCCGAAGAGGGCGGCCCAATCGCCGACCCGCCGGCGCAGGTAGACGAAGAGGAGGCCGACGCTGACCAGGAAGACGAGGTTTCCGGCGATTTGGAAAGGGAGCGCGGAGTCCATCCCGAAACCAGCCAGGAGGAGCTTGTAGATGAGGACCGGCGCGATGGCGATGTGATCGTTGTGCGGGTCGAGGAAGTCCCCGGCGCTCCAGCCGCGTCGGTCCAGGAGAAACGTCCACTCGTCCCCGAAGAACGTGACGCCTGATTGGAAGGCGAGTAGGATCGCCCCGGCGGCGGCGATCAGGCCGGCAAGGCAGAGGGTTGACGGATTTCGCCATTCGCGGGCCTCGTCCGTGCCCGCGAGCGCCGGCGTGCCGCGCGCATCCTGCGCATCGACGTCGCCCACCACCGTCCTGGTTTCGGTCACCGCGCCGCCCTTAGGCGGCCAGGATTTCCCTCACGCACGGAGGCAGATTAGCCTCGATTCGTCAGTCTCCCACTCGACGTGAGCACGACCGCCACCGTGATCGTCCCGACGATGACGCCGTCACTCGTCGTGCGGCTGCTCGACTCGCTGCGCGAGGTCGGCGGCGACTTCGAGACGATCGTGATCGATAACGGCACCGGCGCGGCCGAGCTGGACGCCGCCGTGTCGGAGCTGGAGGGCGGATCGCTGATGCGGCTCCGCGAGAACCTGGGCTACTCGCGACCAATCAATCTGGCCGCGCGCCGCGCTCGGGGGGACGTCCTCGTGCTGCTCAACGACGACTGCGTCATCGACCCGGGCTTCGTGGGGCGGATTGCGGGCGTACTTGACCCGGGCGCAGGGGTCGTCATGGCCGCGGGGGTGATGCGGGATGCGGGGGCGCCGGAGCTGATCGAGACCGCCGGGGTCGAGATCGACAGGACCCTTCTCGCTTACGACTACCTCAATGGCGAGCCGGTCGAGGTCCTCGACGGGCCGGTCCGCGACCCCGTCGGCCCGTCGGGCGCTGCGGCCGCCTTCTGGAGGGAAGCCTTCCTGGAGGTCGGCGGGTTCGACGAGGCGCTCTTCGCTTACCTGGAGGACGTCGACCTGGTCCTACGACTTCGGCGCGCGGGCGGAAGATGCCGCCTCGCCAGGGGCGCCCGGGGTACGCACCGGCATTCGGCGACCCTCGGCCCCGGGTCGGCGGGGAAGAACTACCTGGCCGGTTACGGGCGCGGCTATCTGCTCCGCAAGTGGAGCGTTCTCTCCGCGCGGCGGCTGCCCGCGGTGCTGATTCGCGAGCTGGGCCAAAGCACCTTGCAAGCGGCGATGGATCGAAACATCGCCCCGTTCCGCGGGAGGATTAGGGGGCTCCGAGCGGGTCACCGCTCTGAGCCCTATCCGCGGCCGGGCGTGCTCGCCGATCCGCCCTCGCTATCGAGCATGGTGCGGCGGCGCTGGCGCAGGCGCGCGCGGCTGCGCCGCAGGAGCGACTGAGCGACCGCGCTCGCCAGCTTTACCGCGATGCCCAGATAGACGAGGACGTTGAGGGCCTGCGATCCGTGCGGCGCGTAGTGCCGACGGTAGAAGCGGTACATCCCGCGATGAAAGTGCCAGGTGAGTCGCGGGGATCGCTCACCGCCGGTGGTCCCGCCCTTGGCGTGCAGGACCGTAGCGGCCGGCTCGTACCAGCTCAGCCACCCCGCCTGCGCGAGGCGGTAGGAGAGGTCGAGGTCCTCCATGTACATCCAGTAGCCCTCGTCGAAGCCACCCGCCTGCTCGAAGGCCTCGCGTCGCATCAGCATGAAGGCGCCGTTCACAGCGTCCACAGGGCCGGACTCCACCTCGGGGGCGCGATAGGCGGCGAGCCGCCCGCGGGCCCCGCGCCGGCGACCGACGCCGGTGAAGTGCCCAACGGCACTCAGGGGGGTGGGAAACGACCGCTTGGCAGCGTGGTCGAGGGAGCCATCCTGGCGGACCAGTCGCGGCCCGACCACGGCGATCTCTGGGTGCCGATCGAGGACGGCCGACACAGCCTCGAGAGCACCGTCGGTGACGGCCGCGTCGGGGTTGAGCGCGAGCAGATACGGCGCGTCGCCCAGGCGCGCCCCGAGGTTGGTCGCGGCGGCGAAACCGAGGTTCTCCGGCGAGGCGATCAACTCGACCTCGGGGTAATCGGCCCGAACCAGTTCGGCGGAGCCATCCTCCGACGCGTTGTCCACCACCACCACCCTGATCGGTACTGACGGGGGAAATGCCCGCAGCGAGTCGAGGCAGCGCCGCAAGAGCTCACGGCTGCGGTAGGCGACGATCACGACGTCGAGGCCGGCCGAGCGCCCGCTCATTCGCCCGGGGGGTCGGGAACGCTCTGATCCCGAGGGAGGAAGCGGTTTGGACTGCGTCGAGCGAGAGTCCAGGCGGACACGGCCCGGCGGCGCCCGAGCGCGTACGCGTAGAGCAGCTCACGATCGAGGGTCTCATCGTGTCCCCATAGACGACGCGTTCTCCGGCCGAGCAGCCAGATCACTCCGGTGATCCCATCGTCTGCTTTGAGCAGCCGGGCCAGTGTGCGGCGCTTCGATCCGGGCATGCGGTCCCAGCATCTGAGCTTGAGCACCTCGGCCATCAGTCGCTGCTGCTGCCAGTTGTAGTAGTAGGCGATCCGGGAGCCCTTGCCCGGCTTGCCCAGCCGCTCGATCAGGTGTACGCGGGCGCGCCGCGGTCTCCGGTTCGCCCGCGAGTGCCCGATGACGGCATCGCCGTGCTGCACGTAGTCGTAGAGGGGCTCATCGACGTAGGCGATTCTGCCGAGGCTGAGGGCGACGGCCGCGAGCCAGTGGTCGTGAAACGCCTTGTAGTGATACGGAGGAAGCGGGAGAGCGTCGTCGAGCAGCTCGCGGCGAAAGAGGGAAGCCGCCCCGGTCACGGAGTTGGCCATCACGAGGGACGCGTAGTTCGTGAAGTTGTTGCGTCGGTTGATCCAGTAGGACTCACTGACCAGCTCACCTTGCGGACTGACGAGACGCGCGTCGCTGTAGACGAGCAGAGCGTCGCCGATCGCCTCCAACAGGCGCTCGAGCTTGTGGGGGTGCCAGCTGTCGTCCTGGTCGCAGAGGGCGACGAAGTCCGCCTCCTTCGGTGTCATCGACATAGCCCGCTCGAAGTTCCGGTAGAAGCCGAGGTGTCGGTCGTTGCGGGAGAGAACGAAGCGCTCATCGCCCTCAACCTCGGCGCGTAGCTGCTCGAAGGCCGCCTCGTCAGTTGACTCATCGCTGATCAGGCAGACCCAATTCCCGTGCGACTGCTCGCGGATCGAGTCGAGCTGCCGGCGAAGCAGGTCCTGGGGCGGATTGAAGGTCGCCATGCAGATCGCGACTCGCGGCCCCGGCAAGGCAGGAAACCGCGCGCGAGCCGCCTCACGCGGCAGCGGGAGGCCTGGCAGCGCCCTGAGGCTCGCGAGCCGGACGGTCTCCTGGCGGCCGCCCTGGAGGCTCATCAACGCCTCGACCTCGAGATCGCGCGGCTCCGAGACGACGGGCATCCGCGGGATGGCGACGAATCCGCTGTGAAACGCGTCCCTGCCGCGAGCGCCCTCCGCGGCCGCCTCGTACACGTCGATCCGGGGGAGGCCGTAGCGGGGGACGCTGGTGATCGCCCCGCCCACGGAGATCTCGAGGGCGCGGATCCGCCCGGCCGGCTGATAGCACCAGCCCGCCATCGGGAAGGCGTTTCCCTTGCCTTCCGCGAGCTCCGCGGGCGGGGGAATGTCGAGGCCCGCGACGGGTTCCACTAAGGCTGAGTATGCCAGCGGCGCTGGGCCGCGCTTCGCGCCGGCCGCTACCCTCGCAGCCGCCTTGGCCCTCAGGCTCGACACCGATTGGTTCCGGACCTTCGCCCCGGGGTTCTTCGAGGGGGGGCCGGAGACCCGCGACATCCTGCTCCGGCTCATCCCCGACGACTTCGACTGGGCGGGAAAGCGGGTGATGGACTTCGGCTGCGGCGCGGGCCGCACGCTCGTCCACTTCAAGGAGGAGGCGGAGTTGGCGGAGATCTGGGGAGTCGATGTCTACGAGCCCGCCCTCAGCAACGTCGAGCGCGAGCTCTGCCCGCCGATGCACGCGCACCTCTCCGAGACGGACCCGCCGCTTCCCTTCGAGGACAACTCCTTCGACCTGATCTGGGCGATCTCAGTCTGGACGCATCTGACCGACAACGCGCTGCCCTGGCTCGCGGAGATGCACCGGATACTCAGGCCCGGCGGCCTGCTGATCGCCACCTATATGGGGGAGCAGCACTCGGAGCTTCTCGCGGGGGAAGAGTGGGACGAGGACCGGATCGGGATGAACGTCCTTCGCCACTTCCAGGGCTGGGACGAAGGCGGCCCGATGGTCCTGATCTCGGATTGGTGGCTCCGCGAGCACTGGGGCCGGGCGTTCGAGGTGCTCGAGATCGAACACGACGTCCAGAAGCTGAACTGGCCGCTGTTGCGCAAGCGAGACGTAGCGGTGACGGCCGAAGATCTCGCGCGGCCCGGTGACGACCCCCGCGAGATGGAGGCCCTGCGTCACAATCTGCGGCAGGTGCAGCGCGAGCTCGAGATGGCCTTGACGGAGGGAGAGGAGCGCTACGAGCGAATGCGGGCCGAGTTCGAGGACTCTCTGAGCTGGCGCGTCACCCAGCCATTGCGGGCGGCGAGGCAGCGCGCGCGCCGCAACGCCAGCTGAATCAGGGCCGGCGGCGCAGCATCAGCGCGACCTGATGCATGTCCTCTGTGAGCAGCGCGACGTCCAGCAGGTCGAACCACTCCGACCAGTGCTCGCGGATGTAGGGCAGGCTGATCACCGTCTCCCCATAGTCCATCTCCCCGCCCTGGAACTGGGGGTGACCGGGCTCGGCCGGATGGGGAGCGAACAGGTATTGCGGTCGCTCGAAGGCGATCAGCGGGTCCTCGTCCAACCCCCGAAGCAGGTCCGGGCCGAGCTCGTGGCCCGTCAGATAGCCCGGGGAGCGAATCGTCGCGAGGAGGAGGCCCCCCGGAGCAAGAGTGCCGTGAATTGCGCGCACGCACGCCGCGTGGGCGGGCTCGGAGAGGTGGGTGAACACGGAGAAGGCGAGGGTCAGGTCGAAACGCCGCTCGAACGGCAAGCTCTCGGGGCGCGCGTCGCAGAGGGCGAACTCCGCCGGGATGCGGCTCTCGCGGCAGACGTCGAGGATGGACTCCACCGGATCGCAGCCGAACAGAGAGCCCTGAGCGGTATCCCGGATGAAGAACCGCGTCAAGCGTCCCCAGCCGCAGCCGAAGTCCAGCACCGCGGCCTCATTGAGGCGCCGGTGGCCGTGGCGCGCAAGCCCGGCCCGGGCCCGGCGGTAGAAGACCTTGGCTTGCGTGAGCAGCTCCAGGCCGACGGCGCCGTTCCAGCGAAGCTGGAGATCGGGCGAGGGCAGGAGCGGCAGGACGTCTCTGATGGCCGGGTAGCGCTCGTAGCTGCGCGTGAGGAGGACGGTCCAGAGGTCGTCGTCGAGCTCCCGGAACCGAGGCAGCGCCCCGACCCCCTCCTGTTCGCAGGCACGGTCGAGCTCGCGCAGGCGCTCGTCGAAGAGCGAGAGCCATGGGTCGAAGGGCCCGTCGCGGTGCATCGTGCGATGAATGCCACCCTCGTCGGTGGTCTCCACGCCCGCACCGCGCGCCCTGCGAGCTCGCGCGCGCGCCGCCGAGGCGATCCGCCTCAATCCGCCTGCTGCCATCGCCGACAGGCTATGGGGAGGTCCGCGCGCAAGTGCGTGTCCCTCCTCGCCATATGATTCGATCGGTGGGCGTGACTGCATCGGACCGGAACCTCTGGGGTCCCGATCCGGATCTCGAAGTTCGCGTCGAGACGCCGTTGCCGGCGAGTCTGCCTCCGGGGTCCAAGACGGCGCTGTTCGTCTACGGATCCTGCTTTCACCGCGTCCGCCGGGTGAGGCGCATCGAAATGCTCGCGGGCGGCACGGCGGTCCGCGCCGAGTCCGGGATGCGCCGCGCCGACGTTCACCGCACCCTGCATCCCTTCGAGGCCGAGTCGGGGCGCGAGCCCGTCGACGCCGAAAACGACGATCCCAAGGCCCACAGCTACAGCAGCGGCTTCTGGGCAACGGTCCCCGTGGCGATGCCGCAGGCGGGCGAACTTCCCCTGATGCTCCGGGTCGGCCTCTCCGGCGGCGCGACGGTCGAGGTCCCGCTCGGCGCTATCGAGGCGGTGCCCCCGCCGGAGCCCGACCCGGATGCGGCCGCGATCGCCCGTGAGAACGGAGCCCGGATTGCGATCGCCATGGCGACCTACGAGCCGGATCCCGAACTCTTCCGCCGCCAGATCGATTCGATCACGGCCCAGACCCGCGATGACTGGGTCTGCCTGATCAGCGACGACGTCTCTATGCCGAGTACCCACGAACGGATGCGTGAGGTCGTCGAGGGCGACGAGCGGTTCGTCCTGGTCCGCTCGGACCGGCGGCGCGGCTTCTATGGCAACTTCGAACGAGCTCTCGAGCTGATCCCGCGCGAGGTCGAGCACGTCGCGCTCGCCGACCAGGACGACCGCTGGTACCCGGAGAAGCTCGAGACCCTCGCCGCGTCGATCGGCGACGCCAATCTCGTCTATAGCGACCAGCGGATCGTGGACGCCGAGGGCAACGTGGTCGCCCAGAGCTACTGGGGCGAGCGGGCCAACAATTACGAGGACCTCGTCTCGCTGCTGATCACGAATACGGTCACGGGCGCGGCCTCGCTCTTCCGGCGGGACCTTCTCGATCTGGCGCTGCCCTTCGCGCAGCCGCCCGGCGAGCAGTACCACGACCACTGGCTCGGCCTGGTCGCACTGGCGAGCGGCCGCATCGCCTACATCGACCGTCCGCTCTACGACTACGTGCAGCACGGAGCGGCCGCCCTCGGCCACGCGGCCGCCACCGCGGGGCCGGCCACCGGCATCGGCCAGCGCCTCCGTCGCCTGCTCCGAGGCTCGGCCGGTGAGGCCGCGCTCGGTTCCCGTGCGGCCTACTTCTATGCCCTGCGCCGGCTCGAGCTGCTGGCCCAGGTCCTCCTGTTGCGCTGCGGCGATCGAATGGACGCCGGCGAGCGGCGAGGGCTCGGGCGCGTGATCCGAAGCGAGCGCTCGCCCGGGGCGATGCTCTGGCTCGCGGCGAGGCCGTCGCGTGCCCGCCTAGGGCGTCGCGAGACCGGCGGGGCGGAGCACATCCTCCTTCAGGGCGTGGCCTGGCGCCACCTCCAGCGCGTCCTCTCCATCGGGCGCAGACGGCCCCCGCCCGGCCAGCCGTTGGAGGTGCCGCACGACGCGAGCCTGCCGCCGCTCAAGGGCCCGAGCAGTCCCGCGGCCGCGCCGGATCACCCCTTCGTCCGGAAGCTCGCGGGCTTCATCGAGCCGATCGAGCTCGCGATCTCGGAGCGCTCGCCCCGGCGGGTCAACGTGATGGTGCCGACGATCGAGCTCAAGCACCTCTTCGGGGGCTACATCGCGAAGTTCAACCTGGCCCGGAGGCTCGCCGAGCACGGGCAGCGAACTCGGCTCGTCGCGGTCGATGCCACGCCGCACCTGCCGCTCGACTGGCGCGAGCGGGTGGAGTCGTATGAGGGGCTGGCGGGACTCTTCGACCGGGTCGAGGTCGCCTTCGCTCGCGATCAGGACGCCCCGCTCGAGGTCAGTCCGGATGACGCCTTCGTCGCGACGACCTGGTGGACCGCCCACGTCGCGCACGACGCGCTCACCCGGATCGGCTCGGAGCGCTTCGTCTACCTGATCCAGGAGTACGAGCCCTACACGCACCCGATGGGGTCCTGGGCGGCGCTCGCGATGGCGAGCTACCGCTTTCCCCACTACTCGCTCTTCTCTACCGAGCTGCTGCGCCAGTTCTTCGCGCGGCACGGCTACGGCACCTTCGCCGCGGGGGAGGAGGCCGGCCGGACGAACTCGCTGTCCTTCCAGAACGCGATCACCCCCGTGGCGCCTCCGTCGGCGGACGAGCTCGCGGGGCGGGGGACACGGCGGCTGCTCTTCTACGCACGCCCGGAACCGCACGCGACTCGGAACATGTTCGAGCTCGGGTTGATGGGCCTGAGCACGGCGATCTCAAGAGGGGCGTTCGACGAGAGCTGGGCCTTCCAGGGAATCGGCAGCGTTCAGGGGTGGGACCGGATCCGCCTCTCCGATGGAATCGAGCTCGAGCTCCTCACCCGGCGCGATCAGGCGTCCTATTCCCGTCTGCTCGCCGACTGCGACGTGGGGCTATCGCTAATGCTCACCCCGCACCCGAGTCTGGTACCGCTCGAGATGGCGTCAGCTGGAATGGTTACCGTGACGAACAGCTTCGAGAACAAGACCGCGGAGGCGATGGAGGCGATCTCGGGCAACCTGATCGCTCCCGAGCCGACCCTGGAGGAGGTGGCGGGCGGCCTCGAGCGGGCGGCCGCTGCAGCGAGCGACCATGAGGCCCGGGTGCGGGGCGCCGCGGAGCTCGAGTGGAGCCGCGACTGGGACACCGCCTTTGATGACGCCCTGGTCGAGCAGATCGTCGAATGGCTGGCATCCTGTTGAGCCGATGACGAACGGCTTGCGCGGAGACGACCCCGGCGAGTGGGGGCACTCGCTCGCGAACCTCCAGGAGGTGCTTGCCGCCGTGCTCGAGGTGGCCGGTGTCCGGTCGGTGACTGAGATCGGTGCCTACGCCGGCGATCTGACTCGCGATCTCGTGGACTGGGTGGAGCCGCGCGACGGCAGCGTGACGGCGGTCGACCCCTTCCCGCAGCCGGCGCTCACGCAGCTCGCGGAGGAACGCAGCTCCGTGACCCTGATCGAGGAGCCGAGCTTCGATGCCCTGGGCCACATCCCCCGGACGGATGCGGTGGTCATCGATGGCGATCACAACTACTACACCGTGAGCCGTGAGCTGCGCGCGCTGGCCGGGCGCTTCACAGGGGACGAGTTCCCCCTGCTGCTGCTCCATGACGTGCGCTGGCCGCACGCGCGCCGCGACGCCTACTACGCGCCGGAAGCGATCCCCAAGGAGGAGCGGCATCCGATACAGAGCGGACCCGTCTTCCCCGGGGTCAGCGGCTTGGCTCCGGGCGGACTTCCCTACAGGAACGTCGCGGCCGAAGAGGGCGGGCCGCGCAACGGCGTGCTCACGGCGCTCGACGACTTCATCGCGGAGCGGGAGGACCTGACGGTCGCCGTCGTCCCGGCGTTCTACGGCCTTGGGATCGTCTGGCCAGCGTCCGCTTCGTGGTCCGCCGAGATGACCGCGCTGGTCGAACCCTGGGACCAGGCTCCATGGCTCGAGCGCCTCGAGCAGCATCGCGTCTACAACCTCGCTCGCTTCTACCGGGAGAAGATGAAGCTCGAGTGGGAGATCGAGAGGCTGCGGGCTCTCAATCAGCACAAGACCGAGATGCTGGAGCAGCTCGGCGCCTCTCGCGCGTTCAAGCTCGGCGATCGGCTCTCACGGCTTCGCCGCGGCAGTAACGGCAGCTCATGGCGCAAGCAGCTGGAGGAGTTGATCAGGGAGCGCTAGCGCGGTCCCCGTCGCCACGGCCGGCGCGGCGGTCCCTTCGGCGCTGCGCCGCCGCCCTGATCGGGGCGGTCATCCTCCAGCTCGTCGAACCCTCGTACTCCGACCTGATCCGCGCCTCCATGGCCTCGGTCTCTTGTCGGTGGTTCTCCTCGATCAACGCGATCTCCCGTCGCAGCAGTCGCAGGTTGGTTAGCAAGGCGGCGTACTCGCGTGGGTCGTCGGCGGGCTCATCGAGCTCGGCGGTGGTGATCTCCACGTCGAGCTTGCGCAGTAGCGGCCAGCTCATGTTGTGCACCTGAGGCGCGACGTCGACAATCTCGAAGGCGCGCCCCCAGTGCTCCCGCATCCACCAATCCGAGATCAGAACCGCCGGACCGCCCTTGTCCCACGGCCAGGTATGGCGAAGCATCGTGCGGCCATGGCGGTCCTCCTCCCAGGTCTCGCCGGTGAAGAACTCGCAGATCCAGCGGCCCATGTAGGTCGGGATCAGGTAGCCGCCCGGCTTGAGGAGGTTGTGGAGCTCGAGCAGCCAGGGCGTCGAGTTGTAGGTCAGGTGCGTGAACACCGAGACCGCCCAGATCAAGTCGAAGGTGCCGTGCTCGAGCCCGAGTGGCGGGATCGCATTCGCGTGCCAGCCATTCAGTGGCGGCGAAAGGTTGGCCTCGATCCAGGCGGTGCTCGCGCCGTCGATGTCGGCACCCCAGAATTCGGCGCTCTCAGCCTCCGGCAAGAAATGGCGAAGGGTGCGGCCGGCGCCGCAGCCGAAGTCGAGAGCTCGTTTGCCCTCCCAAGACCAGTCGTCCGGCAGTAGGGATGTGATCGCACGATGCGTCTGGGCTCCCATCTCCGCATAGGTGCGCATCGGATCGCTGGTCCAGTTCTCGATGCCAAAGACGCGGTCGGCAAGCTCGAACGGGGGATACGGGGCGTCAGCCGATGAGTTGGGGATGTTCATCGGGTGAGGATCGATTAGGTGTCTCGGTCGGTATCGGGCATCCGTTGCGGGCTTTGCCAGGAGGTGAGGCGCCAACATAGCGGGAGATCCTCCACGTTCGAGCACCGCTAGCTTGCGCCGGTGGCCTCCAGGTGCGCCCGCCTGAATCCCCCGTCCGACCTCGAGGCGACCCTCGATCTCCCGCTCACGGGCTCGGTCTGGGCAGGCGAGCCCACTCCGTTCTTCGTCTGCGGAACGGTGCGCTCACAGCACGCGATCGGGGAGGTCGAGCTCGTGGTCGGCGGGGCGACACGCGAATGTGACTTTCACGAGCTGCCACGGCCAGGGCGACCGCTGAGGTTCTGGGCTGCGCATCCGGGCGTGCCGGCCTCGCCCGGCGCGCTCCCAGTCGAGGTTGTGGTCAGGTTCCGCGACGGCGGCGTCGCTGAAGCCGAGCTCGGGAAGATCGAGGTAGAGGAGGCGCCCTCGCCCGTCGCGGCTCCGGAAGGTGCGTCCGGAGGGCTGATCGCAATCTGCCTGGCGAGCTTCGATCCGGATCCGGGCTTGCTGCGCGAGCAGATCGATTCTCTGCGGGCGCAAACCGACTCGAATTGGATCTGCGTGATCAGCGACGATCACTCGAGTCCCGAGCGCCGCTCCGAGATCGAGCGCCAGGTCGCCGACGATCCACGGTTCGCCCTCTCGATCTCAGAGTCGAGGCGCGGCTTCTACCTCAACTTCGAGCGGGCGCTGCGGCTCGCCCCGAGCGAGGCGGAGTTCATGGCGCTGTGCGATCAGGACGACATCTGGTACCCGGACAAGCTCACGACGCTGAGAGGGGCGATCGGCGATGCGCCACTCGCCTACAGCGACGCCCGGCTCACCGACACCGAGGGCGCTGTCCTGGCCCACTCGGTCTGGCCCAAGCGACGGCCGAACACCACGAGCCTCCTCTCGGTGCTCGTCGCCAACAGCGTCCCGGGAGCCTCGCTGCTGATCAGAGCCGACGTCGCTCGCCGCGCGCTGCCGTTTCCGCGGGTGCCCGGCTGGCCGTTCCACGACCGCTGGCTGCCTGCGGTCGCGCTCTCGGCCGGACCGATCGTCCGCGTGGATCGTCCCCTCTACGACTACGTGCAGCACGAGGCGGCCGTCCTCCAGGGCAGGTTCGGCGCCTTCGCGGAAGGTCACGACAGAAGGCCTGACCTGTCGCCCTCGCTTGCTGTCAGGTGGCGGGGACGGTTTTTCCACGCCTATCTCCCACTTCGCATGTACAGGCAGGCGCTGATCGATCGCGGCGCCCTGAAAGGGGATGCCGAGCGCAGGGCGCTTGGCCGCCTCACGGCGGAGACCCTGCCAACCGCGCTTCGCCTTTCGCTTCGGTCCCTTCGCACCCTGTTGGGACGGGACGAGACGAGCGGCTTGGAGTGGGTCGCCGCATCCGGCCTTCTCTGGCGATCGTGGGCCGGGCTCTGTTCCCGGCTCGGTCGACACAACGGACGCTGCGACACCGCCCCGCCCGCGGTCAGCCTGCCGGATATCGGCCCGCCGCGCTGGGGCTAGCGGGTCAGAAGACGAGCGGGACCTGCTCGCCCGGATCCGGATACGCCGAGGGCGCGAAGAACCAGGTCTCGGTGGCGTATCGCGTCTCGGTCATACCGCGGTCGGTGCCGGTGCGATGGAGGAGGAGATGGTCGAACAGCAGGGCGTCGCCGGGCTCGAACAGCGGGCGCACGATGGCGTCGCCCGCGAGCTCGCGGACCTCCTCGTCGCTCAGGGACCAGTCGAAGTCGGCGCCGCGATTGCCGGGCTCGACGATGCCGTCGAGCCGCTTCGCGACGACGTCCATCCCCGGCGCGTCGCGCCCGCATCGGGTCAGCGCGACCCAGATGTTCAGCGAGCGGATGCCCTCACCGAGAAAGGCGCCGTCCTGGTGCCACCACTCGGTGCCGCCCTCGGGCGGAAGGCGCCGCAGGGTCCCCTTGTTGAGCGAGATGGCAGGCCGCTCGCCGAGATAGGCGCTGATCTTCTCCCTCAGACCGAGGTCCTCGAACGTTTCGAGGAGCTGGAAGAGAAGCCGCGGCGAGTCGGCGATCCAGGTGCCGGAGCCCGTGTTGACGAATGTCCGACCAGCCACGACCGTGGTGGCGTGCTCGGGCTCCGGCTCGAAGGGATGGAACCATGGCGTGGTCTCCTCGACCGGCGCCCCGGCGTCGTGAGCGTCGCGGGCCTCGAAGACGCGGTCGATGCCGGCGACGAGGTGCTCCGCACGCTCCGGCTTCACCAGTCCGCGGACGAGCAGGCAGCCGCGGCGGAGGACGCCGTCGGCGATCGCCTCTGCGCTGAGGTCTTTGGCGGAGACGGTGGGGATCCCCATGTCGTCGACCGGGGCGATCCCCTCGGGCACATCGGCGAGCCGGCGCTCGATCGGATCGGCCAGACCGGGCTTGAGCTCCGCGAAGGCGCGGTTCCTAGCCACGACGAGGCGACGCTCGATCTCGGGGTCCGGCTGCTCGCGGTTTGCGCCCACCAGCGCGTCGACGGCATCGATCGCGCCGCCCTCGGCCTCCAGGCGATCCGCCTCCGCCAGCGGCCCGCCGCGACGTGTTCTCGAGAAGAGGCTCATGTCGGCGTGAGGCTAGCAACGGCTGCCGGGTCGGCAGCTGGATCAGGCGAGGTCGAGTCGGCGGACCAGGTGGGTGCCCTCGAACTGGTCGTACCGGGGATGGTCGAAGAGGTGGGCGAGATAGAGCCCCTCGAGCCAGCGCTCCTCACGCTGCTCGGGGCCGAAGATGAAGCGCATGCCGTGCAGCGCGTCGATCTTTCGGTTCCGCCGCTCCTCGTTGAACTCCCGAATCGCGAGGCGGGCGCCGATCGAGTCTCCCCAGGGGTAGAAGTGAACGTCGTCGAAGTAGCAGAGCACCCGCGGCAGGAAAGCGGCCGCATCGCCGTCGAACACGCGGAGGGCGTCGCGGGTGGACGAGTAGTAGTCGAGGTCGAAGGAGATGAAGCCGACCGGCGCCGGACCGGACTCCAGGAAGTCAGGCACGGTGCGATCGACGTCGCCGAGGATCAACTCGGCCCGTTCGAGGCGCGACCTTAGCGCTTCCGGGTCCATGGGAAAGTCGCCTCCTTCCATCAGGAAGGGAGCGTCACGGTGGTCGCGGGGCGGCGGGAGTCCTTTCCCGGTGTCGAAGCCGTAGACCCGGACACCGACGCCTAGCGCTCGCTCGGCCTCGGCGGCCACCGCCTCGAGAGCGACGAGCCCGTTCCCGCCGGCCACGCCGAACTCGAGCACAGAGATCTCCGGGACTCCCGTGCGGGAAGCGACGCTGGCGGCGTGCAGGACGCACCACGTGTAGTTCGGGCGAACCGGGAGGCCCGAGGCCTGGATGCGAGCGAACTCCTCGCCGACTACAGCCCAATGACTTCGTTCAGCCGCCTCGCCCACGCGGCAACCCTATCTTCACCCCTGGGCGCGTGAGCAACTCATCTAGCCTACGCCGGGGAGTCAGGGAACGGAGGGGGAATGAGACGAAATGAGCGCCACTGAGACATCAACCAGCCGTGCCGCGCCCAGCCGCAGTGAGCGTCGGCTTGCGCTGGAGAGCAGTCCGCTGGCGATCGACGTGAGCGGCGTCAGCAAGCGCTTCCAGATCCCGAGCCATCGAATAGACTCGTTCAAGGAGCGGGCCGTGCACCCGTTCACCCGACTCGCCTACCGTGAGCTGCAGGCGCTCCGCGACGTCAGCTTCGATGTGCGCCAGGGGGAGTTCTTCGGGATCGTCGGGCGCAACGGCTCCGGCAAGAGCACCCTCCTGAAGCTGCTTGCCAGCATCTACCGGGCCGACGCTGGGAGGATCCGCATGGCGGGGCGCGTTGCGCCCTTCATCGAGCTGGGCGTCGGATTCAATCCCGATCTGACCGCCCGCGAGAACGTCGAGCTCAACGGCGTGATGATGGGGCTCTCCCGGCTGGAAGGGCGGCGCCGCCTCGACGAGGTCCTCGACTTCGCGGAGCTCGAGGAGTTCGTTGATCTGAAGCTGAAGAACTACTCCTCCGGGATGCTCGTGCGGCTCGCCTTCTCGGTGATGCTTCAGTCCCAGACCGAGATCCTGTTGATCGACGAGGTCCTGGCGGTGGGCGACGCCGCGTTCCAGCAGAAGTGCGGGGACGTCTTCACGGAGATGCGCGACGGCGACCGCACCGTCGTCTTGGTCACGCACGACATGGCCTCGGTGGACCGCTACTGCCACCGGGCGATGCTGCTCGAGCAGGGGGAGCAGCAGTACCTGGGCGATCCCGATGAGGCGGGGCGCGAGTATCTGCGCATCAACTTCCGCGACCACCGGACCGGCTCAGCCAAGCATGGAATGGGAGGCGTTCCGGACATCCAGGCTCGAGTGGTGGACGCCTGGCTCGAGGATGAAGATGGCGGGCGGATCGAGAACCTCGCCGAGGACGAGCCGATCAGGATCAACATCCTGCTCGAGGCCAGCGTCGACATGGCGGACCCCGCATTCAACCTCACCGTCGTTGACGCAGACGGGGACACGATCTTTCAGTACGAGCCGGAGCTCGCGGTGCCGGACGGCGGCCCGAGGCGCCTCGAGGCCGGCCAGCGAGTGCGGCTCAGGGGGACGATCCAGAATCCGCTCACCCCTGGCCGTTACTCGCTCCACTGCTGGGTGGCCCGCAGCGACGAGATCGCCGACCTCGCTCTGCAGACGCTCGAGGTGTTCGACTTCGTCGTCTACGGCACCCGGGCCTCGTTCGCGAAGGTGATCGTCGAGGGCGACGTCACCGCGGTTCCCCAGGAGCCGCCGGGATGAGCGCACAGCCGACCACTCCCACCTTGCGGGACGTCCACGGTCCGTCAGCCCTCGGGGGAGGCCTGCGGCGTTTCTGGGACCTGCTCTACCTGATCTCGGTCACCGAGTTCAAGAAGACCTACTTCGGCACCGTGCTCGGCTACGTCTGGTCCCTCTTGCGGCCACTGCTGCTCTTCGCCGTGTTGCTCTTCGTGTTCACCCAGATCTTCAGGATCGGCTCTGAGGTGCCGCACTATGCGGTTCTCCTCCTCTTCAACATCGTGCTCTTCGGGCTCTTCCAGGAGGCAACGACGATGGCGGTGGGATCGGTCGTGGCCCAGGAGGGAATCGTGCGGAAGACCCAGTTCCCACGCCTTGTGATCCCGATGGCGATCGTGCTCACCGCCCTGTTCAACTTTGCCGTCAACCTGGTCGTGGTCGCGATCTTCCTGGTCGCCTTCAACGTGGACCCGATGTGGACCTGGCTGCTCCTGCCCGTGATCGTCACCGCTCTCGTCCTGCTCACCGCCGCGGTTTCGATGCTGCTCTCGACCCTCTACGTCCGCTTCCGCGACGTCGCGATCATCTGGGGGGTATTCGTGACCGCGCTGTTCTACGCGACGCCGGTCCTCTATCCGTTCGAGCGCGTTCCGGACGCCTACAGGCACATCCTCACGATCAACCCCCTGGTGCCGCTCTTCGTCGAGGCGCGCAAGCTGATCATCGACCCGAGCGCTCCGAGTGCGGCCGCGGCCGTAGGCGGCTGGGTGCACCTGATCCCGCCGTCGGCGATCGCGATCGCGCTTTGCGTGGCCTCGGTCTGGTACTTCAACAGGGAGGCCCCGCACGTCGCGGAGCAGCTCTGAATGACCCTCACCTTTGAACCGCGCCCATGATCATTTTCGGCACCGCCATCACCTCCCCGGAGCAGTACGAGAAGTGGGCTGAACCCGGAATCCGCCGCGTCATGGAGCCCGATTCGAAGCTCCTCGCTCACCAGACGACCGGGTCGCTGTTTCGGAACTACAACCTGATGCTGGATCTCGCTCGCGATGAGCCCGAGCTCGAGGCGCTGGTCATCCTGCACCAGGACACAGAGTTGCTCGAGGACGATCACTTCTGTACGAAGGTCAGGGAGGCACTCGCCGATCCCGACGTGGCGATCGCGGGGTGCGTCGGGGCGATCGGGGTCCGAAGCATCGCCTGGTGGGAAGGGGCCGTCACCTGGGCGTCATTCATCCACCGCTATGAGGAGGTCGGGGGAGGAGACATCACCGCGATGACCTTCTCGGAGAGCATGGCCCCCACCTTTGCCGAGTTGGGCGAGGTCGACTCGATCGACGGGTTCGTGATGGTCCTCTCGCCATGGGCGGTGCACAACCTGCGCTTCGACGAGTCGCTCGGCAAGCTCCACGGTTACGACTTCGACATCTGCTGCCAGGCGAGAGCCGCCGGCAAGAAGGTTGTCACCGCCAACCTCCCCGCGATCCATAATCACTCGCTCGACCTGATCAGCGACCCGGACTCATGGATTGAGGCGTATATCCGGCTGGCGGAGAAGTGGGACGGTACCTTCCCCCACGACGTCGGCTCCAACGACTGGCAGGCCCGGACACTGCGTGCGGAGGCCGAGGCGGCATGCGCCAAGGGCCAGTCGAAGTCCCATGAGCTCAAGTATCACGCGGCGCTGGAGCTGCTGGAGCGGGTCGAGAAGAGCCCGAGCTGGCGATTGACCAAGCCGCTGCGCGCAGCCAAGCGCCTACTGCGTCGCCGTTAGGCCCGGAGCATCTCGCTATGTTCTGCCCGAGTCCCTCGAGCAGATGCATTCGGAGAGCACACGTCACACGTCGGCGGACGAGGATGTCCCATCGCGCCCTCGCATCAGTGAGGAGGCGTTCCGCTCTGCCCACGTAGCGCAGGGGTCGCCCAGGGACTTACGCGCCAGCGGACCCGGTCCCGAGAAGGACAGCCTTCGTACGGCGTATCTGGGTTTGTTGAAGCTCTCCCTGGTCGACCTCGCCGGTGCGCGCACTCTGTCGGTGAGCCGCGCCGGGGATGGCAGGACCCCAGGCTCTCAGGTGTTCTCTCGTGAGCTCACTGGAGACGAGCTGGCGCTCCGGGTCCGAGGGGCGGACTGGCCCTTCAGCGGCCTGAGCATGATCGGCCTCCCGCGGCTCGACGACCTCCAGCGGTGTGTCGAATCCGTGGTCGCCGACGACATCTCCGGCGATCTGATCGAGGCCGGTGCATGGAGGGGCGGTGCGTCGATCTTGATGCGTGCGACTCTCGACTCGCTCGGCGAGGTTGGTCGGTCGGTTTGCGTTGCCGATTCCTTTCAGGGATTGCCCACCCCGGACGCCGACGCTTTTCCCGAAGACCGTGACCTGGACCTGAGCCAGGTCGACTTCCTCGCCGTGCCTCTCGAAGAGGTGAAGGGGTACTTCGCCCGCCTGGGCTGCGAGCGCGGCGTCGAGTTCGTGCCAGGCTTCTTCGCCGACACGCTGCCGACGCTGAGCGACCGCCGCTGGTCAGTGGTCCGCCTCGACGGGGACACCTACGAGTCCACCTGGCTTGCCCTCGAGTCGCTCTATCCGGGTCTATCCAACGGTGGCTATCTGATCGTTGACGACTATCAGCTGATCGACGAGTGCAGGGACGCCGTCGACGGATTTCGGCGGGAGCATGGGATCACGGAGCGGATCGAGAAGATCGACTGGAACGCCATCCGCTGGCGCCGCACGAGCACACCCAACGGGAAGGTGTCCGCTCCCGGCGGGGCGCGTGATGAGCCCTCCCGGCCGTCCGGAGCCTCCGTGCGGGCAGTGAACCGCCCGGCGCCGGCCCCGATCCCAACGCAGCGCGAGATGGAGCTTGAGCGGGAGCTGCGCGGGCAAGGCCGCGGCTCGCGGCTGGGGCGCTGGATGGCCGCTTTGCGTCGCTCGGGTGGCGGGACATGATCGCCCCGGCCGCAATGAAGCCTCAGGCGTGACCGGGAAGGGGCCGGTCGCCCGGCTGCGGGGCAGAGCCAAGCGGGCGCGTGAGGGGGCCTCCTCCGAGACGTCCGATCGTGACCGGCTCCCGTCAGGCGCCATCGAATCTCTCGGCGGCGACGCCCGAGCGCAGCGTTTGCCGATCATCGTGGGTGGCTGGGCGCTGAGCGCGGAGGGCCCGATGGTGGAGGGGCTGATCCTGGTCGATGGCAAGCACGGAACAGCCGTGAACCTCGGCTCCCCGCGCGAGGACGTGGCCGCGCAGTTCCCCGATGTCCCGGACTCGGCGCAATCCGGCTGGGACGCGATGGTCGACCTCCGAGGCGTCGAGGGTGATGTCGCGGAGCTGACCCTTCTGGGCCGCACCCGGGCCGGCGCCTGGGTGGAGCTGAGCAGGGCGGAGATGAGCGTTGAAAAGCCGGGCTCACGCGCCACCCGAACGGGCGCCGTATTCACGATCGTCCAGAACGAAACCCGCTTTCTCCCCCTCTGGCTGAAGCATTACAGCCGTCATTTCGACTGGTCCGATATCTACGTGCTCGACCACGACAGCACCGATGGGAGCACCGACGGACTGGATGCTTGCTGCAACGTGGTCAAGGTCCACCGGGACAAGAGCTTCGACCACATGTGGCTGAAGGGGACGGTGGAGGACTTCCAGGCATTCCTCCTTCGGTCGTACTCAGCGGTTCTGTTCGCTGAGGTCGACGAGATTGTGGTTCCCGACCCCGGTCTCTATCCAGACCTCGGCGCGTACATCGAAAGCACCGAAGGCCCGGCCGCCTGCTGCACCGGCTACAACGTCGTCCACCAGAACGACGAGGAGGCGCTCAATTTCGACCAACCGGTGCTGCGGCAGCGGATGTACTGGCATCCGTCGCCGCAGTACTCGAAGCGGCTGCTTGGCAGGGTGCCCCTGGCTTGGAACGTCGGCCTGCATCAGGAGTTCAATGCGCCCTCGGTCGGCCCCGACCCGGGCCTGCTGCTGATCCATCTGCATCGAGTTGATTACGACTATTGCCTCGCCCGCCATCGCTCGAACGCGAGCCGAGACTGGTCCGAGGACGACCTGGCATTCAACCTGGGCTGGCACATGCGGATAGTCGACCCGGAGGAGTTCGAGGATTGGTTCTATCGCGGCGATGACCTCGAGGGGAACGATCGGGTGCCGATCCCGGAGCGGTTCAGGGACCTGGTCTAGGCGTTGTGGGCGAAAGCCCAGACCTGAACCGGAAAGTCGGGCTCGTTGCGAAGGGAGTGCCACGGACGATACGCGGACCAGCGCGTGAAGTTGCCCACCACGCATTGGCGGTTTCCCCACGATCCGACGCTCTCGACCTCGAGGCCGACCTGCTCGAGCAGGGTGCGTAGCCCGCGGGGGGTGAAGCGCCAGTAGTCCTCCATGAGGAAGAACGGCACCTCGTGCACCCTAATCAGAAACGGCGTGGAGACGATCACGTGCCCACCGGGTGCGCAGAGCTCGCGCAGGTTCGCGGCGCCGGCCCAGGGGTTCACCACGTGCTCCAAGACCTGCTCGCAGATCACCACATCGAACTTCTGCGGTTCGTCGATGGGGGCGCAGACATCGAACTCCGGATAGTTGAGGCTCCGATATTCTCGCCAGGGCTTCCCGGCGTGGGTGTCGCCGCTCACCTCCGCGGCGGTACAGCGGCTCGGGTCGAGCGACGCGATGTAGGCGTCGACGGCCTCGTTCAGCACCTTTCGCTGCCAGTGCTCGCCGGCTTTCTCGGCCTCAGGGAAGGTCAGGCGATAGGCCGCAGTAAGTAAGCGACGCGGATTCAGCGCAGCGAGACGATGCGTGGGTCCAGTCACCGACGCACCGCGTACAGCATGCGGACCTGAGTCCCGGCCATGATTGGATCCTGGGCGAGGGTAACCATGAACCCGCGCTCCTCGAGCGTCGCCACGACCTCAGCGGTGCGATCGGCGTCAAGGTGGAGCTCCGCGGCGATCTGGCGGATCAGCCGCCAGTCATCGTCGTTGATCCCCGCGAGCACATCCAGCTCGGCTTTCTCGACGTCCAGCTTGAGGAGATCCACGCGGTCAATCGATTCGCTCTCGAGTGCGTCCGAAAGGGTTCGAAGCTCGCAGGTCAGGACCTCGGTCTTGAATCGATCGCGGAGCAGGTCGTTCGACTCCGCCTCCGAGATCCCCATGTTGAGATGCGCGGCCCGCACGGTCGCGCGATCCGCCTCGGGATCGGCATAGAGCCCCGAGATCGCCCAGTCCTCTGGGTAGTAGGTGATCTGGCTGGGACCGGATGTCGAAGAGAGCCCATATCGATGGACGACGCAGGCGGGGAAGTCACGCAGATTTTCGCGCAGGAGCTCGAAGATCGGCTCCACGGGTTCGAAGCTGTGGACAGTGCCGGCCCGGCACTCCAAGGCGAAGAAGGCCGCCGCGACGCCGACGTTGGCACCGGCGTCCAGGACGACGTCGCCTTCGCTCACCTCGACCCCATGCTGCAGATAGGTCCGACGCTCGACGATCTCGAGGAGCTCGAACCAGAGCTCGGGCGGATCCGGGTGGCGCAGCGTCCGCCTCAGGATCTCCATGGTCTCGTTCCGCCCGGGCGGGCGGACTGGCGAGTCGGCTCTCACCAGGTGGAGAGTACGAAGTCCTTGCGCCGGCCGTAGGATCCGAGGGCTCACGGGGGATTCCGTTGGACACACTTAATCTTCGTCGGCGATGGGAGCCGACCCACAGCTGCGGCGGATCGACTCGGGGTGAGGTTGCTACGCGCTTCCTGGTCGGCCGATCGCGCGGCCAAGGCGCTGCTCGTGCTGCTGGTCGCGGGGGCCTTCCTCCGGATCGTCGCGATCGCCAGTTGGTGGCCGGTGACCACGATCCTGGACGACCACTAGGCGGTCTGCCGGCGCTGTCATCCGGCCCGGCACGGCAAGTCCTGAGGTTGTCGTCTCTCTCGGGCTGGCGGGACAGTGAGCGGGGAACGGCCCCTAAAGTCGCGCCGCCTAGTCCCGCAGCCAGGCGGTTCGCGGGGCCGATCGGTGGGTCGGTGCACAGACCACCGCGGCCGAGTGCCCCTGAAGGGTCAGCCGCCAAGGACGGAGTACGGAGTCTCTTGGCACGGTCAATTCGCTGGTGGATCGTGGCGCGAGGAACGCGATCGGCCTCGGTTTGCCAAGGGGAGAAAACCGGCCGACGAAGACTATGAGCGGGTTCGTGCCGAGGTTCCCCAGCAGCGTAGAACCCGGTCGGATCTGGATCTCCGCGGGGCCGGATCCGGGCGCGAACCGCCGGCATTCCCTTCCATTGGCCGCACGAGCTGTCGGAATGGCCTGCACTCGGTAGGCCACGACAAGCATGGAGTCCGCGTACTCCCGGGCCGTACTGGGAGCGACCGAGATCTCGGCCGGAGAGAGATGGGCGATCTCGCCATGCCGACTCGTTTCGTCGTAGTACCGGCCCGGGGTGATGCCCTCCAGGTAGGGGTTTGGTCCAGGAAATCGGTCGGCCGCAGCTTCTCTGCTCGTATGGTCGCGAGCGATCTCCAGCGCCCCGATTTCGGCCTTCGCCAGGGTGGATTGATCGCGTAGGAAGCGGTACCCATCGCGATAGCTGACCATGTTCGAAAGCACTACGAGGGTTGTCACCCCGAGCACCCCCACGGTGTGCAGCCCTCGAAGCCGGATGGGACGGAGTAGCTCGGCGGCGATCACGAGCAGAAGCGCTGCATCGACCAGCTGATATCGGCTCGCACCCGGCTCACGTCCGGGGATGTAGGTGAGTCCGGTGAGTACCCAGAAGGCGAGTGCGGTGCCAACGAAGACGGCAAGCCAGCGCGAGGGCTGATGGCCACTCGCGAGCCAGATCGCAACGCCAACGACGGCAATCGCTATCGCCACGTGACCGAAATCGAGCGCGTGTGCAACGTGGTAGAGACCTAGAGTCGACGCGAGACCGAAGGAAGCAGAATCCAGCACGTACTTCGGGAGGTTGTCGACGTTCGACCAGGACAGATTGCTCGCAGAGTCGCCCCAGGTCAGCGACCAGATCGCGTACAGGACCAGCGGGATCGCTGGAATCCAGAGGAGCTCCCATCGACGCCGCACCGCAAGTGCGATCACTCCGCCGATGACGAAGGCAAGGCCGACGCCAGAGAAAGCGACCGAGCAGATGAGTAGGACACAGGCCAGCACGTCCATCCGGGGTCTGCCCTTCTCCAGCGCGTATAGCGCGGCTAGTCCAGTGGCCAGGGCGACGATCGGCCCGATCGACGCGAAGAAGAGCAGGTCCTCCCACGCGGGCCCGAGAAGGACCACGATGGCCGTGGCGGCGATTCCCAGATGCCAACCCACCCGCTCGGCGACCAGCAGATACACCGTGACGCCGACCCCGGCCACGGCGAAGCCGAGGGTCAAGCGGAATGGGAGCTGGGCGTAACCGAAGAGCGCGACCAGGACCTTGAAGCTCAGGTCGACTCCCACGACCAGCTGCCCATTGTGAGCCGAGAAGACGGAGCTCCCCTCAAGACCCGGACGCTGCAGCAGAAACAACCAGTCGTCGTTGAAGAATGTGAGCCTCGTGCCGAGGACCACGAGAAGGACCATCGAGGCGCCGCAGACAAGGGCGAGACTGGCCCGCGCAAGGGGCCCGTTTCCGCGCTTGGCGGTCCCCGATTCTCCTCCATCACTCGAATCCACGATCAACGGTCTACGAAACGAAGGTCAGAGGTTCGAATCCTGTCGGGGTGCACTCCGCCGATGCCGGCGAATCCCGAGATCGCCCTGATAGGCCCTCGACGCATCGCCACACGATCTCCACGTTCTCCTCCGATATCGTCCAGGCAGTATCTCGGACGGGTGCTGCTTTTCGTCTCTATGAAGAAGGGCCGACTGTCGAGTAGCGCTCGGTGATCGGGTCAGGGACCTCTCGCGGTTCGCAGGCTTGGAGCAGTGCTCATGTCTCTATCGCCTCCTCGGCGGGAGGATCAGGCGGAATGGGTGCTTCGCTCTCGGGCGCAAGTCCAAAGGGCGGTCAGGCCGCCAGGCGAAAGGCGGCGCCTCTGGGAGCGAACCCCTCGTTTCGAGTGAGCATGTGCCAGATCGCAACGGTCAACTTTCGGGCGATGTCGATCTGGGCGACCTTGGCGCCGCGCTGTCTGCCGAGCCGGCGCTTGGTGCGCTGGTAGCGCTCGGCGTAGGCCGAGTGGCGGAGCGCGGGCATGGTCGCCTCGAGCAGGGCCCAGCCCAGGCAGCGGGGCCCGTGCTTGGAGAGTGGCCCGCGCCGGTCGGACTCCTTCGACTGCCCACCCTCGGGCAAAGGCCGGTGTAGCCGGTGAGCTTGGTCGGGGTCGGGAAGCGGGAGATCTCGCCGATCTCGGCGCCGCTCGCTCGCAGCTTCGCCTCGACCTCGTCGATCTGTCCCTCGAGCCCGTCGATCAGGGCGAGGCCGGCGTCGACGTTGCCGCGCCAGGGCTCGGGCAGCTCGAGTCGCGCCGGGTGCTCTCTGCCGGCCACCCCGAAGAGGTCCGTGACCGGGCGGGGCCGCCCGAAGCTGATCGGCGCCGAGTGGATCCAGTTCTTCAGCTGGCTTTTGTGCTTCACCAGGCGGAGGCGGAAGCGGGCGAGCTCGCGCTCCCTCCTCACCCTCGGGTCGGGCAGCCAGATCGCCGGCACCAGGTCGCGCTGGAAGAGGACGGCGAGGACGCGGGCGTCGATCCGGTCGGTATTGGTCGCCAGGGGCGTCAGGCCCTTCACCTTCTGGGCGTCTGCGATCTCGACCTCCCAGCCCAGGCGCTCGAGGGTGTCGTGGACGAAGCGGGCGCCGGTCATCGACTCGATCACCCCCCGCACCGGTTCCCCTGCTGCCTCGACTCGCTCGACGAGCCTCTTCAGGCCGCCTGAGTCAGGGAAGGCGGCGAGCTCTTCGACCAGCTCACCCTGGTCTGAGAGCAGGCAGACGTCGAGGCGCTTGCGACTGAGATCGAGTCCGGCGTGCAACATGTGAGTGGGCCTCCTTTGAGATCGCTCCTCGGTGACAGCCGGAGCGTGTCACCGAGGGCGGTCCTTCTTCATGGCAGTCCAAAGCAGCTATTCTGGCCCGGCTGCTTCGAGGGCCGCGTCCCCTGTTCGTGCCGTAGTTGACTTGTTGTGGGTGCGGCGCCCGCTTCATAAATAATCCGGCTGTGGTGGGCCCCTCGATGCTGTGTCGAACCCAATGAGAACGACTGAGAACCGGCCGGACGGCTTTTTTACACCGGACCAAAGCGTCCTCGCTCCCAAAGTCCCGGCGATCGGATCTCGGAGTCGACGCTTTCTTGACCGGGTCCCGATGCTCGCCCGAATGCGCGACGCTTACTTTCGCGCCGTCATACAGCACCGAAGGGGAGGCCACCACACCTACGAATACATGTTTAGCCCCAGCCAGCTGGGTTGCCTGGTGGGCGAGGTGGATCGCACCGACCCGCTAGCGGGCTCGATCGTGGAGGTCGGGTGCGGGTTCGGCGCGACGACCGTGTTCCTCGATCGCCATCTGCGCGACATCGGCAGCGACAAGCGCTACTACGCGCTCGACACGTTCGGCGGCTTTGCTCCCGAGGATGTGGCGGTCGAGCGGGGTCGTGGCCGCCGCTGGGACTACTTAGATTTCCGCGACAACAGCAAGGCGTCGTTTGAGCTGACGATGGAGCTGAACCGGGTGCGCCGCGTGACAGCTATCAAGGCTGACGCCAAGACATTCGACTTCACGACAATCGGCCCGTTTTCGTTCTGTCTTGTCGACGTGGACCTGTACCAGCCGGTGCTCGCCACGCTGAAGGCCGTCTGGGACCTGATGACTCCAGGAGGAGTGATCGTCGTCGACGACTGCGATGCGGATCACCCGGTGTGGCGTGGCAGCTACGAGGCGTATACCGAGTTCGTCGCCGGAAAGGGCCTGCAGAAGGACATCCACCACACGAAGCTCGGGATCATCCAACGCTAGTACCTCGCCGCCTCGGCAAGGGGATCCGCTTTCCATGCAAAGCGGCGCTCGGGGTTCGCTGCAGGAGCCGCTACCGTCGGCTAAGGAGCCTGCCGGAGGTCGCGCTCGCCTGCAGCCTGAGTCATGCGCGCTCGCAGCAGCTCGAGCTGAGAGCGGCGCGCCTCGAAATGGCGCCGGATACTCACGAGCGGCGCTTTCTGTGCGAGCAGCTCGCCCTGGCGCCCCTTGTCGGAGACGCCCCGATCCCCCGTGTCGCCCTGCAAGCCACACGCCTGATCGTCGCCAAGCGATACGGGAGGGGGCGCTAGGTGCCGAGGCACAATCGAAACGTGAAGCGCCACACGCAACCGCAAGCCCCACAAGCACAGGGGCCGTAAGCCGCCGGCACCGTCGGCGAATTGGTCCCTGCATTCCAAACCCCGGGGGTTCGGAAGACCTTCCCCAACCGGGCGGAGGCGAAGACCTGGCGCGACGACGCCAACGCCCAGCTCGGCAAGGGTGGTCTGCGGGCACCGACGCCGACGGTGGCGCGAGCTTGGGAGGCGCGGGAGCAAGGGGCAAAGGAGGGCACTGTGCGCAACCGCTCGGGCGACGTCTACAAGCCGTCCGCACTCCGCTCCTCCGAGCAGGCTATGCGGCTGCGGGTGCTGCCGGTGTGCGCTCGGTTCGACTGGCGGACGTCCGGCGGCTCGATGTGCAGGCGCTGGTTGACCGGTTGCTGGCCGAGGGGCTGAACCCTTCGACCATCCGCTGCACTGTGCTCCCCCTTCGGGCGATCTTCCGCCGTGCCGTCAGCCAGGGCGAGCTTGTCGTCAATCCCCGCGACGGGCTTGAACTCGCGGCAGTACGCGGCAAGCGTGATCGCGTTGCCGACCCGACCGAAGCCGAGGCGCTGGTCGCTGCTGCCCCGGAGCGAGACCGGGCGCTTTGGGGCACTCTACGCCGGCTGCGCCGAGGCGAGCTACAGGCGCTGCGTGTCAGCGATGTCGACCTCGCCTCCGGGGTGATCCGGGTCGAACGTGGCTGGGACGAGAAGGAGGGTCCGATCGAGCTGAAGACAGCTGCCGGTCGCCGCCGGGTGCCGATCCCCGCGGAGCTGCGCGACCACCTGCTCGAGCACAAGCTCGCCACTGGCCGCGAAGGAGACGACCTGCTCTTCGGGCGGACGGCGACGGATGCCTTCAACGGCAAGAACCTGCAGGATCGCGCCGACACCGCCTGGAGGGGGGCGGGGCTGGAGCGGATCACGCCGCACGAATGCAGACACAGCTACGCCAGCCTGATGATCGCCGCCGGTGTCAACGCCAAGGCACTGTCGACGTTCATGGGCCACGTGAAGATCGGGATCACCCTGGATCGCTATGGCCATCTGATGCCCGGCTCCGAGGAGGAGGTCGCGAGCCTCCTGGACAGCTACCTGGAGGGCCAGCGCGAGAGCGCGGAGGAGGCCGCTCGCGGTGCCGGAGCCGGTCTAACTGGCGAACTAACTGGCGAACAAGTGGCGGACGGAAACTGAAACCTCGCCATTTGCAGCGGCTCAGAGCACGTAGACCGTCGTAAAGACGATGATCCACATCGTTGGATCCTCGCATGGTGGCCGCTCTCAGGCACGAATAGGAAGCCCCGCTAGCTAGATGGGGCGCATCCGTAGATCGGCCAGGCCGGGTGGGGCAGCCGGGTTGCAGACGGCCCCCGGTCGGCGGCTGCCGCAACCGTACTTCGGCGACCCGGCGGTTCCTGTCGATCGGGTCGCGCCACCAGGCGCCGACGGCGGGTTGGATATTGTGGCCCGCACGCGCTCTTTCTCCAGCCCCGATCGTCAAGGCGCAGGTCAAAGCGCGGGCGGGCAGCAAGACGGCCGGATGATGACATTCGCCAGCTCAACGGGGCTGTTGGATCGGAAACACTGACCGAGGGATCTTCGTCTCGACAGGGCGCCCAGGTCGGACGGGTCGAAGCCGGTCATGTAGCCGATCGGCTACCGCGACGTGGAGACTGACGGCGCTGCTCGGGCGGCTCGGCACCTCGCCGAGCTGCTGTAGAGCAGAACAGCCCTAACCGGAGGGTCCCGTCGTATAGCGCCAGGTAACCGGATTGGCGAGCGTGTTGCCCGACAGGTCCTTTGCAGCCCCGGAAACGGCCGCCGTGTATTGCGTCCCAGCAGCCAGGTCAGCATTGGGCTTGAAGACCAGCACGCTAGGGCCGAACCAGCCGAAGCTTCCGCTCATCGCGGCCCCGTCGCTAGTTCGCTTCAGCGAGAAGGCGGCCTCGGTTGAGGCTCTGTCCATGGCCTTGTTGAAGACGGCATAGGTCACCGAACTGCGAGAAACGCCGGTCGCACCGTCGGCCGGATAGACGCTGTCGATGATCGGGCGGTTGGTCGTCGTGAACCGCCATGTCTTCGCGACTGGCAGCGGGAACCCGCCAAGGTTTTGGGCCGCGGTGGAAACGCTTGCCGTGTATTGCGTCCCACCCGCCAGGTCAGCGTTGGGCACGAAGATCAGCACGCTAGGGCCGTACCAGCCGAAAAAGCTTCCGCTCACCGCGGCCCCGTCGCTGGTTCGCTTCAGCGAGAACGCGGCCTCGGTGGAGGACTTGTCCATCGAGGTGTCGAATGCGACGACGATCGGTGCGTTCGGCAGCACCTCGGCGGCGTCCTCGGCCGGGAGGACGAAGGTGACTGCGGGTGAGCTGCCCACCCGCACCATCCTCGCCACCGAGGGCACGCCGTTCGCGTCGATCACGAAGAGCATGTAGACGCCCGGCGGCGCGATATTGGGGTTGGCGGGGGCGGTGGCGGTGAGTGTTCCGGTGCCGGCGGTGAACGAGAGCGGGACGTAGCGCTGCTCCATGTTCACCGAGTGCGTGACCGCACCCAGCCGGACCAGCGCCACCTTCCTGATCGAGGTCGCGTTCGGCGTTGAGATCGCAAACGGCGCCTTGTAGGTCACCCGGTCGGGGGCGGATCTGATCTGGGGACGCGGCGCGAGCCCGCCCTGCTTTTTGAACAGGTAGGGCGGGGAGAATACCTCCGCGTTCTTCGCTAGATAACCCACCGCGTCACAGGTGCCGCAGATGCCACCTCCCGCGGAGAGCACGCGCGTATCGGGCAGGAGGAGCGCGGTCGAGTGGTACTGGCGCGTAACTCGCATGGCTGCGAGCGTCCGCCAGGTTCCGGTGGCCGGGTTCCACAGCTCGGCCGGGTAGACGCCGTTGTTCAGATCCACGAGATCGGCCCCGGACGAGTTGCCGCCCGTGGCGAGCACGGTGCCGTCCGCCAGCACGGTGAGGTTGTGTTGGCGGCGGCCGACCGCCATCGGCGCCGTGGCGGATACCTGCGGCGTTCCCCCGTTCACGTTGATAACACTGGCATTCGTGCTCGAAGGCCCTCCGCCCGCGACCAGGATCTTGCCCACGTCATAGAGGGCGTGGCCGCCGTAGTCGCGGTACAGGGAGTCGCGCTGGCTGTAGCTCTGCCACGAGCCTCCTCCGGCTGTGTTGAGACTCCGCATCGTCTGGTCGGGACCGGAGTAGAAGGCACGGCCATCGGGCGCTACGTCCAGCCACGGATACAGCGGCAGGTCGAGCGAGGCCGTGGTGAGCGCGCGCAGGCCACCGTCGGTCTTGCGCACCTCCGGCATGTCCGGCCCGCCCTCGGTGATCAGCATCTCCCCATTGGCCATCGGGGTGACGCTCGGATACCAGCGTCCGGCCGCCATGTTCGGCCCAAGGCTCCACGTATTGGTGTTCGAGTCGAAGAGGTGCGTCTGGACGAGGCCGTTGAGCTGGGGGTCCTTGTTCCCACCGGCGACGAACAGGGTTCCATCCATGAGGTGGGCGAGGCCGCTGCAGAAGAGGTTGTAGCCCGTGGTCACGTCCGCGGGCGTCTGGGCGCCGGTGGCGGGGTCCCACACCGTCGCGCGGGTGCGGTCCTGGACCTGGTAGGTCTCGGTGGCGTTGTCCCCGATCGAGTCATACGCGAGCACCTTTCCGTTCCTGAGGAGCGCAACGTGCACGCCCACCACCGGCCAGTCGACGACAGGGCCCCACTGTCCCACTTGGCTGGTGCTGCCGGTAACCGCCGCTGCGGCCGCCGCGGCGTGTGCTGCCGTGACCGCCATGGTGTGCTGCTCGAGCCGCCGTTCCGTGGCCCGGTCGTGCGGCGGAATGCGGTCCTCCTGAAGGTGGCCTTGAGGGGTGCCCGGGTCGTGAGCAAGCGCGGCTGTAGGGGCTCCAGCGGCCAAGACCGAGGCCGCGAGGGCGGCAGAGAAGATGAATGCGGCGCCGCGTTGGGACATGTTTCAGGGACCGAAAGGGCGATCTGCCCGGCCCAAAACGAGTGCAAGCAGAAGGTATGCCACGCTCAGTGCCGCCGTCAATCCGGTAAAAGCCGCACACCTCAGTACGGACGGGATCTTTGAGTTTCGCCTATTCAACCCGTGTCGATTCCGCAGATCCGGGTGGGGCCGGGTCCCGATACGCGAAGCTGCCAGGGCCGCGGCGAGCGATCGGTTCTGATCAGCAGCACTCCAGTGCCTCGGAGCTCGTAGCGGACCGGGAAGGAGGAGGCGAACCGGCGCAGCTCGACGATCTCCACGGAGCCAACGGGCCCGCTGAGTGTGACTCCGGGGCGAGGCAGGTCAAGCGGTGGGGAGGCATCGTCCGCGCCGGGGAGGGTGAGGCAGCTTCCCAGTGGAGCGGCGGTCGTGACGGTCGGATCGGCAACCACCGGCGGCGGACCGCCCGGCGGGGGTGGGTGGTCGACTGCCGTCAACCGCAGCTGCTCCGCCTGGGCGAGGAGCTGATCGGCGGCGACGCGGGCGTCCTCGGGAGCCTCGAGCAGCCCCGACGCGCGGTACGCCGGCGATCCGAACGCATGGATCGCTGACAGGTATGGGCCCACCGACACCGAGTAGAGCGGGAGGATGTCGGTGTTCTGCGGGCCTGCGGTGAAGCCGGGATCGGCACTAGCGCCGCCGACCTCGAAGCCGGCCAGCGCGCCGCGCTCTCGGGTCGCCAGGTCGGCCCGAACCCCGTACTCGTCGTGAAGGACCCTGAGGTTCGCAACTCGCCGCCAAGCCGCCGACCGCCAAGGCCGTGAGGATCGCGGCCCCCCGCACCCGGATCCCACTCGCGAGGCTCGCGAGGACCATAAGCAGGAGGACTCCGCCGACGTATTGATACCGGGACGCCCATGGCGATCGTCCGGGCGCGTTGCTGGCTGCCGTGAGCAACCAGAACGAGATTAGGACCGCGAGGGCGCTCCAGAAGGGTGCGGCAAGGGGCATCCGTGAGCGCTTGCGGAGCACTACCGCTGCGACGAACGGGATCAGCCCTAAAACGATGAGCGGGACCAGCGGCAGGCGTCCCTCGGCGGCGGCCGCTCGCACGGAATTGGGAACACCGAGCAGCGATGAGGCACTGGCCGCGAGCCCCTTGAGGAGGTAGATCGGGCTGTGGACGACGTTCCGAAGGGAGAGGTGGCTCTCGGCCGTGTGTCCCCAGCCGGCGTACCAGAGGACATAGAGCAGGATCGGAACGATGACCACGTAGAACCGTGACCATGGCCGGCGGACCAGGATCATCAACACCGCCGCGCCCAGGGCAAAGGAGACGGCGAGCTCGGAGAAGGCCAGGGAGAGGACCAGAAGACTGCACGCGATCGCATCTCCACGCGCATCCCCGCGCTCCAGCGCCAGCAGCGCACCAATCCCGGCGCCCATCGAGGCGGTGAATGAGACCTCGAAGGGCCAGAGCAGGACCTCCGAAGCGGTGCCCATGAACAGCACCGGCAGCACCCCTGCGAGGGCGAGCCAGTGGTCGACTCGGCGCCGCAGATAGAGGAACAGGAGAACCACGCTGCCGAGGAACGAGACAGTGGAGACGACCGCGTAGGGGACGAGGCTCTCCATCCCGATTGTCGCCTGGACCCCCTTGTAGATCAGCGTGGGGCCGAGCAGGATGTGCTCGGCGTGCGGCGTGAGCAGGACGTCGAGGCTGAATCCCCTCCGGTAGAGCAGCGGATCCCATTCGTCCCCGAAGAAGGTCAGGTGCGAGAGCCAGACGAGCAGCAGGATCCCGGACGCTGCGAGAGCAACCGCGAGCGCGGCTCTGGGGTCGATCCGGTCGAGGCCTGCCTCCGCACGCTTCATTAGGCGCTGTCCCCGGCGACCTGCGCGAACGCCTCCCATGCCGGCTTCGGGAACCCATCGAGCCTGAACAGGCCACAGTGCCCGACCCAGAGCGGGCCCGGGGTGTCGTTCAGCGAGTACC
Source organism: uncultured Solirubrobacterales bacterium (assembly GCA_963695805.1). Taxonomy (GTDB): domain Bacteria; phylum Actinomycetota; class Thermoleophilia; order Solirubrobacterales; family 70-9; genus DASUPK01. Next base: position 119,106 of record CAVOHV010000003.1, on the reverse strand, counting down.
AGACGACGCCGGCGATACCGAGGCGGTCGCGCTCCGCTGCCGCCAGCTCGAACGTCTGGCGCACGTAGTCGGCCTGTCGGGAAAGGCCGACCACCAGGCCGGGCGGGGTTCCCCTCGAGGCCCATCCGACCTCCGTGATCCAGATCGGCTTGTCGGCGTCACCGAAGCGACGCATGACGTCGCGCGCCTGCTTGACCCTGTCAAGCGCTTTGCCCGGCGTTAGTGAGTACGGGTGCACGGCGACGGCGTCGAACAGCCGCCGCGCCCCACCGTCGTAGAGGTCCTCGAGGAAGCGCTCCATCGTGATCCCGCCCGTCGGCGTGGGAAAGAGGCCGCCGAGCAGAATCCGCGCCTCCGGGTCGATTCCTTTGACCAGGGGGCTGAAGGCGCGCAGCAACTCGAGATATTGCGCGGAGTCGGGGTGCGGCTTCCAGAAGAGCGGCGAGTTCGGCTCGTTCCAGAGCTGCCAGTCGATGATCGGCAGGTTCGGGACGTCCGGGTGGTCCTTCCAGAAGGTGCCGTCGGCGCCGTAGCGCCTGACGGCGGCGCGGGTGAAATCTTCGAAGCCGGAGAGCGAGGAGCCGAGCGGAGGGATCTCCGCAGTCGCGACCGCCCAGCTGGGGGTGCTGTAGACGGTCGCCAGGACCCGGACGCCGTTCTCGGCCGCCCCCTTGACCACCGGGTCGTAGCGGCTCCAGTCGTAGGGGGCGTCCGGTCCGGACTGCGCCGAGCCCCAGGCGAAGTTGATCCGCAGAGTCCCGACGCCGCCGTCTCCAAGCCGGGCGAGCCGTGCCCCTCCCGGAAGCGGCTCGGCGCTGATAACGCCGTAGAAGGGGTCGTTGGCCTGGGCCGGCTCCGCGCCGGACCCCTCGTCGTCGCTGCCCCCGCCGCAGCCGACGAGCACCGCGATGATGAGCGCCGCCACGGCGGGGACCGCCCGAGAGCGCATCGGCTCAGTGCTCCAGGACGAGGCCCAGGAAGCGCTTGGTGCGCTCCTCCTTCGGATTCTCGATCACCTGTCTCGCCGGCCCCTCCTCGACGATCACGCCGCCGTCCATGAAGACGACCCGATCGCCGACGTCGCGGGCGAACGCGATCTCGTGGGTGACGACGATCATCGTCATGCCCTCCCGCGCCAGGGCCCGCATCACGTCGAGGACCTCCTTGACCAGCTCCGGGTCGAGCGCGCTGGTCACCTCGTCGAACAGCATCAGCTTGGGCTGCATGGCGAGCGCCCGCGCGATCGCGACCCGTTGCTGCTGTCCCCCGGAGAGACGGGCGGGGTACTCGTCGACCTTGTCCGCCAAGCCGACCCGCTTGAGCAGCTCGCGGCCTTCTTCAATCGCATCACGCTTGTGGACGCCCTTTACGCGGATCGGCGCCTCGATCACGTTGCCGAGCGCGGTCATGTGGGGGAAGAGGTTGAAGCTCTGGAAGACCATGCCGATCTCGGCGCGCTTGCGGGCCACCTCCGACTCCCGCAGCTCGTAGAGCTTTCCCTTCTTCTGGCGGTAGCCGACCAGCTCGCCGTCGACCGAGAGGCGCCCGCCATCGATGTTCTCGAGGTGATTGACGCAGCGCAGGAAGGTGGACTTGCCAGAGCCCGACGGTCCGATCATGCAGACCACCTCTTTCGGGGCGACCTCGAGCCACAGGCCCTTCAGCACCTCGAGCCGGCCGAACCGCTTGTGCACAGCTTCCGCTTTCACCATCGGCTCGCTCATCACTTGCGCTCCGGGATCACCGGTGGACCCTGGTCCTGGGTCGCGAGGTCGTCGTGCCGCCCGGCGATGCCCCGGAACACACGCTCGATCAGCGTCGCCGACTGCGCTCCGGGCCCGCCGCGCCCGTAGTGCCGCTCCAGGTAGTACTGGCCGATCGACATGACCGTGGTCGCGGCCAGGTACCAGATGCGAGGCGACGATCAGCAGCGGGATCACCTTGTAGTTCACCGAGTAGATCAGCGTGCACCGTGTACAGAAGCTCCTTCACCGCGATCACGTAGACCAGCGAGCTGTTCTTCAGCATCGAGATCGTCTCGTTGCCGGTCGGCGGGATGATCACCCGCATCGCCTGGGGGAGGACGACGCGGCGCATCGTCTGTCCCTGCGTCATCCCGACCGCCTTGGCGGCATCGAATCTGCCCCTCGTCGACCGAGATGATCCCGGCCCGGACGATCTCCGACATATAGGCGCCCTCGTTCAGCCCGAGCGCGAGCATCCCGGCGAAGAACGGCGTGATGAGGTTGGTCGCCGTTGATGTGGATGAACGAGGGCCCGAAGGGGATCCCAAGGTCGATCGTCGGGTAGAGCGCGGCGATGTTGAAGAAGATCAGGATCTGCACGAGCAGCGGCGTCCCGCGGAAGAACCAGATGTAGACCCAGCTCGACGCGTGCTCAGCACAGGGTTCCGCGAGAGGCGCATCAGCGCGAGGATGACCCCAAGCACGATCCCGATCACCATCGCCGAGCACCGTCAGCTCGATGGTCAGGCGCAGGCCGTCGAGGACCCGGCTGTCGAACAGGTAGTTGCCGACGACCCCCCACTCGAAGTGGTCGTTGGTCGACCGCGGAACGGATCAGCGGACGCGACGATCAGCAGGACGATCGCCGGCCGCGATCCAGCGGCCGAGATGACGGACCGGAACCGCCTCGATCTCGTCGGGCGGTTCCGGTCCTGATGCCTCTGTCTCTAGCGCCGGGGGTGGCTGCCACCGGCATCCCTTCCGACTAGCTAGTCGATCGCTCCGTTGATCGGTCGGGTTGTTGATCGTCGCGGTCCGGAGAGTCCCCAGTAGTCGAAGATCTTCTTGTACGTCCCGTCGGCGATCAGCGCCTTGACCGCCGCCGAGGACGGGCTGCTGGCAGCGCCGCTGTCCTTGGCCATCGCGATCCCGTACGGCGCGTTCGCGATCGAGGGCGCCGGGCTGAGCTTGAACTGGCCGTCCGACTGCTTGACGACGTAGTCGGCGACCGGCGTGTCGGCGATGCGCGGCGTCGACCCGCCCGCTCGAGAGCGCCAGGTTGACGCCGTTCTGGTCGGGGAAGACGCTGACGCTGACGCCGGCTTGCCCGCGTCGGTGCACTTCTTGCTCTGCGCCGTCGCGTCGTCGGCCTCGGTGGTGCCCTTCTCGGCGCCGATCTTGATGCCCGCAGAGGTCGTCGAGCGAGTTGATCGTGGGTCCGCCGTCCGCCTTGACGAAGAACGACTGTGCCGGCCTGCGCGTAGGTGACGAAGTCGACCGTCTGCTCGCGCTCCTTGGTGTCCGTGAACGAGGACATGCCGAGGTCGTACTTGCCGGCGGCAGAGCCCCGGGATGATGCTGTCGAAGGGCTGATTCTGGACGATCGGCCTTGAGGCCCATCAGATCCGCGATCGCCTTCGCCAGGTCCGCGTCCATGCCGATCACGGTCTTGCCGTCGGCAGGCGATGAACTCGTCGGGCGCGTAGGTCGCGTCCGCGGCGACGGTCAGCTCGCCGCTCGTTCTTGACGTCCGCGGGGACCTGGCTCGCGATCGACGGGATCCTGCTGGACGCTGAAGCGAGGCCGCCGTCAGCGTGCCACCGCTCGTGCTGCCGTGTCGTTGTCGTTGCTGCTGCCGCAGCCGGCGCCACAGGACGACGCGGCGATCGCCATCACCGCCGCCAGGGCCGTAACTCGAAGTCTCATTGGGTCGTCTCCTTCCCTCTCAATGTGGGAATGGGTACGTAGCGGACCATATCGAGCGTCATTGAGCCGAGATTGCCCGTGCCCACTACTTCACTTTCTGAAGTATGCTTGTGAGTGAGATGAGCACTGAGCCGCTCCTCAATCGTCCCTGCGGCGGCCACTTCGAGAACGTACTCGAGGCGATCGGCAACACGCCGCTGGTCGAGCTGCCGCGACTGACACCGAAGCCGGAGGTCCGCCTCTGGGCGAAGCTCGAGGGCCGCAACCCGACCGGCTCGGTCAAGGACCGGGTCGCCAAGTACATGATCGAGGACGCCGAGGCGCGCGGGGCGATCGAGCCGGGCCACACAATCCTCGAGCCGACCTCGGGCAACACGGGCATCTCGCTGGGGATGATCTGCCAGCGCAAGGGCTATCCGCTCAAGGTCGTGATGCCGGACAACGTCACCGAGGAGCGCATCCAGCTGCTCCACATGTACGGCGCCGAGATCGTCTACTCCGAGGGCGCCAAGGGGTCGAATGGAGCCGTCGAGCTGGCGCTCGAGATGGCCGAGTCCGACGCCTCCTACTACATGCCCTACCAGTACGGCAACGAGGCGAACCCGCGCGCCCACTACGAGGGCACCGCGAAGGAGATCCTCGACGAGCTCGACGAGGTCACCGCCTTCGTCGGCGGGCTCGGCACCGGCGGCACCCTGATGGGCAACGGCCGGCGCCTCAAGGAGGAGAACCCCGGCACGAAGATCGTCGCCGCCGAGCCGATGCAGGGCGAGCTCGTCCAGGGCCTGCGCTCGCTCGACGACGGCTTCATCCCGCCGATCATCGACCTCAGCCTGCTCGACCGGAAGATCATGGTCTCCAACCGCGACGCGATCGTCTGGACCCGCAAGCTGCTGCACGAGGAGGGGATGTTCGCCGGGGTCTCCGCGGGCGCGATCGCCTACGTGGCGCACCGGATCGCCTCCGAGCTGGACGAGGGCAACGTCGTCTTCCTCGTTCCGGACGACGGCTGGAAGTACCTGTCCTCGGGCATCTACACCAAGCCCATCGAGGAGCTCGAGGACATCGACTCCACCGTCTGGTGGTAGGCCGGCTCTCGTAGCCTTCCCTTGATGACCGATCCGGAAGCAGTGAAGCGCGTCGCCGCGCGCGTCAAAGAGCTGGCGGCCGAGTACGAGCCGCCGACCTTTGCGGAGGTGCCCAATCCCGACGCCGCACTCTTCCTCGCAGCGATCGACCACCAGACCGGCTACACCGAGCCGCACGAGGTCGACGGCGAGGGTCCGTACGAGGGCAGCGCGCTGCTCTGGGCCCTCGGCCTGCGCGCCGAGCGGCGGGCGCCCGGCGCGCTCACCGCCCGCTCCCTGCTCGGCGTCGACCCGCAGGCGATCGCCGCGGTCTTCCGCGCCGGCCAGGACACGCTCCACGACCCGGAGCGGCGCGCCAGGCTCTGGGACGACCTCGCCAAGGGCCTCCTCAAGGACTACGGCGGCCAGGCCGAGGCGCTGATCGAGGCTGCCGGCAGGGAAGCTCGGCGGGACCGGCCGGCGTGCTCTTCCGCCTCAGCGAGTTCGACGCCTTCGCCGACCCGCTGCGGAAGAAGGCCTTCCTCGTCGCCAAGATCTGGGAGCGCCGCGGCTGGCTCGAGGTCTCCGACCCGGAGAACTGGGAGGTGTCGGCCGACAACGTGCTGATGCGGCTCGCGCTGCGCTCGGGCCTGGTGGAGCAGGGAGACGTCGAGGAGGTCCGCGAGGCGACCCGCGACGCCTTCAAGCAGGTGGCCGAGGCAGGCCGGGATCTCGCCGCCCGTGCTGGACGACCTGCTCTGGGAGAGGGGCCGCGAGGACCCGGACCTGATCGGCAACGAGGCCGGCGACCTGACCGAGCCGCCCCGCCGCGAGGGCAGCGTCTTCTACTGATGAAGATCCCGAGGCCGATCTACGAGCAGATGCTCGAGCACGCCCGAGAGGAGGCGCCGAACGAGTGCTGCGGGATTCTCGGGGGCAAGAACGACGAGGCGACCACTCTCTACCGGGCCACCAACGCGGAGCACAGCCCGCTGCGCTACACGCTCGACCCCAACGACCTCTTTCGGATCACCTTCCGGGAGATCCCCGAGCACGACGAGGAGATGCTCGCCATCTACCACTCCCACACCGCGAGCCCGGCCTATCCCTCGCAGACCGACATCAACCTCGCCACCTATCCCGATTCGATCTATCTGATCCTGTCGCTGGCCGAGGATGAGGAGCCGCTCCGCGGGTTCCACATCGACGACGGTGAGGTCAGTGAGGTCGATCTCACCGTCGAGTGACCGACCCGCTCACCTGCCCGCGCTGCGCACTCCCACATCCGATCAGCGAGCGCTTCTGCCGGAACTGCGGAATGCCGCTCGTCTACGCGGGCACCCGCGAGGAGGAGCCGATCACCGAGGCGCACGAGAGGGCCCGCAAGGTGCGGCCGCAGTTCGCCCACGGCGACCTGCTCCGAGTCACCGGCGCCCGCAGCCTGGCCGACGGCGAGATGATCCAGTCGATCCTGCTCGACAACGGCATCCCCTCAATGCTGCGGCGTACCCGCGGCTTCGACGTCCCCGACTTCCTGGCCGCCGGCCCTCGCGACGTCCTGGTGCCCGAGTCGGGCTACGAGGCGGCCCGCGACCTGCTCGCCGGGAGCGACCTCCTCTCGGCCGAGGCGCCGCCGGATTCCCTACCCGGTGTCGGGTCGCCAGCGCGGCTCGCGCTCGGGCTGATCGCGGCGGTGGGAGTTGCCGCCGTGGTCGTCTACATCTTCTTTCTCGTGTTCGGCTGACCGCCGGGGAGTGGTCGGATCGAAGCTGAAGTCGGTGGTCAGGTCGAGGTCGAGATCGAAGTCCGGCCGCCGCATGACGTCGCTCGGCGACTCCTCATCCGGTGAGTCCGGCTGTCGGTAGAGGATCTCGTCGAGGTGGATGCGCCAGGCCCGCTCGATGTCTCGAATGCGGGCCTCGAAGGCGAGCTCGAGGCTGCCCCGGGGGCCGTCGCGATGAAGGCGCGACGCCATGCGGACGCAGGCATCCGGGCCCGCGTGGCGCTCGAGCATGTCGAAGACCGTCCCGCCCAGGATCAGGGCGTCGCGGCGGGACGGCGGGAATGCCGGACGGTCGCCCTCACGCAGTCGCGTGATCACGGCAGCGCGGAAGAGGCCGACCTGGTCCGCGAAGTACTGAGCGGCACCCTCGATCAGCCAGGCCCAGCGCAGGTAGGTGAGGAAGCGCCTGGGTGTCCACATCGGCGGCAGCGCGGGGTTGTTCGCCGCCAGCACGATCTCGCAGTAGATCCGCTCGGCCGTTCCCCTCAGGGCGCGCAGCGAGTCCTCCCCCGCTGAGCGTCGCTCCATCCACGAATCGTTCAGCGTGTGGATCTCGCCCGCCATCGGCCATCCAGCCAGATAGCGGCGCGCCGCCGGTGCCGCCGACCAGCGGACGGCGGGGAGGAGCGGGTGGGCTGCGGAGAGCCAGGCCGGGTTGTCGTGCAGGATGACCGTGACGTTGCCGGGGACCTCGTCGAACCGGTCCTCGAGCCGCAGGCGCAGGTCCTCGAGCGCGTCGAGCACGCGGTGCGCGCAGGCGAGATCGGCGTCGTCGTGGCGCGCGGTGAAGCTCAGCGAGTCGGTCTCGATCCAGGTCATCTAGACGCGTCGGCGGTGTTTGTGGCCGACGGTGATATGAGCCGCCCAGTCAGGCTACTCGCGGGCCCGGGCGCGCTCTCGCTCGAGCTCGAGTTCGGTTCGGACTCCCATGGCGGTCAACACGTCGTGCGCCTCCTCGAGACTCGCCGCGGGTGAGACCGCCGTGGCGAGCGGGATCGCCGAGTTGGCCGCCGCCGCCGGGTCGAAGAAGAACGTCAGCGCCCCGAGCGAGGTGAGCTCGACCGTCCGCCGCCCGCCGCGAATCGAGACGCGGCCACGCTCGCCACGGGCGCAGCGCACCGCCATCAGGCTCGCCTCGGTCGGCACAGACTCCGCGGCCGCCTCGACCAGATCGCACGCCTCCGGGGTGAGGGCCCAGGCGCCCAGCAGGGCGTCGGCGGATTGCAGCTCCGTGATCCGCCCGAGCACCTCGTTCGGAGTGAGCTCGCCGTCGCAGCCGGGCCCGTAGACCGCTGCAATCAGATCGCCGCCCCAGCTCGCGCCACCACGCTCGGACGAGCGCGCCAGGATCAGGCCCGCGGCGAGCACGACCGCGTCGCACAGTGGGCTCGCCAGGCCGGACTCGTCACCGTGGGCGAGCACGTCCCCGCCCACGTCGAGCAGCGCGACGGCGTCGCAGCCGAGCTCGTTCGCTGCCTCGGCGAGCCCGGTCGCGAGCGCGGCCGGCCCACGGGTGATGTCGAGAAGTAGTACGGGCCTGCCCAGGTGTGCCGCCATCCTCGACTCCGAGAACTCGACGCCGTCGAGACTGGTCGTGCCGCCATCGGTGAGCACCGCGGCCGACCCGCACGGCCGCCCACCGCGGATCTCCTCCAGCGAGCGCGGGCCGGGGCGCGGGTCGATCGGCGAGCGCTCCCAGGCGACCCCACCGAGCGCCCATTCCGTGCCCAGCCGATCGAGGAGTGTGCTCACCCCAAGGGCACCGACCACGTCGCCGCCTCCGCCCATGCCGATCAGCAGGGCACGGTCAGCGTTTTTTAGAGCCTGGAGAGTCGAACCTACGCCGGGACGAGCTCGCCCTGGCAGATCTCGCGGATCGCCTCGGCGGCGCGGCCGAACTCCTCGTCCGCCATCACCGGAGTGCCCTCGAAGGGAAGATCGCGATCGATCTCCACCCACGAACGGCAGCCCTGGTGCTCGTCCTTGACACGCACCGTGACCGGCCGCGGGATGCGGTGCACCCGGAGCAACAGGACGTGCAGCGGATGGCGGCGCTTCCACGACAGCCGCTTCTGCGCGTAGTCGGAGGTCCAGACGTGGAAGGGCGTCAGCGCCTCGACCACCCGATGGTCGTCGGTCGTGAAGTGATCGGTGATCTCAGCCCAGGCGCGAATCCGCACCCGGTCGGGCTGCGGGATGCCGCCGTCCTGGAGCAGCGCGCGCGGGGGCGGCTCCTCGTCGGGCCAGACGCCCTCCTCGAGGGCACGCCGGAGCTCCGGGTGGTGCGACTCGCGAACGAGGTCATTGCGCTGGTGGTCGAATGTGGGATAGAGGAAGAACTGGTCGTGCTCGACCTCGAAATGCTTGTTCTCCTCACGAATACCGCCCTTCCGAAGGGCGACGAGCTGCTCACCCTCGGCTAGCGCGCGGACGGTTACGGCCCACTCTTTGAAAGCAATCGGCATGAGTTCAGGAAGTGATCGGGTTCGGATTCAGGGGGGAGGGGCTGGGTACCAAGTTCCGGGCACCGGAGCCCCCTCGGAGGCGAGCAGTCTAGAGGACGACTTTCGCATTGACAAGCCTTGTGCGCGGTTGTCACAAGCGAGCTGACTTAGTTGTAATAAGCCGATCCCCCATTCCCATGCGACATCGCCCCTGGTTGACCGGCCAATCGGACCCGATTCGCGATTCCGTGAGGGGTGCCTATGAATTCGGTTCGGAGCCGAATCCTCCGCCGCCGGGCGTCTCGATCCGCAGCCGATCGCCTCGCTCCAGATCGCCCTCGCCCTTGGCGGGCAGCGGCTCGCCGTTGAGCAGATCCCTTCCAACGGCCCCCGGCGCGCCCCCCTCGCGGCCCTGAGGCGCGTTCCGCCGTCGCTCTCCGATCAGCGTGTAGCGCATCGGCTCGAGCGCTTCGAGCTCGCGGGCGATCCCATCGCCGCCACGGTGTCTGCCGGCGCCGCCGCTGCCATGGCGGATCGAGAGCTCGGTGACCCGCACCGGGTACTGGGTCTCGAGCGCCTCGATCGGCGTGTTCAGCGTGTTCGACATCGCGACATGCTCGGCGCTCGGCCCGTCGGCGTCTGGACAGGCGCCCTGGCCACCACCGATCGTCTCGTAATAGGTCCAGCCCTCGGCGGCGAGCGTGAGGTTGTTCATCGTCCCCTGGCCGTTGGCACCCACCGGTGCGAAGGCAGCGAGCGCCTCGAAGACTAGGTCAGCGACCCGGCTCGAGGTCTCGACATTGCCGCCGACCACGGCGGCGGGCGGCCGCGCGTTGAGCAGCGACCCCTCCGGGGCGCTCACCCCGACCGGCCGCCAGGCGCCTGCCGAGGGCGGTGCGTCCGGGTCGCAGACGACGCGCACCGCGTAGAAGCAGGCCGCCTTGGTGACCGACAGCGGACAGTTGAGGTTGCCCTCGATCTGCTCGGCGCTGCCCTCGAAGTCGAGCTCCAGGGATTCGCCGCGGACCGCGGCGCGCAGGCGCAGGGGAATGTCGCCGTCGAGCCCCTCGAGCACGTCCTCGGCCGAGCTCTCGCCGTCGGGCATCTGATCGAGCGCCGCGCGGGTCCGCCGCTCCGCGTAGTCGAGGATCTCGCCGGTCGCGGCGCGCAGCAGCTCGATCCCCCGCCGCTGGGCGAGCCGGCGGAGCCTCCGGCTCCCGGTGAGGTTGGCGGCGCGCTGCGCGCGCAGGTCGGCGAGGCGCTGCTCGGGGTTGCGCATCTGCGAGGCGAGGTCCGAGAGCACCGCGTCGTCGGCGCGGGTGGGCGGGATCACCACGCCCTCCTCGTCGAGCGTCACCGAGAGCGCCGGCATGCCGCCCGGGGTGGGGCCGCCGATGTCGGCGTGGTGGGCACGGCTCGCGGCGAAGCCGAGCAGCTCTCCTCGCTCGAAGATCGGCGAGATCAGTGTGATGTCGGGGAGGTGGGTGCCCCCTCGGTAGGGGTCGTTGAGGATCCAGAGATCCCCGTCGCGGTGTTCCTCGTCGACGATCACGGCGACGGCGTCGGGCATCGAGCCGAGGTGCACGGGGATGTGCTCCGCCTGCATGACCAGCTCGCCGCCGGCGTCGAAGAGCGCGGTCGAGCAGTCGTGGCGCTCGGTGATGTTGGGCGAGTGCGCCGAGCGGATCAGGACGGCGCCCATCTCGTCGCAGGCCGCCCGCAGCGCACCGGTCATCACCTGGAGATCAACGGGGTCGAGGGACGGCTTCGCCATTACACGGGTTGCTCCTCGGCTCCCCCTCGGAGCACCCTCGCATCAATCGACCCGGCCTCGTCCACGGACGCCTTCCAGCTGGGGGGCAGGACGAGGGTTGCCTCGGGCAGCTCGAAGACAGACGGTCCCTCGGCCGCGAAGCCGGCCTGCGGCTCCCCGCGGAGCACGCGTGTCCGGATCCATTCCCCGCCGAAGCGAGCCTCGCGCTCGCTCTCCTCCAGCGACCCGTCTGGGGCGGCCCGGGGGTGGGGCTCGGGACCCGGTTCGACCGCAGCGACCCGGATCGTCACCAGCTCGAGCCTGCCCTCCGGGTCGTGGTAGCCGTAGCGGGCCTCGTGCTCGCGGGCGAAGTCCTCGGCGAGTCGATCGGGATCCGGTTTCGGCGCCCCGGGGATCGGCAGCTCGAAGGCCTGGCCGCGGTAGCGAAGCTCGTAGACCACCTCCAGATCCGCGTCCTCCATCCCAGCGACCAGCGGCTCGCTCAGGGCCCTGACCTCGTCGGCCAGGCGCTCGGAGGTGATCTCGTCCGCGGACAGCAGGACGGTGCGAGCGGTGTCGCGGCGGTGTCCGGCGGCGATCAGCCCCAGAGCGGAGAGGACTCCGCTGGCGCGCGGGCAGACGAGACGCGTGATCTCGAGCTCATGCGCCAGAGCCGCCGCGTGCATCGGCCCGGCCCCACCGAACGGCAGGAGGGCGTATCCCCTTGGATCCACGCCGCGCTCGACGGTGACCACGCGCATTGCCCGAATCATCTCCTGGTTGGTCACGCGGACGATCCCCTCGGCGGTCTCGGTCTCGCCGAGGCCGAGCTCGTCGCCCAGCGAGGCGACCGCCCTGCGGGCAGCATCGACGTCGAGCGTGACCCCCCCGGCGAGGCCGGAGTCCGACGAGAGGTAGCCGAGGAGCAGGTTCGCGTCGGTGACGGTTGCCTCGGTGCCGCCCCGGTCGTAGCAGGCGGGCCCCGGTTCAGCTCCGGCCGAGCGGGGACCGACACGCAGAGCTCCTCCGGCGTCCCGCCAGCCGATCGAGCCGCCCCCGGCGCCGACCGTGTGGACATCGACCATCGGCAGCTGGATCGGGCGCCCCTCGATCTCGCGCGAGTCAGTCCGTCTCACTTCCCCGGCGTCGACCACGCAGACGTCGCATGAGGTGCCGCCCATGTCGACGCCGATGGCATCGGGGTGGCCGGCGCTCCGGGCGAGCAGGCCGGCCGCGACCGCGCCTCCCGCCGGCCCGGAGAGCACGCTCCAGGCGCCCGATCGCCCCGCCTCGGCGGCGTCGGCCGTCCCGCCCGAGGAGCGCATCACCTCGGGCTCGGCAAAACCGCGCTCGCGGCAGGCATGGGTGAGGCTGCCCAGGTAGCGACCGAGCAGGGGGGAGAGGTAGGCGTCGATGACGGTGGTGGAGAAGCGCTCGTACTCCCGAAAGGCCGGGAGCACCTCGTGTGAGGTGGAGACGTGGAGCTCGGGCAGAGCCTCGCGCAGCGCCGAGGCGATCCGCTGCTCGTGAGCCCTGTCGCGGAACGCGAAGAGAAGGCAGACCGCCACGGACTCCGCGCCGGCGACTCGCAGCCGATCGACCAGATCACCGACCTCGTCCTCGGCCAGCTCCTCGACCACGCCCTCGGCGCCGATCCGCTCCGCCGCCTCGAAGCGCAGCTCGGGGTCGACCAGCGGACGGGGCTTGGGGCGGCAGGGGTGATAGAGGCTGGGACGGTCCTGACGGCCGATCTCGAGGAGGTCGGAGAAGCCGCGAGTCGCGACCAGAGCCGTGCGCGCGCCCCGCTCCTCCAGCAGCGCGTTCGTGCCGACCGTCATGCCGTGGGTGAACGCCTCGACGTCGGCGGGTCCGGCCCCGGCGCGTCTCAGCACCTCCTCGACGGCCGCGATCACGCCGCGGGATTGGTCGGCGGGCGTGCTCGGCACCTTCGCCGTGTGGAGGACGTCGCCGTCGAGCAGCGCGGCGTCGGTGAAGGTTCCACCGACGTCGACGCCGAGCAGCATCGGGCGAACTTATCGGAGCGCGCCGTACCCACCCGGACGCGCTCCCTCGGCTCCCTACGCGGCGGCGATCCCGATGGCCAGTGGGTGTACGAGCGCGGGCATCCACTTCCAACGGTCGTGTTCGACGTCCTCGACGCGGAGCGAGCTCTCTCGGAGCATGTCGACCGTCGGACGATTGGCGTTGCACCCTGCGGCGAACGCGTGCCACGGCCGGTGCAGCCGATCCTGCCAGCGGGCCAGGCGCCGCGAGTCCGACCGCACGTGCTCCAGGAAGAGCAACTTGCCTCCCGGCCTGAGGACCCTTGCGATCTCGTTGATCGCCTGTTGCGGGTCGTCGACCGTGCAGAGAACCAGCGTCGAGACCACGGTGTCGAAGCTGTCGTCCTTGAACGATAGTCGTTCGGCATCCGCCACCATCACCGAGGAAGGGGTCCCGGCCTTCTTCGCGCGGCGCTCGAGCCGACCGACCATCGGCGGCGACGGCTCGGTCAGGACAAGCTCCTCAAGGTTGTCCGAATAGTGGGGGAGGTTGAGCCCGGTCCCAGCGCCGAGCTCGAGCACCCGCCCAGTCGCCTGACTGAGCAGTGCGGATCTTCGCTGCGCCATCCCGGCGCGCTCACCTACCCAGAGAAGCGGGTCATAGATCGCGCTGAATGTGCTCTCCCAGACTTTGCTCATTGCCGGCCTCCTCGCTCGCGTGTGAACGTGACACCGGCTTCTACGGGCGCCGCGGCGCTCCGGTTTGAGGTGGCAGTGTGCGGTGCGCCACAGAGGTCGCGGCCTGCCGACTGCCGGGCAGGGTGAGACGCGCCCGACCCCCCGGGCGAGCGCGCGCACACCTGACCCCAGGAAACCTAGGCCGCTGCCGCCTCCTGCACCAAACGGGTTGCGGCTCGGCTTCCGCCTCCCCGCACCCTCGCATCATCCTCGAAGACCTCCTCGAGGTGCTTGTGCGAGGGGCAGTAGTCCATCCCCGGCAGCGGCTCGCGCTGGCACGGGGTGCCCTTGCGAGTGCTTGCCAGACAGTTGCGATGTTGGCCGTCCAGCGTTACGTCGGCCGGTAGGGAATCGAGGAACTCCTCGATCCGCTCGACGTGCCGCTCGATGACCATGTAGACCCGCACCTGCTCGGCGAGCGCGAAGTGCTCTCGAACCTCGGTGAACAGGGACTTTGCCGGGCGGGCGAAATAACGGCGGTCAGAGACCAGCCGCTGGATCGTGGCTTCGCATGCCTCCAGAACCTTCCGCCGGGCCGCGAACGTCCTCTCCGGACCCTCAGAGGAGTCGATGCGAGGGATGAGCTCCCGGTAGATGGAACGACTGAATTGATACATCCTGATCTCTCCTTGTCCCCCCTGAAAGCCTCGTCCGTACGGGCAACCTTGCCCTGGACCCTTCAGGCGAATGAGGATTCAAGCATGCCCAAAAGTAAGTAGAGTTAAGCATGAATTAAGCACTTTTAGGTATACCCGAGACCAGTTTTTTAGGTAGGCACGCCTAGATCCAGGTCTCCCAGCGCAATTCGTCGCCTGCGCAGACGATGTGTTGCTCGTCGAGGGCTGGGTCGCGCTCGGGGAACTCGAGGCGGCGGTGGGAGCCGCGTGACTCCTCGCGTTCGAGCGCGAACCGGGCAATCAGACGGGCGAGCGGATAGGGGTCGGTGAGGAGACGTTCGAGCTCCTCGGTCCTGCGGAGGGGCCCGGCGAGATCCCAGACGGCGTCGCGCGTCTCCGCCACCGGCGGATCGAAGCGCCAGTCGGGTGGATCGGGCGGGGGACCGGCGTCCGGCTCCACCGAGGCTGCCTTGGCGGCCCTCGCGCCGAGGACGAAGCATTCGGTAAGCGAGTTCGACGCGAGGCGGTTCGCCCCGTGCAGCCCGGTGCAGGCGCACTCGCCGACCGCGAACAGCCCCGGTAGGGAGGAGCGCCCCTCGAGATCTGCCGCGATCCCGCCCATGACGTAGTGGGAGGCGGGGGCCACCGGGATCGGCTCGTGCAGGGGGTCATACCCGGCCTCGCGGAGAGCGGCGAACACGCTCGGGAAGCGGGCCTCGGGCAGCTCCCGCATGTCGAGCAGCACATGACCGGCGCCATCTCGCTTCATCTGATCCAGGACCGCGAGCGTGACGGCGTCGCGCGGGGCGAGCTCATCCGTGAACGGCTCGCCGTCGGCGCCGAGCAGTCTTGCCCCCTCACCCCGAACGGCCTCCGTGACGAGCATGCCATCCGATCTCGTGCCCGGCGCCGACAGTGCCGTCGGGTGGAACTGGCAGAACTCGAGATCCGCGAGGTCAGCTCCGGCGGCGTTGGCCATCACTGGCCCGGCCCCGATCGCGCCCCAGGGATTGGTGGTGCGGGCCCAGAGCGCCGCGGCGCCCCCGGTGGCGAGGATCGTGGCCCGCCCCTGAATTCCTCCGATGTCGGTGAGCACGCCGTGGCAGCGCTCGCCGTCGCTCCAGAGCGCGACGGCTGAGGTCCTCTCGATCACGTCGATCCGCTCGTCCTCAGCGGCGAGCTCGGCCAGCCGTTCGGTGATCCGGCGGCCGGTGGCGGCTCCACCGGCATGCACCACCCGCCTGCGGGAATGCCCACCTTCCAGGGCGAGCGACAGGCTCTCGTCCGGAAGGAGATCGAAATGGATGCCGCGTCGCTGGAGCTCCCAGACGACGCCCGGCGCCTCCCATGCCAGCAGCTCCGCAGCCGATCGTCGGCAGGCGCCTCTCCCGGCCGCGATCGTGTCCTCCACGTGCAGCTCCGGAGAGTCATCGGGGCCGATCGCGGCCGCGAGCCCGCCCTGCGCCCAGAAGCTGGAGCTCTCCGAGAGCGGCTTCCGCAACACCATCCCCACTCGTGCACCCGCGTCCGCCGCGGTCAGCGCCGAGTAGAGGCCGGCGGCGCCGCCGCCCACCACCACGACGTCGAGGGGCTCGTCGGGCGTCATCGGCCGACGAAACCTATATGCGAGGGCACGGCTCGACCGTGACCCGTTTAATGCTTGGGATCGCGGGGCTGTACCTCAGACATCAGAGCTCGTTCGAGCACGACACCGGTGGCCATCCGGAGAACGCCAGGCGCCTGACCGCGATCGAGGAGGCGATGTCGGAGCGCGAGTGGCTGGGGATGGAACTGGTCGAGGCCCCGGCCGCCACGCGCGAGCAGCTCGAAAGGGTCCACAGCGCCACCCACATCGACTCGATCAGGGAGCTCGCTGAGCGGGGCGGGGGACCGATCGACCTGGACACCGTGGCGAGCGCCGGCTCGTGGAATGCCGCACTCCATGCCGCCGGCGGGGCTGTGGGTGCCGCCGAGCGGCTGAACGTTGAGGGCGGTTTCGCGTTCTGTGGCCTGCGTCCGCCCGGGCACCACGCCGAGCGGGACCGTGCGATGGGCTTCTGCCTGTTCAACAACGTCGCCGTGGCGGCTGCCCACGCGATCGCGGAGCTGGGGGTCGAACGGGTCCTGGTCCTCGACTGGGACGTCCATCACGGCAACGGGACGGAGGCGATCTTCTACGGCTCCTCCGAGGTGCTCTACGCGAGCATCCATCAGAGCCCGCTCTACCCGGGGACAGGGGCCGCCACGGACTTCGGCAGCGGGGAAGGAGAGGGCTACACCGTCAACCTGCCGGTGGCACCGGGGAGCGGCCCCGATGAGTTCCTCTCCATGGTCCAGGCGGTGGTCGCGCCGATCGCACGTCAGTGGAGGCCCGGACTGCTCTGCGTCTCGGCGGGTTACGACGCGCACCGCGACGACCCGCTCGCCAACTGCGATCTGGACGACGCCGCCTACGGCGACATGGCCGCCACGATGCGTGACCTCGCGGCGGAGCTGGGGGTCCCGGTGCTGATCTGCCTCGAGGGCGGCTACTCGCTCGGGGCGCTGTCCCGCTCGGTGGTCACCACCCTCGAGGGATTCTTGGGCGACCGCGAGCCGCGGACCGCTCCTGCCGAGCCGGCGGCCCCCTACCGGCAGAGGCTGGCGCGCTTCTGGCCGGCGCTCGAGGGGCCGGTCTAGACCGTCAGGTTCTCCTTGACCTCGTCGAGCAGTCCCTTGGGCAGCCCGGGAATCGTGTCGAGGTCGTCAAGCGAGTTGAAGCCGTCCTTGCGCTCGCGGTAGGCGATCACGCGGGTGGCCTGAGTCACCGAGAGGCCGAGCTCGCGAAGCTCCTCGAAGGTCGCTCGGTTGACATCGATCCCTGATTCCTTGCCGCGGGATTTCGACTTGCTCGGCTCGGGCTCGGGGGCGGTCTCCGGTCCGGGAGCGGTCTCCGGTTCGGGAGTGGCCTCCGGTTCGGGAGTGGCCTCCGGTTCGGGCGCGGCCTCCGGCTCCATCGGTTGCTGCGCCTGCTCCTTGGGCTCACGCTCCCGGTTCGCCCGCTTCTCTGCCGCCTTCTGCTCGCGAGCGGCCTTCTTCTCCGCCGCCTCCTTCTCGCGCGCGGCCCTCCGCTCGGCCGCCTCCTCCTCGCGGGCTGCCCGCTTGGCCTCTCTCTCCTTCCGCTTCGCCCGACGGGCCTCCGCGACTCTCTGCAGGAAGCCGGCCTCCTCCTGCTCGAGCGCCGCCTGCTCGGCCGTCTTCGTTTCCTCGGGCTCGTCGGCTGCCTCGACCGCCTCGCGCTCCTCGATCTGGCCGAGGCGGTTCTCTCGTTCCTCCTCGGCGCGCCGCAGCTCCTCATCGGGCGCGGCGCCCAGCTTGCCCTCGGCCGATTCGGCACGAGCCTCGGCCTCCTTGAGCTGGTGCTGGGCGGCCTTCAGCGCCCGCGCCGCCTCGCCGAGCTCGGAGCCGAGCTCCGCCTCGCGGTCCGCGGCGCTCACCTCGGCGCCCCGCAACCTCTCGATCTCCGCCCGGAGCTCGGCGAGCTCCCGCTCGGTCTCCTGCTGGGCGCTGGACCTCGCGTCGCTCTCCACCTTGGCGAGGGCCTCCTCGATCCTGGCGTCTGACTCGGCCTGCAGGCGGCGCATCTCGGCGTCGATGCGCTCCTCGGCCTCGCGCTCGATCCGGGTGCGCTCCTCTTTCAGCGTCGCCTCGGCGCCTTCGACTCGGGCACCGGCCGCCTCGATCCGCTCGGTGATCTCGTCCAGGCGGCGCTGCGCCGTCTCGGCCGCGTCCTTCGCGGCCTGACGCTCCCGATCGAGCGACTCCTCGCGCGCGCGCAGCTCGGACTCATAGCGAGCCTGGGTGGCCTGACGGGCCGCAACGACCTCATCGTCCGCCCGGGCGTCCGCCTCCGACTTGATCTGCGCGATGCGCTGAGCGAACTCCCCCTCGAGCTCCCGGCGGATCTGGTCCTCGAGCTCGGCGCGGCTTTGGTCGAGGAGCTCGCGCTCCCCCTCCGAGCGACGCGCCTCCTCGCGGGCGCGCTCGTCCTCGGTCTCGCGTTCGAGCCGAGCCAACTGCTCCTCAGCCTCCCGCAATGCGGCGGTTGCCTCGTCCCGCTCGGCGATCAGCTGCTCCTCGCGCCCGGCGGCCCCGGCCGTGCTGCCGCTCCCGCTCACCGGACCGCCGACGCGCGCCTCGGCGTCCTCGAGGCGCCGCTGAACTGCCTCGAGCGAGCGGGCGGCGCTCTCGCGCTCGCGCTCCAGATCCTGCTCCAGCGCCAGGATCTCGGCGGTCGCGTGCTCCTCGGCCCGGCGGCGGGCGGCGTCGACGGACCGCTCGGCGTGCTCGTCCTCCTGACGCTCGCTCATCCAGGCGACTTTATTCCCTGACCGGCTCCCCTTTCGCCACATCCCGGTCGCCTCTCCGGCGACGGGGGTGGCCAGCCTCTGCGGAAACGAGCAGAGGAGGTTTGCATGCCAGAAGTGGTCGCCAGAGTCCTGCTCGCCGCGCAGTCGGCGAGCGGTCGGCTGGCCCAGCCGCCGCGTCGCGGCCAGGGAACGGTCGAGTACGTCGGCCTGATCCTGCTCGTCGCCCTCCTGATGGTGGGCATGGTCGCCGCGATGAAGGGCTTCCAGGGCAAGCAGGGCCTCGAACTGGCCCAGACGATCGTCGACAAGATCCGCGAGGCGGTGGGCCAGGTCAAGTTCAAGTAAGAGCTGCCGCGACCCGCGCCCGAGTGTCGGGCGCGGGGCAGGCGGCGGCGATGGTTCTGGGAGACTGGCGCCATGCCCGCCAGCCGCAGCTACGACCGCGCGCCCGCGGACCCGCGTCCGGTCACGATCGAGCCGGGATTCGTGCGGACCGCCGACGGATCGGCGCTGTTCTCCCAGGGCGAGACGCGCGTCATCTGCACGGCCTCTGTGAGCGGCTCGGTGCCGCGCTGGATGGAGGGCAGGGGGCGCGGGTGGGTGACCGCCGAGTACGCGATGCTGCCCGCCTCGACGGGCGACCGCAAGGCGCGCGACATCAGCCGCGGCAAGCAGGATGGCCGCGGGGTGGAGATCCAGCGGCTGATCGGACGGTCGCTGCGCGGAGTGGTCGACTTCCAGGCACTCGGGGAACGCTCCGTCTACGTGGACTGCGATGTACTCCAGGCGGATGGCGGAACCCGCTGCGCGGCGATCACCGGCGGCTTCGTCGCCGTCCAGCAGGCGCTCTCCGCGCTGGTTTCCGCCGGGACGATCGATCGGCTGCCGCTGGACCAGTCGGTCGCCGCGATCAGCGTCGGCATGGTCGAAGGGCGGGCCCTCTGTGACCTCGACTACGCCGAGGATTCGACCGCCGAGGTCGACGCGAACGTCGTCATGACCGGTGACGGTGGCCTGGTCGAGGTGCAGGCGACGGCCGAGCGGACCCCGCTCTCCCGTGCCTCGCTCGATGAGCTGCTCGCCCTGGCCGAGGGCGGCATCGCAGCGCTCCGGGAAGCCCAGGAGTCGGCGCTCGGCGCGCTCCCCGCCTGAGGCAGGCGCGATGCCGGCTCTCCTGGTCGCAACGCGCAACGAGCACAAGCTGCGGGAGCTGCGGGAGCTGCTGCCGGGCGTCGAGCTCGATCCCCTGCCGCCCGAGATCGACCTGCCGCCCGAGGAGTGGGAATCGTTCGCCGAGAACGCACTCGGCAAGGCGCGGGTGGCACACGTGGCGACGGGCCGGCCGGCGATCGCTGACGACTCGGGCATCGAGGCCCACGGGCTGGACGGTCGCCCCGGGATTCGCTCCGCTCGCTATGCCGGCGAGGACGCGACCGATGAGGAGAATCTGGCGAAGCTGCTCGAGGAGGTCGGCGGGCAGGAGGATCGGGGGGTCGCGTACGTCAGCCTGATCGCCCTGGTGGACGAGGGAGGCAACAAGTCGATCTTCGAGGGCCGCTGCGAGGGAACGCTCGCCCGCGAGCCGAGGGGCACAGGCGGATTCGGCTACGACCCGGCCTTCGTCCCGGACGACACCGGTCCCGGGGATCAGCGCACGATGGCCGAGCTCAGCCCGGTGGAGAAGAACGCGATCAGCCACCGGGGCCGAGCGGCTCGGGCGCTCGCGATCCATCTCGGCCTCGGCGCCGGCGAATGAACGCACCCGGAGCGGCAGGCGGCGTCTCCAAGGCGGCGGCCGCGGGGGTGTCGATCGTCTACAACGCGACCCTGATCGCGCTGAAGGTTGCCGCGGCGATCGTCACCGGCTCGGTCGCAATTCTCTCCGAGGCGCTCAACTCGTCGGTCGACCTCGTCGCTTCCGTGATCGCCTTCGTGGCCGTCCGCCGGGCGGACGAGCCGCCGGACGTCGAGCATCCCTACGGACACGAGAAGGTCGAGAACGTCGCCGCCTCGATCGAGGGCGTGCTGATCATCGGCGGTGCCGTCTTCATCATCGTCGAGTCCGTCGGGCGCCTCGTCAACGGGAACACTGAGGTGGAATCGCTCGGACTCGGAATCGCCGTGATCGCGTTCTCGACGCTGAGCGCCCTCGCCGTGTCGGCCTTCCTCCGCGGGCAGGCGCGCAAGCACGACTCGCCGGCGCTTCAGGGGGATGCCGCGCATCTCGGCGCGGATGCGCTCACGTCGGCGGGGGTCCTCATCGCCCTTGCGCTCGTCCAGCTGACTGGGGCGGAACAGCTTGACGCGGCCGTCGCGATCGTCTTCTCGGGCTTCATCGTCTTCACCGGCCTCAACATCATCCGCCGGGCCGCCGGGGTCCTCGTCGATGAGGCGCCGCCGCCGGAGGAGATGGATCGGATCGAGGCGGCGATCGCCCGAGCACGGGCCGACGAGCCCGAGGTCGTCGGCTACCACAAGCTGCGTGCCCGGACCACGGGCCGTCGGCGCTATATCGAGCTCCATGTCCAGTTCCGCAGCGGAACGAGCCTGGAGAGAGCTCATGAGCTGGCGCACGAGCTGAGGAACGCCATCGAGACGGATCTCGGCAATGCCGAGGTGTTGATCCACGTCGAGCCGGAGAGCTCCCGCCACGACCCGGCCCGGTCGCCCCGCGAATTCCGTGCCGGTTAGGGCGGGCTAGAGCAGGTTGACCGCGGCAGCGAGCCCGACCGCTCCGACCACGATGCTGTAGCCGGTGTAGCCGCCCACGGCGAGGAGGACGACGGCGATGCCGCAAACGATCACGACGGTGAGCCAGGAACCCTGCTCGAGAGTCACGCTCGCTATTTTGGCCCAAGTGGACGTCGCGCCGACATCCGGCCCGCAATGACCGCTCCCGTCGGTGGTCCGAGCGTTCCCGATGCAGGCCGGGCGGTCGAGTACCTCGAGGAGGTCTCGAATGAGTTGCGAGGGTGCGCGATCTTCTCCGACGACGGCGAGGTTCTGGCGGCGAGCGGGGACCCCCAGGACTGGGGCGAGGCCGGGCGGGAGCTGATCGCCGCCGCCGATGCGGCCGAGGGCGAGCCGATCTCCCACGCCCACGTCGCCACGGGTGACGGCGAGGCCTTCTGCGTGCGTGAGAGCGGCTACGTGGCGGTGACCGTCACCGACCGATTCACGCTCGCCTCGTTGATGATCTTTGACATCCGGATCGTCCTGCGGCGGCTGGCCGAGGCGAGTTCGGGCTCCTGATGCCGACCAAGCCTCACCGCGTCCTGCTCGATCGCGTGTCCGGCTATGCCGACGAGGCCGCCGCCTACCTGCGCCGGCGCCGGCATCTCCGCAAACCGTTCGCGAGGACCTACTACCCCGGCGGGCGGAGCATGTCGTTCCCGGAGGACTCCGACCCCGGCGAGGCCCTCTTCTCCGCGGCCTCGCACCTAATCGAGGTCGCGAGCCCGAAGCGTGCCCGGAGCGGCAAATGAGCGACTCGGCAGAACAACTGGTCGACGCCGGCATCGCTGAGCGAGTGTTAGAACGGGCGCTCGCCCACGGCGGCGACTTCGCCGAACTCTTCTGTGAGGACCGCCGCGGCTTCAGCCTCTCGATCGACGAGTCCAGGATCGAGCGCCCGCAGTCGGGCAGCGAGCGGGGCGCCGGCGTCCGGGTGATCGACGGGGAGGTGACGCGCTTCGCCCACGTCGATGGGCTGGCGGAGGACGATCTGCTGCGGGCCGCCGACGGGCTGGCGAGCGCCCTGGGAGGCGCCGCCACCGAGCCCGTCGCGCTGCGGGCAGCGGCCCCGCCGGAGTTGCAGGAGATCGACCTGGAACCTGCCTCGGTGGCGGCCGAGCGGAAGGCCGAGGTCCTGCGCGAGCTCGACGACCGCGCCCGCGCTGCCGGCTCGGCGGTCGCCCAGGCCTCGGCGATCTACAGCGAGGGGCGCCGCCGAGTGGCGGTCTTCAACTCCGAGGGCCTGCAGGCGACCGACGATCGGACCCGGGTGCGGCTCGGCGTGCAGGTCGTGGCGCGGAAGAACGGGAGCGTGGAGACGGGTTTCGAGACGCTCGGCGAGCACCGCGGCTTCGAGCTGCTGGACGGCGACCCGGCGCGGATCGCCGATCAGGCAGCGCAGAAGGCGATCACGCTCCTCGGCGCCGACCCGGCGCCCGCAGGGGAGCTGACAGTGGTGGTCGGCGGCGGGTTCGGCGGCGTCCTCTTCCACGAGATGACTGGGCACGGCCTCGAGGCCGACGCGGTTCAGAAGGGCGCGAGCGTCTACGCGAACCGCATGGGCGAGAAGGTCGCGGAGCCCCTCCTCAACGCCTACGACGACGGCACGATGCAGCACGAGTGGGGGACGGGGGCAATCGACGACGAGGGGACGCCGAGCCACAAGACCGCGGTGATCATCGAGGGTCGGCTGAACTCCTACCTCTATGACCGCCTGCGTGCGCGGCGCGACGGGACGGAGTCCACGGGCAACGGCCGCCGCGCGAGCTTCCGGGATCTCCCCATCCCCCGCATGACCAACACCTACATCGAGCCCGGAGACGCGGCTCCGGAGGAGATCATCTCCGAGATCGACCGCGGCTTCTACGCGGTCTCCTTCGGGGGAGGCCAGGTGGAGCCGGCCACCGGCGACTTCGTCTTTGGCGTCTCCGAGGGCTACCTGATCGAGGAAGGCAAGGTGACCAGGCCCTGCCGCGGCGCCACGCTGATAGGCAACTGTCTCCAGGCCCTCGCGCGGATCGACGCGGTCGGATCGGACTTCGAGATGAAGACGGGGTTCTGCGGCAAGGCAGGCCAGACCGCGCCGGTCGGCACCGGCCAGGGACACGTCCGGATCCGGGGCATAACCGTCGGCGGGACGGCGGTATGAGCGAGCCGGGCGGCCTCGAGGACCTGGCGCGCCACGCCGCGGAGGCGGCGACGGCCGCCGGCGCCGGCGACGCAGAGGCCTGGGCCGAGGGATCGCGCAGCCGCGAGGTCCGGGTTCACGCCGGTGAGGTCGAGAGCCTCACCGAAGCGTCCGGCAGCGGCGTCGGGATCAGGGCCTGGATCGGGGCGCGGACCGGCTATGCGTACGGGACCGATCTCTCAGACGCCGGGCTGGCCGAGCTCGCCGAGGCGGCGGTCGGCGCGGCCCGAGTCGCGGACGAGGACGAGAACTCGGCCGCCCCGGAGCCCGCCGGCGACGCCGCCGAGATCCCCGGCCTTCGCAACGAAGGAGTCGCCTCGACCGAGACGGCGGAGGTGATCGACCTGGCAAAGCGGGTCGAGCGGGCGGCGCTCGACCGCGACGAACGGGTCACCGGCGTCGAGGAGGTCGTCTACGTCGACGAGGACTCGAGCGCTGCGATCGCCACCTCCCGCGGCGTCTCGGGAGCGTTCGGCGCCTCGGCCGCCTACTCGTTCCTGCAGGCGATGGCGACCCAGGACTCCGAGGTCCAGACGGGCCTCGGGTTCGGGGTGGCCCGCTCGCCGCGCGACCTCGACCCGTACGAGATCGGGGTGGAGGCCGGCGACGAGGCGAGGTCGTTGCTCGGCGCCACGAAGCCGGAGTCGCGCACCTGTCCCGTGGTCTTCTCGGACCGGGTCGCCGCCAGCTTCGCCGGCTTCATCGGCGGTGCGCTCTCCGCCGACGATGTCCAGCGGGGGCGCTCACCGTTCGCCGACCGGCTCGGTGATCAGCTCGCCTCGGAGGCCCTGCGAATCGCCGACGACGGGATCGACCCGGGAGGGCTCGCCAGTGCGCCCTTCGACGGCGAGGGGACGCCACGGGGGCGGACTCCACTGCTTGGCGACGGCAGGTTGCTCGCCTACCTGCACGACAGCTACACAGCCCGCCGCGGCGGAGCGGTCTCCACGGGCAATGCCGCCCGGGCCTCCTACCGGTCGCCGCCGTCGGTGAGCCCCTCGAACCTGATGATCGATCCGGGCGAGCTCTCGCTGGAAGGTCTGATCGAACGGGCCGCCGAGGGCGTCTACGTCACCGAGGTCGCCGGACTCCACTCGGGGGTCAATCCGGTGACCGGCCGCTACTCGGTGGGGGCCACGGGCAGGGCGATTCGGGGAGGGGAGCTCGCCGAGCCGCTCCGCGAGTTCACGATCGCCGGGGATCTGATCAGCACTCTCGCGGCCGTGCTGGCGGTGGGATCGGAGGCGCGCTGGGTGCCGTTCGGGGGCTCGGTCCACAGCGCGCCGATCCTCGTCGGCGAGATGGCGATCGGCGGGTCTTAGAGGGCAGTCCCTTAGCCTCGGGAGCCGCTGTTAGGCTCGGCGCTCACTCGAATCCGAGGAGGCGAAGACGTGACGAAGGCTGAGTTCCTCGACGTGCTCGCGCGCGACAGCAGAATCGGAAACAAGAAGGAGGCGGGCCAGGCCGTCGACGCGGTGCTCGACGCGATCACCGATGTCCTCCATGGCGGCGGCGATGTGAACTTCACCGGCTTCGGCAAATTCGCCGTCGCCGAGCGTGGCCCGCGGCAGGGCGTCAACCCACGGACCGGCGAGCGAATCTTCATCCCTGGCGGCAAGGTGCCCCGGTTCTCGGCGGGCTCCGGGCTGAAGAAGAAGGTCAAGGGCGACTAACCAGACGCGCCCCTTCGCTGACCGGCTGACGGCGCTCGTCGAAGAGCGCCGCAGCCAGATCTGTCTGGGGCTGGATCCGGATCCGAGTTCGCTGCCGCCGGAGTCGGCGCCCGAGGGCGACCTCCGGGAAGTCGCCGAACGGGCCTCGGTGGCCGTCTATGAGGAGTGCAACCGGCTGATCGAGGTGGCAAGACCGGCCTGTGTCGCTGTGAAGCCGCAGCTCGCCTGCTTCGAGCGGCTGGGACAACACGGGTGGTGGGCGCTGGACGAGGTCTGCCGAGCGGCACACCGCGAGGGTCTGCTGGTGGTCGCCGACGGCAAGCGAGGGGACGTCCCCGTGACGGCGGCGGCGTACGGGCAGGCCCTGGTCGGCGAGACGGAGACTCCGTGGGGACCGGTCGGCGGTCTCGGGGCCGATGCCTTCACCGCCAACCCGCTGCTCGGCGACGACGCGATCGAGGTGCTGGTCGAGGCGGCCCAGGAGGCCGCCGCGGGCGTCTTCCTTCTCGTTCGCACCTCGAATCCCGGCGCCGCTCGGCTGCAGGACCGGTCCCTTGGCGACCATCCGCTGCATGAGGAACTGGCGGCGATCGTCGCCGAGAGCGCGCCGAAGCTGGCCGGCGAGTCGGGCCTTTCGGGTGTGGGGGCCGTTGTCGGCGCGACCGCCCCGGAGCACCTGGGGCGGCTTCGGGAGCTGATGCCGGATTCGATCTTCCTGATCCCAGGGGTCGGAGCACAGGGCGGCAAGCCAGAGGATCTCGGTCCGGCGCTCGCCCAGGGCCGGCCGGCGTCGATCCTGGTGGCGGCCTCCCGCAGCATCGCGAGGGCCGACGATCCCGCCGCCGCGGCGGAGGAGCTGCGCACGGCCGTGTGGAGCCTTGAGGGCTGATGTGGGTTATCCGCACGCGCGGATGACGCCGCATGCCGTCGCTGGATCGCCACCCACGCCCTCGCGGGTAGCAACCACTACCCGCTTAGGGCGCGTGCAGCGCCCAGCTCGTCCTGCGGCGCCCCCGCGCGCACGCCTAACCCCCATCAACCCTCTCGGGGAGTAGTCGGCAGTACCATCGCCGCCCGCGGATGCCGGATTTCAAGCCGAACTACTTCGTCCGCGCGTTCGCGGTGATCGCGCTGGTTGCGGCCCTCGTGCTCGTCGTGGTAGTCGTCGCGACCACGTCGGGCGGGTCGAGCGATGAGGACAATGGCGATGGGGGGAGCTCCGAAGTCAGCAAAGTCGGCCAGAAGGCCGTGAGCAAGGGAGTCTGGATCGTCGGTTCCGGTGACACGCTCGGCAAGATCTCAGCGAAGACGGGGATCGACGAGACCACACTCATGCAGCTCAACCCGGACCTCGACCCGCAGGCCCTCCTCGAGGGCCAGCGAATAGCGTTGCGCTGACCGTGCCGCCCTCGGTTCCAAGGCAGGGGCGCCTGCGCGCTGTACTGGCGATCGCCGCTGCGATCCTGCTCATCGCCGTTCCCGGCTCCGCGGCCGCGGCCGCGGCAAGCCCGCCGAGCCCGGATGCCAAGGCCTGGATCCTGATCGACCCCACGGACGACTCGGTTCTGGCCGCCAAGGCCCCCAACAAGCGGCTGCCGATCGCCAGCACGACGAAG
Source organism: uncultured Solirubrobacterales bacterium (assembly GCA_963695805.1). Lineage (GTDB taxonomy): Bacteria > Actinomycetota > Thermoleophilia > Solirubrobacterales > 70-9 > DASUPK01. Next base: position 92,471 of record CAVOHV010000003.1, on the reverse strand, counting down.
CTGATGACGGCCTTTCTGGCTCTGCACGAGTTGAAGCCGAACCAGGTGGTGACCGTGCCGGCATACCGGCCGAGCAACCCGGCCGAGATCACGCTCGGGCTCGATGCCGGGGAGCGGATCCGGGTCCGTGACCTGCTCTACGCCATGCTGCTGCCGAGTGCGAGCGATGCGGCGCAGACCCTGGCGGTCGCGGTCTCGGGGTCGGTGCCCGCGTTCGTCGCCGACATGAATCGGACCGCGCGGAAGCTCGGCCTGAGCGATACGAGGTACGCAAATCCGATCGGGCTCGACGACCCCGACAACTACTCGAGTGCCCATGACCTGGTGACCCTCGCCTCGATCCTGATGCGCAATCCGGTCTTCGCGCGGATCGTGAACACCCCCAGCGCGACGCTCCACAGCGGCGACCATCCGCGGTCGGTCACCAGCCGGAACACGCTGCTGGGACGCGCATCCTGGATCAACGGCGTCAAGACCGGGCACACCCTCGGCGCGGGGTACGTGCTGGTCGGCTCCGGGACCAGGGGATCGACCACCCTGCTCTCGGCCGTGCTCGGCACTTCGAGTGAGCACTCGCGCGATCAGAGCACGCTCGAGCTGCTCGACTACGGCTTCTCGCTCTACCACCCGGTCGAGGAGGTGAGGCCCGGGGAGGAGGTTGCCTCACCCAGGCTCGACTACCGCGACGAGCACCTGCCCCTCGTCGCCCGGCGGCCCCTGACCGTCACCGTCCGCGAGGGACAGCACGTCAGCACGCGAGTGAGCGCGCCGGGCGAGGTCAGCGGTGCGGTGCGGGGAGGGCAGAGCCTCGGGCGCGTCGCGGTGCTGGTGGACGGCAGGCGCGCGGCCGTCAGCCCGCTCGTCGCCGCTCATGCTGTGGGCGCCGCGACCACCCTCGACAAGGTGGTATCGACCGCCCAGAATCCGATCGTTCTGATTGGACTTGCGGCGGTCGTAATACTTGTAGGGCTGCTGCTGACGATGAGAGGGCGCGGGCCGCGGAAGGTTGGCAACCCGGTCCCGCAAGCTCGGCCGGAACGGCAGCGCTCGCCACAGCAGAGGACACCCGAAGAGAGACGAAGGATGCACGAGGAGCGGATGCGCAGGAGGCGCCAGAGGATGGAGCGGGAGGGGGGCACCGGATGATCCTGACCGTCACGCTGAACGCCGCGATCGATCGGACCGTCGCCGTGCCGAGCTTCCGGCAGGGAAACCGCCACCGCGCCGTCGAGGCGACCACCGTCGCCGGTGGCAAGGGCGTCAACGTCGCCCGCGCGCTGAAGCTTCTCGGCCGGCCGGTGATCGCCACGGGCCTCGCCGGAGGTCCGACCGGGGCGCGCCTGATGGAGCGCCTCGCGGAGGAATCGATCCTCACCGACTTCACCTGGATCGGGGGAGAGTCGCGGACGAACCTCGCCGTCATCGACCCGACCTCCGGAGAGCAGACCGAGATCAACGAGCGGGGGCCGGATGTGACCGCCCAGGAGCTCGACCGATTCCTCGAGAAGCTCCTCTACCTGGCCCGCGGCTCCCGCATCTGCGCGATCGCCGGCAGCCTGCCGCCCTCGGTCCCCGCCACCTTCTCCGCCCGGATGGTCGAGGAGCTCAAGGCGCTCGGCGTCGAGACGATCGTCGACACGGAGGGCGAGCCGCTGCTCGCCTCACTGCGGGCCGAGCCGGCCGCGGTCATGCCGAATCTGCGCGAGGCCGAGGGCGCCGTCGGTCACGAGTTCAACGACCGCGAGGACCTGCTGAACGGGCTGCGCAGCCTGGTCGAGCTCGGCGCTGCGAACGCGGTGATCACCCGGCCGGAGGGCTGTGTCGCCTCGCTGCTGGGCGACGACGAGCAGCGCCACACCTACGAGGTCACCTCACCAGAGGTCGAGCCGATCGCCACCGTCGGCTCTGGCGACGCCTTCCTCGCCGGCTTCGTCGCCGCCCGCTACGACGGCCGCCCACCCGAGGAGAGTCTGCGCTTCGCCGTCGCCTGCGGCGCCGAGTCGACCCATCACCTCGGCGCCGGCAGCATCGACCCGGCCGAGGTGGAGCGCCTGCTCTCCGCGGTCGAGTCGCGCGAGCTCGAGGCGCCCGCGAAGGTCTAGCCCCCCGGGTGGGGCGCTTCAGTGGCACATATCACCGCCAAAGCGCCCGGCCGGGTCGTGGGAGCCGGGGTTGACCGCTGTTATCCTTGGCGGGGCGTTGGTGAAGGACCTCCGAATCGCCGCAAGCACCGCTTTTTCGGCCCCGCGACGCGGGGTTTTTTCGTCCGCGAACGAATCTAGGATCGGGCAATGGAAGTAGAGATTGGCCGCGGCAAGAAGGGCCGCAGGGCATACGGCTTCGATGACATCGCGATCGTCCCCTCACGGCGGACTCGCGACCCCGATGACATCGACATCACGTGGAACCTGGGTCCGTATCGCTTCGAGCTGCCGCTCCTCGCGTCGGCGATGGACGGTGTGGTCAGCCCCAGGACCGCGGGCCTGATCGGCAAGCTCGGTGGGCTCGGCGTCCTCAACCTGGAGGGCATCTGGTCCCGCTACGAGAATGCCGACGAGAAGCTCGACGAGATCTCCGCGGCCCCCAAGGAGATCGCCACGCGGATCATGCAGGAGGTCTACGCCGAGCCGGTCAAGCCCGAGCTGATCGCCAAACGGGTGGAGGAGATCAAGGCCGAGGGTGTGGTCGCCTGCGGCTCCCTCACTCCACAGAAAGTGACCCAGTACTACGAGACGGCACTCGAGGCCGGCCTCGACATCCTCGTCATCCAGGGCACCGTGATCTCGGCCGAGCACGTCTCGAGCCAGACCGAGCCACTCAACCTGAAGGAGTTCATCGCCTCGCTCGACGTGCCCTGCGTCGTCGGCGGCTGTGCCTCCTACAACACCGGCCTGCACCTGATGCGCACCGGCGCGGTGGGCGTCCTCGTCGGTGTCGGCCCCGGCGCCGCCTGCACGACCCGCGGCGTCCTCGGGATCGGCGTGCCGCAGGCGACTGCCATCGCGGACGTCGCAGCCGCGCGCGGCCAGCACATGATGGAGACGGGCAACTACTGCAACGTGATCGCGGATGGCGGCATGCGGACCGGCGGCGACGTCTCGAAGGCGATCGCCGTGGGTGCCGACGCCGTGATGATCGGCTCGCCCTTGGCCCGCGCCGAGGAGGCCCCCGGCCGCGGCTATCACTGGGGGATGGCGACCTTCCATCCCTCGCTGCCGCGCGGCGCTCGCGTCGCGACCCACCAGGACGGCACCCTCGAGGAGATCCTGCTCGGCCCCGCCCAGGAGAACGACGGCACCTTCAACCTGATGGGCGCGCTGCGCACCTCGATGGCGACCACCGGCTATGCCGACATCCCGGAGTTCCACCGGGCCGAGGTGATGGTCGCTCCGGCTCTCCAGTCCGAGGGCAAGCAGTTGCAGCGGGAGCAGTCGGTCGGGATGGGCTCGAATGGGCGGGCCACCGTGGCAGCGGCGGTCGCCGTCAGCGATGACTGAAGCGGCTAGCGCCGCTTCCGATGACACCCAGGCTCGGGTTCACGTCCCCGAGCGAACCGTTCCGGGCTCCGAGCCGGAGCTCGTCGAGGTCGACAAGACCGCACCCGCCCAGGCCACCGAGGAAGTGCTCGTCCTCGACTTCGGCGGCCAGTACTCGCAGCTGATCGCGCGCCGTATCCGGGAGTGCGGGGTCTTCAGCGAGCTGCTGCCGCACGACACCCCGCTCGAGCGCATCAAGGAGCGGGGCCCGAAGGGCCTGGTGCTCTCCGGCGGGCCGGCCTCGGTCTACGCCGACGGTGCGCCGGCCCTGCGCAGGGAGCTGCTCGAGCTCGGCATCCCTGTGCTCGGCATCTGTTACGGGATGCAGCTGATGGTCCACGAGCTCGGCGGCCGGGTGGAGCAGGCGCCGGCCGGGGAGTTCGGTCGTAGCCGGCTCACCTTGCGTGATGGCGGCGGCACGCTGCTCGACGGGCTGCCGGAGGAGCAGCAGTGCTGGATGAGCCATCGCGACACGGTCTACGAGCCGCCGCCTGGCTTCAGCGCCCTCGCCTCCAGCAGCGAGTCGCCCGTGGCGGCGGTCGAGGACACCGCACGGGGCCTGTACGGCATCCAGTTCCACCCCGAGGTCGTACACACGCCCTACGGGACGGAGATCCTCACCCGCTTCCTCCGCGACGTCTGCGGCTGCCGGGAGAAGTGGTCGCCGGCCTCGGTGATCGATGAGCAGGTGGAGACCATCCGGGCGCAGGTCGGTGACGCCCGCGCGATCTGCGGGCTCTCCGGCGGGGTCGACTCCGCTACCGCGGCGCTGCTCGTCCACAGCGCGATCGGCGATCGGCTCACCTGCGTCTTCGTCGACCACGGGATGATGCGCAAGGACGAGTCGGAGCAGGTCGTGACCGCCTTCCGCGAGCAGCACGGCATTCAGCTCGTCCACGTCGATGCCGCCGACCGGTTCCTCGAGCGACTCGCGGGAGTCGACGACCCGGAGACCAAGCGGAAGATCATCGGCGAGGAGTTCATTCGCGTCTTCGAGGAGGAGGCGGACAAGGTCGAGGACGCCCGCTTCCTGGTCCAGGGCACGCTCTACTCGGACGTGATCGAGTCTGGCGGTGACGGCCGCGCCGCGGCGACCATCAAGTCCCATCACAACGTGGGCGGGCTCCCGGAGGAGATGGAGATGGAGCTGGTCGAGCCGCTGCGGATGCTCTTCAAGGACGAGGTCCGCGTGGTCGCAGCCGAGCTCGGCCTGCCCGAGCGCTTCGTCTGGCGCCAGCCGTTCCCCGGCCCGGGCCTCGCGATCCGCGTGGTCGGCGGCGAGGTCACCCGCGAGCGGCTCGAGATCGTCCGCGAGGCCGACGCGGTCCTCCAGGAGGAGATCCGAGCGGCCGGCCTCTACCGCGAGCTCTGGCAGTCCTTCTGCGTCCTGCCGGTCGTCCGCTCGGTCGGCGTCCAGGGCGACGAGCGATCCTATGCCCACCCCATCGTGATCCGCGCCGTCACCTCAGACGACGCGATGACCGCCGACTGGGCCCGCCTTCCCTATGACCTGCTGGAGCGCGTCTCCAACCGGATCATCAACGAGGTCCGCGGCGTCAACCGCGTCACGCTGGACCTCACCTCGAAGCCGCCCGGCACCATCGAGTGGGAGTAGGCACCACCCGCCGGTAAGCGACCCCGGCCGTAGCACGGTTGGCAGAACCGCCGGCGCTCGGCTGGCGACTTTCTTTCGCTATCCGAAAGGAAAGCGCCAACCCACGAGTTGGCTCGCGATCGGAGCCGCTGCTTTGCATGGAAATCGGCCATCGCAGGTTTTCAAGACCCGCCCGATGCCACTTAAGGCGGTCGGTTGAACACCAGGCCACCTGGGTAAACACACTGTGTGGAGAGTGGACTCTGGACTGGACGTTCCTCAATGGGTAATGGGCTGCTCGCCTGGTGGCGCCGCCAGCTCGCGTCGCGCGGGTTCGCCGGCGCGGCTCTGTGCGCCATTCCCGTGGCGGTCGCCGCCATGATCGGGTTCGAGACGAGCCTCACGGGCATCGCCAGCGGCCTCTCCGCCGTCACCGGCGGTCCCGACACGATTCCCGCTTCCGCTCAGACCGAGCCCAGCAGGACCAGCAGCGTCAACCGAGCGGTGGTGGCGCTGGCCAGCAAGTCCGGCTCCTCGGTTGGTTCGCACCCTGGCGCGGGTAGGGGCACCGGGAGAGGCATGGGAACCGGCGGCTCGGGTGGCTCAGGTGGAGGCTCGTCGGGTCCTTCGACGACCAGCCTGCCGCACACGGGTAGGGGTACGAGCGGCGTCGGCGACACCGTGGACAACACGATCAATAACACCGCCAACAACCCCGTCAACAACACCGTCGACACCGTGGGCAACACCGTCAACAACACCGTCAGCACTGTCGGCAACACAGTCAACAACACCGTCGGCACTGTCGGCAACACCGTCAACAACACCGTCGGCACTGTCGGCAACACCGTCAACAACACCGTCGATGGCGTCAACAACACACTCGGCGGTGTCAACACCACGGTCAACGGGCTTCGCGGCCCGTAGAGCCGACCCTCGGCCGCCTGACTGCGGGAGTAACCGCTTCGACGAAAAAGCGGCTACGTGTCGACTTCGTTTCGCATGTCTGGAATAAACGCGACAACCGCTCGCGCTATTGAAGCCAGACTTACCCGGACCCCCTAGTAGCCGGCGTAGGTCTGCAGGAAGGGCAGCGGGTTCACCGGATGCCCCCCGCGGTACCACTTGCCGACCCAGAGCTCGAAGTGGAGGTGGCAGGCGGTGGCGTCGCCCGTCTGCCCGACGATGCCGAGCTGCTGGCCTGGCATGACGACCTGGCCCTTGGTGACCGATGCGCGGGTCGCGAGGTGCGCATACATGTAGTCCTGGTGGAGCTTCTTGTTGCGGATCACGACGTAGTTGCCGGCGAGCCGCTGGGAGCTGACCCACTTGACCTTGGCCCGACTGACCCCGACCAGCGGCGTGCCGCAGGCGGCCATGATGTCCTGGCCCTGGTGAGTGTGGCCGGAGCGCGCCGCCCCGAAGCCCTGGCCGATGGTGTGGGCGCCGCCGACCGGGAAGATCATCGATCCCGCCGGAGCCGCGGAGGGTGGCGTGGTCGTGGTGCCACCCGGTGTCCCGACGCCGCCACTCTGCGCGAATGAGAGCCCGGTGCCGAACATGGCCATCGCCACCACGGTCACGGCGAGCGCCGCCACCGCCCTGCGGGACGTGCGTCGAACCGGCTTGTCGGATCCTGCCTCGACCATGCTCTCTGCGGCCTGCGGAGTTAGCTGTCGGGCTCGCGCCGAGAGTGGCGCTACGAACCAGTCGGTTGCGATTCGCCCCTGGGGGTTGATCCCCTTCGGGTCCCCCGCTCTCCTTGATGAGAGGGTGCTCCGCAGGCGTTAGCCGAGGAGCAACCCGATTCGCATCAGGGAGATTTGGCCATCGATTGGCGCGGCAGTATAACGAGAGGACCGGGGGTTATCGCCGGTCCTCTCGATGAGACGCCTGCGGCATAAAACGGGTCGCGCCTGGCGGCGCGCCCTTGGATAATCGCTACTGGATGTAGCCGGTCTCCTTCAGGTACTCCGTCGCCACGGCGGCCGGCTCCTGCTTGTCGATGTCGACGCGGGCGTTCAGCTCCTGCATGACCGGGAGGGTCAGGCCCTGCTGGACCTTCTCGATCGTCGCCTGGTAGTCGGGCCCGGCCTTCTGCACCGTCGACTGGTCGGTGACCCAGATGACGTTCCCGGAGGGGAAGATCCCCTTGTCGTCCTGGAGCAGGACGTACTTGTCCGGGTTCGCCGCGAGCTGGGCGTCGGAGGTGAACAGGATCGACAGATCGGCCTGGCCCTTGTCGAGGACCGTGTAACGGAGCCCGATGTCCACCGGGTTGAACGACTTGAACTGGAGCCCGTAGACGTCCTGCAGCCCGACCAGGCAGTCGACTCGCTGCCGGCACTCGGGTGAGCCGTAGAGCGTCAGGTTCTGGGACTTGCCCTGGAGATCGGAGATCGTGGTGACCCCGAGCTCGTCGGCCTTCGTCTTCAGCATGCCCAGAGCGTTCGCGTCGGCGAACGGAGTGGGCGCGAAGGCGGTCTCACCCTTCGGCTGGAGCTCCTGCTGCGCCTGCTGGTAGGCGGCCTGCGCCTCGGCCGGGACCTGGTTCGCCTCCTTGCCGAAGATCGAGGTCAGCAGCGTCGAGGTGTACTCCGGATAGCCGCTGATCTCCCCATCCTGCAGGGCCTTGTAGGCGATCGTCTCGGAACCGAGGTTGAGGTTGGTCTTCACGTCGTAGCCGGCCGCCTGCAGGGCCTGCGCGTAGATGTTTCCCAGGATCAGGGCCTCGGTGAAGTTCTTGGAACCCACTGTGAGCTGGACCCCGTTGTTGGCCGAGTTCGACTCGATCAGGTTCGCGGAGTTGCCGCCGCTCGTCCCGGTGTCGTTGTTGTCGTCCCCGCCCCCACATGCGGCGACTCCGAGTGCCAGCACGAGCGCCGCGATCACCCCGAACGCCGCCCTCAGTCGCGAATTCCCGGTCACCACCGTGACCCTCCTCTCGTCTTGGGCCCTGCTGCACCCTGGAATGGACGGCGTAAGCCTATGCGGCGGCACCGGCGCGCGCCAACTTCAGCCCGCGCGGCGTCAGCAGCCACTGAATTCCGGCGAGGCTCAGCTCGAGTGCCAGTGCCAGCACGGCGATCAGGATGGCGCCCGCGACGACTCCCGCATCCCCGTAGACGTTGCGGCCCAGGATCAGGTCTCCCAGCGTGCTCAGGCCGGCGAGGGAGGCCAGAGCCGCCGTGGCGATGATGTTGATGGCCGCCGTGCGCACTCCCGCCATGATCGTCGGCACCGCGAGGGGCAGCTCGACGCGGCCGACGACCTGCAGCCCGCGCATGCCCATTCCCCGGGCGGCATCCACGGCGTTCCGGTCCACCTGGCTCACCCCGACATAGGCGTTGGTGAGGATCGGCGGGATCCCGAGCACCGCCAGCGCAAAGGTGACGTTGAGCAGCCCGACACCGATGAAGGCGGCGACGAAGGCGATCAGCGCCAGCTCGGGAATGGCCCGTCCCGCGTTCCCGACCGATATTGCGACGGCTTCGCCTCTGCGGAAGTGACCGAGGGCCACACCGATCGGCAGGGCGATCAGCAGCGCCAGTCCCAACGCCAGGAAGGTGACCTTGAGGTGCTCGCCTGTCAGGTGCCTCACCTGGTCCGGTCCGCCGACCATCGTCTGCCCGGTGCGCGCCTCCTGCTGGTGGAAGATGAAGTCGATCGCGTCGCCGAAGACGCTCAGCACCCCGAGATGGAGGACGCTGCTCATACCCTCGCCCCCATTGACGGACTTCGCCACGGGGCGAGCAGCCGCTGAGTGACGAGCAGCAGCACGTCGAGCGCGATCGCCATCAGGATCGAGAGGCCGGCGGCGATCAGGATGTTGGTCTTGAAGTCGATCTGCTGGTAGAGCGGCTGGCCGAGCGTGTCGACGTTCGCGAACACCATCAGCGTCGAGATCGCCACCGTGGAGACCGTCGCGATGCGCAGCCCCGCGATGATCTCGGGAAGGGCCAGGGGCAGCTCCACGCGCCAGAGCAGCTGGCGGTCGGTCATACCCATACCGCGCCCCGCCTCCCTGCTCTCGACCGGGACGTTCGAGAGCCCCGCGACGATGTTCCGGTAGATGATCTGCAGCGTGTAGACGGAGAGGACGATGATCGCCGTCTTCCAGCCGAGCCCCGTGATGGGAAGGAGCAGGAAGATGAAGGCCAGCGAGGGGATCGTGTAGAGCACTCCCGTGGCGCCGGTGAAGGTCGGGATCAGCCAGCGTTGGCGGTGAGAGAGGATCGCGAAGGCGAAGGCGACCGCGAAGCCGATGCCCACCGCGACCAGCACGAGCAGGAGCTGGTTGAGGAACGGGGTCGTATAGCGGTCGAAATTGTCGATCGCCCACTGAAAGCAGAACACCTTTCCCTCCTGGGCCTGGCAGGGGGCGTTCGGACCGGTCCGGTTGTGGATCGTCACCTGCCCGACGAGCGGTGCGAGCTGGAGGGCGCCCGTGGTCATTCGCCGACGGGGTGCTCCACGGGGCGCTCGATCGCCGAGTGCTCCTCGACCTTGGCCTCGGGCGAGCCCAGGAAGTCGGAGATGATCTCGATGGAGAGCACGCCCGCGATCCGACCCTGTCGCGATCGGCCACCGGCGCGTACTGGGTCTCGCTCTGCAGCAGGTTGGCGAGCGCGTCGCGCATCACGTCGTCGAGGTCGAGGATCGGCTCGGGGCCGCTGTCGGGAGTGGCCGTCACAGTCTCGGCCTGTAGGTCCGACTCGGAGAGCCAGCCGACCGGGCGCCGCTCGGAGTCGACGAGGAGGGCGTGTGGCACCTCTGCGCCTTCGAGCTTGGCCCTGACCTCGCCGGTCGCCTGACCGACGAACGCCAGAGGCGCGTGCCAGAGGTCGATGTCCCGCACCCTCATCAGAGCGAGCCGCTTCAGCGCCCGGTCGGCGCCGACGAAGTCCTCGACGAAGTCGTTCGCCGGGGCCATCAGGAGCTCGGCCGGAGTCGCGTACTGGGCCAGGCGACCACCCTCCTGGAGGATGGCGATCCGGTCGCCCATCTTGATCGCCTCATCGATGTCGTGGGTGACGAAGAGGACCGTCTTCCGGATCTCGGTCTGAAGCCGCAGGAACTCGTTCTGCAGGCGCTCCCGGTTGATCGGGTCGACGGCCCCGAAGGGCTCGTCCATCAGCATCACCGGGGGATCGGCGGCCAGCGCCCGCGCCACACCTACGCGCTGCTGCTGTCCCCCTGAGAGCTGGCTGGGGAAGCGGTCGCGCAGCGCTGGGCTGAGGCCGATCAGGTCGAGCAGCTCGTCGGCGCGCTCCCGGGCCCGGGTGTGATCCCAGCCAAGGAGCCGGGGGACGGTCTCGATGTTCTGAACGACTGTGCGGTGCGGGAAGAGCCCGATCTGCTGGATCACGTAGCCCATCTCGCGGCGAAGCTCGGCCGGATCGCGCTCGCGCACCGACGTTTCGCCGATCAGGATGTCCCCCTCGGTGATCTCGACTGTCCGGTTGACCATCCTCAGCGCGGAGGTCTTGCCGCTGCCGGAGGGCCCGACCAGGACACAGATCTCTCCGGCGGCGACCTCCAGCGAGAGGTCGTGGATTGCGGCATCGTCCTGGCCCGGATAGCGCTTGGTGACGTGCTGGTACGAAACCGAGACTGCTGGGCGGCCACCCTCCACTGCGGCGATCCTACTCGCGGTACCGATGGCTCGCCGGGGCCGGGGAAGCTGGCTATCATCCGGCGGCCGCGGAGGTGCGCGGCTCTTTTTATGGCTACAGCGACTGCGATGAAGACCTACCAGGCGAATGCCCAGGACCGCGAGCGGGGTTGGCAGATCGTCGATGCCGAGGGCAAGACCCTCGGTCGCCTGGCAACCCAGATCGCGAACGTGCTGCGCGGCAAGAACAAGCCGACCTACACCCCGCACGTCGACGTGGGCGACTTCGTGATCGTCGTCAACGCCGAGAAGATCGCCGTGACCGGGGACAAGCGTGAGAAGAAGCTCTACTGGCGCCACAGCGGCTACCCCGGCGGGATCCGCTCCCGCACCCTCGGCGATCTGCTGGAGAAGCGGCCCGAGGAGGTCATCCGCAAGGCGGTCAAGGGGATGCTCCCCCGCAACCGGCTCGCCCGCCAGCAGCTTCGCAAGCTCAAGGTCTACGCGGGACCGGAGCACCCCCACCAGGCACAGAAGCCGGAGCAGTTGGAGATAGAGACTTAGATGCAGGACGAAGAGCGACAGCAGTCCGACGAGCAGCCCGAAGAGGGCACGCCCGAGGAGCAGCAGGCCGCCGAGCAGCAGGCTCCGGAGGAGCATCCGCCCTCGGAGGGCGGCAGCCCCGAGCGCGGCGAGGGCGAGACCGAGGCCGAGCCCGAGCCCGCGGAGGACGCCCTCGCCGAGGACGCGGCGACCGAGGACGATGCGCCCGCCGAGGAGGCCGCGGCTCCGGCGGAGGCTCCGAGCGGGGACCGCCAGAAGAAGGAAGACGTGGTCCCGGGCGCGGAGCTCGACCCGATCGCGATCGAGCCCGAGCGGGAGCTCGACGCCGAGGAGCGCGCCCGCCGTGAGGCGGAGGAGGAGGAGCGCCTCCGCCGCGAGCGCGAGCTGATCGGCGACGTGACCGAGGATGCGCCCCTCGCGGCCAAGCCCGCCAAGCTGGAGGGCGACGCCAGCTATTCGGCGACGGGTAAGCGGAAGTCCTCAATTGCCCGCGTGATCCTGCGGCCCGGCGGCGGCACGATCGAGGTCAACAAGCGCACGCTCGAGGAGTACTTCCCGCGCTCTTACCTGCAGTCGGTGGTCATTCAGCCCCTGGCCCAGACGGGCTACGAGGGCAACGTCGACGTCCGCGTCCGGGTGCACGGCGGCGGCGTCTCTGGACAGGCCGCGGCTGTCAGGCACGGCATCGCACGCGCCCTGGTGGACGTGGACCCCGCCCTTCGCCCCGAGCTCAAGCGCCGGGGGATGCTGACCCGCGACGCCCGGGTCAAGGAGCGCCGGAAGGCCGGGCTCAAGAAGGCCCGCAAGAAGCCCCAGTTCTCCAAGCGTTAGCGTCCGCCCCGAGGTGGCGGAGAGAGAACTGTTCGGGACCGACGGCGTCCGCGGGCCAGTCGGGGAGCTGCTGACGCCGGATCTGGCCGTGCGTCTCGGCCGCGCAGCCGCACTGCAGTTGGGCGCCGAGCGGCCGCAGGTGCTGATCGTCCGCGACACCCGCGAGTCAGGTCCCATGCTGGAGGAGGCCCTCGCGGCGGGGATCGCGGCGGGCGGCGGGGACGCGATGCTGGGCGGCGTCCTGCCAACGCCGGCCGCCTCGGTGCTGGCCCGCCGGCTGAGCTTCGACCTGGCGGGGGTGGTCTCGGCTTCCCATAATCCCTACGCAGACAACGGGATCAAGTTCTTCGACTCGCGGGGGATCAAGCTCGACGACGACACCGAGGCCGCGATCGAGGCGCGCCTGGACGACCCGACGGGCGAGCGGGTCGGGGGCGTGCGCCAGCTGGAGGGCGCCTTCGACGACTACATCCGCGAGCTCCGCGGCGCGTTCCAGCTCGACCTCTCCGGCGCGCGAATCGCCCTCGATTGCGCCAACGGGGCGACGCACCGGGCCGCCCCGGCGATCTTCCGCGCGCTCGGCGCCGAGCTCGAGCTGACTGGCGTGGAGCCCGACGGCCGGAACATCAACGCCGATTGCGGCTCGACGCACCCCGACGGGCTGATCGAGCGAGTCAAGTCCTCCGGCGCCGACATCGGCTTCGCCTACGACGGCGACGGCGACCGGATGCTCGCGGTCGACGGGAGGGGAGAGCTCCACGACGGCGATGACCTGATCGCGCTGATCGCGAAGGACCTGCAGAAGCGGGGAGAGCTCGAGGGTGGGGTCGCCGTCACGGTGATGACCAACTACGGGTTCCTGACCGCGATGGAGGAGGCCGGAATCGAGGTCGAGCAGACCAGGGTCGGCGACCGCTACGTGATCGAGGCCCTCAGCCGGCGCGACTGGCGGCTCGGAGGAGAGCAGTCCGGCCACATCGTCTGGACCGACTTCACGCCCACCGGCGACGGCATTGCGGCATCGCTGCTGGTCCTGCGCGCCCTGGCCGGACGCCGCCTCGAGGAGACCGAGCCCTTCAAGCGCCTCCCCCAGCGACTGGAGAACGTGCGGGTGACGGACCGCGGCGCGATCGACGGCGCAGCGGGCCTCTGGAGCGCCGTCGAGGAGGAGAACCGCAAGCTCGAGGGCCGTGGCCGGGTGCTGGTGCGGGCATCCGGGACCGAGCCCGTCCTCCGCGTGATGGTCGAGGCGCCGGACGCCGAGGAGTGCGAGGCGGTCACCGGCCGCCTAGTCGATCTGGCCAAGCGGCTGCTCGGCCGCTGAAAAATGAGCGAGGGGCGTAGCCCCGAGCGGTCATGCCGGGCGGCCGATTGCGGCCGCGACTTTGTGGCGAAGCCGTCTGCCACTACCCTGTAGCGCCTCTTATGTGCGGCATCGTCGGATATGTGGGAGACCGACCGTGCCGGGATCTACTGATTGCCGGGCTCGAGAAGCTCGAGTACCGAGGTTATGACTCGGCCGGCGTTTCGGTGATCTCGGATGACGGGATCGAGAGCGTGCGCGCTGTCGGCAACTTGGCCAACCTGCGCGAGGCTCTCGAGCGCCAATCCTCGAACGGGGCCGGGCCCGTCGCGGTCGCCGCGCGGCCGGCGACGATCGGACTTGGGCACACGCGCTGGGCGACCCACGGCCGGGTCACCGAGGAGAACGCGCACCCGCACGGGGACTGCCGGGACGACATCCACATCGTCCTCAATGGGATCATCGAGAACCACGCGGAGCTGCGGCGCGAACTGAAGGCAGAGGGCCACGAGTTCACCTCGGAGACCGACGCGGAGATCGTCAGCCACCTGATCGAGCGGCACTACGACGGGGATCTGACAAATGCCGTGCGGGAGGCGTTCAGCGAGCTCCGCGGCCACTACGCCTTCGTTGCCATGCACAGAGAGCAGCCGGACACACTGGTGGCGGCGCGCAAGGAGTGCCCGCTGATCATCGGCCTGGGTGAGAACGAGACCTTCGTCGCCTCGGCGATCCCCGCTTTCCTGGCCGAGACGCGCACCGCCCTGGGGATCAAGAACGACGAGATCGTCACGGTCCACAAGGGCGAGGTGACGATCACCGACGCCGAGGGGAACGTCCAGGAGCGAGAGCCGGAGGAGGTCACCTGGGACGAGGACGCCGCCGAGAAGGGCGGCTACGACACCTTCATGCTGAAGGAGATCCACGAGCAGCCGGACGCCGTCGCCGAGACGATCACCGACCGGCTGCCGACGCTCGACGGCGTCGATCTCTCCGACGTCGAGCTCGACGACGACTTCCTTCGCGGGATCGAGCGGATCGTGATCGTTGCTTGCGGGACCTCCTACCACTCGGGGCTGATCGGGCGCTATGCGATCGAGCGCTGGGCGCGGGTGCCGGTCGAGATGGACATCGCATCGGAGTACCGATACCGAGAGCCGGTCCAGCGCCCCAACGACCTGGTCATCGGGATCACCCAGTCCGGCGAGACCGCTGACACCCTCGCGGCGATGCGGCTGGCGCGGGAGGGCGGCTCCAAGGTGCTGGCGATCACCAACGTGATGGGAAGCCAGGCGACCCGGGACGCAGACGCCGTCCTCTTCACCCGCTCGGGGATCGAGGTGAGCGTGGCGGCGACCAAGACGTTCGTCAGCCAGGTCGCCGCGATGTACCTGCTCGGCCTGCGTCTCGCGGAGCTGCGGAGCACGCTGCCGCCGGAGCGGATCGCCGAGCTCGTCGCCGAGCTCAAGTCGCTGCCTTCGAAGCTCCAGGAGGCGATCGTCAACAGCGATCAGCAGGTCGGAGCGATCGCCGAGGCCCAGAAGGACCAGCGCTTCTTCATGTACATCGGCCGCCACATCGGCCTCGCCGTCTGCCTGGAGGGCGCGTTGAAGCTCAAGGAGATCGCCTACATCCCGGCGGACGCCTACGCGGCGGGCGAGATGAAGCACGGGCCGATCGCCCTCCTCGACGAGTCCACGCCGGTCATCGCCGTCGCCACCGACAGCCCGGTCGTCGAGAAGATGCTCTCCAACATGGAGGAGGTCCGGGCGCGCGGTGCGGACGTCATCGCGATCGCGACCGAGGGGTCCGAATCGGTCGCCGAGGCCGCGGACCAGACCCTGTTCGTGCCCCGCACCGACTGGATCCTCCAGCCGATCGTCGCGGTCGTGCCGCTCCAGCTGCTCGCCTACCACGTCGCCCGCGAGAAGGGCCTCAACGTGGACCAGCCGAGAAACCTCGCGAAGACGGTCACCGTCGAGTAGATGATGCGAGGGTGCTCCGCAGGCAAGGCCGAGGAGCAACCCGTTTCATGTAGGTTTCCGCGCCCTGTGAGCGCCCGTCGACTGAGCGCTGCACTCGCCGCCTGCATCGCCGTGCCCGCGGCGATCCTCACTGGATGCGGGGGAAGCAGCGGTGACAGCAGCGTGGACGTCGGGCCGGCCACGGCCGTGCCCGCGAACGCTTCCCTGTACATCGATGGGACCGTCAAGCCCACGGGCCAGGCCCAGACGAACGCGACAGCCGCGCTCAGCAAGGTTCTTGACACTTCGGATCCCGGCGGCAAGATCGTCTCCCTGATCGAGCGGGAGTCGAAGTCCCAGGGGCACCCGGTCAACTACCAGCAGGACGTCGCCCCGTGGCTCGGCGAGAAGGCCGGCTTCTTCTTCACCGACCTCACGGACAACGCGCAGAAGGGGGCAGCCGTCATCGAGACGACCAATTCCGCGGCGGCGCTGGCCTTCGCCCGCAAGGCATCCGGCGCCACCGCGACCAATCCGGCTCCACAGACCTACAACGGCGCCAGTTATCAGAGCGATCCCACAGATCAGGGGAACGTCTTCGGGACGGTGGGGGACTTCCTCGTCGTCGGAGATCTCGAGGGCTTCAAGGCCGCCGTGGACGCGCAGAAGGGCGATTCGCTCAGCGACGACGGCGACTTCACGGACGCACTCGACCAGCTGCCCAGCGACCGCCTCGGGACCCTCTACACGGTCCCCAAGACCCTGATCGACGCGCTTGGGCCTCAGATCGACCAGCAGAGCAAGGCAGCGATCGAGAAGAGCGCGGGGGAGTCGCTCGACAAGCCGGTCTCTGGGGCCCTGACCGCCTCGGCGAACAGCTTCGATCTCCAGTTCATCGGGGGCGACAACAGCGTCGACACTCCGGAGAGCTCTCTGATCGGGGACGTCCCGGCCCAGTCCTGGCTCGCGCTCGGCTTCAGCAACCTCGGCGATTCCGCCAGGCGGACCCTCGAGCAGCTCAAGGAGTCCGGCATCCCCAACCTCGAACAGGGGCTAGCGCAGGTGGAGCAGGCGACCGGCGCCTCCGTCGACCAGCTCACCAACGCGCTCGGCAACGCCGTTCTCTACGTGCAGGGCACGAAGGAGAAGAGCCTGAGGGGTGCCCTCGTCATCCAAACGAAGGACCCCGACCTCACCGGCCGCCTGCTGAGCCAGCTGCAGACGCTGGTCCAGCTCGGAAGCCAGGGCGGCGTGAAGCCGCTTCAGCTCGGTGGCGGCGGCACGGGATTCCAGATCTTCGATCCGACCCAGGCCCCGCAGCCGATTGAGTTCGCCCAGCAGGGAGACAAGTTCGTGATCGGCTACGGCGCCAACTCGGCTGCCCAGTCGCTGGCACCTGCCCAGAAGCTGTCGGACTCGCCGACCTTCTCCGCCGCGCAGAGCCAGGTCTCTGACCTGGGCACGGACCTCTTCCTCGACCTTCCGGCGGTCTTCCGGCTCGCGGAGTCCCAGGGCGCCAAGTCCGACCCGGGCTATGTCCAGGCGAAGCCCTACATCGATGCGCTCAGCTACCTGGTGACCGGCTCCGGCGCCAAGGGCGATCAGGCCCAGCTCAAGGCCGTCGTCGGCCTCAAGTAGGGCTGTCGCCGTGGCGCTCGCCGTCGGCATCGACCTGATCGAGATCGATCGCGTGGAACGGGCCTTGGAGCGACGCCCGCGGCTCGCCGAGCGGCTGTTCACGCCTGCGGAGCTCGCCTATGCGCGCGCGCGGGCCCGTCCGGGCCGCCACCTGGCGGCCCGCTTCGCGGCCAAGGAGGCGGTGATCAAGGCGCTGGGGCAGGGGGTGCCGCCGAAGGAGATCGAGGTCATCAGCGGCGAGCCGCCCCGGCTGCAGCTGCACGGGCAGGCAGCCGAGGTCGCGGGCGACACCGAGATCGCGATCTCGCTGACCCATTCGCGCGACAGCGCCGCCGCAGTCGCAGTCGCTGCGTAGAACCGCCGTCCGGCGGGGGTAGGCTGGCGCGGTCATGGAGAAATGGCTCGATCCGTGTCTCGACGCCGACCAGATGCGGGCGACCGATCGCTGGGCGATCCAGGAGCAGGGCGTTCCCTCACTGCAGCTGATGGAGACGGCCGGCCTGGCGGTCGCCGAGGCCGCGGCGGAGACGGCCGGCTCGGGCAAGGCCGTGGTCGTCTGCGGCAAGGGCAACAACGGCGGGGACGGCCTGGTCGCGGCGCGCCGCCTGCGTGAGATGGGATTCGAGGTCGATGCCCTGCTGCTCGCGCCCGGGGATCAGCTCTCGGAGGACGCGCGCGCGAACCTCGAGCGGTTCGAGGGTGCACGCCACGTCGGCGCGCCCAAGCTGCCTGCGGCTCTCGAGGGCGTCGGGGTGGTTGTCGACGCGATCTTCGGCACGGGTTTTGCCGGGGCGCCCCGGGATCCGGCCGGTTCGGCTATCGAGGCGATCAATGACACCGGTGCCACGGTCGTGGCCACCGACATCGCCTCCGGTGTGAACGCCTCCACCGGCGAGGTGGAGGGCAAGGCCGTCGGCGCCGACGTCACGGTGACCTTCCACGCGCCCAAGCTCGGCCACTGGATCGCCCCGGGGAAGCACCACACCGGCGAGCTGCGGGTCGCACCGATCGGGATCCCTGATGGAGCACCCGTCGAGCCGACCGCCGGGCTGATCGGCACGCCGGTGCTGGAGCTGGCGCCGCATCGGGCGGCGGGGTCGACGAAGTTCACGTCGGGACAGGTGGTCATCGTCGGCGGTTCGCGCGGGCTGACCGGCGCCGTCTGCCTGTCGGCGCTCGGTGCGATCCGAAGCGGCGCCGGCTACGCGACCGTCGCCGTCCCGGTCGATCTCGAATCGATCTTCGAGGTCAAGCTCACCGAGGTGATGTCGGTGGGCTGCGCCAGCCGAGAGGGGCGACTGCGCCCGGCGGCCTCCGAGCAGATCCTGGGTGCCACCGAGCGTGCGGCGTGCGTCGTGCTCGGATCGGGGATGGGTCGCGAGCAGGGCACCCAGCGCCTGGCCCGCGAGCTCACCCAGCGCATCCGGGCCCCGCTCGTCCTCGACGCGGACGGCCTCAATGCGCACGCCGGGCGAATCGAGGCCCTGGCGGATCGTAAATGGCCCTTGGTTCTCACCCCCCACGAGGGCGAGATGGGGCGGCTGCTCGATCGGGATTCAGCGGCGATCAAGGCCGAGCGCCTGGAGAGCGCCAGGGAAGCGGCCCGGCGCAGCGGAGCGATCGTGGTGCTGAAGGGCGATGACTCGATCGTCACCGACGGCGAGCGGGTCGCCGTCAACACGGTCCCCAGTCCGCAGCTGGCCACGGCCGGGACGGGCGACGTCCTGACCGGCGTGATCGCGGCGCTGATCGCGAGGGGACTCGAGCCGTTCGCCGCCACCTGCTCCGCCGTCCTGGCGCATTCCCGCGCCGGTCGGGTCGCCGGGGAGCGCGTCGGCAACGACGTCGTGATCGCGGGGGACGTCGTCGAGGCGATGCCGGCCGGACTGGCGGTCTGAGCATGGCCGAACCCTCGGGCCGCGCGCTCGCGGTCGTCGACGTCGGCGCCGTCGAGCGCAACTGCCGGACCCTCAAGGAGCGGGCCGGCGAGGGGACCGAGCTCTGCGCCGTGGTCAAGGCCAATGGCTACGGCCACGGCGCCGCTACCTGTGCCGCCGCGGCGTTGCGCGGCGGTGCCACCTGGCTCGCGGTCGCCGCGGCCAAGGAGGCCGAGGAGCTCCGGCTGTACTTCCCGGACACGCCGATCCTGGTGATGGGTGCCCTCACAGAGGATGAGCTCCGCCTCGCGCTCACAGCGCACGCCGAGATCGCGGTCTGGCGCGAGGGCTTCCGGGAGCTCTGCTCGCGCGTGTCGGCTGACCTCGGCCGGATAGCCCGGGTTCACGTCAAGCTCGACAGCGGCATGGGCAGGCTGGGCGAGCGCGACCCTGAGGCGCTGATCGAGCTGGCCCGCGCCTGCCACGACGACCAACGGCTCGAGATGGCCGGCGTCTGGACCCACTTCGCCACCGCGGACGAGTTGGAAGACGACTTTCTCGGCGAGCAGCTGGCGGCCTTCCGTCCGGTCGCCGAGGCCGTCAGTGAGATCGCGCCGGGGTGCACCGTCCACGCCGCCAACAGCGCCGCCACGCTGCGCGACCCGCAGACGCACTTCGACATGGTCCGCTGTGGGATCGCGATCTACGGCCTCGATCCCTTCCAGCGCGATCCGGCCCAGCACGGCCTCGAGCCGGCTCTCGAGCTTCACTCCTACGTCGCTGACGTGAAGCGCTTCGAGCGCGGGGCGAGCGCCGGTTACGGCCGCACCTGGCGCGCGCCGGAGGGGACCTGGGTCGGGGTGCTGCCGATCGGCTACGGGGACGGGGTCCGGCGGGGGCTCTCCAACAACGCGGAGGTCCTCGTGGACGGCCGACGCTACGCGCTGGTGGGGACGGTCTCGATGGACAACATCACCATCGACCTCGGTCCGGCTACCGATGTCGAGCAGGGTGCGCCTGCGGTCCTGATCGGGCCTCAGGGCTCCGAGCGGATCCTCGCGGAGGAGGTGGCCGCGCGACTCGCGACGATCAACTACGAGATCACCTGCGGGATCTCGCAGAGGGTGCCACGGGAGTACCGGGAATGAGCCCGGAGCTGGAGGCCGTCGACCGGTCGCCCTCGATCGTCGCCGCCCGCGCCGCGCTCGAGGAGCAGGGACCGGCATGGGTTGTCGGCGGCGCGATCCGTGACGCACTCCTCGGCGAGACGGTCTCGGACGCGGACCTCGCCGTCGAGCGCGGCCGGGAGGAGAGTGGCGCCCGCGCGATCGCGAGGGTCGCCGGGGGCACGGCCTTTCAACTCTCCGAGGAGCACGCGACGTGGCGGGCGATCGCACCCACGGACGGCTGGCACGTCGACGTGGTCGCGCTCCGGGCAGAGACGATCGAGGAGGACCTGCGGGCGCGCGACTTCACCCTCAATGCGATCGCGCGCCCACTCGAGGGCGGGGACCTGATCGACCCGGCCGGCGGGGTCGCCGACGCCGAGGCCCGCCTGCTGCGCGCTGCCTCCGATCAGGTTTTCCGGGATGACCCGATCCGGCTGCTGCGTGCCGCGCGGCTCGCGGCCCGGTACGACCTCGCGATGGATCCGGGGACCGTCGAGCTGGCGCGAGGCGCAGCGGCAAACGCCGCCGAGCCGGCCGGGGAGCGCCAGTTCGCGGAGCTCCGTGGGATCGTCGCCGGGCCGCGGCCCATGCGGGGCGTCGAGCTGATGGACGAGCTCGATCTGACGGCTGCGGTGCTCCCCGAGCTGCAGGCGCTCCGCGGCGTCGTCCAGAACCCGAACCACCACCTCGACGTCTTCGGCCACACGCTGGAGGTGCTGGGGGAGTGGCTCGGCCTCGAGGGCGACATGGAGCGGTTCGCGGGCGACCTCGCGCCCGAGATCGACGCCTTCCTGGCGGAGCCGCTCGCCGACGAGCTCACCCGCAGGGAGGCGATGCGTTTCGGAGCGCTCTTTCACGACCTGGGCAAGCCGGAGACGCGCTCGGAGGGCTCCGGCTACGTGACCTTCATCGGCCACGACGAGGTCGGCGCTCGGATCATCGCCGAGATCGGCAGGCGTTTCCGGATCAGCCGGAAGCTCAGCATCCATCTCCAGGGTCTCGCTCTCAACCACCTGCGGCTCGGCTTCCTGATTCACCAGCGACCGCTATCGCGGCGAGCGGTCTACGACTACCTGGTCGCGACCGAGCCGGTGGCCGCCGACGTGACGCTGCTGAGCGTCGCCGATCGGCTCGCCGCTCGCGGGGAGGGTCCGCTGGCGAGTCCCGAGATGGTCCAGGCTCACCTCGATCTCGCCCGGGAGATGCTCCGAGACGCTCTCCGCTGGCATCGCGACGGGCCGCCACACCCGCCTCTCTCCGGGGACGACCTGGTGCGCGAGCTCGGTATCGAGCCCGGTCCGGAGCTTGGGCGGCTCCTCGAGGAGCTTCGGGCCGAGGCGTTCACCGGCCGGATCAGCGGCCGAGATGAAGCCATGGAGAGGGCCCGGCAGCTCCTCTAGCGCGGGGCTCCCGGTGCCCTCGGGCGAATAGGCTCCGGCGCGAATGGCGGATCCGGACTGCCTCTTCTGCGGGATCGTCGCCGGGTCGATCCCGAGCGAGATGATCGACTCCGACGAGCGGACCGTCGCCTTCATGGACATCAACCCGGCGACGCCGGGCCACGCCCTGGTCGTGCCGCGGGAGCACTCCGCCGACCTGCTGGAGATCGGCCCCGATGACCTGACCGCCTCGATCCTCGCCGCGCAGCGGCTCTCGAAGCGGATGAAGGACGTCCTGGAGGCCGACGGCATCAACCTGATCAATGCCTGCGGCGCCGCGGCCTGGCAGACGGTCTTCCACTTCCACATCCACGTCGTGCCCCGCTACGAGGGCGATCCGCTGAAGCTGCCGTGGATCCCCGAGCCGGGAGACTCCGACGAGATCGCATCGGTAGCTCAAAGACTGCGAGGAGAGAATGGCTGAGCCCATCCGCCTGGAACGCGACGGCAACGTCGCCTCGATGATCCTGTCCAACCCGCCGCTCAACCTGTTCGGCGACGACGCATGGAGCGCGCTCACCTCCTGCGTCGACGAGGTGGAGGGCTCCGACGCCCGGGCACTGGTCTGGCGGGCCGAGGGCGACATCTTCACCGGCGGCGTCGACGTGCACAGCTTCCAGCAGGTCGTCCGGGAGGGCGCCGCCTCCCAGGCTTTCGGCTCACTGATTCCGGTCGTGCAGCGCCTCGAGACCCTGTCGATCCCGACGATCGCCCTGGTCCACGGGCTCTGCCTGACCGCCGGCCTTGAGATCTCTCTGGGCTGCGACATGATCTGGGCGTCCGAGTCCGCCCGCTTCGGGCTGGTCGAGGCGGTCGTCGGCCTGACGCCCGGCGCCGGGGGGACGCAGCGGATGGCTGAGCGCGCCGGACCGGCTCGCGCGGCCGAGTTCGTGATGAGCGGTGGCCTCTACGACGCCGCGGCGCTCGAGCGCTGGAACGTGGTCAACCGCGTCGTCGCCGACGATGAGCTGCTCGAGAAAGGCATGAAGTTCGCTCACCGGCTGGCGGACGGCCCGACGATCGCCCACGGCGCCACCAAGCGGATCATTCGAGCCTTCCGGGCGGGCGGCGTGGAGGAGGCCGACCGGGTCACACCGGACGTCTTCGCGGAGTTGTTCGCCTCCGAGGACCTGCAGAACGCGGTGGACACCTTCCTCGAGGAGGGCCCCGGCAAGGCCACTTTCGAGGGGCGCTGAGGCGAAGCGCTACCCTGCCCGGCGCAGATGGCGAAGGAAGAGAAGATAGAGATGGAGGGCGAGATCACCGAGGCGCTGCCCAACACGATGTTTCGCGTCAAGTTGGACAACGACCACGAGGTCCTCGGTCACATCTCGGGCAAGATGCGGCGCCACTACATCCGGATCCTGCCGGGCGACCGGGTGAAGATCGAGCTGTCGCCGTACGACCTGGACCGCGGGCGCATCACCTACCGGTACAAGTAACCTGAACGGATGAGGGCAGCGAAGCTTCTCGCCGTACTCGCAATCGCGGTGCTCGCGGTCGGGGCGTTCACTGCGGTGGCACTGGCGGGCAATAAGAAGAAGACCAAGGTGATCTACTTCGCCGGCAGCCCCCAGATCAACAAGTCGGGCAAGGTCACCGTCAAGGGGAGCCTCAACACGACCTCGGTCTGCAAGGCGGGCCGCGGCATGAGGCTTCAGGTGCTCGACTCGACCGGAACCGCCATCGCGACGCTCGACGGGTCGACCTCCGACCTGAGCGGGAACTACAAGCTCCAAGGGCAGCTTCCGAACGGCCTCCCGGCGGGCACGAACTCCGTGCGGGTCAAGGCGACGAAGGTCACCGCCGGCAAGTTCGTCTGCAAGTCGGGCGTCTCCGTGCCGGTGCTGCTGCCGGTCCCCGTTCCGGCGACCTAGCCACCCACCCGGCCCTTCCCCGTTCTGCGCCGTTAGCCTCAGAACGCATGGCTGACCTGCGAGCAGCGGTGATCGGATATGGGCTCGCGGGGTCGGTCTTCCACGCCCCCCTGATCGCCTCCACGCCGGGCCTGACCGTGGGAACCGTGGTGACCGGCAACCCCGAGCGCCAGGCAGAGGCGAGGAAAGCGCATCCGGATTCCCAGGTGGTCTCCGATCCGGCGGAGGTCTTCGAGCGCACCGCGGAGCATGACTTCGTCGTGGTGGCGGTGCCCAACGACGTCCACGTGGACTTGGCCAGCCGAGCGCTCGATGCCGGCCTACCGGTGGTGGTCGACAAGCCGCTTGCCCCGACCGCGGCCGAGGCTCGGTCGCTGGTGGAGCGGGCGGAGGGACTGGGAGTCCTGATCACGGCGTTCATGAATCGCCGCTGGGACTCCGATCAGCTGACCCTGCGCCGCCTGCTGGACGAGGGAAGGCTGGGCGAGGTGCTGCGCTACGAGTCGAGACTGGAGCGCTGGCGCCCGGCACTCTCCGAGCGTGAGCCCTGGAGGGAGGTCTCCGCGCCGCAGGCGGGCGGGGGTGTCCTGCTCGACCTCGGTAGCCACCTGGTGGACCAGGCTCTCGTCCTCTTCGGCTCGGTCGTTCACGTCTATGCGGAGGTTGAAAGTCGCCGAGGCGGCGTCGCCGATGACGACGTTTTCCTGGCACTGGAGCACCGCTCGGGCGCGCGGAGTCACCTCTGGGCGTCGCTGGTCGCGGCGGCGCCGGGGCCGCGCCTCCGCGTGCTCGGCGACAAGGCGGGCTACATCGTCCCCGACGTCGACGGACAGGAGGACGCGCTGCGCGCCGGCGCCAGGCCGGGCGGCGTCGAGGAGTGGGGCGTAGAGCCCCCCGAGCGGTGGGGCCGGCTGGTCATCGAGGAGAGAAGCGAAGCCGTCGCCAGCGAGAGAGGGGACTGGCCGCGCTTCTACGCCGAGCTCGAGCGGGCCCTCCGGGAGGGTTCACCACCCCCGGTAGATCCTTGGGACGCGGTTACCGGTCTCGAGCTGCTCGACGCCGCTCGGCGCAGCGCGTCGATGGCCGCAGTGGAAACCGGTTAGCCGAGGTACGAGTTCGCCGCGCTCGGGTCCGGCTCCACCAGCTCGGCGATCAGCGAGGACCAGCCGAACTCCCTCGCTCCGAGACCCTCGCCGGTATGGGGCTCGTAGAACTCGCGCAGGCGCTCGCGGACGACGGCCTCGGAGAGACGCTTCGCCATCTCGAGCGCCTCGGGTTCGTAGCCCTGGCGGAGCAGGCCGATCCAGATCAGCCACGCCGAGTTGATCCAGGTCGGCCCGCGCCAGTAGAGCCGGCGCAGCGGGCGCTGCCATCTGCGCGGCTCGAAGCTGGGCTCCTGCGCGGAGACGGAGGTTGGCGGGTACGGCAGCCAGTACTTGCGCGGGTCGAGGAGGTGCTCCTCGACCAGGCGCTTGCCGATCTCCTCCGGCAGATCCGGGAGCGCCAGTGGCGCCAGAGCCGACCAGGTGGAGACACGGATGCGACGGTCGCCCCCGGTCGGATCGGTGTGATCGACCTTCGCGACCTTCCCACGCGCCGTGTCCAGGAATAGCCCGCGGCGCTCGTCCCAGAGGCGGTCGATCAGCGCGGGCGTGATCGAGGGCTCACTGGCAGCGATCCGGGCGAGGCACCAGAGGACGTTGGTGACCACCTCACAGAGGACCGGTCCTCCCGCGGCGAGCACCCGGCGCGCGTCCCAATCGACCTTGCGGTTCCTCGCGATCAGGAGCGGAAACATGGGGTGCCCGTGTGCGTGGCGGCCCCAGACGGGGTCGAACTTCGGTGAGGAATCCAGACCGGACTCATCGGGCTGGACGATCCAGAGCAGGCCGTCCCCGTCCAGGTCCCGGTTCGCCTCCAGCCAGCGGTGATGGGCCGCGATCCTCCGCTCCTCCCCCGGGTCGCCGACCGCGATCTTCCAGGCCCAGGCAAGCAGCGGCGGCTGGATCGTCGAGGTGTTCCGCGCGCTCCTCGAGGTGACGTTGTAGGTCCAGCGGCGCTTCCAGTCGACGGGGCGGTCCCAGAAAATCGTGTGGCCGATGAAGCCGTCCGCCCTCCCGCCGTCGAGCAGGCTGCGTAGCTCCCCCTCGGCCCGGTCCTGGTCGAAACGGCGCCAGACGATGGCGTGAAAGCAGGAGTCCCAGTACCACTGCCACGGGTAGTGGCCCGGGCTCGGCCGCGAGTAGGCGTAGCGGACCCCGTCCCGTTCGCCCTCGATCCAGCTGGCGCGCAGGGTCTGCTGGGCGATCCGCATGACGGTGTCGCGGACCTCCGCGTCCACCACCAGCGGGAGCTGCGCCATCAATACGTCATCCGGCGCATGCCGCGCAGGGCGAAGTAGCTGAGCACCGCGGCGAGCGCGAACAGCGTCAGGTATCCGGGCCAGGTGTCGCTCCAGGTCACCGACCCGACGAAGCCCTGGCGGACCGCCTCTACGACCTGCGTCACCGGGTTGATCTTGGCTACCTCCTGCAGCCAGCCGGTGAGCAGATCGAGCGGAGCGTATGCGGTGGTCAGCAGGACGGCCAGCAGCATCCCGACCTGCATGATCGGCGCCGCGGCCTGCGTGCGGAAGCGGAGGGCGAGGGACGTTCCCCAGGTCGCCGCGACCACCGCCATTCCCATCACCAGGGTGATGGCGATCAACAGCCCGAGCACCCCGGGCCAGTGGACGCCGACCGCGAAGCCGACGATGAGCAGGAAGGTCACCGGGAGGAGGCAGCGGAGGCTGGCCGAAAGCACGAGGCCAGCGAGGAGCACGGGTCGGGGAGCGGGGGAGGCGAGCAGCCGGTCGAACCATCCCTGCTCGATGTCACGGGCGAGATTGACCCCCGTCGCCGCGCCGGTGAAGCCCGCTCCCTGGAGGAGGCTGACCGGGATCAGGAAGCTCTGGTAGCTGGAAGTCGTGAATCCCGGCAGCAGCGTCAGGCTGCCGAAGACGCTCGTCAGACCAAGGAAGAAGATCGTCGGGGCGAGCACTCCCGGGATGGCGGCGCCGGGCACCCTGGTGATCTCGTTCAGGGCCCTTTTGACCAGGACCCCGATGCTGGCGGCCGCTCCGCGCCAGTTCATACGCCCCTCCGCAGCCTGCTGCGCATCGCCAGCGCGCACAGGGCAAACCCGAGCGCGCCGATGCCGATCACCGATGCGATCGCCTTCAGCTCGGTCGTCGCCGACCAGCCGCTGATGATGGGATCGCGGATCCCGTTGACGATGAAGCTGAACGGGTTGTACTGGGCGATCCAGGAGGCCGGCTCGAGCATCAGGTTCGCCGGGAAGAACGCGTCCGAGAGGAAGAGGATCACGAAGACGAGGGGGAAGATCCCCTGCACGACGCTGGCGCTGTTCGAGCGCAGCGCGATCGCCGCGCCGATCGTCCCGAAGGCGAGGGCGGAGGCGGAGGTCAGGGCCACGATCCAGATCACCGCGGGAACGCCCTCGTGGATGCTCGCGCCGAAGATCAACCCGAGCACGATGAAGTAGACGGCGATGATCGCCCCGATGGTCGCGGTTGCGGCCAGCCGCCCCAACACCACCGAGGACCGGGCGATCGGCGCGGCATAGAGGCGGTCGGTGAACCTCATCTCCATGTCGATCGCGAATGCGATCGCCCCGGAGTTGCCAGTGAACATCACCGACTGGACGATCGACCCGGCGAGCATGAAGGAGAGGAAGTTGGGGACCTCCGGGAAGCCGGGCAGGTCCACAGCCCGTCCAGCTCCCGCGGTCTGGATGGCGAGCAGGGCAGTGGGGAAGACGATCAACGGCGCGAGCAGCTGTGGCCGCCGCAGGGTCTGCATGATCGAGCGTCTCCCCAGGGCGGCGACCACGCGGGCGTTCGCCACCAGCGTCTGAATCACTCGGCCACTGCCTCCGTCTCATCTGTGTCCTCGGACGCTCCCTCCAGGTGCTGGCCGGTCTTCTGCACGAAGACGTCGTCGAGCGTGGGCTGGACGAGGTCGAGCGACTCCACGTCGAGGCCCTCCTGGTTGAGCGCTACGACGATCGGGCCGACCTCGGAGGTGCCGTGCTCGAGCTCCACCATCAGCGTCCCGTCCCTGGCGGGGAGTGGGTGCCCGAAGCGGGCCAGGACGACCTCGGCCCGCGACTCCTTGCCCTCCTGCTCGACCAGGGAGAGCTCGAGGTGTGGCCGGCCGACCTCGGCCTTCAGAGCGCCCGGAGTCCCCTCGGCGACCAGCTTGCCGCCGGAGATGATCCCGACCCGGTCGGCGAGCTGGTCAGCCTCCTCCAGGTACTGCGTGGTGAGGAAAACGGTCGTGCCCTCCTCGTTGAGCTTGCGTACCTCTTCCCAGATCGCCTTGCGGCTGACGGGGTCGAGACCCGTCGTGGGCTCATCGAGAAAGAGGACCTCGGGCGTGTTCATCAGGGCCGCCGCGAGGTCGAGCCGCCGCCGCATGCCTCCCGAGTAGGTGCCGATGCGACGGTCGGCGGCGAGGGTCAGCCCGACGCGGTTGAGGAGCCAGCTGCCCTTGTTGCTGGCGTCCTTCTTTGAGATGCCATGAAGCGTCGCCTGGAGGTCGAGCAGCTCGCGACCGGTCATCAAGGGATCCAGCGCCGCCTCCTGCAGGGCGACGCCGATCTTCCGCCTGACCGCTCCGGGGTCCTTGGCGACGTCGTGGCCGGCAACTGCCGCCCGTCCCCCAGTGGGCCGCAGCAGAGTGGTGAGCATCCGCACGGTCGTCGTCTTGCCGGCGCCGTTCGGGCCGAGAAACCCGTAGACCTCCCCCGCGGCGACCTCGAGATCGACGCCGTCGACGGCCTTGATGCCGCCCTCGAACTCGCGCGCCAGCTCGTGCGTCTCGATCGCGGCCACGTCAGAGCAAGATAACCGCCGCTCCCGGCGGCCCGAGGGGCGTCACACAGCCCGGACGGGTACGGAGGACTCCGTCACCGCTCGTCCCCGTCTGCCGCGCCAGCGCGTCACGATCGCGGTCGGGTTCGGCGGCAGGCGATTGTCGGTGGCGAGCCACGACCCCGCAAGGATGAGCAGCAGTCCCGCGATCGCCCCTGCGCCGGGGCTCTCCCCGAGGACGATCACCCCGAGCGCCACGGCGATCACCGGGTTGATGTAGGTGATGATCGAGGCGCGGCCCGCGCCCACTTCGGAGACCAGGACCATCAGGATCACGAAGGCTGCCGCCGTGCAGAGCACGCCGAGCACGATCAGAGAGCTGATGGCGTCCGCGGGCGGAACGGACGCCGGGATCGTCAGCAGGCCCGCCGGCGTGAGGAGCACCGCGGCGACGGTCAGGCTTGCGGCCATCGTCGCGAGCGGGTCGTAGTCGAGGAGATGCCGTTTGATGATCATCGGGCCGGCGGCATAGCCGACCGCTGCGATCATCACGGCGCCGGCCCCGAGCAGCTCGCCGCTCTCGCCGCTCAGGTCGATTCCGACCAGCGCCACCACTCCGGCGAGGCCGATGAGCATGCCGAGCATGCGGGTGCGCGTCGGTCGCTCGGTGTGATCGAACCGGAGCGCGAGCAGGGCGATGAGCAGTGGGACGGTCGCAATCACGATCGCCGCAACCGAGGAGTCGACATGCTGCTCGCCCGCGGCGATAAGCGGGAACGGCCCGACCATCTCAACCGTTGCGTAGGCCAGGATCCAGCCGCGCGGCCCCCGCAGCAGCATCTCGATTCCACCCCGCGGAACGAGGGCGAAGAGCAGCCCCGCGCCGAGCACCAGCCGCGCCCAGGACAGAAAGAACGGCGAGATCCCGTCGTCCACCGCGACCTTGATGAAGAGATACGGGACGCCCCAGATCACCGAGAGCGCCGCGAACGCGAACCATGCCCGCCGACTCATCGGGCCAGGATTGCAATCAGGCGCGAGGTCGCGCCGTTAGGCGCGACCCGGTTGATGGAGCGCCGGGCGTAGTTCCACGAACTCGCGGTCCGTGGCCCGCTCGAGGGCCTCGGCGGCGTCGAGCAGCAGCGCGTCCTGGCCCCACGCGCCCAGCAGCTGCAGGCCCACCGGCAGGCCGGCGTCCAGGCCCACGGGAACGCTCACGCCGGGGACCCCGGTCAGGTTGGCGATCACGCCCTGGCGGGCGTTGCCGGCGTCCGCTGACGTCACGCCGGAGGGCAGCTCGATCGTCGGGTCGGCGAGCGGCGGCGCCACCGCGGGCACCGTCGGCCAGGCGAGGAGGTCGATCCGCTCGAAGAGCTGCGCGAGGTTGCGGCGCGCCTGCGCGCGTGCCAAGAAGCCTCGTGCGGTGAGACTCCCGGGAATCAGGTCCCGCAGCTTGAGGACACCGCGGTTGAGCACGCTCAGCTCCTCGGGGAGCGCGTTCAAGTTGAGCGGAGTCAGGTGGGCCGCCTCCTCCGATTGAGCGACCAGGACGGCGGCGGGGAGGATCAGGTCCTGATCGGGGAGCTCCACCTCGATCAGATCGCCGTCGACCTCGGACAGCAGCGACTCGAGTGCGGACTCGCAGGCTTCGCGGACGCCGGGCGCGCTGTCGCTCCAATATGGGTCGCGGATCACCCCGATCCGCAGCCCCTCACTAAACGGGTTGCGCTTGCGCGCACCCTCGCCTGTATCGGCGGCGAGCTCCTCACCGAACATCGCCGAGGCGAGCAGGCGGCAGTCGGCGGCGTCGCGGCAGAGTGGTCCCGAGACGATCGTCTCCGTGTTGCGGATGTGGTGACCCTCCATCGCGGAGCGGCCGAAGGTCGGCTTCAGGCCGGTGAGGCCGCAGTAGGCGGCCGGATAGCGGATCGATCCGAGTCCGTCGGCGCCGATCGCGCCGGACACGAGCCCGCCGGCGACGGACGCGCCCGGACCGCTCGAGGAACCGCCGGGGCAGCGGTCGAGGTCCCAGGGGTTGTGCGCGGCTCCGTAGACAGACGTGTTGCCCGTGCTGCTAGAGCCGAGCTCGTGCATATTGCCGATCCCGGCGATCACGGCTCCCGCGTCCCGCAGGGCACGGTAGGGGCCCGACTCGCCTGGGTGGGTGGTGACTCCCGGCACCGCCGCCGCGCCGACCGTCTCGGCGCGCCAGGGGAGCGGCCACTCGTCCTTGATCACGACCGGCACGCCGCGCAGCGGTCCGTCGGGCGCCGCCTCGAGCATCTCGCGGGACTGATCCGGGAACGTCGCGACTATCGCGTTCAGCTCCGGGTTGCGCTCCTCGAATCTCGCCAGGCAGGCATCGAGCAGCTCGCCGGCGTCGATCTCGCCCGAGGCGATCCCCGTGGCCTGTTCG
The DNA here is from genome assembly GCA_963695805.1 of uncultured Solirubrobacterales bacterium. Classification (GTDB taxonomy): domain Bacteria; phylum Actinomycetota; class Thermoleophilia; order Solirubrobacterales; family 70-9; genus DASUPK01. The sequence continues at coordinate 61,776 of CAVOHV010000003.1, read as the reverse complement.
CGGAGGGGAAGGTCGAGGGCCGTCATCCGGCGGGAGGCGAGGAGAGGTCCGCGTTCAGCTCGTACTCCACCCCGTCCAGATCGGAGTCGCGAAGCAGATTCATTCCCGGCTCCCAGATCGACCAGACGCCCGCCATCACGGCCCGCTCAGTCTCGTCGGCCTCGATCCCGAAGCTCTCCAGGCCCGAGTCGAGGTAGCGCTGGAAGGCGGATCCGGCTTCCATGGGCTCGCAACCCTACCGACGCAGGGGAATTCGACGAGGTCCCGCTTTGCAAGGACCCCCGCAACCCTCCCGGAAATGACGTGTTCAATGAAGTCCATGGGCCACCACGCTCACGCCTTCGCGCGCCTGCATAGGCTCGCCATCGCTGTCGCCATCGCCGTGTTCGTCGGCGCGCTCGCCGCAGTCCTCGCTACGGGCGAGGCGATTGGCGCCGCTCGCGTCGCGGTGCTGGGCGCGGCCGCTCCGGCGACGCCTTCGTGCCCGACGAGTTGCCAGGCGATCGGGAAGACGACCGGCTTCCAGAGCTCGATCACCGGGGCGAGCAATCCGTTCGTCGTCTCCTCCCGGGGGCGGATCGTCGCCTGGTCGATCAAGACCGGCGCCCCGAGCACGAAGCCGAATCCGAACAACGACAACCAGAGTGACTTCGACTTCTTCGTCAAGACCTTCGGCGGCACCCCGAAGGCCCGGATCTCGGTCCTGAAGCCGATCATGAAGCAGATCAAGCAGGGGCACCCGATCTACAAGCTCAAGTCGCAGTCGCCGGTCGAGGACCTCTCCTCATACCTGGGCCAGACGACCACCTTCACCCTTGACGCGCCACTGCGAGTGAAGCCCAACAACGTCGTCGCGCTGACCGTGCCGACCTGGGCGCCCGCCTTCGCGATCAACCAGAGCGCCAACACGAAGTGGGTCGCGAGCCGCAAGCGCGGCAAGTGCAACGAAACCGCGGACATTCTCGCCGGCACCCCGCAGGACGCCCCCGGCTCGCAGCGCGCCTTTGGCTGCACCTACAACACCGCCCGCCTGCTCTACTCGGCGACGGTCGTCGCCGACCCGAACCAGAAGCCGGCCGCGCCGCCCAAGAAGAAGAAGTAAGTCTCCTCGGGTACCAGGGGTTCGGACCAGTGTGTTTGACTGGTGCGACCTCCACCTCGAAGCATCAGGCTCGTAGCCTCGTTATCCACTCCGTGAAAGGGGGATCCCCATGACAGCTCCTGACGAAGGTTCCGGCTCCGTCTCCGACGCGTCGGAGCGCCCAGCAGGGTCCGCCGACCCGTTCAACGGCCTCGCGGCCGACGGGCAGATCGAGCTTCGGGAGGGCTACGCCGAGGTCGGCGACGTGCGGTTGCATTACGTAGAGGCTGGTGAGGGGCCGCTGATCGTTCTGCTGCACGGCTTCCCGGAGTTCTGGTACGGCTGGCGGCTGCAGATCGCGCCTCTCGCGGCGGCGGGCTTTCGAGTCGTCGCGCCCGACACGCGTGGCTACAACCTGTCATCGAAGCCAGAGGGCTTCGAGGCCTACGCCGTCGACCTGCTCGCGGCCGACATCCGCGGCCTCATCGGAGAACTCGGTGCCGAGTCCGCGCTGGTGGTCGGTCACGACTGGGGCGGAAGCATCGCCTGGACCATGGCGATGAACCACCCCGAGGTGGTCGACCGACTCGCCATCCTCAATGCGGCCCATCCGCGGCGGCTCTCAGAGGGACTCCACAACCCGAACCAGCTCAGGAAGTCCTGGTATTTCTTCTTCTTTGCGCTACCGGGACTGCCCGAGGACGTGGTGCACGCCAGAAACTGGCACTTCTTCCGACACTTCCTGAGTGACGCGAACCCGCCTTACACGCCGGAGGAAATCGAACACTACGTCGAGGCGTGGTCGCAGCCAGGGGCAGCAGCCGGGATGATCAACTACTACCGCGACTCGGTAAGGTCGTCGCAGAAGGAGGCCGCAGCAAAGTTGCGGCCGATATCGGCGCCGACACTGGTCATCTGGGGAGAGCGCGATTCCTACCTCGGCTCGGACCTCGCAGAGCCCGACCACGACGACGTGCCCAACCTCGACCGCGTGGAGCGCCTGCCCGACGCCTCACATTGGGTCCATCACGACGAGGCGGAGCGCGTCAATAAGCTTCTCATCGACTTTTTCGCGGGCTGATGCCGCGAGCCGTACAAATGGCGCCCCCAACCTAGCCGCAGGCCTTCGGGTTCTGCTCGCACTGCTTCTCGAAGGCCTCCTGGGGGCTCCCGGCCGGTGGCGCGACGTCGTTGGTCGCGGAGTCCGGCAGGCTCGGGTCGGTGCGGTTGGGCGGGCCTGTACCGCCATTGCTCTTGCCGGTCGTAGCTGTGGATGTGCTGGTGGTCCCCGGTGTCGTTGTGGTCGCCGGGATCGGAGAGGTGATCGCAGGGATCGAGACGGTGGGGATGGGGGCCGTCGTCTCTCCCGAGTCGTCGCTTCCGCAGCCGGCGATCGCGAGGCCGATGAGGAGTGTTGTGGCCGCGAGGGCCCGGGTCACGAGGAGCCGTCGAGCGCCGGCTGGCGAAGCCCGCAATACGGGCAGTCGCTGACGTCGAGCCCGATCAGCTGATTGCAGCGTCTGCAGGTGCGCAGGTTCTCCGGGGCCCTGACCAGGGCGGACTCGGAGGGTGCGAGGGGCAGAGTCGCGGCGACGACCTGCATCTCCTCGCCGCTCTCCCGGTCGACATAGACGCCGTCGGGCTTGACCTTGGCGATCGCCTCCCTGCCGGAGGCCGGCGCTCGAAGTCGGTAGTCCTGTTCCGGGTTCTGCACGGCGCGCACAATACCGTTGCGCCGGATGCGAGTACTCATCTTCCACGGCTACCTGCTGCACGGCACCGGGTCAAACGTCTACAACGCCAGCCTCGCCCAGGCGCTCGCCCGCCAGGGCCATGAGGTCCACCTGCTCTGCCAGGACCGGCGCGCCGACGAGCTCGACTGGGTTCGTACCAACGAGAACATCACGGTGCACATCCCGGACATCGGCGGCCTCCTGCCGGTATTCGTCGCCGACCGCTACGAGGGCTTCCAGGTAAAGACCTTCCCCGAGCTCACCGACGAGGAGCTCGACCGCTACCTGGACGCGAACGTCTCCGCCGTGCGCCAGGTGGTCGAGGAATACGGCGAGCCGGACGCGGCGCTGGCGAACCACCTGATCATGGGACCCGTCATCCTCGCGCGGGCCGGACTGCGCTTCGCGATCAAGGTCCACGGCTCCGACCTCTCCTATGCGGTGAGACCGCATCCCGAGCGCTTCGTTCCCTATGCGCTCGAGGGCACCGACGAGGCGGCGGGAATCCTCGCGGGCTCCTCCCACACCGCCCAGATCCTCTACGAGACCGTCCCTGACCCGACGCTGCCCGGGCGAACCAGGCTCGGGCCGCCCGGTGTGGACGTGCACCGCTTCCACCCGCGCGAGCCCGCCGAGGCGCGGCGCAACCTGGAGCTGCTCGCGAGGCGACTCGACTCGGAGACCCCGGCGGCGGGCGAGGGCCAGGACTCCTTCGGGCGGGACGGCCCAGGGATCGCGGCTGCCCTCGGCGAGTGGTCGGAGGGAGACGAGCGCGTGCTCTACGTCGGCAAGTTCCTGGTCAGCAAGGGGGTCGATCTGCTCGCCGCCGCCTGGCCGCTGGTCCATCTTGAGCGGGTGGCCGCGGGTGCACAGGCACCCCGACTGTTGTTCGCCGGCTTCGGCGCCTTCGAGCGGGGTCTGCGCGAGCTGGTCGCGGCGCTCGGCCGTGGCGACCTAGAGGCCGCCCTCCGGGTCGCTGCGCGCGGCCGCGGCTACGAGGGCGACGACGACGCGCCCCTGCCCATCCTCACCGGGTTCCTCACCGATCCGCCTGACGGCTACGCAGAGGCCGCCCGCCAGGCCGCGGGGACGATGCTGATCGGAGGACGGCTCGCGCACGACGAGGTGGCCGACGTGATGCCCGTCGCCGACACCTTCGCCATGACCAGCACCTGGCCCGAGTCCTTCGGCATGGTGCCGGCCGAGTCGGCGGCCTGCGGGGTGCCGCCCGTCTCCGCGGATCACTCCGGGATGCGCGAGGTCTCGGAGCTTCTCGCCGAGGCGCTCGACCCGGACCTGGCCCCGCTGCTCAGCTTTCCCGTCGGCCCCGAGGCCGTCACCGAGCTGGCGTCCCGGGTCTCCGGCTGGCTCGCCCTCGACCCCGCGCAGCGCCATGAGGCGGGCCTCTCACTGGCGAAGCGGGTCGATGAGCTCTGGAGCTGGGATGGGGTCGCCCGGAGCGTGATCGCCGCCTCGCGCGGGGAGCTCGACGAGCTGACGCCGGTCGTCACGTAGGTGACAAACCCGGGCGTGGCGACTTCAGGTTCCCTGAATAGAATGCCGCCCGATGCGGGGCGTGCCGATTCCCAAGCTGATCGCCGCGGTGATCGTGCTCACGGTGGTCACCTCGGTGATCATGCTGATCCCGAACTGGGACGGCGAGCAGGCTTCGACGGCCGCGCCCAAGATCGACCATCTGCTCGACGTGATGATCGTGCTCTCGTCGTTCGTCTTCTCGATCGTCCTCGTGATGCTCTTCTACGCCATCTGGCGCTGGCGGGCGCGTCCGGGCGACGAGGGGGACGGCGCGCCGATCCACGGCAACACCAGGCTCGAGATCGCCTGGACGGTGATCCCGACAGCGATCGTGCTCTTCGGAGCGATCTACTCCTGGGTCACGCTTTCGGACATCGAGGCCCACGACCCCGACCGGATGGTGGTGGACGTCTATGGCCAGCAGTACGAGTGGCACTTCAACTACCCCAGCCAGGGCGTCACCTCGCGCGAGCTGCACGTGCCCATCGACCGGCAGGTCGAGTTCCGAATGCACAGCCTCGACGTGGTCCACTCGTTCTGGGTGCCGGAGTGGCGGATCAAGAAGGACGCCGTCCCCGGCATCACCACTCGCGCCTACATCACGCCTGACAAGACCGGCAACTTCACCCTGGTCTGCACCGAGCTCTGCGGCTTCGGCCACGCGACGATGAGGGCGCCGGTCAAGGTGGAGGACTCACAGGCAGCCTTCGACCAGTGGTCGCAGACACAGCAACCAATCCCGGAAAGCGAGCCGAAGCCGGGGGAGACGACACCGACGAGGCTGAAGCAGTGAGCGCCGGGAGGATCACGATAATCGCGGCGATGGAAGGATGGCGGGAGTGACCGCGGCACTGTTCAAGCGGCCGGGCTGGTGGCGAGCCCTGACCTACACGATCCTGGCGGCCGCCTTCGGCCTCGCCCTGGTTGTGGTGCTTCGGAAGATCTCGGGACTGTCGGCCTTCCAGACGGAGCAGACCGGCTACCCGCAGGTGATAGTGCCCGCGATCACCGCGCCGCTCGGCTTCCTGGTCGGCATCGGCTGCTTCGACTACTGGCTCCGCTGGGCGGTGGGTGCCCCGACCTTGCCGGCCGAGCGCGAACACGATGACCACGGCGCCTACAGCTGGCGCGACTACTTCAAGGTCAACACCGACCACAAGGTCATCGGCATCCAGTACATCTGCACGACCTTCATCTTCTTCTTCATCGGTGGCGCAATGGCGATGATCATGCGCGCCGAGCTCGCCCAGCCCGGCACGCAGATCGTCGATCCCAGCACGTTCAACGGCCTCTTCTCGGCGCACGCCGCGATCATGATCTTCGTCTTCGTGATCCCGGTGTTCGCCGGAATCGCGAACTACGTGCTGCCGCTGATGATCGGTGCGCCGGACATGGCGTTCCCGCGGCTGAACGCGCTGAGCTACTGGATGCTGCCCATCGCGGGACTGCTCTTCGTGGGGAGCTTCTTCTGCCCGGGCGGAGCCTTCGACGCCGGCTGGACCGGCTACGCGCCTCTGTCGACCGGCGCGCCCTTAGGCCAGTCATTCTTCAACCTGGGGGTGCAGTTCGCGGGAGCCTCATCGATCGCCACCGCGCTCAACTTCCTGGTCACGATCGTGACCATGCGGGCGCCGGGGATGAACTTCTGGCGCCTCCCCCTCCTGGTCTGGGCGAACCTCTCGACCTCGCTGCTCGTGGTCGCGGCGACTCCATTCATCGCCGGGGTGCAGTTCATGGTCCTCTTCGACCGCGCCCTCCACACCAATTTCTTCCAGGCCGCCTTCGGCGGCGACGTGATCAGCTACCAGCACATCTTCTGGTTCTACTCGCACCCGGCCGTGTACATCATGGTGCTGCCAGGCTTCGGGATCGTCAGCGAGGTGATCTCCACCCACTCGCGCAAGCCCATCTTCGGCTACCGGCTGATGGCCCTGGCGCTGATCGGGATCGTGGTGCTCTCCTACTCGGTCTGGGCGCACCACATGTTCGTGGCGGGCATGTTCAGCTGGCTGCGGGTGCCGATGATGATCACCACCCTGTTGATCGCGGTGCCGACCGGGATCAAGATCTTCTCCTGGCTGGGCACGCTCTTCTACGGGAAGATCCACCTGAGATCCACGGCGATGCTCTTCGCCCTGGGCTTCATCGTCACCTTCACGATCGGCGGGATCTCGGGCGTGATGCTCGGGATGATCCCGCTCGACATCCACGTCTCGGATACCTATTTCGTCGTCGCGCATCTCCACTTCGTGCTCCTCGGTGGCTCGGTGTTCACGATCTTCGCCGGCATCTACCACTGGTTCCCGAAGATCACCGGGCGGATGTACGACGAGCGGCTCGGCCGCGTCCACTTCTGGCTGACACTGGTGGGAGTTCTCGGCACCTTCATCCCGATGCACTGGATCGGGATGGAGGGGATGCCGCGCCGGGTGGCCGACTACTCCGCCCAGTTCGGCGACTGGAACCTGTTCATCTCCTGCTGCGCGTTCCTCCTCGGCGCCGCCCAGCTGGTCTTCCTCTACAACATGATCGTCAGCTGGCGCTTCGGCCCGAAGGCGGGGCCGAACCCGTGGCGCGCCAAGACGATCGAGTGGCAGGTCTCCTCGCCTCCGCCCGTCTTCAACTTCGATGAGATCCCCCGCGTTGTCGGCGGCCCGTACGAGTTCGGCGTTCCCGGCGCGAGGCACGTGATCATGCCCGGCGAGGAATCGGAGGTCAGAGAGCCCCAGAAAGCCGGTGTGGGGACGCCCTCGTGACCGAGGAAACGACGACCACTCCGGGCGAGGAGGAGATCACCGACGTCGGCACGCCCTCAGAGCACGCCTCCGAGGTCGTGGCGAAGCGCGAGATCGCGACCTTCGGCGACCCGGACCCGCCCCCCTCGCGTGAGGGCGTCAAGAGGGTCCTGATCTTCCTGAACGAGGTCGCCGGCGGCCGCAGGCTGCTCACCGCCTCGCGCGAGCTCGCCGACGCCGGCGCCGACTACTTCGGCGTGGTCGCTCCCCAGAACCTGCCGATCGTGGGCCAGCTGGTCGACGTCGAGGAGCGCCGTGACGCCGCGCAGAGCCGGGTCGAGGTGACGCAGTCGGTGCTCCGTGAGTTCGGGATCCCCTCGGAGGGCGCGGTGATGGACCCGGAGCCCTCCCTCGCGCTCGACGACGCGGTGCGCGCCACGCAGCCCGATTACATCCTGCTCTCCTGCCTCTACGACACCCGCTTCGGCCTGATGCGCAAGGACCTCGTCGAGTGGGCCAAGGCCCGCTACGGCAGGGTGGAGCACATCCCCGTCCGCGTCGATGACGACGCGGTGCGCTGGGACGTGACCCACACCCTGGTGGTGGCCACCCAGACGGTGAACAGCAAGGACCTGGTGAACCGTCTCGAGGAGCGCGCCAGGGAGAGGCCGCACCGCTACACGTTCATCTCCCCGCGCTCCGGCGCGATCAGCCACGACGAGATCGCCTCCCGTCTGGCCGCGACGCTCGCGGAGATGTACCGCAACGAGATCGACGCCACCGGCCAGCCGATGAGCCCCGATCCGTACCACGCGATCGAGAACGCGATCGAGCACTACCGCATCGACGACATCCTGATCTCGACCCTGAGGGGCGAGCAATCGAAGTGGCTCGAGGATCGCCTGATCGAGAAGGTTCAGCACCTCACGGACAAGCCGCTCGAGCACATCGAGTCGAGCACCGAGCCATTCAGCGCCACGACAGGCGAGCCCGAGCCCGTCGGCGCGGGGGAGGCCGCCTGATGGAGTCCGCCTCAGTCGCCGTCGGCCACGAGGAGGAGCACCACGCTCATCCGCCGGAGGCGAACCAGAGCTCGCGGATAGACCGACAGACCCTCGGGATCCTGCTGTTCATCGTCTCCGAGGTGATGCTGTTCGGGGCGTTCTTCGCCTCGTACTTCTTCCTCCGCGTCGTCGCCAACAACGGCCCCTGGCCGCCCGACCCGTTCGAGCTGCCGGTCGCGGTCGCGGGGATGAACACCGCGATCCTGGTCTCCTCGAGCTTCACGATGCACTGGGCGCTCGTCTCGATCCAGAAGAACAACCGCCGCGGCCTCCAGATGGGACTGATAACGACCTTCCTGCTGGGCGCCACCTTCCTCTTCATCCAGCTCAACGAGTACGTCCACATCGGCTTCAGCGCTCGCGACGACGCCTTCGGCTCGATCTTCTACGGCCTCACGGGCCTGCACGGCGCCCACGTCACGGTCGGCCTGATACTTCTGGGGATCGCGAACGTCCGCGCCTTCCGTGGCCACTACGGACCCGAGGCGAAGGACCATCTCGGCGTCGAGATCCCCGGCATCTACTGGCACTTCGTCGACGTGATGTGGATCATCGTCTTCACCACCGTGTACGTGCTCTAAAACCCCTGCTATTGGTGAGTTTCGCGTTCGGGCTTCCCTGGCCGTGGGACAACAGGCGGGACAACGGGCGCCGATTTCTGCCGACTTCCGTGGGGAGCAACTCCTCGGTCTTCCCGTTCTCGGTCAGAATGAGCCTCTTGCAGGGAGTTACCATGCCCTCGCCTGGCAGCACCCGCCGGGGTCGCGGCACTCGCGGGAGTGGTGACGGCGGCCTCTTCGGACTGTGGCGCTTTAGATGGGAAGCGGCGCCGGAGTCGACGGCTTATCCCAGCACCCAGAACTCCCTGAACGGCTTCGTCAGGTGCCACGTCGTGCTGGCACCCTCGGGGAGTGAGAAGAGGTCGCCCTCCTTGACCTCAATCGTCGGGCCTCCCTCGATGAGCGCCCCGCTAACCAAGGATTTCGCCGACACCCCGCTCGCCGGCCTGCGCGACGCGCTGATGGCTCTGTAGCCCGGGCCTGGAGTCCAGACGGTAAGTTGGTTCCCGAGTTCGTGCGATTTGCGGTACGACATGCCTTCGCGGTCATCGTCATCCTGGTCCAACTTGTGGTTGGCGGCGCGAGCGGGAGCGCCTCGGCCGCCGCGGAGCCGATCCGGATCGGGGCTGTCTTTAGCGAGAGCGGTGGCTTCGCCTCAATCGGCTCGCCGGGCCTAAACGGAATGCGGCTGGCCACGGCTCAGATCAATGCGCACGGTGGCGTGCTGGGACGGGACCTGGAGCTGATCGCCGCCGACAGCCGGAGCAGACCTGGGGCGGTCGCGCGCGCTGTCAGAACGCTGATCAGAGACCGAGAGGTGGTCGCACTCGGCGGACTCAATGACTCGACGCTCGCTCTCTCAGCCGGTCCCGTTGCGCAGCGTGCCGACATCCCATTCGTGAGCTCGGGCGCCACGCTCCCCACGCTTCCGAAGCGGATCGGCAACACGTTCTTCATGGCGGCCTACGGGGACGACGCGCAGGCGCAGGCGGTGGCTGACCTGGCTCGTAACAACCTCCACGCCAACTCCGCCTTTGTGCTCGTCGATCGCGGATCGGACTTCACGCGTGCGCTGGCGCGCTTCTTCCGCCAAAGCTTCGTCGACCGCGGCGGAACGATCGCCGGCGAGCTCTCCTACGCCTCCGGCGAGCGCGACTTCGGAGCGGCGATGGCCGCCATCCGCGCCCAGAGCCCTCAGCCCGACGTCCTGTTCTTCTCGGGGCTGCCGTCCGAGGCCGGCCCGCTCGTACGCCAGGCGCGGGCAGCCGGTCTCACTGAGCCAATCCTCTCCGGAGACGGCTTCGACACGCCACTGATCGGCCGGCGGGCGGGCGCCCTCGCCGATGACGTCTTCTACTCCACCCACGTCGCACTCGACAGTCCCGCGCCGCGGATACGGCGCTTCGTCGCGGCATACCGAAAGCGATACGGCCAGCGGCCCGAAAACGCCTTCGCCGCTCTCGGCTACGACACGGCGCGGCTGCTTGCCGACGCCATTCGCCGCGCGCGCTCGGACGAGCCAAACGCGATCCGCCGGGCGCTCGCCGCAACGCGCCACCTCCCCATGGTCACGGGCACGATTTCCTACGCACCGGGACGACGCACGCCGGTGAAGCCAGTGGCGATCATCCGCGTGCAGGACGGCCGGCCGCGCTTCTACCGCACCGTGACCCCCCGCTGAAACACCCAGGGCCCTCTTTCGAGGGCCCTTGGCTAGTAGCGGGGGCCCGATCCGTTTCTCGATAGCACGCGTGCCTTCGAACACGAAGTCGGAGACCTGTTCACACTGCGCGGCAGCAAAATCGTGCGCTACGACTCCTACTGGAACCGCGCCGAGGACCTCGAAGCCGCCGGGCTGCCGGAGTAGGCCAAGCATCACACCTGATTCCTTCGGCGGGCGCCAGCGGTCAATCGGCGGTTTTCTGGACGGGCAGTTCTCGCCTCGCACCCTCTCCTTCGGAGGCGGATACTCCGTGGGCGATGTCTCAGGAGAACGTCGAGCTTTACCGGCGGGGCATCGAGGCTTTCAACAGGCGCGACCTCGACGCATTTCTCGCGCTTGCTCATCCTGATGTCGTGGGGATTTCGCGGGTTCTCGCGATTGAAGGCGACTCCTATCGAGGGTACGACGGCACCCGCGAGTGGTGGACGGATCTGCTCGGTGTCTTCCCTGACTTCAGGATCGAGGTCGTTTGGGTGCGCGAGGCCGGGGATCTGACGGTTTCCGAACTGCGCAACAGTGCCCACGGCGAAGGCAGCGCCGCGCCCCTCGAAGAGTTCGTGTGGCAGGTCTCTGAGTGGCGGGATGGACGGGTCGTTCGGTGGCAGATGTATGAAAAGGAGCAGGACGCCCTCGCAGCGGCCGGACTGCGGGAGTAGGCGATGTCGGAGGAGAACGTCGAGATCGCGAGGCGCTGGTATGAGCCGGCTACAGGCAAGGACGCGCTGTTGGCTGCGATGCCCAGAACGATGGGGTTGTGCCATCCCGAGGTCGAGTGGAGCGCACCAGAAGACGGAACGATCTACCGCGGCCGTGAGGGAGTCAGGCAGCGGCTCGAGGAATGGCTGCAAAGCTTCGCTGAGTACAGATATGACGTCCAGCGGATCATCGACTGCGGAGGCGACGAGGTGCTGGTCGAAGCAACCGAAGTGGGCCGCGGCGTGATGAGTGGCGCCGAGGTTCGCTCGACCAATTACGAGCTGCTCACGATCCGGGACGGGATGATCGTGCGTATACGCGAGTTCTACGACGAAGGTGAGGCCCTCGAAGCCGCCGGCCTGTCGGAGTAGGCCAAGCATCAGACCGGGAAGCGGATGAAACGGACTACCCAGACCAGCGGTAGGTACGGGGATACCGTCGTTTCCAGAGAGGCGAGTCGGAGGGGTACATCCCCGCCTCTCTGGATGTGCCGGAAGCGGCTCGCGTAACTCCTGACACGCGGGTCGCTTCCACTTCGGATACCTGGTGAGCGCCCGCCCGGATTGCAGCTTACGTGGAGAGCGCCCGTTCCTTGAAACAGGACGGACGAAGGTTTGATTGGTGCGACCGTTGGCACCCGGCGGTCTTTCGAGCGGACAGTTCTGCGCTCGCACCCTCCCCTACGGCGGGGGATACTGGGTGGGCGATGTCGGAGGAGAACGTTGCGGCTCTCCGGGCCGCGTTCGAGCTGTACGCCCACGGAGACTTCAGCCCGATCGGGCTGCTCGGCGACGACTTCGTGTTGGTAATCAGCCCGGAGGCCCCTGACGCCGGGACTTATCGCGGAGAGGAGGCGAGGCGCTGGCTGCGCGAATGGGTGGCTTCCTTCGAAGGGATGACGATCGCAGCCAGCGAAATCCTCGATGTCGGCGACAAGGTTCTCCTCGGGATGACTCAGCGGGGCCGTATTCCTGGAACCGCCCGCTCGCTAGAGGGTCGCTGGTGGCAGGTGTCGACTTTTCGCGGGGCCGAAATCGTCAAGGCCGAGATGTTTGCTAGTCGCGCCCGAGCCCTCGAAGCCGCCGGGTTGTCGGAGTAGGCGATGTCGGAGGAGAACGTCGAGATCGTACGCCGCTTCTTACACGCATTCGTCCAGGGCGACTACGAGGCCTCGACGGAGCACATAGGCGCCGAAGTCGTGCTCTGGTCGGATCCGCGGGCAAACATGGAAACGCAGCAGGTACAGGGCCGCGAAGCCGTGGCCGCATCGATTGGGCGGTTCGTCTCCTCGTTCGACGATTACTGGTGCGCCGAGCCCGACGAACTGATCGACGCAGGGGACTGGGTGGTGGTCGTCATGCGCTCCGGTGGCCGCGGCCGGACCAGTGGTGTAGCTGTGACCCAAACGTGGAACGTCGCCTACGAGCTGGCGGAGCGCAAAGTCGTCCGAATCGAATTCCACCCCACCCGGGACGCTGTTCTCCAAGCCGCCAGCCTCCGGGAGTAGCCGATGTCGGAGGAGAACGTCGAGACGATGCGAGCGATTCTCGACCGAACCGCCCAGGGGGATTTCAGCCGCTGGTTGGACGACGTCACCGACGACTTCGTGTTCGTGACCAGCCCCGACGTCCCCGACGCGGGTACCTACCAGGAGGAGGCGGCGAGAGAGTGGGTCACGGCGTGGGTCGAGTCCTTCGTAGGGCACACGATCGAAGGCAGCGACTTCATCGATGCGGGTGACAAGGTCTTCTACGAGATCTTCCAACGGGGTCGTCCACCTGGTAGCAAGGTCGCGGTGGAGGGTCGCTGGTGGGTCGTGAACACCTTTCGGGAGGGCGCGATCGCCAGAGTTGAGGTCTTCGACGAACGCGACCAGGCCCTCGAAGCCGCCGGCCTGCGGGAGTAGGGGATGTCGGAGGAGAACGTGGAGATCGTGAAGCATGCAATCGCGGCGTATGGCTCGCGCGACTACGAGACGATGCGGGAACTGTCTCATCCCGAGATGGAGCTGGACTGGTCCGCTTCCCTGGGACTGGAGGCCCGCGTGTATCAGGGACGCGAGCAGGTCCTGAAGTTCTACGAGCACTACCTCGACACGTTCGAGGAGATCGATATTCAGCCGGACTGCTTCATCGAGTCGGGTGACTGGGTCGTCGTGCCCAACACCACTCTTGTGCGGGGTCGGGACGGCATTCAAACCATTGCTCGAAGCGCCTTCGCCTTCGAGCTTCACGGTGGCTTGATCACCCGCATTCGCCTCTATCAGGAAACGCAGGAAGCCCTCGAAGCAGTCGGGCTGCGGGAGTGGGCGATGTCGCAGGAGAACCCGCAGCAGGTCATTCAGGGCATGTACGACGCCTACAACTCCGACGGCCTGAAAGCGGCGGGAAGTTTTCTCCACCCACAGGTCGAGTATCGAGACGACCCCCGGTGGCCCGGCGGAGGCGTTCATCAAGGGCGCGACGCCGTCATCGCCAGGTTCCAGGAAGTGATCGATGCGCTTGGACTCCAAGGGGCAAGGCTCCACCGCGTAGTCGAGGCCCGTGGGCAAACGGTGTGGGTAGTCGCCTACTTCGGTCAATCCAGCGGAGCCGGCGTGCCTAACGACCCACCAGTGGGGGTATGTCGGTCGCATCGCCGACGGTCAACTCGTCGACTTTGAGGCCTACATCGACCCGGCGAGTGCCTTCGAAGCCGTCGGGCTATCCGAGTAGGCGATGTCGGAGGAGAACGTCCATCGCTAAGTTCCGCGTTGCCCCTTGATGGCAAGTGCCAGGAAGACTTCGATAATCCTGCTGATGCCGGCCTTGTACTGTGCCCCTGCAACCCCGTGGGGTGAGAAATGTCAGCAGTGATTCGAGGGTGGCTCTTTTGCACCCGTCATCGAAGGGCCCTAGCTCTGGCAGCCCTCGCAGCGGCCCAGCTGGTGCCCCATCGGAACGCATCCGCAAGGCCAGTCCGCTCCCGCCGAGCCTGACGAGTAGGCGATGTCGGAGGGGAACATGGAGGTCGCGGGGCGAGGCGAGCATGGAGGAGAGGCAGATCGCATTGATCTGGAGCATGTGCGCCGAAACTACGAAGCGTTCGGACAAAGAGACTGGGACCAGGCACAGTCGCTGATGGATCCAGACATCACATGGCACGATCCGCCCCAGCTTGCGGGTGGGGGCGTACACCGTGGCAGGAAGGCCCTGCGGCGTGCTTGGCGGGAGAACTTCGAGGAAACGTGGGCGGAGTTCCGCCTCGAACCGCAACAAATGATCCCCTCGGGCGACCTGCTCTTCGCCCACGTGGTGCTGAGCGGGCGCTCCCGACACGAGGCGCTAGAGGTCTCGATGGACGTGTTCCAGATTTGGACGTTTCGCGACGGGCTCGCCGTCAAGCAAGAGGCTTTCCTGGACCGCGCCCATGCCCTCGAAGCCGCCGGGCTGTCGGAGTAGGCCGCTCATCACATATGCCGGGATCCTTGATGGCGGGGTTGCCAGTGCGAGTGGACACGTGATTTGCTCTCCCAATGGAGAAAGTGGTCTGGGAGACCGAGGCCCGGGCCGAGACGCCGGTCGACTCAGCGCGGGTCTGGGAGCTCTGGGAGAACCCAGGAAGGTGGCTCGAGTGGGCGGATGAGCTCAGGTCTGCGCGGTTGGAAGGGCCGTTCGAGGTCGGCTCGGTGGCCGTCGTCAAGCCAAAGGGGTTCTTCACCCTCCGCATGCACCTGATTGGGATCGAGTCGGGTCGGCTGCTAACCACCGAGGCTCGGTTGCCGGGCGTCCGGATGCGCCATGACCACCTCGTCGAGCGCGAACGCGAGAGGACAGTGATCCGCAACCGGATGTACCTGCTGGGTCCCGCGGCTCGGGTCTGGGCGGCGCTCTATGGCTGGCGCCTGCGGCGCTCGGTGCGCGGCTTCGTCGAGCAGGAGCGCGAGCTGGCAGAGGCCGCGGACGGCTGACTGCGGTGCCTCGAGGGTCGGTAGTCGGGGTCCTGGTCGGGGCGCTCAGTCGCCCAGTTGTAAGGCTTCCTCACCCCTGGCGCCCTTGGGAGCGATAGCGCTCGCGCCCACGCCGGTGAAAGTCGTACCGCCCCCGAGACGTCGCCTGGCCGCCCGCACCCTGCTCGAGGCGGAGCTTCACCGGCACGTGTGCCTCCGATACCAGGCGTCGAGGACCTGCTCGACAGATGGACCGTTGCTAGGCACCGTGTAGGCGCTACGGCCATTCGGTAATGGGCACAGAGCAGGAGGTGGCTTGGCTGCTCGATGCCGATCTCGACGCCCAGCGCGACGCCGCCGAGGACGGCGCCCGCGCCGCCTGTCCGGCCCCTGGCTAGGCCACCAGTGCTGGAGACCCATGGGGTGCGGCCACGGCGATAAGTCGCTCCATAAGAAGCTCCTTCCGCTGTTTCCTGTTGATTGCCGATTCGGGCTTCCGGACGACCCTATGGGAAACGTCCGTTGCACACGCTGCGCCTTCTCGATCGCCTCGGTGAACCGGCGTTGGACTTCCGGGTCGGAGCGGAGCGCGTCGGCGAGCTCGCGGAAGCTCGTCAGTTGAGGTCGGGACCTTCGATCGTCGTCAGGTTGCTGAGGTGGAGCGCGGTCTCGGCCTGCTGGGTCCAGAAGTAGGCGACGTCGCCGTTCTCCTTCTGCTCCGTTCGTAACCAGCCTTGGTCGACCGACTCGTCGCACTCGGGCACCACTTCCTCGACCGGGACCAACCCGTTTGGCCTCGCCGGCACAGGCGAAGGCGATCGCTAGGAGTTCCTTGTGGATTTCGGTCACCGTCGGCGAGCCGTGGGAGGGGATCTTCACGCTGCGGGACGGACAGATCGTCCGGGTACAGCTCTACCGCGATCGAGGTGAGGCCCTCGAAGCCGCCGGCCTGTCGGAGTAGGACGCTAGACGCTCAGCCCCGACACCGGTACCGCAGTGGGCGTGCTGCCCGCGGCAGGTCGGTGTTCGCCATTTGTTCGCCAGTCAGACACCGAACAACCGCAAATAACCGGCCCTAACCGGCTCAATTCGTGCCTGAGAGCGGCCACCATACGGGGAACCGACGATGTGGATCATCGTCTTCACGACCGTGTACGTCCTCTAACCCGCGCTCTAGCAGCCGACGCAGGTGGCACTCGAGCCACCGCCGGGCTTGCCGCCGGACTGTTTCGGCGGAGGACCGGGGGTGGTGGTGACGTCGGGGGCGTTGGGCGAGCCCGCGCCTGGGAAACCGCCCACCGCCTGAGTGCCGGATTCCGGGTTGCCGCCGCCCGGGCGAGTCGTCTGAGCGTCACCAGAGTCCGAGCCGCAGCCGGTGGCCGCGAGTGCCAGGACCAGCAGCGCAAGGGTGAGAAGCCGAATTCGCATCACCGGCAGGCTATGTGCCGGCAAACCGCTAGGTCTTCGCACCTATGATCGCCTCGTGTCCCCGCCGTCCACACCGCAGCCCCATAACCCGCTGAAGCGGGAATCGGACATGTTCCGCGTCCTGATCATGTTCGCCATCGCCGCCGCGATCGTGATCGCCGTGGCGCTGCTGTTCGGCTCGTTGGCCGGGCTGATCGTCGGGGTCATCCTCGTCGCGATCGGCCTGTGGCGAACCTGGAGCCTGATCCAGGACTGGCGCCGCTACGGGTCGGACCCGGCCGAGCGCTAGCGCCAGGACCTACTTCTTGCCGCCGCCGGCGGCCGCGCCGCCGCCCGCGGTTGTACCGCCGCCTCCGCCCGTGGCGGTCTGGAGGTAGGAGACCAGCGCCTGGAGCTGGTCCGGCTGGAGGGTCTGGCCGAAGTTCTGGGGCATCACGTTGGGCGGGTAGCCCGGGGTGATCGTGGCGTTCGGGTCGGTGATCGACTGGGAAATCTGTTGGGCGCTCATCCCCTTCAGGGCATCGTCGAGGTCCGGACCGGTGGTGCCTGTCGTGCCGGCCTGCGCGAGGGTGTGGCAGCCGCCGCAGTTGGTGGCGAAGAACTGCGGCGGTGCGAAGACCGGCGGCTTGATGCCCGGCACGCCCGCGACGCTCGCGACATATGCGGCGACGTCGTTCAGGTCATCCCCGGTGACCAGGTCGGCGGGCATGTACACGCTGGTCTGCTCCGGCGTGGCAGGGCGGGGGTTCTCGACCTGCGCCTTGATCACGCCCTCGAAGGTGTCCGGGTCCTGACCGTTGGCGCGCGCTTCCTTGAAGGCGTAGTCGAGGTTGGGCCCGATCTGGGCGGTGGTCCCCGCGCCGGTGAGCGTGTGGCAGCTGCCGCACTTCTGCGTGAACAGTTGCTGGCCCCTCGCCATGTCCGGCTTGGGGCCGAGATCGCAGCCGGTAAAGGCGACCATGGCCGCGGCTGCGGCGATCGTGGCGACCACCCAGATCGCCCGCCCGTTGATCCGGTGGCCGCCGTGTAAGAGGTCGCTCATCGGGGCCGGAATCCTATATGTCGCCGCCGAGCCCTCGGCACCTCACCGGGCGTGGGATAAGCTTGCGCCGAACGGCACTTGGAGGAGGTCGAGTGGAGGTTCGCAAGGGCATGTCGAGCGTGGTTTTGGCCGTCGGGCCGGGCCACACCCTGCGAGAGACAGCGACCAAGATGACCGAGAAGGGAACCGGCGCCGCCCTCGTCTTCGACGACGAGTCACCTGGCCCTCGGATCATCACGGAGCGCGACATCCTGAGGGCCGTGGGCACGGGCAAGGACCCGGACACCGAGAAGGTCGCCGATCACATGTCGGAGAGCGTGATCTCCGCTGCTCCCGACTGGAGCCTCGAGCAGGCCGCCGACGAGATGGTCCAGCGCGGCATCCGCCACCTGGTCATCGTCGATCGCGGCGAGCTAGTCGGCGTGCTCTCGATGCGGGACATCGTCCGCTGCTGGACCGAGGTCGGTGCGACCTCGTCGATGTCACCGCCCTAGTCCTCGGGGACAGATACCGACAGCGGGATCGGCGCCGTATCGGTGCGCTGGTGGCGCGGCATGCGCGCGATCTCGTTCCGGTTGGCTCGCAGCCAGCCGATCAGCGAGGGCAGCGCGATGAGGGCGCCGATCACCGAGTATGGCCACCAGGCGTAGAGGCCCACGATGACCGCGGAAAGCCCAAGGGCCAAGAGCGCCGGATAGACGCTCGGACGGGGCATGTAGATCGACTCGGTCGGCTTCGGCGGCTGGCTCATCGCAGATAGAGGACGGAGATGTAGAAGGCCAGGGCGAAGACGAGCAGCGCGAGCGAGCTGGCGATCATGCCCGACTTGATGAGTGCTCTGGCGCGCTCGCGGTCCATGGGCCGGAAGCCTATAGCGCCCGATCGAGGGCCATCGCCAAGAAGAGCAGCGCCAGGTACGCGAGCGAGCTCAGATAGAGCCGCCGCGCCGCCTGCCGCGTCGGGTGCGCGAGCAGCACGAGCGCGAGTCCGACGAAGCCGGCGCCCAGCGCGAGCGCAGCGATCAGGTAGGGGGTTCCGAACAGGCCGGTCAACACTGGCCCGACAGTCACCGCGACCAGCAGCACCGCATAGGCGACGATCTGGTGGCGCGTGGTGGTCTCGCCGCGGACGACCGGCAGCATCGGCACGCCGGTGCGCGCGTAATCATCCGAGATCAGCAGGGAGAGCGCCCAGAAGTGGGGCGGAGTCCAGAAGAAGACGATCGCGAACGGCCAGAGCGCCTGCGCGGAGAGGGCGCCGGTGGCTGCCGCCCAACCGACCAGCGGTGGCATCGCCCCCGCAGCGCCGCCGAGGACGATGTTCTGCGGCGTCCGCGGCTTCAGCCAGAGCGTGTAGACGAAGACGTAGCCGAGCAGGCCTGCGGCGGCGAGCGCCGCGGCCAGCCCGTTGACCGTGATCCACAACTGGGCCACCGCGACGATTCCCAGCGTCGACCCGAAGGCGAGTCCGCGCCGCGGCTCGATTCTCCCGCTCGCCAGCGGCCGCTTGGCGGTACGTGCCATGCGCGCATCCCGCTCCCGCTCGATGTAGTGATTGATCGCTCCGGCGCCGCCCGCGGCGAGGTAGCCGCCCAGGCAGGTCCAGAGGATCGTCGAGAGCGCGGGGCCCCCCGGGTCCGCGACGAACATCGTCGCCACGCAGGTGAGCAGAAGCAGCGAGATGATCCTCGGCTTGGTCAGAGTGACGTAGTCGTTGGCCACGCCGATCGCCGCCCGCATGGTGCGGGCCCGCGCATCGTCCGGGGTGACCGAGACGTGGTCGCCGCCCGGCCGCCGCCGGCGACCGATCCGTTGCTGGCCGGTCCGAAGATGAACGCTCATGCCGGCGCCGCCGAGGCCTCAGCCCGTGGGGCCCGTTCGTCCGACCGAGCGGGGCTCGGGAGCCAGGCGAGCCGATAGGCGATCGAGATCACGGCCGCCCAGAGCAGCGTCGCGACCGTGAGGTGGCCGACGATCAGCGCCGCATGCTCGCCGAGCCAGACGTTCATCCCTCCGAGCAGGACCTGGGCGAAGAGGAGCAACGCGGCGAGCAGAAGGAGGCGGTCTCGCGAGCCGCGCGCGAAGGCGACGGACAGCAAGAGGATGATCGCGAGCGTCGCTGCGTACACGAGGACGCGGTGGGTGAGGTGGATATCGGTCAGCCGGTTGTTTCCGAAGGGCAGGAACTTCCCGTCACCACAGGTCGGGAACTGATGCCCGCAGGCAAGATGGGCTCCGGCGATGTTCGGGCCGACCTCGTTGACGCCACGCTCCTCGGTCCCGGCCATGTAGCCGCCGGCGACGATCGCGCAGAGCAGCAGAACCGCGGCCGTCACTGCGTAGGGCTTCAGGCCACGGACCGGCGCCCGGACCGGCTGGTCGGCCTCCACCGCAGCCTCGGAGCGAGCCCTGAAGCTGAGCCAGAGCAGCAGGCCGAAGAGGATCATCGCGGTGCCGAGATGGGCCGCCACCAGCCCGTCCTTGAGGCTGTGCTCGACCGTCAGCCCGCCGAGGCCGGCCTGGACCAGGACGAGCAGCCCGGCGGCGATGCTGCCCCGGAAGGCCCAACCGTTGCCGTTGCGCAGGTCGCGATACGCGCGCCAGCAGAGCAGCGCGATCAGGACCACCACGACCGCCGCAAGCAGGCGATGCGAGAACTCGATGAAGGTGTTCTCGTCACCCACGAGCGGGATCACGTCGCCGCCGCAGAGCGGCCATCCCTTGGTCCCGCTACCGCCGGGGCCGCAGCCCAGTCCGGAGTCGCTGACGCGAACGACCCCGCCGACGATGATCAGCAGGAAGGTGACAACAGCGGTGAGGTCTGCCAAGCGGCGAAACCGGCGGAGCCCTGCACCGCCGCCGCCGGCACCGGATCCGGCCATGGCGTCAGGCTACCGGCTCGCGCGTTTCCGTCGGGGCGGCGTGTGAGGCGTCATGGCGGCGCACAGCCTCGCGAATATCGCGCAGCGGCTCGTCGCTGCGAACGTCCGGGACGACGTCGAAGTTGTGGGGCGGTGGGGGCGAGGTCGCGAACCATTCGAGCGTCTCGCCATGCCACGGATCGTGGCCGGCGCGCACGCCGCGCTTGACCGAGACATATGCGTTGACGATGGTGAGCACGACGCCGAGCGAGAGCAAGAAGGACCCGATCGTCGCGATCAGGTTGTAGGCATTGAGGCTCATGGCGTTGATCGCATCGCTCGCCTCGAAGAACTTGAAGATCTCCACCTGTTGCCCCTCGACTCCAGCGAGGAAGAGGGGGATGAAGGTGACGTGGGCCCCCAGCACGATCAGCGTGGCGGACGACTTCGCGAGGCTCTCTCCCATCACCCGGCCGGTCATCTTCGGGAACCAGTAGTAGAGCGCGGCGAACCCGCCGAGTATCGGGCCACCGACCAGCACGTAGCCGCTGGCCGCGGTCGAGGCGGTGGTGTCCGCGAGCAGCCAGTTGACCGGGATCACGCTCTGGATCAGCTCCATGACGAGACCGAAGCTGAGGGTCGAGATCGCCACCAGAGCGAACACCAGCGGCGCCCGCATCCGCAGGACTCCCCCGGCCAGTGTCCCGAGCCAGTTGACGAACACCGCGCCGATCGGGATCACCAGGAGCAGTGACATCAGCATCGCGCCGTAGAGCCAGCCGATCGGGATCGAGGCGCTCATCATGTTCTGCATCCAGGCGAGCAGGCCGAGCGGCATGATCGCCGCCATCGAGATCGCCAAGGCCCGGCGGGAGAGCAGTGGCTTGCCCGAGAAGACGGGCAGGATGTCCGAGATCGCGCCGATCGGGCCCAGCAGGAAGACGAGGTAGGTCCCGGTGAAGAAGATCCAGCTCAGGTGCTGGTAGTAGAGCGGCGCGCCGCCCTCGCCCGGATCGAAGAAGACGCCGTCGAAGTGGCGGTCGATCTCCAGCATGACCAGCGCCGCCGCCATCGCCGTGCCGGCGATGATCATGGTCCAGCTCGAGACCGCCGCCGAGAAGCTGAAGGTCGGGAGCCGGCGCCAGGCGAGGCCGGGCGCTCGCAGCTTCGCGACTGTCACGGCGAGGTTGATCGACAGGAGGACCAGGCCGACCACGGTGAGGCCGACGGCGGTGATCCAGACGTCGACTCCGTTGTTGGAGATGAAGACGGTGTCCGAGAGCGGCGGCCACGAGTTGAAGCCCGCCTCCGGAGGCGTGTAGACGAAGCTCACGTAGAGCAGGGCGCCGCCGAGCAGGTAGAGCCAGAGCGACAGCGAGGCGAGACGCGGGAAGGCCAGCGACCGCGCGCCGATCTGCAGCGGAACGACGTAGGTGAAGAGCCCGAAGACGAACGGCAGGGCGAAGAGCACGATCACGGTCGCGCTGCCGACCGAGAGGAGGCGATTGAAGGTCACCGGCGCGATCAGGTCGTTCTCCGGCACCGCCAGCTGGAGGCGCATGAGCAGGAAGGCGACGATCCCGAGCACCAGGAACGAGACGGCCGCGCCGATGTAGATCCTGCCGACGTCCTTGTGGTCGGGGCTCATCACCATCTCGAACCAGCGCGGCCGTGTCGCCGCGGGCCCGTCGGTGACCAGCTCGGGCCGATGGGGGGCGAGTGTCCTCCCGTCGCTCATCCGCCGGTCTCCCCGTTCACCTGCTGCACGAAGTTCTGTGCCTCCTGAATTCCGGCAGCCTGCTGCTCGAGCCAGGCCTGGTAGGTGGGAACGTCAACGACGTGCACGCGGGTCCGCATCACTGCGTAGGAGGCGCCGGAGAACGCGTAGCTCGCACCGTCGAAGTCCCCTGTCTCGTCGGCCTTGAACCAGGTCTGGTTGCTCTCGCCCGGCGTCGCGTCGAACTTGCCGCTCAGGCCCGGGACATACCAGCGGTGGACGACGTCGGTCGAGCAGAGCTTCAGGACGACCGCGGTGTCGACCGGGACAACCAGCTCGTAGTAGGAGTAGGTCCCGTCCGGGTACTCATAGCGCCAGATCCACTGCTGGCCGCAGGCCCTGATCTGGAGCGGCGCCGTCTTGGTCCCGGCGGGAATGCTGAGCCCTCGCTGTGCGGTGATCAGCGAGGCGGCCTGCAGCCCATCGGGACCCGACGCCTCCACCTGCTTCGCGTTGTCGGTCTTGATCACGCCGAGCACGAAGGCGACGAGCGCCAGGACCGCGAACGCCCCAGCCGTCCCGAGCTGGGCGGGGCGGCGCACCACCAACCGCCGTGGCTGGCGCCCCCGCGCGGAGCGGAAGCGCATGACGAGAGCGAGCAGGGCGCCGTTGATCGCCAGGAGCAGGACGATTCCCGCGACGAGCATCACCCAGTAGAGGGTGTTGAGGTCGTCTGCGTTCGGCGAGTGGCCGCCGGGAGGGCTGAGGAGCGCTAGCAAGGCGGCGTGAGTCTATTAATTCGCTCGCTCGCCACGCCCGCCCCGGCGCTCCTGGCTGGCTGGCCAAATTCGTCCCGCCGTCTGGCAGAATCGGCGCACAGGACGGACGGAGGAGGAGGCATGGCCCAGAACGGCGACGGATCTGACGGGACGGCACAGCGGGCGCTGCGCCGGATGGCGGAGTCCGACCCCGAGCTCGCGGCCCGGCTGATCCTCCATTCCCTCCCAGCGGCCGCGGCCAAGTTGCCGGAGGGCATGAGCTACAGGCTCGAGCTCGACGGCCTCGGCGCCTGGACCGTCAGTTCCTTCGGCGGTCGAGGAAAGGTGGCCGAGGTCCTCGCCGGCGCCGATCTCAACGGAGAGGCATTTGCGATCTCCACCGACGCCAAGACGCTCGCCAGGGTGGCCTCCGGCCGGAACCCGGTCGGTTCGCTGATGAGCGGACGGCTGAAGCTGCGCGGTCGCCGGCGCAAGGCAATGGCGCTGCGCCGGCTCGATCCCGACGCTGGGCCCCGCGACCTGGCCCGCCTCGGCCACCCGGTGGATGCCGATCTCGTCTTCCGCTCCCTCCCGTACGCGATCGAGCCCGAGTGGACGCGCGGGCATCACTTCACTGTCGCCTACCAGCTGGTCGGCGAGGGAGGCGGGACCTGGCGTGTCGAGGTCGACGACGGCGCCGTGAGGGTGGAGCGGGGGCTAGGCGAGAGCCCCGACGCGATCGTCCGGATCCGCTACTCGGACTGGCTCGCACTGCTCTCGGGCGAGCTGACGCCGCCCGACGCGATGCGGCTCGGGAAAACCGAGGTCGAGGGCCAGATCCCCCCTGTCACCAGGCTCGGACGCTGGATCGACCGAGCCGAGGGTATCGACGGCCCGGAGCTCGAGCGCGAGCAGCGCCAGCGCCGGGTCCAGGCGGAGAACGCCGGGAGCTGGGGCAGCAAGGTGACAACCGACGGCGCCTCGGGCGATGCCGGGGATCCGGCCGAGACCCGCCGCCCCAAGGGCGGGCTGATGACCTACGAGCAGCTCTACGCGCTCTGGGAGCGGCAGAACTGGCGCGCCCACGAGCTCGACTTCTCGGTCGACCGCGAGCACTGGCTGGTGAGTCCCGCCGAGGCGCAGCGGCACACGGCCTTCAGCATCGGCAGCTTCTACGTCGGCGAGGAGCGGGTGACAGCCGACCTCGCCCCGTTCCTGCTCGCGGCCCCCAGCGGGGAGGTGGAGGCCTTCCTCGCGACGCAGCTGGTCGACGAGATGCGGCACGCCGTCTTCTTCGACCGCTGGGCGAGCGAGGTGATGGGCCTCGAGGCCGGCAGCTTCCGCGATCGTCTCCACGAGATCGAGGACCGGATGCTCGGTCCCTGGCACTTCCTGTTCGATGACTCGCTGCGCGAGATCGCCAATCGGATCAAGGACCGCCCAGACGACCTCGAGCTCTTCGTCGAGGGCATCGTCACCTACCACATGGTCACCGAGGGCGTGCTGGCGATGCCCGGCCAGCGGATCATGATCGAGTACACCGCCGATCACGATCTCTACCCGGGGTTCAACGAGGGGTTCAGTCTGGTCGAGCAGGACGAGCACCGGCACATCGCATTCGGTGTCCGCTTCCTGAGGGACGTCTGCGAGGAGCGGCCGGAGATGAAGGGAGTGATCCTGCGCCGCCTCGAGGAGCTGATGCCGAAGGCGGCCGAGGTCTTCTGCCCGCCAGAGGCGGACGATCCCTCCGACTTCGTCTCCTACGGACACCATTCCTCGCAGATCTACGGCTTCGCCTACCAGGCACTGAAGCGCCGGATGGCGGCGATCGGGATCGAGATCCCTCCGCCGGAGCGGCTCATGCCGGGCCCGGTGGACTTCGGCGGCTTGGCGGAGAGGCGTGTGCTCGCTGAGGAGGCTGCGGCCTCCTAGTCGTCCGGCCCTGCCGGGCGTTCGGCTTGATCCGAGCAGGGTTCGATGCGAACATACGTTCGTGTCCGAGACGGCATCGATCCTGCATGCCGACGCCGACGCGTTCTTCGCCTCGGTGGAACAGCGGGACGACCCGCGCCTGCGCGGACGGCCGACGATTGTCGGCGCCGGTGTGGTCATGGCAGCGAGCTATGAGGCGCGCGCCTATGGGATCCACGGCGGAATGGGCGGGTGGCACGCGCGGCGGCTCTGCTCGCACGCGGCCATCGTCCCGCCACGCTTTTCCGCCTATACGGAGGCCAGCCGGGCGCTGTTCAACCTGTTCGAGGAGACGGCGCCGCTCGTCGAGGGCCTCTCGCTGGAGGAGGCGTTCCTCGACGTGGCTGGGCTCGAGAGGATCTCCGGGACCCCCCGGCAGATAGCCGAGCGGCTGCGGCGCCGAGCACGGGAGCGAGTGGGCCTGGCCGTCACCGTCGGGATTGCCAGGACGAAGGTCCTCGCCAAGATGGCGAGCCGCGCCGGCAAACCGGACGGCCTCCTACTGATCGAGCCGGAACGGGAGGCGGAGTTTCTGCGCCCACTCCCGGTCGAGGCTCTCTGGGGCGTCGGCTTCGCCACCGCGGAGAAGCTCCGCGCCCACGGGATCAGCACGATCGGCGAGCTCGAGCGGCGGGACGAGGCGGAGCTGGCGATGTTCCTCGGCGGACATGCGGCGCGGCATCTCCACGCGATCGCGAACCGCCGCGACCCGCGGCGAGTTCGTCGCGGCCGCCCCCGGCGCTCGATCGGCACCCAGTCGGCCTTCGCCGGAGGTGGGAGGTCGGGATCCGATCTCGACGCGCTGCTGGTGACCCTGGTCGATCGGGTGACGCGAAGGGCGCGTGCTGCCAACCGCGCCGGCCGGACCGTCACGCTTCGCTTTCGCTTCACCGACTTCTCCCGCGCCACACGCTCGCGGACACTGCCCCATCCGACGGCCGGAACAGGCGCGATCCTCGCCGCCGCGAGGACACTGCTCGCCGCCTCGGGGCCCATGATCGACCGGCGCGGCATCACGCTGCTCGGGATCACAGTCGCCAATCTGAGCACGGAGGCACAGCTCGAGCTGCCGCTGGAGCCGCAGGTGAATCCGGCGCTCGATCTCGCAATCGACGAGATCCGCGAGCGCTTCGGGAACGACGCGATCAGGCGCGGCTCGACGTCGCCCTCGACGCCTCGGCACTTCACGCAGGTCTGATGCGACCGACCTGACTGACGGGCTCAGGTGGGGAGGTCGCCTCCGCCGCCCCCGTCACCGTCGTCGGGACCGCACTGCCGCAGCGCCGGCGAGCGATCTGCTGCGTTCAGCAGTCCCTTCGACTTGTCATTGCCGACTCTCATCTGCGAGCCGCGCAGGAAGGCGGGGGGTAGCGGATCGACGATCCCGATTCCCTCGGTGACCTTGTAGCCGCCCCGGTGCGAGTTCTCGGCCTCGTTGCAGACCGTCGCTGCCTGTCCCGCCGGCGCGAGCGCCGCGAGGTAGGCGACCGCTGCCGTCCCGGCGGTCGCGATTGCCTTCGTCCTGTTCTTCACCATGACCTCCGTGTCATACGCGCGGCTTCCTTGCCGCACGTCCTTCGCTTTCCGTCGAGCTGGGGCTGCCCGGGCTTGAGAGCCGTGGACGCCGAAATGGGGGGTCTGGACGGACGAACGAGGACCGCCGCGCGGATCGGAACCGCATAGGGTCCGGTCGGTGAGCACAGTGCGCGAAGTCGCGTTCGAGCTCTTCCGGGAGCACGGGATGACGACGATCTTCGGCAACCCCGGCTCTACCGAGCTGCCGATGCTCGCCGAGTTCCCTGACGACTTCCGCTATGTCCTCGGGCTGCAGGAGGCGGTGGCCGTCGGCATGGCGGACGGCTACGCCCAGGCCTCGGGCCGGCCGGCGCACGTCAACCTGCACACGGCGCCGGGGGTGGGCAACGGCATGGGGGCGATCTTCAACGCGCAGGCGAACCACGCGCCGCTGCTGGTCACAGCCGGCCAGCAGGTCCGGGCCCAGATCACGATGCAGGCCAATCTGACCAACCGGGACGCGACGCGGGTCGTCCACCCGTTCGTCAAGTGGAGCTTCGAGCCGCCGCGCGCGCAGGACGTCCCGCACGCTCTCGCGCGGGCGATCCACACCGCATCGCTGGCTCCGAAGGGCCCCGCCTTCGTCTCGCTGCCGATGGACGACTGGAACGAGGAGGCCGATGCCCAGTCCGGCCACGTGATCGAGCGGATCACCCAACCGCGGATGGGGCCGGACCCCGCGTCGATCGAGTCGCTCGCCCAGCGCCTCAGCGCTGCAAACAGCCCAGTCCTGATCGCCGGTCCCGACATCGACGCATCGGGAGCCTGGGAGGACGCTGTCACCCTGGCCGAGCGGCAGAAGCTTCCCGTGTTCGCCTCGCCGGCCCCCGGCGGCGGGCGCCTCGGATTCCCCGAGGGCCATCCCCTGTTCCAGGGCGTCCTTCCGCCTGCGATCGGACCGGTGACTGAGACGCTCAAGGGCCGCGATCTGATCCTGGTCGTCGGCTCATCGGTCTTCCCCTATTACCCCTACATCCCCGGTCCGCTCCTTCCCGAGGGCGCCTCCCTGGTCGCGATCACCAGCGACCCCGACGAGGCCGCTCGAGCGCCGATGGGAGACGTGATCCTGTCGGATGTCGGCCTCGCGCTGCGGGCGCTGCTCGAGGAGGTCGGCGAGGCGAATCGCGCCGAGCCCGACCCCCTGCCGGAGCCGACGGCCGGCGACGAGACGGAGCCGCTCAGCCCCACGATGGTCCACAACACGCTCGCGCAGGTTTTCCCCGAGGACGGAATCGTCGTGCTCGAATCGCCCTCCAGCACGCTCTCGCTTCGCAACCAGATGCGGATGTCTCGCCCTGGCAGCTACTACTTCGGCGCGGGCGGGGGCCTCGGTTTCGGCCTCGCAGCGGCGATCGGGGTGCAGCTGGCGCAGCCGGACCGGCCGGTGGTCTGCGTGCTCGGTGAGGGCTCGGCGCAGTACGCGATCACCGGCTTCTGGACCGCGGTCGCCTACGACGTGCCCGTGACCTTCGTCGTGCTGCGCAACGAGGAGTACTCGATCCTGAAGTGGTTCGCCGGCATCGAGGAGGTGACGGGCGCGCCGGGTCTCGACCTGCCGGCCCTCGAGGTGGCGAAGGTGGCCGAGGCCTACGGCGTCTCTTCGCGGGCGGTATCCGGCCGCGACGAGCTCCACGCGGCACTCGAGGGCGTGATCGGGTCCTCCCAACCCGAGCTGGTCGAGGTTCCGGTAGCCCCCGGCATGGCTCTGTTCTGATCTTCGGGTCGAGCGCGCACCTCCTTCGGTTACCCGTGGGCACTCCCCCGGACGAACTCGTAGGTCAGGAAGGCGAGGCCGTCACCGATGGTCTGGCTATCGATGAGGCGCATGGGCTTCTTGTCGCTGGTCTCATCAAAGAGGCGCTCGCCGGCGCCGAGCACGACTGGGAAGACCACCAGCCGCAACTCGTCGACCAGGTCATGCTCGACTAGCGTGCGCCCGAGCTGATAGCTGGCAGGGACGACGATTTCTCCGTCGAGCTCCCGCTTCAGCTTCGAAACCTCCTCCACCACATCGCCCCTGAGGACTGTCGAGTTGGTCCAGTCGGGATCTACGAGAGTGGATGACACGACGTACTTGGGCATGCTGTTCAACCTGTCCGCGAGCTCGCCGTTCCGGGGTCGCCACCTCACCCCGAAGAATTCGTAGCTCCGCCCGCCCAGCAGCCATGCCTCGGCGCCCAGCGCCTCCGCGAGCGCGACCTTGTTCCACTCTTCGAGGTCCTTGCCCCCAAACTCGACGAACCAGCCGCCGAGCCTGAAGCCCTCCTTACCGTCCGGGTCCTGGACGACTCCATCGAGCGAGACGTTCTGTGGGCCACTGATTACGATCTTTCCCATTTCCGTTCTCCTTTTCGTCTCCGTGTTGTCCTTCTGCTTGACGAAACACCCGAGGCGACGGGAAATCAGCGATGAATTTGCGGCGCGGATGGTGTTGCGACCCGCGTCGATGCTGCGAGACGAAGAGGGCGTGCGAGGATTCTGCCGTGACCGAGAGCGCGCTACGTCTCGCTCGTCTGGGGGAAAACGACGCGTTCCGCGCGCTGACCGACCCCTATCGTCACGAGCTGCACCTCCACTGCTACCGGATCCTGGGCTCGGTTCAGGACGCGGAGGACATGGTCCAGGAGACCCTGCTGGCGGCGTGGCGCGGACTTGAGCAATACGAGGAGCGCGACTCGCTGCGAGCCTGGCTGTACCGCATCGCGACCAACCGCTGCCTCAACGCGGTTCGCGATAGCCGGCGGCGCCCCCGCGAGGCCCCGGGCTCCCGTTCGAGCTCCCCGAGCCCACTCGCCGAGGAGAGCCGCTGTGGCTCGAGCCGTACCCCGACGCGCTGCTCGAGGGGCTCGCGGAGACCGCGCCCGGCCCGGAGGCGCGTTACGAGACGAAGGAGGCCGTGACCCTTGCCTTCGTCGCCGCCCTACAGCATCTCCCACCACGACAACGGGCGGTCCTCGTGCTGCGCGACGTGCTCGGCTTCCACGCGGCAGAGGTCGCGGACATGCTCGAAAGCAGCGAGGTCTCGGTCAACAGCGCTCTGCAACGCGCGCGGGCCACGATCGAGATCCGCCTTCCAGCCGACCGCGAACGCCCGCCGCGACCGCGCTCGCCACGCGAGCTCGAACTCGCCGTGCGCTTCGCCGGCGCGGTGGAGAGCGGTGACGTCGACGGGATGGTCTCGCTGCTCACCGACGATGCCCTGCTCACGATGCCGCCCCTGCCGCTCGAGTACCAGGGACACGAGGCAATCGCTGGCTTCCTCAGCTACCGCGAGGAGGCGCGGGGCACGCCGCTTTGTGTCGTGCCGACCCGGGCGAATACCCAGCCGGCCTTCGCCTGCTACCTGCCGGATGCGGATGCCGGGATCGCCCGCCCTCGCGGGCTGTTCGTGTTGACGCTCGAGGGGGACGCCGCCGCGGCGATGACCTGGTTCGCCGACACCGCCCTCTTCGAACACTTCGGGCTTCCACGGACGGTGCGCCTGTAGGCCGCCCGGTCGGCGGCCCGGGAGCGGAGGTATTGCGCGTCGGTCGACCGCGTAGCCTCCGCCAGGTGACCGAAGAGTCGAAGACGGGGGCGTCGCCCGACCTGCCGGGAGGCAACGAGCCAATCACTGCCGAGGGAATCGAGGCACTACGCGCCGAGCGGGACGAGCTCGAGGGGCCGGGGCGTCGCGAGATGGCGAAGCGGATCAAGGCGGCGCGTGAGCTCGGCGACCTGAAGGAGAACGCCGAATACCACATCGCCAAGGACGACCAGGCGCATCTCGAGACACGAATCAAGCGACTCCGGGAGCGCCTCGGCAAGGCGGTGGTGGTGGAGGCGGATACGAGCGCGAGCGTCTTCGCATTCGGCCGGACCGCTGAGGTCAAGGACGTGGAGAGCGGCCAGACGAACACCTGGACGCTGGTGGGCGCGACGGAGGCCGACCCCAAGCAGGGGAAGCTCTCGGTGGAGTCGCCGGCGGGGCGGGCGCTGCGGGATGCACCGGTCGGCGAAGACGTCAAGTTCGAGACGCCGGGAGGCGTCAAGACCTACCGGGTCGAGGAGCTCCTCGACTAGGCGTACCTCGGTTTCTGACTATTCCCGCAGGCCGGCGGCTTCGAGCGCCTCCGTACGGTCGGTGAAGGTCCATACCTCGATGCTCTTCCCGTCACGTGTCCGGATCAGCCAAGACCATTCGGCGTCGATCTCCGTCCCGAACTTCTCGCTTCGAGCTATCACCCGGACGACCGCGATCACGCGCTCGGCATCGACATCGATGACGTCGACGGGCTCCGCTCGTTGCTCATCGAAAACCTCGGTCAGGCGACCAAAGTAGTCACGCACCCCGGCATGCCCGCGGTAGTTGCCAGGCTCCATCGACTCTTGTGGCGCGTGCCAGATGACCTCGGGGTCCAGGTACGACAGGAACGCCTCGACACCGCCCTCATTCCAGGCACGAGTGGCTTGCCATGCAAGCTCGACGTTCTCCTCCGACATCGTCCACGCAGTATCCCTTGCAGACGGCTGCTTTCCGTGCGAAGCAGCACTTTCGAGGCCTCGGTGCCGCTCCGGAGGGCCGCCACCCGCGGCGACTGACTTAGGCTGCCGCCATGGATCTCCTCGCCCCCGACGTTCACCGGATCGCGCCCGAGGGGAATGCGCCGGCGAATGACCGGGCGCCGGATGAGCTCGCCTCGGGGACGCCCGAGCCGCTGCGCAGCGAGCTGATCGGATTGCTCGGGGAGGACCGCGTCCTCACCCGGGTGATCGACCTGATCCGCTACGCGTCGGACGCGAGCCCCTATCGGCTGCTTCCCAGGGCCGTGGTGATGGCTCGCGACGCCGAGGACGTCTCGAAGGTGTTCGACTACGCGCGCGCGGCCAGGATCCCGATCACCTTCCGCGCGGGCGGCACGAGTCTGAACGGCCAGGCGCAGACGGACGGCATCCTGGTCGATGTGCGGCGGCACTGGAGCGGGGTGGAGGTTCTCGACGGCGCGGCTCGGACACGGGTCAAGCCCGGGACCGTGCTCGGCCACGCAAACCGGGTGCTCGCGCCGCAGGGCCGCAAGCTCGGGCCCGATCCGGCGAGCACCGACATCGCCTGCGTCGGCGGTGTGCTCGCCAACAACTCCGGCGGGATGCGTTGCGGAATCGTGGCCGACTCCTACAGCACGGTCCGCTCGCTCACCTTCGTCCTGCCCTCGGGAACGGTGATCGACACGGCCGCCCCCGACGCCGCGGAGCGCTTCGCGCAAGCCGAGCCCGAGCTGGCGAACGGACTTGCCGAGATGCGCGACGAGATCCGCGCCGACGAGCAGCTGAGCGATCGGATCCGGAGCAAGTTCCGGATCAAGAACACGACCGGCTATCGCCTCTGTGCCTTCCTGGATGAGGACGAGCCGCTGCAGATCTTCCGGCGCCTCTTGATCGGCTCCGAGGGGACGCTCGGCTTCATGGCCGAGGCGGTCCTCGAGACCGTTCCGCAGCCCGCGAGGACCACGGTCTCCTGGCTCCACTTCGACGGCATCGAGACTGCGACGGAGCCGGTGCCGGCGCTGGTCGAATCCGGGGCGACCGCGGTCGAGCTGATGGTCGCTCCGGCCCTGATGGTCGCCGCGCAGAACATCGCCGGGGCGCCCCAGGACTGGCTAGAGCTGCCGCCCACTTCCGCGGCGCTGCTGGTGGAGTTCGGCGCCGAGACCGACGGTGACCTCGACAGGCTCGTGGCGGGCGCCGAGGAGATCCTCCGCGAGCACGAGCTGATCCGCCCACCGGACTTCACTCGCGACCCCGAGCGGATCGAGGTCTCCTGGACCGTGCGCGAGGGGCTGCACGGCCTGATCGGGCGCTTCCGGCCTCCGGGAACCTCGCTGATCATCGAGGACGTTTGCGTCCCGCCCGAGCGGATCGCGGAGTCGGCCCGCGACATCCAGGCGCTGCTCAGCGAGCACGGCTTCCTTCCAGGGGTGGCCGGCCACGCCTCCGCCGGGAACCTCCACTTCATGCTGACCCCCGACTTCTCCAAGCAGGAGGACACGCAACGCTACGAGGCCTTCATGGAGAAGCTCGTCGAGCTCGTCCTCGAGAAGTACGACGGCTCGCTCAAGGCCGAGCACGGCACCGGCCTCAACATGGCTCCCTACGTCGAGCGGGAGTGGGGCCCGAAGGCCACCGAGCTGATGTGGCGGGTGAAGGCTCTCGCCGATCCCGACGCGGTGCTCTCGCCGGGCGTCGTGCTGAACCGCGACCCGGGCGTCCACCTGCGCAACCTGAAGACCACGCCCGTGATCGAGGAGGTGGCGACCACCTGCGTCGAATGCGGCTTCTGCGAGCCGGTCTGTCCCAGCCGCCATCTGACCACGACGCCCAGGCAGAGGATCGTGATCCGGCGGGAGATGGCACGTCAGCCGGCCGGCTCGCCGGTGCAGCGCGCGCTGCTGGAGCAATACGAGTACGACGGGATCCAGACCTGCGCGGCGGACGGGACCTGCCAGATCGCCTGCCCGCTCGGGATCGACACAGGCAAGCTGGTCAAGGGGTTCCGAGCGCGGGAGCACACGCCCCGCGCCCGGCACCAGGCCGCCAAGGTTGCGGAGCGGTTCAAGCAGGTGGAAGGGCTCGCCCGCGCCGGGCTGCGCACGGGGAGGGCGGCCGGGCCCCTGATGCGGGCCGCGTCCAACGCGACGCGTGCGCTGGTCACCGACGAGCTGGTGCCCAGCTGGCCGCGCAACATGCCGCCACCCGCGCCGGCGAAGCTGCCGAGGACCTCGCGCGGGGGCGCCGCGGCCCTCTACATGCCGGCCTGCGTCAACCGGATCTTCGGCAGGCCAAGCAACGGCGCCGCCGGCCTTCATCTGCCCGAGGCGATGGTCGCCGTCTCGGCCCGGGCCGGCCTGCCGGTCTGGATCCCAGAGGACGTCTCCGGCCACTGCTGTTCGGTGCCCTGGACCTCCAAGGGCTACTCGGAGGGCGCCAGCGTGATGGCGAACCGGACGGTCGAGGCGCTTTCGCGCTGGAGCGGGGAGGGCGAGCTCCCCATCGTCATCGACGCGAGCTCCTGCGCCCTCGGTCTCGCCAGCGAGGTCGCGGACGACCTCACCAACGAGAACCGAGAGCGCCACGCCAAGCTCGAGATCCTCGACTCCGTTGCCTGGGCGAAGCGCCTGCTCCCGAAGCTTTCGATCCGGGAAAAGCTCGGGTCGGTCGCCGTCCACCCGACCTGCTCGACCCGGCACCTGGGGCTGGAGCGAGAGCTGCGGGAGATCGCCGGCGAGATGGCGGGCGAGGTAGTCCAGCCGATTCGCGCCACCTGCTGCGGGATGGCGGGCGACCGCGGCCTCCTCCATCCGGAACTGACGGCTTCCGCCACCGCCGAGGAGGCAGCCGAGCTCCGCGGCGCCACGCACGACGCCTACCTATGCAGCAACCGCACCTGCGAGATCGGCCTGCAGCAGGGGACCGGCGCCGCCTACGAGTCCTTCCTCATCCCGCTGGAGCGGATCAGCCGTGCATAGGCTGGTAAGGGGTGCGGCGGTGGCGGGCCTCGCCGCCGCTGTGGCGGTCCCCCTGCTCCGCAAGAGGCTCAGGATCCCGCCGGCGGTCACCGCCGCCGCGCTCGCCGCCGGCCCGCCCTCGCTGGCCGTCGTCGGCAGGCGCACCCGCCTCCGCGACGCCGGGATGTACGCCCTCCAGATGTGGATGTTCACGATGGGCCACGAGCTGCCATACGACGATCCCGGCG
Source organism: uncultured Solirubrobacterales bacterium (assembly GCA_963695805.1). Classification (GTDB taxonomy): domain Bacteria; phylum Actinomycetota; class Thermoleophilia; order Solirubrobacterales; family 70-9; genus DASUPK01. Next base: position 27,640 of record CAVOHV010000003.1, on the reverse strand, counting down.
CGGCCCGGCGCCGGCTGCGGGTCGACTACCCGATCCGCGCGGACACCGTGCTCGGTGGCGGCGAGCTGCCGAACGTCCGCCTCCAGCGGTCCCTCCAAGGGCTCGGCAGGCGAAATACCGTCGATCGCTTCCTCTCCTGGGCTCATTGGGGGTGGTTCCTCGAGCCGCACGGCTCCCTGACCTGGATCCTTGCCCGGCACCCCGAGCACTTCGCGCGCTCGGCGCGCCAGATGTCCGCGGTCTACGACATCGGCTGCGCGATCTATATGGCGGTCCCCACGGCGCCTCCATGGTGGGCCTCGGAGGAGGGTTACACCGACGCGAAGGTACGGCGGATCATGCAGGAGGTGGGGGAGGAGGAGTGGGGGCGTGCCTGGCCGGTTCTCTACGACACACTGGGCGGAAACCCGTGGGCTGCGATGCCGTCCCTCCATTTCGCCACCTCGCTGATGGCCGCGCTGCTGCTCTCCGAGACCGGTCCGGCGGTAGGAGTGTTGGGGTGGACCTATGCGGGGGTGCTGGGGTTCGCCCTGGTCTACCTCGGTGAGCACTACGTCGTCGACCTGCTCGCGGGGGCGGCCATCGTGGTCGCGGTCCGCCGCGGCGAGCGCTATGTCGAGCCGGTCGCACAGGCGGTCAGCCGCGGGTTGCAGCGGCTCGAGCGCATGGGAAATCCCGAAATCTGACCCATGCTGGTGCTCCGGGAGCGTCGTTTGCGAACATCCCAAGGGTGAGGGAGGAGCGCCCACAAAGCGCTTCAAAACCGGTTGAGCCAGACCGCGACCGCGAAATGGTTGCGGACGATGAGCCGAGCTTCTTTGCGGACCCCAAGCGGCTCATCCAGACGGCGATCGCCGTCGTCCTGCTGCTGATCGCGATCTATGTGCTGGTCCCACGGCTCTTCGACCTGCAGGACGCGCTCGACAAGATCGGGGAGGGGGACCCACTATGGATCGGTCTCGGGGTCGTCTTCTGCGTCGGCATGTTCGCCGCTTACGTCGCGCTCTTCCGCGGCGTCGTCGGCGAGAAGGTGATCCACCTGGAGTGGAACGAGAGCTACCAGATCACGATGGCGGGACTGGCAGCGACCAGGTTGTTCTCCGCCGGGGGGGCCGGCGGGATCCTGCTCAGCTACTGGGCCCTGCGGAAGGCCGGCATGGAGACACGCCAGGCGGTCTGCCGGATGGTCGCCTTCCTCGTGGTCCTCTACTCCGTCTATCTCGCCGCGCTCGTGATCTTCGGGGTCCTGCTCAGGACCCACGTGCTCTCCGGCGACGCGCCCCTGTCTGGCACAGTCATCCCAGCGGCACTGGCCGCGCTGGCGATCGCCATCGGCCTGCTGATCGCCCTGGTTCCGGACGACTTCGAACGCAGAATCGAACGGCATACATCCGGCCGCTTCGGCAAGATCGCCAAGCGACTCGCCACCGTCCCAGCGACCTTCGCGCAGGCTGTGCGCACCGCGATCACCTTCGTGCGCCAGCCGAGGTCCGCCGCGATGGCATTCGGAGGCGCGGTCGGATTCTGGGGTGCGAACATCGCGATTCTCTGGGCGAGCTTCCACGCTTTCAACGTCTCCGTCCCTCTCGGCGTGGTGATCCAGGGCTTCTTCCTGGGGATGCTCGCCAACCTCTTCCCGTTCGCCCCCGGCGGGGTGGGGGCGGTGGACGCGGGAATGATCGGGGCTTTCGTGCTCTTCGGCGTGCCCAGTGCCGAGGTGTTCGCGGCAGTGCTCACCTACCGCGTGATCGCCTTCTGGCTCCCGATTCCACCGGGGATCGTCGCCTTCTTCCAGCTGCGCAAGACGGTCAACCGCTGGGAGGCGGAGGGGAGGGATCGGCCCGAGCGGATCGGGGTGCGGGAGCCTGAGGCGGCCGCGGCGGGGCCGTAACGTGCTGGCCCTTGGCGCTACTATAAAAAGTGAAGTAAGCCCCCCGGAAGAAGCTTCCACCGAAGGTCTGGGTAGGCTCCGAAAGGACCGAGATGAACGAGAAGACGAACGGCAGCGAGAAGGTCGAAAACCTGATCATCGTCGGCGGCGGCCCCGCCGGCTACACGGCCGCGCTCTATGCAGCACGGGCCGAGCTCGAGCCGCTCGTCATCGAGGGCTTCCAGTGGGGCGGCCAGCTCCAGAACACCACCGACGTGGAGAACTACCCCGGCTACCGGGGGGGCGTGATGGGGCCGGAGATGATGAACGACTTCCGCGCCCAGGCAGAGCGCTTCGGCACCCGCTTCATCACCGACGACGCGACCGAGATCGAGCTCTCCGACGGCGAGCTCCAGACCGTCAAGATCGGCAAGGACACCTACCGGGCCAAGGCAGTGATCCTCTCGATGGGGGCCGAGCCCAAGCGCCTCGGCATTCCGGGAGAGATCGAGCTCGCCGGGAGCGGCGTGTCCACCTGCGGTGTCTGTGACGGCGCCTTCTTCAAGGGCGAGGACGTCGCCGTGATCGGCGGCGGGGACTCGGCGATGGAGGACTCGATCTTCGTCTCCAAGTTCGCGAAGAAGCTGTTCTCGATCCACCGCCGCGACGACTACCGCGCCTCCAAGATCATGCAGGAGCGCGCTCGCGGCAAGGAGAACATCGAGTTCCTGACGCCGTACGTCCCGGTCGAGTTCGTTCCCGGCGACGACGGCAAGATCGCCAAGGTCACGCTGCAGCACGCCGAGACCGGTGAGGCGAGGGAGATCGACGTCGGCGGCGCCTTCGTCGCCATCGGTCACCGTCCCCGCTCCGAGCTGGTCAAGGGCCAGGTCGAACTGGATGACGAGGGATACGTGGTCGTCGATGAACCGTCGACCAAGACAAAGCTCGCGGGGGTATTCGCGATCGGCGATCTCGTCGACCACACCTACCGGCAGGCGGTCACCGCCGCCGGGAGCGGCACCAAGGGCGCCCTGGACGCTGAGTGGTTCCTACGCGACATGCCGCCGGACCCCGAGGAGCACTGGGGCACCAACACCGGCGCCATCATCGAGGCCGTCGAAGCCTCGTAAGCGCTTCCCGTCGCCGCAGGGGCTGACGCCAACAGCGCTGCTTTGCGTGGAAACCGGGGCGTCGGCAGCCTAGAAGTCCTTGTCGAGCTGGTCGCCCTGGCCGTGGTCATCGAACCAGTCCGACTCGTTGTCGCCCATGACGGAGCTCACCGTCTCGCTGATGACCTCACCGCCCGAGTACGTCCCAAGCGAACGCCAGGTGCGCGGGTCGATCGAAGCCAGAGGGGAACCGCTCTTGGCGTTGTGGGTCGAGCTCGTCGTGGGGTTGCCCCGCTCCTGGGGCATGATCATCGTGCCCGCTCCAGTGCCGGCGGGGCCCCCCGATGTCGCCATGACCGCGACGATCGCCAGCGTCGCAGCGATGGCGGCGACGATCGCCAGCTTCGCACCGATGGTTCGGATGATCACTCGCATTTCGGTTCCTCCTTGATCCTCTGGCGGAGCGGCGATGCGCTCCGCCCTGGCTGCCTGCGTTCACGGTCCTATTCGCAGGGCGCGGACGGTCGGTTCACCGCTTGCCCGTGAGGTCCGACCCCGTCTGGTGAAAGGGGACGGGCGGGTCTTAGCCGCTGAACGCCCGGCAGGGCTCGCCCCGCAGCCCGGGGCAGGGCGGCAGCGGGGTCGGAGCCGTCACTCCCGGGACGAACGGGAGGACGAGGCGAGAGGGGCGCTTGTGCGAAAGGGCCAGCGTGACCCTGGTGTTGTGCTGTGGCACGGTCTCCGCGAAAGCCCAGACAGGCTGGTCGCCGACGGGGGCGCTCACCGTGACCCGGATGCGCGAGCCGGCCCGGTACATGTGCCCCTGGTAGTAGAGCGGGATGATCAGCTTCGAGAGACGGCCGTTGGGCAGCTTGGCGGTGTCGTCGCCATGCAGGCTGAGCACCGGCTCCAGGAGCGTGCTCTTGCGCGGGTCGAGCCGCCGCATGCTGGCGCGCAGATAGCCGCTCTGCACATAGGTCTCCTGGCCGTCCGGGCGGACCTCCGAGACGGTCACCTGCAGGTCGATGTCAGGGACCGAGGTCCTCACCCAGGCATGCACCGCTCCGGCACCGATGATCGCCGCATCGCGCCCCAGCCGCGGGGTGACGAATGAAGCCGCGGTTCCGGGCGGGGGCTGCCGCCAATCGAAGCTCGGGTGGGTGGTCCAGAGGTCGCCGCCGCCGGTGTTGGTGCCCGCGAAGTCGGTTGGAGGCCGGGCCGTCTTGTCCCAGTTGAAGCTGGTGCTGCCGCCCTTGCTGCCCTTCTTGGCGGGCTTGCGCGTCATCAGGCCGTTCGGCCTGAAGAACCACGACTGCGGCTTCGTGCCCGGGATCGGGAAGCGGTTGAACGAGCGTTCGAAGCCCGGGTACGGAGTACCCGGCGCGCCGCCCGCGCCGTTGTCGAACAGGATCCGGACCGACGGCTGGCTCTGGAAGGCGCTCAGCGCCGCCTCGTAGCTGGGCTGGTTCTGGATCGGATCCGGCGGCAGGGTGACGCCGGGCACGCCCATCGCCGATTGGTAGATGACCGGCGCGGCAGCCGCGGTCGCCGGTGACATCTGGGGTCTTCGCCCGGCGACGTAGAGCTCGAGGAAGTCGAACCAGCGGTTGAAAGTCTCCGGGTCGAGCGAGTCGATGTGCAGCCCGTTCGTGTAGGTGAACCACTTTCGCTTCGTTCCCGTGAAGCGGTCGGCGAGGTTCGCGCAGTGGCCTCCGGTCTGCTCGTCCTCGAACTGGCAGGCCATGAAGACGGGCACGCGGATCTTGCTGACGAAGGTCGAGGGCGCGAGCGGGTTCGCGACCTTTGGCCGGTAGACGCGGTTGTGGTGGATCTTGGCGATCAGGTCCGCCGCGGCGGTGTGCAGGATCTGATTCGCCTTGCAGATCTCGTCGCCGTCCTGGATCCGCTTGTAGGCCCACCCCTGGCCCTCGGTCGGCGAGGCCGGCTTCGAGTCGTCGACGCGATCCTCGGCCCACCGCAGGGCGAAGCCAGTGTTGAGGAACCCGCCCGGATAGAGCGTGGTCGCGGTGTTGTCGATCACGGACAGCGGTGTGATCGCGGCGAGGTGGGGCGGGGCGGTGGCGCCGACGAAGAGCTGGCTGATCCCTCCGTAGGAGACGCCGGCCATGCCGACCCGGTTGTGGAGGACCCAGGGCTGGCGCGCGACGGTCTCGACGACGTCGTAGCCGTCCAGGCTCTGGAGCCTCTCGAAGAAGTCGAAGGCGCCGCCGGAGCAGCCGGTGCCGCGCATGTTCACGTCGACGACGGCGTAGCCGAGCAGGTTGAGAATCTGGCTGATACCGCTCTCCGGGCCGGACGGATTGGCGTAGCCGTAACCCGCGTACTCGACGAGCGTTGGGTAGGGGCCGTCCGCGGCGGGCCCCGGCAGACGGACGTCGAGCGCGAGGCCGGTGCCGTCGCGCGTGTACATGTAGCCGTAGCCGCCCGCCGGCAGGGTCTGGTTGTAGATCGAGGTGTTCCTGGGGGGCCGCTCCGACATCACGGAGATGCGCCTGGAAAGGGAGCCATCAGCGGCGCGGACGCGATAACCCTTGCCGCTGGCGACCCGCCGGAAGACGACCCCTCCAAGGCTGCCGACCGGCTTCGTGGAGACGACCTTGCCCTTGCGGACCAGTCGCAGGCTCGTGCCCGGCTGCGCGCCGGTGACGTAGGCCTGGTTGACGCTGCCGTGAACTGCGAGGGAGTTCGCGCCGGACGCGCCGGCGGGCGAGATGACGGCGATCGCCACCGCCACCAGCAATGCCGGTCCCGTAGCCCTTTTCAGGTGCGTCGTCCTCCCCGCGCCACCCATCCCGCCGCCTTTCCCTGGCCTGTGGTCCTCTCGATCGGGCAGCAAGCATAATCCGAACCATGGGCATCGCGACTGCCGAGCGTCCCAGCGCCCCGCCCACCGTGGCACCGGAGCTTCCGCCCGGGCCGGATTGGTCGCTGTCCCGCACGATGTGGCATTGGTGGAGACGGCCTCTTCAGACCCTCGAGGAGTGCCAGGCGCGCTACGGCGACATGTTCACCATCCGGCTCCCTCACGAGGGGACCTGGGTGTTCGTCTCCGATCCCGAGGTCATCAAGCAGGTGTTCACCGGCGATCCGAACCTGCTCCATGCCGGGGCCGCGAACATCGTGCTGCTGCCGGTGCTCGGCGAGCACTCCGTCCTGCTGCTGGACGAGCCCGAGCACATGGCTCAGCGCAAGCTCATGCTGCCGGCCTTTCACGGCCCGCGGATGCAGGCCTACGGGGAGGTGATGGCGCAGGCGGCTCGTGAGGAGATCGATCGGTGGCCCACGGATGCGCCCGTGCGGATGCGCCCCCGGATGCAGGCGGTGACGCTGGAGGTGATCCTCCGCGCAGTCTTCGGCGTCGAGGAGCGAGAGCGCCTCGGCCGACTGCGCGATGAGCTGCGCTCGACCCTCAACCTCCTATCCAACCCCCGGCGTTCGATCTTCATGGTCCTGCTTGGCCCCGAGCGGCTGCGCCGCTTCCCGCCGTTCCGGCGGAACATCGAGCGGGTCGACCGGCTGCTCTTCGAGGAGATCCGCTCGCGTCGGGGGGCGAGGGACCTGGCTGACCGTGACGACATCCTCTCGCTCCTTCTCCAGGCAACCCACGAGGACGGCCGCCCGATGACTGACCGGGAGCTCCGCGACGAGCTGATGACGCTGCTGGTGGCGGGCCACGAGACGACCGCGACCGGGCTCTCCTGGGCTGTCGAGCTGCTCGCGCGGCATCCGACCGAGCTGGAGCGCCTCGAGGCCGCCGTCGCCGGCGGCGACGGCGCCTACCTCGAGGCGGTGATCAAGGAAACGCTCCGGCTTCGCCCCGTCATCGCGCTGGTCCTGCGGAAGCTGGTGGAGCCGATGGAGATCGGCGGCCGGCTGCTCCCGGCGGGAGCCTCGGTGGCGCCCTCGATCCATCTCGTCCACCGGCGGCCGGAGATCTACCCCGAGCCCGAGCAGTTCCGCCCCGAGCGCTTCCTCGATCGGCCCGCGGGGACCTACACCTGGATCCCGTTCGGCGGCGGCGTGCGGCGCTGTCTCGGCGGCGCCTTCGCCGAGTTCGAGATGTCGGTGGTCCTCCGGGAGCTCGTCGCGCGGCGCAGCCTGCGACCCGCCGGCCGTGAGCCCGAGCACCCCGTGAGGAGCACGATCACCAACGTCCCGAGCCGGGGCGCGGAGGTGTTCGCGGCCTCACGGACCACCTGAGGGCAGCGTTACCTTGGGTAGATGGACCGTCGAGCCTGGTTCTGGCTGCTCGCCCTCGGGGCGATCTGGGGCGCCTCCTACCTGTTCATTGCGATCGGCCTCCGCGACCTCTCGCCCGGGATGGTCGCGTTCCTGCGCGTCGCGCTGGCCGCGGCAGTCCTGATCCCGATCGCCGCCGCCCAGGGCGCCCTGGCCGGGGCGCGTCCGTATGCCGGCTGGCTCGTCCTCGTTGGGGCAATCCAGGTCGCCGGCCCCTTCATCCTGATCGCCGCCGGGGAGGAGGAGATCAGCTCCTCGCTCGCCGGGATCCTGGTGGCCGCGACCCCGCTGTGGACGGCCGTGCTCGCGATCTGGGTCGACCACGAGGAGCGCTCGCAGGGGCTGCGGCTGGTCGGGGTTCTGATCGGCTTCGCCGGCGTGGGACTGCTGCTCGGGGTGGACCTGGGCGGCGGCGGCTCCGAGCTGCTCGGCGGCCTCGCGGTCGTCGCGGCCGCGCTCGGTTATGCGATCGGTGGCCTGCTGGTCAAGCACAGGCTCGCGGGGATGGCGCCGGCGGGGATGTCCGGGCTGGTGACGGGGGCGAGCGCGCTGCTCCTGCTGCCCGTCGCGTTCGCGACGGCGCCGGACTCGTTTCCCAGCCTCGGACCGGTGGCGGCGGTCCTGACCCTCGGCCTCCTCGGTACCGGATTCGCGTTCGTGGTCTTCTTCTGGCTGCTCTCGACCGTCGGCCCGGCCCGGGCATGGATCGTCAGCTACGTGGCGCCGGGCTTCGCGATCGTCTACGGCGCCCTGTTCCTCTCCGAGGAGATCACGGTCGCGACGATCGGCGGCTTCGCCCTGATCCTCGCCGGATCCTGGCTCTCGGTCGAGGGGCGGCTGCCCGGGCAACGCCGCCGCTGGGCCCGGGAGGAGCTAGCCGCGAGCCCGCTCTCGGAGTAGCAGCGCCGGCCGGTAGGCCTCGCCCTGCAGCTCACGGAGCTCCTCGAGGACGCCGAGGGCGCGGCTCCAGCCGAGACGCTCGCCCCACTCCAGGGAGCCGATCGGCCAGTTGTAGCCGAGCCGCATTGCGGTGTTGATGTCCTCTTCCGACGCGACCTCCTCCCCGAGGGCGAAGCAGGCCTCGTTGACGATCGTCGAGCCGAGCCGGGTCAGGACGCCGGGAGCGTTCGGGCCCGCGACCTGCTCGAGCTCGTGCTCGTCGAAGATGGGCCGCTCCGCGTCGACGTCCGGGTCCCGCGGCCGGTGCGGCTCGCCCTTCTCGTAGGTGTAGAAGCCACGACCGGTCTTCCGGCCCAGCCGCCCCGACGTCACCATCCGCTCGTGAATGGGGTTGGGCCGCCAGCGCGGTTCGCCGAACGACTGCTCCCAGAAGGAACGGGCGACCGCGAAGTTGACGTCGATGCCGATCAGGTCCATGAGCTCGAAGGGACCCATCCGCAGCCCGGCCCCGAGCCGGACGATCCGGTCGATCTCGTCGTGACGTGCCACCCCCTCAGCGAGCATCCGCAGCGACTCCAGGAAGAAGGGCCGAACGCAGCGGTTGGCGACGAAGCCGACCGAGTCACGGGCGCGGATCGGCGTCCGGCCCATTCCGCGGGCGACCTCCGTGGCGCGCTCGAGCGCCGGTTCGCCACTCTCGTCGCCGGCGACGACCTCGACGAGCTGCATGAGCGCGGGCGGGTTGAAGAAGTGCATGCCGACGATCCGCTGCGGCTCCGGCGCCGCCGCCGCGATCGCGGTGACCGAGAGGGAGGAGGTGTTGCTGGCGAGCACCGCTTCCGGCCCACAGACCGCCGCCAGCCGATCGAACAGGTTGCGCTTCAGGTCGAGGTCCTCCGGCGCGGCCTCGATCACCAGATCACAGTCCCGGAGGAACTCGATCAGAGTGTCGGTGCGCAGCCGCTCGAGGGCGTCATCCGCCTCCGTCTCGCTCCAGCGCCCGCGCTCCGCGCCCCGGCGCATCCCGTTCCGGACCATCTCCAGCCCGCGCTCGAGCTGCTTCTCATCGATCTCGTAGAGGAAGGTCTCGTAGCCGCCCAGCGCGGCGATCTGCGCGATCCCCGCGCCCATCGTCCCGGCGCCGACGACGCCGATTCTCACTGTTCAGATGACGGGGGAACCATCGCGTTGATCCCGGTGGCGTCCCGGCCGATGATCAGCTTGTGGATCTGGGAGGTGCCCTCGTACAGGGTGGTCACCCGCGCGTCGCGCAGGTAGCGCTCGACCGGGTAGTCGTCGACGTAGCCCGACCCCCCATGCACCTGGATCGCGGCGTTGGCGCAGTCGACCGCCGCCTCGGTCGCGTAGTACTTGGCGATCGAGGTCTCGACGGTGTTGCGAACGCCCCGGTCCTTCAGCTCACCGGCGCGGTAGACCAGCAGCCTCGCGGCGTCCCGCTTCACGATCATGTCCGCGATCAGCTCCTGGACGAGCTGGAAGCTCGCGATCGGCACGCCGAACTGCTGGCGCTCCTTCGAATACGACACCGAGGCGTCGACGCAGCCGTCGCAGATCCCGACGCACCCCGCCGCCACGCTGTAGCGCCCGTTGTCGAGAGCGCTCATTGCGACCTTGAAGCCATCGCCCACATCGCCGAGCATCGCCTCCTCTCCGAGCTCGATCTCGTCGAGCGAGATCTCCGCGGTGTCGGATGCGCGCAGCCCGAGCTTGCCGTGGATCTCCTCCGAGCTGTAGCCCTCGTTCGCCGTCGGCACGAGGAAGCATGCGAGGCCCTTGTGCCTCTTCCCCGGATCGGTCTGGGCGAAGACGAGGGCGACCTCGGCGACATTGCCCATCGAGATCCACATCTTGTTGCCCGTGATCGTCCAGCCCGAATCCGTCTTGGTGGCGCGAGTGCGCAGGCCCGCCGGGTCGGACCCGGCGTCGGGTTCCGTGAGGGCGAAGCAGCCGAGCGCCTCCCCGGAGCACAGCCTGGGGAGCCACTCGCGCTTCTGCTCCTCGCTGCCCCAGCGCTCGATGGATCCGGCGACCAGCGAGGTCTGCACGGAGACGACCGTCCGCGCCGATGAATCGGCGCGTCCGATCTGCTCGACGATCAGCGCGTAGCTCAGGTAGTCCAGGCTGCGGCCGCCGTACTCCTCCGAGACGGTCGCTCCGAGGTAGCCCATCTCGCCGATCATCGAGGCCAGCTCGCGGTCGAAGCGGCCGGCGCGATCGTTCTCCCGCACGCGCGGCGCGATCTCCTTGTCGGCGAAATCGCGCGCGGTCTCGGAGATCAGGCGCTGCTCGTCTGTCAGCTGGAAGTCCAACTCGCGTTCAGCTCGAGGCAGAGGCGGCAAGCTCGCGATCGAGGATCGCGGAGAACGCCTCGGCCGCTGCCTGGGTCCGACCGCCGGGACATTCTGCCAACTTTGTCTCATTCACTGCCGAGATGGCCTGAACCTCGCGGACCGTGGAGGCGAGGAACGCCTCACTCGCCCCCTCGAGGTCGTCGACCCGGAAGCTCCCCTCCTCGACGTCGAGCTCGCGGACGAGTCGGTCCCGGGTGATCGAGGCGAGGATGCCGACTTCCAAGCTGGGCGTGCGAAGACGATCGTCCCCCGTCGTCCAGAAGACACTCGAGGTCGGCGCCTCGAGCACCACCCCGTCGGGCCTGACCAGGATTGCGTCGTCGGCGCCGCGAGACTCGGCCAGTCGGATCGCCTTCATGTTCGCCGCGTAGGAGAGGGACTTGACACCGTTCAGGATGAGGCTAGGGGCGTAGACGATGGTCAACACCCTGATCCGCTCCTTCGCGGCATAGGGCGGCAGGTTCTCGGTGAAGGCGAGCCGTCGGCCTCCGCGCGTGGCGACCAGCCTGAGCTGGGCGTCGCTGGCGCCGAACTCGGCGAGCAGGGCGGCGATTTCGCTCTCGAAGGCTTTGCGGTCGACGGGCAGGTCGATCGCCGACGCCGAGCGCTCTAGCCGGTCGAGGTGCTCACCGAGGGCGAAGGTCCTTCCGCGATAAACACGGATCACCTCGAAGACGCCGTCGCCCCGGAGCAATCCGTCATCAGCGGCCGGGATCCGCGCCTCCGCCCTTTCAACTATTCGTCCATCGACACTGGCCAATTCCGGCGCGCTCATCCCTGGCGAGGCTATCGAAGGCTGCAAACGCCTGGACACCGGGCTAAATCCTGGCCGTGCAGCTCTCGGCGCCGGTGTAGCGAGCCGCTACGGCGCTTCGACCACGGTCGCGACCCCCTGGCCGACGCCGACACAGAGGGTGGCGATCCCGTAGCGGCCGCCTCGCCGCCGAAGCTCCCACGCCAGGGCGGTCATCAGCCGCGCCCCGGAGCAGCCGAGCGGGTGGCCGAGCGCGATGGCGCCGCCGTTGACGTTGAGGCGCTCCTCGTCGATGCCCAGCCCCTCGGCGCAGGCAAGGACCTGGGAGGCGAAGGCCTCGTTCAACTCGATCAGGTCGATCTGGTCGAGCTCGAGCTGCGCTTGCTCGAGGGCCTTGGGGATCGCGACGAGCGGCCCGATCCCCATGTAGGCAGGATCGACTCCGGCGACGCCGATCGAGACGATGCGGGCCAGCGGCTCCTTGCCGAGCTCGCGTGCCGTCTCCTCGGTGCCCAGCACGAGGCAGGCGGCTCCGTCGTTCAGCGTCGAGGAGTTGCCGGCCGTCACCGTCCCGCCCTCCCGGAAGGCGGGCCGCAGCTTCGCCAGCTTCTCCAGCGAGGTGTCCTCGCGGGGTCCCTCGTCGGCATCCATGGTGCGGGGCTCGTCCCGCCTGCTCCGGGGAGGGACCTCGACCGGCACGATCTGCTCGGCGAAGCGGCCGTCCTTCTTCGCGGCGACGGCCCGCTGGTGGCTTTGGAGCGCGAAGCGGTCCTGCTCCTCACGTGAGATCCCGTACTTCTCGGCGACGTTCTCTCCGGTCTCGCCCATCGACTCGGTCGAGTAGCGCTCTTCCATCCGCGGATTGATCATCCGCCAGCCGAGCGTCGTGTCGTAGAGCGTCTGCTCGCCACGCGGCAGGCCGTTCTCGGGCTTCGGCAGGACCCAGGGGGCGCGGCTCATCGACTCGACGCCGCCGGCGAGGTAGAGGGTTCCCTCACCCAGGCGGAGGGCCCGCGAGGCCTGGTTCACCGCCTCGAGCCCCGAGGCGCAGAGCCGGTTCACGGTCACCCCGGGAACGTCGACCGGGAGATCCGCCAGCAATGCCGCCATGCGGGCGACGTCCCGATTGTCCTCGCCCGATTGGTTGGCCGCGCCCATGTAGACGTCGTCGATCCGGGATGGATCGATCCCGTTGCGCTCGACCGCGGCGGAGATGACGTGGGAAGCCAGATCGTCCGGCCTGATGCCGGCGAGGGACCCGCGAAAGCCGCCCATCGGCGTCCTCAACGCATCGATGATCACCGCCTCAGGCACCGCTCGGCACTGTAGCCTCAGGGCTGGGAGATGGTCCTTATAGGCCTTACGCTCGGGCTTCTCGTCCTCCTCTTCTTGATCATGGTCGCGCTCACGCGTGCCTTCGAACGGAACAGGGTGGCCGACATCATCGACTGGAAGCCGACCCGTTCGCCCGAGGTCGAGGCCCAGAACGAGGTCGATGACGTCCGGCAGATGATCGAGGCGCAGAACGCCTACCGGCGAAGGCGCGGCGCCCCGGAGATCACCGAGGAGGACGTCGAGCGCCAGGCTCGCGAGGACCAGGCGATCAGGGCACGCGGTCGCGGTCCGTTCTCCGAGGACGGCGAAGTCGACGCTGAGTAGTTGGCCCGTGCGCTGATCGTCGGCTGCGGCTGCCACGGCCGCGAGCTCGGCGCGGAGCTGGCGCAGCTGGGCTGGCGGGTGCGCGGCACGAGCAGGCGGGCCGCCGGTCTGGAAGCAATCGAGGCCGCCGAGATCGAAGCCGCTCAGGCAGACCCGGACCGAGCGGGAACGGTGCTCGAGCTCTGCGGAGACGTGGCCGTGGTCGTCTGGCTGCTCGGCTCTGTGAGCGGTGAGCCGGAGGGGATCTCGGTCATTCACGGCCCACGCCTGGAGAGCCTGCTGGAGAAGCTGGTCGACAGCCCCGTGCGCGGTTTCGCCTACGAGGCTGCCGGATCGGTGGACGCCGAGACGCTCGCGGAGGGTGCCCGGATCACCGAGCGGGCGGGAGAGAGGTGGCGGATTCCGGTGACCCTGCTCACCGGGGATCGCGGTGAGCCCGGCTGGGCCGCTCGCTCAGCCGGCGGGATCGAGCGGCTAGTCGCCGGATGAGTTGCCCTGGAAGGCGTTCGCCTTCGAGGGCGGCGCGCAGGGACTCTGCGGCGGGATCGGGTACGGGTTTCCGGGTTCTCCGCAGGGCTCCGCGGGATCGACGGGCTTGGCGTTCTGCTGAGCGGCGAGCGAGACGTTGGCCGCAGTCCTCGACCAAGGCGCGCTGTCCTTGTAGTGGGTCGGAGGCTTGTCGAAGAGCGCGACCAGCCCAAGCCAACCGCCGACGATGACGACAACCACGGCTCCCACCGCCACGAAGAACATGATCTGGCTCCGCGCCGAGGGCCCGTAGGAGTGACCGACCACCTCCCGGCGCTTGTCGCGTCCCATTGCGTCGACGTCTGACGGCTGGTGGCGCTTCGCCTGATCTGAGGCCTCGAACTTCTCGAGATCCTTGATGTTCGCTGCGCTCGGCGCGGTGCCTCGAGTCGCGCGCGCCGTGTCCTCGCCCTTCGAACGCCTCTCCGCCATACCCACGGCAACCATACCGCCGGTCTGCGGACGCCGCGCCGGCTGTCTGAGGCATGCGGCAGGCGGGCTCGCGAGCCAATTGGATAAAGTCTGATCAGGATTACAGAGTTAACTTTGGAGCCACGAGAGAGAGGCGGAGCGATGGCCGACTACGCAAACGACGTGCTGGTGGAGACCGACTGGGTCGCCGACCACCTCGAGGACGACGACATCCGGATCGTGGAGGTCGACGAGAATCCGGCGCTGTACGCCGAGGCCCACATCCCGGGAGCGATCGGGTTCGACTGGAAGACGGACCTCCAGGACCAGGTGAAGCGGGACTTCCTCGGCCCGGAGGAGTTCGGGAAGCTGATGGGGAGCCGCGGGATCTCGAACGACCACACCGTCCTCCTCTACGGCGACCGCAACAACTGGTTCGCCGCCTACACCTACTGGTACTTCCGCTACTACGGACACGACAAGGTCAAGCTGATCAACGGCCCGCGGGAGAAGTGGATCGCCGAGGACCGCCCGACCAGCTCGAACGTCCCCTCCCATCCCGAGGCGACGTTCGAGGCCAAGGCGGGCGATGAGGCGATCCGCGCGAAGCGCGACGAGGTGCTGAACGCCCTCGGCTCGGATACGAACCTGGTCGATGTCCGCAGCCCCCAGGAGTTTTCCGGCGAGCTGATCGCGATGGCGGGCTACGAGCAGGAGGGCGCCCAGCGCTCCGGCCACATCCCCGGAGCCGCTTCGGTGCCCTGGGCCCAGGCCGTGAGCGAGGACGGGACCTTCAAGTCAGCGGACGAATTGCGCGAGCTCTACCAGGGCAAGGGCGTGATCGAGGACGGGAGTCCGATCATCGCCTACTGCCGGATCGGCGAGCGCTCGGCGCACACCTGGTTCGTCCTCCACGAGCTGCTCGGGGAGGGCAACGTCAAGAACTACGACGGGTCCTGGACCGAGTGGGGGAACCTGGTGAACGTCCCGATCGAGAAGGACGCCTAGCTATCAGCTGACTAGTGCAGGAGCGGCCGGCCGGCGTCGGTGGGCCGGCCGCTCCCGTCACTTCACGACGCGGTACTTGAGGTGCGCTACCCCGGGGGCCTCGACCGCGCGGAGCTCTTCAAGCTTCAGATCTGGGCCGACGCCGGCGAAGAGTCGCTTGCCGCCCCCCAGCAGGATCGGGGCGACGTGGAGTTCGATCTCATCGACCAGCCCGGCCGCCAGGTACTGGTTGATGGAGTCGGGGCCGCCCCCGAGCATGACGTCCTCCTCGCCGGCTGCCTCCTTCGCCTGAGCGAGCGCCGACTCGATCCCGTCGGTGACGAAGTGAAAGGTCGTGTCGGAGAGCGTCAGGGGGTCGCGCTCGTGGTGGGTCAGGACGAAGACCGGCATGTGGAAGGGCGGGTCCTCACCCCACCACCCTCGCCAGGAATCGTCGCCCCAGGGGCCGCCCTCCGGAGGGCCGAACTTGCCCCGCCCCATGATCTCTGCGCCGACGTTCGCCAGCGATTCCTCGACCACCGCAGTGCTGGCGTTGACCACGCCACCCCCCATGCCATGGGGCTCACGCCAGGACTTCAGCTCGACGACCCAGTCGTGTAGCTGTTCGCCGCCCTCGCCGAGGGGGTTCTCGCGGCTCTCATTCGGTCCGGCGCCGTAGTCGTCCAGCGAAATCGAGATTTGAGCTCTCACTTTGCTCATGTCCCTGTAGACGGTCGGTCGTCCGCAAACTCATCGGTGATCATCTGGCGTTGAGGCGCTCGAGCAGCATCGCCAGGATACGGGCGGTCGCCCCCCAGATCAGCTTGTCGGCGGCCAGGTAGGTGTCGGTCTTGATCGGCACCCCGCGCCGCACCAGCCGCCGTTTCTCGTAGGCGGCGGCGAGGTCGTCGAGGGAGGCGACCAGGACGCTCTCCACCTCCATGGGGTTGGGCTCGAAGCGCATGCCCTCGTCGATCAGGCCGACGAAGGGGTGGACCTTGTAGTTGGTGACGAAGGTCCCGATTGGGGGGAGGGCGCCCACCACCTCGACGTTGTCGCGGGAGAGCCCGATCTCCTCGTCGGCTTCCCGCAGGGCGGTGTCGATCAGCTCCTCGCCCTCGTCGCGCCGCCCGCCTGGGAAGGAGATCTCGCCGGCATGGCGCTTCAGGTCCGAGCGCCGTTCGGTGAAGACGAGCCCGGGATTGTCGGGCCATCCGTGCATCGGGACGAGCACCGCCGCCTCCGTGCGCCCGTGCGCCTCGAGCTCCGCCGCGTCCGCCGGGGCGAGCAGCAACTCCCGTAGATCAGATGATGATCTGGACGACTCCACCATCGACGCTCCACGCTGCCCCAGACGTGTACGAGGCCTGCTCGGAGCAGAGAAAGACAATGGCGCCCGCGACCTCATCAATCTCGGCCAGCCGGCCGATGGGGCGCCCGGCCGCGGCGGCCTCGAGTGCCTGCTCCCGGCTGGACAGCCCCTCCATCTCAATCACCTGGTCGAGTAGGCCGCCATCCTCGGTCCAGAGCTCGGACTTGATCGCGCCGGGACAGATTGCGTTGATCAGGACGCCCTGCGCGGCGTATCGGTCAGCGAACAGCCGCGAGAGGGAGAGCTCGGCGGCCTTCGCCACGGAGTACTCCGGCATAGCCGCCGACGGGCGCTTGCCTGAAGAACTGGAGACGTTGACGATCCGGCCCCAGCCGCGATCGCCCATCGGCGGAGCTGCGGCCCGCATCAGCCGCATCGGCGCCATCACGTTCAGGTCCCATGCTGCGTACCAGTCCTCATCGGGAACCTCGTCGAGGTCCCGCCGGCGGGCGGTGCCCGCATTGTTGACAAGCACGTCCACTTGGCCGAGACGCTCGTCCGCCTCCCGCACGATCCGGTCTCCTGCATCCGATTGCGTGACGTCGATCGCCAGGGACTCGGCGCGGCCGCCCCCTGCCTCCGCCGCCGCCACGCACTCGTCCGCCGCCTGGACCAGCCGTTCCTCCGAGCGCGCGACAAGCAGCACGTCCGCTCCCTCGGCGCAGAGCATCCGGGCAGTGGCGCGGCCGATGCCGCGACTGGCTCCGGTGACCACGCAGGCGCGGCCGCTGAGGCCGAGATCCATGGCTCAGTCCTCGTCCTCGACGTCCTCGACGAACTCGAGCGAGTCGTAGATCAGGACGTTCTGGTCCTTCAGAGCCTTGTGCACCGGGCACTTACCGGCGATCGTCAGCAGCCGATCGCGGTTCTCGTCGCTGAGCTGGGCGCCGAGGGTGATCTGTACGTCGAACGTGGGAGGGTCGTCCACGGTCGCCTCGGTGAAGTCGACCGCCACCTCGACCGTGCCGAGACCCCACTCCTTGCGTGCGGCGTACATCTCCATCGTGATCGCCGTGCAGCTCCCCAGCGAGGCGGCGAGCAACTCGGACGGCATCGGCCCCAGGTCGGTGCCGCCCTTCTCCACCGGCTCGTCGATGATCAGCCGGTGCTCCCGCATCTCGATCTCGTGCTCGTAGCCCTCGCGCCGGCGGACGACGGCACGTCGCATCAGGTCCCGCTCCTGCCCTCGAAGATCTGCGGGTTTGCCTCGTCCGTGAAACGCGCCAACGCGAAGGCGAGGTCGGAGGCCCGGTTGATGTAGCGCAGGACGACGTCGGACGCGAGCCCGCCGGCCTCGCGCAGCTCGACCACGCGCCGCTCGGCCCGCCGGATCGCGGAGCGGGCGACGTCCAGCGCGGCCGAGAGCTCGGTCCCGCCCGGAATGACGAAGTGGGGCGGGAGGTCGACCTGGCTCATGTACCGGTCGATGTCGGCCTCGACCGACTCCACCATCTCGTCCGTGATCCGGCTGACGCCGCCCTCGAGCCGCTCCGCCGCCTCCGGAGCGGTCGCCAGCTCGGCCCCCGCAACGAAGAGATTCCGCTGGAGGGCGAGGATCGTCTCGCACAAGCCGGCCTGCTCGTCTCGGTTGCAGAGCGACCGCGCCACGCCGAGCGCCGAGTTCGCCTCGTCGAGCGATCCGTAGGCCTCGGTGCGCACGTCGGTCTTGGGCACGCGACCGCCGTACCAGAGGCTGGTGGTGCCATCGTCGCCCTTGCGCGTGTAGATCTTGACCACGAACCGACCTTATCCAACGGGCCGAGGCGGTCAGCTCAGGGGGTTGAAGACCAGCCCGGTCAGCAACTTGGGGAAGAAGTAGGTGGACTTCGGTGGCATCGTCTCGCCGGCGGCGGCGACACCTCGGACCTGATCGACGGGTGTAGGGCGCAGCAGGAATTCGGCCTGGTAGTCGCCGGCGTCGAGCTTGGCCAGTGCCTCGTCGATGCTCGGCGTGTACCCGATGCCGCGCTTGGCCGCGATGTCATCGGTGCTCATCCCGAGGATCCCCTTCAGCACGAGCTCCTCGAGGATGGCCGCGTCGAGGGTGCGGTAGGCCTCGGAGTGCCCCGCAAGCGCCCGATCAAGAGCCGGGTTGGAGGCCAGTCGCAGCCGGTAGGCGCTATTGAATTGCGAGTCGAGGTAGCCGAAGACGCCGACTCCTTCCACGCCGTCGGGGTCGAGTTGATCTTTCGGGACCTCATCGACCTCGAAGAGCTCCTTCAGCCCGGTGCCGAGGGCCTCCTGCTTGGCGGGATCGTCGGCGAGTCCCGAAATCAGGCGATGGGTGGGAAAGACGGTCAGCCCGGGGTCCTCGAGCGAGACGAGGGCCATCAGGACGTAGTCGGCGGGACCGCCGGGACCGACCTCGCGCTGGTAGGCGAGCGAGGTCTCGTAGCGGTGGTGGCCGTCGGCGATCAGCAGCTCGCCCGGCTCGAGCTCGGTAGCGATCGCCTCGTGGACAGCCGGGTCTTCGATCCGCCAGACGCGGTGGGTCGTCCCGTCGCCATCGGTCACTTCACCCCAGGGCTCGCCGCCGAGGACCGGCTCGAGGTGGCGCCAGGCGTCGCCCGGATGGAGGGCGAAGATGGGGGAGAGGTTGTGTCGGGTGGCGCGGGTCAGTCGCAGCCGGTCCTCCTTGGGCCCCGGCTGGGTCCGCTCATGGGGGCGGATCCCCTCGCCGTACGGAGCGAGTCGGACACGCGCGAGCAAGCCGCGACGAGTGAGCCGTGAGCCATCCGGCGTCGTGTAGTCCTGCTCGAGTGCCCAGATCGTCGGGTCCGAATCCCGCGTCAGGACTCCCTCGTCGGTCCACTGGGCGAGCAGCTCGGCGGCGTGCTCGTACGGGTCGCCCCCGCCTGGATCGCGCGGCAGGTCGAGCTCGACGACGTTGTATGGCGAGCGCGCGGCGAGCTCGGCCCGCTGCGCGTTGTCGATCACGTCATACGGAGGAGCGACGACGTCGGCCAGCGCTCCGACCCTGCCGAGGTCGTAGTGAACCGCCTGAAGGGGAAGCACCTCTGCCACGGGGGCGACACCCTAGACTCGCTCGCCACGGGGCGTGGCGCAGCCTGGTAGCGCGCTGCCTTTGGGTGGCAGAGGTCCCCGGTTCAAATCCGGGCGCCCCGATATCGATCGGGTCTGATTTCAGCCTGAGGGCCTGGGAGGAGGTAGATGAAGGCAGTAGTCCGGGGCGGGTCCTACGGGTATCTGCTGGCGGCGGTGGCGATCGCCTCGGCCGGCATCGCGCTGCTCCTCTACACCACCGGCCTCTTCCACGACACCGAGCTCGCGAGCGTCGACACCCGCTTCTCGATCCGGGGTGACGAGAAGCCACGCGACGACATCGTGCTCGTCCTGATCGACGACACCACCTCCCGCGAGCTCCCGGTCCGCTTCCCCTTCCCGCGCTCGCTGCACGCCCGGGTGATCGATGCGGTCAGCGCGGAGGACCCCAAGGCGATCGCCTACGACGTCGAGTTCCTCCAGCCCACGAAGCTGAAGGAGGACAGCGCTCTGATCAACGCCGTCGCCCGCGCCGGTCCCCACAAGGTCGTACTCGCCGACAGCCAGCCCGACCCGCAGGGCCGCAGCGGCGTCTTCGGCGGCCAGAAGAAGCTCGACCAGATCAAGGCGCGGGCAGGCAACACCCAGATCGGTGAGGACTCGGACGGCGTCCGGCGGCGGATCCCCTACGAGGTGGGGAACATGAAGACCTTCCCGCTGGTCGCCGCGGAGATCGCCTCAGGCAAGCCGATCACCACCGAGGAGATGGGCGGACCCTCCGCCTGGATCGACTACGCCGGCGGGCCCGGGACCTACCCGTCTGTCCCGTTCTCGCGGGTGCTGAACGGCCAATTCCCTCCCGGCTTCTTCAAGGACAAGGTCGTCGTGATCGGTGCCTCGGACCCGACCCTCAAGGACATCGCCGAGACGCCCATGAGCCGCAGCGACCTGACCTCGGGCGCCGAGATCAACGCGAACGCCATCGCGACCGCGCTCGACGACTTCCCGCTCCAATCGACCCCCCTCGGCCTTGATCTCTTCCTGATCGCGCTGATGGGGGTGATCGCGCCACTGGCGAGCTACCGCATCTCGCCGATCCGCGCACTCGGTCTCGGCCTGCTCGCCGCTGCCCTCTACCTGGTCTGCGCGCAGCTGGCCTTCAACTCGGGGCGGATCGTGCCCGTCCTCTATCCGATGATCGCCCTCGGCCTCTCGCTGGTCGGCTCACTGCTCGTCTACTACGTCCGCGAGGCCTTCATCCGCCGGCGGGTGCACGACACGTTCGCCCGCTTCGTCCCGGAGTCCGTCGTCGGCCAGGTCTTGGCTCGCACCGACGACGACCTGCGCCTCGAGGGTCAGCGCATGGACGTCACGGTCCTGTTCAGCGACATCCGCGGCTTCACGACTTTCTCCGAGACCCGCGACCCGGGGCAGGTCCTGGAGGTGCTCAACGGGTACCACGAGGAAATGACCTCAGCGGTCATGGACCATGGCGGCACCCTGATCTCCTTCATGGGCGACGGGATCATGGCCGCCTTCGGCGCCCCGATCGACATGAACGACCACGCCGACCGGGCGCTCGCCGCCGCCAAGGAGATGCTCGAGGTCCGGCTGCCGAGAGTGAACGAGTGGATGCGGGAGAACGACGTCGGCGCCGAGTTCCAGATCGGGATCGGCCTCAACAGCGGCCCCGTGATGGCCGGCAACATCGGCTCTCAGAAGCGGCTCGAGTTCACGACCATCGGCGACACGGTCAACACCGCCGCCCGTCTGGAGGGGATGACCAAGGGCAGCGGTCACAGCCTGTTCGTCTCCGACTCGACGCGCGAGCGCCTCTCCGAGAGCGACGGCGAGCTCAGCTACGTCGACTCGATGCCCGTGCGGGGGAGGGCCGAGGAGATCAAGGTCTGGGCCCCGGCCTGACTGGCCGGCTCAGCGGTTCCGCGCGAAGTAGCTCTGCCCCGGGCCCAGATCGAACGTCTGGCCCAGGTCGAAGTCGAAGACTGAGATCCCGATCCCGTCAGTGACCTTGAAGAAGGTTCCCCGGCAGGTGTCCTTGGTGAGCCAGGTGGTCCCCCGGACGCTCCCAGTGCCGCCGCTGCCACCCGTCTTGTAGTTGCCGTGCCCGCTGCCCCAGACCCGGCGACGACTCTTCCGGGACCTCGTCGCGACCGGCCCCGATGACTTGTTGGCCTTGGCCTGGCGTCCTTGGCGCTTAGCGCAGCGGAGCTTCTCGACCAGCTTCGCGGTCGTGACCGCGTTCGTGTCCCCGGACTGCTCGATGCGGATCAGGCCGTCCCAGAGGTTGACGGAGTTGTCCTCGGTTGTGTCACCCAGGTTGCCGGTCGCGGCGGTCAGGTTGACGGTGCCGCCCCGCGTATCGACCACGCTGTTGACCGGGATCTTCTCGAGCCCGTCCAGCGTGGTGAACTCGCTCTGCCCGGGCGCCTTGACCGTGACCGTGCCGCCCGCAGGTTGCACGAGGAACGAGATGCCGTGCTCGGGCTCGAGCGGCGGCGGAGGCTCCGCGGCCTTCGGGGGCACAGTTACCGGACCGAC
Source organism: uncultured Solirubrobacterales bacterium (assembly GCA_963695805.1). Lineage (GTDB taxonomy): Bacteria > Actinomycetota > Thermoleophilia > Solirubrobacterales > 70-9 > DASUPK01. The sequence continues at coordinate 5,853 of CAVOHV010000003.1, read as the reverse complement.
GGGGTCCGAGGCTCTCCACTTGGACCCCTCGCTGTTCTCGTGCGTCAGGACCCTGATGAAGTGCCCCAAGTCTGAGGGAACGATCGTGTAGGTCGGGTTGTTGTGCGGATCGGGATCGCTCACCGACAGGTTCGTCCAGTTGTCGTCGTCGTGTGCGCTGGAGGCCGAGCAATCCGCTACGGCCGGGTCGCAGCTCTGCCAGCGGTAGAGCCCGTCGAAGCCGGTGGTGTCCGTAGACGTCGCTGTGTCGTTGGTCGTGAAGGTCACGCTGAGCACATTGCCGACTACGGGATCTCCGACGACAGTCGGTCGGCGGCAGTCACTGGAGGCGAGGGCCGAAGCAACGAGCACCACGGCGCCGAGCGTCGCGGCTGCTGCCGTACACACGGCAAGCCTGGGCCTGAGTCGAGACCACTCCAACAACTGTCCTTCTCCCGGTGTAGCGGCGCCCCCTTGCAGACGATTGAACCAGATCCGGACGCAGACGACAGCGCGGCCGCCGCTCTGTGAGCCCTCTCACGGCTGGCGGCCCTACCCCTGGCGTTCGACCCGATCGATCGCGTCATGGGTGGTGCCGGCATGCTCGGCGTTCGTCAGATCCACGCCGGGAGGCAGCTCGACGTGCAACTCGCCGGATGGATCGAGCTCTACGTGCAGGCGGAGGAGCGCGAAGAGAGGACGTGCCCGCCGCGGGAGCGATCCGCGCTGATGAAGTGAAGGTGCCAGCCGCTCACCTCGATTCCCTCGGCGTAGTCGGGGAAGCGGAAGCCGAGCATGGTCCCGTCGACCGCGGTGAGTTCGAACACCCTCTGGTCTGCCACCACCTCGGTGAGCGGCCGATACGGCGGCTCCTGGCGCGGGACGGACCGCGCTCGGACCAGCTCGAAGCGGCCGTCGATCCGCACCGCGCATGTTGCGCTGCCGGCGGGGATCCGCGCGGTCGATCTCCCCCAGCAGCCGGTCGTGGTCGAGCGACCCCTCCAGATCGAACTCGAGGAGCGGGCGGAACGGGACTACGACGGCGAACGGCGTGCGCTCCGAGCTCGGGAGGTCGTCGATCCCGCCATCGACCTCGGCGCGGTAGAAGAGCCCGTCGAGGGCGATCATCTCGCCGTCGAGGTGGTTGACCGTTCCCAGGCCGAGATCCCCGTGCTCGGCGAGCTCGCCGAAGCTGACGTCTCCCTCGTAGGACCCCTCGAGGAGAGCGCCGATCGTCGAGGCCTGGAAGAGCACGTGCGGCTCCCGGCCGCCATGCAGGCCGGCGTGCCGCATGGCCTCGACGTGGAGCGACCGGATCCAGCGCTCGTCGAGGCTCATTCAGCCGCGAGCGCGCGGGCAGTGTCCGACTTCGCGACCTCGCGCTGATCCGGATTGGTGCCGAGGACCCGGTCGCTGAAGTTGTTCGTCACCCCGTGCCAGAAGTGCTCGTTCTTGAAGTGATGGAGGCGGTGGTTCCTCCAGATGGCGTTGTACGCCGCCGACCGCGGGCGGTAGGCGGTGTGGATCAGGAAGTGGGTCCACTCGTAGAGGAAGATCATGCAGAAGCCGGCGAGCCCCGCGGTGACCAGCACGCCGAGTGGCACGGGCCCCGCGACCAGGGTGACCAGCAGCGCGCCGAGACCGACGGTGAACGGCACCGCGAGCAGCATCAGAAGCGCCGCCTGCCACCAGTAGAGGAGGACCATGTCGAGGTCGTTCGGCTCGCTGTGGTGCGCGCGGTGCGCCCGGGCCGCCATCGTGTCGATCTTCCTGCCGCGGATCCTGATCGGCTTTGCATGGAGGAGGTACACGTGGATCGCCCACTCGCCGAAGGGGTAGACCGCAACCATCGCCGCGACCGCGACGGCGTCCCGCCAGCTCAGGTCACCCGCCAGAATTCGGATCACTGCGAGCGCGACGATGCCCGCCCCGATTGCCCAGGGCGACTCCTTGCGCAGGAACTCCCGCCGTGCCCGACCGAGGGAGGTGACCTCTCGCGAGTGCATTGCCCCGAAACGTTACGCTCGCGGCGATCGTGAGTGGAGATTGAGGGAGTTCCGGCGGTCCGGTCGCCTCGGCCTCCCGCTCCAGCGCGGCGACATTCAGCGGGCGGCCGCCGGCACGCGCGCGCCTCCCGCCGAGAGCCCGCACCCGGTCGACGATCCGACGAAGCTGGATGACTGCGAGCTCTGGTCGGCGCTCGCCATGACGTCGATCGACACCGAGGGGATCAGGGCGCGGGAGGAGATGTGGGACTTCGGGCGGCGCGGCATCGGTCTCGCAGCCGTGATCTGCGTGCTGATCTTCCTGACGGTTCCGGCGATCTACCTCTTCGAGGCGGTCCCGGCCCCAAAAAGACCAAGGAACCGACCCATGGAGCCTCTTCCGTTTGGCTCCGCGCGCCGGTCCCTTCTGCGTACCCCTGAGTACGACTTAAAGCCTGCTGTAGAGCATACCTAATTTTATGCTCCCTAGAAATGCTTAGGTGTCTCTACCAATTTTGGGGAGGTAGTTTGCGGCGGAACCCGGCGCTACGCTCCGCCTGCGCGGCCCCCGTAGCTCAGCCGGATAGAGCGCCGGCCTTCTAAGCCGGATGTCGCAGGTTCGAGTCCTGCCGGGGGCGCTGATTCCGGCTAGAAGACGACGGTCCGCTCGCCGTCGACCAGCACGCGGTCCTCGAGGTGAGCGCGGACGGCGCGGGCCAGCACCAGCCGCTCGAGGTCCCGACCGATCCGGACCGGGTCGCCGACCTCGTCCCGATGGGAGACCCGGGCGGTGTCCTGCTCGATGATCGGTCCGGCGTCGAGATCCTCGGTCACGTAGTGCGCCGTCGCTCCGATCAGCTTGACCCCGCGCTCCCAGGCGCGCTGGTACGGGTCGGCGCCCGCGAAGGCCGGCAAAAAGCTGTGATGGATGTTGATCGTGGGACAGCCCAGGCTCTGGAGGAACTCGCCCGAGAGAATCTGCATGTAGCGGGCGAGCACGAGCAGGTCGATCTCGCCGCGCATCAGGTCGAGCGCGGCCCGCTCGGCGTCGGGCTTGCTCTCATGGGTCACCACGAGGTGGTGATAGGGCAGGCCGAACGAACGGACGGCCTCCTCGTGATCGGGATGGTTGGAGATCACGAGCGCCGGTTCGCCAGGCAGCTCCCCGGAGCGGAAGCGCCAGAGCAGGTCGAGGAGGCAGTGGTCCTCCCGAGACGCCATCAGGGCGACTCGCGGCAGGCGCCCGGCCTCCGCGAAGCGATGGTCCATGGAAAGTGGCTCGGCGACCTCGCTCGCAAAGCGCGCGTACAGCTCATCGCGATCCTCCGGAGGCGCGGACTCGAAGACCAGCCGCATGAACAGCCTGGCGCGGTCGGTCGAGTGCTGGTCGGCGTCGATGATGTTCCGGCCCGCGTCGGCCAGGAAGCCCGCGACGCGAGCGACGATCCCGGGCCGGTCGGGGCAGCTGAGCAGCAGTCGCGTCGTCTCCACGGGGGCAGTTTCTCCGAAACAACCGAGGTGCAGGCGTGTCTTGGCTATGAGTGGCCCGAATGGATAGGGTGGCCGTAAGAGCAGGGGGCTAGGTGGGAGAAGATGAAAAGGCGCTCAGCAGCAGGCGTATTCCTCCTTGTGGCGGTCGCGACGCTGGCGTTCGCAGCACCTTCATCGGCCGCGGTCAGCTGTACCTACTCGGCGACCGGCCACCAGCTCGCGGTGAGCGCGACGGATGACTTCACGAAGGTCTCGCGCGCTGCCGACCAGATCCAGATCGACGACGGTCACCAGCTCGTGCCCTGCACCGGTGGCGCTCCGACGATCCTGAACACCGACCTCGTGCAGATCAGCCACACCGGTCAGAGCGCCGCCACCATCGACCTCAGGGGCGGCCAGCTGGCGCCCGGGTTCGCGCCGGAGCCGGCTGGGATCTCGGAGATCGAGCTCCAGTACCTCGCCCCGACGTTCGTCGATATCCGTGGCGGCGCCTCGGCGGATCGTCTCAGCTTCGCCGCGGGTGGCGTCAACCTCAACGGCGATGACGATGCCGACGTGACCGGGCAGTTCACAGTGCTTCTGGTCGAGGGCGGGGGAGGGAATGATCTGCTCTCCTCGCAGGCGGGGTATACCCGGGTGGCCTCGCGCCGCGTCATGCTCGGCCAGGGGGGACGCGACACGTTGCTGGCCACACCCGACGGCAGCACCCTGCACGGAGGCAACGGTCATGACGAGCTCCTCGGCGGCCCCGGTGCGGACAACCTCACGGGCGGCCGCGGCGCCGATGTGATCACCGGCGGCAACGGCCGCGATCTGATCCGCGCGATCGACGGCCTCCGCGACCGCGTCGACTGCGGTCCCGGGATCGACCGCGCCAAGGTCGACGGCATCGACAAGGTGAAGAACTGCGAGCGCTTGATCGCCGTGAAGAGGCGAGGCCCCGTCAAGCGCCGCTAGCGCTTTCGCCGAAACTAATTGCTCCGGCAATGGTTTAGATTGCCGAAGCTTTCATGGGGAAGGGACCCCGGCGTCGGAGGGCCGGGGTGGAGGTAGGAGCGGGACTTGCACGCCCACGCCGTTTCGAATCCGGTCCGGAAGACCATTGCGCTGGCTGCCATCGCGCTCGCCGCGGTATTGATCCTGTTCGCTGCCACGTCGCAGCGAGCCGACGCGAAAGCCAAGGCGGAGCAGGCGACGGTCACCAAGGGCCCGAAGGGCCTCAAGTTCTACAAGCCACCCAAGAAGCTCCCGAAGGAGCACGGCACCCTGATCTGGGCGCGCAAGGCGACCGGCCTCGTGCCGCTCGCGGACGCGAAGTCCACGAAGCTCGTCCTCTACTCGTCCCGCACTCCCCAAGGCGCCAAGACTGCCGTCTCGGGATCCGTGAGCGTCCCGAATGGCAAGGTGCCGAAGGGTGGCTGGCCCGTGATCACCTGGGCCCATGGGACGACCGGCGTCGCCGACGCCTGCGCGCCTTCGCGGAACAGCGTCAGCTCCCCGGCGCAGGCCTCGATCTCCTACATCTACCCGGACCTGAACGAGTGGCTGCGAGCCGGCTATGCGGTTGTGCAGACCGACTACCAAGGGCTCGGCACGCCTGGCAAGCACCCCTATTTGATCGGTGAGGCCGAGGGCCGGAGTGTCCTCGACATCGTCACCGCCGCCCGCCAGCTCGATGCGAAGATCAGCAAGCGTTTCCTGATCTCCGGCCACTCGCAGGGCGGCCAGTCCGCGCTCTTCGCCGCGGGCGAGGCGAGCACCTGGACCCCCAAGCTCAGGCTCCGCGGGACGGTCGCGTTCGCGCCGGTCTCGCACCTCCTCGAGCAGGTCCCTCTCCTTCCGGCGCTCACGACGCCGAGCTCACTGACGGCCCTGGCGACGATGATCATCGATGGGGCGTCCACGCAGTCGAGCGCCATCGACGTCAACAAGATCCTCTCGGACGAGGTGCTCGCGTTCTATCCGCTTCTCCAGAGCGAGTGTCTGCAGCAGCTCGGACAGAGCAACGAGCTCGGCGGCATCCCGCCCTCGCACCTCCAGCGCTCGGGGTCGGACCTGACCCCGGCCAACCCGGTTCTTGCCGCGATGAACCCGCTGGTGAAGACCGCGGCCCCGATCCTGATCGCCCAGGGGACCGCCGATACGACGGTCTTCCCGACCTACACGGACCAGCTCAAGGACCAGCTGGTCAATGCGGGCGATCAGGTCACCTACAACAAGTACCCGGGGGTGAACCACGTAGGTGTGGTCACGACCGGAGAGCCCGACGCCCTCGCCTTCTTCCAGGCGATGCTTCCCGGCCGACATTAGCTGCGGGGCCCGGGGTGCATTCTGCGCCCCGGGTCACGCTAGATTGGGTCGACGCGGTGGGCGTAGCTCAGTTGGTAGAGCTCCTGGT
>CAVOHV010000002.1:0-439583 GCA_963695805.1 uncultured Solirubrobacterales bacterium | reverse complement strand
CGAAGGCGACCTGCTCACCGATGTCGACGGCGTTGTCGCCGATCCGCTCCAGTGCGCGGGCGACCAGCATCATCGTCATCGCCCACTCGCGGGTGTCCACGTCCTCGCCGACCTGGACGGCGAGCTGGAAGACCTCCTTGTTGAGATCGTCGATCAAGTCGTCCTGGCGAACGAGGTCGCGGGCAAGCTCGACATCCCGCCCCTCGAACGCCTTCTTCGCCTGAGAGATCATCGAGCGGCCCTGCTTGCCCATCCGCAGGATCCGCTCCACCATCTCGTCGTGCACCGGAGCGTCGTGACCGGTCAGGGGGATGACCTTGGAGATATTCACGCACTGGTCGCCCATCCGCTCGATGCTGTGCATGACGTGGAGCAGAGCCGAGATCAGGCGCAGGTCGGTTGCGACGGGCGCCTGGGTGGCGAGCAGCGTGAGGATCTCCTGGTGCACCTCCAGGTAGCGCCCGTCGATGCGGTCGTCGTCGGCGATCACCAGCTCGGCGAGCTCGATGTCCCGGTGCTCGACCGCCTCGAGAGTCCGGTCGAGGCTCTGGATGACCATGTCCAGCCCCTCGAGCGCCCGCGTCTCGAGGCCCTCGAGCTCCTCTCGGTAATGGAGCCGGGTTGATTCGGGCATCAGCCGACCTTCCCGGTTACGTAGTCCTCGGTCCGGGGGTCAGAGGGGTTGGTGAAGATCTTGTCGGTATCGGCGTACTCGACCAACTGGCCCCAGCGGTTGTCCTCATCGGCATCGAGTTCGACGATCAGGAAAGCGGTCCGGTTGGAGACGCGCGCCGCCTGCTGCATGTTGTGGGTGACGATCACGATCGAGTACTCCTCCTTCAGCTCCAGCATCAGGTCCTCGATCCTCCCAGTGGAGATCGGGTCGAGGGCCGAGCAGGGCTCGTCCATCAGGATCACGTCGGGATCGACAGCGATGCACCGCGCGATGCAGAGCCGCTGCTGCTGCCCACCTGACATTCCGTAGGCGTTCTCGTCAAGCCGGTCCTTGACCTCGTCCCAGAGGGCCGCCGAGCGTAGGGCCCGCTCGACCCTCTCCTTGACGTCGGGAAGTCCGAGCACGCGCGGCCCGAAGGCGACGTTGTCGAAGATCGACTTCGGGAACGGGTTGGGCTTCTGGAAGACCATGCCGATCCGCTTGCGGACCTCGACGGGGTCGACCTCGGAGCCGTAGAGATCCTGGTCGTGGTAGTAGCAATGGCCCTCGACGGTCGCGGTGGGGATTAGGTCGTTCATCCGGTTGAGGCAGCGGATCAAGGTGCTCTTGCCACAGCCCGAGGGACCGATCAGTGCGGTGATCTCGTTCTGGTGAATGTCCATCGAGACGTGCTGTACCGCCGGCTTTCCGGCGTAGCGCACGGAGAGATCCTCGAGCTTGAATACGGTCGCCGCCCCCGGGGTGCCACGACCATGACCCCCACCTTCTGCGACGCCTGAGACGTCGATCCCGGGCGCTCCCTCACGGCTCAGTCGCCGCCTCCGCTTCCCTTCTCGCTTGATCAGCCACTCGTTCCAAGGCTATCGACCGTCGCTTTCATCGCTGGTTGTCCGTCGGCTACCACTGCTGCTCATATCTATTCCGGAGCCAGATCGCGAACGAGTTCATCGCGAGCAGCACGATCAGCATCAAAATGACCCCGGCGGCGGCGACGACGTGGAACTCCTCCTGCGGCCGCTGCGCGTAGTTGAAGATCTGGACCGGCATCGCCGAGTACCCGCCGGAGAAGGCCTGGGGATCGAAGGTGACGAACGTCGCCGCACCAACGAGCAGCAGTGGAGCTGCCTCGCCGATCGCGCGCGACAGCGCCAAGATCACACCTGTGGCGATCCCGGGAATCGAGGCGGGCAGGACCTGACGGCGAATCGTCTGCCACTGGGTCGCGCCCAACGCCAGCGACCCCTCACGGATCGAAGGTGGTACCGCCCTGATCGCCTCGCGGCCCGCGATGATCACCGTCGGGAGGACAAGGAGCGCCAGGGTGAGGGAGCCCGCCGCGATGACGAAGCCGAGGCTGAGCGGCCCCCGAACGATGAAGGCAAGCCCCAGGATCCCGTAGATGATCGAGGGCACTGCCGCCAGGTTCTGGATGTTGAGCTCGATCAGCCGGTTCCACCAGCGCGTCCTGTCGGCGTACTCCTCCAGGTAAACGGCCGCGCCCACGCCAAGCGGCACGACCAGGAGGATCACACCGCCGATCAGGTAGAGGGTCCCGATGATCGCCGGCCGGAATCCGGCCTTTTCCGGAAAGATCGTCGACGGCCCGTCCGTGATCAGGTGGATTCCGAACGACGGGGCACCCTTGATCGCGGACTGGAGGATTACCGCGGCGAGTCCCAGCAGGGCGATCCCCACGGCGAGCAGTAGAACGGCAAAGAACAGGTTGCCCATCACCTTGTCCCCTCGGGGCTGGGCTCTGAGCGACGCCTTAACACTCGCCTGGGCACCCGCGCTGGCCAAGCGGGTGCGCTCGGAGCCGAACCCGGGAAAACGCGGGCTCACTCGTAGACCTCCCGGAAGCGGCGGACGAGCCGGATCGCCACGGCGTTCATCGCGAGGGTCAACAGGAACAGCAGGGCGCCGACAGCGAAGATCGTGTCGTATTTGACAGTTCCGGTGGGGATATCGCCAGTAGCGGTCACCCCGATGAAGGCAGTCATCGTCAACACCGACTGACCGGGATCGAACGTCCCGTTGGGCGTTCCACCGGCGGCCAGCAGCACGATCATGGTCTCCCCCACGGCTCGCGAGAGGGCGAGCACGATCGAGGCGACGATTCCGGAGATCGCCGCGGGGAAGACGACCTTCGTGGAGACCTTGAGCTTCGTCGCCCCAAGCGCATAGGCACCCTCCCGCAGACCGCCGGGAACTGCCTTCATCGCGTCATCCGAGATCGAGGCGATAATCGGAACGATCAGCAACCCGATCGCAAGCCCCGCAACACCGGCGGCGAACGGCGGGGTCTTGATGAAACTGGGAAAGATGTCCTGGACCTCCGGGCTGATGAAGGTCAGCGCGAACAGCCCCAGCGCGACGGTGGGGATGCCGGCCAGTACCTCGAGCACCGGCTTCACCACCCGGCGAACGCGCGGGCGCGCGTACTCACTCAAGTAGATCGCGCAGAGGAGCCCGATGGGGATTGCGAACACGAGGGCCCAGAGACTCGTGTTCAGCGTCCCCATGACGATGTTGAGCACACCGTAGGTGGGGTCGGCCTGGTTTGGCGCCCAGGTCTGAAACGAGAAGAAGTCGGAGGGCGAAATCGCCTTGAAGAAGTCGATCGACGGCGTCAGCAGCGAGATCACGATCGCCGTCGTAGTGAGCACTGAGATCACGGCGCAGGCCGCAAGCGCAAGCTCGATCAGCTTCTCTCCGCGGCGCGGACGCGCGGCCACCAGGGGACGGGTGGGGTCTCGCCGCCCGAGGGCCCTGGTGGCCGCTGTCACGTCACGCGCTTCCATCTGACTGGTGCTTCGTCGCCCCTAGGTCCCCGAGATCTGCTGGAGCTTCTGCTTGCTCGCAGCCGCCTGCTCGCTCGTCATCGGGATGAACCCCGTCTTGTCGGCAATCGCGACGACATTGTCCTCGTAGAAGTTGAGGAACTGGTCAACCGCGGGGTTCTTCAGCGCATCCGCCGAGGCGTACACGAACAGCGGACGCGAGAGGTAGTACGAACCGTCCTGGGCTGACTGCGGCGAGGGCGCGACGCAGCCCTTGCCGCCGTCGATCTCCAGCGCCTTGACCTTGTCCTGGTTCTCCTCGAAGAACGAGAACCCGAAGTAGCCCATACCGCCCTTGGCACCCTGGACACCGGTGACGGTGGCGTTGTCGTCCTCACCGATGTCGTTGACGTCGGCTGTCCTCTGGGCGCCCTCCTCACCGTTGATCTTGTCGGTGAAGAAGTCGAAGGTCCCGGAGGTGCTTCCCGGCGAGTAGAGGGCCAGGTCCTCGTCGAAGGACGGCTGGAGACCCTGGATGTCACTCCACTTGCTGATCGTCGACTTCGGCTCCCAGACGGACTTGAGCTGGGGAACCGTCATGCACGTGACGGGATTGTCCGGGTTGATGGCGACGGTCAGCGCGTCGTTCGCCACCTGAAGCTCCTGGTAGGAGATCCCCTTGGCCTGGCAGGCCTTCACCTCGTCGGGTTCGATCGGTCGTGACGCGTCGGAAAGGTCAGTCTCGCCGGCGCAGAACTTCTCGAAGCCGCCGCCGGTCCCCGAGGTGCCGACCGTCACCTGGACGTCAGGGTTCTCGCCGTTGAACTCCTCGGCGACTCCTTCGGTTAGCGGCCCAACGGTGCTCGAGCCGTCGACTCGGATCTGGCCCGAGACGGAGGTACTTCCGCCACCGTTGTCGTCACCACCACCGCAGGCGGCAACGCCGACGGCGAGCACACCGGATGCGGCGAGGACGAACCACAACTTTCTTGGCATTCTCGAATCTCCCTTCTAGGGGTTATCAGTCACGGACGCCGGGACACTCTCAGGGCCGACCGCCCAATCTTGTTACGCACGTGTGGCGCGGTTGTAAAAAGGATGTAAATAGCCGGGCCGCGTGACGGCTTTAGGCCTGAGGCGAGAAGCGGTAGCCGATGCCCGTGTGGGTGTGGATGAACCGCCGGCCGGGCAGGGCTCGGTTGAGCTTCGCCCGCAGCCTCCCGACGTAGACGTCGACCGAGCGATCGCTCTTCTTGTAGGACCGGCCCCAGACCGTCTGGTAGAGCTCCTCGCGAGTCATCACGCGCTCGGCGTTATGGGCCAGCTCCGTCAGCAGCTGCAGCTCGCGGACCGTCAGCACCAGCGGCCGGCCGTCGACGAGCGCCGCATGGTCGGCGGGCCGGATCTCGAGGCGCCCGGCGTATACGGGCGTCGGGTCGCTGGCGACCACCGGTATCGCCGATCCTGAGACCGCGGCGCCGTTCTCACCTTCCATGGCGTGGGAGCTTCGCCACTTGGCCCGCGAAAGTAGTTACGTTCGAGTGAACTTCCGGTGAACGAGATGTAACGGGACCCTCTAGCTCGACCGGAGGTCGACCGCGACGCTCTCCTCCGAAAGCGCCTCGGCCTCAGCGAGCTGCTTCTCCACAGCCTGCAGCTCCGGCTCGACCACCGTGCCGACCTGCTCGGGATCGAAGCGGTAACCGATCCCGAAGTGGGTGTGGATGTAGCGCCAGTTCGCGGAATGGCGCTGGAGCTTCTGGCGCAGCTTGCGCACGAAGACATCGACGGAGCGATCGCCGTGAGCCATCGCGTAGCCCCAGACCTTCTGGTAGATCTGCTCGCGCTCGATCACCTGGCCGTGGGCCTCGGCGAGCAGCTGCAGGAGCTCGAACTCGCGGCGGGTGAGCCCGATGCTCTGCCCGCTGACGAACGCCTGGTACTGGTCGGGCCGGATCTCGAGCTCGCCGGAGACGAGCGGGCCGACGTCCTCGCGCGCGGCGGCGCGCTTTCGCCGGCGGACGACGGCCTCGATCCGGGCCATGACCTCCTCGGGATGGGACGGCTTGCCGATCCAGTCGTCGGCCCCGAGGCGGAGGCCCCGGACCCGCTGTGCGACGGTCGACTGCGAGGTGCAGACGAGGACCCCGAGGCCGGGGATCGCGCCGCAGACCCGCTCGAGGAATTCCCAGCCCTCCGGCCCGAGCACCGAGATGTCGACGAGCAGGGCGTTCAGCTTCATCGCCACGAGCTCATCGACGGGAACGCTGGAGGCGAGGACGCGATGCTCCCAGCCCGCTCCCTCGAGTCGCTTTCCGAGCACGGTGAGGAACGAACTGTCCGTGTCTATGACAGCCAGCCGGATACTTGCTTGGTTAGTCATCGAGCCCCTCTCTTGGACCGGGCCGTACCCCAGACCCAGGCCGCTTCGAGTCGCCCGCCATCATACGGGCGGCCGCGGCGCGCCCGACGGCCGGGTGCCGTGGTTCACCGGTTTTTCACAAGCAAATGGCACATAAATCGGGCGCTGAACCGTATCCGGATATTCACACCGGGGGGCGCTCGCGCGACGAGACTCTCGTTCACTTTCGAGATTCCTCTCTCGTCAGCGCGCGCGACCCCTCCCTGCCCCGGGTCGCGCGCTTTTTTTTGGGCGATCACCGGGGCGCGATCGCCCTGGCAAGACTGAGCCTGCGGCGATAATCGGCGCATGGCGCACACCCACGCCCACGGCCCCTCCGGCGAGTCCGACGCGAGACGGCTCGGCGGCGCCTTCGCGCTGATCGTCGCCTTCATGGTCGCCGAGCTGGTGGCGGGCATCCTCGGGTCCTCCCTCGCCCTGATCTCGGACGCCGGCCACATGCTCACCGACGCTGTCGCGCTGGGTCTCGCCCTCACGGCGCTTCGCCTGGCGAACCGGCCTCCGACGGGCAGCTTCACCTATGGGCTGAGGCGCGCCGAGATCCTCTCGGCCCAGATCAACGGCATCACCCTGCTGCTGCTCGGCGGGCTGATCGTCTTCGAGGGGATCCGGCGGCTCATAGATCCGCCGGACGTGGAGGGGGGCCTGGTCCTCGTGGTGGCCGTGATCGGGATCGCGGTCAACCTGGTCGCGGCCCGGATGCTGGCCGGCGCGGAGCGGCGCAGCCTCAATGTCGAGGGCGCCTTCCTGCATGTGGTCACGGACCTCTTCGCCTTCATCGCGACGGCTGTCGCCGGGGCGCTGATCCTCATCTGGGGGTTCGAGCGGGCCGACGGAATCGCCTCGCTGCTGATCGCGGCGCTGATGCTCTGGGCGGCCTACGGCCTCCTACGCGAGACGGGGCGGGTCTTCATGGAGGCGGCGCCACCCGGCCTCGACCCCGAGGCGATCGGCGAGGCACTGGTCCACGAGGCGGGGGTGGTCGAGGTGCATGACCTCCATGTCTGGGAGGTGACCACCGGCATGCCTGCCATCTCCGCGCACATGATCGTCAGAGGCGACGCCGACTGCCACGAGGCTCGCTGGCGAGCCGCCCGCCTGCTCGCCGACCGGTTCGGCGTCGAGCACTCGACGCTCCAGGTGGAGCACGAGCCGGGCGACGAGCTGTTGCAGATCGAGGACTAACCGCTCACCCCCACGCCGAACGTCCCGCAGTACCCCTCTCAGCGAGCATTCCGGGACGTTCGCGGTAGGGCTACCCGAACGTCGCGGAGCGAAGCCCCGTCGCGATCAGCAGCAGGACGAACGCCCCGGCGAAGTAGCGGTAGAGCACGAACGGCCGGTAGCTGTGCGTGCGCACCAGCCGGAGCAGCCAGGCGATCGCGAGGTAGCCGGAGATCGCCGAGGCGATCGTGCCGACGACGATCGGGCCGGCCACGTCGTTGGGGAGGCCGTCGATGATCGCCTTGTAGGCGCTGTAGGCGGTCGCCCCGGCGACCGCCGGGATCAGCAACAGGAACGAGACCCGCGCGGCGGTGTCCCGGTCGAAGCCGAGGTAGCGCGCCGCGGTGATCGTGATCCCCGAGCGCGACGTTCCCGGCGCCAGCGCGAGGACCTGGGCGAGGCCGATCTTCAGGCCGTCGCCGATCCGGACCTCGCCGAAGTCACGCGACTGGGGCAGGCGATCGGCCCAGCCCAGCAGGGCGCCGAAGACGATCAGCTGGATCCCGATCATCCACGGCTCGCCGAGGTGGTCCTCGATGAAGCCCGCTCCGAGCCCGCCGGCGATGACGGCGGGCACGGTCCCGACCGCGATCGCCCAGGCGATCCGCTCCTCCGTCGTCTCGATGGAGCGCCGGCGAAGGCTTCGGAAGAAGGCAGCGGTGAAGGTGACCACCTCGTGGCGGAAGTAGGCGATCGCGGCGATCAGCGTTCCCGCGTGCAGCGCCACGTCGAAGGTCTTGTTGAACGACTCGTGGTCCTCCAGGAACGTGTAGTCCTGGAGCCACGGGACGAGGATCAGGTGCCCCGAGGACGAGATCGGCAGGAACTCAGTGAGGCCCTGGACGATCCCGAGAAGCAGGGCCTCGAGTTCGGACATCGGCGCGGCATGCTACGTGGCGCGATTCCGTTGCGGGGCGCCGCCGGTCTGGAACCAGGCGAAGACGAAGCAGCCCAGGCCGACGATCGCCGCGGCGAGCCCGTGCTTGAAGTGCACGTGAGTCGAACCTGCCTCGTGGCCCGGAAAGAACGAGGGCAGGGATCCCGCGTCGTCGATCCAGTAGATCGCTGCGATCGCGAGGAAGATCAGCCCCAGGATCACGGCGGGAAGGATGAGCTGCGGACGCTTGGTCATGGGTACCTCCTCAGCTGACCGCGAAGGCGACGGAGAGGACGGCGCCGATCGCGCAGCAGTAGATGGCAAACGGGGTCAGGCGGTTGGTCTCGAAGAAACGCAGGAGGAAGCGGACCGAGAAGTACGCGGTGACCGCCGCGCACAGAGCGCCGACGAGGGCCTGGCCGCGGACGTGATCGCCCTGCGAGCCGAGGAGCTCAGGCAGCTTGAGGACACCGGCGGCGCCGATGATCGGCGTGGCGAGCAGGAAGGCGAAGCGTGCAGCCTCCTCGTTGGAGAGTCCGGCGAGCAGGCCGCCCCCCATGCTGGCGCCCGAGCGCGATAGGCCCGGGATCAGGGCGAGGGCCTGTGCCGTCCCGATGCCGAGCGCCGCGCGAAAGCTCAGCCTGTGCGCGATGTCCTCGTCGTCCTCGATGCCGGCCTTGTCTCTGACGGGCGCACGACGCCGAAGCGCCTCCGCCCCGAACAGCATCAGGCCGTTGATGAAGAGGAAGATCGCTGCCGTCTGGGTCGAGGCGAACAGCGAGCGCAGCGGGTGTTCGAGCAGCAGGCCGAGCAATCCCGCCGGGATCGTGCCGATCACCAAAAGCCAGCCGAGCTTCGCGTAGCTGTCCTCGGGATCGATGTAGCGGTCGCGGAGCGAGCGGCCGAGTCCCCTGACGATGCGGCCCCAGTCCTTCAGGAAGAAGAGGAGGAGGACCAGTGCGGTCGCGCAGTGGGTGGCGACCAGAAAGCTCAGGAAGTAGTCGTCGTTCTGGTGGATGTCCCAGCCGAAGACGCGCGGCAGCACCACGCTGTGCCCGAGGCTCGAGATCGGGAAGAGCTCCGATACTCCCTGAAGCAGGCCTAGGACGATTGCCTGGAAATATGAAATCGGATCCATGCCGGAATCCCCGGCCGGGGCGCCGAGGAGCGGGCATCCTGGCGGGCGATCCGTAAGCGCACCTAAGTCGCGCTCGATAGGCGCTGCTCCTTTCGTTAGATTGCGCGGGCATGCGTTTCGCCACATCTCTTCGTCGCCTGCTCGTGGGACTGGTCGCGGTGGTCGGGCCGCTCGTCATCGCCCCCGCTGCGACGGCCGCCGACGGGGTCGGCGTCTACGGGCGCACCGACGACAAGGTGGTCACCTTCTTCGCCTTCGGCACCATCGCGTTCTTCGCGATCCTGGTGACCGTCCTCTCGCTGATCCAGATTCGCCTCGAAAACCGCAAAGAGAGGCGCACGGAAGACCTAGAGCGCCTCGGAAGCCGCTAGACCCGAGCGGCATGGGGCTCGCGGGGGACGATCGCGTCGCCGATCTACGAGTGCGCCGCCGGACGGTGTCCGCGCGGCGCTTTGGCGGCGGTGACGGGGACGTTGTCCCGTTCAGCGGTACGCCCGAGACGGTCACGCAGCAGCTCGAACGCGAGCGAGCGGAGCGGGAGCGCGCCGAGAGGCCGCGTCGGGAGCGGATCGAACGGCAGCGGGCCGAGCGCGATCGGGCGATGCAGGAGCGCCTCGAACGGCGTCGCCAGGCGCGGCTGGAGGAACTGCGGCGGGAGCGCGAGAAGAGGAATCGACACGAGCGCTACGTCTGGTCCCACCACAAGCCACCGAAGCCTGAGCGCAAGCCGGCACGCGCCCGGATCGAACCTGGCGTGCGGGGCCCGGTTCGCAAGCGCGCCCGGGCCGCGGAGAACCGCAGGCGTGCCTCGACGCGAAGACGCGGCCTGGTCTGGCCGACCGCCAAGGCGGGGTTGGCGGTGACCGTGGTGCTGGGCCTGAGCGCCGGCCTGGGCTCGGCGCTCGGTCTGCCGGTGCCGGGACTCGACGCGGGAGCGGGCCGCCAGTCCCTGGCGAGCAGCGCCGCGATCTTCGGCATCGACTCGGGCACGCCGCCCGGACTTGCACCCGGCTACGTCTTCCCGCTCATCGGGGCGCACGACCTCGGCGACGCCCAGGCCCGGTTCGGCGCCCTGCGCTTTGGGCATATCCACGAGGGCCAGGACGTCTTCGGGAAGACGGGTACTCCTGAGGTCGCCGTCCATGACGGCGTCGTCGTCGATCGAGGCAAGAGCACCGACCCCGATTCCGGCGGCCGGGGCAACTTCCTGACGATCTACAGCCCGCAGGACAACCACAGCTGCGTCTACATGCACATGCTCAAGCCATCGCCGGCGCTGCTCGGCAAGCAGGTGCACGCCGGGCAGTTGATCGGCCGGCTCGGGTGCACCGGCTCCTGCGAAGGCCCGCACCTCCACTTCGAGGTCCGGGTCGGCAAGGCAGCCCCGGGCGCCGAGACCAAACCGATCGACCCCCTCCCCTACCTGAAGGGATGGCCGCAGGCCACTCCCGGCTGATTCGATGCCCGAGGTCGGCTATGAGCGGAGGGGAGCGGCGGCGGTGATCACCATCGACCGCCCGGAGCGCCGCAACGCCGTCGACCCGAGCACCGCCGACCAGCTGCTCGAGGCCTACCGCGGGTTCGAGTCCGACGACGAGGCGAGGGTGATGATCCTCACCGGCGCCGGCGACGAGGCCTTCTGCGCCGGCGCGGACCTCAAGTCCGTGGCGGCCGCGATGAACGACCAGGGCATCGCCCAGGAGTGGCTGAAGCCCCGGCCGGACGGGCCACTCGGGTTCACGCGCCTGACGCCGTCGAAACCGACGATCGCCGCGATCTCCGGCTGGGCGCTCGCCGGCGGGCTCGAGCTGGCGCTCTGGTGCGACCTGCGGGTCGGGACCGAGACCGCGCGGCTCGGCTTCCCCGAGAGGCGCTGGGGCGTCCCCCTGATCGACGGAGGCACGCAGCGCCTGCCGCGGATCGTCGGCATGGGCCGGGCTCTGGACCTGATCCTCAGCGGCCGGATCGTCGAGGCCGATGAGGCCCTCGCAATGGGCCTCATGACCGAGGTGGTCGCGCCCGGGAAGCACCTGGAGCGGTGTCTGGAGATGGCCGAGGGACTCGCCTCGTTCCCACAGGAGACGATGCTGGCTGACCGTCGCTCGGCCATCGAGGGCTTCGGACTCCCACTGGAGGAGGGCCTCGCCCTCGAGGCCGAGATCGGCGGAGCGGTCACCGGCGTCGGAGTCGAGGGCGCCGCCCGCTTCGCCGCCGGCGAGGGTCGCGGCGGCAAGGGCGCCGGGGTCTAGGGCGAATCTCGAGCAGTTTCCTGGCCCACCGCCAGGAAATCGCTCACGATCCATCCAAGACGGCGCGCAGCGTCGCCGCCACATGCTCGGGGTCGTAGCGGACCTGGGCGTGGGTGAATCTCACGACGATGAAGCCGGCGGCAGCCAGCGCTTGGTCTCGTCTCCGATCCTTTGCCTGCTGACCTGGCGTCCGGTGGTACCGCAAACCGTCGGTCTCGACGATGACCCTGGCAGCTGCCCAGAGGAAATCCACGCGGAACCCGTTGACTCGTTGCTGCGTCTCCGGCTTGGGCAGCCTTGCCCGACGAAGGAGCCGCAAGAAGCGCCGCTCCAGCTCTGAATCAGTCAAGGCGAAGGTATGCCGATCCAGGACTCGCCGGAGCGCGGGAAGCCCGATTACGCCTCGGTGCTCCTCGATTTCAGCACGTAGGGACTCGGGATCGACAAGCCCCAGTTTGTCTGCCGCGTTCACTGCGGCCTCCAACTCGCTCGGGTCGAGGAGGGAGGCGAGATCCAGGAGCGTGCGGCCCGGGCTCGTCACTGGGATCCGCTCGTAGCGGGTCCGATCCACCTCTGCGAGGTCGCGACGCCGATGAATGCGAATCCCGCTCCGCCGGTGACTCTTGACGCCCGGGACTGAGACATCGATGATCGGCGGCCGATCGTGCTCCCCTTGAATGCCTGTTTTCGTCTCCCGGATTCCCCACAGCTGGGCCGCGCTCTGATGGCTGAGCACCGCCTGGCCGCCGCACACCAGGACTGCGGCCGACCACCAGCCTCGGACAGTCAGTCTCGGCCGTCCCACCGCGAAGACCCCCCGCCAAAGTCGATGAAGGCGGCCAGCTCTGACGCGGCCGTCGATCGCATCCGAGCTGAACCCGCCCTCGATGAGCTGGCGCCGCGTCACGACACCGTGCTGGGAGTCCGCGAGACGCCAGAGCCGGACTGAATCTCGAGCAGTTTCCTGGGCCACGTCCAGGAAAGCGCTCGAGCTCCTGGACTCGCCCCCCGCTACAGCCGGAAGCTCGGCAGCAGGCGCTTCTCCGTCTTGCCCGAGACCTGGGCGATCACCTCGACGTGGCCCTCCAGCGGGGTGCCGCGGAGCTTGGTGGCGAGGAGGTCGTCGACCTGGAAGATGCCGGCGGAGTTGTTCATGTCGATCTCGATGCGGACGGCGCGCTCCTCCCCGCCCTCGATCCGGACCTCGTCGATCGCCGCTGCGGAGAGGGCGTGGATCCCGTACTGGCCGTCCTCGACCGGGATCCGGGAGCGGCCCTCGGCCATGTCGAGCGCGTCAGCGACCCGCACCACCCCGGCCTCCAGGGTGTAGGGCTCGCCGCGACGGCGGTGGCCGATGATCCCGTGCAGGATCTCCGAGGTCACCACCGTCCGCTCGGGATCCCGGTAGACGTCGACGAGCAGCGACTGCAGCCGCTCCTGGACCAGGAAGAGGCTGTAGGCCTCATGGTCGACGCGATGGACCGACATGCCGACGTCGTGGAGCAGCGCGCCGCCCGCCACGACCACCTCGGCGTCACGGTCCTTCATCCCATGCTCGGTGACCATCGCCGGCTCGATGCCGCCCCTGACCAGCAGGCGCAGCAACCGCAGCGCGATGTTGAGCACCACCTGGACGTGGACCCACGAGTGGTCCGACATCCCGAGGCGCTCGGAGTTGATCTGCGCCATGTACCACCAGGCCCGTACCCGCTCGTCGGCGTTGACGGCGTCGAGGAACCGCTCCAGCCTGCGGTTGCCCCGCGTCGGCGCGTGCACCTGTGCCTTGGTGAGCGCCTCCGCAATGGAACCGGCGCGGACATCTGGCCCCCTTGCTTCCATAGCCGAGGATCCTTGCAGGGGGCTCATAGGGGGTTCGTCTGACTGGACGTCATCTAGGCGCTTTCGAGCTATTTGCGGGATTTCCGACCGCCACCGCCGCTACTGTGGCCGCGCTTCGGCTTATGGAACTCGGATGACGGTCTGTTCAACCACAGGCATATCCGTTCCTGAGTGCTCGTGTCGGGCCTGCCTGCAGGCCCAGATCGAGCGCCACATGCCGTCGTTGCTCGGCGCGACCCAGCCCGAGCAGCCGATGATCGAGATGTCGGCGGCCTCCGGCCTCGCCCGCCTGCGCTTCGCCCGCCGGCTGCGGCGCCTTCGCCGCGCGGCCTAGTCACGCCTCGGTGGGCGCCTGGGCCACCGACGCTCCGAGCACGCCCGCACTGGCCACCACCACCAGGGCGATACCCAGCACCTCGATGGCCGCCAGCCCCTGATCGAGGGCGACAAGTCCGATCAGTGCGGCCACCGCCGGCTCGAGGCTCATCAGCACCCCGAAGGTGCCGACCGCGATCCGACGCAGCGCCTCGAGCTCGAGCGAATACGGAATCACGGAGCTCAGAACCGCGGTCGCCGCGCCGACAGCAGCGGCTCCAGGGTCGAGCAGATCGCCGCCCGCGGCGGCGGTCCCGGGGACCACCATCAGCGCCGCCGCGACCCCCATCGCCAGAGCGAGTCCCCTGCCGCCAGAGAAGGCCCGGCCCACCCGGGCACTGAGCAGGATGTACGTGGCCCAGAACCCGCCGGCGAGCAGTGCGAAGCCGATGCCCGCAGCGTTCGCCGAGCCCGAAGGCCGGGTGAGCAGAAGCACCCCGATCGCCGCGCAGGCGACCCAGACCAGGTCGAGCGCCCGCCTCGACCCCAGCAGCCCGACGAGCAAGGGCCCGACGAATTCGAAGGTCACCGCGATCCCGAGATCGATCCGGTCCAGGGACTCGTAGAAGCTGAGGTTCATGCCAGCGAGGGTCACCCCGAACGCGATGACCAAAATGACCCCTTCGCGGCCAGCCTCCATCAGAACCGGCCGCCAGATCGCGAGCAGCAGAATCGCGGCGAACAGCAGCCGATAGAGAACCGCGCCCGCGGGCCCGACCTGGTCGAACAGTGTGGTCGCGATCGCCGAACCGAACTGGACCGAGACCACTGCGCCGATCACCAGGGCGGGTGCGGCCACGGACCGGCCCTCCCCCTGAGCGGCCTGCATGAAACGGGTTGCGCCGATCACGAAACGGGTTGCTCCTTGCGGAGCACCCTCGCATTATCGGCGCACCCTCGCATCAATCGCCCATCACCTTGATCACGAGGCGCTTCGAGCGGCGGCCGTCGAACTCGCAATAGAAGACCGCCTGCCAGGGGCCGAGATCGAGGCGGCCCTCGGTGATCGGCAGGACGACCTGGTGATGGACCAGCAGGTTCTTGAGATGCGCGTCGCCGTTGTCCTCGCCGCCGCGGTGGTGGCGATAATCGCCGGGGTCGGGCAACAGCTCGCGGGCCACCTCGTTCGCCGGCTCCTTCCAGCTCGGGGGCGCCACCTTGTCGAGCCACTCCAGCGTGTCCTGCTGGAGCCCCGGCTCGTCGTCGTTCACCCAGACGGCAGCCGTGATGTGCATCGCCGAGACCAGCACCATCCCCTCGGCGACCCCGGAGACGTCGACCGCGCTCTGCACGTTCTCGGTGATCCGGACGAACTCGCGCCGCTCATCCGTGTTGAAGGTCATGTACTCGGTGTGCGCCTTCACGTTGCTCCTCCTGATTCCGTTTCGGAGATGATGCCCGCCATGGCCGGCCTCCTCTCCCTAGAGCGTCGCGAGGAAGTCGCGGTAGTCACGCTCCAGAGGCCCGAAAAGCGAAATGCTCTCTCCATCGACCTGCGGGTCGAGTTGACCGACGCCTTCGGCGCGCTCGGCGAGGACCCCGAGGTCGGCGCAATCGTGCTCACCGGAGCCCCCCCGGCCTTCTGCTCGGGAATGGACACGAGCGAGTTCGGCGGCGACCGCGATCACAGGGAGCGCCTCGTGCAGACCAGCATCGGCTCCTTTCGCGCCGTCGGCGGCTGTCTCAAGCCGGTGGTCGCGGCTGTCAACGGACCGGCGCTGGCCGGTGGCTTCGCCCTCGCGCTCCTCTGCGACCTGCGTCTGGCGGCCGAGGATGCGAGCTTCGGCTTCCCCGAGCTGCCACGCGGGATACCGCCGAGCTACGCGGCCGCGCGAGCCGCCCTCACTGCGCCGGTCGCCGCCGAGCTCACGCTCACCGGCAGGCTGCTCGACGCCGCCGGCGCGCTCCGCCTGGGGATCGTCGGGGCGGTTTACAGCGCCGACGAGTTGATGGCACGAGCGGTCGAGCTGGCCGGTCGGATCGCCTCCGCACCCCGCGAGGCGACCACCCAGACCAAGCGACGGATCCTGCTCGACCGAGACCGCACGATCGGCCATCTCTTCGACGAGGAGGAGCGACTGCTGCGTGAGGCGCTGCTCGGGGACGATCCGGACGAGGCCGCCTAGGTTCGAGCCCGGCGCCCGTCAGACTTGATCAGGTGGAGCGACTCCGCCTCATCCGCCACTCCTTCCCCGACCAGCCCGAGCTCAGCACGGCGATCTCGCGCACCATCCTGGGACGGGTGGCCGCCGGCGAGCTTCCGCCGACGATCCGCATCCACCGGCCCGGCAACGAGGTCGCCTTCGGCCGCCAGGACGTCGCCAGCCTCGGCTATGAGGCAGCCGCCGAAGCCGCCCGCGCCGCCGGCTTCGCGGCCGTCGAGCGACTCGCGGGGGGCCGGGCCGCGGTCTTTCACCAGGGCACGATCGCGATCGCCCGTGCCTACGCAGACCCGCAGCCGCCGAAGCGCACCTATGCCCGCTTCGAGGAGTTGGCGGACCTGATCGCCGACACCCTCCGTGGGCTGGGCGTCGACGCCAGGGTCGGAGAGGTCCCGGGCGAGTACTGCCCCGGCGCCTACAGCGTCAACGCGCGAGGAGCCACCAAGCTCGCCGGCATCGGCCAGCGGATGATCCGCGGCGGCGCTCACATGGGCGGAGTGGTGGTCGCATCGGGCGGCGGCGAGGTGGCGCAAGTGCTCGAGCCGGTCTACAGGGCGCTGGAGCTCGACTGGGACCCCGCGACGTCAGGCAGCGTCGCCGAGGAGCTCGGCCGCGAGGTCGATGTCGGCGAGCTCGAGGAGGCACTGATCGCCGAGCTCGCCAATCGCTACGAGCTGGTCGACGCCGAGCTCGACGAGGAAACGGTCGAAACGGCGATCCGCAGTTTGGAGGAGGTCCGCACCGGGGGATAAGGGGCGCATGGAAAGCGGAGCCACGGCAAGGACGCCGGAGGCGCACGAAACCATCAGGACCCGCATCCCGGCCCGGATAGATCGCCTGCCGTGGGCGCGCTGGCACTGGCTCGTCCTGATCGGCCTCGGGACCGTCTGGGTCCTTGATGGGCTCGAGGTCACGATCGTCGGCGCGATCGGCGCCCGTCTGCAGGAGCCCGGCACCCTCGGGCT
This sequence comes from uncultured Solirubrobacterales bacterium, assembly GCA_963695805.1. Lineage (GTDB taxonomy): Bacteria > Actinomycetota > Thermoleophilia > Solirubrobacterales > 70-9 > DASUPK01. Next base: position 422,876 of record CAVOHV010000002.1, on the reverse strand, counting down.
CTCGGCGTCCCAGCTCGGTCAGGCGGGCACCGCCTACGTACTCGGCGCCTGCTTCGGAGCGCTCTTCTTCGGCTACCTGACCGACCGGCTGGGCCGCAAGCGGCTCTTCATGGTCACGCTGCTCGTCTACCTGCTGGCCACGGTCGGGACGGCGTTCGCGGGCAGCTTCCTCTGGTTCGTGGTCTTCCGCTTCTTCACGGGATTCGGGATCGGCGGCGAGTACGCGGCGATCAACTCGGCGATCGACGAGCTGATTCCGGCTCGGGTGCGCGGCTGGGTCGATCTGGCGATCAACGGAAGCTTCTGGCTCGGCGCGGCCTTCGGAGCGGCATTGACAGGGGTTCTGCTCGACACCTCGATCTTCAGCACGGACCTCGGCTGGCGGCTGGGCTTCGCACTCGGAGCGCTGCTTGCCGTCGGCATCATGCTGGTCCGGCGCTACGTGCCAGAGAGCCCGCGATGGCTGATGGTCCACGGGCGACAGGAGGAGGCCGAGAAGCTCGTCTCCGAGATCGAGGAGACGGTCAAGGAGGAGACCGGGCGGCGAGACCTGGCCGAGCCGGACCAGGAGCTCGAGATCCGCCCGCGGGAGAGCACGGGCTTCATCGACATCGGTCGGACGCTGTTCAAGAAGTACCCGCGGCGCTTCGTGCTCGGCTTCGCCTTGATGGCCACGCAGGCATTCCTCTACAACGCCGTGCTCTTCAACTTCTCCGGGCTGCTCACCGGCTTCTTCGGCGTGGGCGACAGCGTCGCGGGGCTCTACCTGGTCCCCTTCGGCATCGCGAATTTCCTCGGCGCCCTGATGCTGGGACGGCTGTTCGATACATTCGGCCGACGGGAGATGATCACGGCCACCTACCTCCTGGGCGGGATCGGGATGCTGGTGAACGGATACCTCGTCGCGCAGACAGGCGCCTCGGTCGGGGTCTTCGTGGCCGTCCTCTGCGCCACCTTCTTCTTCGCCTCGGCCGCTGCCTCCTCCGCCTATCTGACGGTCAGCGAGATCTTCCCGCTGGAGACGAGGGCGATGGCGATCGCACTCTTCTACGCGATCGCGACGGGAATCGGCGGCGCGATCGGGCCGCTCTACTACGGCAAGGTCGTCGACGGAGGGAACCCCGATGCCGTGTTCGTGGCCTTCGCGATCACGGCGGCTCTGATGTGCATAGCCGCTCTGGTCGTGTGGATCCTGGGAGTGCGCGCCGAGCAGAAGCACCTGGAGGAGATCGCAGAACCGCTCTCCGCAGAGGCCGTGGAGGGCACGTGAGCGCGCGGTTCTCACGACGCCGTCCGCCGAATCCGGAGGCCAGGCCTCGGTCGCAGCGCTCCTCCTGGGCCCCCTTCTCCCTCTCCTCCCCGCGAGAAGAGGATCGCGACATCGAGCGGGAGGTAACCGAGCTCGTTGCGGCCCTCCGCGAGCACGGGCCGATGAATCGGCGGGGGCTCCGGCGCACGGTCGAGTCCCGCTTCTGGGGGCCAGGCCGCTTCACGAACGCGCTCTGGCTCGCCCGGCGGCGCGGGTTGGTGAAGCGGGAGGGCAACCGCCTCGCGGCGGCGGACGACGACTAGCTCCGCAGCGGTGTCTCGGCCAGGCTCTGGCGCAGCTCTTCGACCGAGGTGAAGACCTCGCGCGCGCCCGCGTCGCTCAGCTCCTGCTCGGAGAACCCACCGGTCAGTACCGCGAGCGCCTCGACGCCGGCGCGGTGCGCCGCTTCCACGTCCCAGACGGTGTCCCCGATGAGGGTCGCCTCCTCGTGCCGCCCTCCGACCTTCTCCAGAGCCGCATGCACGAGGTCGGGCTCGGGCTTAGTCCGCTCGACGTCGTCGGACGTGGTCCAGGCGTCGACCAGCTCGGCGGCCTCGAGCAGCTCGAGGTAGTGCTGCACCTCCCATTCCTTGGCCGAGCTCGCCAGCACAACCGCGTTGCCCGCGCCCTTCAGGTCCTCGATCAGCTGGCGCGACCCCTCCATCGCCTGCACCTCGCCGATCAACTCCCGGTAGAGCTCGGACTCGGCGTGCCGGATGCTGTCGCCTATCCGCTCCTCCACGTCGTCCCCGGCGAGTGCGGCGACCAACTGGTCGCCGCCCATTCCGATGTGACGGTGGATCCGCCAGACCTGGAGTGTCAGGAAATGGCGCCTGAACGCCCGGAACCAGGCGATCGCGTGGTGGTAATTCGTATCGACGAGCGTGCCGTCGACGTCCAGGATGGCCACTCTGGGCATGCGGGTATCGCTTACCCGTCGCTCAGACATTTCTACCTGCGGCTCTGGCTCTGCGGGTCAGGCCGCCGTCGCGGCGCCCCTGAGATTCCACAACCGCTTCTTCTCGTCGAAGGCGAGCGGCTTCCAGTCCTCATCCTCCGCCCGCCACGCGTAGATCCGGACGTCCACGATGCTGCGGACCCCTTCGAGGACCTCGAGCGTGGTGCGCGTATCCGCGTCCTCTGCGAGCGGGAGCTGGGTCATCACGTCGACGACCTTGAACCTCAGCGGGCCCCGCGGGGCGGGCGTGGGCTCGGGCCGCTGCTTCGGCTTGGGCGCGATGACCTGGCGGGGGCCGCCGCCGGCGGACCGCCGGTTCACCTTCTCGAGGGGCACCATCTCAGCTCCGGTGCCCTTCGTCTCTGTATCGAGAACCCAGACCTTTCCCACTTCGCTCCTATTCGCGGACGAACAATCTCCCCTCAATCGAGTCTAGCCACCGGTTGCCGGGTTTCGGCCCCACCCCCCGGGGTATCGAAGGCGGCATGGAGCCACCGCTACTCCTGGTCCGGGCTCGGCTGCGGTCTTCTGTCTGACGGCTGTTTGATGCTGCGTCCCCCGGACGCAGCAGACCCTGTCAGTATCCCGATCGTCAAAGGGGCATCGTGCCAGAGGGAGTCAAACCCGAGATCTCCGTGAAGGCACCCGGGCGGTTGGCCTGGATCTTCGGCTCGTCGCGCAGCGGAAGCACCTGGCTGCTGCGGATGCTCTCGGAGCTCGAGCGGGTGATCCCGGTCGACGACCCCCACATCGGACACCACCTCGGCGTCTGGCGCCCGATTCCGCTGGCGTGGGCGACGGCCAAGGATCCGCCGAAGCTCGGCACGCTCGCCGACTTCAAACGGAAGAAACGCGACTACCTCTTCTCCGACCGCTACCGCGATACCTGGGTGCCGCAGCTGCGAGACCTGATCAGCGCGCGCTTCGAGGCGCAGGCCGCCCAGGACATCGCCGCAGTGGGCGGCATCGATCAGCCGATCGTCGTCGTCAAGGAACCCGGCTCACATGCGGCGGACACGATCATGGACGTCTTCCCCCAGTCATCTCTGATCTTCCTGCTGCGGGACGGCCGCGACGTCGTCGATTCCTGGCTCGACGCCTACAAGGACGGAAGCTGGGCCACCGACGAGGGCGCCTATCCCCTCGATGACACCGGCAGGCCGGCCCTGATCCGCTGGCAGTCGAGCGTCTGGCTGCACCGCACCGAGGTGGTGCAGGAGACCTACGCGCGGACCGAGCCCAAGCGCCGTGTCCTGATCCGCTACGAGGAGATGCGGGCCGACCCGGTCGCCGCACTGGAGCGGATCTGCTCCATGCTCGGCATCGAAGTCAGCCGGGAGCAGCTCAACGAGATCGCCGGGACCCACTCCTACTCGAGCGTGCCGAAGGCCGATAAGGGCGCCGGCCGCGAGATCCGCCGGGCGGAGCCCGGTGGCTGGACCGACCACATGACCCGCCAGGAGATCATCGAGATGCACGACATCCTGGCCGAAAAGCTCGACGAGCTCGGCTACCTGCGCCCGGGAGACATCCCGACCAGGCGCGCCGCCTAGGCCGCCAAATCCCGTGAGAGACTGCGGGCCGTGAGGCTGCTCGCGTTCAGTGACCTGCATCGCAACCTCGACCAGGCGGCCAGCCTGGCCGAGCGTTCCTCCGAGGCCGACGTCGTGATCGCAGCCGGCGACTTCGCCTCGGTTCACGAGGGCCTGGAGGAGACGATCGAGGCGCTTCGTCCAATCTCGGTCCCGACCGTCCTGGTGCCCGGCAACAACGAGACAGAGGACGCCCTGCGGGCAACCTGCGAGGACTGGGATGTTGCGAGGGTGCTCCACGGGCAGGACACCGAGATCGACGGCAGGCACTTCTTCGGCCTCGGGGCGGGAATCCCGATCACGCCGTGGGACTGGAGCTTCGACCTGAACGAGGAGCAGGCGGCCGAGCGCCTCGCAGCCTGCCCCCGGGGCGCCGTGCTCGTGGTCCATTCGCCACCCAAGGGGCACTGCGACACGTCGAGCTCCGGCGACCATCTGGGCAGCGAAGCGATTCTCGAAACGATCGAAACCAAGCGTCCGCCGCTCGCCGTCTGCGGGCACATCCACGAGGCCTGGGGCACCGAGGACGAGGTGGGCGAAACCAAGGTGATCAACCTGGGGCCGAGCGGCCGGCTGATCGAGATTCCCTCATGAGACGGGTTGCTCCTCGGCTCCGCCTACGGAGCACCCTCGCATTAATAGAGTTGGCGCCATGAACGACTGGGACGACCCGCCCCGCAGCCGTGACGAGTGGCGCGTCGAGGTCGCCCTCGACCGCGACGAGCAGGCCGACACCCTCTCGGGGGCGCTGCATGACCTGCGGCTCGACGACGAAGCTCGCAAGCTGCTCGGCGGCAGCTTGATCGTCACCCGCGACGGCGCCTACGTCTTCATCTACGCCTGGCATGAGGAGTCGGCCCAGGAGGCGGAGCGCGTCGTCAAGCACATCATGGAAGACGAGGGGCTGATCGGGCAGGTACGGCTGATGCGCTGGCACCCCGTCGCCGAAGATTGGAAGGACGCGGAGGAGCCGCTCCCGGACGACGAGGCGGCAGTGGCCGAGGAGATGCGCGAAAACGAGATTCAGGGCAAGGTGGAGGCGAGCTACGGCGAGTACCCGTGGGAAGTGGTGATCGAGCTGCCGCACATCCGCGACACGTTCAGGCTCGCCGACCAGCTCCGTGCCGAGAGCCTGCCGGTGAAGCGGCGCTTCCGCTATCTGCTGGTCGGCGCCGACACCGAGGACGACGCGATCGAGCTCGGCAAGCGCCTCGAGGGCGAGGTGCCGAAGGGCAGCACCGTCGGCGTCCGCGGCAACCCTGACGAAATGCCGCTCCCGACCTTTGTCAACCTCGCCGCCTACAAGCCGGGCTTCCTGCGCGACCTCGGTCTCTGACGAGGAAGCGCCGTGCAGGAGAACCTCGCGCCGCGGCGGACATACGGCCGGGACAGTGTCGAATTCGCGCGAACGCTGACCTTCACGGACGGGCTGTTCGCGATCGCGATGACTCTGCTGGTTGTCGATCTCGCGGTTCCCACCCTCAGCGATGGCAGCAGCGTGCACGAGCTTGCCGAGGCGCTCAACGACGACAGCGCCAAGTTCATCAGCTTCTTCATCAGCTTCGCGGTGATCGGCCGCTACTGGGTGGCGCACCACACCTACTTCTCAGCGCTCGCGCGAATGGACCGAGGTCTGATCGCGTTGAATCTCGTCTACCTGGCATTCATCGCCTTTCTCCCCTTCCCGACGGCCCTGCTCGGCGAGTACTTCGAGAACCCCCTCTCCATCGCGATCTACGCGGTCAACGTGGCGATCGTCAGCAGCATGGAGGTCGTGCTCTTCAGCCACGCCCAGAGCCACGATCTTCTGGAGCGGGAGTTGCCGCGCGACGTCTACCGCTACGGCGTTGCCATGTCCCTCTCGCCAGTCGTCTTCTTCCTGCTCTCGATCCCGGTTGCCTTCCTCTCCACCACGGTGGCCGCGTGCATGTGGTTCCTCACGATCCCCTTCGCGACGATCGCCGATCGCTGGAAGCCCGAGGGGGCCGACGAGCTGCTGATGGGCTAAAGCCCTGGGCGAGCAAGCCGCGGGACTATCGTCACAGCCAGTGAGCGAGAACGACTCGATCGATCCCGCGACCTCGATGGGGGCCGTCCGCCTGACCGTCGCAGACCTCGACGGTCTCCGCGACTTCTACCGCGACGCGGTCGGGCTCACCGAGCTCGAGACCTCCAACGGCCTGGTGCGTATGGGAACCGGCGATCCCTCGGATTTTCCGGTGATCGAGCTGGTGGGCGACCCGGACGCCCAGGTGCGCCCACGCGGCACCAGCGGCCTCTTTCATCTCGCGATCCTGGTCCCGGGACGCCCCGACCTTGCCCGCGCCCTGCAGCGGGTCGCCGAGGCAGGCTGGCGGCTGAGCGGCGCCTCCGACCACCTGGTCAGCGAGGCCCTGTACCTCAGCGATCCGGAGGGCAACGGGATCGAGCTCTACCGCGACCGCCCACGGGAGCAGTGGCCGGTCCGGGACGGGGTCCTCCAGATGGACACCCTGCCGCTGGACCTCGACGGCGTCCTGGGCGAGCTCCGCCGTGAGGACGCAGGCGCGGGCATGCCGCCCGGCACCCGCATCGGCCACGTGCACCTGAACGTGGGTGACCTGGCGGCCGCCGAGGCCTTCTACTCGGGGGGGCTCGGCTTCGACGTCACCGTGCGTGGCTATCCGGGCGCCCTCTTCGTCTCGGCGGGCGGCTACCACCATCACCTTGGCCTCAACACCTGGGCTGGGGAGGGCGCCCCTCCCCAGCCGTCCGGCAGCCGGGGTCTGCGCGAATTCGAGATCGTGCTGCCCAGCGCGGAGGTTCTCGCCGAAGAGGAGAGCCGCCTCGGCGAGGCCGGCTTCGAGCCCGCCCGGGAGGGCGATCGGGCCCGGGCGACCGACCCCTCGGGCAACCGAGTCGTACTCCGGGCCGCCGCTTAGACCCTGCCCCGACCGGGTGTCGAAACCAGTTTGCGGATTTTTATACGGCCGGACAATGCCCGCCCAGGCATGGCGGTCTAACCTGCGCCCGTCGTGTGATCAACCTCGGCGCGCTGCGCCGAACCTGCCTAGGAGGCTGCCCCGACGATGCTCAACACGCGCGCGCAGAACGTCATTTCCGCCACCTGGAGCCCCAACGGTGAGGCTCTGGGGACCGTCGACCTGACGAAGGCCGACAACAACCCCTTCGGAACCGATGTCTTCTCTCCGGCCGTCCAGCAGGAGTTGCTGCCCTCGGACGTCTACGAGAAGCTCCAGGCCACGCTCGAGCACGGAGACGCGCTCGATTTCACGCTCGCCGACGCGGTCGCCGAGGCCATGAAGGAATGGGCGCTCGCGCGCGGCGCCACCCACTTCACCCACGTCTTCCAGCCGCTCACCGGACTGACAGCCGAAAAGCACGACTCCTTCTTCGAGCCCAATCGCGAGGGCAAGTGGCTCGCCAAGTTCTCCGGCAAGGAGCTGATCCAGGGCGAGCCCGACGCCTCCTCCTTCCCAACCGGCGGCATCCGCGATACCTTCGAAGCCCGCGGCTACACCGCATGGGACCCGACCAGCCCGGCGTTCATCCTCGAGAACCCGAACGGGGCGCTGCTCTGCATCCCGACGGCCTTCGTCTCCTGGACGGGGGAGGCGCTCGACGCCAAGACCCCGCTGCTGCGCTCGATGGACGCCCTCTCGAAGTCCGCGATGCGGGCGCTCAATCTCCTCGGGGCTGACGAGGCGAAGCGCGTCTTCACCACCGTCGGGCCGGAGCAGGAGTACTTCCTGATCGACGAGAACTACTTCTACGCCCGCCCGGACCTGGTGATCACCGGCCGGACCATGTTCGGCGCCAAGCCGGCCAAGGGTCACGAGCTCGATGACCATTACTTCGGCGCGATCCCCGAGCGCGTTCTCGCTTGCATCATGGACTTCGAGAACGAGCTCGCGAAGCTCGGCGTGCCCATCAAGACCCGGCACAACGAGGTCGCCCCGGCTCAGCACGAGATCGCACCGGTGTTCGAGAACTCGAACGTCGGCTCCGACCACCAGCAGCTGACCATGCAGGTCATGCAGCGGGTGGCGCGCAAGTACGGCCTCGTCTGCCTGCTGCACGAGAAGCCCTTCGCCGGCGTCAACGGCTCGGGCAAGCACAACAACTGGTCGATGGCCACCGACACGGGCAGCAACCTGCTCGAGCCTGGCGACACCCCAGCGGACAACATCAACTTCCTGTTCTTCTGCGCGGCCGTGATCCAGGCGGTCAACAAGCATCAGGGCCTGCTGCGGGCGTCCGTGGCCGGGATCGGCCAGGATCACCGTCTCGGCGCCAATGAGGCGCCGCCGGCGATCATCTCGATCTTCCTCGGCGCCGAGCTCACCAAGGTCTTCGAGGCGATCTCCTCCGGCTCCGGCGACCCGCACACCCCGGGCTCCTTCCTCGAACTCGGCTCCGACGTCCTGCCCCCGCTGCCGATGCATGGCGGCGACCGGAACCGGACCTCGCCGTTCGCCTTCACAGGCAACAAGTTCGAGTTCCGCGCCCTCGGGTCGAGCCAGTCCCTCGCCTTCCCGAACACGGTGCTGAACACGATCGTCGCCGAGGCGATCGACGACCTCTCGGACAAGCTCGAGGCCAAGGGCACGGACGACCTCGCCACCGCGGTCACCGAGGTCGTCAAGGACGCTTACGAGCAGAACAAGCAGATCGTCTTCGACGGCGACAACTACGACGAGGCCTGGCACAGGGAGGCCGAGGAGCGCGGTCTGAAGAACCTGAAGACCACGCCCGACGCCCTGCCCGAGGTCCTCGCCGAGACGAGCGTCTCGATGATGAGCAAGTACGGCGTGCTCAACGAGCGCGAGCTGGAGTCCCGCTACGAGGTCTGGCTCGAGCAGTACATCATCCGCGCCAACATCGAGGCCGAGACCGCTGACTCGATCGCTCGGACGATGATCCTTCCCGCCGCGCTGCGCTACCTCGCCCTCGGCGACGAGGCCGGTATCGGCGCGGTCGCCGAGGAGACCAGCCCGCTGGTCGAGGAGCTGGTCGAGGCCATCAGGGCGCTCGACGACGCCAACGAGTACCCGGAGGGCATCGAGGGCATGGACCTCGCAATCCATGCTCGCGACAAGCAGATCGCGGGGATGGAGCGCGTCCGGGAGGCGGCGGACAGGCTGGAGAAGATCGTCCCCGACGACCTCTGGTCGCTGCCGAAGTACGCAGAGATGCTCTTCATTCGGTAGACCACTCTGGATTAGTGACCGCATAGAGATTCGCGAGGCCGAGCTCGGCGACCACGGCTGGGTGCTCGCGCGTCACGCCCACCTCTTCGAGGATCAGGAGGCCTGGGGTGAGCCGTTCATCGCCATGATCGCGCGGTTGATCGCCGACTACCTCAAAGGGCCCGATCCCGAGCGGGAGGCGGCCTGGATCGCCGAGCTCGACGGCGAGCGCGTCGGATCCGTCTACTGCACGCGGCGCTCCGACGAAGTCGCACAGCTGCGCCTGATGTTTGTCGATCGCGCGGCGCGCGGGCACGGGGTGGGCAGCAAGCTGGTCGAGCACTGCATCGCCTTCGCCCGCCAGCGCGGATACGAGCGGATGATGCTTTCGACCGTCAGCCCCCTGTTGAGCGCCAGACGGATCTACGACGCGGCGGGTTTCGTGCAGACGAAGGAGGAGCCGGACCGCGCATTCCCCGAAGGGACCGTCGCCCAGGAGATGTGGCTCGACCTCAAGTCGTGACGTGCCCGGGCGGGCGCAAAGGTCGCTCTTTGCGGGGATTGGTTGGCGCTGTACCCACTTTTCATTACGGACGTATGTCCAAGGGGCTAATAGTCAGTACGGCAGCCTCCGAATAAATGAGTGCATGGAAGCGAGCCGCGATCGCCTGATGGCGATCATCAAGACCCAGAGCGAGATCGCCGCCTCGGATCTCGACATGGATCAGGTAATGCACCTGGTCGCCAAGCGAGCACAGGAGATCACCGGTGCCACGTCCGCCGTGATCGAGCTGCCGGAGGGCGACGAGATGGTCTACGCCGTGACCTCGGGGGAGGCGACCCCGTACCTCGGCATCCGCATGGACCGCCGCAGCACGCTCTCCGGGCTCGCCCTCGACCGAGACCAGGTCCTCTACTGCGAGGACACGGAGATCGACCCGCGTGTCGACCGCCGGGCATCGAGGAGGGTCAACCTGCGCTCGATGATCTGCGTTCCCCTCAAGCATCACGGGAAGGCGGTCGGGGTCCTCAAGGTCTACTCGCCGAAGCCGCGCCATTTCGGTCCCGCCGACGTCGAGACGCTCAACCTGCTGAGCGACGCCATCTCCGCTCATCTGGCGCACGCGTCGCTCTTCGAGCTCGCGGCCATGGAGGGCCGTACGGACGCGCTCACCGGCCTGTTCAACCGCCGGGCATATGAGGAGCGGCGAGTCGTCGAGGCCGCAAGGAGCGCCCGGTACGGCCACCCGCTCGGGCTCTGCCTCTTCGACCTGGACGGCTTCAAGGCCGTGAACGACCTCCACGGGCACCCGGCGGGCGACGAGGTGCTCCAGGGTGTCGCGACCGTCATCGGCTCCTCGCGGCTCACTGACGACGCCTTCCGGATCGGCGGCGACGAGTTCGCGGTGCTGATGCCCCAGACGACGCTCGACGGAGTGAAGATCGCCGCCAACCGGCTCGCCAGCGCCCTGGCCAAGGCTCGGCTCGGAGACGGAGCCGTTACGGCGTCCTACGGGGTGGCTTCCAATATCGGCGACGCGCTCAGCCTCCACGACGCCGCCGATCGAGCTCTCCTGGCGGCGAAGCGGAAGCGCCGGGCGCCCGCAGCCAAATAAGCTCCCCGCATCGACTTCCAGGTTCGCAAAGACGACATGCACCAGACCCGCTTCGTCGATGGCGCGGCGCCCGAGCTCGAGACCGGTGAGGTCCTCCTCGGCATCGATCTCTTCGGCCTCACCACCAACAACATCACCTACCTGGTGATGGGCGACGCGATGAACTACTGGAAGTTCTTCCCCGCCGAGGATCCCTGGGGGCACATGCCTGTCTGGGGCTACGCGAATGTGATCGCGAGCCAGGCCGATGGGGTTCCCGAGGGGACGCGGGTCTACGGCTACTTCCCTTCGGCCAGCCACCTCGTCGTGCGGCCCGATCGCCCGAGCGAGACGGACTTCGTCGATGCAACCCCACATCGGCAGGAGCTCCCGGCCGCCTACAACCGCTACCTCCGCGCCGACGGAAACGAGATGTACGAGGAGGAGAACGAGGACTACGAGATCCTCCTCTGGCCCCTCTACTTCACCTCGTTCCTGATCGACGACTTCCTCGACGACGAGGGCATGTTCGGGGCCTCCTCGGCGATCCTCTCGAGCGCCTCGAGCCGCACCTCCTCCGCGCTCGCCCACCTGCTGCACCGGCGGGACGGCATCGAGGTGGTCGGTCTCACATCACCGCGGAATGTCGAGTTCACCCAGTCGCTCGGCGTCTATGACCGCGTGGTGCCTTATGAGGAGATCGACTCGCTCGACCGCAAGCCGTCCGTCTACGTCGACATGTCGGGCGACGCCAAGGTCCGGAGCGCCGTCCATGGGCACTTCGGCGACGAGCTGAAGCACTCGGCGGCGGTGGGCATCACCCACCGCGAGGACCTCGGCGGCGGCTCGGAGCTCGCCGGCCCGAGCCCCGTCTTCTTCTTCGCCCCCGATCGCCTCAAGAAGCGCACCGAGGACTGGGGGCGCGAGGGCGTCAACCAGCGGCTGGCCGACGCCTGGCGTGAGTACGCCGACTGGGCCCGCGGCTGGCTGCGCGTCGAGCACGGCTCCGGGCCGGAGGACATCGAGCGGATCTACCGCGAGATGCTGGACGGCAGGTCCGACCCCGCGGTCGGGCACGTCCTCTCTCCAGGGGACTAGACCTCGAGGCGCTGCTCCTCCAGGTCGAGCTCGCGCTCGACTCGGCGCATTACGTCAGAGCTGATCCGCCGCTCGTTCCGGAGTCGCACGAGCTCGGCCCGTTGCACGGCATAGATCTCGTGCATCAACCGCTGGTAGGCGAGCGAGCGGTCCTCCAAGCCGTCGGCGTCGGGACCGTCGAGCTTTCCCGCCCGGGCCTTGAAGCGCCGCTGCCGGAAGTTGTAGAGCGCGCGGAGGCGTTCAATGGTGTCCTCCTGGGTCCAGTCCTCCCCCTCGAGCTCGTCCACCCGGTTGAGGGCTGCGCGCGCGATCACCAGACGCGCCTTGAGCTCCTCGTTCTCCTCGTCGACGCCGTCCTCGGTCACTCCCAGTCGACGGATCAGCCATGGGAGGGTCAGTCCCTGGCCCACGACGGTCACCAGGATCAGGGAGAAGGTGATGAACTGGATCAGGTCGCGTCCCGGGAAGGGGTCGCCGTTGTTGGTCTGGAGGGGCAGCGCGAGCGCGGCCGCGAGCGAGACAGAGCCCCTCATCCCCGCCCAAGAGCCGATGACCCTCTGTTGCCAGGTACTGCGCCTGGCGCGCTGCGAGGGCCTCCGGTCGAGAGTCCGAATGACCACGGTCATCACGTTGGTCCAGACGAATCGCATCGCGATCACCGCCCCGCAGACCACGGCGGCATAGCCAACGACCTGGGCGGCGGGCTGACCGCTCAAACCATCGACGATGTTGGGCAGCTGCAGGCCGATCAGGATGAACAGCGCGGCATTCAGCAGGAAGGTGAGGATCGACCACATGGCGAAACCCTGCATCCGGCTCTCTGGGGAGGCGATCTCTGGAGCCCTGAAGCCCAGAACCAAGCCGGCCGCGACAACGGCAAGGACTCCGGAGACCCCCAGCTGATCAGCGGGGATGAAGGCCCCATAGGCACTGAACAGCGAGATCGTCAGCTCGGTGTTGACATCGTTCACCCGCTTGCGGATTTCCGCGATCCCCCAGCCGACCGCAAGTCCGATCGCCAGGCCGCCGGCGGCATCGCCGAGAAACTGGAGGCCCGTGTGCGACGCCGAGACGCCCTCCCCGATCGCAGCCGCGACTGCCACCTTGTAGGTGACGAGCGCGGCCGCGTCGTTGATCAGACTCTCGCCCTCGAGGACGTTGACCATCCGGCGCGGCGCACCGACCCGCCGCATGATCGATGTCGCGGCCGCCGGGTCGGTCGGTGAGACGATCGCACCGAGCGCGAACGAGACAGCCCAGGGCAGGTCGATCACCTCGTGAGCGACCACCCCGACAACCGCCGCCGTCGCCAGAGTCAGCCCGATCGAGTTCAGCGCAATGACACGAGCGTCGTCCCGCAGGGCGCGCAGGTCGTAGAAGAAGGCGGACGCGTAGAGCAGCGGCGGCAGGAAGATGAGCAGGACGAGGTCCGGGTCGAGCCTGATGTCCGGCATCCCGGGAATGAGGCCCAGAACCAGCCCGCCGAGCACCAGCGGGATCGGGTACGGAACGTTGAGCCAGTTGGCGATCGAGTTCAGCAGCGCGGCCGAGATGAACAGTGCGGCCAGCAGGATCTGCAGGTCGGTCACAGCACAATTCTCGGCGATTCGCCCGGCCGGCGCGCCCGAAAGCCAGCCGATGCCGCCGGCCCCCGTCCGCTCGCGGTTCTCTGAGTCGGAGCGGGTCTAGGAGGCGCCGATCTTCGCATCGCCATACTGCTCACGCAGCACGCGGCGGAGGATCTTGCCGGAGGCCGACTTCGGGACCTCGTCGACGAACTCGATGCGGCGCAGCTTCTTGTACGGAGCGACTCGCTCGGCCACGTATGCGAGGAGCTCGTCGCCCCCAACGTCCCCCTCAACGACGACGCAGCCCATCGGTGCCTCCTCCCCTTCCTCGGTCCGCATCCCGATGACGCCGGCGTCCTTCACCTTGGGGTGCGAGACCAACACCGCCTCGAGCTCGGCCGGCGGCACCTGGTGGCCCTTGTACTTGATCAGCTCCTTGAGCCGGTCGACGATGTAGAAGAACCCGTTCTCATCGACCCGCCCGATGTCGCCAGTCCGAATCCAGTCGTCGCCGACAAGGGCCTCGGCGGTCGCCTCGTCGTTGTTGAGATAGCCCCGCATCACCTGGGGGCCGCGAATCCAGATCTCGCCCTCCTCGCCCTCGGGGACGTCCTCGCCGGTCTCCGGATCGACCAGGCGCGCCTCGGTGTTGGGGATCAGCGCTCCGATGCTCCCGCGCGGCGTCTCCTCGATCCTGGCGAGCCTGCTCTTGTGGCTCACCGGGCTGAGCTCGGTCATCCCGTAGCCCTGCCTGATCGGGGCGCCGATCCGCTCTTCGGCGCGCTGTGCGAGGTCCGCGTCGAGGGGCGCGGCGCCGGAGATCACCATCTTCAGCTGCGAGGTGTCGCGCTCCTCGATCTGCGGCGCGGTGGCGAACGCAAGCACGATGGGAGGGGCGATGTGCAGCCAGGTGACGCCGTGCCTCTCGACGATCTCGAGCAGCTCATCGAGGTCGAAGCGCGGCATCGTCACGATCGTCGAGCCCTTCGCGAGACCCATGTTGAGCACGACCGTCTGGCCGTAGATGTGGAAGAACGGCATCAGCCCGACCAGGACGTCCTCGTCGTTCACTGGCATCGAGTTCCAGGCCTGCTCGATGTTCGCCACCAGGTTGCGATGGGTCAGCATCACGCCCTTCATCAGGCCTGTCGTGCCGCTTGAGTACGGCAGCACGGCGAGGTCCTCGGGATCCACCTCCACCGCGTCGGGCGCGCTGCCCGCCTCGGCCTCGGCGACGAATCCCGGTGGATCGTCGATCAGCAGCTTGGCCTCGGAGTTCGCCATCTGGCGCTCGATCTCACCCGGCGTGAGCAGCGCGTACATCGGCGTCACCACGGCGCCCGCGCGGAGAATCGCGTGGTAGGCGATCCCCCACCCAGGCGTGTTCGGCCCGACCAGCCCGACCACGTCGCCCTTGCCGATGCCCCTGGACTGCAGCAGGGCGGCGACCGCATCCACCTGCTGCGCGAGCTCCGCGTAGGTGGTCACCGGGCCACCCGCGCCCTCGATGAAGGCCGGATGGTCACCACGCGCCGCCGTGCCGCCGAGCACGTGCTCGGTCAGCGTCACGTCCGGGATCTCGATGTCGGGTTCCGGGCTGCGGTAGATCAAGGTCTCTCTTCCTCCCACAGGCGAAAAGTTAGCCGCCCGGCCCTAGAGGTCCCAACCGAAGTAGACCTCGATCTGCTTCACCCGGTCGCCGTCGAAGGTGAGGACCTCGGTGTTGCGGCCACCGCTGGCGTCCGGGCGCTTCAGCTCGTAGGTGACGACCACCTCGTCCCCCGACTCGATCAGTCGGATGATGTCGATGCCCTGGCTCTGCCCCGCCCCGGGCCAGCAGCGCTCGAAGAAGCCGGCGCGATCGAGCTTGGGGTCCGTCGGGCTCGAGAAGGTCAGCTCGGATGCGAGGTGCCTCTCGAAGAAGTCGCGGTCTCCGGCGGAGAAGGCCTCGTAGAGCTCTCGGGCGAGCTCCTTCCGGTCGGCTCCCATGCGGGCGACCCTACCCGGTCCTGCCCGAACTCCTCGATCACGCGACCGCCTCGCCCGCGGGTGAGGAAGCTGAACGCCCAGCGGGTCATCACGAGGATCCGGTTCTGGAATCCGATCAGGTAGAAGATGTGCACTACCAGCCAGGTGACCCAGGCCGGGAACCCGCTCAGCTTCACCACGTGGAGGTCTGCCACCGCGCGAGCCCGGCCGATGGTCGCGAGGTTGCCCTTGTCGCGGTAGTGGAACGGCTTGTACTCCCGGTCACGCAGCCGAGCCTTGACCACCCTGGCTGCGTAGCGACCCTCCTGCATGGCAACCGGCGCGACGCCCATCAGCGGCTGCGGCTCACCATGCTCGTCGAGCACCCGAACCATGTCGCCGAGCGCGAACACCTCGGGGTGGCCGGGCAGGGTCAGGTCGGGGGCCACGGACACGCGGCCCGCCCTGTCGATGTCGGCTCCCGTCCGCTCCGCGAGGCGTCTCGCCAGCGAGGAGGCGGTCACCCCGGCGGCCCAGATCACGGTGCGGGCAGGGACGCGTTCCCGGCCGTGGTGCTCGGCCTCGATGGTGACACTGTGCTCGTCCATCTCCACCACCCTGTGGTTGAGCACGGGCGTAACACCGAGGTGCTCGAGCGCGCGGGCGGCCCTCTCCGAGAGAGACGGCGGGAAGCTGGTGAGGACACGGTCCGCGATTTCGACGAGGAGGACGCTGGCCTCCGTGGGATCGATCGAGCGGTAATCACGCCGCAGCGTGTCGCGGGCGAGCTCCCCGATCTGACCGGCCATCTCGACTCCGGTCGGGCCGGCGCCCACCACGACGAAGGTGAGCCAGGCCCGTCGCCGTTCCTCGTCCGGCTCGAGCTCGGCAGCCTCGAAAGCGCTCAGGATGTGCGCCCGCACCGACAGGGCGCTCTCGAGCGACTTGACCTCCGGCGCGACCTCCTTCCACTCGTCGTGGCCGAAGTAGGAGTAGTGGGAGCCGCCGGCCACGATCAGCGTGTCGTACGGGACCGTGAACGGCTCGGTCTCACCGGCCTTGGGCTCGACGTGCACGGTGCGGCCCTCGAGGTCGAAGCCGTCTACCTCCCCCAGCAGCACCCGGACGTTCCGGCTGCGCTTGAAGATCGCCCGCAGCGGGTACGCGACCTCCTCCGCCGAGAGCGCTCCCGTCGCCACCTGGTAGGTGAGCGGCTGGAAGAGGTGGAAATTCCGCCGGTCGATCAGCGTGACCTCGACCGGTGCGCGGCGCAGGTGTGCGACGGCCTGCAGGCCGCCGAAGCCCCCACCGATCACCACCACGCGTTGGCGCCCGTTCTGGCTCATGAACCGGTCAGATCGCGGCGTTTAAAGAGGCGCACAAAGCAAGCATCGCAAGAACGGCGATTGCCACCCTATTCGCGCTTGCTCAGCGCGAGCGCGGCGATCCCGGCGAACATCGCGAGCAAGGCGAGCACGGATCCGATCCGGCCGGCGGTCGAGTGATGGACCTGCTCCTCGAACAGGGTGAGGCCGAGGACCACGCTCACCGCCGCGTTTGAAGATCGAGCTGGTGGCGACCGCCGGCGGCAGGATCCCGGTCCCCAGGGAGAGCTGGGTGATGGTCATCCTTGCGAACCCGACGACCCATCAGGGCATGGAGGTGCCAGTTGGCGAGCACGCCGACTCCGTCGTTCTGGAGGACCTCGACGGCGCCCTTGGTCAGGCCCGAGACCAGGCCGAAGAGCAGGCCGGATGCCGTCCCGAGGAAAGCTGCCCGGAGCGCCCCGCGCGGGCAAGCCCCGCGACGGTCAGCCCGGCGGCGACGCCGATCACCACCGCCCCGGCGACGACCCACTCGCCAAGCGGCGCGTCCTCGCGCCCGCCGGAGGGATCCGCCAACACCAGGAAGAGGGCGAGGCCTGCGGTGACCACGAAGGCGGCGGTGACGTCTCGCCTCGTGACTCGCTGCGCCGAGAGCCAGACGCCGAGCGGCAGCGCGAACACGATCGTCGTCGCGAGGATCGGCTGCACCACGACCAGCCGACCGTCGCCGAGCGCGGCCGCCTGCATGCCGAAAGCGATTCCGTACGCGGCGATTCCACCCAGCCAGACCGGGTGCTGGATCAGCCGGAAGAGCAGTCCGGCGCTCGCCTCCTTCGCCTCCAGCGCGTCCATCACGACCCGCTGCTGCAGCACGATCCCCAGCGCGAAAACCGCGGCGGAGCCGAAGGAGAGGATCACGGCCATGGCCGGACCCTATGCGCCGAACCGACGCTCAGACCGTGTAAGACTGGCGAGAGTCCGAGCCGACAGGAGGTCTGAATGCACGCCCGCGTAACCCGCTACGAGGTCGCACCGGAGAACATCGACGAGAACCTGCGGACGAAGAGGCGGGTGCTGCCGACGGAGCCGGGGCAGACCGATGAGATGAAGGGCGTCGTCTTCCTCACCGACCGGGAGAACGGAACCATCGTCGTGATCTCCATCTGGGAGGACGACGATGCGATGCAGGCGAGCGAGGACGAGGCGACCCGTGTGCGCGAGGAGGTCACCGGGCCCGGTGAGACCGCGTCGGTGGAGCGCTACGAGGTGTCGCTGCTGGAGGTCATCCAGCCGAACCAGGCGAGCTGAGGCGCCTCCGAGGGGCCCGCTCCGGCGAATCGCAATCATGGAGGGGTGACACCTGCCCTCCAGTTGCGCCAACTGACCAAGCGCTACGACGACGGCACCCTCGCCCTCGACGCCCTCGACCTCGAGGTGCCGGCCGGCAGCTTCTTCGGCCTGCTCGGACCGAACGGGGCCGGCAAGACCACGCTGATCAGCGCGGTCTGCAACCTGCTGCGGCTTACCGACGGCGAGATCACGGTGTTCGGCCATCCCGGCGATTCGATGGAGGCGCGCCGGCTGATCGGGATCGCCGAGCAGGAACCCAACCTAGACCGCTTCCTGACCGTCTTCGAGACCCTCGTCTACCACGGCGGCTACTACGGAATGAGCGGCGAGGCGGCCTCCGAGCGCGCCGAGGAGATGATCGACGTCTTCGACCTGCGCGCCAAGCGCGACGTGCGCGCGCCCAAGCTCTCCGGCGGGATGCGCCGCCGCCTGCTGCTCGCCCGCGCGCTCCTGCACGAGCCGCGCCTCGTGATCCTCGACGAACCGACCGCGGGCGTCGACCTCGAGCTCCGCCACGAGCTCTGGCGCTATATCCGCCGCCTGCACGAACGCGGGACGACGATCCTGCTCACCACCCACTACCTCGAGGAGGCCGAGGCACTCTGCGAGGAGATCGCTCTGATCGGAGACGGGCGGATCATGGCCCGCGACACCGCTGCCGGGCTCAAGGAGACCTTCGACGCCGCCACCCTAGAGGACGTCTACATGAAGACCGTCGCCTCAGCTCGGGCCGGCGTCGATCGCGTCGCGCACGTCAGCGAGCCGGGGCTGAAGTGAATCGAAGTCGGTGAGGATCCAGGTCGCGCCCGCGGCCTCCCATGGAGCGGCGTCGTCGCCGGGGGGGATCTCCACGACGAGATCGAAGGGATCGTCATTTCCGGCGCGCAGGTCGCGAACCTCATTCGCGAGCTCCTCGAGCGCGTCCGGTTGCCCGGCAAGATCGATCACGAATAGGCCATCCCAGCAGGCTGCGCGCTTCACGGGTCGCCGGTTCGGCCAGCGACCCGCCACCCAGACGGGGATGCGCGGCTCCTGGACGGGACGGGGCTCAAACTCGCCGGCCCAAAACGCGGTCAGCCTCACCAGGCCTTCGTCGAGGATCTGCGCCCGCTTGCGTGCGTCGACCTCCTCCCCGAACGGCTCCAGCTCGATGTCCTCCGCGCCGCCGAGCCCGACTCCGAACGTCAGGCGCCCGTCGCTGAGGCGGTCCAGCGTCACCGTCTCCCGGGCCACTTTCTGCACACGCCGCCGCGAAAGCGGGGTGACCATCGGCCCAAGCCGCAGATTCTCCGTCGCGTTGGCGATCGCCCCCAGCGCAACCGAGGGGTCGGCGATTGCTCGCACGGGCGCTCGGTATGCGATGTGGTCCCAGAGGAAGAATCCGTCCCAGCCCCGCTCCTCCGCGGCCTGCGCGAGCTCCACCAGGGTTCTGGGGTCGACCAGCTCGTCGAACGGCGGGAGGAAGATCCCACGCTTCGCGCTCACCGGGTCACACTATCCACGCGGCGGAACCGGCGGTCGGCGCGAGGTCGAGGAGTCCCCGGCCTAACCGCCTTCTCCGAAACGGAGAGCTAGAGCGAACCGAAGTCGATGTTCTGCCCCTCGCGGGCGTCAGCTCTTGCCTCGCTGATGGGCACTACTTCTCGCCCGAAGGGCAGCAATGACACCATCACAAGCTTCAGGTTTGCCAGGGCGAGCGGGATGCCGATGATCGTGATCGCGAGGAGGACCGACGTCATCAGGTGCGCGATCGCCAGCCACCAGCCTGCGAGCACGAACCAGATCACGTTCCCGATCGCCGAGGCGGCTCCCGCCTCGGGCCGCTTCACGAGGGTGCGGCCGAAGGGCCAGATGGTGAAGCTCGCGATCTTGAAGGCCTGGATTCCGAAGGGGATCGTGATGATCAGTACGCACATCACGATCCCGGCGAGGCACCAGAGAATCGTGGCCCACAGGCCGGCGAAGACAAGCCAGATGATGTTGAGGACGATTCGCACGTTCAGGCCCCAGGTGAGAGCGTCCGAACTCTACGAGCAAACCTATCCGTGCCCTCGCCCGTAGCTCCTTTGGGGAGTAGGCCAGCAACTACAGAAGCGAATTCATTGACCACCGACCCGATGTTCCACGGCGTCGCCCCTGGGAACGGCACCCCGGGGCCGGTCAACACGATCAGCGCCTGTCTCTACTGCGGCGCCGACTTGGACACGATGGCCGCGGAGACGACCGGGCAGGTGCCGATCAGCCGTGATGGTGACGCGGGGATCAGGGACGAGTCGTTCGACGTCCCCTCGACCTGTTTGTCGCCGGTGATCCTCGTCAATCCGAACGGGAGCGCCGCCAACTACATCGCGGTCGACGGCCGGCGGATGTAGATGCAACCCGTCGGGCGGCCGAGAGCGTTGGGATCGGTCGCCCCTACGGGCTCTTCCTCTGCATGAACCACTCGGTGAATTCGCGGCAGCGGCCGTCGGGGGCGAACCGCATCACGAAGCAGTTGTCGTAGACCCGGACGACCGGGCCGTCCGCCGACTCCTTGTAGGAGCTCTCCCCCGTGGCGACCGCTACGTCATCGTCGACGGCGAGGCAGCGGTACTCGGCCTCGTAGGTGCCGGGCTCGTCGCGTGTGCCGGCCTCCGGGTGGTCACCCTCGGCCCGCCACGCCTTGATCACGTCGTCGCGGCCCTCAATCGGGTCGTCGTGGGGGTGGTAGCGATAGGCGATGTCCTCGGTGAAGAGCGCCGCGATCTGGTCGGGGTCGTAGGTCTTCCACGCCTCGACGTAGTCGGCGAGCCAGCGGTCGACGTCCTCGCGAGTCACAATCCGATCCTATGTCCGAGCGCAACGTGGAGGTCGTCAGGTCGCTGCTGGAGCCGTTCGAGGCGATCGACACCGCCGCACTGGGGTTCGAGGCAGTGGAGGACCGTTGATCTCGAGGGCAGTGCCCAACCTGCGCTCGGAGCGGCCAGACGAAACACAGGATTTCTTCGTACGGCTGCTGGGCTTCGAGCCCACAATGGATCTGGGCTGGGTGACCGTCGCCTCACCTGACAATCCGGCGGCCCAGGTAACGATCATCTCGAACGACGACCCGGCGGCACCGGGAATCTCGGTCGGGGTCAATGACGTGGACGCCGTCCACGCCCGTGCCATCGACCTGGGCTACGAGATCGCCTACCCGCTGCGCGACGAGGACTGGGGCCTCCGCCGGTTCATGCTGCGCGAGCCGGGAGGCACGATGGTCAACGTGGTCTCACACCGGCAGACCTGACGTCGCGGGGTGGCGCGAGCGAAATATGGATCTCTCCCTGACGCGAATCGAGGCGGCCGTCGCCGAGATCGATCCGGTGTTCCTCGACACCCCTCAGTTCGTCAATGAGCGGCTCTCCGAGGAGTTGGGGCGTGAAGTCGTGGTCAAGGTCGAGACCCTCAACCCGATCGGCAGCTTCAAGGGGCGCGGCACTTCACTGCTGGCACGGGAGCTCGATCCCTCCCTCACCTGGGTCTGTGAGACCGCGGGCAACTTCGGGCAGGGGCTTGCGTACGCGGCCCGGGACCGGGGTGCGCCGGTCCAGATCTTCGTCGGGCCCGACGCCCCGAAAGGGAAGGTCGCCCGCATGCGGGCGCTCGGCGCCGAGGTCGAGGTGGACGAGCGCCCCGAATCGGCCGCCCGCGAATATGCCGCCGACGGCGAGCGCCGCTACCTGGTGGTCGACGGGCTGGAACCCGCCATTGCCGAGGGCGCCGGGACGATCGGCGTCGAGCTGGCTGCGAAGGATCCGATCGACACCGCCGCGATACAGCTGGGCGACGGAGCGCTGATCACCGGCGTCGCCCGCTGGCTGAAATCGCGCCGGCCGGACACCAGAGTCGTGGGCGTGTGCGCGACCGGCGCCCCCGCCATGGCGCAGAGCTTCGCGGCCCGACGGCCGGTCTCGGTCGCCGGCGAGGGGACGATCGCCGGAACACTCGCGATCACGGATCCGGTGCCTGAGTCGCTGGAGCGAGTCCTGGAACTCGTCGACGACGTGGTGCTTGTGGATGACGATGAACTCCGGGCCGCGATGGCGCTGGTCGCTGATTCGTTGGGCGTGCTGGTGGAGCCGGCCGGGGCCGCGGGGGTCGCGGCCCTGGCTCGGCACCCCGAGACGCTCACCGGGGAGCGGATCGCCGTCCTCCTCACCGGCGCGGCTACGTAGCGGACGCGGGGCCACGGCTACTGTGTTTGCGATGAGCGAACACGTCGAGGCGAACCCCTGGCAGGGCTTCCTCTGGCTCTCGCGCCGCGAGTGCCACCGCGTCCTGCGCCTGTGGACTCAGACCACGCTCGCCCCGGTCATCTCCTCCCTGCTCTTCATCGTCGTCTTCGGCCTCTCCCTCGGCGGCCGGATCAAGCAGGTGCAGGGCTTCGACTACGACGAGTTCATCGTCCCCGGCCTGGTCGCGATGGCGATGGCGCAGGCCGCCTACTCCAACAACGCGAGCACGATCTTTCAGGGCCGGAACGACCGCTTCATCGACGATGTTCTCGCCGCGCCGATCTACCACTGGCAGGTCAACATCGGCTATCTGATCGGCGGCGCCTTCCGCGCACTGATCATCGGTGTCGGGCTCGCGGCCCTTGCGATCCCGATCACCGGCGCGCCGGTCAACCAGCCGGCTTTCCTCGTGATCGCCGTCCTCCTCCTGGTCGTCGGCTTCGGGGCCCTTGGCACGATCGTCGGCATCTACGCCGAGACCTTCGACCACACGAGCTTCATCAACAACATCGTCATCCTCCCCCTCACCTTCCTCGGCGGCGTCTTCTACTCGGTCTCGCGCCTCGGCTCCCCCTGGGAGCAGCTCTCCCACGTCAATCCGCTCTTCTACGTCGTGGAGACGATCCGTTACGGCTTCCTCGGCGTCTCCGATGTCAGCCCCTGGATCGCCTTCGCGGTGGTCGCGGCGATGTGCCTGGCGCTGCTGGCTTGGAGCCAGTGGCTGTTCACGACCGGGCGGAAGCTCAAGCCGTAGAAAAGCTAGGCCCCCCGGGGGCACTCCCTAACCTCAGTGCATGAGGGAGATCCTCGTTCCTCCGCTGCGGGCCACGGCCTTCGCCGCCTTCATCGCCGGGTGCCTCCTCATGTTCTTCAACCCGCCGTCATTCGCCCACCTCGGCGGGCTGATGACGATCGTGGTCGGGGCGGTCGCGATCGTGCTGATCACTGCGTGGGCGACGACAATGGCAATCGGCAGGGAGATGCCCGAGCCCGAGTTCCGGAAGCTCGTCGACAGGAGTGAGGCGCTCGCCGCCATGCCGGCTCCCGACTATCCGCCGAGCGAGTTCGATCTGCTGGTGATCGAGGCGATCGACGATCTCCCGCCGGATTTCCAGGCGCTGCTGGAGGACACGCCGGTGGTGATCTCGAACCTCGGGCATGAGCACCGCGCCTATGGGATGTACATGGGCGGCACCGTCGCGCGCGACATCTATCCCGACCGCATCGTGATCTACCAGGACACCCTGGAGCGCGACTTCGGGCACGACCCGGACCTGCTTCGGGCGCAGGTCGAGCGGGTGGTGAAGCATGAGCTCGCGCACCACCTTGGCTGGGGCGAGTCCGGCGTGCGCGGGCTCGGGCTCTGATCCCAGCTGGGCTAAGGCGCCGACGCCGTCCAGCTCAAGACGCCGCTGTCGCAGGTGAGGTAGTCACCGTGGTTGGATCCGTCGTTGCGGTGGTTCTCCATGTGGATCGTGCCGCTTGCGGTGCGGCCGTGGAACTTGCCCGTGATGCTCAGGCTGCCGCTGTCGGTGTCGCCGCTGCTGCTGTCAGTCACCCCGAACTTCTTGTTTTTCTTGACGAAGATCGTCTCCTCGAAAGAGATGTGCGTGCTCGTCGATGCATCTCCGCCACCCACGGACGGGTAGTAGATCTGGCCGTCGGCACACGTGTAGTAGACGTTGGTCAACTTCGCCATGAGCGACTTCGGCACGAACTTCTTGCTGCCGTGCGTCTTGCGCCCGAAATGGACCTTGAGCTCGATGGTGGCCTGTCCGAATGTCCCACCCCCCGGCGGCTGGTTGACCGGACCGACCCACTTCGGGTCCTTGGCCGAGGTCGAGCCGGCAAGGAGAGCGAGGGCGGCGCAGGTCATCGTCGCCAGCCCCACTACGCGAGCAGTTCGCATCGGGTTCCTTCCCTAGGAGTCGAGGCGGATCGGGAAGATCCAGCTCTCGGACCACCGTACCCTGTTCAGGGCAAGGGCGGGATGTTTTGGTTCCTGCGCAGGACGTTGTCTGCGTCGTAGCGGGACTTCAGCGCCCGGAGGCGCTCGAAGTTCTTGGGCCCGAAGGCGGCGCGCACGCGGTCGAGGGGCTCGTCGGCCTGCATGTAGTTCGCGTAGCCGCCGCTCACTGACCAGGGCTCGATCGCGGCGGCGGTCTCGCGGGCCCAGGCGATGCCCTCTTCGTCTTGGGTGGGATCGGTCCAGTTCGCCATCACGCTGATATTGAAGGCGGCGTCTCGATAGCCGAGGGCGGCGCTGTCGGGATCGACGTCCTTGGGGGCGCCGCGAAGCGACTCGAACAGGATCTCGCCGGGAGGGCGGCCGAGAGCGGTCAGGCTCTCGACAAGAGCATCGATCAGCTCATCCGGGAACTCGTGGACGAAGTGGCCCTTCCAGTAGTTCCGGTCGACGCCGTAGGCCGGGTCGAACTCCTTCTGCTGCTCGAGGAAGCTCCGCGGATGGACCGTGTCGTCGACGAGCCCTGGCGCCGAACGCAGAGCCTCGAGCTCCTTGGGCTCGCTCCCCTCGCCCGTCCAGCAGGGGAGCACCACGAGCGCGGCCTCCATTGACTCGCCGATGACGAGCTGCGACTGGCAGGCGAAGTCATTGCCGGCCCAGCCGTCGATGTCCCGGAAAGCGCGGAGGGCGTCGCGCACCGACTCGCCCTCGTAGCGAAGGCGGCCGCCGACGACGCGCTCCAGCGGGTGGAGCCGGAACTCGGCCCGGGTCACTACGCCGAAGTTGCCCCCTCCCCCACGCAGCCCCCAGAGCAGCTCCGGATCTCCCTCCGTGCCCGCACGGACGACCTCGCCGGCCGGAGTGACGACCTCCGCGCCGATCAGGTTGTCGCAGGTGAGACCGTGCTGGGCGGTGAGGTGGCCGATGCCGCCGCCGAGGGTGAGTCCGGTGACGCCGGTCGATCCGACCACGCCGCCGGGCGTGACGAGACCGTGCTGCTGGGTGGCCGCGTCGAAGTCGAGCCAGGTGGCGCCTCCGCCAGAGCGGGCGATGCCCGCCTCGGGATCGACCTCGATCTCCCGCATCCGCGAGAGGTCGATCACCAGCCCGTCGTCCACCGCGCAGTGCCCGGCCGGGTTGTGGCCGCCGCCTCGCACGGCGATCTCGAGGTCATTCGACTGCGCAAAGGCGAGTGCGACAGCCACGTCGTCGGCGTCGACGCACCGCGCGATCGCCGCGGGTCGCCGGTCGATCAGCAGGTTGAAACTGAGGCGGGCCCGCTCGTATTCGCGGTCGGACGGCTCGAGGACGTCGCCCGTCAGCGCTCCGCGCAATTCCTCGATCAGCTCGGCCATCTCAGGGGCTCTCGTAGAGGAGCTCGACGGCGCCGTGCGGGAGAACCCGCTCGCTCTTCAGCGTCAGCCTCTCGTCGGTCCGGAGGGAGGGAGTGAGCTGCATCCCCTCACCGGCCAAGATCGGGAGGACGACCAATCCGAACTCATCGATCGCCCCGCGCTGCCGGTAGGTCTCGATCGTGGTGGGGCCGCCGATCAAATGAACGTCGCCGCCGCGATTGGCCTCGCGGACGCGCTCCAGCAGCCGCTCGGGATCGCTCTCGATCAAGACGTCATCGGGAGTCCCGGCTGGGCGCTCCGACGCGAGCACGAACACGTCGACGTCCGACCACGGCCATTGGTCGGCGACCTCGAGGGCCGGCATTAGCGTCGTGTGTCCCATCAGCACCGCGTCGCTGTTCGCCTGGAGCTCGACGAATCCGTAGGCCTCGGGATCGAATTCAGGATCGGAGAGCTGCACCGGCAGACCGTCGGCGTTGGAGATGTAGCCGTCGAGGCTGGTGCACATGCGCGTTCGGACCTGCATCCGGCTCCTTTCAGCGACTCGACCTACAGACGTCCCGAAGCCCGCAAACTCATCGCGCCCTCAGCGAGCCCTCGCGCCCGCTACTCGGGCTTGTGGTAGACGACCTCGATGTTGTTGCCGTCCGGATCGCGCACGAAAGCCCCGTGCCGCTCCGCCGGCTCCATCAGCAGCGAGTAGCCGAGGGGCTCGAGCGCCCTGGAGTAGAAGTCGCGGCTGCGCTCGTACTCGGAGACGTTGATCCCGACGTGGTCGAGCATGGGGCGCACCCTACGTCTTTATCGTCCCCCTCGTGGGAGAGGGAACGAGCGAGCATCCGCGCGAAGAGAAGCTCGTCTTCGGCGACGTGACCGTCGTGATCCGGGTGAGCGCCGAGGACTCCGGCGGAGCGATGACGGTCCTCGAGGAGGTCCCGCCCATGGTCGACACCCCGTTGCACGTCCACAGCCGCGAGGACGAGCTCTTCTACATCGTCGAGGGCGAGCACATCATCACGCTCGGCGGGCGGGAGTTCACGCTCGGGCCGGGCGAGGCGATCTTCGCCCCGCGGGGCGTCCCCCACGCCCAGCGCCGGGTCGAACCGGGAGTCGGCCGCGAGCTGGTCGTGCTCACCCCGGGCGGCTTCGAGCAGTTCTTCCGCGACCTCGCCGAAGCCGAGCGGAACGGCACCCTCGGACCGGACGCCTACGCGGACGTGTCCGAGCGTGCCGGGATCAGCTGGCTCTGAGACCACGAAAGCGGGCTCACCCGTCAGCCGGCGGGATGTTGTGGTTTAGGCGGAAGAGGTTGTCCGGGTCGTAGCGGCGCTTCAGGCCGCGGAGCCGCTCCCAGTTTCCGCCCGGATAGGCCGCGCGGATGGTCTCCTCGTCGTCGTCGCCGAGGAAGCCGACGTACCCGCCCGCGCCGTTCTTGCCCAGGGCGCGGGCAATACCCTCGACCCAGCCGTCGTGGGTCTCCTTCTCGGCAGGGTCCATATACATCGCCGCGACGTTCACGAGCATGCCTCCATCGCGGTGGGCGAAAGCCGTTGCATCGTTCGGCGTCCGGGCCATCGCTCCTCCGAGGACCCGGATCTGGACGGCCCTCATCGGCGCTGTCGACTTGGGCAGCCACTCGAGGATCCCCTCCGCGGCTTCCGCATCGAGCGAGTCGGCGAAGAAATTCGTGCCGGCCCCGAACTGAGGCTCCTGTTCCGGGCCCTCGTAGAGCTCTGGGTAGCGCATCGGCCGCAGCATGTCGGCGAGCGGCTCAGCGAGGGCGCGGAAGGGAGCGATCACGCCCTCGGCCTGATCGGGTGGGCCGACGTAGGCCATCAGAGCCATGACGACCGGCTTGCCGTGCGCCGCCTCCGGAAGGAACGGCATCGGCGGCGCGATCATGATGTTCGCGATGGTCGAGAGCTCCTCGGGGGCCGCATCAGCCGCCTCGAGAAAGCCGGTGATCGTCTCCGGGGTGGCCGGGAGGATCAGCATCCCGCCGACGATCTCCGAGATCTCGTGCAGTCGCAGCTGGAGCCGAGTTGCGACGCCGAAGTTCGACTCGCCCCCGCGGATCGCCCAGAACAGCTCGGGCTCGGACTTCTCGCTCGCCTGAACCACCTCACCGTCGGCGGTGACCACCTCGGCCGCCAGCAGATCGTCGATGGTCAATCCGTTCCTGCGGGCCAGGAATCCGATGCCACCGGCGAGGGTGATGCCACCGATCCCGACCGAACCTGCGTCGCCAAGGCCGGTGACGCGCCCGTGCTCGCCGGTGGCGACCGTGTACTGCGCGGCCGTTGCCCCGGTTCCGACCCAGGCGGAGCGTTCCTCCTCATCGATCTCGATCGAGTTCATGCCTGAGAGGTCGATGACGAGCCCGCCGTCGGAGGTCCCGTAGCCGGCGCGGCTGTGGCCACCGCTGCGAACCGCGAGCTCCAGGCCGGTCTCCCGCGCGGCGGTCACGACGCGCACGACGTCGTCGGCATCGGCTACCCGCGCCACCGCGAGCGGCCGCCGGTCGATCCCCTTGAAGAAGACGTGGCGCGCCTTGTCGTAGGAGGAATCCTCGGGCGTGACGAGCTCGCCGTCGAGCTGAGAGCGAAGTTTGTCGGTGGGAATGTCCTGTGCTTGTTCGGAGGTTGATGGCATGACGACTCCTTTCTTTACCGGTACGACGAATGGGGGCGCCGGAAGGTGACAGTTAGCTCGCTCCCGGGTTGGTCGCGCTCTAGGAAAAGACGATCCGCGGCCCAAATACTCATCGCTCGGAGTTGATTAAGCCCGTGTATTCAACCATGTGGTTTAATTCGACGCCGATGACGACGGTTCAGCTCGACCGCACCTTCGCCGCCCTCGCCGACCCGACCCGCAGGGCGATCCTCGGGCGGTTAGCCTCGGGCGACGCGACCGTGAGCGAGCTTGCCGAGCCACTGCCGATCAGCATCCAGGCTGTCTCCAAACACCTCAAGGTGCTGGAGGGCGCCGGCCTGATCACGCGCGGGCGGACGGCGCAGCTTCGTCCCTCCCACCTCGAGGGAACGCCCCTGAAGCAGGTCGCCGACTGGGTCGAGGGCTACCGAGGGTTCTGGGAGAGCGGCT
Organism: uncultured Solirubrobacterales bacterium; assembly: GCA_963695805.1. Lineage (GTDB taxonomy): Bacteria > Actinomycetota > Thermoleophilia > Solirubrobacterales > 70-9 > DASUPK01. The sequence continues at coordinate 394,245 of CAVOHV010000002.1, read as the reverse complement.
TCGGGCGGATGGACGAGCGGCTGCGCTCCGGGCGGAAGGCGTCCCGTGACTGAGGAATCCGGCGGCAACGGCGGGCCGGACATCGAGCTCACCTGGACCTTCGAGGCGCCTCGCCTGGAGGTCTGGCGCGAGTGGACCGAGCCCGAGCGTTTCGCCGACTGGTACGGCGGGCCGACCGGCAAGGTCCCACTCGACACGGTGTCTATGGATGTGCGGCCCGGAGGTCGGTGGAGCATGGTGATGCACGCCCAGCGCGGCGAGATCCACTGGGACGGCGAGTACCTCGAGGTGGAGGAGCCCGAGCGCCTCGTCTTCACCGTGACCGATCAGCCCGACGGGCACATCTACGACACCTGCACAGTCGTCCTCACCGAGATCGACTTGGATCGGACCGAGATGCTCTTCCAGCAGAGCGGCGGCCACATGTCCCCCGACGGCTACCGGCGGGCGGCGGAGGGCTGGTCGGGCTTCTTCGAGCGCCTCGCCGAGCGCCTGGCAACCGATTAGCCCCGCGGATCTCAGTCGTCTTTATCACCGACTTCGAACGAACAGGAGGAAACAGATGGGCAAGATTGTCGTCACCGAATTCATCTCGCTCGACGGCGTGATCGAGGATCCGGGCGGTTCCGAGGACTACGAGTACGGCGGCTGGAGCTTCGAATACGACCGCGGCGAGGACGGCGACCAGTTCAAGATGGACGAGCTGAACGACGCCGACGCAGGGCTGTTCGGCCGGGTGACCTACGAGGGCTTCGCGGCGGCGTGGCCGGAGCGTGCGGGCGATGAGGACGAGGGCGGCTTCGCCGAGAAGATCAACAGCATGCCCAAGTACGTCGTCTCCACGACCATCAATGACCCCGGATGGCAAAACGCGCACGTGATCTCCGGGAACGTCCCCGAGGAGGTCGAGAAGCTGAAGGGTCAGTACGACCGCGACATCCAGGTCGCGGGGAGCGCGACCCTGGTGAAGACCCTGGTCGAGAACGATCTCGTCGACCAGTGGAACCTGATGGTCTTCCCGACGATCCTCGGCTCCGGCAAGCGGCTGTTCGCCGACGGAGTCCCGCGCCGCAAGCTGGAGCTGGTCGAGGACCGCGGCGTCGGTTCCGACGGCATCCGGGTGCAGATCTACGAGCGCGCCTAAGTCAGGGAATCAGGACGATCTTGCCCCTCGCCCGGCCCTCCTCGAGGCGCCGATGCGCCTCGGCCGCCTGGGCGAGGGGAAAGGTCTCGTCGATCTTGACAGTGAGTTTTCCCTCGTCGACGAGCGCGGCGAGGGATTCGAGGGCGCAGTAGTCCGGCTCCACCTGGATGCCACTGGTTCGCTTCGACTGCTCCTCGGCGGCGGTGGCCACCGCCTCACGAACGCCGCCCGGAACGGCGATCAAGAGCCCGCCCTCGCGCAGCGTCTGCAGTGAGCGGAGACCGTAGTCCTCGCTGCCGATCAGGTCGAGGACCACGTCGACGTCGGAGACGGTCTGCTCCCACGGCGTGGTCGTGTAGTCGACCGGCTCGTCGACGCCGAGTTCGCGGAGGAAGTCGTGATTGGTGGCGCGGGCGGTGCCGATCACATACGCGCCGCGCGCCTTGGCGATCTGCACGGCGAGGTGGCCGACGCCGCCGCCGGCCGCGTGGATCAGGACCCTGTCACCCTCGCCCACTCCGGCGAGGTCAACCAGCGACTGCCAGGCGGTGAGCCCGGCGAGCGGCAGACCGGCGGCCTGCTCGTCGGTGAGCCCGTCGGGGGTGCGGGCGAGCTGACGTGCGGGCGAAGTGGCGTACTCGGCGTAGGCGCGGGCCAGGCGCGGGAACCAGGGCATGCCGAAGACGCGGTCGCCGACGGCGAAGCGGGTCTCGCGGTCGCCTGGCTCCTCGACCACCCCCGCAACGTCCCAGCCGAGGATCAGAGGCGGCTCGCCCACTGCCTTCGGGTTGCCGCCGTAGTGGCGGGTCTTCCAGTCGACAGGATTGATTCCCGAGGCGGTGACCCGGACCAGCACCTCGGTCTGGATCGGTTCCGGACGCTCGACGTCCTGCAGCTCGAGGACCTCCGGACCCCCCGCCTCGCGCATCACGATGGCCTTCAGAGGCTCACCTCGACACGGTGATCGTGGTCGTCGAGCACGTAGATGGCCTCGGCGGTCGCCTGGTAGAGGCGGTGGCGGGCCGGCGGGCTGACGTCCTCCGCGGAGATCTCCTCGCCGCCGTGGCTCACCGAGCGCTTGGAGAAGATCTCGATCCCTTCGGCGGTCTCGTGCGCGGGGAGCTCGCGGGCGACCCCGAGCACGTAGGCGCCCTCTCCGATCTCGATCGGTTGCGAGGAGTCGAAGATGGCGATGCCGACCTCGCGCCGCTCCCGGAGATTCTCCGAGTGGGTCGCGTCGGGCTGGGAGATCCAGAAGAAGTCCCGGTAGTCGTGATGGGCGAAGTAGACCGGCGAGGCCCACGGCTGCCCCGATGGATCGGCGGTGGACACGACCATGTAGAGGCTCTTGTCGATGATCGCCCTGGCGAGCGCCTGGTCCCGGTCGTCGTTCATTGGGGGGATTATCGGGTAACAGGAAAAATCAGGCGAGATGACCGATCAACCGACAGCCGAGCAGGCGCTAAGGGAGCTCGAGGTACTGGTCGGCGAGTGGTCGCAGGAGGCGATCCCGCCGGGCGGCGAGCCCTGGCCCGGCGAGGCGAGGACGACCTTCGAGTGGATCGAGGGCACCGACAACCGGCTGCTGATCCAGCGCTCGACGATCGAGATGCCCGAGGCGCCCGACAGCGTCTGCGTCATCGGCTGTGACGCCGCCAAGGGCACCTACCTCCAGCTCTACACGGACGAACGGAACGTCTGCCGCGTCTACGAGATGAGCATCGGGGACGGCCAGTGGAAGCTCTGGCGTGAGGGCGAGCCCTTCAACCAGCGCTTCACGGCAAAGATCTCCGAGGACGGCAACCGGATCGAGGGACGGTGGGAGGCCAACGAGGGCGACGGCTGGAAGACCGACTTCGACCTGATCTACACCAGGGTCAGCTAGTAGCCGTCCGCCATCTCTCTCCGATCTGGCGCAGCATCCTCGGATAGACGATCAGGTGCCGGAACGGCCGGATTGCGGTCAGATAGCCCCTGCCGAGCAGCCTGTTCGGCTTCACCAGCACGGCCATCTGGCCTCGGTAAGCGCCAGTCCCGTCCGGGACCCAGCCGAGGTGGAGCACGCCGTGCACGGTCCGGTTCGCGATCTCGGCGGCCCACTCGTCGTCAAGCAGGTAGAGGGGTCTGAAGGGGAGCGCGTCGAATGACGGCCCGGAGGGGCCGTCGCGCAGATCCGCCGGCATCCGGTCGCGGAGCGTCGGCACTCTCGAGCCGAGGCCGGCGTCCGGGCCGTCCCAGCCGAGCAGCTCCCCGACCTTCCAGCGGAGCGCGAAGAGGATGCGTACGAGGCGGGAGTCGTCATGGGAAGGGTCACCCGAGGCGAACCCCTCCAACAGCAGACCGAAATCATCGGGGCCACCCGGTGTCGGCAGCCCCCAGACGTCCTCGAGGCGGAAGTCCGGGGCGATCTCGTGGATCCGCCAGGGGCGGGAGGTGTGGGCGCTGTCGGGAAGCCGGGTGTCCATCCGCGCCATACCGTAACATACATACATGCATGTACGTACGTTGACCCAGGCGGACCGAAGCGCACGCACCCGGAGTGCCCTCCTGGAAGCGGCCGCGCGGGGCCTCTCCCGCTACGGCTACGGCCACCTTCGCCTCGAAGAGGTCGCGCGTGAGGCGGGCTATACGCGCGGGGCCCTCTACCACCAGTTCAAGGACAAGACCGACCTCGCCCTCGCGGTGATCGACTGGGTGAATGAGAACTGGATGCGCGAGGTCGGCGAGCCGGCCAGGCAGGAGGCGGATCCCCTCGGCGAGCTGCTGGCACTGGCCCGCGGCCACGCCGTCTTCTGCCGCCGTGACGTCGCGGGCGTCGTGATGGCGCTGCGGGTCGAGTTCAGCGGCCATGACCACCCGGTCGGCCGAGAGATCGAGCGGATCATGGAGACGGCAATCAAGCGCGTCAGCCGCCTGGTCAGCGCAGGCCGCAGAGACGGGTCGATCCCGCCCGGCCCGCCCGCCCGGACGACCGCGTTGGCCTTTATGGGGGCCCTCGAAGGGGCGGTCATCGCGGTCGCCGGGCAGGCACCGCACGACCAGGAGCTGGCCGTGCGGGCCGTCGCGGGAGTCCTGGGCCTGCATCCCTAATCCGTCACGGGCACGGGTGCAATCGGCCCGGCGGACTCGACCGGCTCGCGCTCGATCTCGCGCTCGCGAACCAGCCACAGCGCCAGGGCGGCGCCGGCGAGGCAGACCAGGCCGCCAAGGGTGAGCACGTCGTTGACCCCGGCGAGGAAGCCCTCGCGGGCGGCGTGCTCAACCGCCGGCTGAGCCTGTTGCGGCACCGAAGCCAGTGCCTGGTGCAGGCTGCCGGAGGAGGCGGCCTCGACCAGATGGCGCGGCTGATCGCCGCTCGCAGTGGCAGTGCCTGCGGTGAGCTCGCTCACCTTGGCAGCGCCCTGGCCGACGAAGATCGCGCCCCAGACCGCCACGCCGACCGCGACGCCCACCTGGCGGAAGGTGTCGTTGATGCCGGCGGCCATGCCGCTGCGCTCCTTCGGGACCACGCTGAGCGCGACGTCGCCGATCACCGGGTTGAGGAGCCCAACGCCCGCGCCGAGGACCAGGAATCCACCGAGCAGGGTCGTCCACTCCGAGTCCGCGCTGATCCCGGACATCAGCAGCAGCCCCGAGCCCGACACCGCGAGCCCGACACTGAGCAGGATCCGAGCCGGTACCCTCGTGAGGAGCATCGCCGCCACGGGCGAGAGGAAGAACGCCGCCAGCGTGATCGGCAGGTAGCGCAGCCCGGCCTGCAGCGGCGTGTAGCCGAGGTAGTTCTGCAGGTAGAGGCCGATGTAGAGGAAGAGCGCGAAGGCCGAGGCGGAGATCGCGAAGGCAGCCAATTGAACTCCCGTGAACGCCGGCCGCTTGAAGAAACCAAGCGGCAGCATCGGCTCGCGCACGCGGCTCTCGATCGCTACGAATGTGGCCAGCAGGGCCGCCGAGCCGGCGAACAGGGAAACGATCAGGGTCGAGCCCCAGCCCTCGTCGTTCCCGCGAACCATCGCCAGAACCAGCATGAAGAGGGCCGCGCTGAAGGTCGCGACGCCCGGCCAGTCGACCCGGGTCGCGTTGGGGTCGCGGCTCTCACGGAGCCTCGCGTAGGTGACGGCGATGGCGGCGAGCCCGATCGGCACGTTCAGATAGAAGATCGAGCGCCAGCCAAGGCCGTCGGTGAGTGCGCCGCCGACGAGCGGGCCGATCGCGACGGCAACGCCGATTGAGGCACCGTAGATGCCCATGGCGTTGGCGCGCTCGCGGCCGGCTGGGAATTCCTGCGCCAGCAGCGCAAGGGAGACCGCGAACATCACTGCGCCGCCGATCCCCTGGAGCGCTCGGGCCCCATTGAGGAAGGTCGGGTCCGGGGCCAGGGCGCAGAGCAGCGAGGCGGCCGAGAAGATGCCGAGCCCCCAAGCAAACAATCGCCGCCGCCCGAACCGGTCGGCGAGCGAGCCGGCTGTCAGGACCAGCGCGGCGAGCGTGAGGGCATACGCGTCCACGACCCACTGCAGGTCGCTGAAGCTCCCACCGAGGTCATCGCGGATCGACGGCAGCGCGACGTTGACGACCGTGATGTCGAGCAGCAACATGAAGGTCGCCACCGAGACTGCGATCAGGGTCCACCATTTGCGAGCCATGTTTTCCTCCTTCGGCCGTCACATCGACCGCGTTTTGTTCGTCACCCGTGTGACGGATCAGAACGAAAGGACGTGACCGACCGTGACCGACGACACACTTCTCGCCCAGGAGTTCGAGCAGCACCGGCACCACCTGGAGGCCGTTGCCTACCGAATGCTGGGCACGACCGGCGAGGCCGACGACGCCGTCCAGGAGGCGTGGCTGCGCCTGAGCCGCACCGACTCGGATCAGGTGGAGAATCTGCGGGCCTGGCTGACGACGGTCGTCGGCCGCGTCGCGCTCGACATGCTGCGGGCGCGAAAGGCGAGGCGCGAGCAGCCCGACGACCACCTCGAGCCGATCGTCAGCGAATCGACTGAGGAGAACCCTGCCGAGGAGGCCGAGCTGGCCGACTCCGTCGGGCTCGCGATGCTCGTCGTGCTGGAGAACCTCTCCCCAGCCGAGCGCGTCGCTTTCGTCCTGCACGACATGTTCGGTGTTCCCTTCGTCGAGATCGGCGAGATCACCGGCCGCGAGCCCGACGCCGCCCGTCAGCTAGCCAGCCGCGCTCGGCGGCGGGTACGCGGCTCAGCTCCGCCCACCGACGCCGACGTCGCCGAGCAGCGGCGGGTCATCGACGCCTTCCTGGCGGCGGCGCGGGCGGGCGACTTCGAGGCCCTGATGAACGTCCTCGACCCGGACATTGTCCTCCGCGTCCACACTGGGGAGGGCGATCCGCGCGCGGAGGTGCTCGCGGCCACCGGCCCCGAGAAGGTCGTGGAGCGGATCGTCACGCAGGGCCGGGAATTCCTTCCCCTCGTGCGCCCAGCAATGGTCAACGGGGCGCCGGGGACGGTTGCGGAGCGCGACGGCAAGATTCTCGGCGCAACCGCGTACACCGTCAGGAACGGCCGGATCGTGACGATGGACCTCGTGATCGATCCGGACCGGTTCCGGGATTCAAGCGACTAGGTCTCGGGAGAGCCAGCCCCCGCTGAAGCGGTGCAAAGCTACTCCCCCGTAGGTAACGTAGGGCCCTGCGATGGCGCTGAAGAAAATGGGCCTGATCACGGCCTCGGCCGTCTGCTCGATCAATCTCTGGACCGGGGCGCCCCTCTTTGCGATCTGGGTCGGCTCCAAGGTCCAGGGCAGCTTCAACAGCCTGAGCATGACCGCGGTCTTCGCGGTCATCGCGATACTCGCAATCACCGTCTTCGCCCTCGGCTACCTGCTCACCGTGATCAACAACAAGTACGACGAGCTCACCGGGAGGCCGGCGGTCGCCCGCCAGACCTCCCCATGGCTGCGGAGCATGCGCGACGAGCGCGACGACGCCGTCCAGCGCAAGTATGGGATCGGCGGGATCGAGAGGGTGGTGGTGCTCTGCGCCGTGGCCGGCGTGCTGGCTTTCGAGGTTTGGTTCTTCTTCTTCGCCGGATCGTCGCTCCCCAACGGCTAGCGGCGCCCACCCCATCTCCCGAAGGCCACCCCCGCCTGTAGGGTCGGAACACAGTGGAGCGCAAGTGGTGGACCCTGCTCGCGAGCTGCATCGCGATCTTCATGCTGCTGCTCGACGTGACGATCGTGAACGTTGCGCTGCCGTCGATCGAGCGGGCCCTCGGCGCCAACTTCAGCGATCTCCAGTGGGTGATCGACGCCTACGCGCTGACCCTGGCGGGCTTGCTGCTGGCGGCGGGATCGCTGGCCGACAAGGTCGGCCGCAGGCTCGTCTTCATGCTCGGGCTGGCGGTCTTCACCGCTTCGTCGCTGGCCTGCGGGCTGGCTCCCGACCCGCTCTTCCTGCACGTCTCGCGCGCGGCGCAGGGGGTCGGCGGGGCGATGATGTTCGGCACCTCGCTGGCGCTGATCGCGCAGGAGTTCCAGGGTCGCGAGCGCGGGACGGCGCTCGGCATCTGGGGCGCGACCACGGCCGCGGCGGTCGCGACCGGGCCCCTCGTGGGCGGCGCGCTCGTGGACGCGCTGTCGTGGCGCTGGATTTTCCTCGTGAACGTGCCGATCGGCCTGGCCGCGCTCGTGGTCGCGCGGCTGCGGTTGCGCGAGTCGCGCGACCCGGCCGCCTCCGGCGTTGACCTCCGCGGCGTGGCCCTCCTGTGCCCCGCGCTCTTCCTGCTCGTCTACGCGCTGATCCGCGGCAACGAGGAAGGCTGGGGGAGCGCCCTCATCGTCAGCTGCTTCACGGCCTCTGCACTGCTGCTCGTGCTGTTCGTGGTGGCGGAGCGCCGGACCACCGATCCGCTGCTCGACCTCACGCTGTTCCGCAAGCCGGCCTTCACGGGCGCCACGATCGTCGGCTTCGCGCTGTCGGCGTCGATCTTCTCGATGTTCCTCTACATCACGCTCTTCTTCCAGAACGTGCTGGGCTTCTCGCCGTTCGAGGCGGGGCTCCGGTCGCTGCCGGTCACCGGGATGCTGCTGTTCGTCTCGCCGCTGAGCGGCCGGCTGACGGCGCTCGTGCCGGTGCGGCTGCTGCTCGGGACGGGGCTCGCGTTCGTGACGGTCGGGCTGCTGCTGATGGGGAACCTGTCGGACTCGTCCGGGTGGACCGCGCTGCTGCCTGGCCAGATCCTGGCCGGCATCGGGATAGGCCTGGCCACTCCCGCGCTGGCCTCGACCGCCGTCGGCGTGGTCGGCCCGCAGCTGAGCGGCATGGCGTCGGGCGCGAACAACACCGCTCGCCAGCTCGGGCTCGCCACCGGTATCGCCGGCCTCGGGTCGATCTTCCAGTCGAAGATCGAGTCGACGCTCACCCCGCTGGTCGCGGGCACGCCCGCGTCGTCGCACGCTCACGAGCTTTCGCGGGCTGTGGCATCGGGCGGGACCGGGCGCGCCCTGCAGGCGGTGCCGCCCGCCGCCCAGGCCAAGGTCGTGGACGCCGCGCACCACGCGTTCGTGACGGGCTTCAACACGATCGCGATGGTGACCGTCGCCGTGGCGGCGGTGGGCTCCGTGGCGGGGTATGCGCTTGTGCGGTCGCGGGACTTCGTGGGTGTCGGCGGCCCGGCGGCGGCTCCGCCGGCGCGGGCGTCGGCGTCGGCTTCGGCTTCGGCACCCCGAGGGGCTCGTTAGCCCAACGAGAACCGATCGGGGAGCGGCGTCTACTTGGTGTAGCGGACCAGGTCCTCCCGCTCGGCTTCGCCGGACACCGAGACCGCGACCACGGGCCCGACGCCCTTGGCATAGAGCTTGTACTCGGACACGTTAGGCTCGATCGGACTCGTGTCATCGGTCAAGACTGCGCCGGTAAAGTGGCCCGCGGGCGCCTGGACCTGCTGGTCAAGAGCCAACACCTTCGTCCGATCCTCGGCATGCCCTGCGTAGTACTCCTCCCGGTAGGTAAGGCCGACCTCGGGGTGGGCGGGCATCGCAATGCCGGCGTCAGCGCCGTCACGGCCGGCCTCGAATGACCCGCTGGTGTCCTTCTTGCCGTTGTGGATCGAGGCTGTGTCCTCACCGAAGTACCAGATGTTTCCGTCGTTGTCCTGGGCGTACCAGTCGTCCGTGATCTCCGTGGCCTTCCCATTGGTGTAGACGACGTCGTGGACCACGCGAGCCGTGACGCCGTCGGCGATCTTCCTCGTCCGGTTCTCGACCGTGATCACCTCGTTGAGCAGCTCACCTTCCGGATTGGTGACTCGGACCTCCCAGCGAGCCCCAACGGGCATCGGCCAGTAGGGGTTGTCGATCTGCGTCGAGAAGTTCGCCGGATTCAGATTGGACGACTCGCTCGACTGCGGAAGCGTGCTGGTGGCGGATTGCGCCGTGGTGGAGCTGTCGGAGGAGCCGCCGCATGCGCTGAGCAGCAGCGCGGGGAGCAGCGCGGCCGTAACCGCAACTGCTCCCACGCGCCTTTGTGCTCCGGAACTCATGGAGCTAGTTGCCGGTGTCGCTGCTGCTCTCGCTGTCGCCCTCGACGACGACCAGCTGGTAGTTCTGGTCGAGGCGGACGTCGACGGTCTGCCCGTCGGGCTTGGTGACCTCGACCTCCCAGGTGGCGCCGTTCTCGGAATCGCGCTCGACGGCGTTCGCGTGGCCGCCCTGGGTGATCTTGAGGGCCGCGGCGGTGGCCTGGTCCGCGCCGGGACCGGTGGCGCCGCCCTCGCCGTCATTGCTGGTCGCGATCGCCGTACCCGCGCCAGCCGCGGCGAGGGCGAGGACGGAGCCTCCGACGATCAATACCTTGCGTGATAGGTGCATCGGTCCTTCTCCTTTTCCCTCCCAGGTTGACTGTTCCGCCGAGCTTTTACCCCGCGTCGATGAATCGAAGTGAAAGCCATCGCCTATGCCGATCGCGCGGGCACGACGATCCAGACGTCCGCCCCCGAGCCGTCACGGTTGGCCGCGTGGGCGCTGCCACGGTGAGCGCGAGCGATCGCCTCGACGATGGCGAGGCCGAGTCCCGTACCGTCGCTCCCGCGGGAGGAATCGCCCTGGCTGAAGCGCTCGAAGGCACGCCCGATGAACTCGGGGGCGAATCCCGGGCCGCGATCCTCGACGTGGATCGCCACTCCCGCCGTTCGCCTCACCGGCGCGGATGGTGATCTCCCCACCCCCGTGTTCGATCGCGTTCTGCAACAGGTTGGTGAGCGCCTGCTCGAGCCGGAGCCGGTCGCCCTCGACTGTCAACCCGTCCGTCGGTTCGATCACCAACGAGCCTCCGGAGTCGTCAATTCGGGCCGCGAAGCGCTCGCGTAGGTGCGCGAGCAACTCCGACTATGCCCACCCGCCGCAGGTCGAGCGCCAGCTTGCCCTCCTCCGAGCGGGCGAGCACCAACAGGTCCTCGGCCAGCTGGATCAGGCGGTCTACCTCCACGACGCCGACGAGATCGCCGCTCGCATCTCCTCCGGAAGTCGTCGCGTAGCGGAGCGCGAGCTCGAGCTCCGTCTTGTGCATCGCGAGCGGGGTGCGGAGTTCATGGCTGGCGTCGTCGACGAAGGCACGCTCGCGCTCGAGCGCCGCCTCGAGGCGGCCGAGCATCCCGTTGAGCGTCTCCCCCAGTCTGTGGATCTCGTCATCGGCCTCGGGCAACGGCAGCCTCTGATCCGGCTCAGCCGCCGAGATTGCCGCCGCTTGCCGGCGCATTGCCTCGACCGGCCTGCAGCGCCCGGCCCGAGACCGCATAGCCCGCCACGGAGGCGAGTAGCAGTGCGACCGGGCCGCCGATCAGCAGGATCGTCCCAAGGTTGTTCAGGGAGTCGTTGCGATCGTCGAGAGTCGCGGCCACGAGGACGACGAACCTCCCGCCCGGGCCTTCTGCGGGACGCGCCAGAAGCCGGGCCTGTCCGCTGATGCTCCGCACGTGCTGGCGTGTGACGAGGAAGGACTCGTGTGCCGCCCGCCCGGCCTCCGCCGGGCTGAGCTGCGGGTGCTGCCCGAGCTGAGGCGTGCTGGCGTAGATGCGACCGTCCGGCGTAAGCACTTGCGCGAAGCTCTCCTCGCGGCCGAGCAGCTTCGCGTTCCTAGCGAGGTCGCCGTTCCGTCACCAGGGACGTGATGTCGTCGCCGTGGGTTCGGAGGCTCTGGTCGATCTGCTCGCTGAGCTGGGCGTCGAAGCGCGCGTAGACGAAGTAGCCGAGCGCCGCGAGCACCACCGCGCTGACCAATGCGAAGGCGAGGGTCATCCGGAGCCGGATCGGAATCCGGCTCACGGCTCCCCGCCGTTCTCGCGTAGGCGGTAGCCCGCCCCGCGCACCGTCTGGATCGACTCCGTCCCAAACGGCTTGTCGATCTTCCTCCGTAGCAGCCGCACATAGGAGTCAACGATGTTTGAGCGGTTCTCGTACTCGTAGTCCCAGGCGTGCTCGAGCAGCTGAAAGCGGGAGAGAACCACGCCCGGGCGGCGCATGAAGACCTCGAGCACGGCGAACTCCTTGGCCGAGAGCTCGATCTCCTCGTCCCGTCTCCAGACCTGGTGCTTCGCTGGGTCGAGCCGCAGGTCGCCGACGCGGAGCTCGGTCGACCGGTCGCCGTTACCGCGCCTCGCGAGCGCGCGCAGACGGGCCAGCAACTCCGCATAGGAGAAGGGCTTCACGAGATAGTCGTCGGCTCCGGCGTCCAGACCCGCGACGCGGTCGGTCACACCGTCGCGGGCTGTGAGCATCAGTATCGGCGACCAGACGCCATCGTCTCGCAGGCGCCGGCAGACCTCGAATCCATCGATGCCCGGCAGCATCAGGTCGAGGACGATCGCGTCGTACTCGGTCGAGCCCGCCATCCAGAGCGCGTCCTCGCCCTTGGCGGCGATATCCGCGGCCATCCCCTCCTGCCGCAGGCCCTTGCGGATCAGGCCGGCCATCTTGGCCTCGTCCTCGACGATCAGCACTCGCATATCGGCTCACCGAGATTGTCCCGCGAAGATGAACGCCGGATGAAAAGCTAGCTCTCTGCGACGTCGCGACGCATGAAGACGAGCGCCGCCGCCGCCAGCGCCGGCAGCCCGTACAGGGCGCAGACCCAGAGAGAACGCAGGATCGGATCCCAGTCCGCGGGAGTGCGAAGCAGTCCCTGCCAGGCGTTGAACTGCGTGCTGAGCAGATAGGGATGCAGGCCGCTCAACCCGGGCAGGATGCCCACCAACTGGACCAGCAGCGAGAACATCAGGGTCCCGACGATTGCGGCGCCGCTGTTGCGAAAGACCGTCGAGAGCAGGAGGCCGATGCAGGCGATCGCGAGGATCGGAAGCAGGTAGACGAGCAGGCTGGCTCCGACCAGCTCGAGGCCCTTTGGCGCTGAGACGACAGTTCCCGAGAGCGTGGTCACCGGGTTGAACCCCGAGGCGAGGATCCCGGCTGCCAGGGCGACCACCCCGGCGATGGCGATCGCGAGAACCGCGTAGGTGACCGTCGCGAGAGCCTTGCCTGCGAACACCTGGTGCCGCTCGACCGAGCGGGTGAGGATCATCTTCAGCGTCGCGTTGCGGTCCTCGGAGGCGACGATGTCGCCCGCGACCAGGGCCGTGATCAGCGGGAACAGCCAGATCGATCCGAATAGGAGAAGCACGAGGGGCACAGCGAGCCCCGTGTCGTGGACGTAGCGGCCAAAGGCAACGTCGTTCGGGCGGCCGCCTCCGGTCACGAGAGCGACGACGAAGATGATCGGCACCGCAGCAGCAGCGCCCAGGCCCAGATACGTCCGCTTCTGGGCGCGGAGCTTGCGCAGCTCCCAGCGGTAGACGGTCAGCACCGGCCTCATGCCATCTCCTCGATCAGCTGCTTCGTCCTGACCGCTCGCCCTGCGCCGTCTCCCTCAGTGAGCTCGAAGAATAGATCCTCGAGGGTGGCCTGGCGGGGCGTGAGCTCCAGGACCGGCGCGCCGGACTCCGCCAGGGCGATCGATAGGGCCGCCACCGCGTGCTCGTCCGAGGCCCTGAAGGTCAACCCAGTCTCGCGTGCTTCCGCGACCTCTTCGATGCCCGGCTGGGCGAGGCAAACGCCCTTCGCCCTTCCGTCGTCGGTGGTGCGTAGCCGGTAGCTGACCCCCGCCCTACCGCGAAGCTCGGCGAGCGAGCCCTCATAGGCCACCCTGCCACTGCGGATGATCGCCACGCGGTTGCAGAGCTCCTCGACCTCCATCATCTGGTGACTCGAGAGCAGGACGGTGATCCCGCGCTCGCCGAGCTCCCGGATCAGCTCTCGCATGTCCCGCATCCCCGCTGGGTCGAGGCCGGTCGCCGGCTCGTCCAGCAGCAGGAGGCGCGGATTGCGCAGCAGCGCCGATGCGATGCCGAGCCGCTGCCGCATGCCGTGGGAATAGCCCTTCACCTTGTCCTTGGCACGATCTCGGAGCTCGACGATCTCGAGGACCTCCTCGATGGTCGTCGTGCTCTCGCCGTCTAGGGCGGAACAGAGCCGCAGGTTGTCCCGTCCGCTCAGATACGGATAGAAGGACGGCGCCTCGACGAAGCCAGCCACGCCGTCAAGGGCCGTAACGCTGACCTGGGGATCGCGACCGAAGAGCCGCACCGACCCCTCGCTTGGCCGGATCAAGCCCAGCATCATCCGGAGCGACGTGGTCTTGCCGGCCCCGTTCGGACCGAGATATCCGAATACGTCCCCGGGATTGACGGTGAGGTCGACGCGGTCGACCGCGGTGATATCCCCGTAGCGCTTGACCAGCCCCCGGACCTCAATCGGCGGAGACTCCGCCATCAACTACAGGTCTCGGGCAGCGGTCTGCACCGTTGCCGGAGACGCCGAAGCGAGAACCGTGTACTCGACGCCATTCCGCTGGAACCTCACCATGGTCCCGAGGGCCGTATCCAGCTCCTCACCCGGGGCACCGTTGATCGACACCTTCGGAAGCGTGAGCTGACCCTGATCGCCGCTCGGCGCGGACGAGCCATGTGCCGGCTCGGCAGGCCGCTCGATCACCGCGATCCCGCTGAGACCCTGCCCGTAGGTGACCAGCGCTCCGGCATCCTTGCCGCTCTGGATCAGCCGGACCTCGTTGCGGGACAGGCCGGCCAGCGTGTCCGGGGCGGCCACGGGGAACGACGTCTGCTGCTGGACGGCCTGCAGACCGGTGACCGGCTGGGCATCGCCCTGGCCCGGCCCTCGGCGGCCGGGAGCACTGACGTCGTTGACCTGCGCCCCGGGAGGCGGGCTGATGTCGAAGACCGACGTCGGCACGGAGCCGTATTTGATGTCGGTGGCCTTTAGCTCCAGCACCGGTGAGCTGTCGCCCTTGGCGTAGACCGCGGCGCGCAGCGGTGTCCCGTGTACCGCATCCCAGGCGATCTCGGCGCCACCGAGAAGGCCTCCGTCGCGCTTGGGCTCCAGGCGAACCGTGTAGGCGGGCTGCCCTGCGACATCGCTCGGCTGAGCTCCGCTCAGGAGGGCGTGGTCGGCCAGCTTCGCGATGTCCTTCTCGATCTCAGCCAGGGACGGCGGCTGCTCGTTCGCCGAGCCGCTTCCATCCTGTCCGCCGTGGCCTGCCGGAAGGGACCCCTCGAAGACCGTGTTGGACCCGGAGTCGTAGACCCAGGCGCGATGACCGTCCGTGAGAACCTGGCTGTCGCTCGTGGCGCCCTCGGCGTTCGAGTCCGCCTGAAGCTCGAGTCGCAGGTGTCCGTCGGACGACGCCCAGAGCCGGCCCGAGGCTCCGCTCAGAATCTGGTCCGCCCCCTGCACGTCGGCGCCGCTGATCAGGTGGTTGGTGAATTGGATACGCGCGCTCACCCCCTCCACGGTCGGCGCTGTGAGCGCATCGTGCACCGCGACCGGCAGGGGCTCCGCGGGCGGCTTCGCCCCTCCGCCGCTCGCGGCCATCGCGATGGCGGTGGCGCCGACTCCCCCAGCCACGCACGCCGCGCACAGCGCGAGGAGCCTCCGGGTTGAGATCCGCCTCAGAAACTTCACTGACAAAAGGCTACGCCGCCTCCCTAAGGAATTTCTGACAACGACACCACGGAGTCCACACTCGTTCCCTGCGCGCCGATGCCACCGGCCAGATAGCCCACCCCGGCGACGGTCCCGGAAGCCGCGTCGAATACTGGCGAGGGCAACCTCCCGGCGGGAACGACGGCATGCCGCGACGGATCAAAGCGAAGGATGCGGTCGCTCGCGGTGCCATTTCGCCGGCCCCCGACCAGGTAGATGACGCCATTCAGCACCAGCGCCGAAGCGTGGTCGACTCCTTCCGGAAGATGTCCGATGACGGATGTCCTCCCCGTGCCGGTGTCGTACTCCTGGATCTGGGCGGTGTTCGCCCCGGTGAAGAGCTCGCCCCCGAACGCATAGACCCGGTTGCCGATCGCGGCGGCGGCCGTGTAGCGAACCGCCGTGGGCAGCTCGGCGACCCTCGCGAAGCTCCGGCCGTCGGTGGTCCGAAAGACGGACGCGACCGGCCTCTGGCCGTCGTATCCGCCAAGCACATAGGCCGCGCCTCCGCTGGTGACCGCAGAGAGATCCGAGGCCGCCACGGGCAGACGGCCGATCTGGTGAGCGGCTCCTCCGGGGAGGAGCTCCTGGACGGTGTCGAAGCCCGTCGCCGCGCCACCGCCGAAGACCAGGCTGCGCCCACCGACGGTGGCGGCGGCCGCATCGTGCATGGGGTGCACCAAGGTGCCGCCCGATGAGACCTTCCCGCTGCTCGGGTCGAGCGCCAGCACCGTGTCGCTGGAGACGTCAGCCCGGTCGGCGCCGCCGATCACGAGGAGCCGGTTGCCGCTCGTGGTCGCCGTCGCCCCGTGAAGCGGATTGGGCAGTCGAAGCGATGAGGTGGCCGCATTAGGGGGCGCGGTCCGAGCAGGCGGACTCGACCTGGCGATGGAAGCCGTGTGCGTCTTCGACCCGCCGGAGAAGAGCCCTGTGGCGGTCAGGAAGACGAATACGAGGACCACCGCGACGACCACGGCGAGACGAAGAAGACCCCGCCGCCGAGCACCGCTCATCCTTCGGCGCGGCCGAGGGGTCCGCCTGCGTGCGGTGGGTGGCGCGGACACGGTCGGAACTATCCGGGAATCGGAGCGGGTGAGGGCGTTTGCGCAGGCTCCCCGAATTCAGCTTCCCTTCATGTTCTGCCGGTGACGTTGGGTTGAGGCCTAGTCTGGACGTGGGCTCCCAGTGGCATGACAGCTGACGCACCTCGACCTCGTGAACCAGGGGAGCGCCGCCGACGCGAGCGCCGACGACGGGCGACTATCGCTCGGGCCCGTCGCCGCCGTCTCGTGTGGCTGACAATCCTCCTCAGCGGAGCCGTCGCCGTCGTCCTCGCCTTAGTACTCGGAGGCGGATCGTCCGGGGATAAGACCCGTACCTCTTCGGCCTCCGCGATCCCGACCACCGGAAAGGACGGCCGGGTCGGGCCCCCGGCGATCAATCCGAAGAACGTCTATGCGGCCGACCGCCCGGGGCTGCTCGCGCCGGCGGTCCGGCACGATCCGAACCTGGTCTACGTGCCGAACAGCGAAAGCAACACGGTCAGCGTCATCAATCCGCGCACCTACAAGGTGATCGACCAGTTCCCGGTCGGAATCAATCCTCAGCACGTTGTTCCCTCCTACGACCTGAAGACGCTCTGGGTCAACAATGACCAAGGCAACAGCCTCACCGCGATCGACCCGCGCACGGGGAAGCCGGGACGCACCATTCCGGTGACGGACCCGTACAACCTCTACTTCACGCCCGACGGCCGCTACGCCATCGTCGTCTCCGAGCGGCTTCAGCGCCTCGACTTCCGGGACGCGCACACGATGAAGCTCCATCACTCGCTGCCTGTCCCGTGCTCGGGGCCCAATCACATGGACTTCACGGCCGATGGGCGCTTCCTGCTGCTCAGCTGCGAGTTCGACGGCAAGGCGGTCGAGGTCGATGTCGCGAACGAGAAGGTGGTGGGATCGATTGCCCTCGACCCGGGGGGCATGCCACAGGACGTGAAGCTCTCGCCTGACGGGAAGGACTTCTACGTGGCTGACATGGCGCGCGGCGGTGTTTGGATCGTCGATGCCCACCGGCTCAGGAGGGTGGGCTTCATCCCCACCGGCACCGGTGCCCACGGCCTTTATGTCAGCCGTGACGCACGCGACCTCTACGTCTCCAACCGGATGGAGGGTTCAGTGTCGGTGATCTCCTTCGCGCGCGGCAGGGCGGTCCAGAAATGGCGGATCCCGGGCGGCGGCAGCCCCGACATGGGAGGCGTGTCAGCGGACGGCCGCGTGCTCTGGCTGGCGGGTCGCTACAACGCAGTCGTCTACGTATTCAACACCCGGACCGGGAGGGTGATCGCCCAGATCCCGGTTGGCAACGGCCCGCACGGCCTGTGCGTCTTTCCTCAACCGGGGCGCTACTCGCTCGGCCACACGGGCGTCTTTCGCTAGTGCGGTCACCGCTCGTGTCGTGCGAGCCAGAACGCCCAGCCCACCAGCACTGCCGCGCCCAGCAACATCACGCCGCTCGCATCGCGCGAATCATGCACGAGCGAGGTGAACGCGAACAGGACGCAGATGAACCCGCCCCACGCGCTCACAGCCCAGATCGGTCGTCCGTTCACTCGACCACCCCTCTACCCAAAACCATGGGTGCAGACTCGTCCCACGAGGTAAAGCTCGTGTGAAAAGTTCCTAATGCACGGGTGGCGCCCCCGTGCGCCTTCGCACACAGGCCCGCGCGGCGGAGGAATATCGTCGTCGCCGTACCCACCACTAGTGAGGGGAGACGAAAGCGAAGTCGATCGACGCGACCGAGTTCCGCGCCAAGCAGAGGGACCAGTGGAACGGCGCCGCAACGGGGTGGAACGACTGGTCCACCTACACGGATGAACACGCCGGCAATGTCTGCGAGCGTATCGTCGAGATGGCCGCCATTTCGGAGGGCGACCGCGTCCTCGACGTGGCCGCGGGCTACGGTGAGCCAGCGCTGACGGCGGCCCGCAAGGTCGGGCCCGAGGGCAGCGTCATCGCCACCGACATCTCGGCCGAGATGCTCAACTTCGGCCGGCAGCGAGCTGCCGCCAACAGTGTGGAGAACATCGAGTTCATGCAGTCCGACGCGAACTCACTCGACTTCCCGCACGAGAGCTTCGATGCCGCTGTCTCGCGCTGGGGAATCATCTTCGACCCCGACGGCGAGGGCGCTGCGGCCAAGGTCCGCGGCTTCCTCAAGCCCGGCAGCCGCTTCGCGATTAGCTCCTGGGGCGCGCCGGAACGCGTACCGTGGCTGGGGATCGCGATGAAGACGGCGATGGAGCGGCTCGACGTCCCCCCGCCCCCGCTCGGGACGCCCGGCCCGCTCTCGCGCCCCACCGCGGAAGCGATCGGGGGACTGCTGGAGGGCGGCGGATTCTCGGACGTACGGGTGGATGAACTCGAGGTGACCTTCCCGTTCGAATCGGCCGAAGAGTACGTCGAAAACATCAAGGCGATTGCCGCCCCGCTCGTCGCGATGATCTCTCCGCATCCCGAGGAGGTCCAGCGGGAGACCTGGGACGCGATCGCGGACGTCGCACGCGATCGGGCTGACGGCGATGGCCGGGTCAGCCTGTCGAACCAGGTCTGGGTCGCCGCCGGTCAGGCGTAGGCTCTTCGGGATCGAAGCCCACCAGCCCGAGACACATAGCTTCGAGGACGACGGCGGGATCCCCAACTCGCCGCTGCCCGTCCTGATCTACCACGGCGTCGAGGCAGCCCAAGACCCGAACACCTGCGAGCAGCTGCTCGCCTCGAACGGCTGGCTGCCCGAGTGGCGGGACGGGATCTTCTCCTTCCACCACTTCCACTCGATCACCCATGAGGCGCTCGGCATCGTCCGTGGGACGGCCACGGTCATGCTCGGCGGCCCCAGCGGCCGAGGCTTCGAGATCGGGCAGGGCGACGTTCTCGTCCTGCCGGCCGGCACCGGCCACTGCAACCAGGGCTCGAGCTCCGATCTGCTCGTGATCGGCGCCTATCCGAACGGGATGCCGTGGGACATCCGCCGCGGCGATCCGGCCGAGCACGACGAGGCGGTGTCCAGCATCCGGGCGGTGCCGCTGCCCGGTGCGGACCCGGTCGAGGGGCCGACGGGCCCGCTCACCGAGCTCTGGCGCGAGCCTGCCTGATGCGCTGGATCGTGGACGCGATGAACGTGATCGGAACGGGGCCCGACGGCTGGTGGAAGGACCGCCACGCAGCGATGGTCCGCCTCGTCGACCAGCTCGAGCGGTTCGTCGCCTCGACGGGAGACGACGTCACGGTGGTCTTCGAGCGCCCGCCGTCTCCCCCGATCAAGTCCCCGGTGGTCGAGATCGCCTCCGCGCCGAAGGCAGGGCCCAATGCCGCGGACGACGAGATCGTTCGCCTCCTGAAAGAGGATCCCGACCCGGAGGGGATCCGGGTCGTCACCTCGGACCGCGCGCTTGCGGATCAGGCGAGGTTTTTGGACGCCACCATCGAGCCGGCCGAGGCCTTCAGGCGCGATATCGAAGGGGCGTGAGCGGGGCTAGACGAAGCGCTTGACGAAGTCGAGCGCCTTTTGCGCGACCTCGCGCCAGCCGCTGTCGATCGTCAGCGCATGACCGCGGTTCGGGATCTTCTCGATCTCGGTGACCGCCTCGTTGTGGCTCTGCCGCTTGTAGGCCGCGTTCGCGATTGCCCAGGGCACGGTGTGGTCCTTCTCGCCGTCGATGATCAGGAGGGGTCCCCGCTCGGGATTCTTGGGATCGACCTTGGCCTCGGTCCAGGGGTTGAGGTTGGCATTCGCCATCTGCATCAGCGCTTTCCCAGGCGCCGCCACGTGGTAGGTCTCATAGAGCTGCTTCGCCTCGTCGTCGCTGAGCGCGTTCGCCCAGCCGTACTTGAACTGGTCCAGGGTGAGCGCGATCGCACGGCTTCGGTTGAACGGGTTCTTGAGCACGGGAGCCGCCGAGCGCAGTGCGGCGATCGGTAGCGGCAGCACACCGCGGAAGGGCCCGGGATCGATCGCGACTGAGGCGGCTGAGAGCCCGCGGTCGGCGATCATGAAGGTGAGCAGCCCGCCTGTCGAATGGCCCATCACTGCGGGCTTCTTCTGGAGCCCGGCGATCACCTCGGCGGTGTGGTCGGCAACCTGCTTCAGCGACTTCTTCGCCAAGACATCGGGATTGGCCCTCGCCTCTTCGACGGTCTCAGGGTCGTCCGGCCAGTCGGGGGTCAGGCCCGCGTAGCCGTTCTCCTCGAAAAACTCCACCCAGTTGTTCCAGCTGCTCGGCAGCAGCCAGAGCCCGTGGATGAAGACGACCGGCGTGCTGCCGCTCGCGTTTGCTTTCTCGATTTGCTGAGCTTCCCGCTCGCTGATCGACATTGCCTGTCCCCCTCTTTCCAGTCTCGGCCAATCCTGGCCGCGGTCGGGTCAGCCTACCGGTGCGGTGGGAAATGGAGCCGGTGGCATCGAAGCCACGTCCTCGGCCACGAACGATCGGTGTCTACAGGTTTAGCCGGCGCTTTTGATCTCGCCCTTCGGCCTCCGCTGCCGGCGGGAGATGCCGGAGGGCACAGCCCCTTCGATTTCCCCGGACGGTCGGGGCGGGCCGACCGGGTGAGCCCGATGCTGACGCCGGGACCCCACCCCTCGGGCGCGGGTGGGCCGACGCTCACTACTTAGCTACTAACTAAGCCGCGAGGGCGAACTCATGGTCCGCACTTATTGGTTGGTCCAGGTGTTTAACGAGGCCTCCTGGAACCTCGACCTGCAACCTGATCGCACGGATGACCAAGTCGAATCCGATTCGGCCCCGCGCTATGTGCAGGTGAATGGTAGCCGCGACCGTGCTCAGGGATTGGCGGGCGGCTGGCGGCCCTGATGGCGCTTCTTGCAGTGGCGGCGGTTGCTCGCCTCGGCGCGATGGCCGCGCTTTCGCTTGCACTTCGCCTTGGCCTTGGACGGCATGTCGGCGACAGCGCCGGACGGTGGGCAAGTCGCGGTGACGTAGCAGCGGAGCGGCGGCTCGGCGGGCACCGTCGGGGCAGTGGCCATGTTGGTCGCCAGGTCGGCGGCAGAGGCCGCCAGGTCCGTCAGGTAGGTGACCGGATCGATCCCGGGCATCAGCTTCGCGGGAGTGCAGATGGACGGATCATTCGCCTGGGCGCGCGCCGGGTCAGCGGGGCCGGGATGCTCGAGCGCATCGATCGGCCAGGTCGTAAGCGACGTAGTCCTGCGTGCCGACCGCCAGGTGCTCGGAGGGATCCGCCGGGCAGATGTCCTGGATCCCCACGTTGGTGATCGCGCCTCCGCCGCCGTGGACCGACGAGCTGCCCGTGTCATCGGAGTTCGGGGTGACGATCTCGTCCAGGTGGCTATAGACCTCCGTGTAGGAGATTCCTGGGAAGGTCTCCTGGTAGGAGTTGAGCGCTGCGATGAACTGGGATTTGTCGCTCTGCTGCCAGTCCGCCGCCGCGCACGGGATCTGGCAGAGGGTCTCGGCGCCAGTGGTGCCGTGGTTGCTGGCGGCGAAGCCGATGTCGTCGTCGACCATCGCCCGAGTGTCCGGCCAGAACCTGAAGACCCAGCGTGGCAGCATGCCGCCCTGGCTGTGGCCGATGATGGAGATCCTCCGGCCGGCCGTCGCGTACATGGTGCGAATCGCGTTGACGACGTACTCGCCCGCGTCCTGGATGTCGAGGAGGCCGTTCCCGGGCAGTGCGACCGTGCACCAGGGGATGCCGAGGTCGTCGAGCGCCGGCTCCCAGTTCCAGCCGAAGTTGTGCGGCGGGTTGCTGCCCGTGCCGTGGACCAGGAGGACGGGCGCCTTGGTGGTGCTCGCCAGGTTGTCCGTGCACTGCATGGAGGAGTTGAGCTGGGCCTGCGAGACGCTCAGTGCAGGGCCGGGCTGATCGACGGGCGCGTAGGTGATCGCACCAGCAGTCGTCGGGACCGCCAGCACACCCACCAAGACCGCTGCCGCAAGCGCTCTCCTCACTGGCGGCGACAGTACCAATTTCTTGGTAGCGGTGAGACGGTTCCACGCCTCTGTCCCGTAAGGGACCGCTAAGGCACAGCGCTAACGTTGATCTCGCACATGGAAGCGCACGAGCTGCCGACGAGACTCCCTGACTCGGGTCACGACATCGAGCCGATCCACCCTGGTTCGGGACGCGGTGAGGGGCCGCTGAAGCGCATCGGCGCTGCGCTGGCCGCCGTCGGGCTGTTCGTCGTGAAGCTCGGCTCTCAGGCGAAGCTCCTGCTCCTCGCCCTGCCGAAGCTGAAGCTCCTCACGACCTCGGGCTCGATGCTGGTCTCGATCGTCGCCTACCAGCTGATCTTCGGCTGGCTCTTCTCGATCGGATTCGTGCTGCTCCTGCTGCTGCATGAGCTCGGGCATGTCTTCCAACTGCGGCGCGAGGGGGTCAAGGCCTCCGCCCCGATGTTCATCCCATTCCTGGGCGCGGTGATCTCGGCCAAGTCGATGGGCGACGACGCGGGCGCGGAGGCACGCGTCGGCCTGGCGGGGCCCATCCTGGGCTCGATCGCGACCCTGGTGCCACTCGGCATCTGGCTGGCGACCGGGAGCCACTTCTGGCAGGCGCTCGCCTTCATCGGCTTCTTCCTGAACCTCTTCAACCTGCTCCCGATCCTGCCGCTGGACGGCGGCCGCGCAATGGCCGCCCTCTCCCCGTGGGTGTGGCTCGCCGGATTCGCCGGGCTGATCGCGATGGCCTTCTTCTTCCCCAGCCCGATCGTGCTCCTCATCCTCCTGCTCGGCGGCATGGAGACCTGGCGCCGCTGGCAGGCCCGGAACACCCCTGAGGGGCGCGCCTATCACCAGATCCCAACGCGCACGCGCGTACTCGTGGCGGTGACCTACCTCGCCCTGATCGTCGCGCTGGCCGTTGGCGTCTCGGCGACGCACCTGCCGCGCGGGCTCTCCGACGTCTAGAGCGTCAGCCTGTTCCTGACTTCGGTCAGGAATTCGCCCGGCATCCCGCGGACGTCGGCCAGGTCGTCGACGGACTTGAAGCCGTGCTGGCGCTCGCGGTGGGTGATCACCCGCGTCGCCTGCGTGACCGAGAAGCCGAGCTCGCGAAGATCTTCGAAGGTGGCGCTGTTCAGGTCGACCCGATCGCCGGCCGCGACGGTCTCAACCCGGCCGCGCTCGGGCTCATCCTGCGAGACAACCCCCTCATTCACCTCTTCCTCGGTCCCCTCGCGGCCCGAACCGGTGCCGAGAATCGCGCCGACGGTGCGACCCAGGATCCCGCCGCCACCCTCGTCCTCGCCTTCGGTCTGAGGGCTCTCCGATGCCGCGGGAGGCGAGGGCGGCGAGGCTGCCGAGGGCTCCGGTGCGGGCGGCGGCGGAGGCGTTGAAGCTTTGGGCGATGGTGGGAGCGGCGGAGTGGGCTCCTGCGGTGGGGCAGTGCCGCGGGCGGCACGGATACTGCTGGCCGCTGCGGCCTCGGCCTCGCGGGCCTTGCGCTCGGCCTCCTTGGCCCGTTCCTCGGCTGCACTGACGCGCTCGAGCACCTCGCGCAGCCGGCGCTCGCGCTCGGCCTCCTCGACCTTGAGCTGTGCCAGGCGCTCGGCGCGGGCTGCGCGCTCTTCGGCATCCTGGGCTCGCTTCTCGATCTCCTCGAGCCGTTTGTAGGCGTCCTCCATCGCGCGCTCGCGATCCGCGCGCTCCGCGTGCAGGCGGGCCTCGGCCTCCTCCACCGCGCTCGAGAGGTACTGCTGCTCGACATCGGTTTCGGCACGGGTGCGCTCCTCGGCCTCGCGCTGGAGTCGGGTGGCATCGAGGCCAAGCCTTTCCTCCGCCTCCGCGCTGACCCGCTCCTCGGCCTCCCGGCGGGCCTGCTCGGAGGCCTCGGCGACGCGCGCGTCGGCCTCGCGGCGCGCCTGCTCGATCGCCTCCCGGGTTCGCTCCTCGACCTCGCGCCGGACGCGCTCGGACTCCTCACGAGCCCGCTCCTCGGCCTCCCTGCGCAGGCGATCGGCCTCCTCCTTGACCCTCTGCTCGACGGTCTGGCGGGCCTCCTCTTCGGCCTGGCGACGAGCCTGCTCCGCAGCCATCCGGATCAGCTGCTCGGTCTCCTCCTCGGCGCGCTTGGTGCGATCCTCGGACTGGCGCTCGAGCTGCTCGGCTCGCGCCAGGCGCTCCTCGACCGCTCGCTCCACCCGCTCCTCCTCCTCGTCCGACAACGCCGGCGGCTCGGCGGCGGGAGGCTCGGAGACAAAGGGCTCCGGGGCCGGCGGCTCGGCTGAGGCCGGCTCGGGCGGCGCGTCAAAGGGCCGCGCGGGTGAAACGTCCGGGGGCAGGTCCTGGGGCAGCGTCGCCTCGGCTTCCACGGGCTCAGGTGCGGACGGCTCGGACACGGGTGGCTCTGACACGAGTGGCTCGGGCGCCGGCGGCTCATCGGCAGGCGGCTCGGCCGGTGGTGCCTCGGGCGTCTGAGTGGCGCCCTCTTCCTCCCGCGCCAGGGCGTCGATCTGGGCCTGGAGCGAGGTGGCGCCCTCGGTCGGGGGGGAGATGTCGACGGGCTCCAGAGCGGCTGGCTCCTCCTCGTCCTCCTCCTCCGGTGCCGGTGCCGAGGGCTGGGCGAGGGCATCCTCGGACGAGGTCGCCGCAAAGCCGCCGGGCGCGGTCTCCGGCTCGGGGGCAAGCGGGGTGAGGGCCGGTTCATCCGGCGCCTCGTACTCGGGCCCGGTGCCGGGCGGGACCCTCTGGGAGCTCGGCGACGGCTCCGGCTCGGGCTCGAGCTCGGGTTCCGGCTCGGGCTCGAACTCCGGCTCCGGCTCGGGCTCGAGCTCCGGCTCCGGCTCCGGCTCGGGCTCGGGCTCCGGCTCCTCGACGGCCTCGGCCACCGGCTCCTTCGGCATCTCACTGACGCCCTCACCGTCATGGTTGACGTCGGCGACCGCGGCCTGTTCCGTCGCCTCGCCCTCGCCGTTCTGCTTCTCGCCCTCGGCGAGCCCGAGCGCGGAGGCGAGTATCGTCGACTTCTCAGCGGCATCCCCCTCCGTGGCCTGGGCTGCCAGGGGCTCGGGCGCGCTCTCCTCCTGCTCCTCGGGTTCCGCCATCTGCTCCTCGGGCTCGGTCTCCTCCTCCAGCTCGGGAACGGGTTCGCCCTTGCGTGCCGCCTTCTGCTGCTGTCGGTCCTCCTTACGCTTCTGGCGCTCCTCGCGCCGGCGCCTTCGCTCCTCCTCCCAGGCGGCCCGGTCCTTCTCCTCCGCCCGCTTCTTCTCCTCGGAAGACTGCTTACGCGTCGCCTTCCGCTGCTCCCGCCTCTCCTTCCGGCTGAGCTTGCGCTTCTCTCCATCGGCCTCGGCCTGGACCTCCGTGTCGGGCTCCTGCGCCTCCAGCTTCTCGGTGTCCTCTCCCTTCGTCTTCTTGGGGGACTTCGCCTCGGCCTTCGCCGCACTCTTCTCGGCCTTGGCGTCGACCTTCGCCTGCTTGGCGTCGACCTTCGCCTGCTTGGCGTCGACCTTCGCCTGCTTGGCCTCGGACTTCTTCCGCTCCTTCGCGGACTTGGCCTCGGCCCTCACCATCGCCTTCTCCTCCTTCTTGGCGCGGCGGGCATCCTTGCGCGAGAGCTGAGCCCCGGCGCCTGCCGCGGCCCCGGCGCCGTCGGCCTCGTTGGCGCGGCGACGGCGCACCAGCAAGAAGAGGACGAGCAGCAGGACAATCGCCCCGGCGATCCCGTAGGCCTCACCCGGGTTGTCGTTGATGAAGTCGGTGACGGTGCTGGTGTCGATTCCAACAGGCATCGGCGCGCCCAATGTTCGCACGGGAATCCGTTCTCGTGCGTTGGGCTATGTCCTCCCAGTATCGGACGGGTGGCGCCTAGCGGCGCCCCCTTGCATAAAAGCTTGTTCAGCTGAAGCGTCGGGCGACCTTCAGCCGAGCCTCTGCTTGAAATCGCGCTCGACCTCCCGCCGGACGTCTCGGTCGGCGATCTCCCGGCGCCTGTCGCGACCCTCCTTGCCCTTGGCGAGAGCGAGCTCGACTTTCGCCCTCGGACCCTTGAAGTAGATGCGCGTTGGGATCATGGTCAGGCCTCGCTCGGCCGTCTTGCCGATCAGCCGCTCGATCTCCCGCCGGTGGAGGAGCAGCTTGCGGGGCCTGTCCGGATCGTGGTTCTGGTCGGAAGCCGGCAGGTATGGAGGGATGTGGGCGCCGCGGAGCCAGACCTCTCCCCCGTCGACCACCGCATAGGCCTCGTTGATCTGGGCCTTGCCGTCGCGCAGCGATTTCACCTCGCTGCCCTGCAGCTCGATTCCGGCCTCCATCCTCTCCAGCAACTGGAACTTATGGCGCGCGCGCCGGTTCGTCGCGACGTCGCCGCTGACCGGAGCCCTGGGACCTTTCGAGCCCTTCTTCGCCATCACGACTCCACGGGGAGCAGGTCGACGCGGCCACGCGGGGCCTCGACCCGATCGACCGTCACCCTCACCGGGTCGCCGATCCGAACCGCGTCACCGCCGCGCCCGCCGACGAGCATCGTCTCGGTCGGATCCAAGTCGTAGCGCTCCCGTCCTCCGATCCGCCGGGCGGGCAGGAAGCCCTCGTAGACGTCCGCGAGCGCACCGCCGAAGCGGACGAACGCCCCTGCCCCCACCACTCCTGACACCTCGCCCTCGAAGCGGGTGTCGGGACCGCGCTCGAAGAGCTCCCTCTCCAGCAGGAAGCACGCGCAGACCGAGTCGGCGTTGCGCTCGAGACGAGTTGCGTCGCGCTCACGGTCCGAGCAGTGAGCGCCCAGCTCCGCGAGGCGATCGGCGCGCGGCGCCTCCTCCCCCGCTCCGATGGCGGAGAGCAGTCCGCGGTGCACGATCAGGTCGGGGTAGCGGCGGATGGGCGAGGTGAAGTGGCAGTAGGCGGGACTGCCCAGCCCGGCGTGGCCGAGGTTGCGATCGGAATAGTGGGCCTGCTTCAGCGAGCGAAGCACAAGCGATGTATACGCCTCGCGTCCGTGGCGGCGGCGCTCCGCCTCTCGGGTGACCAGCCGGCTCGCCTCACCCGCCAGCTCGCCGGCCTGCTGGGGCGAGATCGTGTCCGGAAGGGGCGGCGTCGGGATGTCGAGCGCCGCCAGCTGCTCGATCAGCCAGCGGATCCGCTCGGGATCGGGCTGCTCGTGGACTCTGTAGAGGGTCGGAATCCGCCGGCGCTCGAGCAGGTCCGCGACCCGCTCGTTGGTGAGGACCATGAGGTGCTCGATCAAGCGGTGGGCCTCGGTCTGCGCCACCGAGTGGGCTCCGACGACCTGGCGGTCCTCGAAACGGAACTCGGGCTCGGAGCTCTCCACCTCGAGCGAGGCGCGCGGCCGGCGCCCCGCCAGGGCCGCGGCGGCCTCCCGGGCAATGGCCAGCGGCTCGGCGATCCGCTCCGGCGGCCTCGCCCTGCCGGCGAAGATCTCGTCGAGCTGCTCGTAGTTGAGGCGGGAATCCGAGCGCATCAGGCTGCGGTAGAAGTTCGCCGACAGCGGCTCGCCGGTCTCCGAGATCTCGATCTCGGAGGTGACCGAGAGCCGGTCCTGATCGGGAACCAGGCTGCAGGCGTCGCTCGAGAGGACCTGCGGCAGCATCGGCGCGACCCGACCCGGGACGTAGGTGGAATTGGCTCGGCGGCGCGCCTCCTTCTCGAGAGCGCCGCCCGGGCGAACGTGGGCGGCGACATCGGCGATGTGAATCCAGAGGCGAAAGCCGCGCTTCGTCCTCGACGCAGACACCGCATCGTCGAAGTCGTGGGCGCTCGCGGGATCGACCGTGAAGGTCGGGAGACCACGGATGTCGCGGCGATCGAAGTCGAGATCGCGCGCCGAGGCCGCCGCGCCGGCGGCCTCATCCTCCACCCTCCGCCCGAAGCCAACCCGCACGTCGCGATCGGCGAGCAGCGCCTCGATCACGTCGGCTGCCAGGCCGGGATCGCCGAGCTCCTGGACCACCCTGGCGCGGCCACGACCCTGGCCGAGCTCCACCAGAGCCATCCGCCCGGGCGTCGCAGCCCGGCGCCCACCTCCGAGCTCGACGCGGCCGCCGCGCTCGAAGAGCAACTCGCCGACCAGGAACCGACCCCGCTTGGAGACGAGGACGACGCGCCTCTCGGCTGCGGGCGCCGAGGTCAGAGCTGCTGGGCCAGCACCTGGAGCGCTCGCGCGCGGCCCTCGTCGGGCTTCGTCTTGGGGTTGTCCTTCGCCCTCACCTGCGGGGCGATCCCGGTGCCGTTGATCGAGGTCCCATCACGAGTCAGATACTCCCCCACCGTGAGGTCGAGCGCGCCGCCGTTGTTCAGCGGGATCACCTCCTGGAACGTTCCCTTGCCGAAGGAGGTTGTCCCGACCACGGTCGCCAGGCCCGACTCCTCGAGCGCGGCCGTGACGATCTCCGAGGCGGACGCGGTGTCGCCGTTGATCAAGACGACCATCGGATGGCGCGGCAGCGCATCGCCCGTCGCATCGAAGGTCCTGGTGCTCTGAGTGCGCCCGTGCGTCGAGACGATCGTGCCATCGGGAACGAAGATGCTCGACACCAGCACCGCCTCCGTGAGCAGGCCGCCACCGTTCCCCCGGAGGTCGAGCACCATCCCCTGTGCGCCCTGCGAATAGAGCTGCTCGACTTCCTTGCGCAGCTCGTCGTGCGCCCCGGGGAAGAATCCGGCGAGCCGCACGTAGCCGAGCTTGGTGCCGCCGACGTCCTCGAGATGGCCCGCGACCTGGGGGACCTCGACCTCGCGACGGGTGACGGTCACATCTCGGCTCTTCCCGTCCCGCCCGAGCACGGTGAGGGTGACCTTTGTCCCGGCCGGCCCCCTGATTTGGTTGGTGACCGCGTCAGCATCTTTCCCGGCGATCGACTGCCCGTTGACTCCGGTGATGATCTCCCCCGGCTGGATGCCCGCCTCCCGGGCGGGGGTGCCCTTGTAGACCGTTGCGACCCGCAGCCCCCGCGAGACCTCGGTCACCGCGATCCCGACCCCCGAGAGACGCGCGCCCTGCTGGAAGCGGTCGTACTCGGAAGGCGTGAAGTAATGGGAGAACCGGTCGTGGTAGCGCTTCTTGACGTGGTCGATGATCGACCCGATTGACGCGTTCTCCAGGTCCGCTTCATCGACGGTGTGGAAATAGTCGTCGTGGATGACGTCGATCGCCTGGGCCGTCGCGTTCTCGCCCGGGTTGCCGAAGACGTCATCGACCGCATCGCGGACGAAGCTCACCTGGCCGCCGACGACGATTCCCACCACCAGCGCCACCGCGACGGCCGCGATAGCGGCGAAGATGCGAGGGTGCGCCGTGGGCGCAACCCGTTTCATGAAGCTCAAATTCGGAGGAAGCGACGCAACGTCAGCCCGCTGCCCATCGCCGAGACGGCCATGGCCACGCACAGCAGGACGAGCGCGAGGCTGGCGAAGCCGATCGTGTCCCCGGAGTTGATCAGGTTGAAGTTGTTCTTGAGCGGATCCACGATCACCGTCTTACCAAGGAAGAGGAAGCCAATGGCGATCCCCGCCCCCAGCAGGCCGCAGACGAGGCCCTCCACCATGAACGGCCAGCGGATGAACCAGTTGGTCGCGCCGACGAGCCGCATCACCTCGACCTCACGGCGGCGAGCGTAGATCGAGAGGCGGATCGTGTTCGCGACGAGCAGCAGTGAGGCGATCAGCAGCAGCCCTGCGACGACCGCGAGGACCCAGCGGATCGCGCTGGTCGCCCCGCTGATCTTCTGAGCGTCGTCGCGCGAGTCGCCGATGTCCGAGATCAGGGGGCTGATCGCGGTCGGCTTCCCGTTTGCGCCGGGCGGGGTGACCGCCCCGCGCACGCTGCCCAGGTTCGAGAGGTCGTCCGGCGTCACGTTGAACGACGCCGGCAGAGGATTGTGAGCCCCCGGCAGCTGGGCGACGATGTCCTCACGGTTCTCTGACTGCAAGCGCTGGCTGAGGATCGTCTTGGCCTGGTCCTTCGAGACGAACTGCACGGACTGCACGTGCGGGATCGCCACGAGCTTCGCCTTCAGCGCCTGGACTTCGGCGGGCGGCGCCTGCTGTCCCGAGCCACCGGTGGCAACCGGTGTCCCGTTCGCGTCGACGTCGTTCAGGAAGACACGGAGACCGACCTGGTCACGGACCTCGTTGGTCTTGCCGTTCGTCGTCTGGAGAACCGGGATCAGGACACCGAGCAGCAGCACCGTCACCGACACGGTGACGATCGCGGCGAGGCTCGGTGCGGCGCTGCGTCGCAGCGCCCTCATGCCCTCACGAATGAAGAAGAAGATTCGGCCCATTCCTCGTCCCTACGTCAGTACGCCGGGCTCTCGTCGTCGAGGCCCATTTCCTCGCGGACGCGCCTAGCGAACTCGCGGGTGGACTCGTCATCGGACGTGTAGGTGCCTGCCGCCTGGTCGCGGACGACGCGACCGGAGTCGAGCTGGATGACCCGGCGGCGCATCTTGTCGACCATCTCGCGGTCGTGGGTCACGACGACGACGGTCGTCCCGGTGCGGTTGATCCGGTAGAGGACCTGCATGATCCCGATGGAGGTGTTGGGGTCGAGGTTGCCGGTCGGCTCGTCGGCGAGCAGCAGCGGAGGGTGGTTGACGAAGGCACGGGCGACCGAGAGGCGCTGCTGCTCTCCGCCCGAGAGCTGGTCGGGAAGATTCTTCACCTTGTCAGCGAGGCCGACCAGGCGCAGGGCGTCCGGCACCTTCTTGCGGATCTCCGAGCGCGAGGCGCCGATCACCTGCAGCGCGTAGGCGACGTTGTCGTAGACAGTCCGGTTCGGCAGCAGTTTGTAGTCCTGGAAGACCGTGCCGATCCGGCGGCGCAGCTGTGGGACCTTCTTGCTGGAGAGCGAGCCGATGTCGCGCCCGGCGATCAGCACCTCTCCCTCGGTGGGACGGATCTCGCGGATCAGCGTCTTGATCAGAGTGGTCTTGCCACAGCCGGTCGGCCCGACGAGGAAGACGAACTCCCCGCGGTCGACGCGCAGGCTGACGTGCTCGAGCCCGACGTGACCGCCGGGATAGACCTTGGTGACCCGGCGCAGCTCGACAATCGGCGGGCGGGACCGCTGCTCGGTGAGGTGCTCCGGCCGCCGCGTCGTGCGCGGACGAGCCCGGAGAACGTCGGATGTCTGTCGCCGTGCCATCTAGGGGGAGTGAATGCGAGGTGGGTGCGGCGTCCCCGGACGCCCACCTCACTGCGCGGCACAGGGTAGGGAACGCCCGGAGCCGGCAGCGCAAGTTCTCGTTCGCACCTCAACACGGCCCAGTTCCCTGAGTCGCGCAGTCAGTGGGTGAAATAGCGGCGGCGGGACCGAGTGGCGTCCTCTCGGCCCCGCGCGCCGCCGTATCGCACTCCGGTGGCGTCCGAAGACACCGGAGATACGTTTTCGCCCCGGTCATCCCCCTTCATCACCTGCCGTGCCGCCCGACCCTCGTGGAGGAGCGGCGGGGTTGATCGGAAGTCAGGGTTGGGCGAGTTCATCGGGTCGACAATCCGCTGTCGCCGGCCCTCGTCGCCCCCATTCGCGACTCGTTCCTGCGCACCTAGCGGGGAAACGCGATCTCGTCACGGTCTCGCGTCTACCCGGTTCTATTGAACATGCGACTAGTGGAACTAGAATACCCGACGCAGTTCAATCGGAGGAGCGACTGTCGGGCATCCACCGTCGGGCTCGCGAGTCCACAGGAATGCTTGGAGGCCTCCCTTCGGAGGGGAAGGGTCGGGCTTCCTCGGCGATCAAGGAAGAACAGATCCGAGGAGAAGGTGCTGAGCACGATGTGCTCCGAACATTTCCCGAACTTCGAATTCTCCCCTCAGGGGAGTTGCGCACCAGAAGGGGATGGCGCGTTGAGCCGGGCGGGTGGAGCGGTCTAGCGGGGCCGCTCCACTCCCCCAGCCGGGGGGTGGCGACCCAACTCTCAGCGTCCGCATCGAGGACGCAGCCGACGGTGCCTCGATAGTCGCCATAGGGGGCGAGCTCGACCTGAGCACGATCCCGAGAATGCAGGCGCCCCTGCTCGAGCAGATTGGTCAGCGCCCGGCGGTGCTCGTCGACCTCAGCGGGCTGACCTTCATCGACTCCTCGGGGATCGGGATCCTGATTCAGGCACTCCGCGGTTCCAACGGAACCCCGGTGCACATCCTGATCGCCACCGACTCACAGGTGGACAGGGTCTTCCGGATTGCCGGTGTTTCCGAGGCCCTGCCGGTGTTCACCGATCGCGAGCGGGCCCTCACCTGGACGCGGAACGGCGACTGTTAGGCGGCTGGCTCTTCCAGCATCACCGGCGAGGGCTCTTCACCAGCCGGCTCCTCGACGGGCTCCAGGACGAACAGCTCGACCGCGAGGTCGGGGTCGACGTGGATCGAGCTCATGTACGCGATCACCTTGCGGCCCGTCGCCTCCTCGACGACGGTTCGGAACTCCTCCTCCATCGCCTGTTGGAAGCTGCGGCGCATCTGGTACACGGACTCCACCTCTCCGGTGTCAAGGAGGGTGCGCTCGACCGTGGTGAACCCGCCTCGAAGAATGCTGACGACGGTTCCGTTGACCATGTGCGTCTTCGCCTTGGTCGGCCCCTTCCCGTAGTAGCGGGAGTGGAGCTGCACGAGGCCAGTCGAGATTTGCGCCAGCATCTCGCCGCGCGCATGCCCGTGGGTTGTTGCTCTATCGGGGGAAACGGCAAACCCTCCAAATCCATCGGTTGCCGCCCCTCTTGGGTAAGCGATAAGCGCGTAGGGAAGAGTTGCGGTGAGACCCAACGAGCGCGCGGCATCCTGATGGGTCGAGGTCTCAGTGCGGCGAACGCCACGCCGCCTTGTTCCAGGCTACTCCGATTGTTCCGCCCCATGTGGATTCAGCGTTCAACGGCCCTGGGCGAGGCGATGTAGTCTCCTGAGACTCACCGGGCGGAGCCGCCAGGCGACGCTCGGGGGGCTCTACAGCGTGATCGGACACAGCCGTTTCGGGCGGTGGGTTGGACGGTCGGACCACTAGTCCACCGTGGAGGTGGTTTCAATTTCCGATCGATCTGAACGCGTTGAGGGTCCTGCTGACCCCGAGGGTGCCGCCGAGCGACGTGGCCCTCCTGCGGCTGAGGAGGTGCGCGACGAGATTGCGCGCGAGATTCTCAGGCTTCACGAAGAGTCTTACGGCAAGGGTGCAGGTCGGGCTCATGCGTTCGTTGACGAGGACTTCGTGGTCGCGGTGCTCGACGAACTCGAGCTGCTGCCCAATGAGAAGTTCCTCATCGATCATGGGAAGCACGAGACGGTGATCCAGGTCCGCAGCCAGTACCAGCACGCGATCCAGGCGACCTTCCGGGCGGCGATCGAGCGGGCGACCGGGCGCACGGTCGTCGGCTTCGCCAGCACCACCAGCATGGACGAGCCACGCTTCGCGGCCGAGATATTCAAGCTCGAGTAATGCCGGTTACCGAACCGCCGCTCGGGTAGCCTGGCTGCGATGGAGACGGCCACAAGCGCGCTGCCATCCGGATTGACGATCGAGGAGCTGCTCGATTGGCGGCCCGAATTCGGAGTGCTCACGGTCTGCGTCGAGATCGATCCCGGCGACCGCGGCGAGGGCTGGCTGACCGAGCTGCGCAATCAACTCAACGCGGCCGTCGAGGCCGGCGACGACGGACACGACCGCGGGCGAGCACTGAGGGTCGCCGCGCAGAGAGTCCTCGACCGCTTCGAGGGGGAGGACCTGCCCTCGGGGCGCTGCCAGATCGGCTTCTGCGAAGCCGTTGAAAAGCGGGCCCGGGACATCTGGACATTGGCCCAGATGGATGGCTTCCGGACGAGGGTGCGCTACGGCGATCGCCCGCAGCTGACACAGCTGCTGAAGCTGCTCGACGAGGGCGCGGCGGTCGGCGCGGTCGCGATTTCCGCTGAGCGCGTCCACCTCTACGAGTGGAAGCTTGGGGCGCTCGACCTGGTCCACGACTGGGAGGCCGAGATGTACATGCTCGACTGGCGGGAGCGAAAGTCGGAGAAGCCCTCGAACCTTGCCCGGACCCAGGGTGCGGCTTCCTCGGGCCGCGACCAGTACGACCAGCGGCTGGAGCACAACCGGGCCCGGTTCCTCGAGGAGACCGGCAGGCTGACGGCCGACGAGGCGCGGAGCCGCAGCTGGCGGAGGGTGATCGGCTTCGGCGATCCCGAACACCTCAGGGAGGTCAACGAGGGAGCCGAGAAGGGCACTGAGGTCGAGCTGGCCGAGGCGGTGGACGTAATCTCCGAGGAGCGCGGCAAGGTGCTCGAGCGGGTGAACGCCGGCGTCGCCGACGGTAATCGCCGCCGGGAGCTGGACCTGATCGAGAGGGCAGTGGAGGGCGCGCGGACGCCGCGCGGCCACGGGGCGCTCGGCCTGATCGACGTCCAACGGTGCCTGAACGAGGGTCGCGTCGAGCATCTGCTCTTCGACGCCGATACCGACGTCCCGGAATTGGCCGAGCTCGAGGACGAGATCGTCGAGCGGGCGCTCCGCACGAGCGCATTGATCACACCGGTCGAGGACGAGGCAGCCGAGGCGCTTGGCGAGCACGGCGGCGTCGCGGGCGTGCTGCGCTACTAGCTGAGCCCAGGCGGCCTAAGTCCAGGGCCCGCCGTGAATCGGCGGGTGCTGCACGATCGGCTTCTTGAGAAGTGCCTCGCGGGCCAGGTCGGCGATGCCGCTGGCGGTGAGGCCGAAGTGCTCCATGCAGGCCTCGGCGGTGCCTGAGACCCCGAACTCGTCCTGCATGCCGAGCGCGAACACCGGGACCGGATGCTGCTCGGCGGCGACCTGGCGGATCGCATCGCCGAGTCCGCCGACCACGCGGTGCTCCTCGGCGGTGACCGCGACCCCGGTCTTGGCGAGCGAGCTCAGCACGCTTTGGGAGTCGATCGGCTTGATGATCGACACGTTGACGACCTCTGCCTCCACCCCGTCCTCGCGCTCCAGGGTCTCGGCCGCCTCCAATCCGCGCCAGACCATGTGGCCGCAGACGAAGATCGAGATGTCCTTGCCCTCCCGAAGGACGTCGACGCCGGTGCCGAGGGTCTCGGGAATCTCGTCGTAGACGACCGGCGTCTTCGGCCGGCCGAAGCGCATGTACATCGGCCCGTCGAATCGCTCGTAGGACTCGATCACCGCGGTGTAGGCCTGGTTGTAGTCCGCGGGGACGACGACCTGCATCTTCGGCATCGCCCTCATCAGCGCGATGTCCTCGATCATCTGGTGCGAGGCGCCGTCCTCCCCGAGCGAGACCCCTCCGTGCGAGGCGCCGATACGGACCTTCAACCCGTTGTGCGCGATGCCGAGGCGGACCTGGTCGTAGGACCGGGAGGTGGCGAAGATCGCGAAGGTCGAGGCGTAGGGCACCTTGCCGGTGGCGGCCAGCCCACATGACATCGACATCATGTTCGCTTCCGCCGCCCCCACGTTGAAGAAGCGCTCGGGGAACTGCTTGCCGAACTTCATCGACTGGGTCGAGACCGCGAGGTCGGCGTCGAGGGCGACCACCTCGGGGTAGCTCTCACCGAGGGCCACGAGCCCGTCGCCGTAGGCCTGCCTGGTCGCGACCGGCTCGGTCTGCGCCTCGGCTGCGTCGATCAGCTCGCTCGCCATCAGCCCCTCCCCCCAGCGCCTTCGTCTGCTCCTGATACGTCCTCTCGAGCTCCTCCATCGCCTGCTCGGCCTGCTCCGGGGTCGGCGGCTTGCCGTGGAAGCCGAAGCGATCCTCCATGAAGGAGACGCCGCGGCCCTTCTTGGTCTGGCAGACGATCGCCGCGGGGCGGCCGATGGTGCGGCTCCGCTCCAAAGACTCGACAACCGCGTCCATGTCATGACCGTCGATCTCGACCGCGTCCCAGCCGAAGGACTCGAACTTGGCGCGGACGTCGCCGGTGTCCATGACCTCCTCCGTGGTGCCGTCGGTCTGCAGGTGGTTGTAGTCGACGATCGCGGTCAGGTTGGGAAGGCCGAAGTGCGCGGCGGACATGGCGCCCTCCCAGCTCTGGCCTTCCTGGCAATCGCCGTCGGACATCAGGGTGAAGACATGGGCGGTCTCGTCGAGGCCGTCGAGTCGCAGCGCCAGGCAGATGCCGACGCTCATCGAGAGGCCTTGGCCGAGGGAGCCGGTCGAGACTTCGATGCCCGGGGTCCGGGTCATGTCCGGGTGGCCCTGGAGGTGTGAGCCGATCTGGCGGAGACCCATCAGGTCATCGGCCGGGAAGTAACCGTGTTCCGCGAGGGCGGCGTACTGGATCGGAGCGCCGTGGCCCTTGGAGAGCACGAAGCGGTCGCGCTCCGGCCACTTCGGGTTCCGGGGATCGTGGCGCAGCGCCCGGTAGTAGAGGGCGGCGACGATGTCGGCCGCGGAGAGCGAGGAATCGAGGTGTCCCGCCTTGGCGACCGCCACCATGCGCACGCAGTGGATACGCAGAACGGTCGCGTAGCGCTCGAGCTCGGCGACCGAGGGCTTGCCTCCCGCCTTGCTGGGCGGCTCGGGCGTGGGGTCTGGGACGGGCTTCAGATGCGCCATCGACGACTCGTCTTTCGCCTGGTCATAGGGGAGGGCAGGCTCGGATCGCAACTGACTCAGGACCGGGCGGCGAGGGTAGCAGCGGGCGGCACCGGGATGGAGCCTATGAATCGCCGCCGACGGAATCCCTGGACGGCCTAGCCTCCTTGCGATGAGAACGGGCGGGATCGTCATCGCGATGGCGGCGCTGGCCCTTGCCGGGTGCGGAGGCGGGTCGGGCGACGGCAAGACAACCACCGTGGCGGGTGGCGCCACGACCGCCACCGGATCGACGGGGGTGGCCACCGGCAAGCTGCCCCCGGGCGCCGTCGAACCAGCCGACCCCGCGGAGGAGCAGGCGGAGGGCCCGGCCGCCACCGAGGCGAGCCCGGAGGCGGGGGCCGAGGGGCCCGAGGCCTCCGGCGAACTCTCCGGAGAGGACCGGACGACGGCGGTCGCGGTTGTGGGCGACTACATCAGGGCGCTCGACCGCCACGATGCGGCGCGCGTCTGCGCGCTCCTGACGCCCGGCGCGCTCAACCTGGGACAGCTGCCCAAGAGACGCGGCGGCTGCCGCGCATCGCTGGCCGCGTCGATCGGGACGCGCCCCGGAGGCGGGGTCCGGCGTGGCGCAAGACCACGCTGGTCGCGGTCAAGCCCGAGGACCTGGGCGAGGGCCGCGCTCGCATCAGCGCGACCGTCACGCATCACTTCTCGGATCGCAAATACGTCTCGGTCGAGGACGACGTGATCTATCTGCAGCGGCTCGGCGGGCGCTGGCTGCTCGCCAAACCGAGCGCAACGCTGTACCGGGCGGTGGGGTACGAGTCGCCCCCGTTGGGGGCCTTCACCCCACCGCCCGGCTGGAGCTGATCAATAGCCGCGGTGGGCGGTCCAGCTGAGGGTGCCCGAGTCGCAGTTCGTGCCCGTGCCGCTCGGATCGACGGGCAGGTCGCCCGAGATATGGATCGTGCCCGCGGCCAGGTTCCCGTGGACCCGGAGGATCGCCCCGGTGACGCTGCTCGACGCGGAGATGTTGAACTTGCCCTTGTTCAGCTTGACCGGAAAGCTGACGAACCCATGGGTCGTCTTCGGTCCCTCTGCACAGGTGGCTGGGAGGCCGGCGAAGTTAAACGCGCTGACGCTCTTCGCCTTCGAGTGCCTCTTCTGCACGACCTTGAAGCCGATCGTGCCGCCGGGGCTGACCGTCCCGGTGTAGTGCTTGGTCTTCGCGGTCGCCTGAGCCGGAATGACGAGGCCCAGCGCGAGGACCGCGGGTATGACGAACTTCCTCAATTTCGACCTCCCTAGATCGGATTCGTCCAACACACTAATTCCGTAGCCGATCCCCGATCAGAAGCGGTGGTTCCCGCCCCCGCGCGGACCGCGCTGATGGAATCGCTTGGGGTGGCGCCGGCTGACGCCGACGATCGTGGCGTCGGGATTGCCGGAGCTCGGCTGCAGGACCGTCGCGTAGGCCACCGAGCCGGTTAGCGCGTTCGACCAGAGCACCCCCTTGGAGCGGCCCAGCGAGAACAGCACCCGGCCGGCGCCGTGCGCCTGCCGGCGGCGAACCATCAGCCGGCTGCGGCGCGCGTCGGTTCTCACATACGCGAACGAGTGCCCCCTCACGGATGGATCGAAGAGCAGGAGCCTCGGCGACCGCACCAGCGCACGGTGCTTTCGCGTTCCCATCGCCCTCTGCACCACGCGACTCCCCCGGGGGGTGGCGAGCGCGTAGAGGAGGGTGTTCCGGTCGACCGCGGGGCGGCTGAGCTGCCCCGCTCCACCCTGCGAGGCGACCTGAAGCGCCGGGGCGGGCGACGCCGGGTTGGCGATGTAGCGGATGTAGATCGCATCGCCCCCTCCCCCCGAGGTGCGGTAGGCGAGCCAGCTGTCGGAGACCGCGATCGCGTCGGCGCCGGGCGCCGGGATCTGGCCGATCGGCGCAAGCGTGCCGCGGTCGAAGAGGAGGACCGAGTCTCCCTGCACGGTGGCGACGAACCGTCCGCCGATCGCCGGATGGCTGCCGGGCAGTGGAATCTCCGGGCCGCCGCGCCTGATCACCGCCGGTCCCCCGAGCCGCTGGAAGAGGACCGCGTCCGCCGTGGCGGACGGATCCGTCGCGTGCGCCACGCTGGTCCCAGCCGCTCCGGCGCTCCCCGGGACGATGATCAGCGCCAGGGCCGCCGCGGTGAGCGCGGCGGCGTCGCCGCGACGCAGGCCGAGATAGACGCCTGGCCGCTCGCACATCAGCTCGGTGGCGCGGATGCCGGCCGGGCGCCCGGCGAGCGGCGCCAGGGCGAGGATCGGGAGAGCACGGCCCAGCCCGAAGCACGCGCCGAGCAGCAGGCCGAGCGCCGGATCCCCGACGGCGAGGCTGACGCCGGCGAGGGCCCAGACACCGAATGTGAGGACGAAGGTCGTGAAGCCGATCCCGAGCAGAACGCCGTAGAGGGCGGCGGCGATCGCCATCGGCATGACCCGTCGCCAGTGCTCCGGCAGCTGCCGCCGGATCTGCGGCACGATCCTGGTCCCCCGCACCTCGAGCGCCGCCGCGACCAGCGCGATCGCGGCCGCAACCAGGTAGGAGGCGCGCCCGCCCGCGCCGTGCAGCATGTCTCCCAGGGCCGCGAGCGAGCCGAAGGTCAGCAGACCCCCAGCGATCGCGCCCGGGAGGAACGCGACGCAGGCCGCGATCGTCGTGCGGCGGCCGCCGGTGTGGCCGGTGGGACCGATCGTGTCGATCACCGACAGCCCGCACGGCGAGAAGGTCCCGGTCGCGCCGATCAGCAGCGCGGCGACGCCGAGAGCGATCTCGAGCGGTCCAAACATCAGCACGGCACCCGCGTGTCGTAGTACTGGACGCAGAAGACCTTCCGACCGCCGTAGCAGTAGCCGGTCAGCGCCGCGTCCCCGTTGATGCGGGTGCTGTGATGGGAGCAGCAGTCCACGAGCTTGCGGACCTTGCCCCCGCAGCAGCGGTACCACGCCCCGTCGATCTTCGTTCCGATTCCGTAGATGTCCTGGACGCGATCGCAGATCCGCGTCCGCGGGGCGGGCGGCAGCGGTCGCCCGTCCGGCCCCTTCAGCAGCTGGCCGTCGTCGTCCACGGGCTGGCCCGCCTCGTTCACGGGCCGGCCGATGTCGTCGATCGGACTCCCGTCGCTGGCCCGCAGCGGGTAGCCGCGGGAGTCGATCCGCGGAAGGCCCGTCGGGTGCGGACAGGAGCCGGTGGTGAAGGTGTGGCCGCAGAAGTGGAAGGCGTCGGACTCACCGGGCTCGATCAGCGAGCCGACCGTCCGGGCTGCGGTGATCGCCATCAGCGCACCCCCGACCCGGGCCAGGAACCCGCGCCGCGAGCTGTCGCGGGCGAGCGAATCGCTGATCCGATCCAGGTGCTCAGGCACCGCCAGGGGGCCTCCGCCGCTCGGCCGTGGCCAGGACGCTCTCGAGCTGTGCGAGGTTGTTGAAGGTCCCCTTGGCCAGCACCGTGCCCTCGCGATCGAGCGCCAGAGCGAAGGGACTGCCTGGGATCCCCAGCCGTCTCCAGAGCTCCGCCTCCGCGACCTCGTCGAAGATGGCCACCGCAACCCGTGGGTCCCTGGCCACGTTGTCGATCGCCGGGGCGAGGGTCTGGCAGATCCCACAGCCCTCGGATGTGAAGACCGCGAGGCCGAAGTCCGCCCCGTTGCGACCGAGGCGGTGGGCCAGATCCTCCGGGCGAGAGCCGATCTCAGGCCCCTCGCCGGCGATCTCGAGGGCGCCCTGCGTGCCGAGCTGGAGGCGCAGCATCCCGACCTCCCTGGCCAGACCGAGCAACGCGATCGTGAGTGCCGCGCAGGCAGCGAGCGCGACGCCGATCCCGATCCACATCCAGCCCTGGGTCCCGATCGAGATCGAGTCGACCGACGGGACGAGCGCGAATGCCGCCGCGAGCGCGAGATTCCGAAGCACCCCGAGCCGCGACACCCTCGAGCGCGGGCCGAAGCAGGCGCACGGGGCGCCCGCGCGGCCACGGAGCAGAGCGGAAACCGTCAGGGCGGAGAACATCGCCATCAGGCCGGCGGCGGCGTAAGCCGCCGCATCCGATCCGAGCGCCACCGCCACTGCCAATGCCAACTCGATCGCGATCAGCGCGGCCCAGGCGACCGGGCGGAGCGGGCCCTCTCGGAAGCCGAAGCTGTCGAGCGCGCCGATGCTCTCGCGCGGCGAAGCCAGCTTCGCGAGCGCAGCGCTCGCGAGCACGATGCCAAGCGCGGCCCGCAGAACGATCTCCAACATCCCTCCGCGCGCAACCTAGCAGCAGCCCGGGCGGCCGATGCAGTTCGGTCAGGCGTGCTTCAGCTTCTTCTTGACCTTCTTCGTGCAGCCCTTCCGCTTCTTCTTGTCGCGGATGCGTTTGCACTTGGAGAGCGGGTCGCGCGCGGAGCTGCTCGTCGCGGCGGAGGGCTGCGGTGTCGACGAAGGAGTCGGGTTACCGGTTGTCGGCGGCGGGTCCGGCCTGTCGAGAGGAGGCTGGCCCCCGCTGCCGACGATGTTCTCGGGAGCGAGGAGGTAGGTGGTCTCGAGCTCCGCGACCTCCGCGACCACGTCATCCCGAAGTCCGTCCGGCGCCGCCTGGGCGATCCGCGTATAGACGCCCGGTGCGTCGGGCTCGGCGCAACCGAAGCCCCAACTGGTGATCCCGACGAGCCTGTATCCCCCGCCATCGAGCGGTGCCTCCAGTGGCCCGCCGCTGTCGCCCTGGCAGGTATCGACGCCACCCTCCGGATAGCCCGCGCAAACCATCGTCCCCGGATCGAACGCGCTCCCGTAGTCGGCGGCCGAGCCACAGATCGAATCGCCGACGATCGGCACGGTGGCTGCTCGCAACGAGTCGACCGTAGAGCCACCCGAGAAGGTGCTGCCCCAGCCGCTGATTTCCACCGGTACGTCGGGTGCCCAGACCGCGGCCTCGTCGTCACCTGCGATGTCGATCGTCTGGACTGCCGGTCCCGTGGTCACGGGGGCCGCGAGCACCAGATAGGCAACGTCGTTCTGAAAGGTGACCGGATCGAAGCCCGGGTCGTAGGAGATGTCCTGGACCGGATGCTCGTTCCCTTCGCCGGCGATCGAGAGCTTCGTCACTCCAAGCACAACCGTGACGTCATCGACATCGAGCCTCTTGGTGCCGTCACCCCCGGGATCGCTTGGGAGGCAGACGTCGACGCCGCCGCCCTTGTGGCAGTCGGGATCGGAGTCGAATACGCAGTGGGCGGCCGTCAGCACAATCGAAGTTGTGATCAGCGAGCCGCCGCAGATCTGCTGGCCGTCGACGAAGACCGCTGCCTGCCACGGGTAATGCTCGATCGTCGTCTGGCTGCCACCGACCACCCGTGGTTCGGGCGACCGTGCCGAGGCGGCCGGCACGATCGCCAGCAGCATCAGGATGAGGCAACTCAGGAGCCGAGCAGTGGTCCTCCCCATTACCGACATTCTGTCGGATATCGGGGAGAGAATCTTGAGACGCTGCCAATCGTCGCACGGGACGGCCCGCCTGCTCAGGCAGTCTTGAGCTTCTTCCTGACCTTCTTCACGCAGCGCTTCCGCTTCTTCTTGTCGCGGATGCGCTTGCACTTCGCGAAGGGCTTCTTGGCGGGCGTAGCGGACTTGGCGAGCGTGGCGGCGACGGCCGAACCGAAGATCGCCTCGTGCGGCAGTCCG
The DNA here is from genome assembly GCA_963695805.1 of uncultured Solirubrobacterales bacterium. Taxonomy (GTDB): domain Bacteria; phylum Actinomycetota; class Thermoleophilia; order Solirubrobacterales; family 70-9; genus DASUPK01. Next base: position 351,866 of record CAVOHV010000002.1, on the reverse strand, counting down.
AATTGCGATTCCAGGCTTGCCACGTCGGATGCGACCAGGGGGCTCAGGGTCGTGTCGGCGACGCGCGTGTAGATGCCCGGGAATCCAGGCTCAGCGCAGCCCTCGCCCCAACTCGTGATGCCGACCAACCGGTAGCCGCCCGCCGACTGCGGCGCCTCGAGCGGGCCGCCGCTGTCGCCCGCGCACGTGTCGACCCCGCCGCTCTGGAAGCCGGCACAGATCATCGTGCTGGGATCGAAGTCGCCACCGTAGTCGGAGCCGCAGGTGCCGTCGTCGATCGTCTGGACAGTCGCGGCCCGGAGGGCGAACGGTGCTCCACCGGACTCGCTGGTATCACCCCAGCCGGTGATGTTGGCGGGGCTGCCCGGATCCCAGAGCGCGCCCTGGTCGGTGCCGGCGATCTTGATCGGCGTCTGCGCGGATACCGAGGAGAGCACCAGGTAGCCGACGTCGAACTGAGGCACCCCGGGACTGTTGAAGTCGGGCTCGTAGTTCGATCGAAACGACACCCCGGCGACGGGCGTCTGCGGGCCGTCGAGCGTCGTGCTCCCCAGCATCACGCTCACGTCGTCTGAGTCGAGCCTGCTGGTCCCGTCCCCTGGAGGCGGGTCCGTGAGCGAATTGCAGATCAGAGTGCAGTCGGGGTCGGTGTCAAAGACGCAGTGCGCCGCGGTGATGACGATCCGCGAGGTGAGAAGCGACCCACCGCAGATCTGCTCGCCGTCGACGAAGACTGCTGCCTGCCACGGATACTGCGTGATCGAGGCGGCGTGCCCGCCCACGACTTTCGGCTGTACGTCGCCCTTGCTCTGCGCTGCCGCGCCCGCAGGGACGAGAAGCACTACGACGAGCGCGCAGAGAACGGTGGGTCGGGCCCTCCGCATCGGGCCTATTGAACAGCCTTGTGCTGAAAAGTGTGTAGGTCCCTAGCCGATCGCGACCATGCGCTCGATCGGCAGCGTCGCACGCTCGGCGATCTCCGGCGGGACCTTGACCTCGTATTTGAAGTCCCGCAGCGAGTCGCGGACCTTCGGCAGCGTGATCATCTTCATGTACTTGCAGAAGGCCATCCGGTTCGCCTCGACCAGCTTCGCCTGCGGCGCCGCCTGCTGGAGTGGATAGAGCATCCCGTTCTCGGTGGCGACGATGTATTCGCCCGTGGGGTGCTCCTCCATGTAGTTGAGCATCCCACCGGTGGAGAGCATCTGGACGCCGTCCGGGTCGATGTCTCCGGAGGCCACGTACTCCATGGCCTGGGTCGCGCAGCCGCACTCGGGGTGGATCAGGAACTCAGCGTTCGGGTGCTCGTCACGGACGGTCTTGATGTCGGTTGGGCGAATGCCGGCGTGGACGTGGCACTCGCCGTCCCAGATGTGGAACCGCTCGCGGCGCTCGGGGTCCTCCTTGATCCCCGTCTCGCGCTCGACGAAGGCTCCGAGCCACATGTCGGGTCCGAAGAGGATCTCGGTGTCGGGACCGTGCTCCCGAAGGATGTGCTCGACCACGGCAACCGCGTTGCCCGACGTGCAGCAGTAGTCCGTCTCGGCCTTGACCGCGGCCGAGGTGTTGACATACATGACGACGACCGCGCCAGGGTGCTCTGCCTTCCAGGCACGGAGCTGGTCCGCGTTGATCGACTCAGAGAGCGAGCAGCCGGCCCCCAGATCGGCGATCAGCACCGTCTTGTCCGGACAGAGCACCGAGGCCGTCTCAGCCATGAAGTGGACACCGCAGAACTCGATCACCTCGGCGTCGGTCTTGTCGGCCTGCCGGGAGAGGCCGAGTGAGTCGCCGACGAAGTCGGCCACGTCCTGCAGCTCGGGCAGCTGGTAGTTGTGAGCGAGGATCACGGCGTTCCGCTCGGCGGCGAGGGCCTTCACCTCCTCGCTCAGGGTCGCGATCTCCTCCTCGCTCAGCTTGGCGGGAAGCTCGTTGACGGTAGGAAGCTCCAGCACGACCGGGCGCTCCTTGACGTTGGATGTTCGCCTTCCCGGCGCCCTATGACTCTCTGGGCCCTGAAGATAGGCGAATGAACTGACTAAAGATTAGCGCGGGCCTACCCTTGGGTTCATGCCCGAGCTACCCGAAGTCGAGATCACCGCTCGCCGCCTGAGCACGGCGCTCGAGGGGGCCGAGGTCGAGTCGGCCCTCGCCACCGGCGTGGCGACGCTGAAGACCTTCGAGCCGAGCCTCGATGCGCTCGTCGGCGCGCGCATCGAGGGAGTGCGGCGGGTCGGCAAGATGCTCGCGGTCGACTTCGACTCGTCACCCGCTGACGGGAATGTCCCGCTCACCCTGCTGATCCACCTGATGTCGGCGGGGCGCCTGCAGCTGTTCGACAAGCGCGCGTCCCTGCGCGACCGGCGCTCGCGAATCCTCGTCCGGATCGCCGACGGGCGCGAGCTGCGGCTGCGCGAGTTCGGCACCAAACAGTCGGCGTGGGCGAAGCTGCTGCCGCGCGATGCGGTGGCCGACGATGAGCTGGTGGCGACACTCGGACCCGACGCCTGGCCGCCGCCGTCCGTGGAGGAGCTCACCAAGCGGCTCGACCAGCCGCGGCACCTTCACCCACTGCTCCGCCACCAGCGGGACATCGCCGGGATCGGCCGCTCCTGGGTCGACGAGATCCTCTGGCAGGCCCGGCTCTCACCCTTCAAGAAGGGCTCCGAGCTGCGCGGCGAGGAGATCAAACGGATCCACGATGCCCTTCGGGTCCTTGGCGACGCCATCGATCACTACGAGGAGGTCATCGGCGACGAGATCCCGGACAAGATGCCGATGCCGCTCAAGGTCCACCGCCGCGAGGGGGAGCCCTGCCCGCGCTGCGGGACCACGATCGAGGCGGTTTTCTTCTCGGAGCACCAGATGAACTACTGCCCCGAGGAGCAGACCGAGGGGCGGATCCTCAAGGACCGCCGCCTCTCGCGGCTTCTCAAGTAGATCGCCGGCTCAGTCGGCCAGTACCCACATCTCCTTGAAGGGGAGGGTCAGGTGCCAGGTCGTGACAGCCCCCTTCGGCAGGCACGCCATGTCGCCCTCCCTCAAGTTCAGTTGAGGGCCTCCCTCGATCTCGATTCGCGCCTCACCCTCGATCACGAGCAGCACCTCTGTAGCAGGCAAGGTCCAGACTGGAGGGGTGGTATCGGCACCCTGGGAGAACCGGCTGAGGCCGGCGCGCAGCTCATCCGTCTCGAAGAGGACATGCTCCTCCGCACCGCCGCCGATTTCGAGATCGGCTTGCCACTCCTCCGTTCCGACATTGGACACGAATACCCCGGGATGGAGCTCCATTTCAGCCTCCTGGTCGCGATCGCAGAGACGATCGTCCCACGGATTCGGAGGTCACCGGCCGGTGACACGGCGGACCAGGCCGCGACCGATGGTCAGCGGGTGGCCGATCAGCGTCTCCACGCGGCCGGTGAGGCTGGTCGGGTCACGGGCGATGCCGAGCTGGCGCAGAACCGTCAGCTGGTCGAAGTAGACGCGCTCGCAGAGGAGTCGGTCCTCCTCGAAGACGAAGAACGCCAGGATTGGCAGCTCATAATCCCGCCCGGTGGGCGGCAAGCTGCGGAGCGGGCCGCTGTGCGTGCCGCGGATGATCGCCTCGACCATCACGCCGTCGTCGGTGTGATGGAGAGCGCGCAGCTCGTTGCGCTGGTCCGGAAAGGCGCGCCGGCTCTCCTCGAAATAGCCCGAGACCTCCTCGGGCCCGTCGTAGACGTCGCCGGTGGCGATCAGCTCGTAGCGAGGGTGGTCGAACGTGTCGAGGGTCGCATCGAACTCGTGGCGGTTCTCCGAGTCCATGTGCTCCCGAACGATCGCCTCCCGCTTGCGGCGCATTGCGGCGGTGGGCGGCATCATCACTAAACGGGTTGCTCCTTGGCTTCGCCTGCGGAGCACCCTCGCATATCTATACAGCGAGCGTCATGCTGAGGTCGAGGGCGGGAGCGGAGTGCGTCAGCGCGCCGACCGAGACATAGTCGACTCCGGTCTCGGCGATCTCGCGGACGTTCACGAGGTCGATCCCGCCGGATGCCTCCAGCTCGGGGCCGTCACCGGACCGCCGGGCCACCGCCACGGCTTCCCGCAGCTCCACCGGGCTCATGTTGTCGAGGAGGAGCCGGTCGGCGCCCGCCTCGAGCCCCTGGCCGACCTCCTCCAGTTCCCGGCACTCCACCTCGACGGAGAGCTCGGGCCTCGCCTCACGCGCGCGCCGCACGGCATCCCCCACCCCGCCGGCGATCGCGGCGTGGTTCTCCTTGATCAGGATCGCGTCGTAGAGGCCCATCCGGTGATTGGTCCCGCCCCCGGCGGCGACCGCCGCCTTCTCGAGGGCGCGCAGGCCCGGCGTCGTCTTGCGGGTGTCGAGAACCTTCGCGCCGGTCAGCTCGACCCGTCCCACGAACGTCGCGGTCAGCGTGGCCACGCCCGAGAGGTGGCAAAGGAAGTTGAGCGCGGTGCGCTCCGCCGCGAGCAGCGCCCGCGCCGGCCCGGCGACGCTCGCCACCGTGGCCGGGACCTCGTCTCGCCACTCCCCCTCCTCCGCACGGTCCTCGAGCTCGCCGGCGCCGGTTTGCCGGAAGACCTCCGCCGCCACGTCCAGGCCGAAGACGACACCGGCTTCCTTCTGCGTGATCGTGGCCCGGCCCTGAGCTTCCTCCGGCACGACCGCCTCGGCCGTGACATCACCGGGCCCGAGATCCTCCAGCAGGGCACGTGCAACGAGCTCGCGGGTGTCGGCGTCGATCTCCATGAGCAAATCACAGTCTCACGAAAGCACGGTGTGCGACGTTTACTGGGCAGATGTCGAATGAATCGCTTCCGCCCTTCCAGGAGCTGCTCGACGAGCACGGCTCGGACGTGCTCGGTTATCTCGTCGCGACCGTCGGGCCGCACGATGCCGAGGACGTCTTCCAGGAGACCTTCATCGCCGCCCTCCGCGCCTACGAGGGGCTGGAGCACGCCCGCAACCTCCACTCCTGGCTGCTCACCATCGCCCACAACAAGGCGATCGACCACCACCGCGCCCGAGGCAGGCGGGCGGTCCCGGCAGGAGACGCCGAGGAGGTGGCGGGCTCGGTTCCCAGCTCCAACTCGAGGCCCGATCAAATCGTCGGCTCGGGTGATCCCAACCTTTGGCGGGCCGTCAGCGCGCTGCCTCCGAAGCAGCGCAGCGCCGTCGTCCTCCGGTATGCCACCGACATGTCCTACACAGCCATCGCGCAGGCAATGGACAGCTCCGAAGCGGCCGCGCGCCGCAACGTCCATGAGGGCCTGCTGAAGCTCAGAGGTGAATTCGCATGAACCCGTTGACTGAGAAGCAGCTCGAGAAGATGCTGCGTCAGACGCCCGCCGACACGGATCTCGACCGCGCGGTCCAGGGCCTGCTGGCCCGCGCCGAGCGCGACGGCCTGATCGACGTCGCCTACGCGACGGTGGACTCGCCGTTCGGGGAGCTCCTCGTCGCCCGCACCGACCGGGGCGTCGTCAAGCTGGCGCTGCCGACCCACCGCGGCAGCCAGCGCTCCCGCGACGAGGTGCTCGAGGAGCTGGCGACCGTTGTCTCGCCCCGCGTGCTCGAGTCGCCCAAGCGCCTCGACGAGGAGCGACGTGAGCTCGAGGACTACTTCGAGGGGCGCCGACAGAAGTTCGACGTCCCTGTCGACTGGAGCCTGACCTCGCCCGGATTCCGCAGCCGAGCGCTACACGCCGTCGCTCGGATCCCGTACGGGAAGACCAAGACCTACAGCGAGGTCGCGAAGTCGGCCGGCAACTCGCGCGCCTTCCGCGCGGCGGGCACGGCGTGCGGCCACAACCCGGTCCCCCTGATCGTCCCCTGCCACCGCGTCGTCCAGTCGGGCGGCGGCGTCGGCAACTACGGCGGCGGCCCGGAGATGAAACGGGAGCTGCTCGGCCTCGAGGGCGCGCTCTAGGCGACGCCGGACCCCGGTGGGCGAGCGGCGCGTTCACAACTTCTTTGCGCCGCGGCCGGACCGGTGGTCGACCATTTTTGGATGGAGCAGGCAGCGACCACCGATGCGGCAAAGGTCAGGGCCGCTCGCGAGGAGGCGCTGATCGGGGCCTGCAACGAGGAGTCGCTCGCCCACCCCGAGCGGCCGACCGAGCCACAGGCCACGGAGTCCGAGCTCGCTGCCGAGCGACGTGACTGGTGGCCCAATTTCGGCGAGGACCCGGTGGTCGAGTTCAGCGGGACCACGGTCAGCTACGAGGGGGTGCCCGCGGTCCGCGACGTCAGCTTCCCCGCTTTCGCCGGCTCGATTGTCGCGCTCATTGGACCCTCCGGCTCCGGGAAGAGCTCCTTGATCCGCTGTCTGAACCGGCTCAACGACCTCGTCCCGGGTGCGAAGGTCGACGGTGGCGTCCTCGACCGCGGGATCGATCTCTACGGCCCGAGGGTGGACCCCGTCGAGGTCCGCAGACGGATCGGAATGGTCTTCCAGGCGCCGAACCCATTCCCGAAGTCGATCTACGACAACGTCGCCTTCGGTCCACGGATCCTCGGCCTCCGCGGCGATCTCGACGAGATCGTCGAAGGGGGGCTGCGGCGAGCGGCGCTCTGGGACGAGGTTCGCGACCGTCTCGACGAGAACGCCTGGGGGCTCTCCGGCGGACAGCAGCAGCGCCTCGTGATCGCCCGCGCCCTCGCGATCGATCCGGACGTGCTCTTGATGGACGAGCCCGCCTCGGCGCTTGACCCGATCAGCACCGCGAAGATCGAGGACCTGATGCGGGAGATCACGCCCGAGGTGACGATCGTGATCGTGACCCACAACCTCCAGCAGGCCGGAAGGGTCTCGGACTACACCGCATTCATCAGCGTCGACCTGGACGAAAGCGATGGCGACCCGGCGGGACGGCTCATTGAGTTCGGCCCGACCAAGAAGCTCTTCAGCCAACCCACCGACGAGCGCACCGAGGCCTACGTGAGCGGCCGGTTCGGCTGAGGGTCGCTGCCGCTCGGACCGCACGGGCGACGGGAGGATCTAGGCGGGGAAGACCGCCATCGTCGCCGTGAAGCCGTGCAGGAAGTTGCGGCCGCCCACCGGGCCGATCTCGCCCGCGCAGAAGAAGCCCGCGGTGGGCGCCCCCAGCGAGTCCTCGACCGCGCCGGCGTCGTGATCGGGCACCTCGAACATGTGGGAGCCGCGCCCGTTGCAGGTGAAGAGCAGGGCGCCCGCGGCGCCATCCGAGCCGAGGGCCTGTGCCTGTGCGCGGAGCGCCTCGCGCAGGTCCTCGTCGGCCGAGGCAGCGTCCCGGACCTGGAGGCGGACGGTCTGACCGACCCGAACCTGCTCGCCGATCGCGATCGCCCCCGACTCGCGGTCCGCGCCGATGATCGGGCGGACAAGAAAATCACCCCGGTCGTATTCGGGTCGGTTCTCGTCGATGACGACTCCGATCAGGACTCCCGAGGAGGCCAGCTCCCGCTCGTTCTCCGGGAGGGCGGCGATCACCTCGCCCAGGCGCTCCATTGCGGGCTTTCCCGCGAGCTCGCCGACCACGTTCGCCTCCGCGCGGGTGATCGTCATCTCCGGGCCGACCGGACCTGCGCCCTGGGAGACGCAGGGCAGCATCTCGAGACCCCGCATCCTGACCGCCACCGCGCCATCGGTGTGGAGCTCGCCGTCCTTGAGCAGCACCGCCCCGCCGGCGAACGAAGCGCTGGCGAGGCCGCCCAGGATCGGCACGTGGGGCCTCGAGCGCTCGAGCGCAGCGAGCAGCTCCTCCGGGGGAAAGCTGAAGGGATCGCAGAGCGCGATCATCGACTCATCCGCGATCGGGTCCTCGACCGTGCCTGCCAGCGACCCGGGCAACCCGAGCAGCCGAAAGCCCTCCGCATCGCGCTCCGCCGTCAGGTGCATGGTTTCGACCTCCGCCTTCGGCAGGGACGCGCCCCAGACGACGATCCCGGAGGTGTCCTCGAGCTCGCGGCCGCCGGCGACCGTGCCACCCGCGCCGCAGCCGAGCAGCGCCCTGGGCTCGAGGCGCTCGTGCACCTCGGAGAGCAACCACTTCGCCATTCCGAGGTGCTGGCCCGAGGCGAAGACGAAGGCGAGGTCGCAGGACCCGTCGAGGCCGGCCCGAGTGCGGTCCGCGGCCTCGGCTGCGGCCTCGACCGTGTCGAAGCTCTCCGACACCCCGACCGAGACCTGCACGGTCGATGGCTCGGCGACCGCCATCAGCCGGAGTTGCCCGAACCTGCGCTGGAGGAGGCGGCCGCCTGGTTCAGGTACGCGCGAACGAAACCGTCGAGGTCCCCGTCCAGCACCCGCTGGGCGTCGCCGACCTCGAAGCCGGTTCGATGGTCCTTCACCCGCTGGTCGGGATGGAGGAAGTAGCTGCGGATCTGCGATCCCCACTCCGCCGACTTCTGCTCGCCCCGCTCCTTTGCGAGCTCCTCCGCGCGCTCGTGCTCCTTGCGCGCCAACAGCCGGGAGCGCAGGATCTGCATCGCCGTCGCCCTGTTCTGGATCTGGGAGCGCTCGTTCTGGGACTGGGCCACGATCCCAGTCGGGATGTGGGTGACGCGTACGGCCGAGTCCGTCTTGTTGACGTGCTGCCCCCCGGCGCCCGAAGCCCGGTAGGTGTCGACGCGGATGTCCGCGTCGTCGATCTCCACGTCGACGTCGCCCTCCACCAAGGGCGCCACGTCGACCTGGGCGAAGCTCGTGTGTCTGCGGGCGGAGGAATCGAAGGGCGAGATCCGGATCAGTCGGTGAACCCCGCGCTCGGCGGCGAACAGCCCGTAGGCGTTCTCGCCTCGCGCGATGAAGGTCGCGGACTTGAGGCCCGCCTCCTCCCCAGGGGAGGCCTCTTTCATCTCCACCTTGAACCCCCGCCGGTCGGCCCAGCGCAGGTACATGCGCAGCATCATCTCGGCCCAATCCTGGGAGTCGGTGCCGCCGGCGCCCGCGTTGATCGTGACCACGGCGTCGCCCGCGTCATACGGGCCAGAGAAGAGTCGCTCCTCCTCGAGCTCGGCGAGCCGCCGCTCCACGGAGGCGATCTGGTCGAACAGCTCGGCGGCCACCTTCTCGTCGTCAGCGGCGAACTCGGCGTACTCCTCGAGATCGCCGACGTCGATCACGAGCTTTCCGAAGTCCTCCAGCCGCTTCTGCGTGCGGGCATGTCGAGCGGAGATCTCGGCCGCGGATGGCTGATCGTCCCAGAAGCCTGGCTTTTGCATCTCCCCCTCGAGCCGATCGACCTCTCTTTTCAGCGCTTCTGGGTCAAAGGTAATCCGAGAGCAGCTTGAGCTGCCCCCGGATCTCGGCGAGGCGCGCTGAGATTCCCTCCTTAGGAAGTGTCTCTGCCATCGCTCTGAAGGGTATTCGGCGGCGCTACTCGGGAGCGGTCGCGCTGACGATCCAGGTGGAGGCTGGGCCGCGGACGACACCGTCGGCCTCGACGTAGTCGGCGAGCACCTCCCGGATCTCCTGCTGGAGCTTCGGACGCAGCCGGTCGACCTCCGCCGCGGGGCAGATACGCAGCAACTCGGCGGCGGGGCCGATCGCCATGTTGAAGGCGACGGCCTGATCGAGGTCGTCGCCGATCTTGATCGGTAGATCGCAACGAGTGAAGGCCGGACGCTCGAAGCCTGCGATCTGGAGCTGGTCGGAGACTGTGTCCGCGTTCGCCATCGAGAAAGGCCCGGGTCCGCAGCGTACGTCCTCCGGCTCATCGGGCTCCTCGAGGTACTTCTCGACCGCCTCCTCCGCCCGGTGAAGCCACTCGTTGTCGAGCTTGCGCCGCCAGACGGCGGCGACGAGCCTGCCTCCGGGACGAAGCGCGCCCTGGATGTTGCGCAGCGCCTGGACCGGGTTGGCGAAGAACATCACGCCCATCCGCGAGAACGCATAGTCGTAGGGGCCTCTCAGGTCGCCGACCTGGACGTCGGTGGTGAAGAAGTCGACGTTCTCGACGCCGGTCTTTCGGGCCTCGTCGATCGACGCCTCGACGAAAGGTTCCGAGACGTCCACGCCGGAGGCGTGACCCTCCGCTCCGACCAGAGCAGCCAGCTGCTGGGTGGTGTCGCCGAAACCACAACCGATGTCGATCACGCGGTCCCCCGCCTCGGGAGGGTGGAGCTGCATGGCGGCGTCGCCGTGCGCCTTCAGCCCGGCGACGACGAGGTCCCGGTACTGGACGAAGCGATCGAAGAGGACGCCGCTCCAGGCCTCGGTCGCCTCCTCGTTCTCGGGCGCGATGACGGCGGCCGACGCCGGCTCCTCTCTCCCCATGGCTGCCTTCTCCATGGGGGCATGGTACGACTGCCCGGACAGCTGTTACACATCGCGCGTGCTCGCGACCTCGATCGCCGCGCTGGCCGTCACCGCGCTTCTCGGTGCCTCCCCCGCTGCCTCAGATGCACCGACCCCGTACGAGGCCGCCGTGCACCTCTCCCGGAAGATCGGCTCCCGCCCGTCGACCGGTGGGAACGAGCGGCGGGCGCACGAGTACGTTGCGCGCCAGTTTCGGGCGGCCGGGCTCGATGTCGAGGTGGACGGATTCCAGGTCCCGGGACGCGGGCAATCCCGCAACGTGATTGGCAAGCTCGATCGGTCAGGGAGCTGCTTGGTCATCCTCATGTCCCACACCGACAGCGTTCCCCCGGGGCACGGAGCGATCGACAACGCCTCGGGCGTCGGGGTTCTCGTCGGCCTCGCGCCAAGACTTGCCTCTCTCGACCCGGCGTGCGACGTCTGGCTGGTCGCGACCGGATCGGAGGAGCGCCAGGTGACGGGACTGTCCTACCACGCCGGTGCCGCTGCCCTCGTCAAGCTGGTCAGGTCCGAGGGCAGGGCGGCGGACCTTCGCTTCGCGCTCTCGCTCGACGAGGTCGGCCTCGGCAGGCGCTTCTACCTGCGCTCACCGGCGTCCGCGGTTCGCGGCGGAATCGAGGGGGAGATCCTCGAGGCATCCCGCCGCGCGGGAGTCACCGTCCACTGGGCGCGCGACTCGGGGACGGGAAACTCGGACCACCGTGAGTTCGAGCTGGCGGGGCTGCCCGGAGCGGTGCTGGAGGTCTGGAAGGGCGTCTTCGCCTGCCACCACCTGGCGTGTGATCGGGCGGGGTTGCTCCAGAAACCCGCAATGAAGAGGGCGCTGCGGGTTGCCGAGGAGGTCGTGAAGGGCCTCTAGAGACGATTTCGAAGGATTGGCCCCCGGAATCCGGGGTCAATCGCACAAAATCGGTTATGCCAGGCGGAACTCGGGTTCGAACTCCGTGACGAAGCCCTCGCCCATCTCCCTCGCGCTGTCCGGGCCGTCGCCGTAGAGCCGCTCGAAGAACTCAGCCGTCCGCAACGCCGGCCGGACCTCCCAGCGCGTCCGGGTGGGGCCTTCCGCGGCCATCTGGTGAGGTGTGCCGGCGGGCACCTCGAAAGCTTTCCCAGCGCTGTACACACGCTCCTCGCCGTCCACGACAGCGCGCATCGTTCCCTCGAGGACCTCGAACCGCTCATCCTGCTTTGGATGCAGGTGTGGGGGTGGCATCTCCGCCTCACCGGTGTAGGTCGCCTCCATCACGAGCTCCCCCGGCTCGACGGTGACGAACCGGAGCCGCATGCCCCCGAAACCCTCTATCTCCTGGCCGGCCTCGGGCACTACGCGCCGTGGCACTTCTTGTACTTCTTGCCCGAGCCGCACCAGCAGGGGTCGTTGCGGCCGATCTTGTCCTTCTCGTCCTTGACGACCGTCTCCTGCTCGGGGATCACTCCGTCGCCGTTACCGGGCTGCCCCTCCATCGCCTCCTCGGCGGCCACGTCGGGTCCTGAGGCCGTCGCGACGGCGGCCTGGCCGAGCGCCGAGGGCTGCTCGGCGGTCCCGCCTGAGTAGTCGACCTGCAGCGGCCGCTCGGCAGGCGCGAACTGTTCCTGCGCCTGAGGCGCGACCTCGACCTCCACGTGGAAGATCAGGCGTGCGAACTCCTCCCAGATCGAGTGCATGAGGGCCTCGAACATCGAGAAGCCCTCGTTCTTGTAGGCGACCAGCGGATCGATCTGGGCGAACCCACGGAGATGGATGCCCTCACGCAGGTAGTCCATCTCGTAGAGGTGCTCGCGCCAGCGGTTGTCGATGATCTGAAGGAGGATCGCCCGTTCGAGCTGGCGCATGATCTCGTCGCCGAAGTCCTGCTCGCGCTGGTCGTATGAGGCGAGTGCATCTGCGAGCAGCTGCTCGCGCAGGTCCTCGCGGTCGGTCTGCTCCGGCATCAGAGTCGAGACGTCGACCGTCGAAGGCCAGAGCTGCTGGACCTGAGTCTGGAGCTCCGCCAGGTCCCAGTCCTCGATCACGTCGCCCGGCGTGTAGTCGTCGACCATGCGGCTGACGACCTCGCCGACGCCCTCGCGGGCGGAGTCAGACATGTCCTTGCCCTCGAGGATCTCGCGCCGGTACTTGTAGACCACGCGGCGCTGCTCGTTCATCACGTCGTCGTACTCGAGTACCCGCTTGCGGATCAGGAAGTTCTGCTCCTCGACCTTCTTCTGGGCGTTCTCGATGGTGCGGGTGAGCATCTTGGCCTCGAGCGCCTCCTCCTCGCCCTCCTCGTTCACCGGGCCCAGCCGATCGAGGATCTTGTAGATGCGGTCCCCGGCGAAGAGGCGGATCAGCTGGTCCTCCGCGGAGAGAAAGAACCGGGATTCGCCCGCATCCCCCTGGCGGCCCGAGCGGCCGCGAAGCTGGTTGTCGATTCGACGGGACTCGTGGCGCTCGGTCCCGATGATGAACAGCCCACCGAGCTCGCGGACCTCATCCGCCTGAGCCTGGATCTGGGACTCGAACTGCTCGATCAGGGTCTTCAGCTCCTCCTCATAGCTCTCATCCTGGGGCGTGAGACCGAGCTTGCGAAGCTCGGCCTGAGCCATGCCCTCGGGGCTGCCGCCGAGCTTGATGTCCACCCCGCGCCCCGCCATATTCGTGGCGATGGTGACCGCTCCCTTGCGCCCCGCCTGGGCGATCGTCTCACCCTCCCGCTCGGCGTACTCGGGCTTGGCGTTGAGGACGACGTGGTCGATCCCCCGGCGCTTGAGCTGGTCGGCGAGCATCTCCGAGGTCTCGACGGAGATCGTCCCGACCAGGATGGGCTGGCCGATCTCGTGGCGCCGCTCGATCTCCGCGACCACGGCCTTCCACTTGCCGTCCTTGGTCTTGTAGATCGCGTCGTTCTGATCGGCGCGGATCATCTCGACATTGGTCGGAATCTCGACCGTCGGGACCTTGTAGATCTTCATGAACTCCTGGGCCTCGGTCAGCGCCGTGCCCGTCATTCCCGAGAGCTTCTCGTAGAGGCGGAAGTAGTTCTGGAGAGTGATCGTGGCGAGGGTCTGGTTCTCCTCCTTGATGGAGACGCCCTCCTTCGCCTCAATCGCCTGGTGCAGGCCCTCGGACCAGCGCCGGCCCTCGAGGATGCGGCCGGTGAACTCGTCGATGATCATCACCTCGCCCTCGACCACCTCGTACTCGACGCCGCGCTTGTAGAGCGACTCCGCCTTGAGGGACTGGATCAGGTGGTTGACGAGGGTCCCGTGCTCGCCGAGGTAGAGGTTCTCGACGCCGAGGAACTCCTCGGCCTTCGTGATCCCACCCTCGGTGGGAGCGACGGTCTTGTGCTTCTCGTCGTACTCGTAGTCGTAGTCGACGTCCCGCGTGTCCTTCGACTCGCCCAGGGACTTGAGCTTCTCCTTGTGGGGCTCGCCCTTCATCTGCTTGGCGAGGCGGGCGAACGTGTAGTAGAGGTCGGCGGCCTGCTCGGGTCGGCCCGAGATGATCAGTGGCGTCCGCGCCTCGTCGATCAGGATGTTGTCGACCTCGTCGACGATCGCGAAGTCGTAGCCGCGCTGGACGCACTCCTCGAGCGAGCCCGCCATGTTGTCGCGCAGGTAGTCGAAGCCGAACTCGGAGTTGGTTCCGTAGGTGACGTCGCACGCGTACTTCTCGCGGCGCTCGGGCGGATCGTCACCCTCCTGGATCGCCGATACGGTGACGCCGAGCGCGTCGTAGATAGGGCGCATCCACTCGGCGTCGCGGCGGGCCAGGTAGTCGTTGACGGTGACCAGGTGCACGGCGTCGCCGGCGAGCGTGTTGAGGAACACCGGGAGCGTCGCGGTCAGGGTCTTGCCCTCACCGGTCTTCATCTCGGCGATGGAGCCTGAGTGGAGAACCATGCCGCCGATCAGCTGGACGTCGAAGTGGCGCTGGCCGATGGTGCGGCGGGCTGCCTCGCGTGTGAGCGCGAACGCCTCGGGGAGCAGGTCGTCGAGCGCCTCGCCGTTCTGGGCGCGCTCCCTGAGCGAATCCGCCTCGTTGCGCAGCTCGGCGTCGTCGAGTAGCTGCATCTCGGGCTCGATCCGGTTGATCGACTCGACTCGCCCCTGGTACTCCTTGAATTGCTTCGACTCGCCCATCCGTAGGGCGCGGTCGATGAGTCCTCTGGCCACGGGACTAGGTTAGCTACCGGACCTGCTCACTCCTGCTCAGGCAGTCTCGCCTTTCAGGCGCTCCATGATCTTGCGAGTGGTGTGGCGCTTCCGCCGCTTCTCGCGATGCTTCTTCACCTGGCGGCGGATGTCCTCCGCGAGCTCGTGAATCGAGTGGAGCATGTCCGGGGAGGCCTCCTTGGCCCGCAGCGTGACCCCCTTCAGGCCGAGGGTCGCCTCGGCGACCATCCGGTCCGAGATTCGCGGGTTCTTCTCCTCGAGGAGCTCGACCTCGAGCGTGGCGAGCTCGGAGACCTGCTTGCCGATCCGCTGAAACCGCTGCACCACCGCCTCGCGAAGCTCCTCGGTCACCTCCACGTTCTTGCCTCGGACCTCGATCCTCACGTCGGCCTCCTTCCGTCGGGGTGGCGTTCTGATGCTACGCCGGACGCCCTCCCTCGGCAAGGCAATGGATCAGCGACGCTTGTGCTTCTTGTGCTCCCGCTTCTGGGCCGGCACCCGCTTGAAGACGTTGCGCACCCGGGGCTCGGCCGGGACCGTCGGCACCGTCGACTGATTGCCGCCGATGATGCCCCCCGCGGCATTCAGGAAGAGGGTCGTCTGCGCCTCGCTCAGCCCGGTCGCATAAGGATGTGAGCAGACATCGGGCGGGAAGCGAGAGACGCTGGCCGCCCCGCTCCTCCCCTTGCCCCCGCGGGCGACCGCGTCGACGAAGGCCGCGAAGCTGACCGAATCCACCGCGGTGCCGATATGTGACGTGGTGCGGCCCGGGCAGACGCCCTGGATGAGGATGTTGCTCGCCCCGTCGAGGGCCGAGGTCGGGTGCTTTCCGCCCTGCGGCTGGACGGTCTCGTCGGTCAGCGAGCGAACCGTCGTGTAGGAGACGTTCCCAGGGGTCTCGTCCGGCTGTGAGTTGATGGCGCGCAGCAGGTGAGAGCCCTTGCCCTGCTGCCAGTCCGCTGGCGGGCAGGGCGAGCTGGCGGTGCATCCTCCGAGGCCGAGGTTCGTGCCGTGCTGGGTGCCGGCGGCCGCCACCACGTCACTCACCTTCTTGCGCAAATCGGGCCAGTAGGTGAGCGCGAAGCGGGGCAGGAGGCCTCCCTGGCTGATGCCGATCGCGGCGACCTTGCGGTGAGCCAGGGCGAACTCCTTGCGGAGCCCGTAGACCAGGTACTGCACGGAGATCTGGATGTCCGCCGTCGTGAAGTCCGGAAAGTTCACGTAACAGACCGGATGGCCGTAGGCCTCGAAGGCGTCCTGGCCGATCAGATAGCCCTGATCTCCGCTTGCGCCCGTCCCCGTCACGAACATGACCGGCGTCACCGCCGCGTTGGTCGGGTCGATCGGGCACTTGAAGGCCGCGTCGAGCTCGCTCTGCGGGACGGTCAGACGAGGGCCGCTCGCCGCCGCCGAGGGCGCGCCGATGGCCAGCGCACCGAGGATCGCGACCATCACTGCCAGTTTGAGCCTCCCTGCCACCGGGCGAGCCTACCCGGATCACAGGGCGTGGGCGAGCGTCAGGGCGACGACCCTCCGCGCGCCCGCCCCGCGGAGGGCCTCGGCGCATGCCTCCAGCGTCGCGCCGGTCGTCCAGACGTCGTCGACGAGAAGCACGTGCCGGGGAGCCGGCCCGGCGATCCAGACCCGTGGCGGGTCGGTGAGCCTCTCCCAGCGCCTCCGGCCCACCTGACGGCGGCCGCGTCCTCGCCGCAGGCACCGGTCGAGCGGCAACCTGGCCCGCTCCGCCGTCGCAATGGCGATCTCCTCGGCCGGATCGAAGCCCCGCCAGCGCCAGCGCCAGGGGCTCGGTGGCGTGGGGACCACCCCATCCGCAGACTCCGCCTCCGGCAGGGCGCGAAGCATGGCGTCGGCCGCGACAACGGCCAGCGAGAGCCTGCGGCCGAACTTGAGGCCGTGGACGATCCACCGGGCCACGCCCTCGAATGGCGACACCGAAACGACGAGGTCAATGCCGGGCGGCCCGGGCTCACGCACCCGCGAGGCCGACGCAAGCTCCGCGCAGCAACGCTCGCAGAGGATGCCCTCGGCAGGGCGGGTCGACCCGCAGGCTGCGCAGAGCGGCGGGGCGATCAGTGAGGCGAGTCGTTCGATCAGGGCGGATGCGATGGGCCGAACGTCCGGCGCGAAGCCCGACGAGTGGCGCGCGCACTGTCAGAAAGTAGGGTCCGGGCGGGCTGAGACCTGCGACCTAGCCCAGGGGCCGGTCAGGCGCGATCCCGTACAGACCGCCGACGACGAGTGCGCCGGCCGGGACCTTCGCGCCCGGGAGTACGACGCAGTCGCGGAGCATGGCGTCGGCGCCGAGCCGGCAATTGTTCCCGACCACCAAGGGGCCGTGCAGGTCGGACCCCAACCCCACCTCACAATCGCGACCGATCAGGACGGGGATCTTCACCTTGGCCGCGTCGATGTCGGAGCCCTCGCCGACGTAGACGCCCTTGGACACGTCCGGGGCGGGCGGGTCGATACCGACCTTGCCGGCGAGTGCGTCGAGGTTGCCCTGGACGTACTCGCTGACCGAGCCGATGTCGTTCCAGTAGTCGTCGATCTCGTGCGAGTAGAACGGGATGTCGCCGTCGAGCAGCGACGGGAAGACATCGATCGCCCAGTCGACGAAGCCGGGTGGCTGGTCATCATCGCCCGCCGGGCTCTTCTGATCGGGCGGCGGAAAGTGGTCGAAGATCTCCCGCCGGAACATGTAGATGCCGCAATTGGCGAGGTCGGAGAGCGCCTCGGCCGGCTCGGGCTTCTCCTGGAATCCCTGGATGCGCCCCTCCTCGTCGGTGATCGCGACGCCGAACTGCGTGGTGTCGGCAACCCGCTTCGTCGCCAGCGTCGCGATCGCCCCCCGCTCGACGTTGGCCTCGTGCGCGGCCCGCATGGCGCTCAGGTCGATGGTGGTGAGTGCGTCGCCGGAGATGATCAGGAACGAATCGGTCTGGGAGAGGAAGTCACGGACCGTGCCCACCCCTCCCGCGGTGCCGAGCGGCTCGTGCTCCTCGCTGTACTCGATCTCGAGCCCGAATTCCGAGCCGTCGCCGAGTACGCCCCGGATCTGCTCGGGCAGGTAGGAGACATTGGTCACGACCTGCTTGAAGCCGTGCGAGGCGAGCAGCTCCGCGATCCAGGCGACGATCGGCCGGTTGAGCACGGGCGCGACCGGTTTCGGCATCACGTAGGTGAGGGGACGCAGCCGCGTCCCAAGCCCCGCCGCCAGGATCATCGCCCTCATACGCGCCAGAATCTCAGATCAGCGGCGTTGCTTCTTCTTGCCCTTTTTCTTCTTCTCGCACTTCTTGTGCTTGTGCTTCTTTTTCTTCGACTCCGCGGCGCGCTTCTTGTGCTTGCGCTTCTTGCATTTCTTGCCCTTCTTCCCAGCCGGGCACTTGCACTTCGGTCGAGTTGCGCAGGCCGGCTTTGCGGATGACGCGGAACCGACGATGCGGAAGACGGTGCTCGTGTTCATCACATAGAGGTTGCAGGCGGAGTCCTCGCCGAAGCCGCGGGCGCTCACCAGGGCACCGACGGGGCTCTCGGCGCGATCGCCGCTCGCGAGCGGCAGGCCGAGGTGGATCGAACGCAGCTGCGCGGTGCAGAGGTCGGCGTACAGGTAGCGGCCTGAGATCTCGGGCGCCTGGCTGCCGCGGTAGACGTAGCCACCGATGATCGCGCAGCCGTGCGCAACCGCCCCGCCCGACTCGCTGTGCGGATAGTCGAATACCGGGTTGACGAATGAGCCGCCGCAGCCGCCCGGGCCGGCGCTGAGGCCCTCGCGGCAAGGCCAGCCATAGTTTGCGCCGCGGCCACCGCCCGCCGAGGCCGGCGAGAAGTTGATCTCCTCGAGCGACACCTCGCCCACGTCGCCGATGATCAGGTCCCGCGTCAGGTGGTCGAAGGAAAAGCGGAACGGGTTGCGCAGTCCGAGAGCCCAGGTCTCCTGGGTCGCCCCCGGGACGCCTGCGAATGGATTCGTCGACGGAATGCTGTGGGCGCCCTCCCCAGTGCCGTGCGGGTCGATCCGGAAGACCTTCCCGTAGGGGGGCCCGAGCGACTGCGCGTTGCTGCTGTTCGCGTTGTCACCCGTCGTGATGTAGAGGTAGCCGTCGGGGCCGAACTGAAGCTGTCCTCCGTTGTGGTTGCTGGCGCTGTGAGGGAAGGTCCAGACGGTCCTGCGGCTCGCGAGGTTGGCGACGTTCGGGTTCGAGCTGACGTGGAACTCGTCGACATGGACGCTCCCCACAGTGCCCCCGGAGTTCGTCCCGTCACCGGTGTAGTAGACGTAGAAGAGCCCGTTCGAGGAATAGTTGGGGTCGAAGGCCATCGACAGCAGGCCCCGCTCGCCGTCCAATGTCGTCCGCGTGTGGATGTCGAGGAACTGACTGACAGTGCCGTCGTGGAGAACCTGGATGAATCCGGGCCGCTCGACAACGAAGAGCCGCGGGTCTGCGGGCGGCGAGGTGGCGAAGATGGGCTCGTCGAAGGTCGGCCCGATCGACTGGAGGCCGAGCGCCGAGGCGCGCGCGGGCATGAAGGCCAGCGCGATGAGGCACCCTATGAGCACAGCCAGCCTGACCCCGGGTCTCATCCCGGCCCCATCATGCCCGATGGACAGGCGTGCGAATCTGCTGTGGACGGATCCAGTGCGGGCCGAGCGCTTCAGACGGCCACCGGGGTGCGCTTGGGGTTGACCCCGACCACGATCCGCCCGACGTAGCCGGCGCTCAGGCTGCCCGTGAGGCGGACCTCCGCCCTCGAGCCGCCCGCCTGCGTGTAGATGCCGTCCGATGAGTTGAGGGTGCGGGAATCCGTGTCGGAGCTGTAGGGCGCCACCGAATACACGCTGGAGTTCGAGGACTCGGCGAAGAACAGCTGCCCCGTGTGGGAGACGCGCCCGCCGCGGAGGGTTCCGCCGCGGGCCTTGCCGCCGATGTGCACCTTCAGGTGGATGTGAGTCGCGCGACCGGTGTAGTGGCCCGGATAGACCGTCGCGACTCCGCCGAGCACCAGAGCACCACCCGCCGCCCCAGCGATGCCCAGGGTCTGCCTGCGGGTCAAGGCGCGCCCGTGTGACTCGTGGTCTCGATCAGTCATCAACCCTGAGACACATTCCAGCACTGAAAGTCACGGCATCCCGATTCTCGTCCAAACGGGTCCCGAACTCCGTGGCGGCGTCGCTGTCTCCTAGCCGGACGCAGTGGCGGCTTTCGCCGCGGTCACTATCCGCTCATGCGTCTCCTCCGGGTGCGAGACCATCGCGCAGTGTCCGCTCGCGACCTCGATCGTGTCGGCGCCCATCCGCTTTGCGAACTGCCTCTCGGCATCGGGTGGAATCACCTCGTCGTTCTGGGCGACCAGATACCACGAGGGCAGTGACTTCCACGCGGGGGTGCCCATCACGTCGTCGAAGGTGGACATGCTCAGCGGCTGCTGCACGGCGTACATGACCTTCGCCTTGACCGGGTCGATATCGCCGGCGAAGTGACCTAAGAAGTCGTCCTCGGGAATCCAGGCGGCGTTCGCCGAGTCGACATCGATGTTCGCTATTCCCGGGGTCGGAGGGCCCTGCCCGAGCAGCGCGCCGATCGACTCGCCCTCGTCGAGCCCGAAGGCGGCGATATAGACGAGCCCGACGACGTTCGGGGCGTCGGTGCCCAGAGAGGTGATTACCTGCCCCCCGTAGGAATGGCCAACGAGAATGGTGGGGCCACTTTGGCGAGTCAGCACCAGGCGCACCCTCGAGACGTCATCCGCGAGCGCGCTCTCCGGAAGCTGAGGGGCGGTCACCTGGTAGCCGTCCGCCTGCAGACGCTCGATTACATCGCTCCAGCAGGAGCCGTCTGCCCAGGCCCCGTGGACAAGGACGATGTTCGGTGATTCGGCCATGAGCCGAGTCCTTTCGTTGGGGACTCCGACCCTACCGGCGCGTACGACAACCCCGAAGCGACGTCGTGAGCAGACTCCTCCAGCGATCTGGTCAGCGAGATACTAGGCGGGCTCCCGAACCCTGCCGCGAGCAGTCTGGAGGTCAGCGATGCATGAGATCGAGGTCCACACGACCGGCGCACAGGAAGCATCGGATGGCGTCGCCGAGCTCTGGCGCGACGGCGAACAGATCGCCGGCAAGTAGCGCGATACCAAGGAGGGAAGATCATGAAGATCGTTGTCATCGGCGGAACCGGCCTGATCGGTTCGAAGGTCGTGACCTGCCTCAAGGAGGAGGACCACGAGGCCGTCGCCGCGTCACCCGACTCGGGCGTCAACACTCTCACCGGCGAGGGGCTCCCCGAGGTGCTCGAGGGGGCCTCGGTGGTGATCGACGTCTCGAACTCGCCATCCTTCGAGGATGAGGCGGTGATGGAGTTCTTCACGACCTCAACCGGCAACCTCTTGGCGGCCGAGGCCGAGGCCGGTGTTCGCCACCACGTCGCCCTTTCGGTTGTCGGCGCCGAGCGCCTGAGCCAGAGCGGCTACCTCCGAGCCAAGAGCGCACAGGAGAAGCTGATCAGGGATTCGACGATTCCCTACTCGATCGTCCATGCAACGCAGTTCTTCGAGTTCGCAAAGCGGATCGCGGACGACGCCAGGGACGGTGACACGGTTCGGCTGCCCCACGCTCTGCTCCAGCCGATGGCGGCCGACGACGTCGCCGCAGCCGTGTGCGAGATCAGCCAGAGGGAGCCGGCTGACGGCGTCATCGAGATTGCGGGTCCCGAGGAGTTTCATTTCGACGAGTTCATCCAACAGGACCTGATGGCGAAGGGCGATCCCCGGACGGTCGTCGCCGACCCGAAGGCGCGCTACTTCGGCGCCGAGCTGCAAGAGCGCAGCCTGCTGCCGACGAACGCGGTCCACATCGGCGAGATCCGTTTCAGCGACTGGCTGGCTCAGCCCGCCGGGGGGTAGCAGCGGGACCAGGGCCCTGCTAGTAGCGGTAGTGATCGCTCTTGTAGGGACCCTCGACCGGCACGCCGATGTAGGCGGCCTGGTCGGGCTTCAGCTCCGTGAGCTCGACCCCGAGGGCGTCCAGGTGCAGGCGGGCGACCTTCTCGTCCAGGTGCTTGGGCAGCACGTGGACCTCCTTGCCGTAGGCATCCGCCTTGCCGAACAGCTCGATCTGGGCGATCACCTGGTTGGTGAACGAGTTCGACATCACGAAGCTCGGGTGGCCCGTGGCATTGCCGAGGTTGAGCAGGCGGCCCTCCGAGAGCACGATGATCGAGTGGCCATCGGGGAAGCGCCACTCGTCGACCTGCGGCTTGATGTTGATCCGCTCGATGCCCTCGAAGCTCTCGAGGGCGGCCATCTGGATCTCGTCGTCGAAGTGGCCGATGTTGCCCACGATCGCCTGGTGCTTCATCGCCGCCATGTGATCGACAGTGATCACGTCCCGGTTGCCGGTGGCGCTGATGAAGATGTCCGCGTCGGCGACGACGCTCTCGAGCGCCCGCACCTCGTATCCCTGCATCGCGGCCTGGAGGGCGCAGATCGGGTCGATCTCGGTGACGATCACCCGGGCGCCCTGCCCGCGCAGAGACTCGGCACAGCCCTTGCCGACGTCGCCGAAGCCGCAGATCACGGCGGTCTTGCCGCCGATCATCACGTCGGTGGCACGGTTGATGCCGTCGATCAGGGAGTGGCGGCAGCCATAGATGTTGTCGAACTTCGACTTGGTGACGGAGTCGTTGACGTTGATCGCCGGGAAGAGCAGCGTGCCGTTCGCCTGGCGCTCATAGAGGCGGATCACGCCGGTGGTGGTCTCCTCTGTGACGCCCTTGATCCCCTCGGCCATCTTCGTGAAGCGCTGCGGCTCGGAGGCGAGGCTCTCCCGGAGCACCTCCAGGATCACCTTCTCCTCCTGGGAGCCTGCCGTCTCGGCGCTCGGGACAGCGCCGGCGGCCTCGTACTCGACGCCCTTGTGGACGAGCAGGGTCGCGTCGCCGCCGTCGTCCAGCAGCATGTTCGCCCCGGTCTCGCCGTTGCGCCCGGGCTCCGGCCAGGTCAGGGCCTGGAGCGCACACCACCAGTATTCCTCGAGCGTTTCGCCCTTCCAGGCGAAGACCGGAATGCCCTTGGGGTCATCCGGGGTGCCCTCGGTCCCGACCGCGACCGCAGCGGCCGCGTGGTCCTGGGTCGAGAAGATGTTGCAGCTCGCCCACCGCACCTCGGCGCCGAGCGCGCCGAGCGTCTCGATGAGCACCGCGGTCTGCACCGTCATGTGGAGCGATCCGGTGACCCTGGCGCCCGTCAGCGGCTTGGACTCGGAGAACTCCGCGCGCGTCGACATCAGGCCCGGCATCTCGTGCTCGGCCAGCCGGATCTCCTTGCGGCCGAACTCGGCCAGCGAGAGGTCGGCGACCTTGAAATCGACGCCTGCTGAGGTCGGGGCACTCGTGGCGGTGCTCATGCGGTGGCTGCTCTCCTGGGTCGAGGTTCGAGGATGCTCAAGGCTAACGGGGATACCGTCCCGAGCATGGATGAGGGCATCCGGGTCGCCGAGGATACGGTCATTCCGCTGGAGGAGATCCGGTTCCGCGCCAGCCGCTCATCGGGTCCGGGTGGGCAGCACGCGAACGTGACGGCCTCGCGGATCGAGGCCGTCTTCGACGTGGATGCCTCCGGCACCCTGAGCGATGACCAGCGGGATCTGCTCCGGCGCCGCATGGGGGAGCGCGTCACCGCGGTCTCCCAGGACGCCCGCAGCCAGGCCCGCAACCGGGAGCTCGCGCTCGAGCGGCTGCGCGAGAAGCTCGAGACTGGGCTGCGACGCCCCAAGCCTCGCCGTCCCACCAGACCATCGCGCGCCGCCCGGGAACGCCGGCTGGAGGAGAAACGGCGCACCTCGGACCGCAAGCGGAAGCGGCGGCCCCCGCCAGCCGACTACTGATCCGGGCGGCCCAGCTCGCGCTTGAAGGACTCGATGCTCTCGACCCGCATCGGGTCCACCCCGCTCGCGTTGGCGAGCTCGATCGAAACCAGGTCTCCCAGCATCACCGTGTGCAGGACGCGCTCGGTCCGAGTCTCCCCCTCGGTTTCGAGGCGGATGACGGCGGCGGCGTGGGGCTCGATCGCCTCGGCGGTGAGCTCGAACCGTCTGCGCTCTCGCGGATGCTGGTCGCGGTCCTCGAGGAGGATCGCGGCGAGCCGGCCCTCCGCGCCCGACCAGCCCTCCAGCTCGTTGTGGTCGCCCTCGGGCAGGACCACCGAATAGGCCGGGAGCTTCGCGTTCTCGTTCACCTGGCTCTTCCACCGATAGGCGATCGGCGCGGTGAGATCCCCACCCCAGATGACGGGGATGGCATCACCGATCTCAGCCGCGATCTCCGCGGCGCGCTCCTTGGCGGCATCGAAGCCCTGCCCGAGGTGAGAGGCGGCGGCGTCGATCTCGGTGTTGATGCGAGGCCCGGCCAGCGCCAGTGCCGCGAGCTCGGCGGCCACGCAGAACATGTAGCCGACCGCCGCCCGTGGCTGCAGGCCGGCCGGAAGTCCGATCACGGGCACGCCGTCGCCCCGAGCCGCCTCGGCGAGCTCCCCTCCGGTCGTCGCCACCAGCCGCTGAGCGCCCAGCGCCTCGGCGGCCGCGTAACAGGCGAGGGTCTCCTCGGTCTCGCCCGAGTAGCTCGAGCAGAGCACCGCTGAGCCGGCCGGGGACCACGTCGGCAGCTCATAGCCGCGCGTCACAATCATCGGCTTGGTCAGCCGGTCGGCGAGGGCCGCCACGGCCAGGTCGCCCCCGATGGCCGAACCGCCCATGCCGCAGGCGAACGCCGCCGGCGCCTCCATCGTCGCCGCCCGAGCGGTCTCGATCCGCCAGAGCGCATCGCGCAGGTGCTCCGGCAGCGCCCTGACCGCGTCGAGCATGTCGCCCCCGATCACTGTCACGAGGTGGACTCGTCCGCTCGCCGCTCAGCGGCCGCGCCGGGTCTTTCGACCCGGTCACCCTCCGCGATCACGTCGCCAGCTAGTTCCGCTCCGACCCCGACCGTTGCACCGGAGCCGAGGATGCTGTTCACGACCACAGCGTCGTCCTCAACCACGCAATCGTCGAGAAGCACGGACCGTTCAACCATTGCGCCGGGACGAATCCGGCAATTCCGGCCGAGTACACACGGTGGACGTGGATGTGCACCCGGCGAAATCTCGGTGCGCGCCCCAATCACCGCCGGACCATCCAACCTGGCGGGAACCCCGATCTCGACCCCTTCCTCCACCAGCAAGCCGTTCTCGTCCAGACGTTCGCCGGTGACGGTGTCGACCCGACGCTCAAGGATGTCCCAGTTCGCTTCCAGGAAGCGCTCGGGTGTCCCGATGTCGATCCAGTAGCCCTCGAGCCGGATCCCGTAGAGGCCGTCGCCGATCAGCTCCGGGAAGACCTCCCGCTCGATGGAGACGGCACGATCCGGTGGGATGCGCTCCAGCACCGAGCGGTCCAGCAGATAGGCGCCGGCGTTGATCTCGTCGGTGTCGATCTGCTCCGGTTTTGGTTTCTCGAGGAACTCGGTGATCTCTCCGTCCTCATGGCGATGGCAGAGCCCGTAGCCGGAGGGATCGTCCACCGGATAGAGGGCGATCGTTGCCCGCGCGCCGGTTCGCTCGTGCTGCTCGATCAGCGCGGTCAGGTCGAGATCGCAGAGCACGTCCCCATTGAGGACAAGGAACCGCTCACCGAGCATGTCCTCGGCGAAGCGAATCGCACCGGCCGTCCCGCGGGCGTCGGGCTCCTCGGCGTAGCGGATCTCGACCCCGGGCTCGAGCTCCGCGATTGCGCGGCGCATCCCCTCAGCGAGGTGGCCGCAGGAGACGACCACGTCGTCAACGCCGTGGCGGACGAGCCAGTCGATTACATAGGCGATGTGCGGCCGGCCGGCCAGGGGCAGAACAGGCTTCGGGACCGTGTGGGTGAGCGGACGCAGGCGAGTCCCCTCTCCGCCCGCCAGGATCAGCGCCTGCACAGCCCTCAACCCACCACGGAGCGGTCGCCCGCGCTCGGGCGACCGATGGCCTCGTAGGTGATGCCGGCGTCGCGCACGAGCTTGGGGTCGAGGAAGTTGCGGCCGTCGACGAGCAGCGGATTCGCCATTCGCTTGGCCACCTCGGGCCAGTCGAGCTCGGCAAACTCGGGCCACTCCGTGACCAGCACCGCCGCGTCGGCGCCCTGGAGCGCATCCATCGCCGAGTCGGCCATCTCGACGCCGTGCAGCAGCTCACCGGCGCGCTCCTGCGCAACCGGATCGAAGGCGACCACCCCAGCCCCCTCTCCCTCCAGGCGGGCCGCCAGGACCAGGCTCGAGGCCTCCCGCATGTCGTCGGTGTCAGGCTTGAAGGCGAGGCCGAGGAGGGCGACCCGCTTGCCCACCAGCGAATCGAGGTGCTTCGAGAGCTTCGCCATCACCCGGCGCTTCTGCAGCTCGTTCACCTCGATCACCGAGTTGAGCAGCTGGAAGTGGTAGCCCGAGTTGCCGGCGAGGATCTTGAGCGCCTGGGTGTCCTTCGGGAAACAACTCCCGCCGAAGCCGAGCCCGGCGTTCAGAAACCGCGACCCGATCCGCGGATCCAGGCCCATGCCCCGCGCGACCTCCGTGACGTCGGCGCCCACCTCGTCGCAGACATTCGCGATCTCGTTGATGAAGCTGATCTTGGTGGCCAGGTAGGCATTCGAGGCGAGCTTGATCATCTCGGCGCTCGAGAGGTCTGTGCGCACAATGGGCGCACCGAGGGGCTCGTAGACAGCCTCAATCGCATCGGCCGCCCAGTCGTCCTCGGCGTCGGCACCGATCACGACCCGGTCGGGCTCCAGAAAGTCCTTGACCGCGGTGCCCTCCTTGAGGAACTCGGGGCAGGAGACATAGGCGAGATCCGGCGCCTCCCGCCTGATCGCCCGCCCGGTACCCACGGGCACGGTGCTCTTCATGACCAGAGCCCTCCCGTCCGGCTCGCCGATCTCCTCGACGGCCTGGTGGACCGCCGAGAGGTCGGCATCGCCCGAGTAGGTGGGCGGGGTCTGGACGCAGATGAAGAGCAGGCGCCGGCCGTCGAGGAGCTTTGCCATATCGGTGGTGAAGACGAGCCGCTCGCGGTTGCGCTCGACCAGCTCGGGCAGGGCCGGCTCGTGGAACGGCACCTCGCCGCGCTCGAGCGACTCCACCTTCTCGGGGACGATCTCGCGCACCACGACCCGGTGGCCGAGCTCTGCGAAGCAGGCAGCGGTGACCAGGCCGACCCACCCGGCTCCGACAATCCCGATCGGTTCCTTCTCGCTCACTCTCTCCTCCCAGGGATAATCGCGGAGATCGCCTGGCTACGTGCCGGGGAGCTGGCGGAAGCTCTGGGCAATCTTCAGCATGTCCTCGTTCGGGACCGTCTCGATGAATGAGTTCGAGAGCCAGAACGAGCCCTGGTCGGTCTGCCAGCCCACCATGCGCAGGCGATCTCCGTCGTAGAAGAGCTTGTAGTCACGGTCCCCGATCGTCCTCTCGTCGGTCGGGTTGTCGAGGATCGGCGGGTCCTTCCAGCGGGTGCCCTCGAAGCCGTAGTAGTCGCCGATCGTGGGCAGCGAGAACACCCACTTGTAGGCCGCCCTCTCGGAGTGAGGCGGCGACTGGTCCCCCTTGCCGTTGATCTTGTAGGCGCGGGGCTTCTGCGCGTAGTCGCTGCCGACCTCGAGCTGGGTCGGGTAGTAGATCGGGACCTTGAGCTTGCGGTCCTTGATCCCCTGGGCCAGTTGCTTGCCGTAGCTGGTCCGGACCAGATCCGTCTGCGCCACGGCCGACTTCTTCTTCGACGCCGGGGTGGACTTCGTGGCGTCAGGCGCTTCCTCGGGAATCACCTTCTGGTCGGGCTTCGCGGTCGAGCCCTGGGGACCGGGCGTGCTCTCGCTGCCCAGGAACTGATCGACCGCCGTCTTGATCTCACCGTGTGAGGCGGTGACGTATGAGGGCCCGAGGTGCCCCTCGAAATGGATCTCCTTGATCTGCGCCGCGCGGAGGTCGAAGAACAGCCGGAGCACGCGCAGCATCTCCTCTGCCGAGCCGATATCGGAGGACGTATAGGTCGTGAAGATCTTGACCAGCTTCTTGCGGTCCTCGATCAGGCGCTCGGGTGGGACCTTGGCGCGGGCCTCGCGCAGGAAGGCCTGTTGCCGCGCCGCCCGCACGATGTCGTTGTCGGTGTGCCGGTAGCGCGCGAAGGAGAGCGCGTCGAACCCGCAGAGCGCCTGGTAGCCCGGCTGCAGGTTGATCTCGGCGTAGTCGGAGGAGCTCGCGTACGGGCCGTTCTGGTGAAAGTAGCGGTGGTCGACGTCGACATAGACGCAGCCGATCGCATTGACGGCGCGGGCGAAGCCGGTGAAGTCGACGTTCACGAGATGGTTGATCTGCAGCCCGGTCAGCTGCTTGACGGTCTGGAGGGTGAGCTTCGGGCCGCCGAACGAGTAAGCGGCGTTGAGCTTGTCGGTCCCGACGTTGGGAATGGAGACCTTGAGATCGCGCGGCAGGGAGAGCAGGGCGATCGCGTCGCGGTCCGGGTCGAGCCGGAGGAGCATCGTCGTGTCCGAGAGGCCGAACTTGCCGCTGATCTCCTGGTTGCGCTTGTCGGAGCCGATGATCAGGATCGTCTGCGCCCCGGAGCTCGTCGTCCTGGTCAGGAAAGGATCGACTCCTTCGATCGCGCTGTGATTCCGGAGCGCGTTGGCGATGTCGGACAGGTAGAGGATCAGGCTGGCCGAGGTGGCCCCCGCGACCGAAGCGACGATCACGAACGACGCCGTCAGGAAGCGCAGCCAGACCGGGAAGCGGACGTGCCGCCGGACCGCCTTGAAGCCAGAGGTCGTCGCCGAGCCGACCTTCTCGAAGCTCGAGGTGATTGCCGAGCCGGCTTTCTGGATGACCGTGGGCTCGTCGGCCGATGCCTCGGCGGCCTCGAGACCCTCCCACTCCTGGGTTTCCGCCGAGACGACCTCGGAGAGCCTCTCCTCATCGGGGAGCTCGGCATCCTCCTCGTCGCCGTCTACGTCCTCGTCCAGGTCCTCGTCGAGCTCCTCCCCAAGCTCCTCGTCGACCTCCTCCTCCTCGTCGACGTCCCCGTCCTCCAGATCGCCCTCATCGGGCTCCTGATCGCCGACGCCCTCGTCGGGCTCCTGCTCGTCTCGGGGCTCCTGGTCCGCGTCCTCGCGGAGCTCATCGTCCAGGTTGAACTCCTGCGTCTCATCCGGGCGCTGCGGCTCATCCGGGCGCTGCGGCTCGTCGCCCTGGCCGTTTCCACCCTCGCGCTCAGGGCTCACGGTGCCATCTCCGGGAAGCTCCTCACGAAGCCCTCGAGCGCCTGCCGGTAGTTCCCCAACGAGGAGACCGACACCCACTCAGCGGGCCCGTGGTGGCCGTCGCCGATCGGCCCGAACTCGACAGCGGGCACCCCGGCGGCGATAAAGGAGACCGCGTCGGATGCCCCGTCCCGCCCGACGCTCATCACCTGCTCGGGGTGATGCGGCGAGGCGGCCTCACAGAGCCCAACCACGTAGGGAGAGTCCGCCTCAACCACGGCGGGGGGGCGCCGGAAGGTGGCGAGCACCTCGGTGTCCGTCAGGCCGCCGACCTGCTCCAGGATCTCGTCGGGATCCTGATCGGGCAGGAAGCGGATATCGACGTCTATGACGCAGGTGTCGGGCACTTTGTTCAGGGCGTCGCCGCCCAAGATCCGACCGAGGTTGATGGAGGGGCGGTCGAACAGGGCCGAGCTGTGGCGTGCAAACGGTAGCGACTCGATGCCCCTGAATACCTCGACTGCCTTAACGACAGCGTTATCGCCGAGCCACGGCGTGGCTCCGTGGGCCGAGCGCCCCCGAACCCGCAGCCGCATCGCCAGCACCCCCTTGGCCTGCACGCCGACCTGGAGGTTGGTCGGCTCGCCGGTGATCGCGAAGTCGCCGATGAAGCCGCTCGCGACCAGCGCATCCGAGCCGCGGTTCTCCTCCTCCTCTGACTCCTCGTCCGAGACGATCCCGAGGCGCAGGCGCACGTCCTCCTGGTCGCGGAGGTCGTGGAGAACGGTCAGCATCACAGCCAGAGCACCCTTCATGTCGTAGGAGCCCCGGCCGTAGAGGCGGTCGCCGTCGATCCGGGGCTCGAACTGGTCGCGGCCACCGGGCACCACGTCCAGGTGGCCGTGCAGGACGAGGGTGGGCACGTCGGGCGGACCCACCTCGGCCTTCGTCACCGGCAGCCCGCGGGCCTCGGTCTGCTTCGCCTCGATGTCGTTCGACTCGAGCCAGCCGCCGACGAACTCGGCGGCCCGCCTCAGACCCTCGGCGTTCGAGGTGTCGAAGGCGATCAGGCGCTGTGCCAGGGCGAGCTCGTCCATCGCCGCATCGTAGGTGCAGGCGGCCCGGCGGCCGCGGGCGCCATGTTCCGGACCAGCAAGAGAAGCTCTAGGAGCGAGACTCTGCTACTTCGAGGAACGCTGCGGCGCGCGCCTTGTCCTTCTCCGCCTGAGTGTGGGCGCCGGAACCTTCCTCGGATTCGCTGAGGCGGGCATCGGCGTCCTCGATCCGGTTTTGTAGCTCCCCCGTGTCGAGGCTCTCGGGCGGGATCGCCTCGCCGACCAGGACGGTGGCGCGGTTGGCGAAGACCTGCAGCCAGCCCTCGGCCTGCGCCCAGCGGCGGATGTCGCCGTCCGGCATGTGCAGCCGCAGCTCGGTCGGCAGCAGGCGCGCCAGCACGGGCACGTGGTTCGCGAGGATGCCGATCTCGCCCACGGACGTCCGGGTGGAGACCTGCTCCACCTCCCCGGTGAAGACCTCACCCTCCGGGGTGAGCAGGCGGACCTCGACGTTGTGCTCGGCCATGGCGATTCAGGCGATTAAGCCGCCTCGTCCTCCGCCTGCTCGCCCTGATCCTGGTCCTCGGTTCGCTCGGCCCCCCGGGCCTCCTGTTCTGACTTGGCTTCCTGCTCGTCAGACTCGGCCTGAGCGGACTGCTCGGGCTCCTCGGCCTGCATCTTCTTGGACGCATCCAGCACCTGGTCGATCGGGCCCTGCATGTAGAAGGCGCGCTCCGGGATGTCGTCGTGCTCCCCGTCGACGATCTCCTTGAAGCCGCGGACGGTCTCGGCGACCGGCACGTACTCGCCGTCACGACCCGTGAACTGGGAGGCGACGAAGAACGGCTGCGAGAGGAAGCGCTGGATCTTCCGCGCCCTCGAGACCGTCTGCTTGTCGGCGTCGGAGAGCTCGTCGATCCCGAGGATCGCGATGATGTCCTGCAGTTCGCGATAGCGCTGCAGCGTTTCCTGGACCCGCGTCGCCGTGTTGTAGTGCTCGTCGCCGAGGATCTCCGGCTTGAGGATCGTCGAGGTGGAGTCGAGCGGATCGACCGCCGGGTAGATCCCCTGCTCCACCAGAGACCGCGTCAGCGTGGTGGTCGCGTTGAGGTGAGCGAACACGGATGCCGGCGCCGGATCCGTCAGGTCGTCCGCGGGCACGTAGATCGCCTGGATGGAGGTCACCGATCCCTCGCGCGTGGAGGTGATCCGCTCCTGGAGCTGACCCATCTCCGTCTCGAGGGTCGGCTGGTAGCCGACAGCGGAAGGTATTCGGCCGAGCAGCGCCGAGACCTCGGAGCCCGCCTGGACGAACCGGAAGATGTTGTCGATGAAGAGCAGCACGTCCTGGCCGCCCTGCTGGCGGAAGTACTCCGCCATGGTCAGGCCGGAGAGGGCGACGCGCAGGCGCGCGCCCGGCGGCTCGTTCATCTGACCGAAGACCAACATGGTCTTGTCGATGACGCCGGACTCCTTCATCTCGAGCCAGAGGTCGTTGCCCTCGCGCGAGCGCTCGCCGACACCGCAGAACGCGGATAGGCCCTCGTGCTCCTCCGCGATGGAGCGGATCAGCTCCTGGATCAGAACCGTCTTGCCCACGCCTGCGCCGCCGAACAGGCCGACCTTGCCGCCCTTGGCGTAGGGAGCCAGCAGGTCCACGACCTTGATCCCGGTCTCCAGCAACTCCTGCGAAGGGACGAGGTCCTCGACCTCGGGGGCAGGGCGGTGAATCGGCCAGCGCTCCCCGTCTGTGAGCTCCGGGCCCTCGTCGATCGTCTCACCCAGCAGGTTGAAGATGCGACCCAGCGTCTGGTTGCCGACAGGAACCGTGATCGGCCCCCCGGTGTCGAGCACCTTGTCGCCACGCTTGACGCCGTCGGTCGCGTCCATGGCGATCGCCCGGACGCGATCGTCGCCGAGGTGCTGCTGCACTTCGCAGACCAGCCTTCCCTCGGTTCGCCCTCCCTCGGGCGGCACGTCGATCTCCAGCGCGTGGAAGATCTCCGGGATGTGGTCGGGAAAGGCGACGTCGATGACGACGCCCGTCACCTGCTCGACGGTGCCCACCTTTCCATTCTTGTCTCCGTTGTCAGCCATTCGTCTCCTTCGATGACGCGAGGGTGCGCCGCAGGCGCAACCCGTTTAGTTTGATTAGCTCACGCCCTCGGCTCCGGCGACGACCTCGAGGATCTCCTGGGTGATCTCGGCCTGACGGACCCGGTTCATCTCCAGGGTGAGGTCCGAGATCACCTCCTTG
Source organism: uncultured Solirubrobacterales bacterium (assembly GCA_963695805.1). Lineage (GTDB taxonomy): Bacteria > Actinomycetota > Thermoleophilia > Solirubrobacterales > 70-9 > DASUPK01. The sequence continues at coordinate 319,817 of CAVOHV010000002.1, read as the reverse complement.
GCGTTGTCCGCCGCATTCCGCATCGCCGTCATCCGCGCGCCGTGCTCCGACGCTGTCGACTCGAGCAGTGCCCGGTACACGTTGAGCTGGGCATATTCGGGGATCAGCTCGCCGAGCAGCTCCTCGGGCTCGGGCTCGTAATCCCACAGCGCCTTGCGGTGAGCCTCCACCAGCTCCTGGTCCAGGTCCTCGTCCTCATCGGGGCTGAGCTCCCCCACCCCCTCGCCGAAGACGTCGGCCTGCTGAACCGGGAGCAGCGTCTGCCGCCGCACGTACTGGGTAAGCGGCGAGACGTAGCGGTTGTAGATCAGGTCGACCCGGTTCAGGTCCTTGTCGACGTAGGAGGCGATCAGCGCGTCGGCGATCTCCCTCGCGTTCGCGAAGGCGGGGCGGTCGGTGAAGCCGACGTACTCCCCGTGCAGGTCCTCGCCTCGGAAGCGCATAGTCGAGACGCCGCGGCGCCCCACGACCGAAAAGCGGACCTCCTTGCCCTCCCGGGAGAGCTCGCGCTGAAGCTGCGCCCCGGCCCGGATGATCTGCGAATTGAACGAGCCGGCCAGGCCGCGGTCGCCGGTGACCAGCAGGATCCCGACCGTCTTTTGCTCGTCGTGCTCCTGAAGTACCGGGAGGTTGCGCGCCTCCACCCCGGCCGCCTCGGCGACCTGCCGGGTCATCCTGCGCAGCTCGCGGGCGTAGGGACGTAGGGCGTCGATGCGCTGCTCGGCCCGCCGCAGGCGGGCGGCGGCAACCAGCTCAAAAGCGCGGGTGATCGTCTGCACGTTCTTGACGGAGGCAATGCGGTTCTTTACTTCCTTACGTGTAGCCATTAGATGAGCGGACTCTCACCTGTGCGCGTCTGGGGGCGCGCGTGGCCAAGCAGATCGAGGACGCAGGGAGCGACGCGTGGCAGAGCCACGCGAGCGAGCGAGGACGAAGAGCTGCGATGCGCCAGGCGCGTCATCCAGACGTGTGCGGGTGGGAGTCCGCTCATCTCAGTCAGGCGGTCGCGCCGGCCTCCTCCTGCTCGGCCTCGGTCTCGGCCTCGTCCGCTCCGGCACCATCCGAGCTGGACCCTGAGGGTGGGTTCTCGTCGTCCTCGCGGCGCTGTACCCGGTCGGACTCGCCCTCCTCGAGGGGGTTGCCCTCCCGGTCGAAATCGGGCCCGAAGTCATCGATCGCCTGGGCGATCGCCTTTCCAAGGACCTCCTCGTCCTCGTCGGAGAGGTCGCCGCTCTCGTTGATCCGGTCGAGCAGGTCCTTCTCCTGGGAGTGCAGCCTGGAGACCATGGCGCGGAGGAACTCGGTCACCCGCTCGGTCTTGATTCGATCGAGGTAGCCGCCCGTGCCGGCGTAGATCGAGGCGACCTGCTCGGCCACCGGCATCGGCTGGCGCTCCTTCTGGTTGAGCGCCTCGACCATCCGCTCGCCTCTGGCGAGTTGCTTCTGGGTCTCCGGGTCGAGCTCCGAGCCGAACTGGGCGAAGGCCTCTAGCTCGCGGTACTGGGAGAGGTCCAGGCGCAGCTGGCTGGCGACCTTCTTCATCGCCTTCGTCTGCGCGTTGCCGCCCACCCGCGAGACCGAGGTGCCGACGTTGATCGCCGGGCGAACTCCCGAGTAGAAGAGGTCGCTTTCCAGGAAGATCTGCCCGTCCGTGATCGAGATGACATTCGTGGGGATGTAGCCCGAGATGTCGCCTGCCTGCGTCTCGACCACCGGTAGCGCGGTCAGCGAGCCGGCGCCCTCTTCGTCGGAGAGCTTCACCGCCCGCTCCAGCAGCCTGGAGTGGAGGTAGAAGACGTCGCCCGGATAGGCCTCGCGGCCCGGCGGGCGCCGGAGCAGCAGCGACATCTGGCGGTAGGCGGCCGCGTGCTTGGTGAGGTCGTCGTAGATGCAGAGAGCGTGCTTTCCCTGGTAGAGGAAGTGCTCGCCCATCGCACAGCCGGCGTACGGCGCCATGTACTTGATCGGCGCCGCCTCGTCGGCGGGCGCGGCCACGATGATCGTGTTCTCCATCGCGCCGTTCTCCTCCAGGGTCTCCATCACCTGGACGACGGTCGACATCCGCTGGCCGATCGCGACGTATACGCAGACGAGATCGGAGCTCTTGTTGTTGATGATGGTGTCGATCGCGATCGCCGTCTTGCCCGTCTGGCGGTCGCCGATGATCAGCTCGCGCTGGCCCCGGCCGATCGGGATCATCGAGTCGATCGCCTTCAGGCCCGTCTGCATCGGCTCGGCAACCGGCTGGCGGTGGACCACGCCGGGGGCCTTGTGCTCGGCGGAGCGGGTCTCGGTGGTGTTGATGTCGCCCTTGTCGTCGAGCGGCCGGCCGAGCGGGTCGACCAGGCGGCCGAGCAGCTCGTCGCCGACCGGGATCTCCAGCAGCTTGCCGGTGCGCTTCACCGTGTCCCCCTCCGAGACCTTGTCCCAGTCGCCGAAGAGCACGGCGCCCACGTTGTCCTCCTCGAGGTTGAGCGCCAACCCGACCACGTCGTGCGGCAGGTCGAGCATCTCGAGCGACATGCAGTTGTCGACCCCGTGGATGCGTGCGATCCCGTCGCCGATCTCGAGCACGGTCCCGACCTCGGAGAGGTCCGCGGAGTCTGTGTCGAGGCCCTCGATCCGCTCGCGCAGGATGCTTGCGATCTCGTCCGGCTTTATCTCCATCTCTCTACGTCACTCCTTTGCCTACGCCGCCGCGGCGACGCTCTTTCGAAGTTTCTCGAGCCTGTTGCGGATGCTCGTGTCCAACACCATGTTCCCGACCTGCACGACCAGCCCGCCGAGGATGTCGGGGTCCACGTTGCTCTGCAGCTCGACCGTGTTGCCGGTCTGCTCCTCGATCTCCGAGCCGATCCGCTCGACGATCTCGGGATCCAATTCGACAGCGCTGGTCACGATGACGCCGAGACGCTTGTTCTCCTTGTCCCAGAGCGCGTCGTAGTGGCTGCGAATCCGGTAGATCACCGGCATCCGGTGCTTTTCGAGCAACAGTTTTAGGAAGTTGAGCAGCTCCGGCTCGGCATCGGACACCGCCTTCTTCAGGCCCTCGATCTTCTCCGCCGAGGAGAAATAGGGGCTGAAGAGGAAGAGCTGCAGATCACGGTTGTCCCTGAGCGCATCGACGAACTGCCCGAGCTGATCGCGGATCGCGTCGAGCTTCCCCCGCTCCTTGGCTGCCCCGAACAGGGCGGTTGCGTATACGCGGGCGATCTCCTCCACTAGCTCGCGGCCCCCTCCGTGACTTCGCCTGAGCCGTTCCCGCTCAGGCTGGAGAAGTCCACCTCGGCGAGCGCCTCGTCGATCAGCCGCTTCTGGTCGTCCGCGTCGAGTGACTTCCGCGTCACCTTCTCGGTGGTCAGAACTGTCAGATCGGCGACCTCCTTGCGGATACGCTCGAGGGAGCGCCGCGTCTCCGCCTCGATGTCCCGGCGGGCGGCGGCCAGCAGCTCCTCTCGCTTCTGGCGTCCCTGCTCGGAGGCCTCGGCGGTGGTCGTCTCGGCCGTCTTCCGGGCGCGAGCGGTGATCTCGTCGGCCTGCTCGCGGGCCTCCTTGAGCCGGGCCCGGTATTCCTCGAGGACCTCGTTCGCCTCGGCCCGGGTCTTCTCCGCCTCGTCGATGGAGTCGCGGATCAAGTTGGCGCGCTTGTCGAGCGCCTCCTGGATCCGCGGGAACGCGACCTTGCTGAGCACGTACATCGTGATCCCGAAGACGAGCAGCGTCCAGATCATCAGCCCGAGGTTGGGCGAGACCAGGAAGCTGCCCCCGGAATCACCCTCAGCGGCGAGCGGAACGACGGTCGTTGTCAGCGTGACTGGGTCCACTGCCGGCCTAGAGGAAGAACGCGATCAGACCGAAGATGAACGTGTAGAAGGCGACCGCCTCGGTCAGCGCAAAGCCGAGCCAGCGAATCTGCTGGAGGTCGTCCTTCATCTCGGGCTGGCGGGCGACGGACTCGATCTCCTTACCGAAGATGAAGCCGATGCCGATGCCTGCCCCGATCGAGCCGAGTCCGGCACCCACGCCCAGCGCGATCGCCTTGCCGGCGTCGGTGACTCCGGTGTCCGTGACGCCCTGGGATGCCTGGGCGAGCGGAACCAACACTTCAACCATGAATCAGCGCTCCTTTGCTTAGTGGGTTTCGGCGACGGCGCCGCCGATGTAGATGGCAGAGAGGGTGGCGAAGATGAACGCCTGCAGCGTTGCGATCAGGCCGACCTCAAGGACGAAGAAGACGAATGCAAGCGGGAAGGTAAGGGCTCCGAGGGCCGAGAGGCCGAGCAAGACGGCCAGCCCGCCTCCCATGAAGAGCAAGAGGAGGTGCCCCGCGAGGATGTTGGCGAACAGTCGTACGGAGAGCGAGACGAGCCGCATGAATTGGGAGAGCAGCTCGATGCTGAAGATCAGCGCCTTGCCGATCGGGTTCATGCTCTCGAGCCCCGCAGGCAGGAAGCTCCGGAGGTAACCGATGAATCCCTTCTTTCTGATCCCCTCGATGTGGTAGCTGAACCAGACGACCAGGGTGAGCGCGAGGGCGAACGAGATGTTGGCCGTCGCGGCGTAGATCGCGAAGGTCGGAAGCGACAGACCGAACAAGTCAACGGTCTCGGCACTATTCGTCGGCAATGGCAGGTAGCCGATGAGGTTCGAGAAGGCTATGAAGAAGAACAGGGTGGCCAGGAACGGGAACCACTTGGTCGCGTAGGACGAGGGGAGGTTCGTGCCCGTGATGTTGTTCTTGGTCAGGTCGTAGGCCGCCTCGACCGCGGCCTGGGTGCGGTTGGGTTTGAGCTGCATGTGACGGGCGATGTAGACCATCACCCAGATCGTCAGCGCGCTCGCCAGCACCAGATAGAGGACCGCGCGGTTGATCGAGAGGTTGAGGGGCCCGAGGTGGATCGGGATCCAGTCGTGGAGCTTGAACTCGTCCTGGGGCTTGAACTCCTCATTCTTGCCGTCGTTGCCGAAGATCAGCAGGAGCAGGATCGAGGGGACGAGCCAGGCGGCGATGAAGACTGTGACCTTGCCGAAGAACGGGAGGCCCTTGAGCCAATTGAACAGGCGGTCCGCCATCAGGTCGGCTCCTGGCGCTGGACCACCCTCAGCAGCACACGCGAGCCGAGATGGACCGTGAAGAGGACCAACGCGAGCAGCGCCGCGGCAAGGCCCGCGTCCTTGCCGGCCGCCAGACCGACGATCAGGACCGCGAGCGCGACCACCCACGCGCTGGCCAGGCTGGTGGCCCCGAGCCAACCCATGGCGGCCCGGCGGTCGCGGCGCTCGACGGCCCCGGCGATGGCCCGATTCGAGGCGATCTCGATCCCGTACATCACGATCCAGATCCCGGCCACCGCGAGGTAGCCGGCCATCGGCACGCCAGCGAGGAGAAAAACCGGAAGCGCAACCGCGAGCAGGACCAGGTCCAGGTAGCGGAACGCGCTCGCCATCCGAGACGAACCGGCCGCGCCGGACTCGTCTAGGGCGACAGTCGACAACTGCGGACCCCGAATGAAATGTCGATCTTGAACGAGCGCATCAAGTGCTTGCCCCCCACCTGGCAAAAGGTCGCCCCCCGGGGCTGCCGGAGGGGCGGCGAATCCTAGCGGCTGCGCCTCGGCGAGGCAGTGCCTTCGAGGACCTCCAGGCCCGGCGCGAAGCGGCCGCCGGCTTGGCCGGCGGCCGCTCCTAGAGTGGACGCGCCCGAGAGGGCTGGGCGCGAACCTCGGTTCCGTCCCCTGACCCCGAGGGCGCCAGGGTCGTCGAACCCGAGCTTGGGTCAGAACGCGATCAGATCGAACGTCTTCCCGTCGACGAACGCGGCGTCGCCGTTGTTCCAGACCTTCACGGTCAGCTGGCCGCTCTCGATCTTGGAAGCTGCCGTCACGGCGTTCGCACCGGCGCTCGAGGAAACCGCAACGCCCGAGTCGATGCCGGCGAGGGTGACCGTGTAGAGACCGGTCGCCTCACGGTGGATCTGGATCGCGTCTGCGGCCTTGCTGGCGCAGTTGAAACCGGGAACCACAGCGTCCGGGTGGTCCTGCGTCAGAGCCGCTGTGTCGACGACCATCGACGCCGTGAGCCAGCCGGTCTGGCACTCGCCTGGCGCAGCTCCGCCCAGCTTCGCCGCGTTCATCGCGTTCACGGCGTTGGTCGCGTACGGAGCGACCGCGTTCGGCGCGAGCTTCGGCGTCGTCACGGCGCCATCGGCGATCTTGGCGGTCGTCACCGCGCCGCTCTTGATGTTCTTCGCCTTGACGCTGTTGGGCTTCAGCTGGCCCGTCGCGTAGCCGATCCCGCCCATCGCCGCGAACAGGGCGACGAAGGCGACGATCAGCGCCGGGGTGGGCCGGAGGCGCCGCAGGCGATCGGAATTGAGGTTCTTGGTTCTCATGTTGAGCTCCTTGGGTCGATTGCAAGCCCAAGGACGGCTCCCGCACGTATTTATTCCGTGGGCCCTCGGAATAGATCCCTCACTCGCGCGTCTTCATGGGTGGAGCACGCATGAACGGTGATCGATCGCACAGAGACCTCGATGAGCGGACCCGGCGCCAGCTCGCGTCCCTTGCGGACGGCTCGCTGGAGGGCTATCCGCGGACGGAGCTAGAGAACCGGCTCGCCGGATCTCCCACCCTGCGCGCGGCCTTCGAGCGCCAGCGCGCCGGGGCCGCGGCGCTTCGCAGACTCAATCTGCAGGCCCCGGCATCCCTGCGCGCGCGGCTGGTCACCGAAGCCCCTGCGGTATCCCGCGGCACAGCCCGACGACGCCTCGTCCTCGGCGGCGGGCTGGCCGGTGCCGCGGCTGCAGCGGTCCTCGCGGTGGTCCTCGTTCTTTCCAGCGGGTCGGGAAGCCCAACCGTCGTCGAGGGGGCGCGCCTCGCGGAGCGGCCGTCCACCGGCGCGGTTGCGGTCGATCCCTCGAATCCGAAGCTGCTCGCCGCCGACGTCGAGGGCGTCCCCTTCCCCAACTGGTCGAGAAGGTTCGGCTGGCGCCAGGCCGGGATCCGTTCGGACGGGCTCGGCGATCGGGAAGCCCGGACCGTGCTCTACAAGCACGCCGGCAAGCGCATCGCCTACACGATCGTCTCCGGCGACGGGATCGCCGCGCCCAGCGACGCGACCACCACGAGGCGCAATGGCGTCAACCTTCATTCCCTCAGCGACCGTGGTCGCCGGGTGGTCACCTGGTGGCGCGACGGCCGGACCTGCGTGCTGTCAGCGTCGAATGTCGGCAATCGCGAGCTGCTCAAGCTCGCGTCCTGGAAGGGCGACGGGGCGGTGCCGTTCTGACCGCACTCGCCGTCAAACGGGAGGAACGCCGGCTGGACCCCGAGGCCGCCGGGGACCACATCGACACGCTGTTTCGGGTGGCGTGCGCGATGTGCGGCTCCCGCGACCTTGCGGAGGACCTCGTCCAGGAGACCTACGCCAAGGTCCTCTCCCGGCCTCGGCTCCTGCGGCGCGACGACGATCTCGGATACCTCGTCAAGGCCTTGCGAAACACCTGGTACAGCCATCTCCGTGACGAGCGCACCCGCCGCGCCTCGACCGATCCGCGGGAGCAGGTCCCCGAGGAACTGGCGGCCCGAACCTCCGCAGGGGACCCCGAGTCCTCGCTGAAGGCGGGAGAGGTGCTCGATGCCCTCGCCCGGCTCCCGCGACCCTTTCGGGAGGCCGTCGCAGCCGTCGATGTCGCGGGCCTGAGCTACGCCGAGGCGGCCAGGGCGCTGGGGGTCCGCCAAGGCACGATCATGAGCCGCGTGTATCGCGGGCGCGAGCAGGTTGCTCAGGCGGTGGGGGCGGACTGACCCCCTCCCCGTCGCCCGGCTCGACTGCCTCCAGCTCGCCGGTATCGGGATCCACGGCGGTGAACTCGCCGGTCCCCGGATCCACCACCGAAAAGGTCCCGGTGTCGAGCTCGCGCAGGACCCCCTCCTCCACCTCGGGCTCGAAGGGCGCCTCGGGGAACTGAGCGAGCCCAAGCCGGCGGCGCCACTGCCTGTTTCGTACCTTCAGCAGCTTGAGGATCTCCAGGGCCGCGAGCAGCCTGAAGCTCGCCACGGCGGCGGCGATCAGGCAAGCGGCCATGACGACAGTCCAGAACGGGTCGAAGTTGCCGTGGTTGTCGGTGTAGGGGACGAAGCGGAGGGCCAGGGCGAGGCCCGCGAGGACCAGCGTCCAGCCGTATAGGTAGGCGATCGTGCGCCGCTGGCTGAAGCCGATGCGGGCCATCCGGTGGTGAAAGTGCTCGGTATCGGCGCGGTAGATCGGCCTGCCGTACTTGACCCGCTTGGCGACGACGAAGCTTGTATCGAGGATCGGCACGGCCAGGATCGCCAGCGGAAAGAAAAGCGCGACCACCGCGTTCGTCTTCAGCGCGCCCTGGACGGTGATCACCGCCATCAGGTAGCCGAGCAGGTTGGAGCCGGTGTCCCCCATGAAGCTCGAGGCGGGTGGGAAGCCGTGTCGGAGGAAGCCGAGTGAGGCCCCGGCGGTCACCGCCGCCAGCACGCCGGCCGCGTTGCGATCGAGCGACAGCGCGATGACCGTGAGAGCGCCGGCCGAGATCAGGCAGACCCCTGCCGCGAGTCCGTCGACGCCGTCGATCAGGTTGATCACGTTGGCGACGGCCACGATGCCGAACACGGTCAGCACCTGGCCGAGATCGATCGCGCCGATCAGGGGCGGGTCGATGAGCTGGATCGAGCCGGGATCGACGCGGCCCAGGAATGGCAGGGTGAAGTTGTCGACGGTGACCCCCGAGGCGACCGGGATGATCGCCGCCGCGGTCTGACCGAGCAGCTTGACGCCTGCCGGGAGGTCGACCAGGTCGTCGATGACGCCCACCGCCGTGATCACGATGGCGCCCGCCAGGATCGAGCGGGTCTCCTGGTCCCAGGGCAGGAAGATCGAGCCGCCGATCAGGACCGCCACCAGGACGGCCAGACCCCCGAGCTTCGGGGTCGGCACCTCGTGCAGGCTCCGCTCGTTGGGGACGTCCATCGCCCCGATCCGCACCGCGAGCGCTTCGGTGGCTGGGACGAGCGCCCAGACGGCCGCGCCGGCGAAGATGAACCCGAACAGGGCGTCGATCGTGTCGGGCATCTACATCAACGCTCCGCCTGCTCCGCTTCGCGTCCGCGGGCTACGCGAATCACCGATAGCCCCGGCCGTTTCCGGCTCCCGGGCGTAGCGGTCGAACCAGAGGGTGAAGTTGAGCAGCCCCCAGATCTGCCGGCTGAGGTCCTCCCTGCCGGAGATGTGCTCATCGAGTACCCGAGTGACGGCCCCGGCGTCCAGGTACCCCTGCCGCTGGATCGTCTCGGGCGACAGGACGTCGCGGGCGAACCCAGCGAGGTCGCCGCGCAGCCAGGAGGCGACGGGGATCGAGAAACCCTGCTTGCGGCCGCGGATGATCTCTTGGGGCACGAGCGGCGCCGCGGCCCTCCGGAGCAGCCGCTTCTTGGAGAAGCCGCGAACCTTCTGCTTGGTCTGGAGCGCCAGGGCGAGCTCGGCGACGACGGGGTCGAGGAACGGCACGCGAGCCTCGAGGGAGTGGGCCATGCTGGCCCGGTCGGTCTTCACCAGCAGGTCGTCGACGAGGTAGATGCCGAGGTCGAGGTCCTGCAGGCGCGCCAGCTCCTCCGAACCCTCGGTCTCTCCGTAGCGCGCCCGGTAGACGTCGAGCGGGTCGGACGTCCGCGGGGCGCTCAGCAGCTCCTGCTGGGCATCCGAGGAGAAGATCTCCTTCCAGGCGTGGTGGCGCTCGAGCGGCGGCAGGTGCGCGCCGCGGACGAACCGCTTGGCCTTGTAGTCGAAGCTCACCCTCCCCGAGGAGCTCGGCAGCCGGTCGACCAGCGGGCGCAGAAGCGGCGCGGCCCTTCCGATGCGCGGCGCCAGCCGGTCGGCGACGTACGTGTAGTAGCCACCGAAGAGCTCGTCGCCGCCCTCGCCCGAGAGGACGACCTTGACGGTGTCCGAGGCCAGCTGGGAGACCAGATACGTGGGGAGAGCCGAGGAGTCGCCGAAGGGCTCGTCGAAGGCGTCGACGAGGCGCGGCAGCAGGTCCACGGCGTCAGGGCGCAGGACCAGCTCGTGGTGGTCGGTGCCGTAGCGCTTGGCGACCAGGCGGGCCAGCTCCAGCTCGTCGAAGGACTGCTCCTCGAAGCCGATCGAGAACGTGCTCACCCTGTAGCCGCTCTCGGCCGCCGCAAGCGCGGTGAGGGTCGCCGAGTCGATGCCCCCCGAGAGCAGGACGCCGACCGGGACGTCCGAGACCAGGTGCGCCCGGACCGAGTCCCGCAGGCGCCCGCGGAGCTCCTCGGCGAGCGCCTCATCGCCCTCGCCGCGGACCTGATCGGCGGGGACCGGCGCGGGCCTGGCGTACCGGTGGATCTCCACCTTTCCCCTCTCGGCCACGAGGGTGTGGCCCGCCGGCAGCTTGCGCGCCTCGGTGAAGATGGTGAGCGGCGCGGGGATCGAGTTGAAGGCGAGGAAGGCCTCGAGCGCCGCCGGATCGATCTCACGCGAGAACCCGGGTTGGCGCAGCAGGGCCTTGAGCTCGGAGCCGAAGGAGAGCCAGCCGCCGGCGACCCGGTAGTAGAGGGGCTTGATCCCGAAGCGGTCGCGCGCCAGGACGAGGCGGCCGTGGCGGGCATCCCAGATCGCGATCGCGAACATCCCTCGCAGCGCCTCCACGAAGGCGGGGCCGTGCTCCTCATAGAGGTGGACCAGGACCTCGGTGTCGCTGTGGGTGGAGAAGGTGTGCCCGCGGCCGCGGAGCTCCTCCATCAGCTCGCCGTAGTTGTAGATCTCGCCGTTCTGGATCACCTGGATCCGGCCGTCCTCGTTCCCGATCGGCTGATCGCCGCCGGCGAGGTCGATGATCGAGAGCCTGCGCATCGCCAGGCCGCAGGGTCCGTCGATCAGGCTGCCGTCCGAGTCGGGGCCGCGGTGGACCAGCGTCTCATTCATCGCGGCGAGAGACGCGGGATCCGGGGCCGTGGCCCCGTCGAGGCTGACGAGACCGCATATCCCGCACATGCGGGGAAGACTAGAGAGCGCCCGGGATCACTCGTGCGAGACCGAGGGCGACGCGCCTAACCCTGCTTCTTCTTCGCCTTGCTCTTCGCCTGCAGCCAGGACTTGGCCTGGCGGGCGACATCGTCGGTCAGGTTGCCGAGCGCGATGTTGGCGTCGACCAGGTGCAGCCCCCAGGTCGCGTCGGGGACCGCGTGCAGGGTGGGTGCGCCGCCCACGGGGCTGATCTGCAGCACGTGTGCATCGTTGGACGCGTCGCAGGCGCCGGTGTAGGCCTGAGTCTGGAACCACGGCGTGGTCGCCCCGGAGGGCATGGGCTGGCCGACGGCTCCGGTCGCGAGGCCGATGGTGGTCCCCGGCGCGAACGGCTCCGTCGGGAAGACCGAGGTGAGCAGCGCCGAGCCGCCGCGGAGCGCCGCCGGGTTCGTGCAGAGCACATCGCCGGTGGTCGGCAGGCCGGGCGCGAGGCCATCCGGACGCCCGAACATCGAGTCGGCCGGCACTGGCGCGTTGAAGCTGGAGAACGCGATCACGCAGCCGAACTGCTTCGCCTTGCGGCAGCCGGGGATGTTCTTGAAGTCGCCCCCGACGTTGCCGCCCTCGCGCACGGTCACGTTGCCGCCGAGGAGCAGCGCCGAGATCAGGCGCTTGCGTACCTTCTTGCTCGGGTCGATCAGCTGGTGGATCAGCTCCCGGAGCACGTACGTGCCCTGAGAGTGGCCGACCAATACGACCCCTCGGCCGTGGTTGTACTTGCGCAGGTAGGCCTTCCAGGCGGAGACCACGTCCCCGTAGGCGATCTGCTGCGCGTCGGGAGGGATTGAGACGCCGTTGAGGATCGCTCCGAGGGTCAGCTGCCGGTACATCGGCGCGAAGACGCGGCAGTGCAGGCTGTAGCGGGCCGCCTGATAGAGCGCGATCGAGCGCTCCTCAGGGTCGATCGAAAGATCGGAGTTCGGGGTCTTGTCGTCGCTGACCGTCGGATAGACGTAGAAGCAGTCGAACTTGCGCTTCCGGTCCGGCTTGACGGACTGGGTGCCGACCACCTGGCCGGACGGCGACAGAAGGGTCGTGTCGAAGCCGGGCTCGCACGGGTTGTTCGGGATTCCCGGCTTGCAGAGCCAGACCGTGTTGTCCTTCACCTGCTTCGAGTGCTTCTTGGCGGCGAGGGCGGAGGGCGCCAGCATGCAGCCGAGCGCGAGCACGAGCCCGGTCACCAGCCCAAACCTGCGGAAGCCCTGGCTCCCCTCCTGCATCATGCGAAAGCCTATACCCATTTGAGACACGTCACCGTCTATGTCCCGCCGGGGTGCCCAGCTAGCGGTTGCGCCCGCTCATGGTGAGGCGAATGATGCGGGCCATGGTCGCGCCGAGCACCCGGAGGTAGAGGCGGATCGAGCGGTCCGCGATGTACTCGAGGTCGTGGATCAGCTTGTCCTCCCAGGAGTCCTCGCGCGTGATCCTGGTCTGCGCGAAGCCGGTGACGCCCGGTCTGACCACGAGCCGCTGCCAGTACTGGGGGACCTCCTCGACCAACCGGTAGAAGAAGGCCGGCCTCACCGGCCGAGGGCCGACCATGCTCATGTCGCCGCGGAGCACGTTGTAGAGCTGCGGCACCTCGTCGATGTGGGTCAGCCGGGCAGCCTTCCCCACCATCGTCACCTCCTGCTGGGTGCGCCGGCTGAGCTCCTCCCCATAGACGTTGCCCAGTCGCCCCTCAGCTCCCCCCTTCAACGTTCGCAGCTTGAACATGGTGAAGACGCGGCCGGCCCTCCCTACCCGCTCGCCGCGGTAGAGAACCGGGGTGCCGGAGGTGAGCAGGATTCCGAGCGCGAGAAGTCCCAGGAGGGGCGAGAGGACGATGAGTGCGCTTCCGGCGATCAGCAGGTCGAGGGCGCGGATAGCGATGTCCACCCGCCGCGGCGCGAAGTCCTCAGAGGCCATGACCGAGTACTGCTCGGCGAGCGAAGGAGCAGGCTGCTCAGTCTGAGTGTGCATCCGGCTCGGCCGCGCCCAGCATCAGGTCGACGAGCAGCTGGGGATCGCGACGGACCCGCTCCCCCTGCCCGCTCTTCTTCTCGAGCTCCAGCGCCCTGGGATCTGTCAGGGGACGCAGGCGACCCGAGCGGATCAGCGCCTCATCCACGCCACCCAGCCTTCCGCCGTAGGTCGTGTAGACGGGGGTGCCGAGCGCCACAGCCTCGCGGTTCATCGTTCCCCCCGCCGAGACGACCAGATCGGCGAGGGCCACCAGACTCTGCGCTTCCACAGCGTGATCGGGGACGATCAGTGACGGCAGGGCGAGCTCCTTGACGTAGGCCCGCTGCTCCTCGGTGCGGGGCAACACGACCGCGTGGACACCGGGATCAGAGCCTACTCGCGCGAGCACCTGCGGAAAGAGGGGGTTCGAGCGGCGGTGGTAGAGCGAGACGTCGGGCGGCGGGCGGACCACGACCACGACGCGATCGGTGTCGACACCGAGCTTCTCGAGCGCCTGCTCGTCGACCACGAAGTCGGAGAGGTAGTACTCCTCCTTGATCCCGGGGTACTGGAAGAGCTTCTCGGGAGTGACGCCGAATCGCTTCAGCCGCTCGGGCGGCACCGAGTCCGGGAAGATCACGCGCTTCGCGAGGCGACAGCCGACCTGGTGCTGCGCAATCGCGAACTCGTAATCGTGCATGTTCGCCTCGGGAATGCCGAGCATGCGGGAGGCGATCGCGATGTCGTTGGAGCCGTGCGCGATCGCCAGGTCGAACCCCTTGTCCTTGCCGAATCGGCGCATCCCGCCGGTGCGCTGAATCAGCCTGAACAGCTTGCGCACACGCGAGGCACCACCATGCTTCCCGATCAGCGTGTAATCCATCCCGTGCAGCTCGAGCAGCTCGAGAGTCTGGGTGTACACGCGGGCCGTGACGAGCACCTCATGGCCCTGCGCCCGGAGGCGCTCGATGATCGGCCGGAGCACGAGGACATGCGCCGGGCCACTCATGTCGGCCCAGATCTTCAAGCGGCGCTAGACGGTCGCGGCTGAGAGCTGCGGGTAGAGGGGGTACTTCTCCATCAACGCGCGAGAGCGCTCGAGGAGCGAGTCCCTCTGGGAGTCGAAGTCGTCGCCGAGTGCCACGGCGATCACCGTGGCGATCTCGCGCAGGTCGTCCTCGACCAGCCCGCGGGTAGTCAGAGCCGGCGTCCCGATCCGCAGGCCGGAGGGGTTCATCGGCGGGCGCTCGTCGAACGGGATCGCGTTGCGGTTCACCGTGATCCCCACCTCCTCGAGGCGGTCTTCCGCGGTCTTGCCGTCGAGCCCGGTGTTGGTCAGGTCGACCAGGACGAGATGCACGTCGGTGCCGCCGGTGAGCACGTCGATGCCGCCAGCGATCAGCCCATCGGCGAAGGCCTGGGCATTGGCGATCGTCTGCCGCTGGCGCTCCCTGAACGGCTCGCTCTGGGCGATCTTCAGGGCCACCGCCTTGGCGGCGATGATGTGCATCAGCGGACCGCCCTGCTGGCCCGGGAAGACGGAGCGGTTGATGTCGGCGGCCAGCTCCTCCTTGCAGAGGATCATCCCGCTGCGCGGTCCGCAGAGCGTCTTGTGGATGGTGGTGGTCACCACGTCGGCATGCGGGACGGGGCTCGGGTGCTCACCGGCCGCGACCAGTCCGGCGAAGTGAGCCATGTCGACCATCAGCTTTGCTCCCACCGAATCCGCGATCTCGCGGAAAGCGGGGAAGTCGAGCTGGCGCGGGTAGGCGGACCAGCCCGCGACGATCACCTTCGGCTCGTGCTCCTTCGCCAGCTGCGCGACCTCGTCCATGTCGACGAGCTTGTCCTCGCGGCGCACGTGGTAGGCGACGACGTCGTAGAGCTTGCCCGAGACGTTCAGCTTCATCCCGTGCGTGAGGTGGCCGCCGTGGTCCAGGGCCATCCCCATGATCGTGTCGCCTGGATCGAGCATCGCCATGTAGGCGGCGTTGTTTGCCTGGGCGCCGGCGTGGGGCTGGACGTTGGCGTGCTCGGCCCCGAAGATCTCCTTCGCCCGATCGATCGCCAATTGCTCGGCGATGTCGACCCACTCGCAGCCGCCGTAGTAGCGCTTGCCGGGGTAGCCCTCGGCGTACTTGTTGGTGAGCACGGAGCCCGCGGCATCGAGGACCGCCTGGGGCACGAAGTTCTCGGAGGCGATCATCTCGAGCGTCCCCTGCTGGCGGCCGAGCTCGCCGTCGAGCACTCGCTGAATGTCAGGGTCGACGTCGGCGAGGTGGGCGGTCTGGAAGTCGTCGGGCAGGTCGCTCATGGCCTGGCCACGATAGCGATGGCCGTGGACTTGACATTTATTGAACGGGTGGTAAATAATGCGCCGATCCATGGACCCGAGCGAGGAGGAGCGATGACAGACGCCACCGCAACTACGAACGGAGAGCTCCACACCGACGACGAGGCGCTGTCAGTCCTGCTGGACGGCGACATCGACAAGGTGATGGCGGGACTCGACCGCATCGTCGAGGCCGCCCCCTCCTACGAGAAGCTGTTCATGCGTTGGCAGCGCCAGCATTGGTCGACCGAGGACTTCGACTTCACCGAGGACGCCAAGCAGTGGGCCGACCCGGACATGTTCACCGTCGATGAGCGCAGGTTCCTCGAGTTCGGGTTCTCGGAGTTCTTCCTCGGCGAGGAGCGGGTGACGCTCGAGCTGCTCCCGTTCGCGCTGGCGGCGCCGACCCACGAGGCGAAGGTCTTCCTCACCACACAGATCTCCGACGAGGCGAAGCACACCGTCTTCTGGAACGGCTTCTACCGCGAGGTTTTCGGCATCGAGGCCGGCAGCCTCGGCGAGATGATCGACAAGCAGCGTTACGTCGTGAACGATGACTGGGAGACGCTCTTCAACGGGATCCTCCACGAGTGCGCCGAGGATCTGCGTAAGGACCCGAGCGACTTCCCCAAGCTCGTCCGAGGCGTCACCGTCTACATGATCGTGATCGAGGGGATGCTCGCCCTTTCCGCAGCCCGCTTCATGATCAAGTCGATGCGGGAGCGGAATTGGTTCCCAGGCTTCACCGCTGGGTTCACGGCGGTGAACCGGGACGAGTCCCGCCACGTCGGCTTCGGGGTGAAGTTCCTGGCCGACGCGATCAAGGACGACCAAGCGAACGCGAAGATCATCGAGGACACGCTGAAGGAATGCCTGCCGGTCGCCACCCTCGTCTTCGTCCCACCGTGGGTCGAAGACCCGTACAACTTCCAGACGCCCTTCTACCACTCGAGCGAGATCTTCGAATACGCCGCAAAGTCCCTCTCCAAGAAGCTCGCGGCGATGGGCCTCGATCCGGCGATGCTCGCCACCGCGTGACACCACCGTCATCAACGGCGCCGGCAAACACCGCCGCCGAATCTACAGGCGCGACCCCAGCCCGCAGGGGCCGGCCCTCCACCGGCGCGCGCGAGCGCATCCTCGAGGCGGCGATCGAGGTCCTGAAGTCGGACGGCTACGCCGGCCTGACCATCGCCAAGGTCGCCGCGCGCGCCGGCGAGTCGAAGCCGCTGGTGGCATATCACTACGGCTCGAAGCAGGGCCTGGTGGGGGCGGCGGGCCGCTCGATCGCCGAGATGATCACCGAGGCGGTACTCGAAGCAGTCGACGGTGCGGCCACGGTCGAGGCCGTGATCCGCGCCGTGGACGCCGGGATCGAGCGGGTGCTGGACGAGGACGAGCGGGTCGCTCGCCTCTACTTCGACCTCGCTGCGGTGTCCGTGGTCGAGCCGGAGGTCCGGCGGACGATCGCCGAGGTCAACGAGCAGTGGCGCGAGGTGCTCGTGCGCCTGCTCACCGAAGCGATCGACGGGCTGACGCCGGCCAGGGCCCGCGTCCTCACCGTGATGGTGATCGCGGGCATGCAGGGCATGACGCTCGAGCGGATCGAGCGCGGGGTCACGCCGGAGCGGAAGCGGGCCCGCGAGCTCTTCATTCGAAGCACGGTCACAGCCGCAAGCTGAAGTCCTACGCTGGGACGGTGGCGAGCAGCAACCTCGAGATCGTCGAGCTGGGCTTCGAGGCATTCAATGAGAGCGGGATCGAGGGAATCCTGCCCTTCATCCATCCCGACTTCGAGGCGACCACTCCGCCCGAACTCGCCTCCGAGCCGGACACCTACCGCGGGCACGATGGCATCGGTCGCTGGTTCTCGTCCTTCGATGAGGTCATGGACGGGATCCGCTGGGACGCCCGGGGCTTCAGCGAGGTCGGAGATCGAGTCGTGGTCGAGTTCACGCTCCGCGCGCGTGGCAAGACCACGGGACTCGACTTCGGCCAGGACGCGGTGATGGTCTGGGAGCTGCAGGACGGGCAGGCGATTCGGCTTTCCCTCTACCCCACGCTCGATCAGGCACTCTCGGCGCTCGAGCAGGGATCGTCGACATGACGATGGCCGACTACCAGCCGCCGCTCGAACGGCTGCGCGACTCGTACAACGCGCGCGAAGCCGACGCCTTCGCCGCGGTCTGGAACCCGGACTGCGAATGGCACCCGTTCCTGACCGCTCGGGTCGAGGGAGACCCCGGATACCACGGCCACAACGGGATCCGCGCCTGGTTCGAGGACGTCGACGAGATGTTCTCGGAGATCCACGTCGAGCTGGGTCAGATCCGGGAGATCGGCGATCGACTGCTCGTCCTCGGGCAGATGACTACTACCGGACGAGGCAGCGACGCGGAGGTGAGTAGCGAGGTCGGCTGGGTCGTGGAGCCGCGCGGCGACGGTTTCCAGCGCGGCTGGGCCTACACGACCCACGCCGAGGCTGAGCGCGAGGCCCGGGCGGCGGCCTCCTAGCCGCTCGCCGTCCCGCCCAGGACCCGATCGATCACGCCGCGCGGGAGGGCGCCTTCGCGCAGGACCTCCCAGCGGCCCGCCGAGTCGAGCTCGCTCAGGTCGATGACGGTCGAGGGGGCACCGATCAACCCCTCCCCGCCGTCGATCGCCATGTCCGCGGCTGCGAGCACCTCGTCGTCAATCTCCTCGAAGCCCCGCGGGGCCGGGCCACCGATGCGGTTCGCGCTGGTCTGGAAGATCGGGGTCATCGTGCCGGCCAGGGGCCCCTCGATCAGTCGCACGCCGAGACGCTCGGGATCGTCGCGGGAGGCGAGCGGATAACGGCGCTCCGGGTTGGCAATCACCAGGGTCACCGGGCCCGGCAGCAGCTGCGCGACCGCTTGGCGGGAGCGCTCGCCGAGTCCGGAGACGACCTCTCTCATGGCCAATGGCGAGAAGTACATGACGGCCGAGGGCTTGTCGTCGTCACGCCCCTTGATCGAGTGGATCCGCTCCACGGCCCGGGGGTCGAGCGGATCGCAGGCGAGGCCGTAGAGGGTGTCGGCCGGGAAGATCGCGACCCCTCCCTTCCCCAGGGTGCGCTCGAGGGCTGAGCGAGCCGTATCCGGGCCGTCGGCCTCGACGGAGACGATCTCGGTCATCGCCCGATGACGACGCGGTCGTGGCCCGCGAGGTCGGAGCGGACCTCGACGTCCGTGTAACCCGCCGCCCTGACCAGCTTCGAGACGACCTCAGCCTGGCCGGCGCCGATCTCGAGCGCGACGACACGAGGTCGCGGCGCCAGACCCAGGAGCTCTTCGGCCAGCGCCTCAATCGCCTCCAGCCCGGTCTGGCCGGCGACGAGCGCCTCGCGCGGCTCGTACTCCCGGATCTCTGGCGCCAGGTCCTGCCACTCGTCCTCGCTCACGTAGGGGAGGTTGGCGAGCAGGAGATCGAACGCTCTGTCGTCGGGCACCGCACCGGTCAGCGAACTGGCGCCGCGCAGGACGACGTCGACGCGATCCATGAGGCCGAGGCGTTCGGTGTTCGCCTTGGCGACCCGAACCGCGTCGAAGGAGGTGTCGATGGCGGTCACCCGCGCATCCTCGAGCTCGTCGGCGACAGCCAGCGCGATTGCGCCGCTCCCAGTGCCGACGTCAAGGACCTTCGTGGGCGCGGCCTCGAGCGCCAGCTCGACCAGGAGCTCGGTCTCGGGCCTCGGGATCAGGACTCTCCGGTCGACCAGGAGCTCAACGCGGCGGAATCCCTTGCGACCGAGGATGTAGGCGACCGGCTCGCGCCTGACGCGGCGCCGCACCATCTCGGCGAATTCACGTGACGCGCCGACCGGCAGGCGAGCGTCGGGTTCGACTGTGAACTTGGCTCGGTCCCAGCCCGTCGCCTGGGCCAGCAGCAGCTCGGCATCGAAGCGGGCCGTCTCGCAGCCGGCGGCCGCGAGCGCGTCGATCGCGGCCTCCAGCGCGTCACCGACCGTGTTCCCCTGCACCGGCCCGCCTCAGGCGGTTTCCGCCGTCTGGGTTTCGAGCCGGCGGCGCTTCTCCTCGGAGGAGAGCGCCTCCGTGAACTCGTCGAGGTCCCCGTTCAGTACCCGGTCCACCCCGCTCACGGTCAGCTTCACGCGGTGGTCGGTGACGCGGTCCTGAGGGAAGTTATAGGTGCGGATCTTCTCCGAGCGCTCGCCGGTCCCCACCTGTGCGCGGCGCTCCAATGCGATCTTCGCCTGCTGCTCGGCGATCTCCCGTTCGAGCAGCCGCGCGCGCAGGACGCGCATAGCCTTCTCTCGATTCTGGAGCTGCGATTTCTCGTCCTGCATCGAGACGACCACTCCGGTGGGCCTGTGGGTGATGCGGACCGCCGAATCGGTTGTGTTGACCGACTGTCCTCCGGGGCCAGACGAGCGATAGACGTCGATCTGCAGGTCGTTCGGATCGATCTGGAGGTCCACCTCCTCCGCCTCGGGTAGGACCGCGACGGTGGCCGTAGAGGTGTGGATGCGGCCCTGGGATTCGGTCTTCGGGACCCGCTGGACCCGGTGGGTACCGCCCTCGTACTTGAACACCGAGTAGGCCCCGTCCCCCTTCACCGCGAAGGTGACCTCCTTGAAGCCGCCGACCTCGGCGGGGGACTGCGAGAGATTCTCGACCGAGTAGCCGCGCCGCTCCGCGTAGCGGGTGAGCATCTTGTAGAGGTCGCCGGCGAACAGAGCCGCCTCATCCCCGCCGGTCCCGGCCCTGATCTCGACGATCACGTTCTTGTCGTCGTTCGGGTCGCGCTCGACCATCGCCAGGCGGATCTGCTCGGAGAGCACCTCGAGCCGTCCGGGGGCGTCGGCGAGCACCTTCTTGATCTCCGGGTCGTCTCCGTTCTCGGCGACGAGCTCGCGGGCGCCCTCGAGGTCGTCATTGAGCGTCAGCCATTCCCGCGCCAGCTCCTGCGCGGATTGAAGCTCGCGGTACTCGCGCCCGACCTCGGCGTAGCGCTCCCGGTCGGCGATCACCTCCGGGTCGGACATCTGCCGCTCGAGCTCGGCGAAGCGGCCCTGAATCTGGTCAACGAGGTCCTCGATCACACCCTAAGTGTGACGCGAGGCCGTCTCAGAACGAAAACCGGCAATGAAAGGGGGGCGAGCCGGAGGGGTTGCCGACTTGGTGTCGTCATGCGACATCAGGCCGGCGAACCTTCCCTGGACCAAGCCATCGCGACCCTCGCGAGCCGCGCTCAGGGCGTGGTCACGCGCCAGGAGCTTTTAGTGGCGGGACTGAGTTCCGAGCAGATCAGACGCCGCGTCGAACGGGGCACATTGATTGCCGTTCATCGCGGGGTTTACCGCGTCGGGCACCGGGCGCCCAGTCGCGAGGCCCACTACATGGCCGCGGTGAAGGCGTGCGGAGACCGTGCCGTGTTGTGCGGCCAAGCAGCCGCGCACGTCTGGGGCTTGATCAAAGGCGCTCATCCCCCGCCTGAAGTTCTGGCACTCTCGAAGCGAGTTGTGCCGGGAGTCCTCACTCACCGGTCACTCACGATCGCACGCGCAGATTTGGCGTTCTGGCAGGCCATCCCGCTGACGAGCGTGCCGCGCACGCTCGTGGATATCGCTTCTTCATTGCCCGACTATTTGCTCGGCCGGGCGTGCCACGAGGCGGACGTTCGCCATTCGGTTACGCCTGATCACGTCGAAGAGGTGCTTGCACGTCGCCCAAGCACCCCAGGCGCCAGGACCCTGCGGCGAATCATCCACGGTGATGAGCCGACCAGTCTGAGCAGGCTCGAGTCTCGCTTTGTGGAGCGGCTCCGCGATGCGGGGCTAACGCTGCCGCAGACGAACCGCTCGGCCGGCGGCCGGAGAGTTGACTGCCGATGGCCAGGCAGCCGTCTGACCGTCGAGCTCGACGGCTTCCGTTACCACCGCACCCGTCACGCCTGGGATCAGGACCGCCTTCGAGAGCGCCAGGCCCGAGTGCGCGGTGATGAATTCCGGCGTTACACCTACCGCGACGTCTTCGAGAATCCCGCGTTCATGTTGGCCGAACTTCGCTCGCTCCTCTGATCGAACGGAGGCCCGGCGAGTTCGTGTCGCTATGCGACCACTGGCCGGCAAGCCTTCGCGCTACGCGACGATCTCGATCGTCTGGTCGCGCTTCGCCTCGTACGGATCCTCGACGGCTAGAACGGCCTTGAGAGACTGGATCGCGACCTCGAGCTGGTCGTCGTCGGGCTCGCGGGTGGTCAGGTTCTGCAGCATCAGTCCGGGCCACATCAGCGCGCGCACCCAGCGCTTGTTGCGGTGTTTCCCCGCCCACTTGATCACCTCGTAGGAGAGCCCCGCGATCAGCGGGATTCCGAGGATCCGGGAGAGGACCAGCCAGTACCAGGCCGGCAGACCGATGGGCGCGAAGACGAAGATCGCCAGCACCATCACGATCAACAGGAAGCTCGTCCCGCAGCGCGGATGCAGGCGGGAGTACTGGCGCGCGTTGGCAGGCGTGAGCTCGTCGCCCGCCTCGAAGGTCGAGATCGTCTTGTGCTCGGCGCCGTGGTACTGGAAGACGCGGCGCAGGTCCGGGAGCTTGCTGATCAATGCCAGGTAACCGATGAAGATCGCCGTCCGCAGCACCCCTTCGACAAGCCAGAAGAGGAGCGCGGAGCCGAGCCAGTCCTTGATCAGGCTGGTGGCGCCCACGGGGATGACGAAGAAGAGGCCGACGGCCAGCAGGAGCGAGAAGAAGATCGTCAGGCCCCAGGTGAAGCCGCCGATCTCCTGCGGCTCCTCCTCGTCGGCAAGCTGTGCGTTGGCCGAGATCGCCAGGGCCCGGAAACCGATTTTCAGCGACTCAGCCAGGGCGACGACGCCCCGGATCACGGGAAGCCGGAGGATCCGGCTCCGCTTGGCCCAGGAGACGATGGGCTCCGACGTGATCTGGATCTCGCCCTCGGGGGTGCGGCAGGCCACCGCCCAGACGGAGACCCCCCGCATCATCACGCCCTCGAGGACCGCCTGGCCCCCGATGGGCGCGTCGCCGACCGCGACCGGCCGGCCATCGGGCATGCGCTCGGACTGGGCGACGCCGGAAGGCGCCCCGTTGGACCTAGGGTCGGGCTCCGAGCTCAACGGGCGCGCTTGGCGGCACGGCGGCGAAACCGCTCGACGCGGCCGCCTGTGTCAACCAGCTTCTGCTTGCCCGTATAAAAGGGGTGGCACTGCGAGCAGATCTCCACGTGAAGCTCGGGCTCCGTGGAGCGGGTATAGAACTCGTTCCCGCACGAGCAGTGGACGTGCGAGAGGACGTAAGTGGGGTGGATATCTGTCTTCATCGCATTCAAGTCTAGCCGGGGTTGGAACACAGCCTGCGGCTGCAAGGAGCGGCGCAACGTGTGTGTCCTCGCTCACATTGACATACAACCTGTAGGTCAGTTATACATACAGCCTGTATGCGAATTCGACCTTCGGAGGCGACCCGATGACGACAGCAACCGATTCGATAACGGCGATCCGGATGCTCGCCGAACGCTACGGCGAGGCCTGGAACCGCCAGGACCTCGACGCGATCATGGACCTGCATACCGAGGACTCTGTCTTCGTCGCCCACGCAGTCGGCACTCCCCCGGCCGAGGGCAAGGAGGCCGTCCGCGAGGCGTTCGCCGGCTACCTGGCCCTCCTTCCCGACATCAACTTCGCCGAGCGCTCGCTGCATGTGGGCGATGACCACTGGGTCCTGGAGTCGACCATGACGGGCACGGCGGCCCAGGCGATCGAGGTCGAGGGAGTTGATCCGGCGGCGGTGTTTGTGGCCGCCGATAATGATGTGAGTGGCGCCCGCGTTGAGGTCGATTGCGTCGACGTGATCGAGGTCCGCGACGGGCTCGTCTCGAGCAAGCAGACCTACATCGACTCGCTGACGATGCAGCGCCAGCTCGGTGGCGAGTGATGGCAACCGAGGCGGGGAACGGCGGGGTCGCAACCGCCGCCCCCGAGACGACGGCGGAGCAGGCGGAGGGAGCGGCCAACTGGGTCGCTGTCTTCGCGTCGGGCTGGGCCAACCCGGTCGATACGGACACCTTCTGCGACCACTTCGACCCGTGGTTCGACCCGGAGGTGCGAATGATCCAGCCGTCCGTTCGCCCCACGGTCGGACGCAAAGGCTTCCGAGAGGAGTTCGCACGCCCGCTCTTCACCCTGGTCCCTGACCTCCACGGCACCGTCGAGAACTGGTCCGCCACGGGCGACGTCGTCTACATCGAGCTGCGTCTCGAGGGCACGGTCGGAGGGCGGCACTTCACGCTCCACACGTGCGACCGGATCAAGCTTCGCGACGGGAAGGCGGTCGAGCGGGTCGCCTACCTCGACCCGGCGCCTCTGCTCAAGGCAGTCGCCGCCAGCCCACGGGCCTGGCCGCGTTTCATCCGCGCCCAACTCCGTAGCCTGAGGAGGGCGGCATGAGCGAGGCAAAGCTCTCCCAGGGAACGATTCGGTACCGCGAGTCCGGCGAGGGCCCGCCGATCGTCTTCGTCCACGGCCTCTTGGTCGACGGCCGGCTCTGGCGGAAGGTGACGCCCCTGCTGGAGGACAGCTTCCGCTGCATCGTCCCCGACCTGCCACTCGGCTCCCACAGCACCCCGATGGATGCCGACGCCGACCTCTCTCCTCCGGGCCTGGCGCGGATCGTCGCCGACTTTCTCGAATCGCTCGGCCTCGAGGACGTTCTCCTCGTCGCCAACGACACCGGCGGAGCGATCTCGCAGATCACGGCCGCCAACCATCCGGAGCGGATCGGCCGCCTGCTCCTCACCAACTGCGACGCGTTCGAGAACTTCCTGCCGCCCGCGTTCCGGCCGATGCAGTGGGCGGCGAGGGTGCCGCCCGTTCTCAGCGGCGTGATGCAGGGCATGCGCTTCGCTCCGATGCGGCGCCTCCCCAACGCCTATGGCCGGCTGGTCAAGCACGACTTCGACGGAGCACCGACCCGCGAGTGGGTCGAGCCCTACCTGTCCAATCCCGGGATACGCCGCGACACGGTCAAGGTCCTGCGCGGGATCCATCCTCGCTACACGCTGGAGGCCGCTGAGACGCTTCGCAACTTCGACCGGCCGGCGCTGCTCGCCTGGGCGGTGGAGGACCGCTTCTTCAAGATCTCCTTCGCCGAGAGGCTCGCGGCCACGATCAACGGGGCGAGGCTGGAGCGGATCGCGGACTCCTACACATTCGTCTCCGAGGACCAGCCCGAGCGACTCGCCGAGCTGATCGCCCAGTTGGCCAAAGAGCCCGCACCGGTCTCCTAGCTCAGCAGTGGAGCGTCCGCTTCAGCGTGACGATCCGCCCGTCGAGCGAGGTGACGACCGCCTCCAGCTTGGCGCCTGAGGACGCGCTGGGAAGGGTGGCCCGGATCGGGGCCTTCGCATCCCGCCGGATCTTCTTACCGCGGAGGTAGAAGGTCGCCTCCTGCGGCTTGCCCTTGCCGGCGACCTTCACGCTCGAGCAGCGCCCCTTCAGCTTGACGGCGGGACGGGCCCTGCAGGTCTTGCCGGCGCAGTTCGCTTGCGAGGAGAGCAGGCGTCGGAGCGCCCCCTGGGTCTGGGCGTAGACGGGGTTGCCCACCTGGTTCTGGAGCTCGAACGGATCGCTTCGCAGGTCGTAGAGCTCCTGCTCGCCGCTGCCGTGCTCTGCGTACAGGTAGCGGTCCGTGCGCACGCCTCGGTAGTTGAGCGGCGGATCCTCGGGGTCCTCCGTCGCGTCCGGAGTATTGAAGAAAGTCTCGACTTCGAGGCTGCGGCCCGGGAAATCGCGCCTTCTCTCCATGAGCGGAGCGAGGGAGACGCCGTCCTGCAGGCGGCCGGCTGTGGCGTTCGCGAAGTCCAAGATGGTCGGCGCCAGGTCGACGTTGGACACGGGCTGCTTGCGGTGCACGCCCTTCGGCATCCCCGGTGCGCGGATCAGGAGCGGGACTCTGATGGAGGGCTCATACAGCCTGACCTTGCCTCTCGGGACCCGGTGCTCGCCGTGGAAGAAGCCGTTGTCAGACGTGAAGATCAGGACGGTGTTCTTGAGCTCACCCGACGCCTGCAGCGTGTTGACGACGTTCTGGACGAGGTCGTCGACGCCCAGCACCGACTCGGCCCGAGCTCGATAGGCCGCATCGACATTTCCGATCTGCGCCGCCGTGAGCGGTGGCAGATCCCTGATGTTGGAGGGCTTGTCCGAAACGTCCGCCTCGTTGAAGCTCGGGTCTCTCGGGGCCGTCAGGCCATTGAGTGTGCCCTCGTACCGGGGTGCAGCCCGCGGGTTGTTCTGTGGCGCGCAGTTGCAAGACGCAGCCTCACCATGTGGATCGCGTGGTGCCACCGACAGATAGAAGGGCTGTCGGCTCGGCGCGACCCGGCGAATGAAGTCGGCCGCCTTCTGCGAATAGACGTCGGTCTGGTAGGTCGCCGGATCGACGACGTCGGGCGTCGAGCCATAGTGGACGATCTGGCCGTTCTCGTTGAGCGTGTATCCGTAGGCCGTGTAGGTGCCACCGGTGAACGCATCCGGGTTGTCGAGCGACCCGAACCACTCGTTCCATCCGGGCGGGACCTCGGTGTCCGGGGCCGTCGTGCCGTAGCCGTTCAGGAACTTGCCGATATGCGCCGTGTAGTAGCCCGAGCGCTGCAGCCAGACCGGCAGGGTGTTGCTCATCGTGGGGGCGAGCTTGCTGTAGCCGCCAGTGGGGGGCGTGTTGCTCCGCACCCCGTGGTTGTGCGCGTACTGGCCGGTGAGCATCGTCGAGCGCGACGGGCAGCAGAGCGAGTAATTGACGAAGGAGTTGTCGAAGGTGACTCCCTTCGCGCCCAGCGCGGCGTTCGTCTTGGTGAGGAACCGCTGCAGGTTGACCGACTGGTCGTCGTCCATGATCAGGACGATGTTCGGCCGCGGCGGCTTGGCTTTCTTGCGCTTCTTCGCCTCGCCGCCGGCCGGGGCGAGCGCGACTGCCACCGAGAGCAGCGCCGCCAGGAGCAACGCCCCGGTGACTCTCCTGCTCACCTGCCCTCCTCTGTGAACCTGTCGTCCCATCCCCACGCCCGATAAACCTGGCCGCGAGCCGGGAGTTGCGCCGCGCCAACGGGCGCGATCGACTTCGCGCGGAGTTAAGGTACGGCCGTGGACTCCACAGGGGGACAGGAGACGGGAGAGGGCATCTCCGTTGTCCTCGCTGACGACCATGCGGTCGTGCGGAGCGCCCTGCGCCTGATGCTGGAGCGGGAGCCCGACATCGAGGTAGTCGCCGAGGCCGGCGACGCGGATTCGGCCGCCCGCTACGTCAGCGGCCATCGTCCGAAGGTCCTGATCCTCGACATCAACATGCCCGGCGGGTCCGGCCTGGCCGCGATCCCGTCGATCCGGGAACAGTCACCGGACACCGAGATCGTCGTGCTCACCATGCAGGACGAGACCGCCTTCGCGCGCGAGGCGCTCCAGGCCGGCGTGCTCGGCTACATCCTCAAGGAGGCCGCGAGCGAGGAGCTGGTCAAGGCCGTGCGGATGGCGGCCGAGGGGCGCACCTACCTGCAGCCCGAGCTCGGCGCTCGCCTGGCGGCAGAGCCCGACGCCGCGACCCCCGACGACCTGTCAGAGCGCGAGCTCGAGGTGCTGCGGCTGATCGCGCTCGGGCACACCAACAACGAGATCGCCGAGCAGCTCTACCTGAGCGTGCGCACGGTCGAGTCCCATCGCGCCCACATCCAGCAGAAGCTCGCGATGACGACCCGCTCGGAGCTCGTCCGTTACGCGATCGACCGCGGCCTGATCGACGTCTAGCAGCGACCAGGCCTCCCCATCATGAGCGAGGGGCGCAGCCCCGAGCGGTTATGCGGGGAGGCCGCTCGTCGCTGCGGCTGTGTGGCGAAGCCGTCAGGGGTCCTCGGCCGGCGGGCTGAGCGGGATCTCCGCCTGAATCCTGGTCCCGGACCCCGGCCTGGAATCGATACTCAGCGTTCCACCGAGCAGTGCCGCCCGCTCGCGCATCCCGACGAGCCCGAACCCCTCGCGCACCAGGTTCGGCTCGAAGCCGACCCCGTCGTCTGAGACCTCGATCTCGATATGGCCTCGGAGCTCTCGGACCTTGAGCTCTGCCTGCTGCGCCATCGAGTGCTTGGAGACGTTGTTGAGCGCCTCCTGCACGAGCCGGTACACGGCCGTCTCGAGCAGCGCCGCCGGCCGCTCGCCGTCCTCTCGGGCCAACTCGAAGTCGCACGCGATCCGGATCTCACCCACCTGCTGATGCTGCTGCGCCAGGGCGTGCAGCGCCGCCTCGAGCCCGATCGTGTCGAGTGACGCGGGGCGGAGCTCGGTGATCAGCCGGCGCAGCTTGACGATCTCATCATCAATCTGCTCGACCGCCTCCTGGCCGGTGTCGTGCAGGTCGTCCGGTGACTCTTCCCGAAGCGCGGAGGCCAGGCGCATGCGGAGCACGGCCAGGGACTGAAGCGTCTCATCGTGGAGCTCGCGGGCCCAGCGGCCACGCTCCTGCTCGGCCGCGTCGATCGTGTTCTGCAAGCGCTCCTCGGCCATCGACCTCGCGGTCGCGACCCCGGTGGCGGCGCTGGCGGCGAACGCCTCCAGCATCCGCTGGTGCTCGTCGTCGAACTCGCCCGGGTCGCCCACGTGGTCGAGGGCGACGACCAGGCCGAGCGACTGGCCCCGGAAGAGAAGCGGCGCGATCAGGGCGCGCCCCGACTCCTTCATCCCCAGGTCCGCGCCGGTGAACGTCCCCAGGAGGAGCTCCTCCGAGGCCTCCTCGACCTTGAACTTGAGATAGCCGACCTCCGGATCGAGCCCTCCGGCGACAGCCGCTGTCGCGGCGACCACGAGCTCGTCACCCTCCCGGAGCAGGATGATCAGCGCCCGGGCCTCGACCAGCGCCCGGCCGCGCTCCACGATCGCTTCGAGCACGCGCTCGAGATCGGTCTCGCCCCCGACGGCGATCGCAACCTCGGTCGCGGCCTGCAGCCTCTTCACCGCTCGGCGCATGTCGTCGCGGTCGCGACGGCGGTCGGTGATGTCGCGGATAGCAGCCAGGGCCATCATCCCGGCGTCCGTCGCAACGGTGGAGAGGGAGATCTCGCACGGGAACTCGGTGCCGTTCTTCCGGCGGGCATGGAGGTCGAGTCCGGCGCCCATCGGCCTGGTGCGCGGGGACTCGAAGTAGAGGTCGCGGTGCGAGACGTGCCCGGTGCGAAGCCCGCTCGGGACCAGCATCTCCACCGGCTGGCCGATCAGCTCTCCCCTCTCGTAGCCGAAGACGCCCTCGGTGAGGGAGTTGACGAGCTTGATCTCTCCGTGCTCGTCCACCCCAACGACGGCATCCGGTGCGAACTCGAGGAGCTCCCGCTCGAGTGTCTGGCCGCGCCGGTCAGGCATCGTGGCGAGCATAGATCAGCCTCGACCGGGTACGCACGTGGGGTGATGGAGTCGGGCAGCTCCACCCCCTAGCAGGGCGGCTCAGGTCTCCTGGTAGAGGGGGCCGTCGCCGCCCTCGGGCAGCGTGAGGCGGCCGCCCTTGGCCGTGATCGCGCCGCACTGCACGCAGTTGGACGGCGTGACGTGGACGTCGACGGTCTCCGCGCCCGACTCGAGCTCTTCGTCTGGGATCTCGTAGACCTGCGCCGGACACATCGAGACCCACGTCTGGGCGAGCTCGCGGGGAACCCGCTCCTGGATCCGGATGTGGTTCGGAGCATCGTCGCGGGTGGCGTTGCCCGAGAGGAAGACCGAGTTGAGCTTGTCGAAGATGTACTTGTTGTCGGGCTTCGGATACTTCTTCGCCGCCCCGTCGACCTCCACCGGCACCTCGGCATCGGGCTCGTTCTTCCAGTGCCCGCCGGGGAAGGCGCCCTTGGTTGCGACCATCAGGCTGCCCATGACCCCGCCGAAGATCAGGCCCTTCGACAGCGGCTGACGCATGTTGCGCGACTGCCACAGGTCCTTCTCGATGACGGAGTCCTTGACCTTGCGCTCGTAGTTCTCGAAGTTGACCGACTCCCGCTTCAGCGACTCGACGATCGCCTCGGCCGCGTACATGCCGGCGTGCATCGCGTAGTGGATCCCCTTCAGCGTCGGGATGTTGACCATGCCCGCGGCGTCGCCGCAGATCACCATGCCGGGGCTGGAGAGCCGCTTCGGCATCGACCAGTAGCCGCCGGAGGGGATCGTCTTTGCGCCCCAGGCCACCCGCTTGCCTCCCTCGAGAATGTTTCGGACGAACTGGTGGGTCTTGAGCTCCTGCAGAGCGTCGTGGGTGGAGAAGGTCGCGTCACTGGTGTCGAGCCCGACGACCAGGCCGATACTGACCTTGTCCTCGCCCATCGGGTAGATGAAGCTGCCGCCCGCCTCCTTGTACTTGGGCCGCCAGCGAAGCGGCCAGCCGAGCGTGTGGATGACGCGGTCCAGAGGCTTCTCCACCTCCCAGACCTCCTTGACGCCGAGTTCCCACCGCTGCGGGTCGGGGCCACCGAGGGCGAAGTATTCGAGCGCCGCACCGGTCAGATGGCCGATGGTCCCCTCCGCGAGGACAGTCGCCTTGGCGACCACGTCCGACCCGGGCTCGAAGTTGGAGAGTTCCTCTCCGTCCTTGCCTCGGCCCTTGTCGCCGGAGCGGATGCCGCGGACGATCCGGTCCTCGACCAGCAGCTTGTCCGCCGAGGTCTCGTTGAGGATGTAGACGCCCGCCTCCTCGGCCCTCTCACCGAGGAAGCGGCCCAGCTTCGCGATCGAGGTGACGTAGTTGCCGTGGTTCCGGAAGTTCGGCGGCATCGGCTTGAGCCTCACCGCCATCTTGGAGGTGAGGAAGTAGACCGCGTCCTTGGTGACCTCCTGGAAGACGGGCCACTCCGACGGCTTCAGGTCCGGGAACAGCTCCCGCATCGCCGACGGCTTCATGTTGGCGCCGGAGAGCAGGTGCGCCCCGGGCGTCTTGCCCTTCTCGACCACTGCCACCGGGACCTCGCCCAGCTTCTCAGCGAGCTCCGGCTCGTCCTCGAGCAGCTGCATCAGCTTGATCGCGCAGGCGAGGCCCGCGGGGCCGCCGCCGACGATCGCGACGCCGACCTCGATGCGCTCCTCCTCCGGGTCGGTGATCCCGGTTACGAACTCCTCCGCCGGCTTGACGGGCGGCGGGTATTCGAGCGGCTCGACGGCCATCAGCTGCTCGGCCTGTCGAGCCTGGCCGGGAGGCCGGGCATCTCAGGACCCCTTCTTGGCCTTGATCGCCTCGGTCAGCTTGGGGACGATCTTGTGCAGGTCGCCCACCACACCCAGATCGGAGAACTCGAAGATCGGCGCGTTCTGGTCCTTGTTGATGGCCAGGATGTTCTCCGAGTTCTGCATGCCGACCTTGTGCTGGATCGCGCCGGAGATCCCGAGCGCCAGATAGAGGTCCGGCGCGACCGTCTTGCCGGTCTGGCCGATCTGGGCGGCATACGGGTACCAGCCCGCGTCCACCACGGCGCGGGTGGCCGCCACGGCGCCACCCATCGACTCGGCCAGCTGCTCGGCGAGCTCGAAGTTCTCGGCCTTCCCCAGCCCCCGGCCGCCGCCGACCAGGACGTTGGCGTCCTCGATGTTGACGTCGGCGCCACGCTGCTCGCCGCGGGTCACCATCCTCGCCTTGGTCGACCATTCGGAGAGCTCAACCTGGACGTCCTCGACCTCGGCCGTGCCGCCTGTCTCATTCTCGTCGAAGGCATTGAGCCGTCCGATGATGATCCCGGGCTCCCCGACATAGCCGACGTCGGCGATCTGGGAGTCCTGCAGGATCGGTCGCTCGGCGACGAGCTTGCCGTCCGCAACATTGACAGCGGTCACCTCCATCGTCACGCCGGCGTTCAACCGTGCGGTCAGGCCGGCTCCGATCTCGAAACCGAGCAGGCCTCCGCCGAAGAGCGCATACGAGAAATCGTTATCCGTCATGACCTTCGCCATCACGTCGACGATCGGCTGCGCCAGGCCCTCGGGGGCCTCCTTACAGCAGTAGACCTTGGTGACGCCGTACGCGCCCAGGCCCGCGGCGGCGTCGTCGGCGACATCGCCGACCACCACAGCCGCTGCCTCGGTACCGATCTCTCCGGCGAGCTTCGCTGCCTCGGAAAGGGCGCCGAGGGAGTTCTTGTTGAAGTTGCCCTCGTCATCGTGCAGGGCGTAAACGAGAATTCCCGCCATCAGATCAGCTTCCTTTCGTCGAGCCAGGCGACGATCTTCTCGACCGTCTCGTTCGTGTCCTCGTCCTCGATGATCTCGCCGGCCTGCTTCTCGGGAGGCGGCTTCAGCTCGAGGACAGCGGTGCGCGAGCCGCCCTCGCCCACCCGATCACCCTCGATGCCGACGTCGCCGATCGCCTTGCTGTCGAGCGGCTTCTTCTTCGCGCCCATGATCGCCTTCAGGCTCGGGTAGCGCGGCTCGTTGATCGCGTCACCGACGCTGATCACGGCGGGCAGGTCTATCTCGACGGTGTCGTAGCCGTACTCGGCCTGGCGCTCGCAGGTGAGCTTGCCGTCGGCGACGTCCATCTTGATCACCTGGGTGAGAGACGGCATCTTCAGGTGGTCGGCCACGACGGCGCCGATCGTGTAGCACTCGCCGTCATCGGACTGCTGCCCGAGGAGCACCAGGTCGGGGCTCTCGGCCTCCAGCACCTTGGCGAGGGCATAGCCCGTGGCACACACGTCGGAGCCGATCAGGGCGTCGTCGGTGAGGTGGACGGAGCGATCGGCGCCGAGGGCAACGGCCTTGTGGAGAGCGCGGACAGCACTCTCCGGGCCCATCGTCACGGCGACGATCTCCTCGACGTCGGCGCCGCCCTCCTTGACCTGCATGGCGGCCTCGAGGGCGTGGGTGTCGAACGGGTTGAGGTTCTTCTCGCCCGAGCGGTCAAGGCGCTTGGTCTCCGGGTCGATCCGCTTGGTGACGGCGGCGTCCGGGACCTCTTTGACGAGCACTGCAATCTTCAAGACAGGTCCTCCACGGGGACGGGGACGGTGGCGGCGCAGGATGATACCGATTTCAACTGGCTGACTGACCAGTCAATCAGCCGATGGCATACCCGCTCCAGGCGGTTTCGAACCCGCCCCTAGCTGGTGAAGTGGGCGACGAGCGGCTGGCCGCCCGCACCCGGCAGCAGTCGCAGCACCGAGACGTCGTGGGGATCCACCGGGATTCCCCCGCCGGAGCTTCCGGAGGAATCGAGGTCGAACCAGCTGAGCTGGCGCTGACTGCCGTCCTTCATGACCAGCTGGGCGCTGCTGAGGTCGGCGCGGTGGGCGGGATCAACCGTGATCACCAACCAGTTCGGGCGTCCCTGGTAGCTGAAGACGGTGCCGGCGAAGCGTCCGCCGCCGCCGTAGAGGGAGTACGCCTCGAACTCCTTGCCGTTTGCCTGCTGGAGCGTCTGCCGATAGTGGGAGGCGGTCTGGAGGTCGCCCGAGACGACCGCGAGCGTGATCGCGGCCGCCGCGACTGCGCTGGCGACCGGTGCGAGCACCAGCGCGAAGCGCCGGCGACGGCGGCGCTTGGGAGGCGCGGGAAGCACCTCGCCCAGCACCTTCGACTCGAAGCCGGGCGGGGGCTCGCGGTGCGGAGCCGCCAGGAGCAGCTCGTCGGCCACCTCGGAGAGCTCGTCGACTCGGCGACGGCAATCGGGGCAGTCGGCGAGATGCTCGAGGGCGCGGCCGCGCTCCTCGCCCTCGACGATGCCGAGCGCCAGCTCTGGCGCCAGCTCGCGGATCTCCTCGCAGTGGGAATCCATCACTCCCCCACCTCGAGCTCATCGCGCAGCTTGATCATCGCCGTGCGGATCCGGGTCTTCACGGTGCCCAGCGGCACGTCGTCGAGGTCGCTGATCTCGCGCGCGGTCCGTCCCATGTAGGCGGCGAGCACCAGCGCGCGCCGCTGATCGTCGGGGAGCTCGGTGATCGCCGACCGGAGCTGATCGCGCTCGTCGGGCTGCAGATCCATCTCGTCGGCGGCCGGCTCCGGCGAGGTGAGCGAGAGCTCCGCCGCGATGATCTCGGGGTCAACGGGATCCAATCGCTTCATCCGCGTCACGTCGATCGCCAGGTTGCGAGCGATCGAGAGCAGCCAGGTCGAGACGCGCCCCTTGCGCGCGTCGTAGTTGCCGGCGTGTCGGAAAACCCTCACGAACGTCTCCTGCGCGACCTCCTCCGCGATCGCCGGCTGACGAACGATCGTCAGTGCGAGGCCGTAGACGCGGCCCTGGAAGCGCCGCACGAAAGCGGCGGCCGTTCGGGGGTCGCCTGTCGCGTAGCCCGCGAGCAGTGCCTCGTCTGAGGGGTCCACATCAGGAATGTACGGCGGCGGAGCCCAGAGGGATTGTGTGTCGTTGCTCACGCAATCCAGCTCTCGGACGGGAACGTACTACTTGCCGCATGGGGCAGATACAAAGCAAAGGACTGAAAATGAATCTCAAACGCGCTCCGCTGCTCACGGTCGCCGCCATGGCGCTGGTCGCCATCGGCCTGGCGGCCTGCGGCGGCAGCAGCAACTCCTCAGACAGCGCTTCCGCTGCCGCCAACACGACGGCCAGCGTTACCGACACCGTCGCCACGAAGTCGATCAGCGGTGTAGGGACCGTGCTGGTGGATTCGAAGGGAATGGCGCTCTACACGAACAACCAGGACAGCGGGATGAACGTCGCGTGCACGGGCTCGTGTACCGCCATCTGGGTTCCCGTCATGGCGCCGTCGAGCGGCCAGCCGACCTCGAGCGATCAGGCCGTGCAGACGAAGCTCGGCGTGGTCAAGTCCAAGGGCGGCAGCCAGGTCACCTTCGGCGGTATGCCGCTCTACTCGTTCGTGCAGGACACCCCCGGTCAGGTGACGGGCAACGGGTTCACCGACAACTTCGGTGGAACCAGCTTCACCTGGACGGTGGCCAGCACGGGGCAGGCGTCCTCGAGCTCGAACACCACGAGCACTTCGAGCGGCAGCAGCTCCGGCGGCTCGAGCGGAGGCTACGGCTACTAGCCCGCGGCCGAGGCCTCTTCGCGCCCGGCGACCGCCCGCCTGACGAACTCGACGATTTCGTCGGTGGGCGCGCCGGGCGTGAACACCTCAGCCACCCCCAGCTTCTTGAGTTCGGGGATGTCGTCCGCGGGGATCGTGCCGCCGACGGTGACGACGACGTCGCTGGCCCCCTGATCGGCGAGCAGCTCCACCACCCTCGGGACCAGGGTCATGTGTGCACCCGAGAGGATCGAGAGCCCGACGGCGTCAGCGTCCTCCTGGATCGCGGTCTCGGCGATCTGCTCCGGCGTCTGGTGGAGGCCGGTGTAGATCACCTCCATGCCCGCGTCCCGCAGGGCGCGCGCGATGATCTTCGCCCCACGGTCGTGCCCGTCCAATCCGGGCTTGGCGACGACGATCCTGATTTTTCTGGCGGGCTCGGTCGGCACTATTCGGTGAGAGCGGTTGTTCGCGCTGCGAGTTAACCGTAATCGAACAAGAAGTTTCTACGGTTTCGAACGAAGTAAGCCGATACGAGAATGGTCAGTGCATATAGGGGAACCGCAGCGACAGGAGGCCTAGCGGTGTACGACGTTCTTTTCCTAGATCACGCACATGGGGAGCAGGTGGTGGCGAGGGGACTTGCTCGCGACGACGCCTGCCGCATTGCAAGGGCGGAGTCCGAGCGCCGAGGCGTCGGCCGCATGTTCCTCGCGGGCTCGGAGCTCGGGCCGATGGGTGACGTCATCGTGATCGTGGACTCCGCGCCGAGCGCGGCCTAGTCGTCCCCTACTTCTCGTAGGGATTCGTCGAGAGCCGGCGGATCTCGCGGGCGAGCTCGTCGCTGTCGATCGCCTCGTCGTCGACCTCCTTGCTGTCCTGTGTGGAGGCGTTCGGCCCAGGCGGCGGGGGCTTCGACTTGAAGCCGTGCCGGTAGTGCCACAGCATCGCGTCGAGCACGTGCTGGGGGACCTGATCGGTCGCGTTGAGCGGCTGGCCCTTCGAGGCCGCAATGTTCTGTGCGGTGGCCGGGTTGACCGCCGTCATGTTGACGCTCGGCATGATCGCGTTGTAGGGGGCCGAGTTGCCCACGTTGGGGGTGACGGCGTTGTAGAGCGGCACGGCCAGGGCCTCACCGAGGTTGAGCGACGGGAGGCCGGAGATGATCTCCAGCGTTCGCAAGAAGGAGAGCTGGTCGTAGCGGTCATGGACCACCGAGCCCTGCTGCGTGTACGGGCTGATCACGAGTGCCGGGATGCGATGGGCGTCGACGTGGTCGGCGCCGTTCTGTGAATCGTCCTCGACCACCAGGATCAGCGAGCTGTTCCAGATCGATGAATGCGAGATCGTGTCGACGATCTGGCCGAGGCCCCAGTCGTTGTCGGCGATGTCGGCATCCGGAGTGCGCTTGCCGGGGGAAAGGCCCTCGGTGTGGTCGAGCGGCAGCGAGAGATAGTTGAAGGTTGGAACCGAGTTGGCGGCCAGCTGGGCCTGGAACTTGGTGTTGAAGCAGTTGAACCTGGAGGCGTCGCCGGGCTGCGATCCCGGCGGCAGGCTCGAGTCATAGACGTTCCCGAGCTTAGGGCCGATCGCGGGGGTGTCGAAGATCGAGATGTCGCTGTCGTAGCAACCGCCGTTGAGCTGGACGTCGGTGACGGTCGGGCTGAGCAGCTGCGCGTTCTGGGCCGTCTGCTCCGGGGTCCGGTCCTTGTCGGGAAACGGCGAGAGGCCGGCGAGCGCCTCGCCGTAGTTGTAGAAGGAAACGCCGGACTCCAGCATTCGCTGGAAGATGTAGCCCTTGGGCGGGGCACTGACCTCGTAGGAGCCGAAGTCGTAGGGCCGATTGCGACCGGCGTAGTTCTGGTGCCAGTTCTTGATCACGTAGTCAGAGACCGCGCCGGCGGCCGTCCAGTAGTGACCGTCGATCGAAGCTTCGGAGTTCGCGTAGACGTGATCTAAAAGCGGGAAGCGCTGCACCAGCGCGTGAAGGTTCGGCGTGATTGAGTTCCCGAACAGGGTCAGCGCCGGGTCACCATCACCGCGGGAGTCGTCCCCAAGCACCTGGTCGTAGGTGCGGTTCTCGCGCACGATGTAGAAGACGTGCTTGGTCGGCCCGCCCCCGCGGATCGGTGTGTCGCTCGGTGCGGTGCGGGCGTCGGCGGGGACCACCTGACGGTCACTGATCGGGGTGAGCTTTCGGATCTTCCGGTCGCTGGGATAGCTCAGCACCCCGGAGGCGCCGTCGACGATTGAGGGCAGGTACTGATTCAAATAGGTGTCGTCGCCGGTGTCGGGGTTCGGTCCGTCCGGGTTCGGCCCGACGCCCAGTCCGCGAGCCGAGACCCAGACGAGCTGGTGGCGCTTCGGCGTCGCGGCGGCAACCGTCGGATACGAGCCCGTCGGGATCCGCCCGACGAGCTGGAACTTCCTGGCCTTGCGGCCGCCCGACTTCTTCTTGCCCTTCCCTTTGTGCTTGGCGGAGACCTGGGCGGTGGACTCGCGTTCCTTCTTCCCCTTCTTCTTGCCCGGGGGCTTGCCCGCCTCCCCGCAGCGCTTCTTCTTGGAGAGAGCGAAGACCGCGACCGAGTCCTCGCCGGAGTCGGCCGAGAGCAGGTCGCAGCCGTCGGATGTGACGCTCACGTACGTGGGGGAGGTCCCAACGCCCTGCGAGCGTTCGACCGAGAGGGTCCGCGCTACCGAAAACGACTTGGTGTCGATCACGGTGATCGTGTCCTGGTTCGCGTTGCCGACGAAGGCCAGCGGCGCCTTCGGATCGACGGCGATGCTCTCGGGATGCGAGAGCGGCGGGGCGACCTGGAGATTCTTCACCACCTTGCCCACCGCCAGGTCGATCACGGACACGGTCCCCTCCGTCTCGCTGCTCACCAGGCCGTATTTGCCGTCGCTCGTGATGCCGGCCCCGTAGGGGTAGTGGCCGACGCTCACGTACCGGACGTTGCCTGTCGCGGTGTCGATCAAAGCCGCTGTGTCCGCGAGATTGAGGGATACGAGCAGCGTGCGGCCGTTGGGGCTAACGGCGATGTCACGCGGCCACGAGAGCCGAGCAGCCGCATTCGGTGGGAAGTCCTGGTAGGGAGGGGCGCTGCTCGGCGGGGGCACCGGGATGACCCCGGCCCTCGTCGCGATCCCGCTTTTCGGGTCGTAATGGAGGATGTGAATCACATCGCCCTGACGCCCCGGGACGCTGGAGTTCACCTCCTCGGGGGGATGGGAGGAGTCAGCGACGCCGGAGACGTAGGCGGTCCGGCCGTCTCGCGACATTGCGATCCCCCCGGTCAGACCCGGGAACGGGATGGTCTGGACGACAATGCCGACTTTCTTCCCGGCGCGGCGGTTGCACTTCTTCGAGCCGGTCTGCTTCGCCTCGGCCGCCGACCCCTTACTCCCCTTCTTCTTGCCCTTGCAGGGGATCTTTGCGACCTGGACGATGCGGACATCGTTCCGGCCGCGCCCGGTGGAGAGGGCCCAGAGGAAGCGCCCGTTGGTTGTCAGCGCTCCCCCAGTCGGCAGGTTGCCGAGCGGAGTCAGCTTGCCCTCGGGCTCGAGATGACGTCCCGAGGGCTGAATGCCGGTG
Source organism: uncultured Solirubrobacterales bacterium (assembly GCA_963695805.1). Taxonomy (GTDB): domain Bacteria; phylum Actinomycetota; class Thermoleophilia; order Solirubrobacterales; family 70-9; genus DASUPK01. The sequence continues at coordinate 281,874 of CAVOHV010000002.1, read as the reverse complement.
GAGGGGCCGATCACCCCCGGCGGAGACTGAGTGACGGCGTAAGCGACGCCACAGCCGAGCACAAACGCCAAAGCGACGAGTCCCGCGATCCTTCCAGGCTTACCTCTCACTCGCCGGTACTCATACCACCCGGCGCGTTCACATGGGTGCGGCCTAGAAGACCGGCAGCTCGATGTAGGAGCCGAACACCTGCTGGAGGGCCTCGACCATCTCGCCCTCGGAGACTCGGGCGCGGGCGCAGTCGAGGATCGGAGGCATCAGATTGGCGTCGGTGGCGGCGGCCAAGCGCAGCTCGGCGAGCGTCCGCTCCACCTCCGCCGAGTCGCGGCGCGTCTTGGTCGCCTCCACCCTGCCCTTCTGCTTCTTCTCCAGCTCGGGGTCGATGCGCAGGATCGGGATCTCCTCGTCGTCCTCCTGGACGTAGTCGTTCACCCCGACCACGATCCGCTGCTTCGCATCAACCTCCTGCTGATAGCGGAAGGAGGCGTCGGCGATCTCCCGCTGAGGGAAGTTCTGCTTGATCGCCTCCACCATGCCGCCGAGCTCGTCGATCCGGGCGAAGTACTCGTAGGCGGCGCGCTCCATCTCGTCGGTGAGCGTCTCGACGAAGTAGGAGCCGCCGAGCGGGTCGATCGTGTTCGTGACGCCGGTCTCGTGCGCGATCACCTGCTGCGTTCGGAGCGCGATCCGGACCGCATCCTCAGTCGGCAGGGCTAGAGCCTCGTCGTAGGAGTTGGTGTGCAGGGACTGGGTCCCGCCCAGCACTCCCGCCAGCGCCTCGATCGCCGTGCGGATGATGTTGTTCTGTGGCTGCTGCGCGGTCAGCGAGACGCCCGCGGTCTGGGTGTGGAAGCGCATCCGCAATGACTCCTCCCGCTTGGCGCCGTAGGTGTCTCGCATCTCACGCGCCCAGATCCGGCGCGCGGCGCGGTACTTGGCGATCTCCTCGAAGAAGTCGATGTGGGCGTTGAAGAAGAAGGAGAGCCGCGGCGCGAACGTGTCGACGTCGAGGCCACGCGCGATCGCCTGCTCGACGTAGGTGAAGCCATCCTTGAGAGTGAAGGCGAGCTCCTGCTGGGCGGTGGAGCCCGCCTCGCGAATGTGGTACCCGGAGATCGAGATCGGGTGCCAGCGGGGCATGTGCTCGGTGCACCACTCGATCATGTCGCCGACGAGGCGCATCGCCGGCTCGATCGGGAAGCACCACTCCTTCTGGGCGATGTACTCCTTGAGGATGTCGGTCTGGATCGTGCCTCCGAGGCGCTCCGGCGGGATGCCCTGCTCCTCGGCCGTGGCGACATAGAAGGCGAGCAGGATCGCCGCGGGGGCGTTGATCGTCATCGACGTGGTGACCTTGCCAAGATCGATCCCGGCGAACAGCGTCTCCATGTCATCGAGGGTGTCGATCGCCACCCCCTCCACCCCGACCTCACCGAGCGACCGATGGGCGTCCGAGTCGAGGCCCATCAGCGTCGGCATGTCGAAGGCGGTCGAGAGCCCCGTCTGGCCGTGATCGAGCAGGTAGTGGAAGCGTTCGTTGGTCTCCTCGGAGGTGCCGAAGCCCGCGAACTGGCGCATCGTCCAGAGCCGTCCCCGGTACATCGTGGGGTAGACGCCCCGGGTGTAGGGGAACTCGCCGGGGTAGCCGAGATCGCGTTCCGGATCCGACCCCTCGCGATCCTCCTCGGTGTAGAGCGGGTTGACCTCGTGTCCTGAGATCGTCTCGAAGAGCGCCTCCCGCTCCTCGAGCCGCGAGTAGACCTCGGACAGCCACTCATGTGCGCGCCGCCGCGCGTCGGGCTCTACAGCCATCGATCGAGAGTCTAGATCGAGGGTCAGCCCGAGCGTGAACGCTGCTCGAGCCGGGCGGCGATCAGCGCCGAATCCGCTCGCCGGGCGAGTTCCACGAAGTCGTCCCCGTCGCGCAGCTCGGAAATCCCGACCGTAATCCTGCCCTGGCTCGGCCGCCTCGCGAGGTCGGCGCAGATGGCGGCACATCGCTCCTCGGCTCCGGTCCTATCGACGCCGCCGATCGGGAAGGCGAATTCGTCCCCACCGAGCCGGACGATTGCCTCGTAAGAGCGGATGTGCGCCCGGATCGCTGCGACAAGGTCCTGCAGGAGCACGTCCCCCGCCAGATGGCCCTGCCTGTCGTTGACGTCCTTGAGCCCATCCACGTCGACGATCACGAGCGCGAGCCGTCCCCCGGATCTGCGGACCCGGTCGATCTCACCGCGAAGCATGTCCTCGCCGAACCCTCGCCGGTGGGCACCGGTCAGGTCATCGAAATGGGCCACGCGGAGGGCCGCCAGAGCGGAGACCCGCTCCTCGGCCGAACGCGCGCGGTCGCGTGCCGCGAGCCGCCGGTCATTCGCCGCCGCCTGCCGATCCGCCGCGGCCTCGGCGAGCAGGGCCTGCAGCCGGTTCCGCAGCCCCTCCGTGACAGGCCCATCGGGAGAGACCGCCTTCTGCACCACCGCGATCTCGTGATCGCGCGTCTCGGCAGCACGGTCTCGCTCCGCCGCATCGGTGTCGCGCCCCTTCGCCAGCTCGTCGCGCCTGGCCGCCTCGCGAGCGTGCTCCTCAGCCGCGTTCACGCGGGTGAGAATCACCCCGCGGCTCCTTGGCATATTCGCCGGAGGCTCGGAGCGAGTGGCGGCGTTCCCGGTATCCGCTGGGGACCGATCGGCCTCGGTCACCGTCATTCGCTCCAAAAGCGTTTCTCCTGACACGTGCCCGGCAGTCGCGGATCGCACGCCCGCAAGGCACCTTGTTTTTTTCCGAGCCCCGGCCCCTCGTCCGCCAAGCGGGCGTCCGTGAGTCGAGGGCGCGTGGAGCTTCTCACGATCCGGTGCTCGATCAAACCCCCCAAACTTGGTACCGGACAGGTTCTGGCCAAATCGGCCAATTAGCGGCGCAGAGGGCTCCGCGTGTGGCGCAGGCCGCGGCTGTTCCGGCGTCTCGAGGCAAGCGCGCCGGCGCCGCCCGCTGCGGCCGCGAGAGCCGTGGCGCCTGCGATCGCGAGCTTGCGCCCGATCTTCTCGAAGCGCATCACCTGCCATCCCTCCTGCCTGGCGATCTCGAGCAGGGGTCCGTCCGGGTTGACGACGACCGCGTGCCCCACCGAGCGCAGCATCGGCAGGTCGCTGACCGAGTCGGAGTATGCCCAGGACTCAGCGAGGTCGATGTCGTGCTCCTTCGCGAACCGGCGCATCGCCTCGACCTTGCCCTTGCCGTAGACGAACGGCCCGTCCATCTCCCCGGTGTACCTGCCGTCCGACCCGACCGCCCACCGGGTGCCGATCCCCCCTTCCATGCCGAGCACCGCCGCCAGGGTCTTCACCAGGTCGTTGCCGGCGGCGCTGACGATGAAGGTGGCGCGGCCCTCGTCCTGGTGGCGGTGGATCTCGTCCAGCATCTGTGGATAGATGCGGGGCAGGATCCCGGCCAGCACCTCCGGCCCCATCCGCTCGATGTCGCGCTCGGGGAGGTCGGCAAAAACCCGCTTCGCGACCTCGAGCACCGCATTCGTCTGCTCGTCCGAGGACCCGCGCAATCGGTAGCGCAGGTGGTCGAAGCCCCACCTGGCGAGCTGGCCGCGGGGGACGAAGCCCTTTCGGTTCGCCACCCTTGCGAAGACCATCCCGCTTGACCCCGCCATCAGGGTCTTGTCGAGATCGAAGAAGGCAGCGCCCTTCCCGCTACCTCCGTCAGCCTCCATTTACCTCCACGACGATCGCGTCGCCCTGCCCGCCGCCCGAGCAGATCGCGGCGCAGCCGAGGCCGCCGCCGCGTCGCCTCAGCTCGTGGACGAGTGCTCCGACGATCCGTGCGCCGGAGGCGCCGATCGGATGGCCGAGGGCGATCGCCCCGCCGTTCACGTTCACGTTGTCCTCATCGATGTCGAGCATGCGCATCGAGTTGATCGCCACCGAAGCGAACGCTTCGTTGATCTCCCAGAGGTCGACGTCGCCCGGCTTCTTGCCGATCTTCTCGAGCGCCTGGATCGCGGCCCTGGCCGGGGTCTTGGCGAGGTAGGGGAAGTCGTCCGCAACCTGGCCGTAGGCGAGCACGGTCGCGATCGGACTCTTGCCGTTCTCCTTGGCCCACTCCTCAGAGGCGACCACGACGGCGCCTGCCCCGTCGTTTACACCCGGCGAGTTGCCGGCGGTGTGGGTCGCGTCGTCGCCGCCCACCGCCTTCAGCTTGGAGAGGACCTCGAGCGTCGTGTCGGGCCGGATTGCCTCGTCGGCGGCGACCTCGTTCTCGCCCTTCCGCGACTTGACCGTCACAGTCACGATCTCCTCGGCGAGCCTGCCTTCCTCGGTCGCCTTGTGGGCGAGCTGGTGGGAGCGCTCGGCGAAGCGGTCCATGTCGGCGCGCGTGATCTCGAGCTCGTTCGAGACCTCGCTGGCCTCGTTGATCATCTGCTTCTCGGTGAACGGGTTGGTGAGGCCGTCGTGGGTCATCGAGTCGACCGCCTGCACGTCGCCCATCCGGAAGCCGAAGCGGGCGCCCGGGAGCAGGTAGGGCGCCTGGCTCATCGACTCCATGCCGCCGGTGACGGCGATGTCGAGGTCGCCGGCGCGAACAGCCTGGTCGGCGATGCCGATCGTGCGCATGCCGGAGGCGCAGACCTTGTTGATCGTCTCCGAGGGGACCTCGCGCGGGATGCCGGCCTTGATCTGGGCCTGGCGGGAGGGAATCTGCCCCTGGCCGGCCTGCAGCACCTGGCCGTAGACGACACCCTGGACCTCGTCGGCCTTCACCTCGGCGCGGTCGAGCGCCTCGGAGATCGCGGTGCCGCCCAGGTCGGTGGCATCGAGGGACGAGAGCCCGCCGCCCATCTTCCCGAAGGGGGTCCTGGCGGTGGAGAGGATGACAGTCTTCGACATCTGCGCCTTTCGTCTGCGCCGGGGCCGAAGCCACCGACAGTTCCCAAGTCGGATTCGAATGCTAGTGCCCGTCTGTAATCTGGCGCCCGTTGCGAGTCGACGTCGCTGACAAGCCGCTGTCCGAGATCGAGTCCGACTTCGTCGGGGTGCTCGTCTTCGATGGCGATGAGCTTCCCGAGCCGCTCGCGGGCGCGCCCGGGTCTGAGGACGTCAAGGCCTCCTACAAGAAGGCAACGCTGGTGTACCCCGGCACCCCGAGGCGGGCGCTCGCCGTCGGCCTCGGCGCTCGGGATGAATTCACACCGGAGCGAGCCCGGGTCGCCGCGGCGATCGCCGCGCGGACTGCGGCCTCCATGGACGCCGCCACGCTGGCCCTGAAGGCACCTGACCGCGACGACCCGGCGGCAGCGACCGCCATGGTCGAGGGGGCGATCCTCGCCTCCTACCGCTTCGACCGCTTCAAGAGCAAGGGGGACGACGAGGACGAGGACCCGAAGGGACTCGAGGAGGTCACGGTGATCGGCGACGGCGGCCTGGCCGAGGCAGTCGAGGCCGCCCGCATCGGCGCCGAGGCTGAGAACTTCGCCCGCGAGCTCCAGGACCTGCCCTCCAACGTCGTCACCCCGAGTTACCTGGCGGGCCGCGCGAACGCGATCGCCGAGGAGCACGACTCGGTCACCTTCGAGGTGCTCGGCAGGGAGCAGATCAAGGAGAAGGGCATGGGCGGGCTGGTCGCCGTCTCTCAGGGAACCGCCGAGGAGCCACAGCTGATCGTCCTCCGCTACCAGGGGGGCGGGGACGAGACCCTCGGCCTGGTCGGCAAGGGCGTCACCTTCGACTCGGGCGGAATCTCGATCAAGCCGTCGGCCGGGATGCAGGAGATGAAGATGGACATGTCCGGCGCGGCTGCGGTGCTCGAGACGGTCTCGGCGCTCGCCAAGCTCGAGCTGCCGATCGACGTCCTGGCTGTGATCCCCTCGACGGAGAACATGCCGAGCGGCACCGCCGTCAAGCCCGGCGACATCATCACCCAGCTGAACGGCAAGACGGTCGAGGTCAACAACACCGACGCCGAGGGGCGACTGATCCTCGCGGACGCGCTCGCCTACGCAGTAGAGCTCGGCGCCGACCGAATCGTCGATCTGGCCACGCTGACCGGCGCCGTCGTGGTCGCTCTCGGCTCGACGTACGCAGGGTTGATCTCGAACGACGACGCGTTCGCCGCCGAGGTCGAGGAGGCCGCCACCCGAACCGGGGAGCTCGCCTGGCGTCTCCCCCTCCACCCCGAGTACAAAGAGCTCACCAAGGGCACGGTCGCGGACCTCACCAACGCTTCGTCGAAGCGGAAGGCATCCACGATCTACGCCGGCTCCTTCCTCGAGGAGTTCGTCGACGGCAAGCCGTGGGTCCACCTGGACATCGCCGGCACCGCCTGGGACGTCGGGCGCGAGTACGTCGGCAAGGGGCCAACCGGGTACGGCGTGCGCCTGCTCATCGACCTGGCGCGGTCCCTCGCTTAGACCGCGAGCAGCCGCAGCAGGCGCCGCCCGAGCACCCGGTTCCCTTCGATCCTCACCCGGCCGTCGGCGAGCCGCCTCAGAGCCTGGCGTCCGCGAGGCTGGCGCGGGTCCGGGACGCCGTGCAGGCGGCCGCGCAGCGTCGGCACCGTGGCGAAGTGGACTATGTCGGGCAGGCTGCCCTCGATCACCAGGTCGGGCTTGCGCGAGTCGCCATCCTCGACCACCACGCTTCGCGCCTTGAAGGTGATCCGCAGGGGCGAGAAGTCCTCGGCGAAGCGGAAGACCACGCGGCCGCGCATCTCGGCGGCCAGGCTGGGCTCGCGCGCGATGCCGCGCTCGACCAGCCCGAAGATGCTGGGGGCAACGCCGTCCTCGACCATCCGACCGAGGCGCACCCTCGGCACCTTCCCGTTCACTTTCCCGCCGGCCCGGCTCATTCCTCGATCCTAGGCGTGGCTGACGCGAAGCTCCCTGACGATCGGGTCGATCCTGCGCCCGAGCCGCTCTCGCCGGACGGACGTAGGATCTCGCCCCATGCGGCTGACGACCCCGCGGCTGAAGCTGATCTTCTGGGTGTTCGCCGGGCTCGCCCTGATCGCCGGCGGGCTGCTCTTCTTCGGAGCCACCCACACAGACAAGTGGTGGGCCTGGACGATCGCCCCACCGCTCACGGCCACCACCCTCGGAGCCTTCTATTGGGCCGCGTTCATCCTCATCCTGAGCGCCGCGCGCTCCGAGACCTGGGCTGAGGCCCGTCCCGCGGCGTATCCGGTGACCGTGATCGCCGTGCTGCTCCTCGTCGTCACCCTGTACCACCTCGACCGCTTCCACCTCCACAGCCTTTTCGGCGTCTTCTGGCTCGTCGTCTACGCACTCGTTCCGCCGCTGCTCGTCTGGGCGCTAGCAGACCAGCTGCGTGCCCCCGGCGAGGACCCACGGCCGACGCAGCGGCTCCCCGGACCGCTTCGCACATTGCTCATCTTCGAAGGGATCGCGATGCTGGCCACCGGAGGCGTCCTCCTATTCTCGGCCGGGCTCGCGGACGATCTTTGGCCTTGGGCGCTCACACCGCTCACCTCGCGCGCAATCGGATCCTTCATCTTGGGGATCGGAGTGGCCGCGCTGATCGCGGTACGCGACGATGATCCCGTCAGCTTCCGCGGCGCCGCGCTCGCCTACACCGTCCTGGGGCTGCTCGAGCTGTTCGCCCTGCTTCTCCACATTCCCGATCTCGAGGGAGACCACTTCGACACGGCGATCTACGTGGCGTCGTGGTCTCTGGTCACCTTCACCGGGGCCTACGGGTTGAGCGCGGCGACCGCTGCGTCGCGGTCGTAGAACGCGTCCACCCGGACCCCCTTGCCGTCAGAGACGGTCCAGAGATGCGCGTAGCGGGCATCGACGTCCGCGGCCGAGCCGCGCCCAGTGGCCTCCAGGTGGATCAGTACCAGCAGGCGATCGTCCTTCTCCCTCACATCTTCCACGGTCTGGTGGAAGCGCTCCCAGGAGGCGAGAAACTGGGTCAGGAAGGCCCGGATCTCGTCCCTACCCCGATAGACGCCCGTGTCGGGAAGGACCTCGCTCTCGTGCCACTCGGCGTTCTCCGCCAGCGCCTCCATCGCGGAGTCGATGTCGCCCTCGTTGAGCGCTTCGTAGGAGGCGACGACGGCGTCCTTGGTTTCCGTGCCGGACATCTCCTCAAAAGCTAGTACGCCGGCGATCGGCTGTCAGTCTTCGAGGATCAGACAGGTGCTGGTGCCCGTCGCCAGCAGCTTGCCCGTCTCGAGCGAGGTGAGCCGCGCCTCGGAGGTGGCGGTCTTGCGGCCGCGGTGGATCACCTCAGCCTCGGCGCGGACGCCGCCGGTGTCCCGGGTGATGGGTCGGAGGTATTTCACCTCGAGCGTCTGGCTCGTGTAGCCCTCGCCGTCAGCGCAGGTGGTGTGCACGGCGCAGCCGAGGGCCGAGTCCAGGATCGTCGAGGCGTAGCCGCCGTGGACGACCCCGATCGGGTTGTAGTGCTCCTCGTCGGGCTCGCCGATGAACACCGCCCTTCCCTCCTCCGCCTCGGCGATGCGGTAGTTCATGACCACGGCGATCGGCGGTGGCGGAAGCTCACCGGATTGGACCGCGCGAACGTAGTCGAGGCCCCTCATCCGCGCGCCCGCGGCGGCCGTGGGGACAGGGTCCTGCCAGACGATCTCCCGTCTGCGGGTCGTTTCCGGGCAGCCGTCGGCGTAAGCGCGGGCGGAGTCGATTGCCGGCTTCGCCATCAAACGGGTTGCGCCTCGCGAACTCGGCGCACCCTCGCCTTACGCTTGCGCCCGCCGTCGTCGCGACTCTCTCGGGCCGGGTAGCGGAGGTCGGCGAGAATCTCCTCGGAGCTGATCCGGACCTGCTCGGGATGGAATTCAAATCGGAGTGCTCTCATGTCGGACTCCTTGCTGGGTAGGTTGCTTCACGCAACCACTTGCCGCGACCCTACCAGCGTGAGTTGCGTGATGCAACCGAGTGTGCGAAGATCACACACGTGCTGGGCAACGAGTACGACGGACAGATCTGTTCCATCGCACGCAGTCTCGAGCTGGTCGGTGAGCGCTGGACGCTGCTCGTCGTGCGGGAGATCTTCCACGGCCGTCGCAAGTTCTCCGAGATGCAGCGCTCGCTCGGCGTGGCCCGGAACGTCCTCACCTCCCGGCTGCAGAGGATGGTGGACGAGGGCATCCTGGAGCGCCGCCCTTACAGCGAGCGCCCCGAGCGCTACGAGTACTTCCTCACCGAGAAGGGGCTCGACCTCTGGCCGGTGATGATCGGCCTGATGCGGTGGGGCGACAAGTACGAGCAGCAGCCCGAGGGGCGCCCCTCGATCGTGGTTCACAAGGGCGAGTGCGGCGGCGAGATCGACGACCGGCGCATCTGCACCAAGTGCGGCAAGAAGCTGGATGTACGGGACGCTCGCGCGATCGAGGGTCCCGGGATGAAGGCGGCCCAGAAGTCGCTCAAAGCCGCGGCGTAGCCCGGCTTCCTAGACTCCCCGCCCCGTGGACTTCGAGCTGACCGACGAGCAGCGGCTGCTGCGCGACACCGTCCGCGACTTCGCACGTCAGGAGGTCGCGCCGGTTGCCGAGGAGCTCGACCGGACGAAGTCCTTCCCCTACGAGCTGGTCGCGAAGATGGGCGAGCTCGGGCTCATGGGCATCCCCTTCCCAGAGGAGTACGGCGGGGGCGGCGCCGACACCCTGACCTACGCGCTGGCGGTCGAGGAGCTCACCCGGGTCGACTCCTCGGTCGCGATCACGATGGCGGCCCACACGTCGCTCGGGACGATGCCCATCCACCTCTGGGGCAGCGACGAGCAGAGGGACGACTGGCTGCCGCAGCTCTGCAGCGGGCAGAAGCTGGCGGCGTTCGGCCTGACCGAGCCAGAGGCAGGCTCCGATGCCGGCAACACCCATTCCCGGGCGGCCCTCGAGGGCGGCGAGTGGGTGGTGAACGGCGCGAAGCAGTTCATCACCAACTCCGGGACGGAGATCTCGGGCTGCGTGACGATCACCGCGGTCACGGGTCAGAGCAACGGGACCAAGGAGATCTCCAACATCATCGTCCCGAACGGGACGCCGGGTTATGAGGCTGGAGAGCCGTACCGGAAGATGGGCTGGAACGCCTCGGACACCCGGCCGCTCAGCTTCGACGACTGCCGTGTCCCGGAGGAGAACCTGCTCGGGCGCCGCGGCGAGGGGTTCAAGCAGTTCCTCCAGATCCTGGACGGCGGGCGCATCGGCGTCGCCGCGATGGGCGTGGGCCTCGCGCAGGGCGCGCTCGACGAGGCGATCTCATACGCGAAGGAGCGGCGCGCCTTCGGCCACCCGATTTCGCACTTCCAGGCGATCCAGGCCAAGATCGCGGACATCTCGGCCCAGATCGAGGCCGCGCGCCTGCTCGTCTACCGCGCGGCCGTGCTCAAAGACCGAGGGGAGCCGTTCACCCTGACCGCGGCCCAGGCCAAGCTGATCACCGGGCGGCTCGCGGTGCGCGCCACCGAGGAGGCCGTGCAGATCCACGGCGGCTACGGCTACATCGAGGAGTACCCGGTCTGCCGCTTCTACCGCGACGCCAAGATCCTCACCATCGGCGAGGGCACCGACGAGGTGCAGCAGATGGTGATCGCGCGCCAGTTGGGGTGCTGAGCTAGTCCGGGACCTCCGCCGGGACCGCGCTGATCTCGTCGGCGTCCCGGTCGGCGACCTCGGCCGCTCGCCCCCGCTCCCCGGCGAGGGTCGTCCGGGTCTCAGCCATCCTCGCGCTCGAGGAGCTCCTTGGCGGCGCTCGCTGGATCGAGCTCGCGCTTGACGACCCGGTCGAGCAGCTCGCGGATCGAGGTGTCGTCCGCAACCGCAGCCTCGAGGCGCCGCCGCATCCGCGACGCCGCCAGCTCCAGCACCTCGTTGCGGAGGTTTCTCGCTCGGCGCGCATCGAGCGTCCCCTCCGCCTCGATGTGCGCTCGGTGCTCAGAGATCTTCTCGGCGAGCTCCGCCACCCCCTCCCCCTTGGCCGCTTCGGTCTTCACGATGGGCACCCGCCAGGAGGTCGAGGGGCCGAGCGAGAGCACGCCGCGGATCTCGCGGATCATCGTGTCGGTCATCGGGTGGTCGGACTTGTTGACGACGATGATGTCCGGGATCTCCATCACGCCGGCCTTCAGGGCCTGGATCGAGTCGCCGGACCCGGGCATCAGCACCAGCACGATCGTGTCGCCGTGGTCGACGATGTCGATCTCGGCCTGGCCGACGCCGACGGTCTCGATGAAGACGTCGTCCTTGCCCGAGGCGTCCATCAGCAGAGCGGCCTGCAGCGTCGCCTCCGAGAGGCCGCCGAGGGCGCCGCGGCTGGCCATGGAGCGGATGAAGACGCCGGCGTCCAGGAAGTGATCCGAGAGGCGGATCCGGTCGCCGAGCAGGGCACCGCGGGTGAACGGGCTCGAGGGGTCGATGGAGAGGACGGCGACCTCGCGGTCGGCCTTGCGCATCTCGGCCGTGAGCGCGCCGATCAGGGTGCTCTTCCCCACTCCGGGCGGTCCGGTTAGACCGACGATTCGCGCGCGTCCCGTGCGCGGGAAGACCTCGCGGACCAGCTCCCAGCCGGCTGGATCGTCGTTCTCGATCAGGGTGATGCCGCGCGCGAGTGCCCGCTTGTCGCCTGCAATCAGGCGCTCGGCGAGGCTCTGCTCGGTCTTCTGCGCCACTCGCGGCAGTCTAGGTCCGGGCGAACCTAGACTCCCCGCCCGTGCGCGCACTCCGCTTCTACCGCCGCAACGGGATGCTCAACTGGCGTTACGGCCGCCTGCTCTGGCGGTATCTGTGGCGGCGGTTCCTGACCCCGGCGGGCTGGCGCTGGGAGACAGACGGACCCGTCTTCTTCGGCAGGGGGCTGCAGCTTCAGATCGCCAAGGGCGCCGAGATCCGCTTCGGGCGCTTCTCCTGGATCGGGGATGGCACCAAGATCCGCTGCCACGAGGGCGTCGTCGAGATCGGCCCGAAGACCGTCATGGGCCAGGAGTGCACGATCTCGGCCTACAAGCGGGTGCGGATCGGCGAGCAGTGCGTGATCGCCGACCGGGCGATGTTCATCGACTTCGATCACGGGGTGGTCGAGGTCGAGCGCCCGATCAGGGTGCAGGGCATCTATACGCGCGAGTGCGTGGTCGGCTCCAACGTCTGGGTCGGCTACGGCGCCTGCATCCTGCGCGGCGTGCAGGTTGGGGACAACGCGATCGTCGGCACCAACTCCGTGGTCACCCGCGACGTCCACGCGAACGCGGTGGTCGGAGGCGTGCCGGCGAAGGTGATCCGAATGCGCGATGCGCCGCGGGAAATGAGCTGGCCCGACCCGGTCGAGCCCACGGCTGAAGACCAACTGCCTCCCCAAAATCGCTGACCAGCTTATATTTCGCGCGGGCACGCAGCCCACGCTTGGAGGCGGGCATGAGGCTGAGGGGACAAACCAGTGGAGGCACCGGGCGCGTTCGCAGACGCCTGCTCGGCACGCTGGCCGCAGCGGTCGCGCTGCTGGTTCTGCCCACGTCCGCTGAGGCGAATCTCGAACTGACCGGCAGCCACGCGGAGCCCGCGGACCTACAGGCGGGGGCACACAGCGACTTCAACATCCATGTCGAGTTCGGCGGCGAGGACGTCAAGGACCTGACCATCTCCCTGCCGCCCGGAGAGGTCGGAAACCCGCTCGCAACGCCGCAGCTCTGCGATCCAGGTCTGCTGCCGAACTGCCCGGCGAACACGGCCGTCGGCACGGTCTCCAGCTCCGTGACGATCGCGAGCCTGCTCCCGCAGACGATCACGGGCAGCGTCTACAACGTGACGCCCCAAACGGGAGAGCCAGCGCGGTTCGGCATCGTCCTCAACGCCCTTCCGATCACGCTACCGCCGCCGATTGGCAGCATTGTCCTGCCGCCGACCGTTGTCCAGTCAGGGGCGATCCTCCGCCAGAGCGATCTGGGCCTCGACACCGTCGTCAAGGACATCCCGAAGACCGCCGAAGTGATCGGCGGGTTGAGCGTTCCGATCCACATCAACTCGATGGACCTGAAGCTGAACGGAACCGCGGCCGGCCCGCCGCCCCAGCCATTCATGCGGAACCCGACCTCGTGCACCGACCACCTCGTGCGCTTCGCGGGCGACTCGTACGCGAGCTCGACGGTGGTCACCGCCGACTCGCCCACTTTTGCCACGACGGGCTGCGAAAACGAAGACTTCTCCCCGTCCTTCAGCGCCTTCGTTGCGGGGGCCAACGCCTCGATGAAGACGAGCGTCACGACCTCGATCGACCAGGACCTCGATGAGGCGGGACTCGTGCAGGCAAGGGTTGTTATCCCGCCGGACCTGAACCCCGACGTGCAGCTGCTCGGCAACCGCTGCTCGCCCGCTGACTTCGAGGCCGGCGTCTGCCCGCCGAACACGATCATGGGGTCTGCGGTCGCGGCCTCCCCTCTGGTCAGCCAGCCGCTCGCCGGGAACGTCGTCTTCGTCGAGACGGGGGGCACCCCCGACATCGGCCTCGATCTGCAGGGCCAGCTCCACCTATTGCTCCGGGGCTCGCTCGGCCTCGACAAGGTGGTGGTCTTCGACGGCCTGCCCGACATCCCGATCGCTCACTTCGCGCTCACCTTCCCCTCCGCTCCCGGCCTGCTGATCGCAAGCCGCAACCTCTGCGTGCCGCCCCCGCCGCTCTTCCACGCGGACTTCACCGGCTACAACGGGGCCACCACCGCGGTCGACTCCTCGGCCACCGTCCGGGGCGCATGCGGGCAGAACGCGACGACGAAGTGCAAGAAGGCGAAGAAGAAGCACAAGCGCCGGGCCGCCGAGGCCAAGAAGAAGCACAAGAAGAAGTCCTGCAAGAAGCAGAAGCGCAAGAAGAAGCGGTGAGAGCTAGAGCCTCTTCCCCGACGCGAAGAGGATGACGCCGGCGGCCAGAGCAACCGCTCCAGTCACCCAGAAGACGACGCCGCCCGACGCAACCGCCGCGGCGATCAGCGCGATCCCGACGACCACCAGAGGCAGTCCGAACGAGATCGGCACGCTGACGTTGAGGCCGGGGCCGAAGTCCGGCGCCCTACGCCTCGGGCTCTTCCCCTTGGAGGGGTAGACCTCCCGGCGGCCTTCGGGCAGCCGCGTCATGCGCCGCGCGCGGGCGCCGCGCTCGCGATCAGCTCCGCATAGACCTCGGCGGTGCGCTCCGCGACGTCGCCCCAGTCAAAGCGGCGGAGGTGCTCGAAGGCCTCGGCGGTGAGACGCCGGCAGAGCTTGGCGTCGTCCAGCACGCGAACGGTCATCTCGGCGAGGGAGACCGGATCGCGGGCGCGGAAGCGCAGCCCGACCTCGTCGTGGGGGACGACCTCGCGAAGCCCGCCGGTGTCGGCGACGATGCAGGGGCAGCTGGACGCCATCGCCTCCAGCGCGACCAGGCCGAAGGGCTCGTAGATCGAAGGAACCACACAGACGTCGGCGATCCGGTAGAGCGAATGGAGGACGTCGTCTCCGATCCAGCCGACGAATGTCCCGTGCTCCATCAGCCCTAGCTCGTCGGCCTGACGGCGGAGCTCCTGCTCGTGCGTGCCCGAACCGGCCACCACGAACCGGGTGTTCGGCAGGCGCTCGATGATCTCCGGCAGCGCCTCGAGCGCAATCTGGAAGCCCTTCTCGTAGACGAGGCGGCCGACCAGCAGGACGAGGGATTCGTCGGGCTCGGCGAACTCGGCGCGCAGCCTCCGGAGCTCGTCGTCGTCGTGAGGCTGGAGATCCTCGGGATCGATCCCGTTCGGGATGACCTCGACCCGCTCCTCATCGACGCCGAAGACGTCGACCACCTGCTCGCGCATGAAGGTCGAGCAGACCATCACCCGGTCCGAGCGGTTGGTGATCCACCGCTCGACCCCGTGGATGTAGGACTGCGGGTGCTTGTCGACCCAACCCTGGTGGCGGCCGTGCTCGGTGGCGTGGATGGTCGTCGCCAGAGGGGATTGGAAGCGGCGCGCGAGGTGGTCGCAGGCGTTCGCGACGAGCCAGTCGTGGCCGTGAACAATGTCGAAGTCCAGCCGGTCACCGAGCTCGACGCCGGCGGCCAGCATGTCCGAGTTCATGCGCTCGACCCAGGCCACGAACTCGTTGAGCTCAGCCGGCCGGGTGGGCTCGCGCACCCGGTGGACGTGGACGCCGTTGACCAGCTCCTCGGCCGGGGACTCCTCGCCGCCGCGGGTCAGCACGTGGACCTCGGCATCGAGCTCCACCAGTCCCTCGGCCTGCTTGCGAACCACACGGGCGAGGCCACCCTCGATCAGAGGGGGGTACTCCCAGGACAGGATCAGGATTCGACTCATCAGGGCTCGAGCAGCGGCGCCAGACTGAGGTCTGGAGCGAGATTTCGGACGTGCGGATCGACTGCTCGGCGTGAGTGTATGGCCTCCAGCAGGGCCTCCGCATGGGCCGTTGCCCGCGAGTAGGGGTAGTCGCCCGCCTGTCCGCGATGGTCCATGAAGGCCCAGTCGCTCGACTGCAGTGCGAGCAGTTCGCGGGCGGCGCGCTCGGCGGCCGCGCCCTCGACGCTGCGACGGGCCAGCGCCCTCAGCAGGGCCAGCTCGCTTCGGCGGGTGGCCCAGACCAGATCGGAGACGGAGGGGGAGTCCCAGGTCTCGAGGCTCTTCCCCTCCCCCCAGCTGGCCTCCCGGGCGGGCCTCTCCTCAGGCTCGTGTGCGCGGAGCGCCTGCGGAAGGGTGAGCAGGCGAACGCCATCGAGCTCGGCTCCCTTGATCACCTCGCGCAGCCAGATCGGCCCCTCCGCCCACCAGTGGCCGAGCAGCTCCGTGTCGATTGCGAACACGCAGAGGCCGCGGCGGTCCGTCTCGGCACGGTGGCGCTCTAGCCGGTCTCGCACGGCCGCGAGAAAGGAGGCCGCGTGCTCCGTTGCCCGCTTCGCGGCCGCGGCCGGGTTGTAGGGCGTTCCGGAGATCGACCACAGCCGCATCCCGTTCTTGGAGAGCCGGTGGTACTCGAGGTAGGCGCCATCGGCGGGGTAGCCCTGGTCTGACCAGACCAGCTGGACGGTCGCCCAGTCGATCGTGAACGCCACCGGCCCGCCGGGCAGGCTGATCGGGCGCAGCGGGGCGGTTCCTCGCTCGTGAGCGCTCTGGTCCAGGCAGGTGAAGGCGATCCCGCGCTCGGCCAACACGTCCTCGACACCCCCGACGTACGCGCACTCGGGGAGCCAGAACCCGTCCGCCTCGCCGAAGCGCCGCTCGTGCGAGCGAAGCCCTGCATCGACCTGCAGCCGCCGACCGGAGATAGTCGCGAGCTTGGGCAGCACGGCGTGGGTCGCCGTTGAGGGGATCAGCGCGATCCGGCGGCGGCGGTGCGCCTCCTGAAAGGCGCGCAGGGGAGTGCCGCCGAGGCGATTCAGACGGCGCATGGCCCTGGTGTAGCGGTCGGCTTCGGCTTTGGCCGCCGGGCGCAGGGCGGCACCGGCATCGGCGACGTCGCGGTCCGCGGCATCCACCCGGTGGCGGCGCAGGAAGGCGAGCATCCTCTCGCGCACTCCGTCGGCCTCGATCTGGTCGGCGAGGACCGGGGTGACCGTCATCGTCAGGCGATCGGCGACGTCCAGCACCGGCAGGTGCGAGCTTGCGAAGGCGTCGAAAAGCCACTCCTCGCCGAACGGGTAGGTGCCGAAGCCCTCGACGTAGGGCATGTGCGAGTGGAGGACGATGGCGAGATCGCCGACGGTCCGGCCGGCCATGGTCAGGCGCGACAGACGGCGAGGAAGTCGAGCGCGCCGTCCAGGTCGCCGGTTCGGAGGCGGAAGTCGCCTGCGCGGATCGCGGGGATGAAACGCTCGTAGAACGGCTTCGTGAGGTGGAGCGCCGGATGGACGCGGTCCCACCCCAGCCGGATGGCGAGCTCGTGCGCGCGGAGCTTACGGGCGTGAAAGAGACCGAGCAGGTCGACGCTGCCGAAGTGGGGCTCCAGCAGCTCGCGGTACTGCCCCTCGTCGTACTCCCGCAGGTGCCAGGGGTTGTCGGACTTCTCCGCACCCGGGGGCGCCAGCGTGAGCCGGTTCGGAGTCGAGATGTAGGCGACCGGGGCGACCTCGGCGATCCGGTCGAGCAGGCGGCCGGGCTCGTGGATGTGCTCGATCGTCTGCAGGAAGACCACGGCGTGCACCGACCCGTCGAACTCCTCGACGAGCTCCCGCCGGAAGCTGAGGTTGGGGCGCTCGTAGCGGGCGCTGGCGTGCTCGTGGGCCTCCGGGTTCGCGTCGACGCCGACCACCTCGGCGGCGTGCTCGGCGAGCAGGTCCGAGCCGTAGCCCTCGCCACAGGCGAGGTCCGCTACCTGCAGGCCGGTGCAGCGCTCCGCGATCCACTCATAGACGGCGACGTGCCGGCGGTACCAGTAGTTCTCCTCCGGGACGTCGGGCAGGGTCCTCTCGCCGGTCAGCTCGAGGGGCGGCACTCCCGTCGGCTGGTTCTCCTGCAGGTAGGTCTGATCGGCTTTGCTCACGGGCAGGAAGTTAGGGACACGTAGAGTGAAAGGGCGCCCTGCCGATGAGTCCGGCGGCCTTCGACAGTCTCTAGGTGAGTTCATGGCGAGCAACGCGACAGCCCCTGCGATCGAGGCACGCGACCTCAGCCGCGCCTTCAAGGGAGGCATCGAGGCCGTGCGCGATGTTGATCTGAACATCGGCGCCGGCGAGGTCTTCGGCTTCCTCGGGCCGAACGGCGCGGGCAAGTCCACCACGTTGAGGATGCTCTGCACGCTGCTGCCGCCGACCGGCGGGAGCGCCTTGGTCGCCGGCCACGATGTGGTTTCCGACGGTGACGCGGTGCGGAGCAGCATCGGGGTGGCCCTGCAGGAGATCGGCCTCGATCCGGTGCAGACCGGCCGGGAGCTGCTCGAGCTTCAGTGCGGGCTCTACGGCATCACGGGCGGTGCCGGCCGCGAGCGTGCGGCGGAGCTGCTCGAGCTGGTCGGGTTGACCGAGGCGGCCAACCGGCGGACAAAGACCTACTCGGGCGGGATGAAGCGGCGGCTGGACCTCGCGAGCGCGCTCGTGCACCGGCCGCGGGTGCTCTTCCTGGACGAGCCCACGACCGGACTCGACCCAGCCTCCAGGCTGACGGTCTGGGAAGAGGTCCGGAGGATCAACGCCGACGGCACCACGATCTTCCTCACCACCCAGTACATGGAGGAGGCCGATGAGCTCTGCGAGCGGCTGGCGATCATCGATCACGGCGAGCTCGTCGCGGAGGGGACGCCGGAGAGCCTGAAGGGGGAGATCGGCAAGGACGTCGTCTCGGTCGAGCTGCACGGGGCCGACGCCGAGCGCACGCGCGAGGTGATCGGCGAGCTGCCGGGTCTCGACCGAGTGATCGTGGAGCAGAATGAGCTTGCACTGCTCGTCGAGGACGGTGCCTCGTCAATCGCCGAGATCGTGCGCCGTCTGGATGCCGCGGACGTCGCGGTCGGGGCGATCTCGGTCTCGCGACCCTCGCTGGACGACGTCTTCCTGGAGGCGACCGGGCGGCGCCTGGAGGGAGCGCAGCAGGAGCATGAACACGTCGACGAGGCCGCAGAGGAGGACGAGGCGGCGGCGAGGGCGGTGGCACCGTGACCGAGGTCCTGCTGCTCGGCCGGCGGGCGGTCCGAGAGGTCATTCGCTACCCCGAGGCGACCATCCCCACCCTCTTCATTCCACTTTTCTTCCTGGCGGTCAACATCGGCCAGGTCTCCCCCACCTTCCCGAGCAGCAGCACGCCATTCCTTAACGGCCAGGGGTACGCGGCGTTCCAGTTGCCGGTCTCACTGATGTTCGCCGTGGCCACCGCGACAACCGGGCTGGCGCTGGTGACGGAGATCGACAGCGGCTACTTCGACAAGCTGCTCGTCGCGCCGGTCCGCCGCACCTCCCTGATCCTCGGCAGGCTCGGGGCCGACCTGGTGCGCGGCATCGCCGCCTGCACAGTGGTCGTGCTCGCCGGCTTTGCCTTCGGCGTCCACATCGAATCCGGGGTCCTCGGCACAATCGTGCTCATCCTCCTGGCGGCGCTCTTCGGTGTTGCCTATGCCGGGTTCGGGATCCTGGTCGCGCTGACGACGAGGAATGTCCAGGCGACGAACACGAGCTTCCTGCTCTTCTTCCCGCTTCTCTTCCTCACCCCGAACTTCGTGCCCTTCGACCGCCTCTCGCCGGTGATGGAGACACTGGCGCGGATCAACCCGGTCAGCTACGTGATCGTCGGGCTGCGGTCGCTGATCCTCGACGGCTGGGTGATCGACAAGATCCTGGTCTGCCTCGGGGTGACCCTGGCGATGGGCGTGGTCTTGATCGGCCTGTCGCTGCGCGCGATCGAGACCTACGACAGGTAGGCGCGGCTACGATCCGGCCCCGTGCCGGCCACCCCAGAGCGGATCAAGGAGGTCAACGAGCGCTACCACGACGTGGCGGCCACCTCCTACGACTCCAAGTGGGGGATCGATTTCGGCGAGATCGGTCAGGACCAGGTGACGGGCAAGTTGCGCAAGGCGCTCGGCCCGTGGCCGGACCGGGTGTTCGGGGACGCGCTGGAGATCGGTGCGGGAACGGGCTACTTCTCGCTCAACCTCCTGCAGGCCGGCCTGATCCAGCGGGCGACAGCCACAGACATCTCGCCGGGCATGCTGGCGGCGCTGGACGAGAACGCGTCGCTTCTCGGTCTCGAGGTGAGGACCGCCGCGGCCGACGCGGAGACGCTTCCCTTCCCTGACGAGAGCTTCGACCTGGTCTTCGGGCATGCGGTTCTCCACCACATCCCCGACCTCGAGCAGGCCTTCTCGGAGTTCGCGCGCGTGCTGCGCCCCGGCGGGACGCTCGCCTTCTGCGGCGAGCCATCGCGATACGGCGACTTCCTGGCGGCGATCCCGAAGCGGACGGCGCTGCTTGCGGCGCCGCTCTGGCGGCGGGCGATGCGGGCCTCGCAGCGCCACGACTACCTGGACGCCGAGCGCAACGGGCACTCCCTGGAGGGGGAGGTCGACGTGCACGCCTTCTCCCCCGGCGACCTGCAGCGCTTCTGCGCCGCCGCGGGCTTGAACGACGTCAGGGTCCGCGGCGAGGAGCTGCTCGCCTCGATTCACGGCTGGACCGTGCGGACCCTGGAGGCGAGCGCGGAGCCCGACCAGGTGCCGTTGGCGTGGCGCCGCTTCGCCTTCCGCACTTATCTCGCGTTGCAGCGGCTGGACAACCAGGTGCTCGAGCCGCACCTCCCCTCGCAGCTTTTCTACAACCTGCTGGTGGCCGCGCGCAAGCCAGGCGCCTAGCCGCGGCCGCCGGGCTCTTCCTCGACCAGCCGGTCGGCCCAGGGGAGGGCCTCGAGGCGCTCGTCGGGAATCGGCTCGCCGCTGATCACCGACTTGCCGTATGTGCCCTCTTCGAGACGTTGCTCCGCGCGCTCGATCGCCTCGAGCGCACGCTGCAGGTCCTCGCGGATCGCGTCGTCCTTGCCAGCCTGGTCGAGATCATCCCCCTGGTCCCCGAAGTCCTCCGGCTCCTCCTCCGGTTCCTGCGGGCCGACCGCGGTGAGCTGGCGCTCGATCCGCACCCGCTCCTCGGCGAGCCGCTGACGTGCACGTTCCGGATCCACGGGGTGATGCTACTTCCGCAGGAGCTCAGGAAGGGCTCCGGGGACGCTATTGGCGCCTTACCCACCTACGTAGGGGGGTAAGGCGCCAACCTCCCAGATCTCCCCCCCTCATCGCCGGTTTTCGTCCCGGATCTGACCCTTCATCGCCGGTTTTGGCCCAGCCCTACCCGAACGTGAAAGCGTACCCGGTGATCCCCGGGTCGAAGGTCAGGGAGAGGCGGTGGCGGGCGACCACCGGCAGGTCGACGAGCCGGTAGAGGCGCTGCGACTCGATCGTCGCCTGACCCTGCCGCACGTCCGCTCCGGCGAGCTTGGCGGGGATCGGGTTGCCGTCGAGGAGGACGTGGACGTGTCGCGCGCGGTCGGGTGAACCGAGTACGAGGAAGACCCTGCGGGCGTTGAACTCCAGGTCGATCCGGGCACCTGCAGCGGAGGTCGCGTCCTCGTCGGTGATTCCCCAGCCTCCGGAATAGGCGAAGTGTTTGACCGGCACCTCCGCCGGAGGGGCGCCGAAGTCCTGGTTGCCTGGATGGATGGCGCCGTTCACCCACCCCTTGGCGCGTGCTGCCCCAAGGTAGGTCTCCGGCGTGGTGGCGTCGGCGGAGGGGGCCTGCGCCGAGGCGCGCGCCCCCGACCCGAGATTCGAATGACCCGCGTCGTGCAGCAGGGTGCGGATCGCCCGCTCCGTCTCGTCGTAGTTCCCCTCCCCGAAGTGGGCGTCACGGACCTTCCCCTGCGCGTCCACGAGGTACTCGGAAGGCCAGTACTGGTTGCCCCAGGCGCTCCAGGTCGCCAGGTCGTTGTCCTGGACGACCGGATAGGTGAGGTGGTTCTGGCGGATCGCGGCCTGGACGTTGTCCGCGTCCTTCTCGAATGGGAATTCGGGCGAGTGGACCCCGACGACGGTGAAACCGTCACGCCCGTAGCGCTGCTGCCACGCCTCCAGGTACGGCAGGGTCCGGATGCAGTTGATGCAGGTGTACGTCCAGAAGTCGATCAGCACGACCTTGCCGCGAAGCTCACTCATCGAGAGGGATTCCCCGGTCGGGGTGTTGAACCAGTCCTGGGTGCCGGTGAAGTCCGGCGCCTGCCCGTAGGTGGGGAGGCTCACTGTCTGATCGAGCTGCGATGGATCGACGATCGGCTTGCCCGTCTGCCGCACCTTCGCCAGGGTGGCCGCGACGACATTGCTCTTCTCGAGGTCACCCGTCGGATTGACGAGGAAGTCAGGTAGGTCACTCGCGATCGCGGTCTGGAAGCGGGTGTCGAGATTGGCCGTCATCGCCACCGCCACCACCACCATCACGGCGCCGAGGGCCATCTGGATGCGCCCACGGACGGGCGCCAGCCGCTGAGAGAATCGCCGGCCGCCGAGCAGCAGCAGATAGAGGACGATCGCCGAGCCCACGGCGTAGGAGAGCGCGACCGCGAGCCGACCGGCGGTGAAGTCCTGCGCAGCCGAGACGACGATCACCCCGGCGAGGATCGGCCCGGCGCAGGGCGCGTAGACGAGGCCGAGGCTGGCGCCGACGATCAGCCCCGAGCCGAAGCCGTCACCTCCGAACCGCGCCGGCCCCGGCGCCAGCCGGCTGGCGAAGGCCTCGACGCGGTCGCCGATCGGCGGAACCAGCAGGCAGAACCCGAAGGCAAAGAGGACGACGATCGCGACGTCTCTGGCCACGCCGTTCGGCAACCCGAGCGCGTCGATCACGTAGACCAGCCCGACGGTTGCGAAGGTGAAGGAGAGGGCCAGCCCGGTGACCACGCCAAGCGGCCGGCGCCTGCCGCCGGTCACGCCCGCCGAGAGCACGGCGGGCAGGATCGGCAGCACGCAGGGCGAGAGCGCGGTACCCGCCCCGGCCACGAGCGCGAACAGCATCAGCAGTGCCATCTCGGTCCAGACTCGGAGATCTATCCAGCGTTACGGTCGGCCCTCAAGAATGGATTAGGCGCCTAATCGCCGTCGGCCCGCCGAACGCGGTGGACCGGCACCTCACCCTCGATTCCCTTGAAGCGCCGCTTGCCGACGAAAGAGAAGTCGAAGGGCAGCCCGTTCGACTGGGAGATCGAGTCCTTGACCGCCTGGTCGACGACGACGCTGTCCGGCCGGGCGAAGTTGGTGATTCTGGCTGCCAGATTCACCGGCCGCCCGTACCAGTCCCCGCCGCGTCCGAGCGCTCGACCCCGCGCCACCCCCGCGCGCAGCGGCGGGATCTCCGCCTTCCCCGCGGACTCGATCAGTCCGACGACGGCGTCGAGCAGCGCCTCCGACTCCGGTGAGGAGAACATCGCAGCGTCCCCGATCATCTTCACGAGACGCACCGGGGACCGCGCCGCGTCGGACGCGAGCCTGAAGAGCCTGCCGGTGAGATCGCCGATCTGCTCGACCTCGAGCGACTCACCGAGGCGCGTGAAACCGACCAGGTCGGCGAAAGCAATCGTCACCTCGTCGGAGCCGGACAGCCGCCCCTCCGCGAGCTCGGCCTCGGTGATGACGGCCTGGCGGATCCGCTCGCGAAGGTGAATGCGGTAGGCGTGCAGAAGTGTCTCGCCGAGCAGGGGCGCCATCGTCTTGGCCGCCGCCGCGTAGCGGAGTGCCAGCTCGCGCTCGTCGACGCCCGGCTCGGTGAAGACTTCGCCGACCAGATCGACATTGGCATCGGCGAGGTTCGCCATCGAGATGCCGATCAGGCGCGAGGTGTCCAGCACCCCGTCCTCCGGAAGCCCCGCATCGAGGAACAACTTCGCCCGCTTAGCGGCCTCCACGTCCGCCTCGGCGTAGACCCGCTCATCGTGCTCCGGGATCGGCGCCCCGAGCGCCTGGAAGAGCCGAGCAAGAAAGGCAGGGTCGAGCCCCGACTTCTCCCCTACCTCAGCCACCGTGTAGCGGTCGGCACCCTCGTCGAAGACCCGCTCCACGGGTAGCAGAACCAGCCGGTGTTCTTCGACCGCACGCTTCAGCTCCTCGAGTGAAACACCCTGGTCGGTGAGCTCTTTCAGCAGGGCAAGTCGCGCCTCTCGCGCCTTCCCCTCGAGGTCACCGAGCAGACCCTCGGCCTCGAAATCGATGTCATCAGCCACTAAGCCGGTTGCTCCTCTACACAAAACGGGTCGCGCCTGGCGGCGCCCCCTCGCACTAAGTCGCACCCTCCCATATCTAAGATGGAGGGGGATGGCGGGTCTCGAGCTTCCGATCTTCGAGCTGCCGCTCGTACTACTTCCGGGTGAGCAGGTGCCGCTCCACATCTTCGAGGAGCGCTACAAGCGGATGGTCGGGGCCTCGCTTGAACAGGGCGAGCCATTCGGGATCGTCCTGCGCGACGACGAGGGGGCGCGCTCGGTCGGGTGCACCGCGCGCGTCGACGACGTGCTAGAGCGCTTCGAGGACGGGCGGATGAACATCGTTGTGAGCGGCGAGGCCCCGTTCAGGGTTCTCGACCGGTTCGAATCGCCCGAGTACCCAGCCGGCGAGGTCGAGCTGATCCCCGAGGAGGACGTGCCGCCGATCGACGAGGAGGCCGCGAGCGCGGCACGGGAGGCCTTCGCCGAGCTGGCGGAGCGTGCCACCGGCGAGCGGCCGGAGCCCGCGGAGCTCGACGACGCCTCTGCCTACGCGATAGCCGCCCGCATCGAGCTGCCCCCGGATACCAAGCAGCGCCTGCTCGAGCTGCGCGACGAGGACGAGCGGATGACGCTGCTCGCCAATGCGCTCGGAGCAGTGGGCAAGGCGCTCGAGCGCGCCGAGGAGGCCGCCGAGCGCGCCAGCGGCAACGGCAAGGTCCACTTCCCGGGTCTGCCTGAGTAGCGGGCCTACGCGAGCACGACGGCGCCGCCGCGGCGCGGGTCGCCTCCGCCACTAAGCTCATCGGTCTCGGGATCGCGCGAAACGGCCTGGACGCCGCCGAAGTAGAGGTTCTGCCGCTTCCAGCGCACCACCGGCACCCCACGCCGCTCCAGATCGGCGAGCCCCGCCTCATCCACGCCCGGCTCGGCCTGCACGGTGCCCGCCTCGAAGTGGAGACGGCCCGCGTGGACCGCCTCATCCGCGTCCATCCCGTCCTCCAGCACCTTGCCCACGACCTGCAGGATCGCGGAGCGGATCCGGTTGGACCCCGCGCTTCCCAGGCCGAGCATCACCTCCCCGTCACGCAGGGCGAGCGTCGGCGACATCATCGAGCTCACCCGGCGTCCCGGCGGAATGCGGTGGAATCCCTGCGGGTTGAGGTCCTCCTCGCCAAGCATGTTGTTGAGGTGCTCCCCGGTCCCGGGGACCACGACCCCCGACCCGGTCCCGTTCGAACAGGTGACCGACGCGCAGTTGCCCTCGGCGTCGAGCACGGCGATGTGAGTGGTCGAGCCGAGCCGGTCGGCCGGCCCGCCCGCGCCGCCGTGGCCGCCGATCCACTCGCCGCCGCGGATCCGCTCCGCGACCTCGTCGAGGTCGGTGGCGAGAAATTCCTGAACGTAGGCCTCGTCGTGCAGGCCCTGGTGGAAGTCGTCCGTGCGTCGTTTGTTGGCGGCCTCGATCGCCGCGACGATTTGCTCGACGCCACTGTGGTCGCCGAGGCGCTCCAGGACTCCCAGGGAGTACCCGGTCAGGATCCCGCCCGAGGACGGGGGCGGGTTGGTGAGCACCTCGTAGCCGCGAAAGCGGGCCTCCACCGGCCGTCGCTCGGTTGGCTCGTACGCGGCCATGTCGTCCATGCCCAGGGTCCCGCCGCGTTCGCGGACCCAGTCACAGACACGCTGAGCGATATCCCCGCGGTAGAACGGCCCGGCGCCCTCGGCGGCAAACCGCTCCAGCGCATCCGACATCTCCGGGTAGCGGAAGGTGTCCCCCTCCACCAATCGCCGGCCCTCGGGCGCGTAGAGCGCCGCACACTCCGGGGTCGAGATCAGGATCGGGTGGAGGATCTCGTGGAAGTACGCTGCTGCCCTCGTCAGCCGCACACCCTTGCGGCCGAGTTCGACGCCGGGCTCCGCGAGCCTCGCCAGCGGGACCGAGCCGAAGCGCCGATGGACGTGCTCGAGTCCGGCCGGGTTCCCCGGCACCCCGCAGGACGCGGCCCCGCAGTTGAAGATCTGCGGCGTCTCGTCGAAGTAGACGGGGATCGGGATCAGCTCGGCCTCGCGCTCCACCCCGTCTGCGCCACCCGCCGCGACGAAGAAGTCGGTGAGGCTGTCTTCGCCGTCCTCGTGGACCATCATGAAGCCGCCGGCACCGAAGCCGCTCAGCTGGCTCTCGGTGACGAACGAGGTGAGCACCGCGCAGATTGCGGCGTCCACCGCGTTGCCGCCCTCGCGCAGCACCTGGGCGCCGGCCTCCGCGGTCAGCAGATGCCCGGCGGCTACGACTCCCGGAGTGGCTGGCATCGCCGCAGCGTAAGCGCCCGTCACCCCAGAACGAGAACGGCCGGCTTTGCCGGCCGTTCAGGACTTACCGCTGCGCCGTGGCTAACAGACAGTGAGCGGATTCGGCACCGCCGGGCCACCGGGCACCGTGAGCTTGTAGGCGTCCGCACCGTCGGAGGGTGTGCCGTCGAGCGTCAGCGTCGTCGTGGTCCCCCCCTTGCTTACGCCGGTGAATGTGACGTTGTAGTTGTCCGTTGCCGTGAATTCATAGAGGCAAGCGATGTAGCTGACCTCGCGGTTCGACGGTCCGCCGACTAGGTAGAAGTCGTCGGTGAAAGATTCCGACCCACCGTTGAGACCACCGCTGTCCCCGCTGTGATGTGCGCTTGGAATACCTTGCTGGAAAGTGCCGCTCGACCCGGGCTGCGACCAGCCACTGTGATTGCCGCTGGCGTCATACGCATGAAGATCGACCTCGTTGAAGGTGCTCCAAGACAGAGTGGCGCGAACCAGCGGACCGGGCGCAGGCAACACGACCTTGTGCACCTTTTTGCACTTCTTCTTCTTCGCAGCCATAGCCGACTTCTTGCCCTTCTTCTTGCACTTCTTCGCCGCGACAGCATGCCCCCGGCTGCCCCGCGCGGGCGTGCCCCGCGGTGACTGCAACGAGCGCCAGGGTCAGCCCGAGCAGCGCCACCAGGGCGATCCCGCCCGGGCGACGAGCGGGAACGGAGTGAATCCGCATATCAATAGTTCCTTCCTAGACGAGACTCGAGAGGCCCCCCAAACCCCTCCGAACTCCGACATTTTCGACTCTGCGCACCCCGCGACGCATCCTCAGAAAGCCGTAAGCCGGCGCAGAACGACACCGGCCGGCTTTCGCCGGCCGGTTCACTCCCCTGCGACTCCCTACGTCCTGCCCAGACGCTTCCTTACGACTACGAAGACTTCCTTGCCCCCAGGAACTTGATCAGTGTGCCGGTCGAGGCGCGCCTGAACATCGGCGAGAACCCCTGGTTCGAGATCCGGGATTTTCCGAAGGCTCGGCGTACTCGCCGGCCTAGTCCTCGGGGTCAAACTCGGGCACGTCGAGGACGCGGTTCTCGATCGAGCGCGGTTCGGTGGGCCGGCGGTCCAGTCGGCCGCGGCCTTTGCCGTCGCCGTAGAGCTCGTCGGCACTGCCATGGCGGACATGCGGCATCGCGCGCCAGTCAGCCAACAGGTCTGCGTCGTTGCGCTCGGGCCGCAGCGCGGCGTCCCGGTCGGGGCTTCGGAGCTCGCGCGGCTCGGTACGCCGGTCGCGCCGGTGACGACCGGCGAAAGCGTTGTCGAAGCGGGTCGCGATCACCGTGATCCAGACCTCCTCGCTCATGTCCTCGTCGACGCTCGCGCCGAAGATGATCTCCGCCTCGGGGTGGGCGGCCTGCCTGACGACCTCGGCGGCCTCGCTCGCCTCAATCAGCGAGAGGTCGGGTCCGCCGGTGATCGACAGCAGCATCGAGCGGGCGCCCTCGACCGAGGTCTCGAGCAGCGGCGAGGCGACGGCCTTCTCGGCGGCCAGCGTCGCCCGGTGCTCGCCGACCCCCATGCCGATGCCGAGGATTGCGTCGCCGGCGTCGAGCATGGTCGTCCGCACGTCGGCGAAGTCGAGGTTGATCAGGCCGGGGAGCATGACCAGGTCGGAGATGCCCTGGACCGCCTGGCGCAGGACATCGTCTGCCACGCGGAAGGCGTCGGTGATCGTGGTGCGGCGCTCGAGGATGGTGAGCAGCCGCTCGTTCGGCACGACGATCATCGTGTCGACCTCCTGGCCGAGCGCGGCGATGCCCTCGTCCGCCTGAGCGGCGCGGCGCGCGCCCTCGAAGGCGAACGGCTTGGTGACCGCCGCAACGGTCAGCGAGCCGATGTCACGAGCAAGCTTGGCCACCACCGGTGCGGCACCGGTGCCGGTCCCGCCGCCGGCCCCGGAAGCGAGGAACACCATGTCCGAGCCCTTGAGCAGCTCCTTGATCTTGTCCTGCTCCTCGAAGGCCGCCTTGTAGCCCACCCGGGGATCGGACCCGGCGCCCAGCCCGCGGGTCATCTCCCCGCCGATGTGCAGGGTCAGGTCGGCATGCGAGGTCTGCAGGGACTGAAGGTCGGTGTTGATCGCGACGAACTCGACGCCCGGCAGCTCGGCCTCGACCATCCGGTTGACGGCGTTGACGCCCGCGCCTCCGACGCCCACCACCCGCAGGACGGCCTGGTGGGTGCGCGGCACGATCGGCTGGCGCGTGGGCGGCTGGTCCGTCGAAGGCTCGTCGCGGCCGTAGCGGGGCCGCACCTCGAGGCCCGGGCCGCCCATCAGCCGCTCGAGGCCCTCGTGGTGGATCTGAATGTCTGAGTCCGCGACCGGCTCGGGCGGAGTCGGCTCCGGGCCGGGGATGGGCTCGGGGACCGGGTCAGGGGTCGGCTCGGGGAGTGGCTCCGGGGTGGGCTCGGGAACCGGGTCGGGCAGGGGCGACTCCTCGACGGGTTCCTCGACCGCGATTCGGCCCCCGTTGGTCTTGGCGGACACCTTGATCTCCTCCGGCGAGACCGACTCCTCGGTGGAGCGGAAGAGGTCGGCGAGGGGGCCCTCGCGCATGCTGGCGCGCTTCTTACGAGTCATGGGTGAGAACCTCCTTGGCGAGGTCGCGGTAGGCGCCCGCGGCCTTGCCGTTCGGGTCGTACTTGAGGACCGAGCTCCCCCGGACCGGCGCCTCGGCGAACTTGATCGCCTTGCGGATCCGGGACTTGAAGACCAGCTCGCCGAAGTTCTCCTCGAGGATCTCCACCGCCTCCTTGGCGTGGACGGTCCGCGAGTCGAGCATCGTCGGCAGGATGCCCTCGATTTCGACGCCGGGGTTGAGGTTCTCCCGGATCATCTGAAGGGTGTTCTGAAGCTGCACGAGGCCGCGCATCGAGAGGTACTCGCACTGGACCGGGACGATCACCTTGTTCGCGGCGGTGAGCGCGTTCACGGTCAGCAGCCCGAGGCTCGGCGGAGTGTCGATGCAGACGAAGTCGTAGTCCTCCTTGACCGCGTCGAGCGCCTTCTGCAGCGACCGCTCGCGGCCGATCTGCGTGCTCATCGCGATCTCGGCGCCGGCCAGGTCGATCGAGGCGACGGCGACGTCGATCTCACGCTCGACGATCACCTCGCGGATCGGGATCCGGTGGACCAGCACATCGAACATGCTGCGGTCGACCTTGTCCGGGTCGACGCCCTGGCTCATTGTCAGGTTGCCCTGAGGGTCCATGTCCACTGCGAGGACGCGGTGGCCGGACTCCTTGAACGCGACGGCGAGGTTGAGCGCGGTGGTCGTCTTGGCGACGCCGCCCTTCTGATTGGCGAAGGCGATCACCTTCGCGGGGCCCTCGTTCTTGGGCTTCTCAGGCTGCTTCGCCTTGGAGTCGTCCGGGCCGGAGTCCTTTGGCTCTTGCGAGCCGTCCTCGACCTTGACCTCCTCCACCTTGACCTCCTCGTCCGGGCTTGACTTGACCTCGTCCTCGTCGGACGTTGCCTCGTCCCGCCTGTCGGGGCTCGGGCCCACGAGATCCTCGGGCCGCATACGGCCGCTTTCGGCTGCCTCCTCGAAGGCATCGTTCTTCTTGAAAATCCCCATCGCTTGCGGCTATTTCGCAGGCAACGGCGAGTTTCCTTCCCCTGGTTGGAAGAATCCGCCTTCGTGCCTGAGTTACTCGACAAGCGGCTGGTCTTCGTGACCGGCAAGGGCGGGGTCGGCAAATCGACGATCTCGATCGCTCTGGGCCTCGCGGCGGCCTCCCGGGGCAAGCGCACGATCGTCTGTGAGGTCGGCGGCCAGGAAACGGCGTCTCGCGTCTTCAGGCGCGCCGAGATCGGATTCCACGAGGTCGAGGTCTCGGAGAACCTCTGGGCGTTCTCGATCGACCCGGACCAGTCTCTGCGCGAATACCTGCTCCTCCAGCTCAAGGTCAGGGCGATGCGCGACCTGCTGGTCCGCTCGCGGGTCTTCAACTACCTGGCCGGGGCCGCCCCCGGCCTCAAGGAGCTGGTCACGATCGGGAAGATCTGGGAGCTCGCGCAGCCCAACCGCAAGGTGAAGAAGGCGCAGGAGTACGACCTGGTGATCGTCGACGCCCCGGCCACCGGCCAGGGGATCGGCTTCCTGCAGACACCGCGGACGTTCGCGGGAATCGCACGGGTCGGGCCGATCCACGCTCAGGCACAGGAGCTCGACCGCTTCATCACTGACCACGACGAGACCGGCGTTGCGATCGTCTCCCTGCCCGAGGAGATGCCCGTCAACGAGTCGGCGTCGCTGGAGGAGTCGCTCACCGATGAGATCGGCATGTCGGTCGACCGGGTCTACATGAACGCGCTCTACCCCGAGCGCTTCTCCAACAGCGATGCAACCGAGCTCGAGGAGGCACTCGAGAGAGCCGACGGAGCCGCGCGCGCCGCCGTTCGAGCGGCGCTGTCCGAGCACCGGCGCTGCCGCTCGCAGCGTGAGCAGCTCCAGCGGCTTAAGCAGGCCGTCGCCTCGCCGGTGAAGACCCTTCCGTTCATCTTCAAGCCGCAGCTCGACGTGCCATCGCTGGAGCGCCTCGCCGGGGCGCTCGTCTAGAGATGACCGGGACCGCAGCCATGCACGCCTGGTCGACAGACACGGCCACGGCCCGGATCATCTAATGGCCACGATCACCGACATCGTTGACGGCCGCGGGATCTGCATCTGCGCCGGCTCCGGCGGCGTGGGCAAGACGACCACCTCGGCGGCGCTGGCCGCCGGCCTGGCCGCCCGTGGGCAGAAGGTCGCGGTGCTCACGATCGACCCCGCCAAGCGGCTGGCGGACTCGCTGGGGCTGGAGGAGCTCGGGAATACACCCCGGCTCGTGGATCCGGCGCTCTTCGAGCAGGCCGGCGTGGAGATGCAAGGCGAGCTCTGGGCGATGATGCTCGACGCGAAGGCCACCTTCGACGAGCTGGTCCGCAAGCACGCGCCGGACGCGGAGACGCGGGACCGCATCCTCGAGAACCGGATCTACCGCCAGCTCTCCAACGCCCTGGCAGGTTCCCAGGAGTACATGGCGATGGAGAAGCTCTTCGAGATCAACCAGGAGGGCCGCTACGACTTTCTCGTCCTCGACACCCCTCCATCGCGCAACGCCCTTGACTTCCTCGACGCGCCCAAGCGGCTCACCCAGTTCATCGAGGGACGAGGCATGCAGATGTTCATGAGGCCGACGGGGGTCGCTGCGAGGGTCGTCGGCCGAGGGAGTTCGATGGCCTTCGGCGTGCTGAAGCGGGTCACCGGGCTCGACCTGATCTCCGACCTCAGCGAGTTCTTCCAGGCCTTCAGCGGGATGGTCGACGGCTTCCGCGAGCGAGCCAAGCGCGTCTCGGAGCTACTCGGCGACCCGGCGACCACCTTCGTCGTGGTCTGCGGCCCGCAGGGTGAGCCGATCACCGAGGCCGTCTACTTCCACCGCAAGCTGGTCGAGGCCCAGCTGCCCGTCGGCGGGGTGATCGTCAACAAGGTCCATTACGAGACTGAGCCCAACGTGACGAGCGGCGAGGTGCAGGCCGACCTCAGCGACCTGCTGGACGAGGACCTGGCCGAGCGGGTCGCCCGCAACTTCGCCGACTACCAGGCCCTCGCCGAGCGCGACGCGCGCAACGTCGAGCACCTCCGGCGGGAACTCCAGCCGAAGGCCGTAATCCGGATCCCCTACCTCGACGAGGATGTGCACGATCTCGAAGCCCTGCTCAAGATCGACCGCTACCTGTTCGCGTCAGAGGAGCAGCGCGAGGCCCTGGCGGCCTCAGGCACGGCCTAGCTCGTCCGCTTGGGCTCGTATCTGAGCTCGCCGATTTCCCAGTCGGTCGCGTCGGGGACCGGGAAGAGGTAGCGGACACGATCGGTGGACGGCTCCCGTTCGGCGTCGTGCTTCTGCTTGCGCCTCGGGCTCGCGAACGCCGGCCATTCCGGCTCGCCGTCTCCGGCCGCGAACCAATCCGCGCGACCCCCGAAATCGGGTGGCGGGGTCGAAGCGCGATGGTCGCTCTCAGGGCCCATTAGGTCGGGTAGTTCGACCTCATCGACGATGATCCTGGTCGTCGGCTGACGATCCTCCCCGCCCCTGCGGACAGACAAATCGGTGATTTCGTTCGTCTCCGACGTAGTTTGGGTTTCGGTGTGCTCCTCGACCTCGGACCGGCGTACCTCGATCTCGGCGGTTCCCAGATGGGCGTCGGAGATCGCGGAGAGGTCGAGCGCGTCAACGGGAATCGGGTCCGGGATCCGCCATTCGGCCGTCTCCTGGATTCCGGGAGTGTCGACGTGCATGGCCGAGAGGCCCTCTGAGAGCAGAATCTCGTCCGCCGCGACCCGCAGATCGCCACCCAGCTGGGCGGTCGCCATGCCCTTCAGCAGGCGGCGCAGGAGCTCCTCGACCTCGGCGATCACATCCAGAGGCGAGGCGCCGGCGACCGGCTTGTAACGGCCGCCGCTCATCAGCTTGCGCTCGATCGCCAGGGCCCGTTCCACGGTGACGCGGCCCTGTTCGCGCTCGAACGGCTCGCAGGCGAGCGCCGCGACCCGTGCCGAGAGCGAGGTGCTGGCGGCACCGCCACCCTCGAGCAGTCCACGAAGGGCGAGCAGGTAGTCGCTGAGCGCCTCGATCAGGGAGGAGCGCTCCGCGCCGAGCTCGAAGCGGGATGCTGCCCAGTCGAGCGAGGGTATGCGCGTCTCCCGTTCGGCCAGCATGCGGGAGAAGCTCTCCAGCTCCCCGGCCTCGTTGCCGGTCAGGCGGTAGCCGCCCTGGCGCGGGCGGCCGACACCAGTGCCGAACCGCTCCCAGCCGCCTGAGCGCTTGGCCCAGCCGTGGGCGTGTAGCCCGACCGCGCCAGGCCGGAAGAGGCGCATGGTGCGCAGGGCGCGGCGAAGGTCGTCCGCGACGGCGGCGGCGGGAGCCACCGTCGCCAGCCCGCAGCTCAGGCAGGCCAGAAAGCCGGGCTTCCCGCGTCCCCCGGAGCGCGTGGCGTCGATCGCGTCGACCGGCGCGTCCTCAACCTGGTCGGAGCGCACGATCCGAACCCCATCGAGCTCGATTTCGTTGACGGGCATGTGGAAGCCGATCAGCGGGACGATCACCTCGCCCGCCGGAGTCGCCTCATCCGAGTCGGAGGAGATCATCGAGACGACCGCGTCGATCGCCCCGCGCAGGCGGTCACCCGCCAACTCGAATTCGGTCTTTCCCTCCCAGAGGCCGATCAGGAAGCCGATCGCGGCCTCCTCGCCTGCGATCTCGCGCACCTCGACGAAGGCCTCCAGGCGCCGCAGCTCAGCCAGGTGGCGCTCGATGAACTGCCCCGTCAGGGGGGCGTAGGAGTACATCGGCAGCGGCCCGTCGTCGGTCGGCTCCAGGTCGAATGGCATCTCCGCCCCATTCGCCAGCAGCCCCTCGAGGACATCGGCCGCCTCGACGGCGAGGCGCCGCAGTGCCTCCTCGAGGCGCTCGGTGGTGCTCTCAAGCGTGGTCACGCAGACCGGATTGCCCGCGGGCGCCTGCGTTCCTGCCGATGACAGTGGACTTGCAGCAAAAACCCAAAATCGGGGAATCAAAATCGGGGAATCAAAATCGGCAATGAAGGAGGGCGGGCCGAGCGCTGGTCGAGTCGACGACGATTTCGTGCAGTTAGCCCCCGTATATGGGGGTCAATCGCTCGAAACCGTTCGCGAGCCGGCCGGAAGACGGATCGTGAGCGTTTTCCTGGCTGACAGCCAGGAAACTGCTCACAAGTCACTCTGGGCGCTTGGGGCCCCTCCCCTTCATTGCCGGTTTTGGGGGTTGGGCCCTAGACAGATGCGGCGGCCGGCTCGCGCTCCTGCACTGGGAGCCAGCGGCGGCCGTACGAGCGCATGTCGTCGATCAGCGGGACGAGGGCGCGGCCCTTGTCGGTGAGCTGATAGGTGACGCGGGGCGGCACCTCGGGGAAGGTGCGGCGCTCGACGATGCCCTCCTCCTCGAGCGCCCTCAGGCGCAGGGAGAGCGTGCGTGGGCTGATGCCCTCGAGGGACCGCTCCAGCTCACAGAACCGAAGCGAGTCGTCCGCCAGGTCGCGGATGATCAGGAGCGTCCACTTGCCGGATATAACGTCCGCCGTCCGGCAGACGGGGCATTCGCGGTCCATCACCAGGCCAGGATAGCGGCAAAGCTTTACTTTGTGAAGTGCTGGCCCGGCTCAGAAGCTGGGCGGCTTGGAGCTCGTCACGCGCCGTACCTGCAGCACCTGGACGTGGTAGGTCTTGCCGTCCGGTCCGTAGATCAGGTCGGCGCCCTTGCCGGGGTTCAGGCCGAGCAGCTGGCAGGCGTCGACGCTCGGGAAGCAGGTGGCCTCGCCGCCGATGCTCGAGACGTCGTTGGAGACCAGGAACACGGCCTGGGACCCGCTGACCGTGCCGATGTAGGTGAGCACGGGCTTGTCCGGGCTGGGCAGGAACTGGAAGGGCTTGACGCTGTTCATCGTCGTCAGGGGCGTTCCGGCCTCGCCGACCTGCACGTCCGACTCCCACCAGAAGTAGGTTGTCTTCTGTTGGGTGACCTTTCCGGGGGACTTGCCGCCGCCGCCCGAGTTTCCGCCACCCGTGCTGCCCCCGCCAATGCCCGAGCTGCCGCTCGTCGATGAGTCGCTGAGGGCCTGCCCCAGCGAATCGGCGCCGGGCGAGGGCGACGCCGGAGAGTTCGTGTACTGCTGTGTGAACGGATTCTTCGGGCCGAGATGGCTGAGGCGCTTCTTGAAGTTGCGGACGCCGGGGTTGTAGGCGACGACGGCGTTCTCGCTCTCAGGCGGAGTCGTGGCCGAGGTCGCGCCGCCGAGCCCGTAGGCGCCCGCCGATCCATCCGAACCCGATCGGGCGATGAGCACCGGGACCGCGACGAGCGCGACCAGAAGCGCCACGGCCGGCAGGAGCAGATTCTTGCTCCGCAGGTCGTAGACAACGTCCCCGGCAAACTTCTGCAGCTTCCAGAGCTTCACTTGGCCACCACCGCGCTCGCGGGTTGCACCTGGGTCTCACCGGGGCTCACCGGGGCCGGCCCGGACGAGGACGCCCCGGCGGTGAGCCCCAGGTCTCCGCTGGAGAAGGCGGTGACCACGAAGCTCGCCTTCAGCGTCGGCGACGAGCCCGTGCCGCTGAGTTGCAGGCTGAATCCGTTGACCGTGAGGAGCCGTCCGTCGGGCGACAGCTGGGTTCCGTCGGCAACCGGCTTCACCAGTCCGTCGACTCCCCCGATGAAGTTCGCGACGTCGAAGTAGGTTCCCCGCAGGGTGACGGTGTAAGGCAGGGTTGGAAGTCCCGCTGGGCCGACCACCGAGCCAACGGGCAGCGATGCGGCGGTCGCCTCCGTCGCGGGCGCAGGGCTGGCAGTGGGCGAAGGAGTGGGCGAGGACCCGGTTGTCGGCGTCGTGGAACCCGCCGTGCTTGCGGTGCTCGCGGTCGATGCCGCCGTGCTGGCCGCCGCGGTCGGCGCCGATCCCGTGCTCGGTGCGGCGGGCGCGGGCGTGGGCGCAGGCGCAGTGGTCGCCGCGGTGGCGCCACCCTGGTTCAGGGCGATCGCCCGGAGCTCCATCTTCGACCGGTCGGCGATCCCGTTGAGCTGCACCAGGAGCGAGGCCGTATCGGCCTCGCCCGGGACGGCCTTGCCCAGGACGACCATGCGGCCATAGAACTTGGGGAACT
Organism: uncultured Solirubrobacterales bacterium; assembly: GCA_963695805.1. GTDB lineage: Bacteria > Actinomycetota > Thermoleophilia > Solirubrobacterales > 70-9 > DASUPK01. Next base: position 246,176 of record CAVOHV010000002.1, on the reverse strand, counting down.
CCTGACGCGCCTGCTCGCCGTAGCTCGCCTGCTGCTCGGCGGCCGAGATCGAGCCATTCAGCTGGTCGATCTGGCTCGTCAGTTCGCTGGCCTTGTCGCGCTTCGGTCCCAGAACCAGCAGATAGAAGGCGGCGGCCAGGGCGACGATGGCCACTGCGACGATGATCGTTCGCTCGTTCGACCTCATGTCAGCCCCCCGTGCTCGAACTCGAGGTGAGCTGGGAGCCCCCGGACGTCGGGACGCCCGGTGGGACGGAGGGCGTGGACGAGGCGGTCGCCGGCGTCGGCACCTCGTCGAAGGCGAGCAGGATCTTGAACTGGGTGATGAAGTCGCGGGTGCGGCAGTCAGTGGTCGTGGCGTTCGAGTCCGAGGTCGTAGGAGCGGCGGTGGCGGTGCCCTGGGTCGCATCCGGCCGCTCCGACGACTCCAGGCCGACGCGGGTGACGCCGTCGATCTCCTGGAGATTCGCGATCAGGCCGGCGACGGCATCCTGGCTGGACGCGCAGCCCACCATCTCGAGGGCGGGACCAGTCGCCGCGTCCCGCGTCTGGAGGTCCGGCCCATCCGTCACCGCGACGGTGGGGTCCACCGTCCCGGCAAGCTTGATGAGCCAGACGTTGGACGGGATCACTCGCGCGAACTCGTCGAGCACCCGCTGCCAGTCGAAGCGGCTCTGGGCAAGGCTCGTGATCGTGCCCGAGCGAGCCTCCTGAGCCGCTCTGAAAGTCGTAAAGGACTGCAGGCTCTGAGCCTTTGCCACGGCCGCCTGCTCCTGCTGCTGCAGCTGCGCGATCTCCGACTTGTGGTCGGAGATCTGCTTGCTCGTCAGCGCGAGGACGGCGACCGCCAGAACGGCCATGACAAGCGCACCGAGGAGGACGTACGAGGCGACGCCTGTCCGCATCGCGGCGCGGTCACCGCGGCGTTCATCCTTCGGAATGAGGTTGACGGGACGCATCTCAGGTCACTCGTCCAACGCCAGCCCGTAGGACACGGTCAGTCGCGCGGCGTCCTCCTGGTCGAGGTGCGCGAGCGCCGCGGGAAGATCGACGGAGACGTCGAGGGTCAGGCCGGCCTGGATCCGTTCGGGCAGCCCGGGAATGGTGCTCCCGGGGCCACAGAGAACAACGCGATCGACCGGCGTCACGCCGTCCTGGGCGCCGTAGAAGTCCATGGACATCCGGAGCTCCTCGGCGAGCTTGGTGGCGCCCTCCTCGAGTCCCTCGCGTACCACCTGCGCGTCCTCCTGACGGAAGGCCTCCACATCCTCCTCGAGCCCCACCTCCATGATCACCTCGCGTGCGTCATCGATCGAGAGTCCCTGCCGGCTCGCGAGACGATCGGCGATCGTCTCGATTCCAAAGGGGCTGACTCGCGCGAACACGCACTCGTTCCCGCGTGCGACGGCCAGGTTGGTGACGTCGCCGAGGTGGCAGTAGAGGCTCGTCGGGAGGGGCATCTCCCCCAGTTCCTCCGCCCTGGGCACCGAGCGATCTCTGAGGGCCCGGAGCATGCCGAAGGCGGAGAGGTCGATGCCGACGGGCTGCAGGCCGGCGGACCGGACGGCCTCCAGCAGCGCCACGACCATGTCCCGGCGGGCTGCCACCGCGAGCACATCCATCACTCGGTTGCCATCAGGACCGTCCCGCCTTGCGACGACCTGATGGTCGAGAACCGCCTGGTCGAGGGGCATCGGGATCGCCTCCTGGGCCCGGAAGCGGATCGCGGTTTCCAACTCCGCGTCGTCCTCGATCAGGGGCAGCTGGAGGCTGCGGACGACGACGCGCTGGTTGGCCACGCCGACACGGACGGTCTTGCTCAGCTTGTGCCTGGCAAACAGGTCCTTGAGCGCGTCGGAGAGCACTTCACGGTTGACGAGATCGCCCTCCTTCACGACGCCCGGCTGGAGCGGGACGATCGCCGTCCGGCCCACCGCCGCACCGTTCTGAACCTCGGTGGCGGCGATGCTGTCGCACGTGATGTCGAGGCCGACGGAGCCTGTCTTCTTGCGTGTTGAGAGTCCAGAGATCATTGGCAGGGCGCTCCTCGCGCCTCCTCTCCCATCGGCCGGACTGGTGCCGAGCCGCATACCAAAGACTGATGAAACGCTCGCCTAGCGAACGAATGCGTTCAGGTACCAGTCGATGAGCTCTGGGCCCACGAGCAGTGCGATCACACCGCCCAGGGCCAGGAACGGCCCAAACGGGACCCCGACTTTCCGGGCGGCGGTGCCGTGGGCAAGCATGACCCCGGTCCCCGCGACGGTTCCGACCAGCACCGCGATCAGCAGTGCCGGAGCTACCGACACCCCGAGGTACAGCCCCATCACCACAGCAAGCTTCACGTCTCCCATCCCCATCCCACGCGGATAGGCGAGGGCGAAAACGAGCAGGAGCCCGCCTGCTGCTGCGGCCGCGATAGCGCGGTCCGGGAGGCTCGAGGGATCGGTGGCAGCCACCACCGCGACGCCTGCAACTGCCCCGGCCAGCAGGATCACGTTGGGGATCACCCTTCGCTCGAGATCCGTCAGGGTGATCGCGGCGAGGATCGCGACGAAGAGCAGTCCAAGGGCGAGCTGGGCCGGGTCGTGCCGCAAGACGACCGCGGTGGCGGCGAACGCAACGCCGACCGCGAGCTCCACAAGCGGGTATCGGGCGGGGATCGCCGCCTCGCAGCTACGGCAGCGACCGCGGAGCAGCAGCCAGGAGAGGACCGGCACATTGTCGTATGCAGCGATCTGCGTGCTGCATGAATCGCAGACTGACCGCGGCCCCACGATCGAGTGGCCCCGTGGCAGCCGATGGGCGACGACGCCGACGAAGCTGCCCGTGACGATCCCGCCGACGAACGCAAGTGATGCGACCGGGAGCATGCGTTACCCGAGGGTCTCCCGCTGGACATGCCAGGCCGACTGCACCGGATCGAAGAAGTGCGGTGGCTCCTGGAAGCGAAGGCGGTCGTCGTAGTTGTAGTCCTTGATGTAGCCCGTCCCTCCGGTCGTCCCCACCGCGCCGCGGAACTTCTGGGAGATCGCCCCATTCACGGTCAGCGTTCCCAGGCTGCCCCCGCAGTCGTAGTGGTCCACGATGAATGAGTGATCGATGGCGAGGAGGGCGGCATCGATATTCAGGTTCGAGTTCGAGCCGGTGCCGTTCACGCCCCGGTTGCCGTCGTTGTCTGCGTCACAGTCACCCTTCGCCGCCTGCTCGCTGACCGAGCCGGGCACTCCCGTCCCCCCCGCACAGCCAAGATCGTTGCTCTCGCAGACCGGGTGCATGACCCGGATGAAGTTGTTGGCGATCAGGCCGAGGAGATCCGCCGAGCTGCTCGAGCGGCGGATGTCGCCGTCGATGATCACGTCGTTCTCGGCCGCGATGGTCAGCTGGCCGCTGTACGAGCCCCCCGACGCCGTATGCACGATCGCGTTTCCGCAACCCGATGTCGCCGGATAGGCGGTCGTGAATGGCGAGTAGGAGTTGGAACAGCCGGCCCCGTTCTGCACGTACACCACGCCGTCGCTGGGAACAGCAACCGGACCGATCGTCTGGCCCGTGTTGGTCGTGATGGTCATGCTGTTCCCGTTCAGGACGATCTTCGTTCGGCCGGTGAACGTGTTGCTCGGCCCGGCGATGGCCTTCAAGGTGGTGTTCGTGGCGGGCGGGGTCAGGACCGGGGCCCGCGTCACCAGGGGCGCTCTGAACGTGGGGCTCGCCGTGCAGTTGTTGCCGTGTGCCCAGCCGACCGGAGGAGCGCTCACCTCGGTCACGTCGGCGCCGTTGCGACCGAACGTCGTGCTCCCGCAGACTCGCAGGTCGTCGTTGGTGTGCAGCGGCCCGTCGATCTGATCGCCGCCGACGAAAACGATCTGGTCGCAGAACTGGTTGCTCGTGCCCGGGATCGGCGCGCTCTCGCGGCCATCGCGCCGGAACTTGGTGCACTGCGAGTACGCGCCGGTAAGCGCCGCCGAAGGATTCGGGAATCCATAGGTGACCGGATCGGACGTCTCCAGCTGCGTGAAGTACACGTAATCCAGGAACGTCGCCTGCTTGTACGTCGCGACGATCGACACCTTCCCCGTCCCCGAGAAGCCAGTGGACCGGACTCGGAACGTCCCGGTGTTCGCTCCGCTCGCTTCGAGCATGGTCGCGTTGGGATTCTGCGAATCGCACTGGGAGCCACCAGGACTGGTGCTGGCCTGAAGAAGCTCGATGCCATAGCGAGAGCCGTCGGTGACCCCGGGCACCGGCCTGGTGTTGGTCGGATTTCCGTTCATGTTGAGGTTCACGGCGTTGGGTGCCGGCACGCTCGTGCAGCGGGCCCAGTAGCCGCTGTCGGTGTTGAGGTGGTAGGTGTAGTCGGCGATCCCGGCCTGCGCCGCCGCGTACGCCCGCTTCTGGTTGATGTCCCGGCGGAGGAAGGTCTGGTCGTCATTGGTGGCGGCGACCGCCGCGCTCACCAGCATCGTCGTGACGGCGATGGCGCCGATCACGGCGAGCATGGAGTAGCCGTCCTCCTCTCTCAGAACTCGGAGCCGCTTCTTGGTCGCCTTGATCAAATGCATGGCAGGTTGTCCTGGTTCGGGTATTGGCCGGCGTTCTCGAGGCGCAGGTCCGCGCCACTGTTGAGCAACATCGGCGAGCCGAGGTCCTGACTGGAGACCCCAGCCCTCGGGGAAATCGTGAACGCGATCGTCACGTAGGAGACCCTGGCGGCGTTCGTGTCGCTCAGCGGTGTGGGCAGCGGAGTCGTGGAGAGCCCTCCGTTGACGAAGTCGTAGTAGCGGAAGATCACGCCTCCCGGCGCGGCCACGTTTGTCAGCAGCTCGCGGTTCGACGACGGGGCCCCTGAGAAGGTCCACGTGGGGGCCGTGCCGCCCGTCGCCGGGAAGACGGACTCCCTCAGCGTCGAGCCGCTCATGGAGATCGTGTGAAGGTCGGGGGTCGGGCCGACCGCCGAGCCGCTCTTCGAGAGGAAGGTGATCGAGGTCCCGGTGCTGCCCGTCCGGACCGGCACGATGTGCGAGGTCACGCAGGCGGAGTGCAGCTCCTGGACCATGCGGGTCATCACCGGTCGCCCGCGCGAGTTCGCGTCCACGCGGCGGTTGATCCGGTCCTGATGATGGAGGACGGTCGTTGTCAGGGTGACGACGCCCATCATCACGATCAGCGTCGCGCTGATGCTGACCAGCAGCTCGATCATGGTGGTTCCGCGTTCATCCCTCATGGGCACGTCCCCGCCGGCTGGCCGCCCAGGAAGATGTCGAGGGTCGTTCCGGTGGCGCCCGCTGAGGTCAGGTCGACGCCGGTGATGGTCCTCTTGTCGGTTCCCGCGGAGTTCTGGGCGCAGACGTCATATGTGCCATACGGGAGTCCGATGTCGCCGCCGGTCGGGACCTGGCCGTTCGTGTTCGTCGAGTTAGTCAGAGTCCGGGTGAAGTTGCAGCCGGTGTCCCTGGCAGTCACCTTGGCGGCGGAGAGACGGCTACCTGGCGCGGTGCTGGTGCCGCTCCAAACGGTGACCTGCAGCGAGGGAAGCTGAATGTAGCCCGGCGGGGCTAGCGTGCCGGCACCCGCCGCGGGGACCGTCGAGTTGCCCAGCATCGGCCCGGCCGGCGGGGTGTTCGACGCGCATGTCCCGGCGTAGACGGCGTAGGGCGAGGTGAATGGGAAGAGAGTCGACGTCGTCGAGATCGATGCCGCCCGCCCGCCACCAACCGGTGTGAACTGCTTGGCGACCTGCATGCCGGTGTTGCTGACGATCACCGAGTCAGCAGATGAGGCGACCAGGCCGTTCGAGTAGTCGCGGGTGCGGAAGGTGATGCCCTGGATCGAGCCCGGCCGGTCGTACTGGAGGTTGACCGTGTTGGTGCCCTGATCGACGACGCTCACCGGCTGGTTAGCGGGCGCGTTGCCGTTCTGATCCACCATGCCGGCAGCCGTGCCGCCGACAGACATCGTGTAGGTCCCGACCGGCACGTTGCGCCACAGCACGCAGCCCGTCGCGTTGGTGGAACCGCTGAACGAACCGGGGCCGGAGCCGGACAGCGCGACGCCGGAGATCCCAACGTTGCGGGAGTCGGTCACGTTGACGAGCACGGAGCCGCTGTTCGGGACGAACGAGCCGCTCGGGGGCGAGACGATCGTTGCCGTCCTCACCGGATGAAGCGCCCCCATGCCGGTCCAGCTGACGCTCACGGTGAGGACCAGGTAGTCGCGGGAGCCCGACCCGGCGGAGCAACCGTTCGTGGCGGCGGGCTCGTCCCGGAATTCAGAAGTCGAAGTGATCGTGTAACAGGTCTGTCTCGATTGGGCCCCCGATGTTGGACAGCCGGTCGCGACCTGCGTGCCGTCGTCGAGCACCCACCTGGTGGAGTTGAGCGACGTCAGCTCGATGATGCGGAGGGAGCGCACCCGCTCGAGCTCCTGCTCAGCAAGAGCGTTCGCCTGCCCGCGGTGACGCTCCTGAGCCGTCGCTCGCGTCGACCCAGTCAGGACCGTGACGACACCGACGGAAAAGATCAGCAGGACGAGGGCGCTTACGAGCACCTCGACGATGGCGATGCCGGCCTCGTCACGGCCGATCCTTGTCAGCTTGAATAGTTCCATAAGGGTCCGGAGCCTCTGCTCTTGCATCGGCGGCCAGCTTGAACCCGCCCATACCCAGGAGTGGGGGAACTGGCCGACCGTATGAGCCTCAGATGCCCGTCAGGGTGAATCAGCGTCCAGGTAAAGGAAAAGGGCGGGCCCGAAGGCCCGCCCTCCCCTCGCGTGAGGCTCTCTCGAGCTTCACGCAGATCGGCTAGCTGGGTTAGCCCCAGAAGCCGCTGCTCGGACAACCGCCTCTGTCGGTCCCGGAAACGGTGCAGGGATACGTCAGGGCGCCCGTGCCGGTCGCCTTGTCGATCGAGAACGTGTTCCCGGTCGATGAGGTGACGGTCACGGTCCAACTGTCGGCGGTCCCGCTCGCGGCGCTCACATACGGCTTCGGCGGGCTGCCGGGCGCCGTCCGGACCGAGGCGTCAATCGCAGCCAGGGTGCCGGGGGCGACAGTCGTGTAGGAACCATTGTTGTCAGTGGCGATGGTCTCCGCCGCGATCTGAGCGGTGTGAGCCATCTCCTTGGAGCTCGAATCGCTGGCCTTGTTCCGCTGGTTGAAAAACGTCGGAATAGCAATCGCGGCCAGGATTCCAATGATGAGCATGACGACCAGCAGCTCGATCAGGGTGAAACCCTTCTCGCTGGACATCCGCTCTCGGAGCTTCAACAGCATTTGAACCTCCTTGGTTCAGTTGCTGCCAGAGCCCCGTGCCTCCTGGGAGTCTTTAACCCCGGTGGGAGCCCGGCTGGCCCTGAGATCTCTCTCAGAGCCACGTTGGCTTTGCGCCCCCGCCTCGCGACGAGTTTGCCCTTTAACACCGAGGCCCTGGCTATTTCCCTTACGCCGCTTGAATCGGCACCCAGCGTGAACCCGCCCATACCCAGGAGTGGGGGAACTGGCCGACCGTATGAGCCTCAGATGCCCGTCAGGGTGAATCAGCGTCCAGGTAAAGGAAAAGGGCGGGCCCGAAGGCCCGCCCTCCCCTCGCGTGAGGCTCTCTCGAGCTCACGCAGATCGGCTAGCTGGGTTAGCCCCAGAAGCCGCTGCTCGGACAACCGCCTCTGTCGGTCCCGGAAACGGTGCAGGGATACGTCAGGGCGCCCGTGCCGGTCGCCTTGGCGACCGAGAACGTGTTCCCGGTCGATGAGGTGACGGTCACGGTCCAACTGTCGGCGGTCCCGCTCGCGGCGCTCACATACGGCTTCGGCGGGCTGCCGGGCGCCGTCCGGACCGAGGCGTCAATCGCAGCCAGGGTGCCGGGGGCGACAGTCGTGTAGGAACCATTGTTGTCAGTGGCGATGGTCTCCGCCGCGATCTGAGCGGTGTGAGCCATCTCCTTGGAGCTCGAATCGCTGGCCTTGTTCCGCTGGTTGAAAAACGTCGGAATAGCAATCGCGGCCAGGATTCCAATGATGAGCATGACGACCAGCAGCTCGATCAGGGTGAAACCCTTCTCGCTGGACATCCGCTCTCGGAGCTTCAACAGCATTTGAACCTCCTTGGTTCAGTTGCTGCCAGAGCCCCGTGCCTCCTGGGAGTCTTTAACCCCGGTGGGAGCCCGGCTGGCCCTGAGATCTCTCTCAGAGCCACGTTGGCTTTGCGTCCCCGCCTCGCGACGAGTTTGCCTTTTAACACCGAGGCCCTGGCTATTTCCCTTACGCCGCTTGAATCGGCCCGGGGGCACCCGCCTTTAGCAAGTCCCTCAATAGTGCTTAGGAGATTGGCGTCGAACTTGCGTCCAGGCCGAGCGCCGGCGCGGTCGCCTCTACCGAATCTTGTCGTAGAGCGAGAAGAGCGGCAGGTACATCGCGATCACGATGAATCCCACCATCCCGCCGACGATCGCGATCATCGCCGGCTCGATCAGGGAGGTGAGCGCCTTCACCTTCGAGTCGACCTCGGTCTCGTAGAAGTCGGCGACCTTGCTGAGCATGTGCTCGAGCTGACCGCTCTCCTCGCCAACCGAGACCATGTGGCCGACCATCGGCGGAAACACCGAGGCCTCCTCGATCGGATGGGCCAGCGTGCCGCCGCTCTGCACCGAGGCGTAGACCTCCTCCATCGCCTTCTCCACCTGGTAATTGCCGGCGGTCTGCCCGGTCAGCTTGATCGATTCGAGCAAGGGCACACCCGAGGCAACTGCGCCGGAGAACGTCCGGGACCAACGCGCCACCGACGCCTTCTGGACTATGTCGCCGATGTGGATCGGCAACCGGAGCTTCACCAGATCCCACTGCGCCCGCCCGCGCTCGGTCTTCTTCCATTGAAAGAAGCCGATCACCAGGGCGATCATGCCGGGGACCCAGATGAACCAGTACCCCTTGAGGAAGTTCGAGAAGTTGATCATGAGCTGCGTCAGGGTCGGCAGAGACGCGGATTCACCAGGCTGGTCCGCGACGGCCTCCTTGAACGCCTCCGCGAAGATCGGGACGATGAAGATCACGACCGCGAGCATGATCACCATCGCTGCGGCGAAGACGAAAGCCGGATAGAGCACGGCCGATCGGATCTCGCGCTTCAGCGCATCCAGCTTCTCGAGCTGGAAGGCGATCCGCTCGAGCGCATCGTCGAGACGCCCCGAGCTCTCACCGGAGCGCACCATCGCCCGGAAGAGCTTGTCGAAGATCTGGGGGCGCCTTCCCATCGCGTCCGCGAGCGAGCTGCCCGCCTCGACGTCGTTGCGCACACCTGCGATCGCGTTGCTGAGCCTCTCGTCCTCCGTCTGGTCCTCCAGCGTGTACAGCGACCGGAGCATCGGCATGCCCGACGCGATCAGGGTGGCGAACTGCCGAGCGAATACGGACAGATCCCGGGTCTTGATCGATCGGAAGCGATCGAAGGCACTCTCGAGCTTGAAGGCTTCGCTCTTCTCGGAGACGTCCAGGACGATCAGCCCGCGCTCGCGAAGCTGCTCGGTGACCTGGGCCTTGGTCTCGGCGTCGACCTCACCTCTGGATGGCACGCCGCCCAGGTCGACGGCGCGGAATGCGTACGTGCTCATCTCAGACTCCGTTAGTCATTGCCGTCGCCGCGCCGTTGCTGGCCGGCGGCGCCGCCCCGAGCAGGCGCTTGAGCTCCTCGGGCACCGAGGCCCGCTCCAGCGCGAGCTGCTGAGACACCTTGCCGAGGCGGACGAGCTGGGCGAGGTGCGCGTCCATGGTCTGCATCCCGATCGCGCCGGAGGTCTGAATCGCCGAGTAGATCTGGTGCGTCTTGCCCTCCCGGATGAGGTTGCGCACCGCCGGGGTCGGGATCAGCACCTCGCTGGCCACCACGCGGCCCGCCCCGTCGGCCGTCGGAAGCAGCTGCTGCGTCACGACGCCCTGCAAGCCGATGGAGAGCTGCATTCGCACCTGGGCCTGCTGCTGGGCCGGGAAGATGTCGATGATCCGGTCGACTGTCTGCGCGGTCGACTGCGTGTGAAGGGTGGCGAAGACGAGGTGCCCGGTCTCGGCCGCGGTCAGCGCGGTGGACATGGTCTCGAGGTCCCTCATCTCGCCGACGAGGATCACGTCCGGGTCCTCGCGGAGCGCCGACTTCAGTGCGCTGGCGAAATCCACGGCGTCCGCCCCGATCTCACGCTGGTTGACCACGCAGCGCTTGTGGTTGTGGAGAAACTCGATCGGGTCCTCGATCGTGAGCATGTGCTCGTCCCGCTCCTCGTTGATGATGTCGAGCATCGCCGCGAGCGAGGTTGACTTCCCCGAGCCCGTCGGCCCGGTCACGAGCACCAGACCGCGAGGCTTTCTGGTCAGCTCCTCCAAGATCCGGGGCAACCCCAGCTCGTCCAGCTTCGGGATCTGATGTGGAATGCGGCGGAACGCCGCGCTGATCGATCCTCGCTGGAAGAAGCAGTTGACGCGAAAGCGGGCGACGCCCGGAACGGCGTAGGCAAGGTCGAGCTGCTTGTGAGACTCGAAGCGCTTGCGCTGATCGTCATTGAGCAGGCTGTAGACGGTGTCGCGGGTCTCCTGCGGCGTCAGCGGCGCATACTCCTCCAGTGCGACGATCTTGCCGCGCACGCGAATCGCCGGGCAAAAGCCCGGGCTGAGATGGACGTCCGAGGCGTTGTCCGCGGCCATTTTCGTGAGGACCTCGGCGAAGTCGTAGGTGCGTGTGGGGGCAGCGGCGGCTTCCATGTCCCTTACCAATCGTCCGTTGGCGCTCACCGCTTGAGACCCAAAACTGGGGTCGCGGGCGTGCGGTCACGAAGCGACCCGTGCGACCTCCTCGATGCTGGTCAGGCCGGCTCGGACCTTCTCCAAGCCCGACTGACGCAGCGTGAGCATCCCCTCCTGCACTGCCAGAGAGGCGATGTCGGCCTCAGGGACCATGCCCACGACCATCTCCTTGATGCGCTCGCTGAGCACCATGACCGAGTAGATCCCCAGCCGGCCACGGTACCCGCTCCCGTGGCAGCGCGGGCAGCCGAGCGGCTCAAAGGCCTCGACGTCGGTGCCGACCCGGAACCCGGACTCGGAGAGCGACGCCTGCGGAATGACGACGCGCCGCTTGCAGTGGGCGCAGAGCACGCGGGCCAGCCGCTGGGCCACGACGCATTCCACTGCCGACGAGGTGAGGAAGGACTCGATCCCCATCTCCTGCAGGCGGGTGATCGCCCCGGGCGCATCGTTCGTGTGCAGCGTCGTCAGCACCATGTGCCCGGTGAGGGCGGCTTCGATCCCGATGCGAGCGGTCTCGCTGTCCCGGATCTCGCCGACCATGATCACGTCCGGGTCCGCCCGCAGCACCGAGCGCAGGCCCGTGGCGAACGTCAGCCCGGCCTTGCGATGGACGCCGATCTGGTTCACGCCCTGCAGCCTGAACTCGACGGGATCCTCGATCGTGACGATGTGCTTGTCCACCCCGTTGAGCTCCTGCAGGGCGGCGTAGAGGGTGGTCGACTTGCCGGCCCCGGTGGGGCCCGTGACCAGGACGGCTCCGTAAGGCTTCCGGAACGAGGTCTCGAAACGCTGCCGCTGGTCCCCGACCATGCCGAGGTCGTTGAGCGTCCTGAGCGCATCCGCCTCGTCGAGGATGCGGATCGACACCCCTTCGCCAGTCTGGGTGGGGAGAGTCGTGACTCGCAGGTCCACGCGACGATCGTCGATCCGGATTCCCACCCGGCCATCCTGCGGAAGCCGCTTCTCGGCGATGTCCAGCTCGCTCATGATCTTGATGCGTGATACCACCCCCGCGACCATCCGCTTCGGCACCCGCGCACTCTCCTGCAGGACTCCATCGATCCTGAAACGGATGCGCATGTCGCCGTCCTCGGGGTCGAAATGGATGTCGGATGCGCCCTCCGCCACGGCCTGCCCCAGGATGCTGTTGACCAGCTTCATCACGGGGCCGTCCTGAGCCGACGCGCGCAGGTCGGTGATCTCGGCGGGCGCCTCCTCGGATTCCGCCTCCGCCTCTGCCTCGCCCTCCGTGATGGCGTCGGAGATGGTGCTCTGCATCGTCCCGATCTTGGTGACCAGTGACTCGATGTCGGCGGCGGGGGCGACCGCCACCGCACAGCTCATGCCAGTGGCCATCTGGACGTCGTCGAGCGCGAGCAGGTTGGTTGGGTCGGCCATGGTGAGCAGAAGCGTGCCCTGGTCGACGAAGGCGACGGGCAGTGCCTGGTGTTGACGAGCCGACTTCGCGGAGACCAGGTTCGCCGCGCCCATGTCGACACTGAAGAGCGACAGGTCAACGTAGTCGAGCCCATAGCGCTCGGCGGTGGCTCGCGAGAGCTGTTCCGAGTTGATCGCCCGCTGCTCGAGGAGAACTTCCTCCGGCCGCTTGCCCACGGTACGCGACGCGGCGATGGCCTGCTTCGACCTGGTCAGGAGTCGCGTAGCCCAGCTCGACGAGCGCGTCTGTGAGGAAGCCGCCGGTGTGCCCGCGGCTCCTCGGCGCGATCAGACCAGGAGTTCCGCCAGCCTCCTCGGCGCAAGGCGCCGCAGCCTGGGCGGCCGATAGTCCGGATCCGTCACCGGGCCCGGGAACCGGACGAAGGTACTCAGGCAGCTCCCGCATGGGGGCAACACCTCACCTGGGGCTGTAGGGCAGGTTGTCCTTGCCGGAGTAGACGGCATCGTGGACGGCCTGCACTACCCCCTGCGCGTCGCGGAACCCGTAGTCCACCTGCGCCTCGGGGACCGACCCGCTCACCCTCTTCGGCCGGACGACCACCAGGGCGGGCGCCTGCGAGACACCGACGCCCTGAGTGATCCGCGAGTAGCGGGCGACGTGGTTCGCCCGGGTCACGAAGACCGAGACGCCGCGATCGCTGGAGAGTGACCGCACCGAGTTGCGTACCAGGCGGTCGTCGATTCCCCCCTGCCGGACGACGAGGAGCACGACAGTGTCCCCCTGCTTCCAGGCGGTGACGACCGGCTTGGGAAGCCCGCGACCGGGCACCAGCGCGTCGGGACTCACCGTGCCGGTGGTGGGAGGCGGGGCCGGGGCAGAGCTCGTCGACCCGGACGCCGGTGCCGGTGGCGCCGAGGTCGAAGGCGCCGGGGCCGCCGAGGAGGCGGTGGAGGCGGTCTCCGAAGATCCCTTTCCCTTCATGTTCATCATGAAGAACAGCCCGACGAGAACGGCCAGGCCCCCAAGGACGGCCACCTGCGCGATCGGGTTGTTGTTGATCGCCTGCCTCAACCGAGCTCAGCTCCCACGGGCTCTCCGTCGCCGTTGCCGACAACCTGTTCGATTCCGCTCGCGCGCTGGCCCCCGGCGGCGAGCATCAGCTTGAAGTCGTGCGGGCTCGAAGCCGTCTGCATGGCGACCTCCTCCGAGACGACCCCCTCGGTGACATAGCCGAGCAGGGCCTGGTCGAAGGTCTGCATGCCATAGAAGTCACCCTCCGAGATCACCTCGGTGATTCGCCCGGTCTCCTCGGGGTTCAGGATCAGGTCCTGGATCCGCCCGGTGACGACCATCACCTCGGAGACCGCGACCCGGCCCTCACGGTCGATCCGCGGCACCAGCCGCTGCGAGATCGCGCCCTTCAGGGTCGAGGCGAGCATCACCCGCGCCTGCTGCTGGAGGTGCGGCGGGAAGAAGTCGATGATTCGGTTGATCGTCTCGCTGGCGTCGAGGGTGTGGAGCGTCGACATGACGAGGTGGCCGGTCTCAGCCGCCGACAGGGCGGTGCGCACGGTCTCCTCGTCGCGCATCTCTCCGATCAGGATCACGTCGGGGTCCTGACGCAGAACGCGCCTCATCGCCTGCGGGAAGCTCTTCGTGTCCGAGCCGACCTCGCGCTGGTTGATGATCGAGAGCTTGTCCCGGTGGAGGTACTCGATCGGGTCCTCCATCGTCACGATGTGACGAGCCCGGGTCGAGTTGATGTGGTCGATCATCGCCGCCAGGGTCGTCGACTTGCCCGACCCGGTGGTCCCGGTCAGCAGGAGGATTCCGCGCGGCTCTTCGGCCAGCCGGCGAACGACCTCGGGGAGGCCGAGGTCATCGATCGTCCGGACCTGGAAGGGGATCGCGCGGAGTGCGATCGAGACGGATCCACGCTGGCGGAAGGCGTTGACACGGAAGCGCGAGACGCCGGGCAGCTCGTAAGAGAAGTCGGCCTCGCCGTTCTCCTCGAACTCGGCGAGCAGCTCGGGGCTGAGGATCTCCTGCAGCGCGCTCTTGGTATCGCTTGCGGCCAGGGCCTCGGAGCCCTGCAACGCCCACAGATCTCCATGCACGCGCGCCACCGGCGGCGAGTCGGCCTTGATGTGGAGGTCGGATCCCTCCCGCTCAACGACGTGCGCGAGCGCCTGATTGATGTCGAAACCCATCCCTCGCCCTATCGGGCATGGGCGCGCTCAGCTAGATCAGCAAAAGTGGGGTGCTACGGCCGAAGCTCCTCGACCACCTCATAGACCCCTTCGAGCGGGATGTCGTGGACGTACTTCGCGATGTCCTCCTGGCGCTTGGCCTCGTCCTCGGCCGAACCGCGCACGACGTCGAGCGAGTTCCGGTCGACGTCGAAGATCCCAAACGAGATGACCTCGTTCTCGTCCTTGATGTTCCGCGCGTGGTAGACGACCGAACCCTCAGGCAGCCCCTCGGGCGTGTCGTTGCTGCCTCCCCCCCATGCCTTGCGGAACTCGTCCCACTGATCGCCCTTCAGACGCCGGGCGCTGAAAAAGACCAGCATGCCTTCTCCTCTCCTCGCGTGACCGTACGCAAGGAGCCTATGCCACGAGGGAAGCCGGCTTAGGCGACTTCGCGGAGCTTCTGAGCCTCAGCCAGCGACTGAAGCTTCTTGAGGCTCTGGTTCTCGATCTGCCGGATCCGCTCGCGGGTGACGTTGAACGTCCGGCCGACCTCGTCCAGGGTCCGCGGGTGCTCGCCGCCGAGCCCGTAGCGGAGCTCGAGCACGCGGCGCTCGCGGTAGGAGAGGTTCTCGAGGGCCTCCTTCAGCGCCTCCTTGGTGAGCAGCTCGGCTGCACGCTCGAAGGGGGACTCGGCACGCTCATCGGCGATGAACTGGCCGAACTCCGACTCCTCCTCGTCGCCAACGGGCTTCTCGAGGGAAACCGGGGCCTGCGCCGAGCGCTTGATCGAGTCGACCTCCTCGGGCTCGATGCCGGTGACCTCGGCGATCTCCTCCGGGGTGGGCTCGCGGCCCAGCTCGGTGACCAGCTTGCGCTCCGCGCGGCCGATCTTGTTGAGCTTCTCGACCACGTGGACCGGGATGCGGATGGTCCGCGCCTTGTCGGCGAGCGCGCGGGCGATCGCCTGGCGGATCCACCAGGTCGCGTAGGTCGAGAACTTGAAGCCCTTGCGGTAGTCGAACTTCTCGGCGGCGCGCACCAGGCCCAGCGTGCCCTCCTGGATGAGGTCGAGGAAGGGCAGGCCCTGGTTGCGGTAGTTCTTGGCGATCGAGACGACGAGTCGAAGGTTCGACTCGACCATCTTCTGCTTGGCGTCGAGGTCGCCGCGCTCGATCTTCTTCGCGAGATCGACCTCCTCGGCGGCGGTGAGCAGCCTGACCTTGCCGATGTCCTTGAGGAAGAGCTGCAGGGAATCGGTGGTCATGTCCGGCTTGAGGTCGAGCGCCTTCTGGCGCTTGCGACCCCGCTTGCCGTCGGAGCGCTCGTTCTCGGCGGCGGCCTTCTGGGCCGGGTCGAGGTCCTCGACCAGCTCGATGCCGGCCTTCTCGAGGTGCCCGTAGAGATCCTCGACGTCGGACTCGTCGAGCTCGACCTCGGACACGGCCGTGGCCACGTCGCCGAAGGTGAGGACGCCGAGCTGCTGGCCCTTTGTGACCAGCGTCTTTACTTCTTCAAGTTCCTGAATCTCCGCTACCAGCATTCGCCTACGCTCTTCCTTCCTGGCTGTGGTTCGGTTTCCTGGCTGCTACCTAGTTCTCTGGCCGGCCTGACTGAATTCGGCTGCTGACGAAACGACCTTTACTGAAATACCCCCTGAAGGCCAGAAAAACGCGGAGCGGTGAAGCCTGCTCCGCGTCGAATTGCATCTCTGTGCCTAGAAATCGCGAGTCTTCCTCAAACGTCCGTTCGCATGGTAGCCACTATATTTTTTGAAGTCAAAGCACAAAGCGTGCCTGCAACCGGGCTTCGCCGCAAAACGGGCTGTCATTCGAACGCCCTGGCACGAACAAGCGTTTTGGGGGAAAGTTCCGGCCGCTCACCGACGTACCCCTCTCCGGAAGTTCGTTACGCATGAATGTCTGGCCCGTAGGGCGATCCGACGCACCCCCATACCCGCGTTGGCATGTCTGGCGGCGCCGCTGGCTGCGGGCCTTCTGGAACCGCGCCTACAAGGAGAACATCACCGGCCTCTCCGGCATGGTCGCCTACAACCTGATGCTGGCGGTCTTTCCGTTCGCACTGCTCGTGCTCTTCATCTTCGGGCAGGTCGTCAACAGCTCGGACATCGAGCTCAGCGTCGTGCGCGACATCCAGCGTCTCTTCCCGAACATCGAGCAGGACACGCTGCAGCATGCGATCGATCGGGTCCGCGCCAGCTCCACGACGATCGGCATCGCCGCCGCCGTCGGCGGGGTCTGGATCGGGGCCTCGTTCTGGGGCGCGATGGACACGGCCTTCTGCCGGATCTACCACGTCGAGTGCCGCGGGTGGGTGCAGCAGAAGCGTTGGTCGCTGGTCATGTTGCTGGCGCTCCTGCTCCTGCTCGCGGCCAGCGTGACCGTGCCGACAGTCGAGAGCGCCGTGCTGACGAGTGCCAACAGTCTGCCGTTCGGCCTCGACCAGTGGGGTGCAGTCCGGACAGCGATCGTCGTGATCGGCGGCCTATTCGCCACTTTCCTCATCATCTCGGCGATCTACTGGGCCGTTCCCAAGGGCCACATGCCTTGGCGCTCCGTGTGGCCGGGGGCGCTGTTCTTCGCGCTGGTCACCTCGGCGGGCAACTACATCTTCCCCCTCTACCTCAACAACATCTCCGACCTGCACCGGATCGGGGGCACAATCGGGTTCATCCTCATCGCCCTGGTCTGGTTCTACGCGATCAGCCTGGTGATGCTCGCCGGCGCGGTGATCAACTCGCTCCGGCACGAGCAGGACGACACCGGCTCTCTGCCCCTCGACGGCTAGCTAGCCGTAGCGCTCGCCGACCACCTCGCGCAACTTCGGCCGGTCGTGGGTTGCCTGGACTCGGCGCACGGTTCCCGAGCGCGAGCGCATGACCAGCGACTCGGTCGTCGCGTGGCCGTCGTCGAGGTAGCGGACCCCGTCCAGCAGATCGCCGTCGGTGACGCCCGTCGCGGCGAAGAAGACGTCGTTCCCTCCCACCAGGTCGTCGGTGTCGAGCACCCTGTCGAGGTCGTAGCCCGCGCCCTCCGCTGACTTGCGCTCCTGGTCGTCGCGGGGCCAGAGCCGGCCGAGGATGCGGCCGCCGAGGCACTTGATCGCCGAGGCGGAGAGGACGCCCTCCGGCGTGCCGCCGACGCCCCAGAGCAGGTCGATGCCGGTGTTCGGCATGACGGCGAACAGCGAGGCCGCGACGTCGCCGTCGGAGATGAAGCGGATGCTCGCGCCGACTTCACGCAGGGCCTCGATGGCCTGCTGGTGGCGGGGGCGGTCGAGCATGATCACCGTGACGTCCCCCGGCTCCCCGCCCTTGCGCTCGGCGATCTTGCGGACCAGGTCCTCGAGCGGGTCCTCGAGGCTGAGCAGGTCGGCGGCCCGCGGTCCGGTGGCGATCTTCTCCATGTAGAAGACGGGCCCGGGATCGAACATCGTGCCGCGCTCGGAGAGCGCAATCACCGAGAGCGCCGAAGGCATCCCCCGGGCGGCCAAGGTGGTCCCCTCGAGCGGATCGACCGCGATGTCCACTCGTGGCGGGCTGCCGTCGCCGATCTCCTCGCCGTTGTAGAGCATCGGAGCCTCGTCCTTCTCGCCCTCGCCGATGACCACGACGCCGTCCATCGGCACGGTGTCGAGCATCAGCCGCATCGCGTCGACCGCGGCGCCATCGGCACTCTCCTTCTCGCCGCGGCCCACCCAGCGGCCGGCCGCGAGTGCCCCCGCCTCGGTGACCCGGACGAGCTCGAGCGCCAGGTTTCGGTCCGGGTGCGTCGGGTCCCGGAGATCGTGCGAGATCACGTGTTCGTCGGCGTCGGCCACCGACCGTCAGGCTAGAACGTTGCGGGCGGTTTTCGCTGGCCGCCGCCGCCGCTCTCCACCGCGCGGAAGCCTCCCGAGACGAAGATGCCGATCGAGGCGAGCAGGGCCAGCCAGTAGCCGATCCCGAGGCTCATCTCGAGGCCGTTCTCGGGCTTGGAGACGAGACCGTTGTAGGCGATCAGCACGAAGGCGGTGGCCCCGACGATCGCGGTCAGCTCTCCGCGGGGCCAGGAGAGGGCATGTCCGCGGACCACGATCCAGGCGAGGATGAAGGGGGCGGCCGCGGCTGCGATCAGCAGCCAGCGGAGAATCGGGAACGTCTCCCAGCCGCTGCAGCTCGAGTCCCCCACCCCGCAGGCCCAGTTGGCCGGATCGTTCCCGCGCTGGACGACGCTCGGGTCGGTGGAGAGGGAGTACCACACCAAGAAGAGGCTGAGCACGAGCAAAGCGGCGGCGACCATGCCGATGATCTCCGTGCGGGCGAGCTTCGACGCGTCCAGCTGGGCCCTTCCGGCCGACACCCTCTCCATGGGGCGACCCTATCCCAACATTATGCGAGGGTGTAATGCGAGGGGGCGCCGCCAGGCGCCACCCGTTTCATGAGGGAGCAACCCGTTTCATTTAGGGTCGCGCTTGGCATGCAGCGATGGGGACTCACCGTGCCGTTCACCGGCGTCGCGCTCGCCGACAACGGCGAGCTCTACAAGCGCGCCGAGGCGGCCGGCTACACCGACCTCTGGTCGGGCGAGACGAACGGGCCGGACGGCTTCTCGCCGCTCCTCCTCGGCGCGGCCTGGACGGAGAAGGTGCGGCTGGGAACCGGCGTCGTCGGAGTGATGCAGCGCGGCCGGGCGCTGCTGGCGCAGGAGGCCGCGGCCGCGGCCGACGCCTCGCGCGGCCGCTTCGCACTCGGCATCGGCGCCTCCTCCGACCGGATCATCGAGGGGTGGAACGCGATGCCGTTCGAGAAGCCGCTCAGCAAGATGTCGGAGAGGATCGACTTCCTGCGCACCGCCCTCGCCGGCGAGCGGACGGACGGCGGCTTCAAGCTCGAGCGTCCGCCCGAGGAGAGGGTGCCGATCATCGTCGCCGCGCTGCGGGGCAAGATGCTGCGGCTCGCGGTCGAGAAGGGCGACGGCGCCTTCACGAACTTCCTGCCGCTGGAAGGCCTTCCCAGGGTCGTGGCTCAGCTGGAGGGGGCTCCCGAGGGGTTCGAGCTCCTCTGCCGCTTCTTCTGCCTCCCGGGCGAGCGCGAGCAGATCGAGCCGCTCGCCCGCTTCATGTTCTCCTCCTACATCACCGTGCCGGTCTACGAGGCCTTCTACCGCTGGCTCGGCTACGGCGAGCGGATCGACGAGATGGTCGAGGCCTGGAATGCCAAGGACCGCGAGAAGGCGGCGGCCGCGGCGCCGTGGGAGCTGATCGAGGAGATGTTCATCTTCGGCTCACCCGAGCAGATGCGCGAGCGGCTGGACGCCTTCGTCGAGGGTGGCATCACGCTCCCGGTGATCACCCCGCTCACCACGCCGGACAGGCTCGGCGAGCTGATCGACGCCCTAGCGCCCTAGCCGCTTCCAGAAGCTGACGTACTCGCGTTCGTGTCCGATGCCGGCCTCGATGGCGTGAATGATCCCCTCGGGCGCGTCGATCCGGCGGCATTCCTCGAGCGAAGCCTCGTACTCGCGGAGCTTGGCCTCGTGCGCCTCGAGCTGCCGCGGGGCGAGCTTCCGCGCGTCGGCGCCGAAAAAGAGCTTGAGCAGGCCGGCATCCCGCAGCTCATAGAGCTCACTGGTGGGCTCGGCCCGCCAGCGGTCGAGCTCCTCAGCCCCGGCCTTGGTCAGCCGGTAGATGCGTCGTCGCCTGCCCGCCTCCTCGCGCCGCTCCGTGAGAAGGCCCGCCTCGGCCAGACGGGTGCACTCGGAGTAGAGCTGGGTGTGGGGCAGCGACCAGAAATGCCCAACGCCCATCGCCACCGCACGCTTGAGGTCGTAGGGCGAGGCGGGCTGCATCTGCTCGATCAGGCCGAGGACGACGTACGAGGTCGGGGTGAGACGGGCCTTTGCCATCCGCGGCAGAATACGATACGGTGCGAACCGTACGGATTGAACTATCCAGGAGAAGCCATGAGCCAGGTTGCCGAGACCATCCAGCCCGCGACCGAGCGGGACCTGACCGCCGGGTTCGAGTCACTCGATGACGAGACCCACGTCGACCGTCTGCCGGTGGAGGGCAGGCTCCCCGACTGGCTGCAGGGCTCGCTGGTCCGCACCGCGCCTGCGAAGTGGGAGGTCGGCAGCCAGACGATGAACCATTGGTTCGACGGCTTCGCGATGCTGCACCGCTTCGGCATCGCGGACGGCGAGGTCTCCTACGCGAACCGCTTCCTCCAGACCAGGGCGTACCGCGCGGCGCAGGAGAAGGGCGAGATCGTCTACTCGGAGTTCGCCACCGACCCGTGCCGTTCGCTGTTCGCGCGCGCGATGTCGATCTTCTCGCCGAAGCTCACCGACAACGCAAACGTCAATCTGGTCAAGCTGGGCGAGCGATACATCTCGATGACCGAGACGCCGATCGCCGTCGAATTCGACGGCGACACCCTGGAGACCGCCGGGGTCGCCTACAAGGCTCCGGGGATGTTGACCACCGCCCACCCGCACCTCGATCGCGGGAGCGGCGGGATGCTGAACTACGCGGCCAAGCTAGGTCCGCGCAATCGCTACCGCTTCTACCTCCTGCGTCCCGGGGACACCGAGCCCCAGGTGATCGCGGAGCTCCCGGTCAGGCAGCCCGCCTACATGCACTCTTTCGGGCTCACCGAGCGCTGGCTCGTCCTCGCCGAGTTCCCATTCGTCGTGAACCCGATCACCGTCCCCCTCTCGGGACGCCCCTACATCGAGAACTACCGCTGGAAGCCGGAGCTCGGCACCAGGATCACCCTGGTCGACCGGCGAACCGGCGAGGCGACCGGGCCCTTCGAGACCGACCCTTTCTTCAGCTTCCACCACGCCAACGCCTACGAGGAGAACGGCTCGGTGGTCGTCGACGTGTGCACCTATGTCGACGCGCAGGTCGTCGAGGACCTCTACCTGGACCGTCTGCGGGAGGGGAAGCCGGTGGATCGAGGCGACCTGCGCCGCTTCCGGATCGACGTCGGCTCGGGCGCGGTCACCAACGAGCAGCTCGCTGAGGGCCTCGAGCTGCCGCGGATCAACTACGGGCGCAACAACGAGCGGCCCTACCGCTATGTCTGGGGCGTCGACGCGAAGTCGGGCTGGCTCGATGCGATCGTCAAGGCCGACGTCGACGCCGGCTCAAAGACCGAATGGGCCGAGGCTGGCTGCAGCCCAGGCGAGCCGGTGTTCGTCGCGGCGCCCGGAGCGCAGGGCGAGGACGAGGGGGTACTGCTCTCGGTCGTCTTCGACGCGAGCTCCGGCCGATCGTTCCTGCTCGTGCTGGACGCCGCCGACCTCGGCGAGCTGGCGCGCGCCGAGGTCCCGCACCACATCCCGTACGGCTTCCACGGGCAGTTCGTCTGATGCGAGGGTGCTCCGCAGGCGAAGCCGAGGAGCAACCCGTTTAGTTCTGGGGGGCCTCGGCCCGGATGAAGTCGATGAAGGCGCGGGCCGCGGGTGTCTGGTGGCGTCGGTCGTGCCAGATCAGCGTGGCGCGCAGGCGCACGGCCGGGCGCAGGCCCCGGACGTCGACCGGCGGGCCCTCCCGCAGGGTGAGAGAGGAGGGCAGCACGGCGGCACCGAAGCCGCTGGACACGAGGCAGCGCAGCAGGAAGGGATCGCCGCTCTCGAGTGAGACGTCCATCGTCTTGCCGGCGCGGGCGAAGAACTCGTCGGCCGCCTGCTTGATCGAGGAGCCGGATCGTGGCGTGATCAGGGTGTGGCGGGAGAGCTCGGCGGCGGTGACACGCTCCCGGTCCGGGCCCGCTCCCGCCGGGAAAGGCGGCGACGATCTCCTCCTCGCTGAGCTGCTCGACCGCGATCTCGGGCGGGGGGTCCTCGGCGAGCAGGCAGAAGGAGGCATCGATTCGGTTCTCGGCGAGGTGGGCGAGCATGTCGCCGGCGGTCCCCTCCTGCAGCTCGACCTCGATCCCGGGGTAGGCCTCGCTGAAGCTGACCAGTACCCCTGGGACGTCGACCTCCCCGGCCGGCAGCGTTGCCCCGACCCTGATCTCGCCACGCACCAGACCCCGAAGCTCGTCCACCTCATGGCGCAGGCCATCGACCTGATCGAGGACGCCCCGCGCACCCGCGGCCACGGCCTCTCCCGCCTCGGTGACCGTCACTGAGCGACTGTTGCGGGTAAAGAGCTCCGTACCGAGCTCCGCCTCCAGACGGCGAATCTGGTGGGACAGGGCTGACTGGGCGATGTGGAGCTCCTCGGACGCCCGTGTGAAGTGCCGGTGTCGCGCGACCGCCTCGACGTATCTGAGCTGACGAAGCTCCATCCGTGATTGATCGTAAATCACGATCGATTCGGTGACAACAAGGTCTTGCGTAGATCGTGATCCTGGCCATAATCGATTCATGGCGCAGCCGGCCCGAACTCACACGGATCACGAGCTGCACCGGAGGGCAGCGTGGGAGCGTCCCGTGACCGTGAGGCTCGCCGCCGGACACGACGACGCCGCACTCGAGGGACTGGCGCAGCTGGACTCCCGCTCGCTCCCCCCGGCCCCCACCTGGTGGCCGAGCGCGGCGGCCGGATCGAGGCGGCGATCTCGCTGGCGACCGGTGTGCTGGTAGCCGACCCCTTCCTGCGTACCGCCGAGCTCTGCGAGCTGCTTCGCTGCCATGCCGGTCAGGTCCGGGTGCGCCCGGAACCCGTACCCGCCGCCCCGCGCGCGCCGAGTCCAAGGTTGGTGACGGCGTGAATGATGCGAGGGTGCTCCGAGGCGGTAGCCGAGGAGCAACCCGTGGGATCGTGGTTCGCGACGAGCTCCGTGCGGGCGACCTCGAGGCGATCGTCGCCCACCACCGGCGCATCTACGGCGAGGAGTACAGCGTCGACGCCAGTTTCGGGGACTTCGTCGCCAAGGCCGTGGCTCATACCGCCGAGCGCGGCTTCCCGGGTGACCGTGAGGCGATCCGGATCGTCGAATTGGACGGCGAGCATGTCGGCTCCATCGGCCTCAGCGACGAGGGCGACGGCGAGGCCGCGATCCGCTGGGTCGTCCTGAGTCCCGAGGTGAGGGGCAATGGGCTCGGGCGGCGGCTGCTCGGCGAGATGCTCGCGTTCGCGAAAGATCACGGCTACCGGCGGGTCTGGCTCGAGACCTTCAGCGATCTACAGGCAGCCGCGCACCTCTACCGCGATCACGGGTTCGTGGTCACCTCTGCCGAGACCGCCCCTCGCTGGGGACGGGAATCGGTCACCTTCCAGCGCTACGAGCTGGAGCTCGAGGCCCGCGCGAGACTGAGTGCGTAGAGGCCCTCGCGGTCCGTCCACCAGTCGGTGAGCTCGAGGCCGGCCTCGGCGTAGATCCCCTCCAGGCCCGGCCGAAGGAACTTGGTGGAGATCTCCGTCCTCATCTCCTCCCCGGCCCCGAACGGGACGAGCATGTCGAGCGCCTCGAAGTTGACCACCTGGTTCGCGAGGGAGCGCAGCCGGATATCCACCCAGAGGTTCTCCGGATCCCAACGGGCTACGTGCTCGAATGACTCGAGGTCGAAGTCCGCGCCGAGCTCCCGGTTGAGGACGGCCAGGACGTTCTTGTTGAACTGCGCAGTCACGCCCTCCGAGTCGTTGTAGGCCGCCTCGAGGATCGCCGGATCCTTGACCAGGTCGGTTCCGAGGAGGAAGCGGTCCTCCGGTCCGAGCAGGTTCGAGATCCGCCGCAGGAAACCCGCGCGCTGGTGCGGCGCGAAGTTGCCGACCGTCCCGCCGAGCAGCGCGATCACGCGTGGACCCTCGACCGGCACCCGTTCGAGGTCGAATTCGAAGTCGCAGACGAGGCCGTGGACCTTGACGTCCTCGTACTCGGCGGCGATCCCCTCCGCGGTCTCGCGGGTGATCTCCTCCGAGATATCGACGGGGCAGTAGGCCTCCAGGCAGCCCACGCCTCGCATCGCGTCGAGCAGCACACGAGTCTTGCGAGCCGACCCGGACCCCAGCTCGATCAGGCTGGCGGGCCGGTTGGCGGCCTCGCAGATGCTCTCCGACTCACCCTGGAGGATCTGGCGCTCGCAGCGCGTCGGGTAGTACTCATCGAGCTCGGTGATCCGCTCGAAGAGCTCGGAGCCAAGCTCGTCGTAGAAGTAGCGCGGCGAGAGCTCCTTGAAGGGGCTGGTGAGACCGGCCCTGACGTCCGCGGCCATTCCCGACAGGGGACCGCCCGGAGGCAGGTTGACCTCCACGGTGATTCGGTCGGTGGCTGCGGCGTTGATGCTGTTCATACGTCGTTCCTGGCGCAACGGATGCCCGAGAAGATCTGGCGGCGGATGGGCAGGTCCCAGTTCCGGAAGCTGGTTCGGATCACGTTGCGGCGAGTCGCCCACGCCCCACCACGCAGCACCTTGTGCTCATCGCCGAAGAAGACCTCCGAATACTCGGCGTAGGGGAAGGCCTCGAAGCCGGGGTAGGCGGTGAAGTCGGAGCTCGTCCACTCCCAGACGTCACCCAGCATCTGCACGGCGCCGCAATCCGAGGCGGCGTCGGCGTAAGCGCCGGCCGGCGCCGGGCCGAAGGAGAACTCGTCGAGGTTGGCTCGCTCGCGGCTCGCGCCGTGCGCGGCGGCCTCCCATTCCGCCTCGGTAGGCAGGCGCTTCTCCGCCCAGCGCGCGAAGGCGTCGGCCTCGTCCCACGAGACGTGGACCACGGGCAGGCGCGGATCGACCTCCTGCGTTCGGCCTATAGCGGTCCGGACCCAGCCGTCCTCGCCGTCGCGCTCCCAATACATCGGCGGCTCAGAACCGGTCTCCTCGAGGTAGGTCATGTAGGCGGAGTTGGTCACCGGAGTGCGGTCGATCCAGAAGGGTTCGAGCTCGACCCGATGGCGGGGGCGCTCGTTGTCGTACGCGAATCCAACGCTGGCAGCCCCGATCTCGTGAGGTCCGCCCTCGACCAGGACCAGCTCGGGACCGTCTGAGACCGGCTCGGCCCCCGGGGCGCCGTCCACCTCGGCGGGCTCGTAGGACTCGACCATCTGCAGCAGCTGGAGCATGGTCTCGTTGTGCTGGTATTCGTGGGCGAGCAGCATCTCGTAGACGAAGCCGTCCGCCAGCAGCGGGTCCTCGGGATCGAGCTCGATCTCGGCGAGGACCTCGAGGGTCCGCTCGCGGACCCCTTCCATGTAGGGCCGCACCTCGTCCGCCTTCAGGATTGGCAGCTCGCCGCGGATCTTGCGGGGCTGCTCGATTGCGTCGTAGAACTCACCCAGCTCTCCGCGGAGTGGCTGGCGCCGGCCTATCCGCTGGACCAGCCAGAGCTCCTCGAAATTGGCGATGTGCCCCAGATCCCAAATCAGGGGGCTGAGAATCGAGTCGTAGACCCGGTTCAGCTGCTCCTCCGTGAGCGGCTCGATCAACCTCAGGGTGTGGCGACGTGCCTCCTCCAAGCGCTCGGCCAGCTCGGCCTTGCGGTCGGAAGCCGGACGCGCGCCACCCTCGCTGGTGGGGGCTGCAACCTCCGCGATGAGAACACCCTAACGGGATGGCTCCGCCGGCCGTGAACTATTTCGTTACCGTGCCGCGCCGATGAGGATCGAGGGGGCAAGCGCGCTGGTCGCAGGTGGCGCCTCGGGTCTTGGGGCGGCAACCGTCCGCGCCCTGCACGGGCGGGGCGCCTCGGTCGTC
The DNA here is from genome assembly GCA_963695805.1 of uncultured Solirubrobacterales bacterium. GTDB lineage: Bacteria > Actinomycetota > Thermoleophilia > Solirubrobacterales > 70-9 > DASUPK01. Next base: position 220,161 of record CAVOHV010000002.1, on the reverse strand, counting down.
ATCGCCGACATGAACACCGAGAAGGGCGAGGCGCTCGCCTCCGAGCTGGGCGAAAACGCCGCCTTCATGGAGGCGAATGTGATGGAGCCGGACCCGGTGCAGGCGGCTGTCGAGGCCGCCGCAGACGCGCCCGGTGGGCTGCGAATCTCGGTCTGCTGCGCCGGCATCGGCTGGGCTCAGCGCACGGCCTCCAAGCAGGGACCGCACGACCTGGAGATCTTCCACAACGTGATCAAGGTGAACCTCGTCGGGACGTTCAACGTCCTCCGGCTCGCCTGCGCCGCGATGTCCGACAACGAGCCCGACGAGGAGGGGGAGCGCGGCGTCTGCATCAACACGGCCTCGATCGCCGCCTGGGACGGCCAGATCGGGCAGGTGGCCTACTCGGCCTCGAAGGGCGGCGTCGTCGGCCTGACGCTGCCCGCCGCGCGCGACATGGCCGGGCGCGGCGTCCGGGTGAACACCATCGCGCCGGGCCTCTTCGACACCCCACTGCTCGGAGCGCTCCCTGAGGAGCAGCGCCAGGCTCTCGGCGCCGGCATCCCCTTTCCGCAGCGACTCGGACGACCCGAGGAGTACGGCCAGCTGGCTTGCCAGATCGTGGAGAACACGATGCTGAACGGCGAGGCGATCCGGCTGGACGGCGCGCTGCGGATGCCGCCGCGCTAGCGACCTGCGGAAACGGAGTCAGTCGGTCCCAGCGTACTCAGGGTCGAACCAGACGCCGCCGCTGACCATCTGTCCGGCCGGTTCATCGCCTCGGCGAGCACCTCGCGGCCGAACTCCTCGAGCCGCTCCTTGACCGTCGCCGCCGAGTTCACCCCCACCGCCTCGATCACCGCCATCATCTTCTCCTCGCTCAGAGCGGGCTGACGCGAGGAGGTTCGCGGCGGCAACGACGAACCCTACCGGCGAGCTAACAAAGCAGTACTAGAGAACGGCGCCGAAACGCTGGATGCGCGGCTCGATCTCGTTCATCAGCTCGAGCCAGCGGATGTTGTAGTAGCGCGGGTCGGTGAGCTTCGAGCGGTCGCCGAGATCGATGGCAGTCAGCATGTTGGAGACCGCCTCGACCACCGAACGGCAGGGCGTGAAGCCCAGCCTCTGGCTCAGCTTGGTGTTGGAGCACTCGTAATCGCGAGTCAGACGCGGGGCGGCCACCTCCTCCAGGCGCACGGTGCGCCCGAGAAGCTGCACCGAGCCGGCCACGAGCATCGCCAGCTCGCGGATCTGATAGTTCGAGTGCAGGACGTTGAAGACCTCGCCGCGCACCAGCTCGTCCGGCGCCTCGAGGGCGGCGATCATCGCGTCGCAGACATCGCGCACGTCCACAAGCGGCCGCCACATCCAACCGCCCCCGTGGAGCAGAAGCCGCTCCTCGAGGAGAGCGTCCTTGACGAATGTGTTCACGACGAGGTCGTAGCGCATGCGATGGCTGTGGCCGTAGACCGTCCCGTTGCGGAGAATCACCGGGCACAGGCCCCTATCGATGAGGCCGATCAGCGCCTCCTCGCCGTAGCGCTTGGAGGTTGCGTACGCGCCGCTCGGCGCGATGGCGGCGCTCTCGTCGTGCATCCCCGGGGGCAGCCCGTCGTACAGAGAGCAGGAGGAGGCGAACACGATCCGGTCGATGCCCCGCTCCGCACAGGCCTTCCCGAGCGCCTCCGTGGCGACGGCGTTCATCTGCCAGTTCGCCTCCGGGTCGTACTCGGCGGTGGGGTCGTTCGAGAGCCCGGCCAAGTGGATCACCCCATCCACGCCGTCGAGCGCCGACGACGGGATCTCCCGCACATCGGCCACCTCGACCTCGATGCGCCCGCTGTAGTCCTCTAGCGGACCTTCGCCCCAATAGAGGCGGTCGAGCACGCGCACGTTGTAGCCGCGCTCCAGCAGGCGACCGAGCAGCATGCTGCCGATATAGCCCGCCCCTCCCGTGACCAGCACGCTGCGCCCCCTCTCCGGGGGCGCGGGCGAGAGCCCGTTCGTGCGGGTCTGACGGAGGCTTCGATGAGAGGCACCATTACCGTTCGCGCTGATCATGCGTTCCAGAACTCCTTGCCAGTGGCGGGGTCGGGCGTGCTACTGCGCTCACTAGACCAACGGCGGGAACGAGGGTTTTCTCGCGCAAGACCAGCGCCGCACGGCGAGTTATTAGAGCGATCGGTCCGACAATCAGGAGGGCAGATGGAGCGACTGGAGACGAGACTCGAAGGACCCATGCTGGTCAAGCCGGTGGTCCACGGAGACGAACGCGGTTTCTTCCACGAGAGCTACCGGCGAAACGTGTACGCCGAGCTCGGCATCCCCGAGGAGTTCGTCCAGGACAACCACTCCCGCTCGAGTAAGGGGATCGTCCGCGGCATGCACTTCCAGGTGGGCAAGGGGATGGCGAAGCTGGTTCGGTGCGCCCGCGGCGAGGTCGTGGACGTGGTGGTCGACCTGAGGAAAGGCTCGCCGACGTTCGGTGAGTGGGAGGCGTTCACGCTCAACGACGAGAACCTCCACCACCTCTATTGCCCGATCGGCTTCGCCCACGGCTTCTGCGTCACCAGCGACGTCGCCGACGTGATCTACAAGTGCGACGGCTACTACGACGAGTCGATCGAGCGCGGCATCGCCTACAACGACCCCGACGTCGCGATCGCCTGGCCGAAGGACGTCGAGCTCGTGCCCTCACAACGCGATGCGAACGCGCCCCTGCTGCGCGACATCGAGAGGGAGCTGCCGTTCGTGTACGAGCGGGTCGGGTAGCGAGCTAGCGAACGCTTGGTTCAGCGGCGAGGCCAGTGCTGGCCATGTAGTCCTCGAGAGCCGCGTTCCAGGAACGCAGGCTCGAAAGCCCGGCCTCGCCGGCTCGCTCCGAAGACAGCACCCCATTCAAGGGCCGGTCGGCGCCGCCCGGTGCCCGGACCGTCCGGACCGGTTCCACTGGAACGTCTATGCCGGCCGTCTCCATGATCGCGAGGGTGAACTCGTGCCACGAGCATGACCCGGAGTTGGTCACGTGAAGGAGCCCAGAGACGTCCCGCTCCACCGCGGCGATGATCGCCTCCGCCAGATCGGCCGTGTAAGTGGGCGTCAGCCGCTGGTCCGCGACCATCTTCAGCGCCCCCTGCTCTCGCGCGCGGTGGATCATGCGCTGCACGAAGTTGCCGCCCTTCGACGCGCTTCCGTGGTGGCCATAGAGACCTGAGCCGCGAACGACGAGCGCGCGGGGGCAGTAGGCGAGCGCGGCATGTTCTCCCGCCAGCTTGGAAATGGCGTAGATGCTGCGTGGGCTCGGTCGGTCTGCCTCGGAATAAGGCGCGTCGCGGTCACCCGGAAAGACGTAGTTGGTGCTCAGGTGCACGAGCCCCGCGCCGGTGTCTGCACAGCGCTGCGCGAGACGCTTGACCGCTCGTGCGTTCACCTCGAACGAGCGGTCTTCCTCGTGCTCGCAGAGCTCGACGTTGTGAAACGCGGCACAGTTGAAGACGACTGCAGGCTGAACCCGTTCGAATGCCTCGTCCAGCGCCCCTTGGTCGGTGATGTCGAGTTCGCCGCGGCTGGGCGCGGACACCAGGCAGCGGTCGCGGAGCTGCTCCTCGAGATCCGAACCAAGTTGACCTCCGCCGCCGGTGATCAGGACGCCGTGAGCGTCGATCTTCATGTGGTCAGATCCGGCGCGGGCAGCTTACGCCGGCCGGCGGACCGCTGCTCTGTGCGGGCGATGCGAACCGAGTAGCGGCTCGGCGGGCCGAAGGGCACCGGGGCACGGCCCAGAAGCGTGGCGACCTTCCGGCGGTTAGCCGCCTTCACCCGCCGTCCACGCTCACCGGAACCGCCGTAGACCGATCGCAGGAAAGCTCCCAGCAGCACGGCGCCGAAGTGCACGAGACGATGAGCGGGAGAGAAGTACTTCCGCGCGTACAGCATGCGCGAGGCGGCGTTGAGGCTCTCGATGCTCGGCTTGATCCCCGCCTTTCCCTCGTGGTGGATGATCGTCATCGACGGCAGGTGCCGTATCTCCCACCCGGCCGTCTTGATCCGCCGGCAGAAATCGGTTTCGTCGGAGTACATGAAATAGCGCTCGTCGAGGAAGCCCGCGCTCTCGATCGCCTCGCGACGCGCGAGCATGAACGAGCCAGTCGTCCAGTCGCAGTCGACCTCGCGGTCATAGAGGGCTCGATCGAGCTCGCGCTCCCCGAGCCAACGTGGACGGTGCGGCAGCTGCTCCGTGGCGAACGAGTCACCGAGCGCGCGCAGCGCATTCGGAAAGCGGCGGATCGTCATGTCAAGGCGCCCGTCCGGAGTGACCTGGCGCACGCCGATCAGCCCTACCGTCGGGCGGGCGTCCATCGCGCGAACCAGGTCCTCGAAGGTGCCCTCCACGATCTCGGTGTCCGGGTTCAGGAACAGGACGTAACGCGCGTCGCAAGTCATGAGCCCGCGGTTGTTCGCGTGCGAGAAGCCGTGATTGCGAGACGGCACTATGCGGGCGTCGGGAAACTCGGTCTCGACCACGTCCGCCGTCCCGTCGCGCGACTCGTTGTCCACCACGACGACGTCCGCGCTGACGTCCCCCATATGGGCGAACACCGTGCTCAGGCAGGGCCTGAGCCACTGGGCCTCGCTGGTCGAGACGGTGATGATTGCGATGTCGTCCATGCCAGATGACAAACGGCGCAGACGCAGCAGCGCTTTCACGGCGACTAGCGCCAGCGCCCGCAAGTTCGTGGAACGGCGCCCTGGGTATACCGCCGCGTAAGCGACCTGCGGAAACAGAGTCAGTCGGTCCCGGCGTACTCGGGGTCGAACCAGACGCGCTTACGCCACGGCGGGCTGATCGCGAAGCCGTATCGGTCGCGGCCGGGCAGGGTCTCGAGCGGGATCAGCACGAGACGTCCGTCCTTGCTGCTCCTGGTCGCGGTGGAGGGGAGGCGGACTGGGATCCAGGACCGCGTGGCTGCCCGCAGGGCCCGCCCGGCGTGGCTGCCGCCGGAGATGAAGTACCGGTCGCCGTCGGGGTCCCAGCCACGATAGCCGTGGTGCGAGCTGGCTCGCGCGAATGTTCCGGCCTGCCCGATCCGCACCTGATAGCCCTCCCAATCGTCGCGGTGGTAGGTCGAATGGCCAACCGCATTGCTCAGCCGCCGGATCGGGCCCTTCAACGGTGTGCTGCCCTCGGCGGTCGCGCTGCCGGGGTAGTAGACCCAGTACTGCAGATAGAGATTGTCCGCCCGCGGTCCGGAGCAGTTGCCGCCCCAGGCCTCCGTCCCCCGGACATGCCCGCTTCTGCAATCGATCACGTGGGTGAAGGCGACGACGCGCAGCCCTTCGCTTGTGCGGGTGATCACGCCAGTTGGGGGTCCCTCCGCACATGAGTCGGACCGACACTCACGGAAGTCGACAGGTAGAGCCGTCATCCCGTCCTCGTAGAGAAGCGCCGGGGCGTGACCACGAAGCAGGCCGGCCACCTCGGCGCCATTGGCGGCTCGAAGCAGCGGCTCGTTGCGGCAGTCCTCGGTGAGCCGGACGGAGCAGACGATCCGCTCTGCAATCTCCTGCGCCAGCACGATCCCAGGGAGGCGCATGCCAACCAGCGAGGCGATGGCGCCGAGGGCCACCGAGACGAGGGCGATCAGAGCGATCCACTCGACGGTCCCCTGACCCGATTTGGCTCGGTCACACTCGAAGGAAGCTAGATTCGGCTGTGCGCCAGGGGACGCGCCGGAGTGACGAGAGCCTCGCCAGTCGGTGCCAAAGCGCGTGCTAGGGTCGCGCCGTGACCGACGAACCCGGGCAAAAAAAGCGGGGCGCGAGGTTCTACATCATCGTCGCCCTGATCGTCCTGGCGGCGATCTTCATCCTTCAGAACACTCAGCAGGTGAAGGTGAAGTTCTTCTTCTCGACGACCACCATCCCGCTGATCTTCGGGCTGCTGCTCGCTGCAGTGCTCGGCTTCCTGATCGGCCTGGGGCTGCCCCGCTTTCGCCGTCCCAAGAACGACTAGAGAACGGGGTCGGGGCGGCGGCGGATTTGGTTCGCGCCGCGTTCGAGCGGGCGAACGCCACGACCCGGCAGGCCTCGCCCTGCTTTGCGACGAGACGGTCGAGTTCCACGACGTCCCCGAGGACGTCCAGTTCCTGATCTGGGAGACGGAGGAACTGCTACAGCCGCCGCGAGGATGCTCTCGCTGATCTCGGGTAGACGAACCTCGTGAGATCGGTTTCGATCCTGGTCGCCTCCTCGATGGCGCTCGCACTCGTGGCGTGCGGTTCCAACTCGAACACGACGAGCACCCGAGCAAGCCCGACGCCACCGACCACGACGGTGGCCACGCCCGGCGGCCCCGCAGTCAAGATCTGCAATCGGCGGCTCGCGCGAGAGCTCGCACCCGTATTGCGCTCGGGGGGCTTCAACGGCACTTCGCTCCGTCCCAATCCGAGCGGCACGCCTCGGCATTCCACCTGTGAGCTCGGCCCCGTCGAGCTCACGGTCGACAACGCTCCGGACGCCTACCAGCGCTACCTCAACCGGATCGTCGAGACGGCCCAGTTCTCGGACAGCAAGTTCAGCCGAGTACCGCGTACGGTCCGTGGTATCGGCGATCCCGACCTGGGCGCGGCCGGAGCCAACTGGATTCCGTATCTCCGCCAGCTGATTTCCGCCCGCGGCAAGCTCGTCCTGATCGCCGAGACGCACATCCCGGGTCTCTCCGATTCCCAGCGCCTCGCGGTGACGAAGAGAGTGGCGCTGATCGCCTGGAGCCGCCTCAGCTAGCGCTTCTTGCCCGGCGCGGTGACGATCGCGGCCAGAAGGAATGTGAGACGGCTCACAGCTCCTCCACCTGAGCCGCGATGTCGGAGGCCGCGCCCTTGGCATCGGCGAAGAGCATCGACGTCTTGTCCTCGTAGAAGAGGTCGTTGTCGATCCCGGCGAACCCGGGGCTGAGGCTGCGCTTGATCACGATGACCTCCTTTGCATGGTCGACCTCGATGATCGGCATGCCCGCGATCGGCGAGTTGGGATCGTCCTTGGCGGCGGGGTTGGTCACGTCGTTCGCACCGATGACCACCGCGACGTCCATCTGCGGCATCTCGGGATTGATCTCGTCCATCTCCTTGAGCTGCTCGTAGGGGACGTCGGCCTCGGCGAGCAGGACGTTCATGTGACCGGGCATCCGCCCCGCGACCGGATGGATGGCGTAGCTGACGTTGACCCCCCGCTTCTCGAGCTCGTTGGCGAGCTCCTTGACCGCGTGCTGGGCCTGCGCGACCGCCATGCCGTAGCCGGGGACGAAGACGACGGAGTCGGCGTAGCCGAGCTTGATCGCGGCGTCCTCGGGGCCGATCGAGTGCACAGGGCGCTCCTCCCTCTCCCCCGCTGACGCGCTCACGGCTCCGAAGCCGGAGAACAGAAGGTTGGAGATCGAGCGGTTCATCGCCCGGCTCATCTCGAGGGTGAGGATGGTTCCCGAGGACCCGACCAGCGTGCCGGCGACGATCAGGACGACGTTGTCCAGGGCGAATCCCGCCGCGGCCGCCGCGAGACCCGTGAACGCGTTGAGCAGCGAGATCACCACGGGCATGTCCGCCCCGCCGATCGGCAGCACGAAGAGGTTGCCCAGGACGGCCGCGGCGACCAGGATGCCGATATAGAGACCCTGCGAGGGCGAGTCGTGATCTACGCCGAGCACGATGCAGCCGGCCAGGATGGCCGCCAGCAGCAGCCCGTTGACGATGTGCTGACCGGGGAACTGAACGGGCCGGCTGGGGATGATCGCCTGCAGCTTGCCGAAGGCGATGTTCGACCCCCAGAAGGAGACCGAGCCGATCACCGTGGAGAACAGGATCGGGACGAAGATGTCGAGCGGGATGCTCGAGCCTCCGGCCGAGACGTGCCGGAACTCCGACCAGGAGATCAGCGCCGCGGCGCCGCCGCCGACGCCGTTGTAGAGCGCGACCATCTGCGGCATGTCGGTCATCTGCACTCGGAGGGAGGCGACCACGCCGACCGCGGTCCCGATCAAGATTCCGATCAGGATCAGCACGCCATTGCCGATCACGTCCGTGGACAGCGTGATCGCGATCGCGACGAGCATCCCGGCGGCGGCGATCAGGTTGCCGCGGCGGGCGGTGCGCGGGTGCGTCCCCTGCTGGATCCCGAAGATGAACAGGGAGAAGGCGACGATGTAGCACGCGGTGACGAAGTCGCTGTTGGGCGACAGCGCAGCGAGGGGTGTCACTGACCGGACTCTCCCGGGGTTACAGTCTCCTGCTCGGACTCCGTCTTTGGCTTCCGCTTCCTGCCGCCGAACATGGCGAGCATCCGGTCGGTGACCATGAAGCCACCGACGATGTTGATCGTGCCGAAGGCGATCGCGATCACCCCGATCACCTTCTCCAGCGTGTCATCGGCCGAGCCGATCACGATCAGCCCGCCGAGCATGACGATGCCGTGAATCGCGTTCGTCTGGGACATCAGCGGCGTGTGCAGGGTGGTCGGCACCTTCGAGATCACCTCGAAGCCGACGAAGGCGGCCAGGACGAAGATCGTGATTTCCGTGATCAGGCTCATTTGTTGGCGGCCTCCTTGGCTCGCTCGTTGACGATCTCGCCGTCCTTGGTCAGAAGCGCGCCGGCGATGACCTCGTCCTCGGTGTCGACCTTCAGGTTGCCCTCGTCGTCGATCAACAGCTCGACCAGGTTCTGCAGGTTCTTGGCGTAGAGCGCCGACGCGTTGCCGGCCATCTGGCTCGGCAGGTTCGCGGGACCGATGATCTTCACCCCGCTCTGCTCGACGGTCTGGCCGGGCTTCGAGCCCTCGACGTTGCCGCCGGTCTCGGCGGCCAGGTCGATGATCACCGAGCCCGGAGCCATGCTCTTGACGGCCTCCGCGGTGATCAGGCGCGGCGCCGGCCGGCCCGGGATCTGGGCGGTGGTGATGATCACGTCCTGGCGCTTGGCGGCCTCGCCCAGCTCCTTGCGGAGCCGCTCGTTCTCCTCGTCCGTGAGCGGGCGCGCGTAGCCGCCCTCGCCCTCGGCGTCCTTGACGGCCTCCACCTCGAGGAAGCGCCCGCCGAGGGACTGGACCTGCTCCTTGACGACCGAGCGGACGTCGAAACCGGTGACGACCCCGCCCAGGCGCTTGGCCGTGGCGATCGCCTGCAGTCCCGCGACGCCGGCCCCGAGGACCAGGACCTTGGCGGGCGGGATCGTCCCGGCCGCCGTGGTCATCATCGGGAAGAGCTTCCCGGACTCCCGGGCGGCGATCAGCACTGACATGTAGCCGCCGAGGTTCGCCTGCGAAGAGAGCGCGTCCATCGACTGCGCGCGGGTGATCCGCGGGATCGCCTCCATGGCAAAGCTGGTGACGCCCGCGTCGGCCAGCGACTTGGCAAGTTCCGGGTTGGTGAGCGGCTCGAGGAAGCCGATCAGGACCTGTCCCTGCTTCAGGCGACCGACCTCCTCGGCGGTCGGCGGCGTCACCTTGAGGACGACGTCGGCACCCCAGGCGTCGTTGCCGACCTTCGCGCCGGCGTCGGTGTACTCGGAGTCGAGGTGCGAGGCTCCCTCGCCCGCGCCGGACTCGACCGCCACCTCGATCTCGTTCGCGGTGAGCGCCTTGACCACGTCGGGGACGAGCGCCACGCGGCGCTCTCCCTCTGCGGTCTCCTTTGGGACTCCGATCTTCATCCGGACGAACACCCACCATCAACGGCGGCCACAAAAACCGCCGCCGAATCCACGGGGATCAGGGCGGGCAATCTAGTCGGTTTCGGCTCCCGACCACTCCGGTAGCGAGGCGGACTCGAGGGCCTGGTCCGGACTTCCGAAGAAGCCAACCTCGGCGATCTTCCCGTCGCGCACGCGGTAGAGGTAAGCGTTGTGGCTTTGAACCGGGGCTCCGCTGAGTCGCCCGCTGCCCCCGTGGGTCGCGTACATGAAGATGAGGCCCCTGGGGAGCTCGCGGATCTCCTGGATCTCGAATCGATAGTCACGGGCGAAGGTGCGGAACCAGTCGCCGAACCACTCGCCGACGGCCTCCTTGCCCTCATAGGTGCCCGGGTTCTGGAGGCCTTCCAGAGGCGGTACGCGCAACACCACATCGTCCGTGTAGAGGTCCATGACGTGGGTGAAATCCCGCCGGTTCGTGGCGGCGTACTGCTCCCGGATGACTTCGAGGCCCGACTCGGACACGCCTGATCAGGCGGGTGAGCCGGCGCCGACCATGTCGGCCAGCTTCTCGAGGGTGCGCACGTTCTCCTCGTAGTTGCCGTGCATCGGCGAGACGATCATGCGGTCGACACCCGCGTCGGCGAAGTGCTTGACCCGCTCCGCGACCTCGTCCTCGGTGCCGATGATCGCGGTGGCATCGGCGAGCTCGTCGGGGATCGCCGCGTAGGCCTCCTCCCGCTTGCCGTTCAGGTAGAGGGACTGGACCTCGTCGGCGACCTCCGCGAAGCCGAAACGCCGGGTCAGGTCCGCGTAGAAGTTCGTCTTCTTCGAGCCCATGCCGCCGAGGTAGAGCAGCAGGCCCGCCTTGACCAGTCCGCGGGCGGCATCGAGGTCCCCGTCGATCGCGACCTGCACGGACGGCGATACCTGGAGGTCCTCGCGCGTGCGGCCGCCCTTTTCGAGGCCCGCCTCGATGTGCTCGCCCCAAGCGTCCTGCCACTTGTCGACCGAGAAGAAGATTGGGATCCAGCCATCGGCGATCTCGGCGGCGAGCTCGACCGACTTGCGGCCGATCGCACCCAGGTAGACGGGGATCTCGTTGCGGATCGGGTGGACGTTGAGCTTGAGCGCCTTGCCTTGGCCGGTCACGCCGTGTCCGTCCTTCAGCGGGAGTGTGAAGTGCTTGCCTTCGTACTCGAGCCGCCCGTCGCGCGCGACGATCTGCTTGACGATCTCGACGTACTCGCGGGTGCGACCCCAGGGCTTCTCATACGGGACGCCGTACCAGCCCTCCGAGACCTGCGGGCCGGACGGCCCGAAACCGAAGATGAAGCGGCCATTCGAGAGGGCGTCGATCGTGACGCCCGCCATCGCCGCCGCCGCCGGCTGCCGGGCTGGTACCTGCAGGATCGCGGCGCCCAGCTGGATCGTCTCGGTCTTCGCCGCCAGGTAGGCCAGCACGCTGACGGCGTCCGAGCCGTAGGACTCCGCCGCCCAGACCGAGTCGTAACCGAAGCGCTCGGCGGCGAGCACGATGTCGGTCGCCTCATCGCCCTGGGGGCCGATCCCCCAGTAGCCGAGGTTGAGTCCAAGCTTCAAACCCATGTGCCGCGCACCCTACGCGAATGGCGTAGGCGGCGGGGGATCAGGTCGGAAGCGACGAGTCGATCGTGAGCGTCGCGTGGCGGGTGTCGCCGCCTGCCGTGGCGGAGATGTCGAACTGGCCGTCCCCGAGCCCCGCATCGGTCGTGATCGGGAAGCTGACGCTCAGTTGACCAGCCGGGACGATGACGCTCGGCGCTACGCCGACTCCCGGATCCGAAGAGGAGAGGGTGACCGTGGTCCCGCTCGGTGGAGCCTCACAATCGAGCGTGACCGTGCCCGTGGAGCCGTTGCCGGCGACCACCGCGTCCGGGTGCAATGTGAGATCGTCGGCATTCGTGGCCGGATCCGTCTCGCTGACCGACGCCGAGGCCGTGGCCTCCGACGAGCCGAGGCTCGCCGTGACCGTCACAGACGTGGAGGTGGCGAGGGCGTTCACCGAGAAGAGGGCGCTGGAGGAGCCCGACGGAACCGTCGCGCCGTCCGGCACCGAGAGAGCGGACGGGTCGCTGCTCACCAGAGAGACCAGGGTGTCCGACGGGGCGGGCACGTCGAGCGAGACGCGGTTCGAGAAGAAGGGCCCGAACGTGAAGCACTGACGCTCGAGCTTCACCGACGTCACGCTGGCGGTGTCGACGACCTTGAGCTGCGTCGTCGCATTGCTCGAGCCGATCGATGCCGTGAGCGTCGAGGTGACGGGCGCGCCGATGGTCGTGCCGACCGAGAAGCTTGCCGTCGTCTCACCGGGCGCGACGACGACGCTGGTGGGGGGCGAGACGCGGGATGGGCTGCTGCTCTGCAGGTCGACCTGCTGTCCGCCGGAAGGAGCCGCGGCATCGAGCGTGACCTGCCCGGTGGCGGAGTTGGGAGCGAGGACGGTGTTTGGTGACACGCCGAGGCCGGCGACATGCAGCTTCGGCGGAGTGGTGGGCGGGTCGGGCGGTGTGGGCTTTAAAGGAGTCGCCTGGCCGGGGAGGCCGGTCGCGCCCGCGGAGCCACCGCTCTTGCAGCCCTTCCGCTTCTTGACCTTCTTGCCCTTCCTCGCCTTCTTGCACTTCTTCTTGGCCCTCTTCTTGGCCGCGACCGCCGCTGGCCCGCTCTTCGAGAGCGCGGGCACAGCGAGTACGGCCCCGGCGAGTGCCGCCGCCAGGACCACAATCGTGATCCGCCTGATCACCAGAGTCACCCGGGATGACTCGACACCTGGATCGGCGGACCTCAGTGATTTCGTTGCAGCTAGACGAAAATCCGTCGTCATTTTTCGGGTGAAGAACCGGCGTCCTGCGGCCGACAACTTGAGAGATGACCTCGGAACAGATGATCTACCGCGCTCAGCAGGCCGAGAACCTGCTCCAGCGCTTCACGGAGCTGGAGCAGGAGCATGAGTCGGCGGGGTTCTACGAGGAGGCTCTCGAGGCGCGGCGGCTCCGCCTGGAGCAGGAGGCCGCGGTCAGCTACTGGCGCGAGCGAGCCGCCCAGCCCGCGCACATCTGAGCTTGCGAAATGCTTGCGCTAGGATGGACTCACGATGAGTCCAGTCCTGACGCCCACCCTGCTCGACCCGATCGCTGAGACGCTGGAGCTCAACGAGACCGGGCTTGGGCGGCTCTTCGGCGTGAGCCGCCAGGCCGTCGGTCAATGGCGGGAGCGCGGGGTCCCCTCCAACCGGATGGCCAGAGTCACGACGGTGGCCGCGATCTGCGATCTCCTCGGCCACCAGCTGAAGCCCGAGCGCATCCCGGGCATCGCCAGGCGCCCGGCCGACGCCTACGGTGGCCTCTCCATGCTCGCGATGATCGAGCGCGGCCGCGAGGATGAGCTGCTGACGCTGGTCCGGCGCTCGTTCGACTGGGCCTCGACGGTGTGATGCAAGGGCGCGCGACAGCGCAGATGCGAGGGCGCGCGTAAGCGCGACCCGTTTGATGCTGTGAGGTCGATCCGGCGGGGCGGGCCGTATCTGCGGGTCGCCGAACCGGGCTGGGCCGACCCGCTCGACGGCGGCTTCGCGGCCCAGCGAGGCGGACGCTGGAACCCGCCGGAGTCCTTCGCGGTCGTCTACCTCTGCCGCTCCGTGGAGGTCGCCCGCGCGAACGTCTACCGCAAGCTCGCCGGCCAGCCCTACGGGCCGGAGGACCTTCAACCCGGGAGCGGTCCGATGCTGGTGCGCACGGCGGTTCCAGAGGACCGCTACCTGAACGTGATCACCGAAGCCGGCTGCCGGGACGCTGGGCTTCCGACGAGCTATCCGCTGGACAGCCGCCGGCGGATCGTGCCTTGGCGGCGCTGCCAGCCGATCGGCCTGCGGACATGGGAGGCCGGAGTGCCCGGAGTGGCAGCCAGGAGCGCCGCGACAGGGGGCGGTGGCGAGGAGCTCGCATACTTCGGCAGGCGGAAGCTCCGCCGCGCAGCCGTCCGCAGCTTCGAGGACTGGTTCTGGGCTGACGCCCCGCTGCGCTAACAATGCGGCGATGAACGATCAGCGCCACCCTGGCGGCCTCTCGAGCAAGGAGGCTGCGAAGCGGCTGCGCCAGCTCGGGCCGGTCGAGGACCGCTCGAGCCGGTCGGTGGCGAGCATCGTCGCGGGCAACGTCTTCACGTTCTTCAACCTGATCATCGGCGTCTTCTTCGTCGTCATGCTCGCGCTCGGCCTCTTCGCCGATGCCCTCTTCGGCTTCATCGCAGTGATCAACAGCTACATCGGGATCCGTCAGGAGCTGAAGGCCAAGGAGACGCTCGACAGCCTCGCGCTCCTGGTGGCCCCGAAGGCGAAGGCTGTGCGTGACGGCGAGCTGACCGAGCTGCGCGAAGAAGAGGTGGTACCCGGCGACTGGATTCGGATCGAGCCGGGTGACCAGCTCGTCGCGGACGGCGAGGTCGCGGAGAGCCGCGGGCTCACTCTCGACGAGTCGATGCTCACCGGCGAGGCCGACGGGGTGCGCAAGCGGGTCGGCGAGCGGGCGCTCTCCGGCTCGTTCTGCATCACGGGATCCGGCTACTACGAGGTCGACGCCGTTCGCGAGGACAGCTACGCCGAGAAGGTCGCGGGCGAGGCGCGGACATTCCGGCACCCGAACTCCCCGCTTCAGGACGAGGTCAACCTCGTGCTGAAGGCGAGCACCTGGCTGATGATCCCTCTCGCCGTCGTGCTGATCTTCGCGCTGCAGGCGCGCCACACCCCGCTGCACGATGCCGCGCAGACTGCGACGGCCGGCCTGATCACGCTGATCCCCGAGGGGCTCGTCCTCCTGATGAGCGTCACGCTCGCCGTCGCGGCGGTGCGCCTGGCCAGGATGGACACGCTGGTCCAGCAGACGAGTGCGCCCGAGGCGCTCGCCGCCGTCGACACGATCTGCGTCGACAAGACCGGGACGCTCACCACCGGCGACCTCGAGCTGGTCTCGGTCGACGTCGCCGACCCGTCCGAGGCGAGTGCGGCCCAGCAGGCTCTGGCCCGCTTCGCCGCGAGCTCCGGCGAGCGCAACAGGACGCTGGAGGCGATCGCGGAGACGTATCCGGCGACCGGTGAGCGGGTCCGGGCGGAGGTGCCGTTCTCCTCGGAGTGGAAGTGGAGCGGCCTCAGCCTCGGCCGGGGCGAGACCTACGTGCTCGGCGCGCCCGACGTGCTGATGGCCCGCGGCTCGCTATCCCTGCCGGTACCGCTGCAGCACAGCCTCGAGGAGCACACACGGAACGGCCGCCGCGTGGTCGCCTTCGGCCGCGCCTCGGGAGGACTCCCCGACAATCCGTACTCGGACCCGCCGCCGGCGGTCACCCCGCTGGCGCTGATCGTCCTGGAGGAGACGCTGCGGCCCGACGCACGGGAGACAATTGCCTACATGCGCGACCAGGAGATCGACCTGAAGCTGATCTCGGGCGATGCGCCCCAGACGGTGACCGCGGTCGCGTCCTCGGTGGGCATCCCGGCGGGGACTGGGATCGTGACCGGCGATGAGCTGCCCGAGGACCGCACGGCGCTCGGCCGGATCGCCGAGGAGAACACGATCTTCTGCCGGATCCGGCCCGAGCAGAAGAAGGCCCTCGTCTCGGCCCTGGCGGAACGTGGCCGGTTCGTGGCGATGATCGGCGACGGCGTCAACGACGTTCCCGCCCTGAAGCGCGCGCGGATGGCCGTCGCGATGGGGTCCGGGAGCCAGATCACCAAGGGCATCGCGGACATCGTGCTGCTCAAGGACCAGTTCTCGCGCCTGCCGCGCGCGGTGTCCGAGGGGCGCCGGATCGCCCGCAACATCCACAGACTCGGCCGGCTCTACGTCACCAAGACCATCTATGCGGCGGCCCTGATCGTGCTGGTCGCCATCCCCGGCTGGGCCTTCCCCTTCCTGCCTCGGCAGCTCACGCTGGCGGCGTTCCTCACCATCGGGATCCCGTCTTTCGTCCTCGCCCTGGCGCCCAGCGACGGGCCGCTCTACAGGGGCCGGCTGCTGCGGGCGCTCGCCGCGTTCGCGGTGCCGGCAGGGTTGGCGATCGCCGCCGCGTCGCTGGCGAGCTTCTTCCTCGTCGACACGGTCTTCGGCGGCTCGCTGGAGGCGGGCCGGACCGCCGCGACCACGACGCTGGTCGTGCTCGGGCTCTGCTTCATCCTGCTGCTCGAGCGGGGCCCGGGCCGCGAGGACATCGCGATCCAGAGCTACATGCTCGCCCTGGTGGCGGCGCTCGGCGCCCTCTACGCACTCGCCCTGGCGGTCCCGGTGGCGCGCGAGTTCTTCGACCTGACCCCGATGGGCGGTGGGCAGCTCTTCCTCGCCCTGCTCTCCGCGGCCGCCGGCCTGGTGTTGGCGAGCGTCGTCTGGCGCATCCCGATCATCGAGCAGCTCGAGGAGCGCCCTCCGCCACCAGACGAGGCGCCGACCGGTCCGGTGACGGCGCAACTGAAGACCGCGCCGGCCAGAACCGTTGCCCAGACCCGACCGTCGGGGCAGTCCTGATGCCCTCCTCGGGACAGGGCGCTTCCCGCCGCACCAAGATCGTGGCGACCGTCGGGCCGGCGAGCAGGGACCCGGAGATTCTTCGTCAGCTCTTCGAGGCGGGGGTCGACGTCTTCCGGCTCAACTTCGCCCACGGCACCCCGGACGAGCACGCCGAGACCGTGCGCCGCATCAGGCACATCAGCGAGGAGGTCGGCCGGGAGGTGGGGATTCTGGGCGACCTGCCGGGGCCCAAGCTCCGTCTCGGCGAGCTCGAGGGGGACGTCGCCGTCCTGCACTCCGGCTCGACGGTGCGCCTGCGAGGTGAGACCAACGGCACCGCCGGCAACGCCGAGCTGCTCACAGTGCAGTGGGATGGCCTCGCCAAAGCGGTTCACGAGGGAGACCCGGTGTACCTCGCCGACGGCCGGGTGCGGCTGAAGGTCGTCTCCGTCTCCGACCGCGACGTGATCTGCGAGATCGAGGCCGGCGGCGCGGTCAGCTCTCACCAGGGCGTCAACCTGCCCGGCGCGGACGCCGACCTGCCGGAGACCGGCGCCACGGATCAGCCCTGGATCGACTTCGCGTGCGAGAACGGAATCGACCTGCTCGCCGTGTCGTTCGTCCGCAGGCCCTCCGATCTGGAGAAGGTCGAGGCTCGGGTGCGCGAGCGCGGCCTCGACATCCCACTGATCGCCAAGATCGAGAAGCCGCAGGCCGCCGAGCGGGCTCCGGAGATCATCGAAGAGGCGGGCAGCGGCATCATGGTCGCCCGCGGGGACCTGGGCGTCGAGCTGCCGATCGAGGAGGTGCCTGGAGCGCAGAAGCGGCTGATCGCGCTCGCCGGCCGCGCCTCGAAGCCGTCCATCACCGCCACGCAGATGCTGGCGACGATGGTGCGGGCCTCGCGGCCGACGCGCGCCGAGGTCACGGACGTCGCCAACGCGATCTACGACGGCACCGACGCCGTGATGCTCTCGGAGGAGACGGCGATCGGCGACCACCCCGTCGAGGCCGTCCGGGTGATGGACCGGATCGCTCGCGTCACCGAGCCCCACCTCAAATACGGGGAGCTGGTCTTCACCCGGGTCGAGGAGCACGAGCACGACATCGCGGAGACGGTCGCCCAGGTGGCCGTCGCGGCCTGCTACCGGCTCGGCCTGAAGGCGATCGTCTGCCCCACGTCCTCCGGGCGCACCGCGCGGCTGATCTCCGCGCATCGCCCGCGGGTCCCCGTGCTGGCGGTCTCCCAGCGGCTCGAGACGGTGCGGCGGATGAACCTCCTCTTCGGGATCAGCTCCACACAGGCCGAGGACTGGACCAGCATCCGCAAGCTGCTCGACGACTGCGCGACCCTCGCGCGAGAGCGGGGGATCGCGGAGTCCGGCGATCTGGTCGCAATCACCGCGGGGCTACCTGCCCAAGGGCTCGGCACGAACCTGTTCGAGATCCACCGGGTTCCGTAGAGGACCCTGAACTCCGCCGCCGAACTCCGGGCGGATGGCCCTTCCGCTCGGATCCCTCGGCGGCAGCCTCTTCGACCTCCATCTCGGGATCGACGAGAAGATCTTCCGCTCCCTGCTCGTCTTCATCTTTCTCGCGGTGGCGCTGCGCCTCGGGGGAAAGCGGGAGCTGAGCCAGATCAACGTGCTCGATCTGGCGGTGTTGCTGCTCGCCTCGAACGCGCTGCAGAACGCGCTGATCGGGAACGACAACTCGGTCACCGGTGGAGTGCTCGGCGCCGGGACGCTGTTCGTGGCCAACTACGTCTTCGTCCGCCTCACATTCCGGAGCATGCTGGGCGCGCCGCATCCTGGAGGGAACGCCGACCGTCTTGCTTCGGAACGGCGAGCCGGTCCGAAAGAACATGAACAGGGAGGCCATCAGCATGGCTGAGCTCGCCGACATCGCGCTCGAGCACGGCTTCTCGGACCTCCACGAACGTCGGACTGATCGTGATCGAGACCAGCGGCCAGTTCGTCTGTCTCAGCCCGGAGCAGGCGCGGAAGCTGCGGCCGGAGATGCTCGAGCAGCCGGGCTAATCCCCCGGCGGATAGTCGCCAAGAGCGGGGCGCTCGGCGCGCGGGTCGCGACCCGGCAGGACGAACTGGGTGACGATCAGATTGGCGACGGGTTTGTCGCCCTTGAGGATCTTCGCCTCGATCACCGCCGTACTGCGGCCGACGTGCAACGGACGGGCCTCGCAGATCAGCTCGTCCCCGAGGACCCCGGCGGCGAAGACGTTCAGCTTCAGCTCGATGGTCGTGAAGTCGTGGTTGGGCGGCAGGTTTCGGAAGGTGGCCCAGGCAGCGACCGAGTCGCCGAAGGCGGTCCATACGCCGCCGTGGACGAAGCCGCCCGGGTGGAGGTGGCGCTTGTCGACGACCATCCGGCCGGTCGCCACCTCGTCGGTGATCTCGACGGGCTCGATCGCCATGTCTCCGGGGAAGGTCCCGGGCAGCCAGGTGGCGATGTTCTCGGGGGTGATCTCCGGGTTCACGGTCGCGGCAGAGTATTGAGCCGGCGGGGCTAGAGGTCCTTGAGCGCGTAGAAGAAGGCCTCGGAGAAGGTCGGGTATGGCTGGATCGTCTGCCGGAGGACCTCGACCGGGGCCTCTGCCTTGATCGCCAGGGTCGCCTGCTGCAGCCACTCCCCGGACTCAGGGCCGACGGCATGGGCGCCAATCAGCTTCTCGCCGTCCGAGACCACAGTGAGGAAGCCGGGGTGCTTGTCGTATTCGCGTGAATAGGTCGAGGTGCGGGAGATCGAATCGAGCTGGGCGGTGCCGGAAGCGGGGCCGTCCTGTTCACCGACCGCGGCGATCTGCGGGTCGGTGAAGATCACGCGCGGAACGGCGCGGTAGTCCGCGACGACGTCGCGGCCGAGGATGTCCGCGGCGGCGACCCGCCCCTGGTACTTGCCGACGTGGGTGAACGGCCAGATCCCGGTGACGTCGCCGATGGCCCAGACGCCGTCGGCGGCCCGCATCCGCTCGTCGACGCCGATCCCCTTCTCGGATGCGTCGGTATCGACTCCGGCCGCGTCCAGGCCGAAGCCGTGCACCCTGGGCTTGCGTCCCTTGGCGACCAGCAGCTCGTTGCCGCGGAGCTCCGAGCCGTCCTCGAAGGAGAGCGAGTAGCCGTCCCCGCGCCGCTCGGCGGAGGTCGCCTTGACCCCGAGCCGCAGCTCGATTCCCTCCCCGCTCAGAGCCTCGGCCAGGGCCTCGCCCAGGGCAGGCGCCTCGTTCGGCAGCAGCCGATCCTCTCCCTCGGCGATCGCCACCGAGGCCCCGAGGCGGGAGAGTGCCTGGCTCAGCTCCACTCCGACGGGCCCGCCCCCGAGGACGATGAGGCGCTGTGGGATCTCTGTCAGGGAGGTGGCTTCTCGATTCGTCCACACGTCATCGAGCTCGTCGAGCCCGTCGATCGGCGGGATGAGCGGGTCGGACCCCGTCGCGATGATCAGCCTCTCGGTCTCGAGCAGCTTCCCGTCGATCTCGACGTCGCCGGACTCGTTGATGCGGGCGTCCCCTCGGCGGAGCTCGGCTCCGCTCTCGGTGAGCTTCCCCGCCTGGTGGGTGTCATCCCAGTCGGAGACCTGGAAGTCTCGCCAGGCGAGCGCCTCCCTCACGTTGATCGGCCCGGATATCGCCTCGCGGGCACCGGGCGCCTGCCTGGCCTCGGAGAGGACCTCGCCCGGCCGGAGCAGCGTCTTCGAGGGAATGCATGCCCAGTAGCCGCACTCGCCGGCGACCAGCTCCCGCTCGCAGATGGCAACGTTCATGCCGCCGGCCGCCAGGTCCTCCGCGCACACCTCGCCGGCGACCCCGGCGCCGATCACGACTGCGTCGTAGCGCTCAGCCATTCAGCTGGTCAACCTTCCAGCCCGAAGTCGCCGAAGGGCTCGTCCCGCTCGCGCACGGCCTGCTTGAAGCCGGTCTCGGCGGCGCGCTGCTGGAAGGCGAACCCCTCCGGGGTGTGCCGGGCGATGCCGTCGAAGAAGACGCCGAGCTCCTGGGTTGCCTGCATGCCCTGCGCGTAGAGGGCCTGGTTGACGAGCAGCTTGTGCATGACCAGCTGGTTGATCGGTACCCGCGCGATCCGCTCGAGAAGCGCCTCGAAGCGCTCGTCGAGCTCGGCGGCAGGTGCCGCCTCAGCCGCCAGGCCCCATTCGACGGCCGTGCTGCCGTCGATCGAGTCGCCGGTGAGCAGCAGGCGCTTGGCGCGAGCGGGACCGACCCGGAAAGCCCAGAGCGCGCTCGTCGGCACGCCCCAGACGCGGGCGGGCGGGTAGCCGATCTTGGCCCGGTCCTCGGCCACGATCAGGTCCGAGCAGAGCGCCATGTCGGTGCCGCCGGCGACGCAGTAGCCGTGCACCTTGGTGACCGTCGGCTTGTCCGAGTGAAAGAGGCTCATGAAGCCGCGCAGGTTGCGGCTCATCATCTGGTAGTCGAGGACCGGGTCCCAGGTGCCATCGGGGTCGTGGTTGTGGGCCTGGACCATCGGATCGAGCGGCGATCCCTCTGGCGCCTCGGGGCTCGCGATGCCCTCCATGTTTCCCTCCGCGGAGGCGACCAGGTCGTAGCCGCCGCAGAAGCCGGAGCCGTTGCCGGCCAGGGCGATCACGTGGACCTCGGGATCGAGGTCGGCGCGCTCGACGCATTGAGCGAGCTCCCGCGGCATCTCGAGCGTGATGCCGTTGCCGCGCTCCGGCCGGTTCAGGGTGATGCGGGCGATCCGCCCGGTCACCTCGTAGGTCAGCGTCTCGAGCGTTTCGATCCGTGGATTCAATCAGCGCCGATGAATCGGCCTCGGATCGACGGTCGTAAGGGCGAAGATGTCCACGGTGGCGAAGGCCAACTACACGACGATCGAGGTTGCGGGCCGCGAGGTGAAGCTCTCGAGCCCGGACAAGATCTTCTTCCCGAAGCCCGGGTTCACCAAGCTCGACCTGGCCGAGTACTACATCGCCGTCGAGGAGGCGGCCGTCAACCAGCTGCGAGAGCGGCCTGGGACGATGAAGCGGTTCGTCGACGGTGTGAGCGGCGACTTCTTCTTCCAGAAGCGGGTGCCGAAGGGGGCGCCCGACTGGCTGCAGACGGCGACCTTCACCTTCCCGAGCGGGCGCACCGCGACTGAGCTGGTGGTGAACGACGCGGCGCACCTCGTCTGGGCGGTCAACCTGGGCGTCGTCGACTTCAACCCGCATCCCGTTCGCCGGGCCGATCTCGACTGTCCCGACGAGCTCCGGGTCGACCTCGACCCGACGCCGGGGGTGCGCTGGGGCACGGTCCGGAAGGTGGCGATGTGCGTCAAGGAGGTCCTCGACGAGCACGGACTGGTCGGCTATCCGAAGACCTCCGGCTCGCGGGGGATCCACGTGAACGTGCGGATCGAACCGCGCTGGGACTACGTCGAGGTCCGTCGCGCCGCCCTGGCGCTGGCCCGCGAGGTCGAGCGGCGGCTGCCGCGGAATGCCACCAGCAAGTGGTGGAAGGAGGAGCGGCACGGCGTCTTCGTGGACTACAACCAGAACGCGCGCGACCGGACGATCGCGTCGGGCTATTCGGTCAGGCCCGTGCCGGACGCGCGGGTGTGCTGCCCGGTCGAGTGGAGTGAGGTCCCGGACGTCGAGCCGAGAGACCTTCGCCTCGACACCGTGCCAAAACGGCTCGGGAGGAAGGGTGACCCAGCAGCGGACATCGACCGGAATGCGGGGTCGCTGGACCGGCTCCTCGACCTCGCCCGGCGCGACGAGGAGGGCGGCCTGGGCGACGCCCCGTGGCCGCCGCACTTCGCGAAGCAGCGAGGCGAGCCGAAAAGGGTGCAGCCGAGCCGGGCGAAGAAGGCGGGCGCAGGGACCAAAAACCGACAATGAAGGGGAGCTGACCGGGGCGAATCCGGGGACCGTCCTGCTTAGTGCTCGCTATGGGAGCACAGGACCGGACAGTCGACGGGATCCGTGCCGTACATCGCCTCGCGCTCTGACGGCGTCGTCACACGTGAGGAGCTCGCCGGCGCCCATGCTCGCTGACCTCCGACAGCTCCTGACAAGTCAAGGCACGGCACCGTCAGGCCGATGAGTGCGGGCATGGACGCCAACCAGTTCGTCGTCGTCCACGGGATGCAGCAGACGCGCTCGATTCTCGAGCGCTGGGGGGACGACCCGTTGCCGGTGCTCCGCACCTGGCTCCTCGGGGCCGTCCTCATCGCGCTCTGCCTGCTCGGCGGCGTGACGCTCACCGCCTCAGTGGTGAAGCCGGACTACGGCTTCCACTACGGCCCCACCGCGCCCGGGGGCCCGGTCCCACTCGAGGTCCTCGAGGTCCTCGCCCGGAACTCCCTGGTGCTGGCGCTCCACGCATTCGCGTGCGTGGCTGGGTTCATCGCCGGTGCCACGCTGCCTCTGACTGCCAGCACGAAGACCGGCTTCAAGCGGCTGGTCCACGAAAAGGCCCGCCCGATCGCCTTCGGCTGGGTGATCGGCGTGACCTGCTTCTCGCTCCTCACCCAGACCGTGGGCCTCGGCCTGGTCGGCGCCACGATCGCCTGGGATGAGCACATCTCCGCTCCACTGCTCGTCCTCACGGCCCTCCCCCACGCCCTGCTCGAGCTGACCGCCGTCTTCCTCCCGCTGGCCGCCTGGACGATCGCGAGCCGCAGGGGCGAATGGGACCAGTTGCTCGCGGCGACCTTCGTCACGGTGGCGATGGCCGTCCCGATGCTGATCGTCGCCGCGACCTGGGAGGTCTACGTCTGGCCGTACATCCTGCAGTCCGTCTCGCCCTAGCCCGTCTGAGGGCCTGGCAGAACTAGACCAGCTGGTCGATCTTGCAGTCCTTGGGCGCCTTGTCGTCCCGCCAGCGGACGATCTTCGAGCCGTGACGGATGCGGCCGCCCGAGGTGTGGTCGTAGGTGACCTCGACGACGAGCTCGGGGCGCAATTCGAACCACTCGAGCTCCCGGTCGGCGTCCCAGCGGCTCGGGTCGCCTGAGCCCTTCTCCCCCGTCTCGTACTCGGCGAGCGTCTTCACGAGCTCCTTCTTCTCCTTCGCCTTCAGGCCCGAGGTGTGGCCGATCGGCCGCAGCTTTCCGTTCTCGTAGAGGCCGAGGATCAGCGAGCCGACGGTGCCCTCGTGCTTGCCGGGCCGCCAGCCCATCACGACGCAGTCGATCGTCCGCACCCGCTTCACCTTGACCATGCCCTTGCGCTGCCCGGGCTTGTAGGTGGCGTCGAGCTCCTTCGCGATCACGCCCTCCCCGCTCAGCAGCAGCGGCTCCGCGCTCTTCGCGGTCTTGTAGAGCGGCGTGACCTCGACCGACCTCGAAGCGCTCTTCTTCCGGCCGGGCGCGTCGGCGATCAGCTGCTCCAGGGCCGCACGGCGCTCGGAGAACGGCTTGCCGGTCAGCTTGCGCCGGTCGACTGCGAGCAGGTCGAACGCGCGGAAGAGGGCCGGCGTCTGCTCGGCCAGCATCCGGACCCGCGACTCCGCCGGGTGGAGCCGGTTCTGCAACGCGTCGAACTCTTCGTGGCCGTCCTCGCCGAGGATGACCAGCTCCCCGTCGAGTACGTAGCGGCCCTCCGGGAACTTCACCTCCGGGAAGTAGCGCCGCAGCGGCTTGCCACCACGCGATTGCAGGTAGACGTCGTCGCCGTCGACGTAGGCGATCGCGCGAAAGCCGTCGTACTTCGGCTCATACACCCAGTCCTCCCCCTCCGGCAGCACCTTGCGCGAGAGCGCGAGCTGCGGCTTGATCGGAGGCTTCAGCGGAAGTGCCATCGGCCGATCCTAGTCCGGCCGTAGAGTCCACCCCATGACGGCCCCGGCCACGAGCCAGCCCCCCAGGACGGCCGACTTCGTCGTGATCGGTGGCGGCATCCTCGGGCTGGCGGTAGCGCGGGAGCTTCTCGCCCGGCAACCTGACGCCAGCCTGTGCGTTCTCGAGCGCGAGGACCAGCTCGCCGCGCACCAGACCTCGCACTCGAGCGGCGTGATCCATGCAGGGATCTACTACGCGCCGGGATCGCTGAAGGCGCGTCTCTGCGTCGAGGGCGCCCGCCTGCTCTACGCCTACTGCGACGAGCACGGGATCGAGGCGAGACGGACCGGCAAGCTGATCGTCGCCACCGAGGAGACCGAGCTCGCGCGCCTCGACGAGCTCGAGCGGCGCGGGCGCGCCAACGAGGTCCCTGGGCTGCAGCGCGTTGGCCCGAACGGGATCCCCGAGATCGAGCCGCATGCCCGTGGGCTAGCCGCGTTGCACTCGCCCGCCACGGGCGTCGTCGACTTCGCGCGGGTCGCGGCCGCCTTCGCCTCGGACGTCGAGGCTGCCGGCGGCGCGGTCGCGACCGGATGCGAGGTCCTCGGCCTGGCCCCCAGGGCCGGTGCCCTCTCGGTCCAGCACGGGGGCGGCACCATCGAGGCCGGCTTCGTGGTCAGCTGCGCCGGCGCCTGGTCGGACCGCCTGGCGGTTGCCGCCGGGGCTCCCGCAGAGCCGCGGATCGTCCCCTTCCGTGGCGCCTACCTCCGCCTGCGTCCGGAGCGGCGCGACCTGGTCCGCGCCAGCATCTATCCGGTCCCGGACCCGGACCTCCCCTTTCTCGGCGGGCATCTGACCCGCGGGATCGACGACGAGATTCTCCTGGGACCTTCTGCACTGATGGTCGGCGCCCGGGATGCCTACCGGCTGGGTCGGGTGCGCTGGCCCGACCTCGCCTCAAACTTGGCCTGGCCCGGAACGTGGCGCCTCGTTCGCCGCTTCTGGCGGACCGGCTTCGGCGAGCTCCGGCACGCGGCGAGCCGGGGCACGTTCGTGGCCGATCTCCGGCGCTTCGTCCCCGAGCTCAGCGTCGCGGACGTCCTCCCTGGCCCCTCGGGCGTCCGGGCCCAGGCGGTCGACCGCGACGGGCGCCTGGTCGACGACTTCGTCGTTCACCGGACCGAGCGCGCCCTGCACGTGCGCAACGCGCCCTCGCCGGCCGCGACCTCGTCCCTCGCGCTCGCGAAGCTGATCGCCGATCAGGCCGAGGAGCTCGCGTGAGCCGGGCTCAGCAGCCGCCGACGAGCAGGAAAACCAGGATGATCACGACGATCACCGCGCCGAGCGCGATCAGCCTGCGACGCAGGTAGACATCGCCGCCGCCGTAGTGGCGGTCCATATCTCCCTCGGCGCCGCGGTCACCTGCCGGCTCGAGCACTTCCTCGTCGCCGGTCGCGGGCGGCTCGCCGCTCCTCGATCGCGCACGGGCCTCGGCAGCCGCGCGACGCTCCTCTGGGCTTCTCCCTCCAGATTCGATGTGCGCAGCCTAAAGGGGAACCGGGACGCCGAGATCGTTAAGTGTGAGAAACAGGTCCTGGATCGGCCGGTAGCTGCCTCGGGGGGCCGAGATCGGCTGCTGAGCGCCGATGTCGCTGATCACGACGTCCGCGTTCAGGCGTGCGCCAGTGGCCCCGCCGAGCTGGGCGCGATCACCAGGCGGAAGCTCGACCACGGCATCGACCTGAAGTTCATGAAAGCGCCGGTCGTCGTAGCCGACACATGCCGTTGCGCGGCCGGAGACCGTGGGGGGCTGAGAGAGCCCGAGCGCGGAAGCGAGCGGCGCCAGGTCACCGGCGGTCTGCCCAGGTCGCAGCGGGGCCGTAATCCGCTCGCAGTCCTCACCGCCGGCGTTGTCATCCCCGACGACCCGGCCTGGGCCGAACCAGCTCCGCAGATCG
Organism: uncultured Solirubrobacterales bacterium; assembly: GCA_963695805.1. Classification (GTDB taxonomy): domain Bacteria; phylum Actinomycetota; class Thermoleophilia; order Solirubrobacterales; family 70-9; genus DASUPK01. The sequence goes on along the minus strand of CAVOHV010000002.1, from coordinate 194,257 downwards.
AGTGGGGTCCCGGCAGCGGCCGCGGCCTCCTGAAGGCGCTGGTTGGCCCCAGACACGGCGGTCCTCCCCACCTCGTAGTCGTTGCCGTACAGGCTCAGATAGACATTCGAGCCGGTCGAGAGGACGCGCCCGCCGACGGGAAAGCCGAGGGCGCTCGCGCTCAGCCGCCAGTCGAAGCTCGGGATCCGCTCGCTGCCGCCGCTCAGGTAGGGACCGTCCACCCGCAGCCGGAGCGGCTGGGAGAGCCGATCGACTCCGAGAACCTGCAGATGGGCGTCGATCTCGACGTTCGCGTTCGAGATCCGGTGAGCACTTGCCTGGTCGAGCATGACCTCGGGGTTGACCCGCTCGTGATCGGAGCCGCCACACCCGACGAGCGCGGGCAACAGGATCAGCGCGAGGGCGAGGGATTGGCGCATCCCTGGGTAGTCTCACAACGTGGCGGTCCGCGAAGCGATCCCGCGGAAGGCGGAGGCTGAGGAGGGCGTCTCCTCGTTCGCCAAGTCGCTCTTCCTCGGCGAGATCCACGAGGAGCTGGTCTTCCCCTGGCCGACCGCGGACCGCGAGGAGCAGGACCGAATCCGTGACCTGAACGCGCGGATCCGCGACTACTGCGCCGAGCACTACGACCCCAGGAAGGCCGAGGAGGAGCGCTGGATCCCTGACCAGGTGCTCCGCGACCTGGGGGAGATCGGGGCGCTCGGCCTCTACGTCGACAAGGAGTACGGAGGGCAGGGCCTCTCCCAGACCGGCTACGCCCGGGTGTTCGAGACGGTCGGCCAGATCGACGCCACGCTCGCGATCGTCCTCGGCGTTCACCAGTCCATCGGCTTCAAGGGCATCTCCCTGTTCGGCACCGATGAGCAGAAGGAGCGCTTCCTGCCCGACCTCGCCACCGGCCGCAAGCTGGCGGCCTTTGCACTCACCGAGCCCGAGGCGGGGTCGGACGCCTACCACCTGCGCTCCCGGGCGGTCGAGCAGCCCGACGGCTCCTGGGTTCTGAACGGTGAGAAGCGCTACATCGGCAACGGCTCCCGGGCGGACGTGATCACGACCTTCGCGCGCGCCGAGGTCGACGGTGAGGACAAGCACATCGCCCTGATCCTCGAGAAGGGCATGGACGGGCTCGAGGTGGGGGAGCGCTACGACACGATGGGCCTGCAGGCCAACGACCTTCGCCGGCTCTACTTCAAGGACGTCCGGGTGCCGCCCGAGAACGTCCTCGCAGAGCCCGGCCAGGGCTTCCGCGTCGCCATGCAGGTTCTCAACAACGGCCGCATCGGCCTCGGCACAGGATCGGTGGGCGGCGCCAAGAAGCTCCTCGACCTCTCCATCGAGCACGTCAAGGATCGTCGCCAGTTCGGCCAGCCGCTGGCCGATTTCGAGCTCGTCCAGGACAAGATCGGCTGGATGGTCTCCTATCTATTCGGGCTCGAGTCGATGACCTACCTGACCTGCGGGCTGGTCGATGCCGGCGTCCCCGACTACTCGCTCGAGTCGGCGATCTGCAAGGTCTCTGGCACGGAGTTCCTCTGGTACGCGGCCAACCGCGCCCTGCAGCTCGCCGGGGGCGAGGGCTACATGCGCGACCACCCCTACGAGAAGGTGCTCCGCGACACACGCATCTATCCGATCTTCGAGGGCGCGAACGACGTGATGCGGGCCTTCATTGCTCTCGGCGGCATCAAGCCGGTCGGTGAGAAGCTCGAGGGGCTCTCCGAGATCGAGCTGAGCGACCCGATCGGTTCGATCGGCGTGCTGATCGACTACGCCTCGGGTCGAATTCAGCGCGAGGTCCGCCCGGACAAGATCACCCGGGCGCACGAGGACCTCTCAGAGCACGCCGACTCGGTCTCCGACCAGGTGAAGCGCCTGGCCGGCCTCACCGAGAAGCTCCTGCGCGAGCACCGCAAGGACATCATCGCGCGACAGTTCCAGCAGAAGCGCCTCGCCGACAATATCGCCGACATCTACGCGCAGATCGCGGTGCTCTCGCGGGTGAGCCACATCTTCGAGGACCAGGGGGTCGAGCCCTCGGGTCAGGAGCGCTTCATCGCCGACACCTTCTGCCGCCGCGCCGCGGCCCGTGTGGGCAGCAGGTTCGATCAGATCGAGTCCAACGACGACGACCGGATCACGGCGATCGCCAAGCTCGCCTACAAGCGTGGCTCCTACGGCTACGCGCTGTTCGAAGACTGAGCCGCCGTCGTTGACCAGCGGGGGTCGCCACTCAATCCCTGGCGAGCTAGATCCTCGACTCCGTCAGGGGCGAAGCACGACCGCTCCGCCGGCGCCGCCCCCGGTTGCTGCCGCGAAGCCCGCGGCGGCTTCCTCGAGCGGGAACGTCGCCGCGACCGAGACCTCGAGCTTCCCGGCCGCGAGCAGCTCGGCGAGCTCGCCGAGACCGCGGCCGTCGGGCTGCACGATCACCGACGAGATCTCGATGCCCCGCCGCTCCTCCGGTGTGTCCTCGGTGATCGTCGCAAGGTGACCGCCGTCGCGCACGGTGCCGATCGCGTCGGCTGAGCCGTTAGGCGCGGCGTTCGCGACGGCGGTCACGCCCAAGCCGCCGCCAATGGCGCGCGCCTGCTCCGGCCAGTCGGGGTCGTGATAGTCGAGCACGTGGGCCGCTCCCAGCCGGCGCAGGCGCTCATGGCTGGCCGGTCCTGCGGTCGCGATCACCTCGGCGCCGCGCGCCGCGGCCAGTCCAACGAGCAGCGTGCCGGTCACCCCGCTCCCACCGTTGACGAGGACCAGGTCGTCAGGGCGCACCGCCAGGGTTCCGTCGATCACCTGCGTGGCGGTCAGGGCCGGGACGGGGAACGCTGCAGCGGCCTCCCATGAGAGGGCGGCAGGCTTTCGCGCGAGCACCGTCGCCGAGGCGATCAGCAAGGGCGCCCAGGTTCCCTGATCCCGCAGCGGAAGGGGGTGGCTGAGCACCTCATCGCCCGGATCCCAGTCCTCGACGGAATCTCCGATCGCCGTGATGGTCCCGGCGGCCTCGACGCCGAGCGCCATCGGAGGGGCGCGGCCGACGTCCCACTCGCCCGTCCGGACGAACTCCTCCCAGTTGCCGACGCCCGCGGCCCGGATTTCGATCAGGACCTCGTCGTCCGCGAGGGGGCGCGGATCTGGGAGGTCGATCCGCCCGACAGCACCGCCGAACTCGCTGATACCGGCGGCCCGCATCAAAGAGGCGCTGTCTGAGCATCGGCCGGCTCGGCGATGAAGGGCCGGCGGATGAAATCTTCGAGACTCTCCTCCGACATCGCCCGCCCAGTATCTCACCGGACACTGCTGCTTCCATGCAAAGCAGCAGTCCGGCCGACCGAAAAATCACCCCACCAGGCGGTGAAAGGGAGCCGCTCTAGCCGCGTTGTTTGCGCTTTCTGGTCTCGGCGAAGACCTTCCGATCGAGGAACGGCACGACCGTCTTCAGGAAGGCGTTCGTCTTGGGCGCTGCGGTGAGCGGATCCAGATGGCTCATCAGCGGATTGCGGTTGACGAGCATCGACTGGCGGCGGGTGGTGCGCGTCCTGCGGATGAAGTTGCGAGCCCCGTCGAGCACGTGGGCGCCGGCCAGGTCGGTGGCGATCGCGTAGAGCGGCAGATTCACCTTCCGGGTGTGGAAGAGACGCAGGCCAAGGAAGTCGGCTACGTCGTTTCGCGTCATCTGGTCCGCGCCGTTGGTGTCGATCGTGAGCCGTTTCGGGAAGTACCACTCGACGGCGTTGCTCGGCTCCTGCCCGAACGTCGCCGCCAGCCGGCTCACCGGCGTGACCCCGCCGTCCACCCAGCCCCGCGGGTCGCCGGATGTCGCCAGGCCCCCGCCGTTGATGTGCAGCAGACCGAGCGCGGCGGGTGAGGTGTCGCGATCGAAGGCGTGGCCGAAGAGGGCCCGATTCGTCACCGGGAAGGGCGGATTGAACTCGGGCGGCAGCAGCGGGTAGCTCTGGAGCGTCGTGGCCGATGCGGTCGGCGCCTGCTCGGCGTACAGACCGCCGATCTCGGCGAACAGTCCGGCCGCCTCCGGCAAGCCGACCCCGAGCAGGTCGAGGAACGGGTTGCTCGTCTGGAGGTCGGCGACCGCCTGCTGTGACTGCGCGAGGTCGTAGGCGTCGAAGCTGCCGAGCAGCCCTCCGTCGATCAGGACGAGTCCGGCGAGGTCCCGGTAGCCCGGCCGCCCGTTGAAGTCCCACGCCGCGTAGGCGACGGTCAGGGACGCGCCCAGCGAGTGCCCGCCGAGCACGACCTGCCGGCGCCCGTGCGCCCGAGCTCGCAGCACGACCGCGCGGGCGTCGTTGAGCGCCACCGCCATCCCCCACTCCCGCGCGTAGGGATCCTCATTGGCCGCTCGGAAGTGGAACCCGCCGCCATTCAGGTAATAGTCGAACGCCTGCTGCGGCGGGATCTGACCGGCCTCCGCGGCGGCGAAGGTCGCCGTGTCCTCGAGCGTCTGGGTGCGGCGGTCGATCGCCCAGACCTGGAGACCAGGCATGTGCTTGACGAGGTAGCGGGCATCCAGGGTGAAATCGCCGGCGCCGCCCTGCGTCCCGGGCATCAGGACGAGGACCCGCTTGGCCGACTTCGGCCCGAACTGATGGACGGTGACCCGGTTGAACTGGGCAGGTCCCGGGGCGGCCGGCGCCGGAACGGTGATCAGGCGGTCACGGGCCATCGCCGGCCCGGCGGCGACCAGTCCCAGCAGCAAGGCCGTCGCGGCCAGCCCCAGCAGCGCGGGTAGGCGAAACCTCATCCCTTCTCCTCCATCCCTGGAGGAGGCAGCCTATTGCCTGGTTACTTGGAGTGCCCTGGGGGAGTCTTCGTCTCCCCTGGGGGAGTCTTCGTGTCCCCCCGCGCCGTCCCGTTCGGCGTGTGCGGCGTGTGCGGAGCGGCCTTGCCCGACCCATGACTCCCCGAGGAGCCTCCCGCGTTCGAATGCGGCGGCGGACCGGTCTGCCCATCGTGCCCAGGCGGTGTCGATTCGTTCAGACCGACCGCCTTGCCCTGGCTGTGGCCCTTCGCCTTCCCACGCGCCTTCTCGTGTTGCTGGCGGGCGTGCTCATGCGCCGCGGCCGAGTTGCCGCCCGTGCCCTGCGCCTCCGTCTTGGCCGGGTTCGAGACCTCGTTGCCACCCTGTCCGCCGCTCGGAGCCGAGTTGTTCGGAGTCGCCGGCGCCGGATTGTGTTCGGCGGGCTGATTCGGGAGCTTGATACCGACGGAATGGAAGGCGTCCCGGGCAGGGCCTGGGACGGTGACGCCCGCGAACGCGAGCCCGGCCAGGGCCAACGGAATCACCGCGGCGGCAACGGCGATCCTGGCCACCAGGGCGAGACGCCGACGCGGCCGACGTACGGCCTCGGGCCCGCTCGGCCGAGCCTCCGCCTCCAGGGTGGCCTCTCGGGCGACCTGAGCGAGCCGCGGCACGAGGACTGTTCCGAGCCCCGGATCGGGCGGGGTGGGCACCGCCGCACGCAGCGCTTCCGTGAAGAGGGCGACTTCCTTCATCTCATCCGGAAAAGCGCCGTTGGTGCTCACCGGGATACCCCCTCGCCGGAGAGCTGCCGCTTCGCCGCGGCCAACCCCCGCCGCTGGAGCGCCTTGATGGCCCCTTGCCGCTTGCCGAGGGCCTTCGCGATGTCCTCGATGCTCATGTCCCCCACGAAGCGCAGCAGGAGCACCGCGCGCTGGTCCTCGGAGAGGGTGGCCAGGATGCGTTCGACCCGGTCGATGCCGAGCCGGGCGAGGGCTTCCTCCGCCGCGTCATCCACCCGCTCCGCGGGCTCAGGCGGGTCGGCGGCGAGCTCGATCGGGCGGCGAGCCGAGTACCGTCGCGTGTCGATCAGACGGTGGTGGGCGATCGTGAAGACCCAGGAGCGAAAGCTGGACTCGTCCCCCTCGAAGCGTGAGATGTCGCGCGCAACCTGCAGGAACGTCTCACCCAGAACATCCTCAGGGTCGGGCGCTGCGTTCGCGCGGAGATATCCCAGCAGGATCGGAGCGAGCCAGTTGAAGATCTCGCCCCAGGCGTGCTCGTCTCCGGCTCTGGCGGCCGCGAGCAGACCGCTGAATCTCTCCCCTGTCACGCCCGCGAACGTAGCGGGCGCGAGCGATCCGCTGCAAGCCGATCGCTCGCGGCCTCGCCGTTAACTCGGCCGCTATGGGACCAGCGTCAGAGTCATCTGACCGGTGGCCGCCAGGCAGGTGATCCGCCTGCCCTTCTTCTGCTTCTTCCCCTTCTTCTTCGACCCGACCTTGCGATCCGCCTGATCGACGCTCACCTGCAGCGTCACCGTCGCGGGCGCGGTGTCCGCCGGCCGCGGCAGGGCGACGGTGAAGTCGCCATTCGGGCGGGTCTCCGTGGTCTGAGCGAGCTGCGTCGTCCCGCCGGTTCCGGTGTACGCGAAGCGGACGAGGCGGTCCTTGCGGCAGCCGGAATTCGACATCAGGTTGCCGGTCACGGTCGTCGTCGCGTCGGCGGCAGCGAGCGTGCTCGGGGTGGCCACCACCGAGAGCGATCCGGCCGCCTGCTTGGGCGACTTGGGGCCCTTCCCGATCGCGGTGGTAGACACCACGAATGAGCTGGCGAGCACCCCGACCGCGATCGCGCTGAGCAGCTTTCGCATCGTCTTCCCTTCCTAGCTGAACACTGTCTCTCCTGAGAGCGACGGCCAACACCGTGGGGTTACGGGTAGGTCGCGCTTTAACCTGCAGCCTGTATGTCAACTGCCTCAACCACCCCCCGCCCCGGCCGCCGCGAGGCGGAGGCGCAGGCGACTCGCGACGCGCTCGTCCAGGCAGCGCTCGAGCTGTTCACCAAGCGTGGCTACGCCGGGGTCGGGACCGAGGAGATCGTCACGCGCGCCAAGGTCACCCGCGGGGCGCTCTACCACCACTTTGCCGACAAGCGCGACCTCTTCCGCGCCGTCTTCGAACGCGTCGAGGCCGAGCTGATGGAGCGGATTGGCGCCCGCATGGAGGCGACGGAAGATCCTTGGGAACTGATGCTCGCCGGCATGCGCTCGTTCCTCGACGCCTGCGAGGAGCCGGCTGTGAAGCAGATCGCCCTCACGGACGCGCCCTCGGTCCTCGGCTGGCAGGAGTGGCGGGAGATCGACAATCGCCACGGCCTCGGCCTGACCCGCGCAGCGCTCCAGGGAGCCGTCGATGCCGGGGTTCTGCGGCCGATCGCCGTCGAGCCGATGGCCCACCTCTTCGTCGCCGCCCTCTCCGAGGCGGCGTTCGTGACCGCCTACTCCGACCAACCGCGCAAGGCCCGCGCCGAGGTGGAGCAGGGGCTGATCCAGCTGATCGAGGGGCTTCGCGCCGCTTAGTTCAGCTAGTTCAGGCGCTCGACCAACATCGCCTCGCCCTGGCCGCCGGCGACGCACATCGTCTCGAGACCGAGCTGGTGGTCGTCGGTCTCCATCACGTTGAGCAGGGTGCCCATGATCCGGGCGCCGGTCATTCCGAACGGGTGCCCGAGAGCGATCGCCCCGCCGTGCGTGTTCATCTTCTCCAGCGGGATGTCGCACTCGGCCATGATCGGGATCACCTGGGCGGCGAACGCCTCGTTGAGCTCGACCACGTCAACGTCCTTGATGGTCTTTCCGCCGCGATCGAGCACCTTCTTGATCGCGCCGATCGGGGCGACGCCCATGTACTCCGGCTCGTTGCCGTGCGTGGCGGCCATGCCGATCCGTGCCCGCGGCTTCAAGCCGAGCTCCTCGGCGCGGTCCTCCGACATCACCAGCACCGCCGCCGCCCCGTCATTGAGCGGGCACGAGTTGCCGGCGGTCACGCCGCCACCACCCTCGAAGGCCTCGGGCAACTCCGAGAGCTTCTCCAGGGTGGAGCTGGGGCGGGGGCCATCGTCCTTCGCCACCTCGGTGCCGTCGGGAAGCGTGACTGGGACGATCTCACGGTCGAAGAACCCGTCCTCCTGGGACCGCACCGCGAGCTCCTGGGAGCGCTGCGCGTACTTGTCCATGTCGGCGCGGCTGACCTCGTAGCGCTTGGCCACATTGACCGCGGTGATGCCCATGTCGATGTAGGCGTTGGGAGTCCCGTCATTGCCCTGGAGCTTCTCGTTCTGGTCGGCGACGCCAGCGGGCTCCGTGCGCTCGTTGTAGCGGCTCACCCACTCGACGCCGGCGGCGATGTAGGTGTCGCCCTGTCCGGCGCGCACCGCGTTGGCCGCGTGCCTGATCGAGTCCAGGCTGGAGGCGCAGTAGCGCGACATGGTCACGCCGTTCACGGTCTCGGGCAGCTTCTCCGAGAGCAGGACCATGATGCGGGCGATGTTGAAGGCCTGCAGGCCCTGCGGCATGCCGCAGCCGCAGAAGACATCCTCGACCGATGACGGCTGGACCTCCGGATTCCGCTCCAGCAGCTCGTCGACCACGAAGGCGCCCAGCTCGTCGGGGCGCAGCTGGGCGAGGGAACCCTTGAATGCCCTGCCGATGGGCGTGCGGATGGTGTCGACGATCACTGCTTCGGGCATCTCTTGAGTCTCCTTGTCGGGGGATGTGGACGGCTTTGCGATAAAACGGGTTGCTCCTCGCTGATGAAACGGGTTGCGCCTGGCGGCGCACCCTCGCATCTGCGGAGCACCCTCGAATCTCGAAATGGTACGGCGCGGCGCCCCTCGGGCGCGGTCTAGGATTCGACCATGCCAGACGGCAGGAGGATCATGCCTCGTATCCGCATGCCTAGGGTCACCCGGCCGGGGCGCGCCTCGCGCGCCGCGAGCGAGAGGACGACCACCACGAAGCCCGCGCAGTCAGCCGAGCACGGGAATGGCACGGAGGCGGCGGCCACCAAGGAGACGGCGGCCCAGGCGGCGCAGCCGACGGCTGAAAAGCCGGCCGCGGCCAAGCCGGCCGAGGGCGCGAAGCCCCAGCCCAACCTCCAGGAGCGCATCGAGGGCCTGCAGGGCTGGATGGCCGACATCGAGCGCAAGCAGGCGCGGATCACCTACTTCGGCGGGCTCGCCCTGCTGCTCGCACTCGGTGCGGCGGGCGCGGCGCTCTACTTCGGGCTCACCACCCACTCGGACAGCGCCACGAAGAAGGACCTGGACGCCCTCACCAACAGGGTGAATTCCCTGCAGGGCGCGGTCACGAAGAACAGCAAGGACACGCAGAACGCCCTGAATGCCTCCATCGCCCAGCTCCAGCAGTCGATCGCGAACCAGCAGAAGCAGCAGGCCCAGGCGGCGGCGAACATCGCCACCCTGCAGAGCCAGGTCGCAGCGGGCGCGCTCCAGAAGAATGCGGCGACTACGACGACGCCGGGAGTGGCGCCGACAGCGCCGGGCGCGGCCACCACCACGACCACGCCCAACAACGGCAAGAACCCCTAGTTAGTGGTGATTGCCACTAATCCGCAGGCGTAAAGCACCGCGCGTCCGCTGGGTGCTCTAGCGTGATCCGCGGAATCGGCTCTCGAAAGGAGGTCCTCGATGCCTGAGGGCTACTGCGTCAAGGAACGCAAGAAGGTCGAGATCAAGGAACCGCAGCAGGTAACGATGAAGAACGGTCGTCCGGCGATTCAGGGCACCTGCCCGGACTGCGGAACCAAGATCTTCAAGATCGGGAAGCTCGCCTAGCTCTGGCTCTCCGTGCGACCTCGGCCGGGGTCTGATCCGGCCGAGGATCGCCGCCTCTCAGGCACGGGCGCTCAACGCCCAATCCGTCACCGGCCCCCGCGCGTAGGAGCTTCGGCAGGCCGCAAATCGCGGTCAATCCCTACGACGCAGTGGAGGTGTGGATGCGGTTCAACCGACGTTTCGCAGCGTTGTTCGTGATCGCAGTCGCGGTCGCCGTGCCCATCGCGGGCTGCGGTGGTGGCGATGACGACAACAGCACCAGCGCCGAGACAGCGGGGGCGACAGAGGCCTCGACGACCGGCGGCGCGGCCGGCGGCGGCCAGACAGTCGACATGACCGCCGCCGATTTCAAGTTCGACCCCTCGGATCCGACCGTCAAGTCAGGCGACGTCACCTTCAAGCTGACCAACGACGGTCAGAACCCCCACTCCCTCGAGATCGAGGATGTGAACGGTCAGGACCAGGAGATCGAGGGTGATGTCTCGCCCGGCCAGAGCGGCACGATGACGGTGAACCTGCCGCCCGGGAAGTACGAGTTCTACTGCCCGGTGGACGGCCACAAGGAGATGGGCATGGAGGGCGAGATCACCGTCAACTGACCTAGGGCTATCCAGTCACCTAGGGAAAGCAACCACGCCCCCGAGGACGCCGACATAGGCCGTGCCGTCCGGCCCGAGCGTCACGGGGGCGTAGTTGTTGTTGAAGCCGAAACCGGTGCCGGCGAGGCGGCGATAGACCGTACGACCGGTGCGGAAATCGAGCGTGGTCAGGTACCAGGCGTCGATGCCGTCCGATCGCGCTGGACGCGTGTAGGTGTAGACCAGCCCGTTGCTGAGCGAGAGCTTGGGCACGACCGAGGGCGCGCGCTCGTTGCTGGCCCAGGCGGTGCGGCAGCGGAACTTCGCCCGTCCCCTCCGCTCGCGGCCCGTCCCGCCCTTCTTCGGCTTCTTCGTGACCACGTCGATCCGCGTCAGGCCGGCGACGGTGCTGCCGCCGCTCAGGTCGCCGGCGCCGATCTGATAGCCGTAGTTGTTCTCGGCGACCAGCGACCGGTTCGTCCCGATCAGGGAGTTGTCTGTCGAGCCCGCCCCCTTGTCGAACACGGGGGCCGAGCAGACGAGGCGCGCCTTCGCCTTCCTCTTCGCCTTGCCCCTGCGCCCGGCGGAGCGCGCCCGCTTCTTTTGCCTGTGCCCTCGCAGCCTGATGGCCCGCCTGTAGACGACCACGTCCATCGGGTCCGCGTTGTCGGTGATCGCCACCCAGTTGCTCCCCATGAGGGTCGGCGTCGTTCCTGAGCCGGCGTCGCTCTGGCCGGGCTTGTGGATCCCGGAGTTCGGGTAGGCGACGCGCCAGCTCAGCGCGGGACCGCCGTTCGATTTGGCGTCGAACCGGTAGAGCGCCCTGTCGGAGACGACGTAGACGCCCCCGGTCTCGTCGACGGCGAAGGAGTTGGAGATCCCCTCGCCCTTGAGCCTCATCGTGCGTACCGCGCCGTTGCCCCGGTCGATCGTCCCGACCATCCCTCCGCGTGTGACGAACCAGAGCAGGCCGTGCCAGTCGGGGAGGACGGAGACGACCCCCTCGCCCGCGGGAATCCTGCTGCTGAGGTCGTAGTCGGCACTCACCTGGAGGCCGGGCCCGTTCGTGATCGAGACGACGAGGACGTGGCGGTCGGTCGTCGGGACCACCGCCCGGTCGTGCTGGTCGAGGTAGAAGTAGCCCCCGCCGGAGAAGTCGGTGAACGGGTTGCCGCCCGGGCTCACGTTGCGGAGCGGCAGGGGCATGGCGGCCAGGGTCTGGAGCGTGTGCGGATCGAGCAGGGCAAGGACCGGCCGGTCGAGGCCGACGCAGACGGTCACGATGCGACCGGCCGAGTCGAAGGTGATCGAACCGCACTCGCGAGGCGGCATGTTGAGCGAGGAGGGCTCGGCGCCATCCCCGAGCGGGCCCGGGAGCCTGTAGGTGTCGCTCATGTAGGGGTCGTCGTGGATGTTGTTTCGCGGGTTCGGGGCCATGAACGGGTTGCGCGGCGGCGCCGGTCCACCATCGACCGGGTTCGGGCTGGCCGTCGCGCCTTCGAACTGCGGGACCAGGGAGCGCTCGAGGTCCGGAATCGGCACGACGGGGAGCCCTGGCGTCTGAGCCCCGGCGACGCTGGCGCACACCGAGCACGCGACCACCGTCAGCGTCGCGATCAGTACTGCTCGAGCCCCGCAACCCCTGTAGCGCATCCGCCGGCGAGCATACGGGAGACTTGTGCTCGATGGCGCAGAAGCCGCTCGAGCTGATCCTCGCTCGGAATTTCCTCACCAGCCTCTCCACGCCGGCCTTCCTGGTCGACGAGAGCGGCGCGCTGATCTTCTACAACGAGGCCGCCGGAGCGATCCTCGGTATCTCGTTCGAGGAGTCGGGACGCATGGAGGCAAAGGACTGGGCCCGCACGCTCTCGCCGTACGGGGAGGGCGGTGAGCTCATGCCGATCGAGGAACGAGCGATGACCAAGGCCCTCCGCCAAGGTAAGCCGGCACATGGCCACTTCAAGATCCGATCGGTGAGAGGCGACGAGTATGAGATCGAGGCGAGCGCGATGCCGATCGTCGCCGAGGGAGGCCAGGAGGGGGCGATGATCTTCTTCTGGGCACGAAACTCACGCGACGGGGATTAGAGGCCGATAGGCTCCGGAAAGAGAGAGGAGCAGGTGAAAACGAGATGAAGGTCAAGGTGTGGGGTGCGCGGGGATCGGTCCCGGCTCCGGGCCCCGAGATGAATCGCTACGGCGGCAACACCTCCTGCGTCGAGCTGGGGCTCTCGGACGGCTCGACCCTGATCATCGACGCGGGAACGGGCATCCGCAGCCTGGGTGTCGGGATCGCCAAGCAGCTGCCGAAGATCAACATCCTGCTTACCCACCTCCACCTCGACCACATCCAGGGCCTGATGTTCTTCGCGCCGTGCTTTCGCTCCGAGTCCCAGATCACGATCTGGGGCCCCTCCTCGCCCGAGGCCTCCCTGGAGGAGCGGATCGGGCGCTACATCTCAGCGCCGCTCTCCCCGGTCGAGGTCCGCGAGCTTCCCTGCGACGTCAACTTCCGCGATACGCCCGCGACCGAGTGGGAGATCGGCCCGGCCAAGATTCGGGCCGAGGCGGTCACCCACCGCGGTCCCACCCTCGGCTACCGGGTGACGGACGGCGACACCAGCCTGACCTACATCTCCGACCACGAGCCCGGGCTCGGTGCGGCTCTCGAGACCCTCGAGCCGGAGTGGATCTCTGGATTCGACCTCGCCCGCGACGCCGACCTGCTGATCCACGACTGCCAGTACACCGACGAGGAGTACCCCGAGCATGTCGGTTGGGGCCACTCGAAGCTCACCGACACCCTCACCTTCGCGCGGCGGGTCGAGGCCCGCCGCCTGATGCTCTTCCACCACGACCCGCTGCACTCCGACGACTTCCTCGATCGCTTCCACGAAAGCGCAGAGGAGCGCTGGACCGACCTCGGCGGGCCGAACGGGGCGATCGAGATGGCCGCGGAGACGCAGGAGATCGAGGTCGAAGCCCCCGCCAGGGTCGCGGCTGCGGGCTAGACGTCCGGGTGGCGGTCGGCCCAGGGCCGCTCCGCCTCGAGCTGCGCGCCGAGTGAGATCAAGGTCGCCTCGTCGTTCGGCCGACCGATCATCATCACCGAGCGCGGCAGACCCGAGTCGGTGAAGCCGGCTGGGATGGTCGCGGCGGGCTGTCCGGTGTAGTTCCAGGCGGCTGCGTACGGATAGACGTTCGACATCCCGTTGATCGTGCGCAGGGCGCTCTGACCCCGCCAGTGCCCGACTTCCACCGGCAGCTGGGCGGTTGCCGGGGTGAGCAGCACGTCGTAGTCGCGCCAGAGCTCCTGGATCCGCCGCGACGCCGCGGGCATCCGATCGCGGACCTTCGCCAGTCGCCGGTCGCTGATCAGCCGGCCCAGGCGGACGAAGCCCTTGGTCTGGTCCGAGAGCCGCTCCGGGTGGGGCATGGAAAGTCCCTCGTCGCGGATGCCGCGGAAATAGAGCGGATAGAAGTCGGTGATCAGGCGCCCGAGGTTGGGCGCGGCGTCCGTCACCTCGTGGCCGAGAGAGCGAAGCAGGGCAATCGTCTCCTCGTAGCCGTCGATGACCTCGGTCGCCTTCGGCACCGGCAGGATCGTCTTGGTGGTGCAGGCGATCCGGAGCTTGCCGGGAGAGGTTCGCGCCGCCTCGGCCAGAGGGCGGCCGAAGGGCCGCGGCGAGTCGAAATCCCCTTTCTCCGCTCCGCTGACCGCATCCAGATAGAGGGCGGTGTCCATCACCGTCCTGCTGACGCAGCCGGAGACCGAGAGCCCGTGCCAGTGCTCGCGGTCGGGCGAGAGGGAGACCCGGTTGCGCTGCGGCTTCAGGCCGAACAGGCCGCAGTAGGCGGCGGGGTAGCGGATGGAGCCGGCACCGTCGGTGGCGTGGGCGATCGCGCTCATCCCAGCCGCGACCGCAACGCCGCTGCCGCCGCTCGAGCCGGCGCATGTCAGGGCAGGGTTCCAGGGATTGCGGGTGTCGCCCCAGGTCGGGCTCTCCGTGAAGCCGTAGATGGCGAGCTCGGGGAGGTTGGTCTTGCCGAGGATCACGGCTCCGGCGTCGCGCAATCGCCGGACGACCAGGCTGTCCTCCTTCGCCGGCTCGCCGTAGGCGGCCGTGCCGTGGGTGGTGACCTCGCCCGCGTAGTCGACGTTGTCCTTGATCGCGACCGGCACTCCGAGCAGCGGCGCCTGCTCACCGGAGGCGAGGCGCTCCTCCGCCCGCTTCGCGTCGGCATGCGCCTGCTCGCCGAGCACGATCCGGTAGGAGTTCAGCTTCGGCTCGATCCGCGAGATGCGCTCCAGGTAGAGCTCGACCAGCTCGCTGGGTGAGACCTCCTTGGCACGGATCATCTCCGCGAGCCGGGCGGCCCCGGCGAAGGCGAGGTCGTCCTCGGTCGCGGGCATCACGGTCACAGCCGCCATCCTTCCGCATCGAGAACCTCTTCGGCCGCGCGCTCTCCCGACCGCACGGCGCCCTCCATGTAGCCGCACCAGACGGTGGCCGTCTCGGCACCCGCCCAGTGGATCCGCCCGGCCGGCTGGCGCAGCGCCTTACCACAGTGGACGAGCGCACCGGGGGCGAAGGAACACACCGGACCGCCGCGGCTCCATTCCTCCTCCGCCCAAGCGGTCTCGAGGTAGATCCCCGGCTTGGTCGCCTGCTCGCCGAAGAGCCGCTCGAAGCACTCCAGCACCACCCGCCGGCGATCAGCCTCCGAGCGGCGGGCATGGCGGATCGCCTCGGCCCCGGTGATGAAGCCGAGCAGCACCCCGGGTGTGCCGTCCGGGGGCGAGTTGTCGAAGGTGGTTGCCACGGGCCCGCTGTCGCTGACCGCCTGGCCGCTCAACCCCTGCGCCCGCCAGAAGGGCTCCGGATAGACAGCTGCGCACTTGGTCAGCGCCCCGTGCGCCATCCGCTGGGTGAGCTGATCGCGTCGACCGCCGAGGGAGGGCGCGAACGAGATCCGTGCCGCGAGCGGCGGCGGCGCGGTCACGATCACCCGCTGAGCACGCGCCTGGATGCCGTCGGCCTCGACCTCGAGCCCACCGCCGTCCTGCGCGATCCGGCGCACCGGGGCGGAGACTGCGAGATCGTCGCCGAGCTCCGCGGCGAGGCGCTGGGAGATCAGCTGGGAGCCACCGACGAAGCGGTCCTGCTGGGCGCCACCCTCCACATCGATCAGTGCATCGAAGCTGCCGGCCGAGTTGACGTAGGAGAGCATCCAGAGGGCGGACAGCTCCGCGGTCCCCGTTCCCATCACGGTGCCGGTCGCGATCTCGAGCAGGCTGCGCGCCTTTTTCGTGCGGGCCGCCTTGCGAATCCAGGTGGCGAGCGTCTGGGAGTCGAGCTCATTCGCATTCGGCGCCGTCCAGGGCGCGTCCGCCGGCACGCGGCGCGCTGCGCGGCGCACCTTGCGGCGGGCGCGATCGATGTCCAGCAGGACCCACGGAGCGAGCCGCGGGATCGTCCCCTTGTAGCGGCGCAGTTTGCCTCGCAGGTCAAGCAGATTGCGGCCTTCATGGTGCGTGGGGAACGTCTCGATGCCGAGCTCCGAGGCGAGGGCCAGCATCCGGTCCTGAGTCGGCCCGACCCACTGCCCGCCCATCTCGGTCACCTTGCCCGCGCCAATCGAGGCGTTCGCGGTGCGTCCACCGACCCGGTCGCGCGCCTCGAGCACCAGCACGCTGCGGCGCGCGGCGACCAACTGGCGGGCGGCCACAAGGCCGGCCAGGCCCGCGCCCACGACGATGACGTCGGCCTCTGGTCGTCCGGGCGCGGCGGGCACGGGCGAACGCTATCGAGGGGCCCGTCGGCTGAGCCGAGCGCCTACCCGCACTGGACCGGGATCTGCGGCGTGCTCTTGGTGCCGATCGTGACCACGAGCCAGCCCGTCCCGTCCACGGCGCTGCAGGAGTAGGTGCCGGTGGCGACCCAGGTCCCGGTGACGACGCCGTTCACGGCGGTGTTGACCAGCGAGGTGATTGCGCCTCCGTAGCTGATCGTCCCGACCAGGGCATCGGCGTCCTTGCCGGTGATCGTGAACAGGGAGCCGAGCAGCGGCACGCAGGCGAGCCCCTGGGCCGAAGTGACGGTGAGTGCGTTCGGATCCGCCGGCCCGCCCCTACCACCGCCGCCACCGCCCTCTGATCCCGGCGGCGAACCCGTCTTGATCGAGCCGCAGTTCCGAGTCACCGGCAGGTCGGCTGGGATGTCGATGACGCAGACGTTCGAGCCTCCACCGCCGTTCACCAGCCGATCCGCTCTTCCGTCCACGGCCTTGATGCCATCGTTATTGCCGTGCCGCCGGAGTCGAAAACCGAAACCCCAGCCGCGGGTGAATGTTCTAGTGGCCACAAAACGATCCCAGGGAGGGATTCGGATGCGAAGGACAACGATCGCCCTGATCGTGGCGGCCTTCGCGACCATGGCAGCGGTAGGGGCCACGGTCGCCCCGGCGGCGACGATCACGGGCACTGACAACGACGACCAGCTGTTCGGCACCCGCGGCAGCGATCAGATTCAGGCACTCGCGGGGAACGACGCGGTGCTGGCGTTCCGCGGCAACGACTACGTCGACGCGGGCGACGGCAACGACTTCGTTCTCGGGAACCGCGGGGCTGACCTGCTCCGCGGCCGGAACGGCGATGACATCGTCCGAGGCGGGCGCGGGAACGACCACGTCTTCGCCGGAGTCGGCATCGACACCACATTCGGCGGGCCCGGCGACGACGTCATGTTCGCCCTCGCGCTTGCGGACGCGGCGACGCCCGGCGGAGACACACTGTTCGCCGGACGCGGTCACGACGTGATCCACGTCAACGATGGCGAGGCCGACACGGTCGACTGCGGACGCGATCGGGACATCGCGATCGTCGACCTCGGGGACCTGGACAACGTCACGCACTGCGAGGTCGTGATCCCCCGGGCCCCGAACCCGCAGGAGGATCAGCAGGAGACAGGGGTCTGAGCTGACGCTCGGGACAACCGACGGAGATGAGCGGGGCCCTTCGGGGCCCCGCTCTCATTCGGAGAGGACGAGAGCTGGGAATGACTAACGGGACGTTGCTGATTTAGCCAGTCGCGGAGTCGGCGCGGGCGTCCGCGGCCGCCTGCTTCCGCGCAGCCTTCTTGGCCTGCTTCTCGAGTCGACGCTCGCGAACCTTCCGTTCGCGGTTCATCTTCGCCATCGTGGTCTTCCGCTTGCCGCCTGAGGCCATGCCTTAAAGCGCCCGTACGTTTGCGGCCGCCGGGCCCTTGGCGCCCTGCTCGGCGTCGTAGCTCACCTTTGCGCCCTCCGCGAGCGACTTGAAGCCGTCGCCCTGGATCGCGCTGTGGTGTACGAACAGGTCATCGCCAGGGTCCTCCGGCGTGATGAATCCGAAGCCCTTGTCGTCGTTGAACCACTTCACTGTTCCTGTGGCCATCTTGGTCCCTCCGTCTGGGTGCACTGCGAACGCGGAGGGTGCCCGGAGGCAACGACTGCGAAAACGCGAGGGCACTGCTTTGATCGAACGGATGCTCGACCCGAGGAACCAGTCTAGGCGTTCCTTCGCGCGAAAAGCCAGAGCCTCGGCGGAAGTGCCAAAGCGGCGCTTCTGGCGCCTTAGTCGCGCATAGGCCGACTAAGGCGCCAATTGTGGTCGGGGGGTTGTCCGACCCGCGAAGCGGGACTAGCTCTGAGCCGCGGCCTCGCGGTGCGGGAGCTTCCAGTCGGGGCGCGGGAAGTGGCAGTTGTAGCCGTTCGGGTAGCGCTGCAGGTAGTCCTGGTGCTCGGGCTCGGCCTCCCAGAACGGTCCGGCCTCGCTCACCTCAGTCACGACCTTCCCCGGCCAGATGCCGGAGGCCTCGACGTCGGCGATCGTGTCCTCCGCGACCCGGCGCTGCTCGTCGGTCGTATAGAAGATCTCCGAGCGGTAGCTCGAGCCGATGTCGTTCCCCTGCCGGTCCTTGGTGGTCGGATCGTGAATCTGGAAGAAGAACTCGAGGATGTCCCGGTAAGAGATCCGCTCCGGATCGAAGACGATCTCCACCGCCTCGGCATGGCCGGGGTGGTTCCCATAGGTCGCGTTCGCGTTCTCCCCGCCCGTGTATCCGACGCGGGTGCGAGATGACGCCGTCGCGCTGGCGGAGCAGCTCCTGCACGCCCCAGAAACAGCCTCCCGCGAGGATCGCGGTCTCAGTGTTGTTCGTCACGGTGCTGGTCCTTCCGTCGAAGTAGTTGCGTACTCCACAGTCCATCGTAGAGCCGTCCCGTTACTCGCCCCGAGGCGTCAGATCGGCAGCGGCTGCCGCGACCACGGGGTCAGGATCCGCATCACCCGTCGCCAGCGGTGGCGTCGCAGCGCCTTGTGGACCAGCGCCGTGTCGTGGGGGTAGGTGAGCAGCTCGTCGGCTTCGTCCGGAGTCACCCAGCGGAGCTCGTCGACCTCTCCGTGGGGCTCGAACTTCCCCTCGATCGGCTCCATCAGCCAGTACCGGACCAGCTTCCGGCGGCCCTTGCGGTCCAGATAGGAGACGTGGGGGAGCTCGGCGATCGGCTCGCCCCGATACCCGGTCTCCTCCTGCACCTCGCGCAGCGCCGCCTCCTGCCAGCCCTCGCCCTCCTCGAGCTTGCCCTTGGGCAGCGACCAGTCCATGTACTTGGGGCGGTGAATCACCGCAACCTTGGTGTCCCCGTGTTTGTCCGGCGCGAGCAGCACGCCGCCGGCGGCGGAGATATCCGGCTTGACGTCCCCGATCTCGAAGTCCTCGCGGCTCACCGATGCAGCCTACCCCGGGCACTCCCGACCCCCGGACCGCGAATACCATCGCCGGGTGCGCACGCTCGGGATCGACCTCGCGGCGCAGCCGGCCAACACCAGCGCCTGTGCGATCGAGTGGGGGCCGGCGCGGCCGATCGTCTCGGGGCTCCGCTCCGGGCTGGACGACGCCTTCCTGCTGGATGCGATCGAGGGCGCCGACAAGGTCGCAATCGATGCACCGTTCGGCTGGCCGGACGAGTTCGTGGAGGCCGTGTCGGCCCACCGCAACCGCGCGGGCTGGCCGGGCAGCGGAGAGGACCAGGACCTCTACCGCTTCCAACTCAGCTTCCGGGCCACCGACCGCCGCCTGATCGAGCATGGCGTCCGCCGGCCGCTGAGCGTCTCGACCGATCTGATCGGCGTGGTCGCGATGCGCTGCGCGTACCTGCTCGACCGCCTCGCCGCGCGCGCTGAGCCGGTCGACCGGGCCGGGTCGGGCAAGGTGATCGAGGCCTATCCGGCGCCGGCACTCACGACCTGGGGTCTCTCCCCGACCGGCTACAAGAGCCGGGTCGGCGCCGCCCGGCTGCCCGAGCTCCTCGGTCAGCTGGAGGAGGCTCTCGGCAGCGTCGAGATGACAATGCAGCAGCGGGAGCTCGCCAGCTCGGACCACAACTGCTTCGACGCGCTGGTCTGCTCGCTCGTCGCGCGGGCGGCGGCACTCGGCCTGACCCACCCGCCCGAGCCGGGAGACGAAGCCGACCGCGCCACGCGCGAGGGCTGGATCCACCTGCCGACCAATCCCCTCTCCCACCTGCTGGAGACGTGAACGACTCGACCGCGCAGACGCTTTCCGTCCGCGCCGTATTCGGCGAGATGTTCACCGTGTACGGCCGCCACTGGAGGTTCCTGATCCCGGCGGCAATCGTCATCCTGCTGCCGCAGTCCATCTTGGACGCGGCGTTCGAGGGCGGCAACCTCGACGGAATTCGCAGCGCGAAGGACATCGCGCTGCTCGGGGCCATCCTGCTCACGACCGCCATCAATCTGATGGGTCAGGCGATCTACGCTGGGCTGACAGCCGCCGCCGACATCGATTGGCGAGCGGGAAAGCCGCTCCCGCCACTCTCGACTCTGATCAGGTCCCTTCCCATCGGGGGCCTGATCGTTCTCGACCTCCTGCTCAGCTTCGGATTCGCGCTCGGGATCCTGCTGCTGGTGGTGCCGGGCCTGGTGTTCCTCGCCTACGTCGGGATCTCCCCGGCGGTGATGAAGCTGGAGCACCGCGGGCCGATCGATGCGATGAGGCGCAGCGTCGAGCTCGTCCGCGGAAACTTCCGACGGGTGTTCGCGACCGTCGTCGGGGTCATCCTGTTCACCGAGTTCGCGGTGCAGGCAATCGCCATCCCCTTCCACGGCTTCGCGCTGGAGACGGCGGTCGATCTGGCAGCCGAGGGCCTGTTCCAGCCATTCGAGGGCCTCGTGATCGTGATCGTCGCGATCCGTCTCCTCGAGATGCGGGGCGAGGCGCGGGCCCCCGCAGAGATGGCGGACGCCCTGTACAGCGAGCGCGAGGGCGATCCCGCATAAAAAAACGGGCCGCCCCCCTAGGGCGGCCCGTGTGAGTCGGATCTGGCGGCGGGCGGGTACTCCCTGCGCTTTTTGGTGGTTTCCTACTCCCCTTGGCGCAGCCATTCTCTCCGCCGCCCGAGCGTGCGTCATCGGGGCGAACTGCGGGATTCGAGTAGGTAGTTCTCCCCATCGCCAAAAGAAAGACCGTGACAGCGACCGGCCGCGGGCGGGATGATCCCGACATGCCGACAGGCGGGAGAGAGAAGCTCACCCAGGACGACGCCCAGATCCTGCGCCTCGAATCACCCGTGATCAAGGGACACACGGGCAAGGTCCTGATCGTCGCGCCCGGGTCTGGCGGCCGTGCGCTCTCGGTGGAGCGCCTCCGCGAGCAGGTGGGTGAGCGAATGGCCGCCTTTCCGAGGCTCGGCCAGCGTGTGGAGGAACCGCGTTTCGGCCTCGGCCGGCCGGCATGGGTTGACGCCCCCGAGGTGGATCTCGCCTGGCACGTCGCCGAGCCGCACCATGCGGACCCACTCTCCGACGAGGAGCTCCGCCGCGCCGTCGGGGACCTGCTCTCCGAGCGCCTCGACCACACCCGCCCGCTGTGGCGCCTCGACGCCCTGCCGCTGACCGGAGAGCGAGTGGCGCTGGTTGGTCGCATCCACCACGCGATGGCGGATGGGGTGAGCGCGATCAGGCTGATCGCCGGGCTGCTCTGGGGAGAGGACGACCAACCGTCGCCCGCAAGTCCGGCCCGCCCGGCGCAGGCCCCGGCAGCTGAGGCACGCGAGGCGCGGGTCGTGGTGGGCCTTCCCGCGGCACTCCGGCGAGAGCTCCGCCCCGGTCGGGACACCAAACTCGACCAGCACATCGGCCCGGCCCGCGAGGTCGCCTGGACGAGCTTCCCACTCGAGCGGCTGAAGCGGATCGAGCACGGCGCGGCCGAGCGGGTGACCGTGAACGACGTCGTACTCGCCGTGGTCGCCGGAGGCCTTCGCCGCTGGCTACCGCAGGTCGGAGGGATCGCCGACGACCTCCGGGTGCAGTGCCCCGTCTGCCTGCACGCGCAGGAGGAGGATGCGGGGCAACTGGGCAACCGCGACTCCTTCATGAACCTGGATCTGCCGATCTCCGAACCCGACCCGGCCGCCCGGCTGCGGATGATCAACACGGCGACGAGCGAGCGGAAACTCGACCACGACGCCGACACGCTCTACGCCTTCTTCCACGCCCTCGGCCGCTTCCGCCCGCTCTATCGCGGCGTGACCAGGCTGACCTCGGGGCCGCGCGAATTCGCGCTCTCGGTCTCCAACGTCCCCGGCCCGAGGCAGCGGCCGCTGATCCTCGGGCACGCCGTCGAGCAGTTCAGCTCGTTCGCCGAGCCCGCCGACCGCCACGCCCTCCGGGTGTCGATCATCTCGCTCGGCGGGGAGCTCGCCTTCGGGCTCTGCTCGGACCCCGAGGCGATCACCGACCTCGATGGCCTGCGCGGTGCGCTGGCGGACTCGATCGGAGAGCTGGAGGTGGCGGTCTGATGCCCAGCTCCAGAAAGCGGGTTGCTCCTAGCGGAGCACCCTCGCGTAACACGCTGAGCGAATACGAGCGAAAGCGGGACTTCTCCAGGACGAGGGAGCCGAGCGGCAAGGCCAAGACGAAGGGGAAGGGCAAGGCGAAGCGGAGCCATCCGCGCTTCTCGATCCAGAAGCACTCGGCGACCTCGGAGCACTACGACCTGCGGCTCGAGACAGACGGCGTGCTCGCCTCATGGGCGATTCCCAAGGGCCCTTCGCTCGACCCGCGCGACAAGCGACTCGCCATGCGAACCGAGGACCACCCTCTCGACTACCTCGAGTGGGAGGGCGTGATCCCGGAGGGCGAATACGGCGCCGGGCCGATGATCGTCTGGGACCGCGGCGTCTTCCAGAACATCTCGGAGACCCGGCGAGGCGAACCGATGGACCTCCGAAAGGCGATCGAGAAGGGCGACGTGAAGATCTTCATGCTCGGCGAGAAGATCAAGGGCGCCTACGCCCTGGTCCGGACCGGCCCGCCTTCGGACCGGGAGAAGTGGCTGCTGATCAAGAAGCGCGATGAGGGGTCCGACGCCCGGCGCAGGCCCACCTCCTCGC
This sequence comes from uncultured Solirubrobacterales bacterium, assembly GCA_963695805.1. Lineage (GTDB taxonomy): Bacteria > Actinomycetota > Thermoleophilia > Solirubrobacterales > 70-9 > DASUPK01. The sequence continues at coordinate 171,614 of CAVOHV010000002.1, read as the reverse complement.
AGCCGGAGTCGGTGCTCAGCGGCCGGACGATCGAGCAGGTGCTCGACCAGGAGGCGGAGCCCGGCCAATTCCAGCGGCACCGGGCGCGTCGGGGCCGGGCGCGACGGCTAGTCTGACCTCATGGCCACCACGGCCGAGGCACGGACGCTGCAGAACTACATCGGGGGCGAGTGGCGCGACGCTGCGACCAGCGATGCGCTCGAGGATCGCGACCCGGCAACCGGCGAGCTCACCGCGCGGGTGCCGCTATCGGGCGCCGCTGATGTCGACGCCGCCGTCCAGGCCGCCCGCGCCGCCCAGCCCGGCTGGCGCGAGGTCCCGCCGCAGCAACGGGCCCGGGCTGTGTTGGCTCTCCGCGACGCACTGATCCGGCATCGGCCGGAGCTCACCGCCCTGGTCACCGCCGATATGGGCAAGACGCTCGCCGACGCCGACGGCGAGGTCGGCCGTGGCATCGAGTCGGTCGAGTCGGCGGCCGGGATTCCGCACCTGCTCAAGGGCGAGACGCTGGAGGGGGTCGCAACCGGCCTCGACGTGGAGATGGTGCGCCAGCCAGTGGGCGTGGTGGCCGCCATCACCCCCTTCAACTTCCCCGCGATGATCCCGCTCTGGTTCCTCCCCTATGCGGTCGCCTGCGGTAACGCCTTCATCCTCAAGCCCTCGGAGCGCGACCCCCGCCCCGCCGAGCGGATCTGCGAGCTGATCGACGATGAGGAGATCTTCCCGACGGGCATCGTCAACCTCGTCCACGGCGGACGGGAGGCGGTCGAGGCGATCCTCGACCACGACGGCGTCGACGCGGTCTCTTTCGTCGGCCAGGCCAGCACCGCCCGGCTGATCGCAACCCGTTCGGCCCAGACCGGCAAGCGCGTCCAGGCGCTCGGCGGCGCCAAGAACTCGATGATCGTCGCGGAGGACGCCGATCTGGAGAGCGCGGTGCCGGCGATCCTCGGATCGGCCTTCGGCGCGGCCGGCCAACGCTGCCTGGCAGGGTCGGTCTGCGTGATCGCGGGCGATGAGGCCCGCCAGGCCGAGGTGAGGGAGGCCCTGCGCGCCGCGGCAGAGGGGCTGAACACCGGCCCCGGTGCCGACCCCGGCACAGATGTCTGCCCGATGGTCGCCCCCGAAGCCCGCGAGCGGGCGGAGGCCGCCGTCGGGACCGCCGAGGCGGAGGGCGCGACGGTCCTGCTCGACGGCCGCCTCGGCGGTGGCGAGGCCGGGACGCTCCTCGGCCCCACCCTGGTCGAGGTGTCCGACCCCGAGTCTGAGCTGGCGCGAGAGGAGATCTTCGGCCCGGTGCTCGCACTGGTCTCGGCAGCGGACCTCGACGCCGCAATCGAGTTCGCCAACGGCTCGCGCTACGGCAACGCCGGCTCGATCTTCACCACCTCCGGTGCCGCCGCCCGCGCCTACCGCTGGGGCATCGAGGCGGGCATGCTCGGCGTCAACATCGGCGTGCCGGCGCCGGTGGCCTGGTTCCCCTTCTCGGGTTGGAAGGACTCGATCGACGGCGATCTGCACGCCAACGGCCCCGACGCCGTCGACTTCTACACGCGCAAGAAGGTCGTCACCAGCCGCTGGTAGCGGCCACCAGGCCGGCCCAAGAGCTCACCACGAGTCGACCGTACGACCGCTCCGCGTCGGGGTCCCGGCCGCGGCGAGGGTGCGGGCGATCGTCGCCCGCGTGTCGGCCGGATCGATGACGTCGTCGATCTCGAAGATCTGCGCGGCATTGAGCGCCGCGGCGTTCTCGTACATCTGCGCGGTCAGCTCGCGGACGCGCTGCTCGCGCTCACCCTCGTCCTCGATTGCCTCGAGGTCCTTTCGCATGGCGAGCCGCACCGCGCCCTCCAGCCCCATGGGACCGAGCGTCGCGTCCGGCCAGGCCACAGTCAGCAGCGGCTCGTGCAGGCTGCCGAACGCCATCGCCTGAGCGCCCAGGCCGTATCCGCGGCGCAGGAGGATGGCGATTGTCGGGACCGTCAGAGCGGCGCCGGTGATCAGCATCCGGCAGCAATGCCGGACGAGGGCATCCCGCTCGGCCTCGGGCCCGACCATGTAGCCGGGTGTGTCGATCAGCGAGATGACCGGGAGCCCGAAGGCGTCGCAGAGCTGCATGAAGCGCGCGGCCTTGTCGGCGGCCTCGCCGGTGACCACGCCGGCCTGGTGCTTGCAGTTGTTCGCGATTACGCCGGCGGGGCGTCCTTCGATGCGGACCAGCGCCGTGACCAGCTCCGGCGCGAAGGCCTCGCGCAGCACCGTGACGGACTCGGCGTCGGCGATCGTGCGCACGATCGGCGTGACGTCGTACGCGCGCCGGGAGCTCTCGGGCACCGCGTCGCGGAGCGCTGCCTGGTCGGCTGCCGACCACTCCCCCGTGGCGCCGCGGAAGTAGCCGAGCAGCCGCTTGGTCGTCGCGACGGCCTCCTCCTCGTCCTCGACGACGACGTCGAGCACCCCGTTGGGCGCCTGCATCTCGACTGGGCCGACGTCCTCAGCGCGGACCTCCCCGAGCCCGCCGCCCGCGATCATCGCCGGGCCGGCCATCCCGAGCGAGGAGTTCTTCGTGGCGACGATCAGGTCCGAGCACCCCGCGATCACCGCGTTGCCGGCGAAGCAGTTGCCGGCGACGATGGAGATCCTCGGGACCTGACCGGAGAGCTTGGCCCAGAGCGCGAATGCCCTGACCTGCAGAGCGCTGACGACGGGGTGGTCGGTGTCGCCGGGCCGGCCCCCACCACCCTCGGCGAAGAAGACGACCGGCAGGCGCATCCGCTCGATCAGCTCGAACATCCGGTCCTTCTTGAAGTGGCCGGCGGTGCCCTGGGTGCCGGCGAGGACGGTGTAGTCGTAGGCGAGCACCGCGATTGGGTTCCCGTCGACGGTGGCGGTCCCGGCGACGAGCCCGTCGGCGGGCGTGTTGGCGATCAGGTCGTCCCTACTGCGGCGCGTCCTCTGCTGCGCGATGGCGTAGCGCCCGTACTCGACCCACGATCCCTCGTCGATCAGGTCGGCGACGTTCTCACGGGCCGTCCGCCCTCCGCGTTCGTGGCGCTTGGTGACGGCGTCGGGTCGGGCGGCGTCCTCCGTGAGCTCCCGCCTCCGCTGAAGCTCGGCCAGGTCGTCCCGCTCCGGGAGCGGATCCGTGTCGTTCTCCAGAGACATCGCCGCTGGAGTATTCACTGCTTTTCCTGGAAAACGGCCGATCCGCCGAGAGGACGATACTGCCCGGGCAATGTCCCAGGAGAACGTCGAGCTAGTCCGGGCCGGTTATGAGCGGTACGTGACCAGAGGTGAACTCGGCCAGGACTACACGGAAGACTTCGTTTGGGACGTATCGAACCTCCACTGGCCCGGGCAGCAGGTCTATGAAGGCGCTGACGGCGCGCAAGCATTCCTCAGAGAGTGGGCGGATCCGTGGGAGGACTGGGAAGTGGAGCCAGTTTCCTTCCACGACGCGGGTGACAGGGTGGTCGTGCTCGTGCGCCAGCGCGCCCGCTCGAAATCGACCGGAATGCCCGTTGAGATGTCTTTCGCGCAGATCTGGACTCTTCGCGAGGGCAAGAGGACCCGGATGGAGATGTACTCCGACCCGGCCGAGGCCCTCGCAGCCGCCGGGCTGTCGGAATAGCCGCTCGCGCGGCTCAGGCGAGGAACGCGCGCGTCTGCGTCGATGGGCGTGTGACACGGGCGAGCGCGCGGGCGGCGAAAGGCATGTGCTGAGGGCGCCACACTCGTCGCTCCTCGAAGGGCCAGGCGTAGATCGGGTTGCCGTTGCGAATGAATTCCAGCAGGCGCGGTTCGGCGAGCTCCTCGGCGGACCACTCGTACAGATGTTGCAGGCGCGGGGCGATCACCGCGTAGTCGAGCACCCGGCCCAGACGCTGCTCTTCGGCGATATAGCGACCGACGTCACGGTCCAGCGGATAGCGGTTCGGGAGCACACGTCTGAGTGAGAGGAACACTCCTGCCATGCCGAGCCGCGGATCGCTCACCAGGCGGCCGAGCGGAGCCAAACTGCCCAGCGCCAGGCGCGGCGCCGCGGCGAGCGCGTGTGCGTACAGCACGCGCACCAGCGCGACGTTCATGAAGAAGCGCTCGGGTGCGCTCTCCGCATCGGCGAGTCCCCGATGCTCCAGGTAGCCGCCAACGATGCTCGCGTTGTGTGATCGGTACCAGCAGTGCCCCGTCGGTGTCACGCTGAACTCCAGCCAGAGGCGCACGGCTTGCGAGGACGGCTCGCCGGCTCGGCCACCGAGGAGCGCGATGGTCTCGCAGCCATCCCGCAGCAGTCGCTCGTTGACCGCCCGCCACCACTCGCTGCCGGGCGGCGACGCGTCGAGCGGATCGAGCAGACCACGGCGCGCCTGCCAGCGCATGAACGACAGGGCCGCCCGTCGGAACGGCAGGTGTCGCGGCGCGCGACCCGTCGGCCCACGAAACACCTGCCCCATCAACGCAAGACGGGCATCAGGATCGTCGCGCACGGCCGCGACTTGCGTCTGAGCCCAAACGAGCGCAGGTGCGTGCTGGCTCATCCCGGGAAGTGATACCCGCAGGGCGGTATTTAGGGCTGGCGGCTAGGCCTGGCCGATCAGCGCGCCTGTGACGGCGACGATGACGCCGCCCATCGTCACCTGGACCAGCGAACTGCGCAGCGAGACGTTCAGGAACCGCTTGCGGACCCAGGCGATTGCCACCAGCTCGCAGGCGACCGTCACCGAAGCCACCACCAGCGCGGTGCGGAGGTCGCTGATCACGAAAGGCAACGCATGAAAGCTGCCGCCGAAGAAGGTGGCGCCGCCGGTGATCCAGCCGCGGGATTGCGAGGTGCCGCGCCCGGTGATCTCTCCGTCGTCGGAGAGCGCCTCCGAGAGGCCCATGCTGATGCCGGCCCCGAGCGCGGCGGCGAGACCGACGAAGAGCGCCGCGTGCGGCCCGGCGATGAAGGCGGTGGCGAAGATCGGCGCCAGCGTCGAGACCGTGCCGTCGATCAGCCCGATCAGCGCAGGCTGGACCCGCTGCAACATGAACCGCTCCTCGTCAGCAGGACTCATCCGCCCTGCCAGCCTTGCTGCCAATTCCGCCATCGGCGGCTAATAATACAAGGAACTTAAGATAAGGTCTCCCTAAGATGTAGGATGCTTTATTAGGTTCGCCTACGATCACTCCGATGACGACGAAGACGGACACCCCTCCCCGCGACGACGCCGAGCTCGCCGGCCTGCTTCGCGACCGCGGGCTACGGGCGACCTCACAGCGGGTGGTCATGCACCGGCTGCTTCGCGACCGCAATCGGCACCTGAGCGCGGAGGAGCTCCTCTCCGAGGCGAGCGAGCAGCTGCCCGGGGTCTCCCTACCCACCGTCTACGCGACGCTCGAGCTCTTCGAGCAGCTCGGCATCGTGCGGCGGGTGAACGGCGGCGGGGGCACGCTCCTCTGGGACACCCGGGCCGACACCCACCACCACATGATCTGCCGCAACTGCGGCCGGATAGAGGACATGGAGAACCCCGTCGATCTCGAGAGCGCCCGCCGTAGCGCGGCGCGCGCCGGCTTCCAGCCCCACCGGGCGGAGGTCGTCGTCAGCGGCCTGTGCGCGGACTGCGCGGCTTCATAAACGGCGGCCACAAACACCGCCGCCGGATCATCGCGGTTCCGGGTAGCGCGACTCGAGAATCGAGACGACCGCCCCCTGTGGGTCCACCAGGGTCGCCATCCGGGCTATGGGAACGTCGATCGGGCCGAAGCCGACCTCGGCCCCGTTCGACTCGGCCTTCGCAATCGCCTCGTCGGCGTTGTCGACGATGAAGTAGACCTGCCAGTGGGCTGGCATCTCGGCCGGCAGGTCGTCGGTGATCCCCATCAGGCCCCCCATGCCCTCGGGCCAGCGCTGGCCCTCGACCTGCCACATCAACACGTTGGGCGGCGCCTCGTCGTTGTGCTCCGCCGTCCAGCCGAAGACTTTGCCGTAAAAGTCCTTCGCCCCCTCGATGTCACGCGTCAGCAGGTTGTTCCAGGTCCAGGCGCCGGGCTCGTTGACCAGCTGGGCGCCCGGGTTCCGGTTCTGCTCTACGACGCCGAAGAACGCCCCGCTCGGATCGCGCAGCATCGCGACGCGTCCGGCGTCGTTCGGCAGGTCAGCGGGACCGAAGAAGACGCTGCCGCCGGCGTCCTTCACCTTGTCCGCGGTGGCGTCGGCGTCCTCGACCTTGACGTAGCTGGACCAGGCCGAGTGGCCCTCGCCTGACTGGACCGGGCCAACGCCTGCCAGCATTTTGCCGCCCTTCATGAAGAACCCGTAGCCGCCGGTCTCCGGGATCGCCCGGCGCCGCCTCGGCCTCGATTCCGAGCAGGTCCCCGTAGAAGGACTTAGCTGCCTCCACGTCGGTGGTGGACAGGTCGACCCAGCAGAACTCTCCGGGTGCGTACTCGCTGCGCTCGCTCATCGTCCGTCTCCTTCTATCGCTTTCGACGCGCTCCCGCGAGCACCACACGGGAGACGAGGTCCGGGTCGTCCCACGTCGGGACGTGCCCGCAACCGGGAAGCTCGACCTGCTCCACCCTCTTCGGCAGGAGCTTCGAGGGCAGCGGCCGGTCGCGGACCAGGGTGTCGTGCTCGGCCCAGGCGAGGGTGATCGGAACCTTGATCGACTTCAGCTCCTCGATGCGACCGGCGCGCATCAGCGCACTCGCCTCCTCGTACGCGGGCGCGGTCACGTATGCCCTGGCGATCGCCTCGGCCTCGCCCGGGCGGAGGCGCTCAGGGCGATGAACGAACCGCCCGAGCGCCCTGCGGCGCCCTCGTGCGGTCGCCATTATCGGCCGAAGCAGTGGGCGGGCCAGGCGCCTGCGGCGGCGGCGTCGGGCCACGACCCGGTCCGCGTTGCCCGGCGAGCGCTTCCAGAACCCGGCCGGGCAGAGGGCGACCGCAGCGCTTGCGGCACCCTGGCGCGCGCACTCGATTGCGACCCAGGCCCCGAGCGAGATCCCGGCCACCGCCGGCTTGCCATCGATCCCGAGGGCGTCGTAGAAGTCCAGAACCGCGGTCGCAAGGTTGGCTGCCCTCGGCGAGACTCCCTCGGGCAGCTCCGCCGACTCGCCGAAGCCCGGCATGTCGACCGCGATCACCTCGCGCTCGGCCGCGAGACGGTCCATCACGGGCGACCACTGGGCGAGAGAGCCGCCCAGCGAGTGCAGCAGGATGAGTGGGTCTCCGTGTCCCCGCCGAACGTGGTTCAGCCAGACCGCTCCCACGGTGGAGCGGAGATCGTCGGTCATAGCTCGAGGTCGTACTCCACGTACGTGTCCGATTCCGCGCTGGTGCGGTTGTAGACCTTCTGCGCCCGGTGGTTGTCCGGCGCCGTAAGCCACTCCATCGCCGGCATGCCGAGCTCGCGGCACCGGTCGGCGCATGCTCTGGATCAGCGCATCCGCCGTTCCCCCGCCCCTGGCCGCGGGATCGACGAAGAGATCCTCGAGGTAGCCAATCCGCGCGCCCTTCAGCATCGACCACTTCCAGTCCAGCGTGGCGAAGCCGATCGCCCGGCCGTCCTGCCGCGCGATGAAGACCGTCCCCTGCGAAGGCTCGGTGATCAGCGTGCGGGCCATCGTCGTGACGCCCTCGTCGGTCGGCGAGACCTCGTAGAAGTCGCAGTAGGCCCGCATCAGTGGAAGCAGCTCTTCGATCTCGTCCTCAGTGGCCGGACGGATCTCGATGCCCTCCGCGAGCTGGCGCGGCCCCACGGGGGCCGGTTCCTCTGGCATGGGCCGATACTAGGCTCTCGTCCGTGTCGGTCCGGGGACTCGCCTTGCCGCTCGCCTTCGCCGTTCTGCTGATCGGCGGGTGCTCCAACAGTGACCCCGGTGACGTGACCACGTTGAACAACACGCGGCAGATCGCCGGCGGCTGGAGTGGCGAGCTCAGGCAACAGGGGCTGGCGCCCTTCGGGATGGCCGTCGATATCGGAGCCGGCGGTATGGGACGAGTCGCCTACACCGGCATCAAATGCGGCGGCGGATGGACCCTCGACGGAACCCAGCCGTCCGCACCGCCCCGCTACATCTTCACCGAGAGGATCGAGGAGGGGTCAGGGGGTGCGTGCAAGGGAACCGGCACCGTGACGCTCTCGCCGATACAGCGCCACTCACCGAATGGCCCGGCCTACACACGGATCACCTACCTCTTCACCGGCGGCGGCGTCACCAGCCGCGGGCTGCTTCATCGAATCCACGCCGCTGAGCTCGCACCGGTCTTCAAGCAGGCGGGAGTCAGTTCGCCCTAGGCCATTGTGCCCAAGGAAGGGGGGCGCCGGCCGCGAATAGAGAGGGTCGGCATGGCCGAAACCGGCTCACCCGCACGTGCGATCGCCCGCAACGTCCTGGTCATTGTGGGCGTTCTCCTGACCCTCTACATCATCTACCTGCTGCGGAGGCCGATCAGCTGGCTGATCATCGCCGCCTTCCTGGCCATCGCCGTGGCCGGGCCGGTCAACTTCTTCCAGCGCCACATGAAGCGGGGGCTCGCCATCGCGCTCACGTATCTGTGTGTGCTGGCGATCCCGATCGGCCTCGGAGCTGTGCTCATTCCGCCGATCGTCAACCAGGTCAGCGACGTCGCCACGAACGCCCCGAGCTACGTCAACGACGTTGAGGACTACGTCCACAAGAACAAGACGCTCAATGACCTGAACGAGAAATACGACATCACCCAGAAGCTCTCTGACGAGGCGGAGAAGCTGCCGAGCAAGGCCGGCGACGCCGCGAAGGTGCTCCGCGACATCGGCTTCGGTCTGGTCAGCTCGATCTTCGCGGGCGTGACGATCCTGATCCTCAGCGTCTTCATGGTCGCCGCCGGGCCGCGATGGATCGAGGGCTTCATCCGAATGCAGAGACCGGAGCACGCCGAGCGAATAGAGCGAACCCTGCGCCGGATCGCGAACGCCGTCGGCAACTACGTCGGCGGCGCGCTGCTGCAGGCGACGATCGCGGGCGTCACCGCGTTCATCATGCTCAAGATCCTCGGAGTCCCGTTCGCGGGCCCGCTGGCGGTCGTCATCTTCGTCTTCGACCTGATCCCCGTGGTCGGCGCCACCATCGGGGCGATGCTCGTCGGGATCGTCACCGCCTTCGTCAACTTCCCCGTCGTCCTGATCATCTGGGTCGTCTTCGCGATCGTCTACCAGCAGGTCGAGAACTACGTGATCCAGCCGCAGATCCAGAAGCGAGCGACGAAGGTCGAGGCGTTCATCATCCTCGTCGCAGTGCTCTTCGGGAGCACGCTGTTCGGCGTGCTCGGTGCGATCCTCGCGGTGCCGTTCGCGGCGTCGATCCAGATCGCGGTGACGGAGTACCTCGAGTACCGCCGCGAGGTCGCGGCGGCCGAGCAGGAGGCCGGCGGACCCACTCCCGCCCCTCCGCCCGAGGGGCCGACCCCGGCCCCCGAGGCGACCTAGCTACGGGCCGGCGACTGCTTCGGGGATGTCCGGGTCGGAGACGCTCTCGAGCGCCCTCTTGAGGATGTCGCGGAGTTCCCGCTGGTCCTTCTCCGAGAGCGAGGCGATCGCCGGCGGCGGCTCAGCCATCCGCTTGGTGATCTCGGCCCTCATCCGCTCCCCCTCCTCGGTGAGCACCAAAAGCTTGACGCGCCTGTCTCCCTCGGCGGCCTCGTCGGCGAACCAGTCCCCGCTCTTCGAGACGGTCGACGATGCCGGTGACGTTCGAGTTGTCGCAGAACAGGGCATGGGCGAGGTCGCTCATCTTCTGCGGGCCGCCGCCTAGAATCCGCAGCGCGATCATCTGCTGAGGGGCGAGCTCGAACTCCCCGCCCGTCGCCACCAGACGCCGCTTGTTGCTGACCATCATCCAGTGCATGAGGCTCCACGCCTCGCTTCCCGGATCGGTGCGGCCGGCTTCACCGGCGAGCCAGTGCTTCGGTGACGGCCAACCGCGCTCGCCCTCCCCGCGATTCGTTTCTCCCTCGGTCCCGCTCATCTTGCCTTTGAATATACCTGTCAGGCTCGATATTTGCAAGGTTCAATCATTGTGTATACTGCCGCCCTTCTTCTGCCAAGCGATTGCGAGCCGGAGGGGGAATCCGGATGCCGAGTAGCAACGGAGTGCCCAGAGAAGCCAACGGGATCGAGGTGAGCGGCCTCGTCCGCGAGTTCAAGGGCGGCGTGCGTGCCGTCGACGGCATCGACCTCGAGGTTCGGCCAGGCGAGATCTACGGGTTCCTCGGTCCGAACGGCGCGGGCAAGTCCACCACGGTCCACATGCTGACCACGCTGCTCCCTCCCACCGCCGGGTCCGCCCGTGTGGCGGGCCACGACGTCGTCCGCGACGGCGCCGCCGTGCGGGACTCGATCGGCGCCGCGCTGCAGGAGGCGGCCCTCGACCCGAACCTCACCGCCCGGGACCACATGAGGCTGCAGGGCGCCCTCCACGGGATGACCAAGGCCGATCGGACGAGGCGTGGCGACGAGCTGATCGAACGGGTCGGCCTGTCCGACGCGGCCGACCGCAAGGTCAGCGGCTACTCCGGCGGCATGAAGCGCCGGCTGGACCTCGCTCTCGCGCTGCTGCACGGGCCCCGTGTCCTCTTCCTCGACGAGCCGACCACCGGACTCGATATCCAGAGCCGCAGCGCCCTCTGGGATGAGGTGGCACATCTCTCCCGCGACGACGGCGTGACGATCTTCCTGACCACCCAGTACCTCGAGGAGGCCGACCAGCTCGCCGACCACCTGGGCATCATCGATCGGGGCAAGATCGTGGCCGAGGGCACTCCGGACGCCCTCAAGGCTGAGGTCGGGCGCCCGACCGTCGAGGTCGTCCCCGCCGATCACGCGGACCGTGACCGCGCCGTCGAGCTGCTCGGCCCCTTCGGCGAGCTCGTCCCGGGGACGCCCCAGGGCGCCGCGGTGCGGCTCGAGGAGGGAAGCGAGGAGCTCGCCGACATCATCCGCGCGTTCGACCAGGCCGGGATCAGAGTCGCGAACCTGGAGCTCCACGAGGCGAGCCTCAACGACGTCTTCCTCGCCAAGACAGGGCGCTCCCTGGAAGGGGCTCAGGGCGAGGCCAGCGCCGAGGGTGAGACCGGTGAACAGCCCGCTCTCGAAGGGGCACCTGCCTGATGGAGGCGGCCGCCCTGGACGCTCAGTTCGCGCCCGTCCGCCGGCGACCGTCGATCTGGATGCAGGCGCCGGAGCTCGCGCGCCGCTCGATCATGCGGACGGTTCGGCAGCCGGCCGCGATCATCCCGGCGACCCTCTTCCCGCTGATCCTGCTGGCGATCAACTCGGTGGGGCTCAAGTCCGCCACCTCGCTTCCCGGGTTCCCGACTGATTCCTACCTAACCTTCGCCCTCGCCTTTGCCTTCATCCAGGCGGGCGTCTTCGCCGTCATCGGCACGGGCCAGAACCTCGCCGAGGACAACCGAGACGGGTTCTTCAACCGGCTCCAGCTGACCCCGATCCATCCCGCTGCCCTGGTCGCCGGCCAGCTCGCCGGAACACTCACGCTCGGCCTCGTCCAGGCCGCGACCTATATCTCCGTCGGCCTGCTCGCCGGAGCTCACATCGAGGCCGGCCTCGGCGGAGCTCTGGTGCTGATCGCCCTCGCCATCGCGATCTCGCTCGCCTTCGGCTCGGTAGGGCTCGCAATCGGCATGCGCGTGGATGCTCCGGAGAAGGTGCAGAGCATCTTCCCGCTGCTCTTCGTCTTCCTCTTCCTCAGCTCGATGAGCCTGCCGCGGAACCTGATTCAGACGGATTGGTTCCGCGAGATCGCGACCTACAACCCGGTGAGCTACATGGTCGAGGGACTGCGCAGCCTGCTGATCACGGGCTGGGACGCGGAGGCGCTCGCGCTGGGCTTCGGCTGCGCGCTCGGGATCATGGTCCTCGGACTCACCTTCGCCTCGCTGGGCCTCAGAGAGAGGATGGCGCGGACATGAGGCGCTATCTCTCGGTCGCGGGCGGGCTGGCGTGGCGGCTCCTGCACAGCCTGGTCACCAACCCGCTGCTCTTCCTGCCGCCCATGCTGATGCCGATCTTCTTCTTCACCGCCTTCGCCGGCGGCCTCTCGGCGATCGGCAACGCGCCCGGCTTCGACTATGGCCCTGGCTACACCGCGTTCATCTTCGCCTTCGTCCTCTGCCAGAGCGCCGCCTTCGGCGGCGTCTTCAGCGGCTTCTCGATCGCCGCCGATTTCCAGTTCGGCTTCGGCCGGCGGCTGCTGTTGGCAACCCCGCACCGCACGGCACTGATCCTGGGCTACGGAATCGTGGCCATGATCCGCGCTTTCGTGACGCTCACCGCGGTGACGCTGGTCGCGCTCGCGGTGGGCATGAATCTCGACGGTGGCGGACTCGACCTGTTCGGGATGTACGGCCTCGCCGCGATCATCAACATCACCGGTCTCCTCTTCGCCGCCGGAGTGGCGCTCCGCTTCCGCAGCCTGCAGGCGACGCCGCTGATGCAGGTGCCGGTGTTCCTCTTCCTATTCCTGGCGCCGGTCTACGTCCCGCGCGAGCTGCTCGGCGGCTGGGTCCACGCGGTCGCCCCCTTCAACCCGGCCACCCACGTGATGGAGACCGTCCGCGACCTGATTGCCGGGACGGGGTCGGAGTACCTCGCGACGCTCGGCATCGTCGCGGCACTGCTGGCCGCCGTGTTCGCGTTCGCGATCACGGGCCTGCGGCGAGCCGAAGCGGCCGGATAACACCGCCGAACGTCCCGGAGTACCCCTCTCAGCGCGCATTCCGGGACGTTCACCCGCTCCGCCCCAAGATCCGGCGGTCCGCGCGGCGCTTCGCGCCCTTACTGATCAGCCGCCCCCAGCGGCTTCGGTTGCCGGCGACCCAGCGGTAGCCGCGATCGGTGGCACGCGGAGCTCGTGCCGTGAGTGCCGCCAAGGGTGACCCGCCGGGGAGCAGCCGGAACAAGCTGGAGAAGGCCTCGCCGGCGGAGCGCACCGTGCCGTTCTGCTCCACCAGATGCCAGGAGGCGAGCCGCTCCTGCTCGGGCATGCCCGTGAGCAGGCGATCGGCCTCCTCCGACTGGATCGGCACCGGGCGAATCGCGCCGCGGCGGTCCCAGGCGAGCACCCTGCCCAGGCACCAGCGGCAGAACCCGCAGTCGCGGTCGTAGAGGAGCGTCGCTTGGATGGAGAGATCGTCCCGCACCGTGCACCGGCTGCGCCGGTAGGGCTTTCGGAGTCCCGCCGTCCGGTTGGGCGTTCGGAGATCTCGGGTCCAGGGGTATGGCGAAATCCGACCGTACGCGGGAGAGTGCGGGCATGAATGGATTTCAGGTCAATTACAACCTGGACGCGGACGACCAGCCGAGGAGGCGGCGGGTTGGCCCCGAGGTTCCGCCGGGCACCTGCCTCTGCCCCACTTGTCAAGCGAGGGACCGGGGCAGGTCTCGGATCAGCCTCGCTAAGCCGGGTCAGCCCGAGCGCGGCTGGCGCCTGAGCTGAGCTCACCGTCCACTAGTCTCCGCCTCGTGTCGGCCCCAACCCTGTGGGAGGAGATCGTTGACGCGCTCCAGGCGATCAGCGGGGGTCCCCATCCCGGTTTCAGGGCGGTTCACGCCAAGGGCACCGTTTGCGAGGGCACCTTCACGGCGACGCCCGAGGCGAAACAACTCTCTCGGGCCGTCCACCTGCAGGGAGACCCCGTCGAGACGACCGTCCGGTTCTCAAACGCCAGCGGCCACCCGCGAACTCCGGATGCCGACCCGCTCGCGGGCCGTGGCATGGCGGTCAAGTTCCACCTCCCGGATGGCGAGACCACAGACATCGTCTCGGTGGCACTCGTCGTCTTCCTCGCCCGCAACCCCGAGGACTTCCTGGAGATGACCCGCGCCCGCATCCCGGATCCGGAGACCGGCCAGCCCGATCCGGAGAAGCTCGGCGCCTACCTCGCGGAGCATCCCGAGACCGGCGTCGCTCTGCAGAAGGACCTGCCCAAGCTGGCCCCCACCACCAGCTTCGCCACCTCCGACTACCGGGCCCTCCATGCCTTCGGCCTGGTCGATGCCGGGGGCGGAACCCACTGGGGCCGCTACGCCTGGGAGCCGGAGGCGGGCCCCGAGTACCTGACCGACGAGCAGCGCGACGCCGCGTCGCGTGACTACCTCCAGGAGGAGATCAGGGAGCGGCTCGCCGACGGGATCGCGCGATTCACGCTCGAATTCACCCTCGCGAACGAGGGCGACCCGCTCGAGGACCCGACCGCGGACTGGGAGGGCGAGCACGAGGTGGTCGAACTCGGCGAGCTCGAGGTGATCCGGGTGGTCGAGAACGCCGAGACACCGGACGACCCGATCGTCTTCGATCCGATGCGACTGACGGACGGGATCGAGCCGTCGGCCGACCCGATCCTCGCCGCTCGGCCGAAGGCCTACAACGTCTCGATCGAGCGCAGGACTGCCTCGTAGCTGCCGCGGCTAGTCCTCGAAGCTGAGCACGAAGGCCGGGTGATCAGGCGCGATCCGGCGGAGCTCCTCGTCGGGAGCATCCGCGTCGATGCCCATGAAGCCCTTCACCTCCCAGGACCACTTATCCATGTAGAGACGGAGCAGCGGCAGCTTGTCGGAGTCCGCGACCTCCTTGGCATGGAAGTGGCGCACCTTGCGGCCGCTGCGCAGTTCCCCCCCGCCGCCCGCGGCGCGGAGGTTGCGCACCCACTGCGTCGTCCCACGCGGCGAGAGCAGATATGTGCGCCCGTCGATCTCGAATGGGTTGACCGGGTTGGTCCGCATCTCGCCGCTTTTTCGTCCCCGCACCGCCAGCGTCTGCGAACCCTGCACCCCCAGACCAAGCCTGTGGAGGCCGGCGACCGTTCGGTTGAAGACGTTCTTGGTGAACCAGCCGGGCTTCTTGTACATCGCCTCAGGCACGTTCCCAGCCTACTGCTGGGGCCCTTAACGAGACCTTCGCGTTTTCCGCGATCCCCCGCGGGTAAGGGCGGGCCATGTCAACTATCGCAATCATCGTGATCGTGGTCGTGGCGATCGTGGTTCTGCTGTTCATCGCCCGGATGGTCACGCAGCGGCGACGGATCGCCAGGGAACGCGAGAGACGCAGGCGCGAGGCCGAGGCCGAGGGGCACCGCTCCATGGCGGAGGATCACCGGCAGAAGGCCGAGGAGCTCCAGGAGAAGGCCAAGGTGGCCGAGGAGCGCGCCAACCGCCACGAGGAGCGGGCAAGCGAAGTCGCACCCGACCGAGACTGACCCCATGTCTGGTGTCGGCGCTGCTGGCCATTCTGCTCTGGCCCCTCGTCGTCTTCTTCGACGTGAACCTCCACATCAGCTGAGGAAGCTCGGAGCGGGTTCGCTAGGTTCCGCCGCGTGAACGACGGCGAGACCGTGATCAGCTGGCCCGACGAGCACACGCCGGAACGCTCCGCGTTCCACGCGGTCAACGAGTTGCAGATGCCGCCCGAGCGTGAGCACGTTTGGTCATGGCTATGCCGCCCGGACCTCTGGCCGAGCTACTACTCGAACGCGAAGTTCATCAAGCATTTGGAGGGGCCCTGGCCGGAGCTCCAGTTGGGCAGCCGCTTCCGCTGGTGGAGCTTCGGCGCCTTCGTCACCTCCGAGGTCGTCGGGTACGAGCCCCCGGGGCGAATCGCCTGGGACGCCAAGGTCCTCGGCGGCCGGGGCTACCACGGTTGGGTGCTGCGGGAACAGGAGGGCGGCACATTCGTCCGGACCGAGGAGACCCAGAAGGGGCCCGGCATCCAGGTCGTCAAGCCGGTGCTGCGGCCGATGATGGTCCGCCTCCACCAGCGCTGGCTCGAGGGGCTCTCCAGGGTCGCCGCCGAGGGACCTCCACCCGCCCCGTAGTCTCTCGATGATGGGCGCCATCGAGGAGCTTCGCGAGCGAATCGGCGAGATCCACGATCTCGGGCGAGCTGCCTCGTTGCTCGCCTGGGACGAGCGGACGATGATGCCGAAGGGCGGCGCGGAGGCCCGCGCCGAGACCCTGGCGAGCCTCGCGGGCGTGCGCCACGACATGTTCATCGCCGATGAGATCGGCACCCTGATCGATCAGGCCCGCGCCGCGCTCCCGGCGGACGCTGCGCCCGGCGAGTCGATCGACGCCGACCTGATCAGGGTCCTGGCCCGCGACTGGGAGAAGGCCCGCCGGGTGCCCTCCGATCTGCGGGCCGATATGGCGCGCGCCAGCTCCATCGCGGAGAACGCCTGGATCGAGGCCAGGGAGCGCTCCGACTTCCAAATGCTCCTCCCCCATCTCGAGCGAAACGTCGAGCTCACCCGCCGATTCGCAGACTGCTACGACGGATTCCCCGGCTTCAGCCAGACCTACGACGCGCTGCTCGACGAATACGAGCCGGAGATGACGACCGAGCAGATGCGCGCCGTCCTCACCGACCTCCGGGAGGGCCTCGTCCCACTCGTGGCCGAGGCGACCCAGAACGGCGCCGGGCCGGATCAGGACCCGTTCCGGGGCGAGTTTCCCGTCGCTGGGCAGCGGCAGCTGATCAACCAGCTGATCTCGGAGCTGCCCTTCCCGCAGGACTCCTGGCGGCTCGACTCGACCGAGCACCCCTTCGCGCTCTCGATCTCGACGACCGACATCCGATTGACCACCCGCTATGACGATCAGAACCTGGCCATGTCGCTGTTCAGCGCCATGCACGAGTCCGGCCACGGCCTCTACGAGGCGGGCGTCGATCCCGAGCTCGGGAAGACGCCGCTCGGGGACCCACGCTCCCTCGGCCTGCACGAGTCCCAGAGCCGTCTCTGGGAGAACTGGGTGGCCCGTGGCCGCCCCTGGCTCGAGCGGCACCTGCCACTCCTCCGCGAGCGCTTCCCCGGTGCGTTCGACGAGGTCGACCCGTCGGGCCTCGAGCGCGCCGCGAACCGCGTGGAGCGTTCGCTGATCCGGATCGAGGCGGACGAGGTGACCTACAACATCCACATCCTGATCCGCTTCGAGCTCGAGCTCGAGATCTTCGAGGACGGCCTGCCGCTGGCTGAGCTTCCGGAGGCCTGGAACGCCCGCTACCGCGACTACCTCGGGCTCGAGGTCCCGGACGACGCCCACGGCGTCCTCCAGGACGTGCACTGGGCGGGCGGCGCCTTCGGCTACTTCCCCACGTACAGCCTCGGCAACATCATCGCCGGGCAGCTCTGGGAGGCCGCGGGGCGCGACCTCGGTGACCTCCCTGCGCAGATCGCGGCCGGCGACCTGGCCACCCTGGGAGGATGGCTGCGCGAGCGGGTCCACCGCTACGGCCGCCGGCTCTCTCCGACTGAGATCCTCGAGCGCGCCGGCTGCGGAGAGCTCTCGGTCGAGCCGCTCCTGGAGCACCTCCGCGGGCGCGTGGCATTGGCCGTTCAGGCGTAGCCTCCCCCCAACTTGCCGCAATTTGCGGGTATGTTGGCTCGGGGAATGGCCGTGGGACGGCGTCGCAACGGCGTATACGGGGGCTGGACTCACGCGGGCAACAGCCGCCGTGTACGTGCGCGTGCCGAGCGAGCTCAAGGAGCGCTCCGAATCCTCGAACGGAGCCAACGGAATCGGCCCGGTCCCCGAGCTCGAGGCCACGCCCATCGTCCTCGTGCACGGATTCAGCTCGAGCCGCACTCTGAAGCCGCTGATCCGGGCGCTCGGCAGCCGCCGGCCCGTATTCGCGCCCGATCTGCCCGGCTTCGGCATGAGCGACCAGCCGATCCATCCGCTCGACGTCCGCGGCCTGGCCGATGAGCTGAGGCGCTGGCTCTTCGACAACGACCTTGCCCCCGCGATCGTGGTGGGCGTCTCATTCGGCTCTCAGGTTGCCGTGGAGTTGGCGGTCCGCCACCCCGCCGCCGTCGACCGCCTCGCCCTGGTCGGCCCCACCTTCGACCCGAAGGCGCGCAGCGCGAGCAGGCTGGCGCTGCGCTGGGCCCGCAATGCCACGCGCTGGTCGCCCCGCCTCGCGCCGACGGTCGTGCACGACCTCATCGACGCGGGGCCCTGGCGCAGCCTGCGGACCCTGCGGGAGGCGCTCGGGGACCGGGTCGAGCGGAAGCTCTCGAGGGTGGAGGCGCCGACCCTAGTGGTGCGGCCCGAGCGCGACCACCTCGTCCCGGAGGCTTGGACGGAGCGGGTGGCGGAGCTGATCCCCGACTCCGAGCTCGTGGTGCTGCCCAAGGCGGGCCATTCGATCAGGCCGCGAACGGCGACCAGGCTGACGGCCCTGCTGGCGCAGTTTCTCGGCGACGGCGACGACGACGATCTCGAGCCCGAAGAGGAGCTCGAGTCGGAGGCCCGGCCCGTGGAGAACTTCAGAAACACTTTCGAGCCGGCGCCCCGATAGGGTCGCCCTCGATGGAGATCCAGCGGCACAGGGCGCCGATCCGGATCGCCCTGCTCTTCCTGACGATCACCACCGGCATCCTCGCGGTCTGGATCTTGATCGCGCCGCGGGGCTTCTATGACGACTTCCCGGGCGCCGGTGCTCACTGGGTATCGGCGCTGCCGCCATACAACGAGCACCTCGAGCGCGACTTCGGGGCCGCCTCGCTCGGTATCGCCGTGCTGACAGGGCTCGCCGCGTACTGGATGGATCGCCGCGTGATCCAGGCGGCGGCCCTCACCTTGATCGCGGCCGGCCTGCCGCACCTGATCTACCACCTGACCACGACCGGCCATTACTCGACCGGCGACAACGTCGCCAGCCTCTTCGGCCTGGCACTCGACGTCGTCCTACCGCTCGGGATCCTCTATCTGGTCAGCGACAGCGCGCAGCGGCCGATCACCCGGCCAGCGGAACCCGAACGGGTCTAGCCCTTCCCCGAGATCCGGTCCCAGGCGTGGCGGAGCTTGCGCTTCAGCTCGCCCTCCTCGGGATCGGTGAGGTCTTCGGCAGTGACCTCCAGGGCGGCCGGGTTGGCCCCCGGCTCCGGCAGGCTGTCGGCCTGCTCGCGGTCGATCTTGAGCAGCACACCGCGCTCGAAGATCTCCTCCACCTCGGGGGCGTCGACGAATCGGTGCCCTCCGGGCAGCACGCTGGTGTCGAGGACGATGCCGTCGAAGATGTCCTTCTCGGGCACGGCGAGAACGTGCTCGACCTTCCCGATCCTCTCCCCCTCGCAGGTGTAGACGTCGACGCCCTGGTTGAGGGCGAGGTAGGAGCTCGGCGTTCCGAGATCTTCCACGGCGCGGAGGCTAGCGCCCTGCAAGGATCCCGCGGTGGACTTCGGCGTCTCCTACTTCCCCACCGACGAGTCGATCGAGCCGGCGGCGCTCGCCCGGATGGCCGAGGAGCGCGGCTTCGAGTCGGTCTTCGTCACCGAGCACACCCACATCCCGGCGAGCCGCGAGACGCCCTACCCAGCGGGCGGCGAGCTGCCGCGCGAGTACTCGCGGATCTACGACCCCTTCGTCGCCCTCACCACCATGGCCGACGCCACCGAGCGCATCCGGATCGGCAACGCGATCTGCCTGCTGGTCGAGCGCGACCCGATCACCACCGCCAAGGCCGTCGCCTCTCTCGACCGGCTCTCCGGCGGACGCCTGTTGTTCGGCGTCGGGGCGGGCTGGAACCTCGAGGAGATGCGAAACCACGGCACCGACCCGGCGAAGCGGTTCCGGATCCTGCGCGAGCGCGTCGAGGCCTGCAAGGAGATCTGGGCGAACGAGGAGGCCAGCTACCACGGCGAGTTCGTGGACTTCGAGCGGATCGTCTGCCGCCCGGCGCCGTTGCAGGAGCCCCATCCACCCGTCCTGGTCGGCGGCCACGGCCCGCACGTGCTCCAGCGCGTGCTCGCCTTCGGCGACGGCTGGTTCCCGAACCGGATCCCACCGGACGATCTGATGATCGCCCGGGTCGAGGAGCTCCAGAGCCTGGGCGAGGAGGCCGGGAGGGGACGGATCCCGGTGACGATTCAGCTCCCACCCAGGGACCCGGCGGTGCTCGAGCGCTATGAGCAGGCGGGCGTCACCCGGGCGGTGCACATGCTCCGCGCGCACGACGCGGCCGACGCCGGCTCGGCGGAAGGCAAGCTCGACGACTGGACCGAGCGCATCCAGACATACACCACGGCCGGCTGACGAGTATCCGCTGACGGCCTGGGTAGGATCCCGCCGCTCGATGTACCACGCGCTCCTCTTCTTCCACGTCCTGACGGCCTTCTTCCTGGCGACCGCTGCGCTGATCTACAGCGCCTTCGTTCTCGGCTCGCCGGTGAACCGCGCAACGCGGCTCGTCGCCGAGATCCTCTGGGGCGTGGGCGGCCTGGGGACCCTGGTATTCGGTGTCTGGCTGGCGCTGAACAGGCCCCAGTACGAGATTTTCGACGGCTGGATCATCGCCGCGCTCGTCCTCTGGGTCCTGGCAACGGGATCCGGGGCGAGGGCCAGCCAAGGGGTGCAGCCGACGGGCGATGACTCGAGCGTGGCAATCGACCGGCGCACTGCGTTCGCTCACTGGATGCGGATCTTCTGGTTCACAGCCTTGCTGGTGGTCATGGTCTGGAAGCCGGGGGCATGAGCGCGCTCTCCACATTGGCCTCCATCACCAGGGATGACTCCTGGGACCTGCCGCTGTTCGTTCACATCCTCGGAGCGATGGTCCTGGTGGGCGGCCTGGCTCTCTCGGCCACCTCGCTGATCGTCGCTTGGCGAAGCGGATCGGCCGCCCTGACCAAGCTCGGCTTCATGTCGCTCTTCTACGGAGCGCTCCCCGGCTACATCGTGATGCGCGCCGGCGCACAGTGGATCGCTCACAAGGAGGGCCTCGACAACGATGACGTCGACCTCACCTGGGTCAACATCGGCTTCTCGGTGTCCGATCTCGGATTCGCGCTGCTGATCCTCTCTCTGGTGATTGGGGGAATCGCCGTCCGCAGGATCAACCGGGGCGAGGGCGGCACGCCGAGCATTTCCGCCCGCATCGCAGCCGGCCTGGTCTCGCTCTTCCTTGTCGCGTCCCTGGTCGCCGTCTGGGCGATGACCGTAAAGCCGACCTAGGTTGCGTGCGAATCTCAGGGGTATGTTCTGACCACTGTGAGGAAGAAGGCAACCTTCGAAGGGGTTGAAATGGCTCTATCGGACCAACTCACGAGGCTCGCGGCGCGGGCAAAGGAAGCGGAAGACAACGCCGCAGCCGCTCAGGACAAGGCCAAGGCCGATCTCGAGGCGGACGTCGAGGTGGCACGTGGATCGGCCGAGGCTCAGCATCAGGCGCTCAGCGAGTCGGCCGCCGCAAGCAAGGGGAAGATCTCCGAATGGTGGAACGACCTGGAGGAAAGATGGAACAAGGCCGTCGCCGACATCCGCGAGAAGATCGACAGCCGGAAAGGGGAGATCGATCTCGACAAGGCCGAGAAAAACGCCGAGAACGCCGAGGACGACGCGTCGTTCGCAATCGACTACGCGTATGCGGCAATTGACGAAGCCGAGTACGAGGTGCTCGACGCGGCCCTCGCAAGGAAAGAGGCTGACGAGCTGGCTGCTGGCTCGAGCGCCTGAAGCACGCAACATCGCGCATCTTTAGACGCCCTCTGGGGCCCTCTACCGCGCGCGATATCGTCCTGGAATCGTCGACCCGGTTGGTAAGCCTTCGGCCGAGCGCCCCGATTCCGTCGAAGAATCGGAGCAGCGCGTTCGACACCGGGTGGCGCTCGAGTTCGGCTCCCGACAGGAATGGGACGACCCGAAGCTCGAATGGCGCCGGCTGTTCTCCGAGCTGTTCGGCACCTTCCTGCTCGTCTTCGTCGCGGCGGGTGGCGGCCTCCTTCACGCGCAAGGGCAAATCAGTCTCGCCTCCGCCGTCGTCGCCCCCGGGCTCATGGTGATGGCGATCATCCTCTTCATGGGCGCTGTCTCAGGCGCCCACCTGAACCCTGCGGTGTCGCTCGCGTTCGCGATGCGGGGCGACTTCCCGTGGCTGCGGGTGCCTGGCTACATCATCGTCCAGCTGGTTGGCGCGACGCTGGCGGCTTTGTTCCTGCTCGCCGTGTTCGGCGACGTCGGGCACCTGGGCGCCACTCTCCCGGGTCCCGATTACGCAAACTGGCAGGCGCTCCTGATGGAGATCGCTCTCACCGCCGGCCTGGTGAGCGTCATCCTCGGCACGGCCTCGACCGCCCAGAACGTTGGCGCGATCGCAGCGCTCGGCGTCGGTGGCTACATCGCTCTCGCCGGTTTGTGGGCGGCGCCGGTCAGCGGAGTGTCGATGAATCCGGCTCGTTCGTTCGGTCCGGCGCTGGTGGACGGCGACTTTTCGAGCTACTGGGTCTACCTGGTGGGACCGCTCGCTGGTGCACTGATCGCGGTTGGGTTTGCCTACATCCTGCGGGGCCCGGGCGGTGACCCGGTCGCCCGCGCGGCCGGATCGGGGGTGCTTAGCAGCCTCGAAGAGAAGATGAAGGCGCGCCGGGAACAGCAAAAGTAGCCCCCGCCGTGCCTTCTATTTCGCCGTCGAAGGCTTACCAGTCGCTCGGTACGGAGAGTCTCCGCCTAGTTGCTGCGAGGTGATCGGGAAGTACGACGCCGCCGTCGTCGATAAGGAGGACGGCGAGGCTCAGCAGTCGGCTTACCACTAGGCCTTAGCTGCCCCACGTCGGCGTCATCGGCGCGACTCGGGCCCATTCGGCAGCGTTCAACCGTGGATTTGGGCGACCGGATTCAGCTGGTTCGTGTGCCGCCGCTCGAGGCGCGGGTCCACGGCCAGCGACCGTCGAGCTCTACTTCCAGCGAGAAGCTCAAGAACGTCCTGATGAGGATGATCAGACCAAGGACAGCGACATTCTCGAGCGAGGGCTGGACGGCGACGGTCCGGATGATGTCGGCGGCCACCAGGAACTCCAACCCGAGCAGGATGCTGCGTGCGAAGACGGCTCGGATGGTCCGGTAGACGCTCCCCGGACCGTCGCCTCCGAGCAGGCCGAGTGCTCCGCTCACCAGGGCTGCCGCCAGGCCCACGAGGACAGTCGCGACGCCGAGGATCTCCACGCCCCTGGCTATGTCATCCATGGTCTGCTCGAAGCTCATCTCCTTCTCCAGTCTCGCGGCCTGGGCGTGCCATTCCGCGTGATCAGGGGCAGCTAACCGGTTACCTCGTTCAGCCCGAAAGCAGCTTCCCCAGCGCTCCGCCGGCGCTCGAACCGCTCGCCTGGCCCCCGGCCGCGGCGCTGGTCACCCGGCCCTCGGAAGGCTGGATCAGGACCCACCCTGTGCCGCTGAAGCCGAGCTGCACGGTCTCGCCGGAGCCGCGGCCGATGAACGTCTTCAGGTTGAGGTCGGTCTTCACCGAGGTCGACACCCCCTCGGACCAGGTGATCGCGGCCTGCGGGTCGGCGAAGGTCTCCTGGCCGTCGAGCTCGATCATCACCGGAGGGCCGTCGGAGAGCATCGCCACGTAGCCGGACCCGGAGAGGTGCGTGTTGTAGAGGCCGCCGCCCATGAAGCCCGAGACGCCTTCGACCTTCTTGATGTCCCAGTCGATGTCGGCGTCGAAGGCCAGCAAGTTGGCGCCACTGACCGTGATGGCCTCGCCCGAGAGCTTCACCAGTTGGATCTCCTGGGCGAGGTCGGCGAGGAAGACCTCGCCTGTGCCGGAGATCTTCATCAGCTCGGCGCCCTCACCGGTGACCGCCTTCTTCGCCATCCGCTTGAGGCCTCCCGAACCGGCGTGCTCGAACTTGACGTCGCCGTGGTAGGCGACCATCGAGCCGAGCTTGGCCTGGATCGTCTCGTCCGCCACCCGGACCTTGAGCATCTTGGATCCCTGTAGCTGGAACGGCTCCGAGCCCTCGGTCTCCCTGAACTCCGCAAGCGTCTCCTCGACCGCCATCTTGACCTCCCGTCCGTGATTGAAGGGGCAGCCTAACTCCCTGCGCCTTCCTCATGGCTGCCCTGATAGCTTCCTACGGTGCAGTAGCAATTGCAGATGAGGAGAAATCGGGAGGTAGATAGGAGCAGCCCAAGGTCAAGATCACGACCGCCCCGGTGACGTTCATGAAGCTGGTCACCGGCCAGCAGTCGGGACCGGTGCTGTTCATGACCGGCAAGCTGAAGCTCGAGGGCGACATGATGTTCGCCAGCCGGATGACCGGCTTCTTTCGAATCCCCAAAGCGGCGGGATAAGAGAAGGCACCACTGCGATGAGTTCCGGCTCAGCCGCCGGTCTAGACGGGAAAGGAGGCAGACATTGGCAAAGCTGGTCTATTCCACCCAAACCTCGCTCGACGGCTACATCAACGACGATCAGGGCAAGTTCGACTGGGCGAAGCCAGACGAGGAGGTGCACACCTTCTTCAACGAGCTCGAGCGGCCGGTCGGCATCCACCTCTACGGGCGGCGGATGTACGAGACGATGCGCTACTGGCAGGAACCCCCGGACATCGAGGCGCAGGCCGACTACATCCGCGACTACGCCGAGATCTGGCAGGGTGCCGACAAGGTCGTCTACTCGAGGACGCTTGACTCCGCTTCAACCCCGCGGACCCGAATCGAGTCCGAGTTCGATCCTGCGGCTGTTCGTGAGATGAAGGACGCAGCTGGCGCAGACCTTGGCGTGGGCGGTCCGCACCTGGCGGCGGAGGCCCTCCGGGCAGGTCTGGTCGACGAGCTCAACCAGGTCCTCTACCCGGTGATCGTCGGCGGCGGAACGCACTGGCTCCCGGACGACCTTCGCCTGGATCTCGAGCTGCTCGAGGAGCGCCGCTTCGCCGGCGGCGCGGTCCACCTCCGCTATCGGGCCTGAGTCAGTCGCCCTCGGCTACAAAGCATGGCCCACCCGATAAGGAGATCCGATGAGAGCCAAAAAGAACACGGGGGAGTCCCCCAGGAGCACCACCGCGAGGCGCAAGAAGTCCAACGGATTCACGGACGAGGAACGAGCCGCGATGAGGGAGCGTGCCAAGGAGTTGAAGGCGGACGCGCGCGCGAAGAAGGACAAGGCGGAGGGGGAAGCGGACGTGCTGGCAAAGATCGCCGCGATGTCGAAAACGGATCGCGCCATGGCGAAGCGGCTCCACGCGATCGTCAAAGCCAGCGCGCCCGCCCTCTCGCCGAGGACCTGGTACGGAATGCCCGCGTATGCCAAGGACGGCAAGGTCGTCTGCTTCTTTCAAAGCGCGCAGAAGTTCAAAACGAGATACGCGACGCTCGGCTTCAGCGACAGGGCAAACCTCGACAAAGGCGCCATGTGGCCGACTGCGTTCGCACTCAAGGAGCTGACTGCAGCTGAAGAGGCAAAGATTGCCGCGCTCGTGAAGAAAGCGGTGAGCTGAGGACCAGTGAGCGGGCTGAGCGCCCCGATCATCAGAGCCCGTTGCCCGTACAAGAGACCGACCTCAGGCGCTCGCCGATCACGCCGTTCAGCGCCACTAACCGCGGACGCTATCCAGCAGGGTGGCGGTGAAGGCGGTGATGCGCTCTCGCGAGTAGCGCTCGGGATCGTCGAGGTGCATCCGCCCCCCTTGCTCAGCGAGGACGATGATCGTCTGGACGAGCAGGTCGACGTCCGAGATCGGGACCTCGAGCCGCTCGACGCCCCAGCGCACGATCGTGGCGAGCTGCTTCGCGACCGCGGTCCGATCGCGCTCGACGTGCTCGCGGACGATCCCGGGCTGCGCCTCGATCGGCATCAGGGAGAGTCGCCAGGCATCGGGGCGGGTCTCGACGGCGCGCAGGAAGCCGTCGAGGCCGTCGACCAGCACCTTGGCCGGGTCGGCGTCCTCCGCCGGCGCCGGCATCAGCTCGGCGAGCTGGTCGAGCGCTCGCTCCTCCTCGCGCTCGAGCAGGGCCTCGAGCAGATCGGCGAGCGACCCGAAGAGGTCGTAGACCACCGGCTTGGTCACCCCGGCCCGCCGCGCGATCCCCTCCATCGAGACCGACTCGTAGCCCTTCTCGGCGATCAGCCCGAGGGTCGCGTCGAGCAGCTGCTCGCGGCGCTCCTCCGGCGGCAGCCGGGGCGCGTAGCGGCGCCGCTTCTGCTCCTTCGTCGCCTTCTTCGGGGGCGTCACGCGGTCACTTTTCTCCCGCTCCACCGGCTCGGGCAAGCGGCCCAGGGTCTCGTTGTAGTCATGCCTCCCAATTCCTACGCAGCCGTAGTTACGGCACCGTAGCGTATGTTCGGGAGGCTAGGTCCCGGGTGGTTTCAGACGCTCTTCTGCGCGGCCGCCGCGAGGCGACCCAGCTCGCGCCCGAGGGTCTCCGGCGTCCAGTCGTCACCGCTGGAGAGCAGCAGGCGGGCGCCGGACTCCGCGAGTCCGGCAATCGAGTTGCCGAGCATGCGTGCCGTCCGCTCGACGTCGGCCTTCGACCGCTTGCCGTTGCCATTCGACTGGAGCCAGCCCTTCGCCAACTCGCTCAGAAAGCTCACCTGCTCCTCCCGGCCACGCTGGATGCGGTGAGCGACCGCCGCGTTGCCGCCTCCCTCCCCCAGAAAGATCAGCCGGTAGACCTCCGGCGAGTCGCCGACGGCTCGCAGGAAGCCGGTGAAGCCCTCGACCAGAGTGGTCTCGGGATCGGAGAGGTCGGCGCTCGAGAAGGCCCCCTGGATCTCACCGACGATCCGCTGCTCCTCGCGGGCGAGCAGCGACCTGAAGAGGTCGTCCTTGCTGTCGAAGCAGGCATAGACGACCGGCTTGGTCACCCCCGCCTCGTCGGCGACCGCCTGCATCGAGGTCCCGTCATACCCCGACTCGAGAAACAGCTTGAGCCCCGCGTCGAGCACCTCGGGCCGCCGGCGCTCCGGTCCGAGATGAGCCGCCCGCC
The DNA here is from genome assembly GCA_963695805.1 of uncultured Solirubrobacterales bacterium. Taxonomy (GTDB): domain Bacteria; phylum Actinomycetota; class Thermoleophilia; order Solirubrobacterales; family 70-9; genus DASUPK01. The sequence continues at coordinate 144,864 of CAVOHV010000002.1, read as the reverse complement.
TCCGGGGCGTGTGTGACGAGGTTCTCGTTTCCAAATTCCTACTCAGGGTAGCATCTTGCTACTCTCGGTAGGAATTGCAGCGCGACGCCCCCACAGAGCCGGTGGGAGCATGGACAAAGGAGAAGCGAAGCGAGATGGCGACCGAAGAGCAGACGATTGCTGACGACAGCAACCCCCAGCAGGTTGATGGGCAAATCTCCGAGCAGCTCGGGATCGACGCGCCGGACGCGACCTACTCGCTCGAGCTTTCCCAGGACCAGAAGGACATCCGGGAGTGGGCCCACGGGTTCGCCGAGCAGACGGTGCGGCCGGCTGCGCACGAGTGGGACGAGAAGGAAGAGTTCCCCTGGCCCGTGGTGCAGGAGGCGGCCAAGATCGGGCTCTACGGCTTCGAATCGATCGCGCAGTTCTGGGCCGACCCGTCGGGGCTGACCTTCCCGATCGTCAATGAAGAGTTGTTTTGGGGCGACGCCGGCATCGGCATGTCGATCTTCGGGACGACGCTGGCGGTCGCGGGAATCTTCGGCTCGGGCACGCCCGAACAGTTGGTCGAGTGGGTGCCGCAGTGCTTCGGCGACGAGAACGACGTCAAGGTCGGGGCCTTCTGCGCCTCCGAACCCGACGCGGGCTCCGATGTGTCCGCCTACCGGACCACCGCCAAGTACGACGAGGCCAAGGACGAGTGGGTGATCAACGGCCAGAAGGCCTGGGCGACGAACGGCGGGATCGCCAACGTCCACGTGGTGATCGCCTCCGTCGACCGCGAGCTCGGCTCCCGCGGCCACGCCGCCTTCGTCGTCCCGCCGGGCACCAAGGGCCTCGAGCAGGGCGCCAAGGTGAAGAAGCACGGCATCCGCGCCTCCCATACCGCCGACGTCCACCTGGACGACTGCCGCGTTCCCGGCTCCTGCCTGTTGGGCGGCAAGGAGAAGCTCGACGAGCGGCTCGCCAAGACCCGCGAGGGCCAGAGCTCCAAGGGCCAGGCCGCGATGCGGACCTTCGAGCTCTCCCGCCCGACCGTCGGCGCGCAGGCGGTAGGCATCGCCCGAGCCGCCTATGAGTACGCGCTCGATTACGCCAAGGAACGCGAGACCTTCGGCCGGAAGATCATCGAGAACCAGGCGATCGCCTTCGCGCTCGCCGACATGAAGATGGAGATCGATGCCTCCAGGCTGCTGGTCCACCGCGCCGCCTGGATGGGCAAGACGGGCAAGGATTTCGAGTCCGCCGAGGGCTCGATGTCGAAGCTCAAGGCCGGCGAGGTCGCCGTCTGGGCGACTGAGCGGGCGATCCAGATCCTGGGCGGGAACGGCTACTCGCGCGAGTTCCCGGTGGAGCGGATGCACCGCGACGCCAAGATCTGGACGATTTTCGAGGGCACCTCCGAAATCCAGCGACTCGTGATCAGCCGGGCGATCTCCGGCGTTCACATCCGGTAGAGGCGGGTATGGCGAAGAAGGAGATGGAGGAGCCGCCTCCCGTGACGAGCGGCAAAGGGCGCAACTGGCCCAAGGGCGGCGAGCCGCTCGGGCCCTACGAGGAGATCGAGCTGCACGGCCATCGGGTGAGCTTCCAGGCCGCCGGCTCGGGCGACGAGCTACTGATCCTGCTCCACGGGATCACCTCGACCTCGGACGCCTGGCGCGAGGTGATGCCGCGCCTCGCCAAGCGCTACACGGTGATCGCCCCGGACATGGTCGGCCACGGCCGCTCGGCCAAGCCGCGCGGCGACTACTCGCTGGGCGCGTACGCCGCCGGGGTTCGGGACCTGCTCGCCGTGCTCGGCTTCGAGCGGGGCACCGTGGTCGGCCACTCCTTCGGCGGTGGGATCGCGATGCAGTTCGCCTACCTCTTCCCCGAGTACACGGAACGGATGGCGCTGATCGGCTCGGGCGGCCTCGGGCGGGAGGTCCACCCCCTGCTCCGCGCGGCGGTCCTGCCGGGATCCGAGTGGGTGCTGCCGCTGATCGCCCGCGAGTGGCCGGTGCGGGCCGGCGACACGATCCGCTCGGTCGCCGCCAAGCTCGGTATCGAGGCCGGGCCCGACCTGGCCGAGTTCGCCCGCGGCTACGCCTCCCTGATCGAGGAGGGCGCCAGCGAGGCTTTCATCCACACGATGCGCTCGGTGATCGACCACGACGGCCAGCGGGTCTCCGCCCTCGACCGCCTCTATCTCGCCGACCAGCTGCCCACCCTGATCGTCTGGGGCGACGCCGACCCGGTGATCCCGGTCGAGCACGGCCGCAACGCCCACCGGATCGTCGCCCACAGCCGCTACGTCGAGATCGAGGGCTCCGGCCACTGGCCGATGCTCGACGCTCCGGACCGGATCGTCCGTGAGCTGACCGAATTCATGGAGGAGACAGAGCCGTTCGAGTGGTCGCTGGAGAAGGTGCGCGAGCGCCTGCAGCGCGGCCCCGAGCCGGCGCCAGAGGCGCTCGCCGCCGACTGAGGAGGCGAGCGTGCCGACACCCACCTTGCTCGGGGCGAGCAACCCGCCGGCGGGGGGATCGGCGACCTCAGACGTGATCTACGCCACCGCCGGCGCGATGGTGGTGACGGTCCTGCTGCTCGGCCCGATCCTGCTCTACAAGTTCGGCCGCTTCCCGGCGCTCGGCCGGCTCGCCGACCTCGACGAAAGGGTCACCAAGCTGCCCGGCTGGGCCGCGCTGCCGGGCAGCTTCCTCGCCCTGGTCCTGCTGGTCGCCGTATTCGGCATGTACTGGGACATCTCCCTGCACATCGACCAGGGCCGAGACCCGGGACCGCTCGCCAACCCGGCCCACTACTTCATCCTCGCCGGCGTCTTCGGTGTGTCCACCGCGGGCGTGCTTGGCATCGCCCTGCCCAAGGCCCCGACCCGCACCTCCTCCAAGATCGCCCTCGCCTGGTACGCGCCGGTCGGCGCGCTGATGATCGCGATCTGCGGGGCGAGCTCCCTCTCGGCCTTCCCCCTCGACGACATCTGGCATCGGGTCTTCGGCCAGGACGTCACCCTCTGGGCCTTGCACCTTTACGCCGACCGGGGGGCAACCCGGACACCCGGTTGGTCAAGCTGACGTTGCTGCTCGAACGCTGAGTTCCGCCGCAGGCCAATCCGCTGCTTGAGCCCGGGCGTACCATGAGGCAATGGCGACTGCGCCGAGGCTGGATCTTTTCGAGGTCGCTGAACTCGGCTCGCGGTTGAGGGACAACATCTCGCGGGCCGTGAAGGCACCCGATCAGGTGGTCAGGGACCTGATCGTCGCCCTGCTGGCCGAGGGCCACGTTCTGATCGAGGACGCGCCCGGCGTCGGCAAGACCGCTCTCGCCCGGTCGCTCGCCCGCTCGCTGGAGGCCGAGTACGCCCGCGTCCAGTGCACCTCGGACCTACTGCCCGCCGACCTGGTCGGCACGAACGTCTTCAACCAGCGCACCTCGACCTTCGAGTTCCACCCGGGGCCGGTGTTCGCCAACGTCGTGCTGGTCGACGAGATCAACCGCGCCTCGCCGAAGACGCAGTCGGGACTGCTCGAGTGCATGCAGGAGCGCCAGATCACGATCGACGGCCACAAGCACGAGCTGGCCCTGCCGTTCGTGGTGCTCGCCACGCAGAACCCCACCGAGTATGAGGGCACCTACCCCCTCCCCGAGGCGGAGCTCGACCGCTTCATGGTCCGGGTCACGCTCGGCTACCCGGACGCCTGGGACGAGTCCGCGATGCTGGCCGAGCACGCCGACCGCGACCCCGTCGAGGAGCTCGCGCCGGTCGCCGACGTGAGCGGCGTGCGCGGCGCGCAAGCGGCCCTCTCTGGAATCGAGGGGACGGAACCGCTGCGCCGCTACGTGGTCGCGATCTGCGACGCCACCCGCCGCGATCAGCGGGTCGAGCTCGGCGCCAGCCCGCGCGCCGGGCTGATGCTCTTTCGCGCGGCCAAGGCGCTGGCGGCGCTCGAGGGGCGCGACCACGTCCTCCCCGACGACGTCCAGGCGCTCGCGCCCTCCGTCCTCTCCCACCGCCTGCTCCTCTCCTACGAGGTCGATGGCGACCAGCGCGAGGCGGTGATCCGCGAGGCGATCGACCGCGTCCCCGCGCTCTGATGGACCGGTCGAAGGAGTCCGCCGCCCCGCGGGCGCCTGCGACCGCCGGGCTGGGACTGGTCTTCCTCCTCGTCGGCATCGGCTTCGGGCTGACCGCCGCCATCGTCTGCGGGATCGCGCTGCTCGGGCTGGCGCTCGGCGCCGTCGGCTGGGTCGAGCTCTCGACCCTCCGCGGGCGACTCGAGCGGGTCTCGGGACCGGGGCGAATCGAGGAGAGCGAGGCCTATCCACTTCACATCCGGCTGCGCCACACCCTGGTCCCTCCCCCGGGCGGTGAGCTCTCCGACCCGCTGCTCGAGCGGAGCGTCCCGGTCGGCCCGCGCTGGTCACGCCAGCTGGACCGCGCGGTCTGGCTGACCAGCCCGGGGCGCGTCCATCTCGATCCGGCCCAGCTCGTCGTTCGCGACCCGCTTGGCCTCTGGCAGCGGCGGCTGGAGTCCGAGAGCGCCCTCGACCTGGTCGTGCTGCCGCGCACCGATCCGGTGCGCGGGGTCGGCCCGGGCGCGGAGCCGCGCGGACAGTCGCCGGGCTCGGGCCACGCCAGCGACGCCGTCTCGCGCCGGGGCGGCCCTGCTCAGTTCGAGGTGGACGGGCTGCGGCCCTATCGCGACGGCAGCCCCGCCAGCCGAATCCACTGGCCGGCCGTGGCGCGGACCGGCGAGATGATCGAGCGCCGCCTGGTCGCGGGCGGCGAGCCCCGGCCCCTCGTAGTCCTCGACCCGCGCGGGTCGGCGGACCCGGCTCACCGGGAGCGCGCGATGCGCGCCGCCGCCTCGCTCTGCGTCGAGCTCGGGCGTTCCGGCGGCTGCGACCTGCTGCTGCCGGGAGAGCGCCGCCCGATCACGATCGACCCGGCGCTCCGCTCCTGGCCCGAGGCGCACGTGCGGATCGCGGTCTCCAGCCCGGACGCCGGCCCTGCACTGATGCCCGCGCTGAGGGGCTCCGCCGTCCTCTGGGTGACCGCCGGCCAGGGCCTGCCGGCCGCGATGCGCCAGCTCCGCGCCGGGAGCTTCCTGATCACCCCGACTGGCTCCCGCCGAGCGGCCGACTTCCGCGTCTCCGGCTGCTTCGGTTATCCCGTCGGCGCCCTGGCCGAGCGCCGGGCAGAGCAGAGGGCGGCGGCATGAGCGCGCTATCCCTCCCCCGCCCCGAGCGGATCGAGCTGATCTGCTTCGCGGCGCTCGGCATCGTCGCCTCCCTGCAGTGGGCCTCGCTGGTCTCGGATCCGCCCGCCACCCGGGTCGCCCTCGCCGTCGTGCTCGCCACCGGCGCGGGTGCGGCGCTCGCGGCGATCGGCCGCCTGTCCCGCCCACGCGGCGTCCGCTGGGCCCTCGGCGCGGCCGTCCTCGCGGTTGCGCTGCTCGTCGGGCTGGTGGTTGTCGGCCTGCCGGCCCGCCTGCTCCTGCCCGCCCACTGGGACGAGCTCTCGGCCAACGTCAACCGCAGCCTCAACGGACTCACCGACGTGCCGATTCCCTACGCCGGCGCCGACACCTGGACCCGCCTGGTGATCCTGCTGACGGCGCCGCTGATGGTCGGCGCGGCCGCCTTCGCGGCCTTCTGGCCGCGCCGGCGCAGGGCCGCGGGGCGGATCTGCGCGCTCGTCCTGCTCGTCGGGCTCTACCTGGTCGCGGTCGCCTGGGCCCGGCCCGACGGGCAGCTGGCGGGAGGCGCACTCCTCGTCCTCCTGGTCTGCGCCTGGCTCTGGCTGCCGTCGATCGCCAGAGGCCGGGCGGCCGCGGGCTTCGCCGTGGCCATCGCGGCACTGGTCGCGGTGCCCGCAGCAGCGCTGGTCGACCCGGGCAAGGCGGTGATCGACTACCGCCACTGGAACCTGTTCAGCGCCCAGGGGACGAGCTTCACGTGGGACCAGTCGTACGGTCCGCTCGACTGGCCGCAGAAGGGGACTCTCCTGCTCGAGGTGGCGAGCGAGAAGCCGCATTACTGGAAGGCGACCAACCTCGACAGCTTCGACGGCGTCCGCTGGACTCGATCGAGCGGCACCACTATCGAGCCCGCCCTCGGCCAACCGCTCAAGCTCCACCCGAAGGGGATCGCACCACGCCCCGACCCCGATTGGGTCGACCGGGTCAATTTCGAGGTGCGAAGCCTGACCAGCGACTTCGCCATCGGCGCCGGGACCACGCTCGCTCTGCGCGACGCCAACGCCTCACCCAACGCGGATGGAGTCTGGGAGATGAATCAGGAGCTGCGCCCAGGAAACTCCTACACCGCGCTGGTCTACGACCCGAAGCCGAGCCCGATCGAGATGCGCGCGGCGGGCACCGCCTATCCGTCGGAGGCAACCCGCTACGCCTCCTTCACCTTGACCGGGGGCGAGGGCGGTGCCCGGTCGATCGAGGCGCCGCTCTGGGGCGCGTCGGGCCCGCGCTCGATCTCCGGAGAGGTCCAGGGCACGCCGTACGGGGAGATGTACGGGCTCGCCCGGCGCCTCGCCGCAGGCGCGCCGACCCCGTACGACGCCGCTCAGCGGATCGAGCTCTACCTGCGGAGCAACTTCGAGTACAAGCAGGACGTCCCCAACCGGACCTATCCGCTGCCCGCGTTCATCTCCCAGGATCGCGCCGGCTACTGCCAGCAGTTCTCCGGGGCGATGGCGCTGATGCTGCGGATGCTCGGAATCCCGAGCCGGGTCGCCGCCGGATTCGCGCCCGGAGGCCGCGACCCCGATCGGAGCAACTATCTGGTCGACGACACCGACGCGCACAACTGGGTCGAGGTCTTCTTCCCCGCGATCGGGTGGTCCACCTTCGATCCCACCCCACCCGCGGCGCCCGCCGCCCAGCCCGATGACGAGCTCGGGGCCACGGACCCGCTGCCGACCGACGACATCGCGTCTGGGCGCCAGGCGCCCAACGTGAGCGGAGGTGATGTTCCGAAACCCGCCCCCCAACAGGGCGTGGTCACGAAGTCCGGGGAGGGGTCCTCCGGGCCGGGCGCCTGGGTGATCCTCGGAGCCGTCGTCGGGGTCGCGGCGCTTGCCGCGCTCGGCGCCTACGCGCTCCGAGCGCGACGGCGGGCCCGGCTGGGACGTGACGAGCTGGCCGATGCCGAGCTGCGGGAGCTCGCCCGGGCCCTCCGGAGGCTGGGAAAGCCGCTGCCGGCGGGGACGACCCTGCGCAGCGCGCGGGACCTGCTGCAGCGGGCGGCCGGGCCGGCCGCCGCACGCTACGCCACGGAGCTCGAGACCCACCGATACCGGGATCCGACCGCCGCCCCACCGTCAATGACCGAGCGCCGGGCCCTTCGCCGGGCGCTGATCAGCGCCGTCGGTCTCCGGACCGCTCTGCTGGCGCTGCCGCCGGGTGGGCCGGCTCCCAGCCCGCGTAGGGCGCGCGCGGGTCGGAAGACCAGTGCGGCTCACCCACGTGGTCCCGCCCACGGCCCGACCGCGGCACCGGGATGAACGCAATCAGCAGCGCGCCGAGCACCAGGCCGGCCAGCAGCTTCCAGCGCTCGAGAAGGGCCACCCCGGCGTTCGTCCCGAACTCGAGGTAGAAGGTCCCCGGGGCGAGGCTGGTGCTCCCGGTGACTCTGTAGTCGCCGGCCTCCGGCACGTCGAGCTTGACGAAGGCGCCCAACTCGCCGATCGTCTCCCTGCGGGTCACCGAGGTCCCGGAGGTCTCGCCGTGCGCGAGGGACATGGCGATCGGCGGTCCGCCGTCGACCGGGACCACTGCGAAGGCGAGATTGGCGGCGCCCGGCTCGATCTCCGAACTCTGCCCCTGCACGCGGTCGAAGACGGTCACCTTGCCCTTCGGCAGATCGACCGTGCCGCCCTGTGGGAGGGAGACCTGTCCGTACTCATCCGAGTGATTGCTGAATCCGATGGCAAGCGCGATGCCCGCCGCAGCGAGCAGCATCAGGGTCGAGATCGTCCGCTTGAGCCAGCGCATCGCCTACCGCCCATCGGCAGAACTGGACGCGAGTCCAAGCGCTGGGCGCATTCACTCGACTGATGTCCACCCCGTTCTCATCATGTTCTTATGGGATCGCGCCAGCATGAGGACGTGCGCATACTGGTGGTGGATGACGAGCCGCAGCTCCGCCGAGCGCTCGAGCGGGCACTGAAGCTCGAGGGCTACGAGGTCGAGCTGGCGGCGGACGGCGAGCAGGCCCTCAGGTCAATCGCGTCGGCGCCGATGGACGCCATCGTCCTGGACGTGCTGATGCCGAAGCGTGGGGGCCTGGAGGTCGCCCGTGAGCTCCGCACCCGCGGCGACCGCACCCCGATCCTGATGCTGACCGCCCGGGACGCCGTCCAGGACCGGGTCGACGGTCTCGACGCGGGCGCGGACGACTATGTCGTCAAGCCGTTCGCGCTCGAAGAGCTGCTCGCACGGCTCAGGGCCCTGCTCCGCCGAACGAACGGCGACGCCGTAGAGCAGCTCAGCTACTCGGACCTGACGCTCGACCCGGCCACCCGCGAGGTGGCCCGCGGAGACAGGGCGGTGCAGCTCACCAAGACCGAGTTCGCGCTGCTCGAGCACCTGATGCGCCATCCGCGGCTGGTGCTCAGCCGGTCCCAGCTGTTCGAGGCGGTCTGGGGCTACGACTTCGGGCCGCGCTCGAACTCGCTCGAGGTCTACATCGGCTACCTGCGCCGCAAGACGGAGGAGGACGGCGAGCCGCGCTTGATCCAGACCGTGCGGGGGGTCGGGTACTCCCTTCGTGAAACGGGTCGCTCCTCGGCTTCGCCTGCGGAGCGCCCTCGCACCAAGTGAGCCTGCGCCGCCGGCTCGCGCTGCTCTCCGCACTGGCGGTCGCGCTGGCAGTGCTCCTGGCGTCTGTGCTCGTCTACACGCTGGTGCGGGACCGGCTGCGTGGCGACATCGACCACGATCTCCAGCAGCAGGCCGAGCGAGTCACCCAGCGCTTCGCGGGGGGTCCCGGGCCGCCGGGAGCCGGGATCGCCGTCGCGCCGCCCCCGAATGCCGGTACGGCGCGCACGGAGCGAGGCGAGCAGAACGCCCTGACGCTGCCCCCGCCCGAGCCGGGCGGTCCGGAGGCCCTGGCCCAGATGATCTCCCCCAACGGCGTCGTCGTCACCGGGCCCGGCACGCCAATCTCGATCCCGGTCTCGAGTGAGGATCGCGGCCTGGCCGCAAACGGCGGGCAGCCGAGGCTGGAGGACGCGAAGTCGGGCGACACCGACCTGCGGGTCCTGACACAGCCGCTGTCGGGAGGCACCGCAATCCAGGTCGCCCGCTCGCTCGAGGACACCAATCACACCCTCAATACGCTGATCATCATCCTGGCCGCGGTCAGCGCCGGAGGGATCGCGCTCGCCGCGGCCCTGGGGCCGGTCGTCGCGCGGGCGGCGCTCGCGCCGGCGGGTGAGGTCTCGAATGCAGCGGAGGAGGTGGCGAGGACTCACGACCTCACCCACCGGATCGAGGTTCGTGGCGACGACGAGCTCGGCCGGCTCGCCGGCAGCTTCAACGAGATGATGGCCGCCCTCGAGCGCTCCGAGGCGGCGCAGCGGCGGCTGGTCGCCGACGCCTCGCACGAGCTCCGCACCCCGCTCGCGACGATCAGGACGAACATCGAGACGCTCGGTCGAGGGGACGCACTCGACCCTGAGGAGCGCCGCCGAGTCGTCGCCGACGTGACCCAGGAGCTCGAGGAGATGACCGAGCTGGTCTCCGACGTGGTTGAGCTGGCCCGTGCGCCGGGCCAGGACGCGATCGCCCGTCAGGACGTCGCTCTGGACGAGCTCACCCGGGACGCGATCGAGCGGGCCGAGCGACGGTCGCGCAGAATCGGATTCGCGGCTCGCCTCCGGCCCTCCCTGATCCACGCCGACCCGCAGCGGGTGGGCCGGGCGATCTCGAACATGCTCGACAACGCCGCCAAGTGGAGTCCGCCCGGGAGCAGCATCGAGGTCGGGGTCGAGGGCGGACGGGTCACCGTCCGGGACCACGGGCCGGGGTTTTCGGACGGGGACCTCGACAAGGTCTTCGACCGCTTTTGGCGCGCCGACGAGGCGCGGAGCAAGCCGGGCTCCGGGCTCGGTCTCGCGATCGTGGAGCGGGTCGCCGAGGAGCATGGCGGCACGGCACGGGCCTCGAACGCTCCCGATGGCGGGGCGGTGGTCAGCCTCGAGCTGCCAGAGCTGCCCGACTCGACCTGAGGGCCAGCTCGAGCTCGAAGCGCGCGTCGGGATCCGCGAGCTGCTCGCCGAACAGCTCCTTCAGCCGCGTCAGCCGGTAGCGGATGGTCTGCGGGTGCAGGTGGAGGGCACGCGCCATCGCCGCGGCGTTGCCCCCGTTCTGGACGAAGGCAAGGGCCGTCTCTTCCATGCGCTCCCGGGCGGCCGGGGTAAGCTCGGCGAGCGGCTCGAGCCTGGTCCGCACGAGCCGGTCCGCAAGGCCGCCGGACTCGAAGATCAGCAGGTCGGCGAGGTGCTTTTCGGCGACGATCGGAGCCGACCCCTCAATGGCCCCGGCCTCCGCCGCCCGCAGGGCCGCAGTCGCCAGAGCCCACGAGGAGCCGAGTTCGCGGCGCGGCACGGTCGGGCCGAGCGCGGCGGTGACCGACTCGGTCGCCCGCTCGAGCTCGGCCGTTCGGCTCGCGGTTGCGGGTCCGGAGACGAGGGCGCAGCCGATCCCGTCCACTGACCCGGCCAGGGCGTCGGTGGGCAGACGGCGGGCGACTCGGTCGAGGTCGGCCTCCGCCACTGCCAGGGGCGCTGCGCTGCGGGGCAGCCGCCAACCGGCGGCCTGCGCCGCGACCCGCAGATCCGCCTCATCGGCCGGCGAGTCCCGCAGCAGGAGAGCGAGCAGCTCGCGTCGGCGGCGCTGCCGCTCGCCCTCCTGCTCGCGCTGCGCCTGGGCGTAGCCCTCGACCGAGTCGGCCGAGAGCTCATCGATGTAGGCGAAGATCGCCTCGGCGAGGACGGTTAGCTGGTCCGGATCGACGTGGCGGCGCCGCGCCGCGCCCGAGATTCTCCGCCACGCCACCCGAGCGCCGACCCGATAGGCGGACTGCAGGGAGTCGAGGGTGCGGCCCTGCCCCAGCTCTCCGCGTCCCAGCCCGACGTAGACGTCGCGGCCGGACTCCCGCCCCGCGTCGGGCTCGCGGATCAGGGCGACGAACTGGCGCAGCGCCTCGGTGACCCCTGTGCGGATGCCGGCGCCGAACGCCCCCTCCAGCGGCCGGGCGTACTCGGGCACCTCGCGGGCGATCGCGGCCAGGATCTCCTCAGTCGCGGCGGGGAGCTCGGGCTCGATCGCGTCGGCGAGCTCCGCCGGCAGCGCGCGCCACGGCTCGGCACCGAGATCTTTTGTCAATTGAGTGATAAGAAACGAGGCTCGAAGTTGGCAATGAGGCTAACACCCGTGTCGGCTCCCTGCCTAACCTCGCAGCATGACCCACACAATGACTCGAACCACGAAGCTCGCCAACCTCGGCGCCGTCGTCGTCCCGTTCCTGGCCACGCTCGCCGCGATCGTCCTCTTCTGGAACCGCATCGTCAGCGCCACGGACCTGGCGATCCTCGCGGTGATGTACCTGCTCACCGCCGGCGGCATCACGGTCGGCTACCACCGCCTGCTGACCCACCGCTCCTTCCGCACCCATAAGCCGACCGAGTACCTCTTCGCCTTCCTCGGCTCGATGGCGGTGCAGGGCTCGGTGATCGCCTGGGTCGCCGACCACCGCAAGCACCACGCCCACACCGACGTCGAGGGCGACCCACACAGCCCGCACGTCGGCCACGGCGACGGCGTGAGCGGCATGCTGCGCGGGCTCTGGCACGCGCACACCGGCTGGCTTCTCTCCGAGCACGGGCGCGCTGACTGGAAGAAGTACGCGCCGGACCTCTACGAGGACCCCGGCATGCGCTTCATCAACCGTCGCTTCGTCGGCCTTGTTCTGCTCGGACTCGCGCTCCCGGCGCTCGTCGGCTACCTCCTCACAGGCACTCTGCTCGGCGCCGCCACCGGCCTGCTCTGGGGAGGCCTGGTCCGCGTCTTCCTCGTCCACCACGTCACCTGGAGCGTCAACTCGATCTGCCACTTCCTCGGGACGCGCCGCTTCGATGTGGAGGACCGCTCGACCAACGTCTTCTGGCTCGCACTGCCTTCGCTGGGAGAGTCCTGGCACCACAACCACCACGCGTTCCCGCGCTCGGCCGTGCACGGCCTGCGACGCTGGGAGCTCGATCCCTCAGCCCTCGTCATTCGCGCGATGGAGAGGCTGGGGCTCGCCTGGAACGTGATCCGGATCGCCCCGGAGCGCCAGGAAGCCAAGCTCGCCACGGCTGCTCCGAGCGAACCTCAAGCCGCTTCTTAGCTCGGTCTCATCCTCCTCTCAGCCCCCGCTGGCTTCATGGTCGGCGATCCCGGCGCGACCGGGACCCATCAGAAGGAGTGGTGATGAAGAGGAAACGAAGCATCACGATCCGATTCGGCCCGCTGGGTCTCTCACTGCTGGCGGCAGGAACCACCGCCGTTGGCTTCGCCGCCATCTCGCTGGCGGACAACGGCAGCGGCGGCAGCGGCGGCACCAGTGGCAACGACAGTGGAACCCGGACCTTCGAGATGCCGGCGCCGCCTGGCGGCGCGCCTGGGGTCGCGTTCGCGGACCCGAATCTCTCGGCGGCGGACCGGCAGAAGCTGGAGGACTTCCGGACCTGCATGGAGGACAACGGCGCTCCCGGCCCTCCAGACCCGAGCAAGGTCGATCCGAGCCAGGGACCACCGAAGCCGCCGAGCGCCGCTGACCGGGAGAAGCTCCAGGAGGCATTCGGGGCCTGCAAGGCCAAGCTGCCCGAGAAGCTCCGGGATACCGGACCGCCCGGGATCGGCACATTCCACTGCGGCCCGCCTCCAGGTGCCCCACAGAAGCAGGGGCAGAACCAGAACCAGAGCAATCAGTCAGGCCCGCAGTCGAGCGGCTCGACCTCCTGACCAGACTCGTCCATCACAAACGACGCTGAATGCCTTCAGCGTCCATATCCATCCCCCAGCGAACGGGCCCCAGCGGGGCTCGTTCGCATTTCACCGCTCAGACGTCGCCTACGACGTAACCCACGATGAGCAGCACGAAAAAGACCACAGCGATGACGCCTAGCATCATCGCGAGCCCCTTGTTCTGTTCTCCAACCACTGGATCAGCTCCCCTCAGTGCTCGTGACCATCAGTCGCCGCAGCCTATCGCAGGTTCTGGCGGCTGATCGGGCCTGTCTGCCCTAGGCAGGCAGCCCGACCGACTCGAGCGCCGCCGAGATGTCGGAGTAGACCGTGAAGCTCGCCACCTTGCGGTCCCGTTGCTCGAGCACGTGGGCGAGGGGGACGTCCAGGTCGCCGGCGTCGTCCTTTTGGGTGATCTGGAGGCGCCCCAGCACGACCCAGCGGCCGTCGCGGGCGGCGCGAAGGCCCTCCGGTTGGAAGCGATCGCGCTCGAAGAGCTCCTCGATGTCCGCGCGCCACCGCTTGTAGCCACGGAGCCCCTTGTACGTCTTGTCGTCGAGGAAGACCGTTTCCATCCGGATCTGGAAGTCCGGGTGCAGGAGAGCCTCAAGTCCCTCGCCGCCGCGGTCGAATTCATCATAAATGCGCCTCACCGCCTCCAGGGCAGAGCCGGTATCGGCCTCCTCCATCGCCGCATTGAACTGACGCTCGAGCGTCTCGACGTCGTGCTGGTCGTACATCTGATGGTTTCCAGTATTTCCCCAGTAGTGCGGATTCGCCTGGGCGGCGCCTGCGGCAAGCTATCGGAGCCATCGAGGGAGGAACATTCAGCGTGACCGGGGGAAACACACGGGCGGCCGTGGAAGGCAACAGCGAGCAGGAAGTCCAGTCCCGCCTGGCGTCGGTTCAGGTCGGCGTCTGGCTGACAGTGATCGTCTCGGTTGGTTGCGCTCTCTATGCGCTTGAGACGTGGGACCACCCGAACCGCGCGCTGATCCTGACCATAATCGGGCTCGGGCTGACCAGCGCCCCGCTGATTAGGGCCATGCCCCTCGAGCGGATCGTCAGCGGGCCGTACCGCGACCTCTTCTTCGCCGCCTGGTCGATCGCAGACCTGGTGCTGATCGGGACCCTCGCCGGGCTGGATGGTGGCTCGAGCAGCGCCTACACGATGCTGCTGGTGCTGCCGTTCCTGTTCGCCTCCCTCTCCTATCCGACCCGCTGGACCGCGCTCGTCGGCGCGAGTGCCGTCGCTGCAGCTCTCATCCTCTCCCTGGGCGTCGGCGGCGGCTTCCCCTTCTCGGGGTTCGGTCTCTTCGTCGGCACCTGCATCGCGCTGCTCGCCGCCTGGGAGGCCCGCAATCAGCTTCGGCAACGGCGCGCGCTCACTGAGACTGCGGGCGCCCTCGCTCGCAGCGAGGAGTCGAGCCGGCTTCAGGCCCATCAGCAGAGCGAGGTTGCGCGGTTCGGTCAGCACGCGTTGGAGGGCGCGGACATCAAGGATCTCGCTGGCGAGGCCTGCCGGATCCTGACCGACGTCCTCGACGTCGACTACGGCGGCGTCCTCAAGCTCCTCCCGGAGACGAACGAGCTTCTGCTCGTCGCCGCGGTCGGCATGCCTGACGAGCTCGTCGGCAAGGCGCGGGTCCCGGCGGACTATCGCTACCAGTGCGGCTACGCGCTCGCCACGGACACCGCCACGGTGGTCAACGATTGGGAGGAGGAGACGCGCTTCCAGCAGTCCGAGCTGCAGGCGGAGCAGGACACGCGGAGCGCCTCGATCGTCCTGATCAAGGGGAACGAGGAGCCCTACGGGGTGCTCGCCGCGGCAGCAGCCGAGCACTACGGGTTCAGCCAGGAGGACGTCAACTTCATGCAGGCGATCGCGAACGTGCTCGCCAACGCGATCGAGCGTCGCCGAACCGAGGAGCGGACTCAGCACGAAGCGCTCCACGATGCCCTCACCGGACTCCCGAACCGCAGCCTCTTCCTCGACCGCCTGCAGCACGCCCTGTCGGTGGCGGCCCGTCGGCGAATCGCGATCGCCGTCCTCTTCCTCGACCTCGACCAGTTCAAGCTCGTCAACGACAGCCTCGGGCACGCGGCCGGCGACGAGCTGCTCGCCGCCGTCGCCCCGCGTATCGAGCAGGCCCTGCGGCCGGGCGACACCGTCGCCCGCTTCGGCGGCGACGAGTTCGCGGTGCTCGCCGAGGACGTCGACGACGAGCGCGGCGCGACCCGGATCGCGGAACGGATCGCCGAGGCGCTCGCCCGCCCCCTAATCGTGCGCGAGCGCGAGCACTTCGTCAGCGCGAGCATCGGGATCTCTATCGGGACGGGCACCGAGGAGCCCGAGGCCCTGATCCGCGACGCCGACTCGGCCCTCTACCGCGCCAAGGAACACGGGCGCGGCGGCTACGAGATCTTCGACGAGGTGATGCGCTCCCGCGTCATCGAGCACATGAAGACCGAAAACGACCTGCGGCGGGCGCTCCGGCGCGAGGAGCTGCTCCTCCACTACCAGCCTGTGATCCGCCTCCAGGACGGCTCGATCGCCTGTATGGAGGCCCTGCTTCGCTGGGATCATCCCGAGCGCGGCCTGATCGGACCGCTCGCTTTCATCGGCGTCGCCGAGGAGTCCCGCCTGATCGTGCCGATCGGCCGCTGGGTGATCGAGCAGGCCTGCAGCCAGGCGGCGGCCTGGCAGCGGCTCCAGCCGGACTCCGCCCCGGTCAGCGTGGCGGTCAACCTCTCGGCCCGCCAGCTGGGCGATCCAGAGCTGATCCCGCACATCGAGGGGTCGATCACCGCGAACGGGATCGAGCCCTCGACGCTCTGGCTGGAGCTGACCGAGAGCACCGTGCTCGATGACACCGTCTACGTCGAGCGAACCCTGGGCGCGCTCGAGCGCCTCGGGGTGCGGGTGGTCCTGGACGACTTCGGGGTCGGTTTCTCCTCGCTCGGCTACCTGAAGCGGCTGCCGCTCTCGATGGTCAAGCTGGACCCCACCTTCGTGGAGAACGTCACCGACAGCGCCTTCGACGCCGCGATCGTGCGGGCGGTCAGCGACATGGCGGAAACGATCGGGATCGGCGTCGTCGCCGAGGGCGTCGAGACCGAGGAGCAGGTCCGCGTCGCGAGGGATCTGGGCTGCGGGTACGCACAGGGCTTCCACTTTGCGGAGCCCGTTCCGGCCTCCTCCGTCGAGCGACTGCTCTCCGGTCCCATCGCGATCGCGCCCTGATTGGGAAGCTCGGATTCGGGCATATGGATGCGAGTCATGACTGCAAGCGGGACCGCAACGGTGGGCGGGAAGCGACCGATACCTCCACCGGGGTGGGCGCGGCCGACGGACCGCATCCTCGCGCGGCTACGCGCGCGTTCTATCGACGACAAGCTCCTGAACGGCGGGGTAACCGACGGGAACCCCGTCGTGCTGGTCAGGCGTGCGCGGCTTCTCCATCGCGGTTACCGAGGGGCGGTCGCGGCCGCGCTGCGCGGGCTGACTGACGCCGCGCGACGGAACGACCCGGACCCGTTCGTGGCCAAGCTCCGCCTTCAGGTAAATCAAGTGCTCGACAGTGAGCCGCTGATCCTGACGCTCGCAAACGAGCTCGAACAAGATGACGGAGTGAGCCCTCGCGGAGTCATCCTGGCGAACCGGCTGGTAACGGACGGCGACTCTCCGGTCTACGGGCCGACCCCGGTCAGCCGTCCTTACAACGAGACCGTCGAATCCGCGGTCAAGCACGCGCGGGCAGCGCTCCACCTCGCCTGATCTCCGGGCTTCGCCCCCCCTGTCGCGACTGGCATCCTTGCAGGCGTGGTTGAACGACTGCTAGCGAGAGTCCGAGCGCACACCCTCGACGACCGCCTGCTCGCCGGCGAGCTGCCCGGTGGGAGCCGGCAACTGATGGCGCGGAGCGCCATCCTCCTCGAAGCCGGCTACAAATCCGACATCGCTGAGGCGCTCCGCGAGGCGCTGGATGCCGCCGAGCACGCCAGACGGATCTTCCTTAAGGCTCAGGTTCGGCTCAGGGACGTGGAGATCATTCGGGCCGGAACGCTGATTCGGGATCTTGCTGATCAGCTGGAGGCCGGCACGGCGGTGAACCCGCGTGGGGTGATCCTCGCTGACCGGCTGATCCGCGACGGGGACTCGCCGCTGTTCTGGCCGTGCAACGAGAGCGTCGAGGCTGCGGTCGAGGAGGCTCGCGCCGCGCTCCAGCCGGACTGACCCGGTACCCGGCGGCACTGGCCGCTGTGGGTAGCATGTGACGCGTCTACGGGGGAAAAGGGGATTCGTGTCCGCAACGCCAAGCGCAGACATTCCACAATTCGAGGTCAGCTCGGGGCCTGGTCCGGATGACGTCTACGTCGTTCGGGTCGCCGGGGAGGTCGACATGTCACACGAGGAGGAGCTGCGCACCGAGCTGCGGCGGGCCGTTGAGGCCCCGAGCGACGGGATCGTCGTCGACCTGACCGAGTGCGAGTTCATCGACTCGAGCGCGATCCGCGCCCTCCTGCTCTCGCGAGAGCAGAAGAACGCCAACCACGGCAACGAGAGCCTTGCCGTGGCCGCCTCGAGCGACCAGATTCTCCGCATCCTCGGAGTGATGGGGCTCGACAAGGTCCTCCCTATCGAGCCCACGGTCGATCAGGCCGCCGCCGCGCTCTCGGCCTGAGGCCGGGCTCGGACCTAAACTGCCCCTCAGAGTCGGATGCACGACATCGCCGAGTTCCTGGCGGGGTATGACCCATTCATCGGGCTCGAGCAGGCTGAGCTGGAGCGGCTCGCAAGGCGCACCGAGATCGAGTTCTTCCGGGCAGGCACCACCATCCTGCCCCAGGGCGAGCGTCCCCAGGGGCGAATCCGCGTGGTCCGCCGTGGTGCGGTCGAGCTCGTGGACCATGGCCGCGTGGTCGACCTTCTGGGCGAAGGCGAGATGTTCGGTCACCCGTCCGCGCTCTCCGGACAGCCCACCAGATACGAGGTTCGCACCCGAGAGGACACGCTGGTCTACTCGCTTGCCGCTGAGGACGTCGTCCCACTTCTCGGCCGTCCCTCGAGCCTGAGGTTCCTGGCCCGCTCCCTGCTCGCCAGGGGGCGTCCGGAGGCCCGGGATGGGGCGACGGAGGCGCCGAGCGCCGAGGTCGCGCGGCAGTACGCCGAGTCGCTGGTTCGCCGTCCGCCGGTCATCTGCAAGCCCGACAGCACTCTGCGGGAGGCGGCGCGACGGATGAGCGCCGAGGAGACCAGCTACGTCCTTGTCGAGCTGGGCGATGGCGACTTCGGGATCGTCACCGACCGCGACCTGCGATCGCGCGTGGTCGCGGGGCGGCACTCGCCGGATGATCCGGTCCGTGCAGCCATGAGCGCACCGGTCTTCGGCGTCGGAGCAGATCAGACGGGAGCGGACGTGATGCTGACCATGCTCGACCACGACATCCGACATGTCCCGGTCTTCTCCTCGCGGTCGGAGGTGCTCGGAGTGATCGTCGGCATCGACCTCGTCGCCGCCGAGGCGCGCTCCCCGTTCGTGCTGCGCAGGGCGATCGCGCGGGCGCGGAACAAGGCGGAGCTGCGCGACGTGGCGGCCGAGCTCCAGTCGACGGTCGTCGCCCTGCACCGCGCCGAGCTCACGCCGTTTCACATCAGCGACGTGATCTCAGCCGTCACGGACGCCCTGACGCGGCGAATGATCGAGCTCGCGATCGAGTCACACGGGGCGCCGCCCGCCGAGTTCAGCTGGATGGCGCTCGGCAGCCACGGGCGCCGCGAGCCGATGCCTTCCTCGGACTTCGACTCCGGGATGGCGTGGCAGGATCGACCCGATTCGGATCCGATCACCGCGGAGCCGCGCCGACGGCTCGCATCGAGCAGGACCGAGACCTACATGCAGGGAATCGCCGCCAACGTCGCCGACTGCATCAGGGCGATCGGCTGGCGCCTCGACCCGCATGGGGTCACCGCGACGGGCGCCTTCTCCGCGAGCTCGATCGAGGAGTGGGAGGCTTCGATCAGGAGCTGGGTTCAGCGTCCAAGCGACAACCGGGTGCTGATCGCGGTCTCGATCCTCCTCGACGGAAGGATGGTCTACGGGCGCGAGCGCGGCCTCAACGTCAAAAGCTTGCTGTTCGAGACGGGCGATCGCAGGAGCCTGGAGCGCTGGATGCTGCGGCTGGCACTCGCCGCGAAGCCGCCCACCGGCTTCATTCGCAACCTGGTCATCTCCGCATCGGGCCACCGCCACGACGCGCTTGACATCAAGCACGCCGGAATGCTGCCGGTCATCAATCTGGCGCGCTACGCGGCCCTTGTCGGTGACATTCCCGCAAACCACACAGTTGACCGACTTCACGCTACGGGGGGCCTCGGGGTGATGACCGCTGAGGAGATCAGGGTGCTCGAGGAGGCCTTCGAGCTGTTCAGCGCCCTGCGCTTGGAGCATCAGGTCACACAGATCGAGGGCGGACACGATCCGGACGACCGCCTGGATCCCGAGGCGCTCGATCCCCTCACCCGGCGCTACCTCCGTGACGCGTTCAGGGAGGTCGCCGCCGTGCAACGGTCGGTGTCCGCCGGCCTGAGCGCGCGGGCGTGACGATGCCGCCCAGCCAGTCGGCCGCCCGACGGTCATATCTGGAGAGCTCCTTGCCGCAGCCTCATACACCGTGGCGGGAGGTGAGCTTCACTGTGATCGACCTCGAGATGACGGGTCTCGACCCCGCGACCGACGAGATCATCTCGTTCGCGACCGTCACCGTCCAGTGCGGCAGGGTGCAGCTCGACGACGTCCGCTACGAGCTGGTGCGCCCTCTGCGGATGCCGGATTGGGACACGATCCGCATCCACGGTCTTCGCGAGGTGGATCTCGCGGAGGCGCCGCAGCTCGAAGAGTCGCTCGACCGCGTGCTCGCGGCGCTCGCCGGCAGGGCGCTCGTCGCGCACGTAGCCTCGATCGAGACCGGTTTCCTGAGGGCGGCCCTGGAGCCACGCGGCCTCGACCTCCGGAACCCGGTGATCGATACCGCCGCCCTTGGGATCGAGCTCAGCCGGCTGCGAAGAGAGCCACCGCCCTCAAAAGCCGGCGGGACGCGCCCAGGGGTCGCGGTCTCCACACCGGGCCTCGGCGATCTGGCACGCTGGCTTGGCCTGCCGGTCCACCGGCCTCACGAGGCCGACGGCGACGCCCTGACGACGGCCCAGGCGTTCATCGCCCTCGCCACCCACCTGGAGTCGTTCGGGCACCCGCTGACGCTCGGCACGCTCGAGCGGATCTCGCGATCTGATGCGAAACGACCGTGGTTTCGCGGTCTGATCCGCCGTTTCGGCTTCAGGGGCGACGAAATCTGAGACGAACCGTCCAACCTCCTCAATTTCCGGAAATTCGGCTTGACTGAGGTCCGGCGGCGGGCATAGGGTCCCGTGCAGGGCTTCACGCCTCGAAATAGGCCCTCAGAGCATGGATGTAGCGGGGCCGCTACGGAGGGAGAGGAAGTGACACCACCGGAGGGCATCTCCGACGTCGACCAGACGAAGCGCGACGAACAACGCCTCGCTGAGCTCGGCTACAAGCAGGAGCTCTCGCGAACCTGGAGCGCGTTCACTAACTTCGCGATCTCGTTCACGATCATCTCGGTCCTCGCCGGCTGCTTCACGGCGTTCGGATTTGCCTGGCTGAACGGCGGTCCGGTCGCGGTCTCGTGGGGCTGGCCGATTCTCTGCCTCCTCGTCTTCACCGTGGCGTTCTCGATGGCCGAGCTGACCTCGGCCTACCCGACCGCGGGCGGTCCGTACTGGTGGGCGCACGACCTGGGCGGCAAGGGCTGGAGCTGGATGACCGGCTGGTTCAATATCGCCGGCCTGATCGGCATCGTCGCCTCCGTCGCCTACGGAGCCGCGATCTTCCTCAACATCCTGCTCGGGCTCTACGGCCTGAACATCTTCGGGATCAACTTCGGGGACACCGAACACATCCTGGGAGAGCAGTGGTTCCTGTTCTTCCTGATCCTGCTCCTCTACACCGTGGTGAACATCTTCGCCGACCGCATCCTGGCGCTGGCGAACAACATCTCGGTCGGCTGGCATCTGCTGGGAGTCGCGGTGATCATCGCGATTCTCTGGATCGTGCCCGATACGCACCAAAGCGCCGACTTCGTCTTCACCCAGAGGTTCAACGAGTCCGGGTTCTTCGGCGGCTCGACCGGCAACTTCGGATTCTGGTTCTTCGTGCTGCCGATCGGCTTCCTGCTGACCATGTACACGGAGACCGGCTACGACGCGTCCGCGCACACTGCCGAGGAGACTCGGGGCGCGGCGATCGGCGCCGCACAGGGCGTCTGGCGGTCGGTCTTCTACTCGGCGATCATCGGCTGGATCCTGCTGCTCTCCTTCCTGTTCGCGGCGAACGATGTCGCCGCAATCGACGACGGCGCCGGATACTCGACGTTCATCTTCACCTCGGCGCTCGACTCCTGGGCGGCGAAGCTGGTGATCCTGATCGCAACCGTCGGGCAGCTGTTCTGCGGCGCCGCCGGCCTGACCAGCGCCTCCCGGACCTGGTACGCGTTCTCACGCGACCGGGCGATTCCGGGGTGGACCCTGTTCCGGCGGGTCAACCGCGACAGGGTGCCGTTCAACGCGGTGATCGGGGTTTCAGTGTTCTCGCTGATCGTCGCGATCCCGGCGCTGTTCGGCAAGAACGACGTCCCGTTCGCGTTCTACGCACTGACCGGGATCTGCACGGTCGGGCTGTACATCGCGTACATCATTCCGGTCTATCTGCGGCTGAGGGCGGGCGACAATTTCAAGCCCGGCCCGTGGACGCTGGGAGCTAAGTACAGGTGGGTGAACTCCATCGGGATCTTCTTCGTGATCCTGGTGGTGTTCGCGCTCAACCTGCCGTACACGCCGGCGGGCCTGCCGTGGAACGCCGATTTCGACTCGAGCCTCGTCAACTACACGCCGCTGGCGGTCTTGTTGCCCCTGGCCTTCGGGGTCTGGTACCTGGTCTCCGCGAAGAACAGGTACCAGGGGCCGGTGAGCACGCTCGAGGAGGACGTGGTCACCAGGGACTGACCCGGGCGACATCAGGGATCTGCGCGGCCGCCCGCGCCCAACAGGCGCGGAGCGAAAGCCGCCGAGAGGAGCCGCGATTAGCGCGGCTCCTCTTTAGTGAGAGTCCCCGCGATCAGCGCGGGTCGAGGGCTTCCGTCGCCTTGACGAACTCGCGCCAGCGCTCGTGCTCGGTCTGGCGCCATTCTGCGTCGCGTCCGGGCTCGACCCTGCGGTCGGCGGGCAGCATCTCGGGCAGGTCGGTGAGCGAGCCGATCACGCCGGCGCCCACCGCGGCGAGCGCGGCCGACCCGAGGACAGTGGCATCGGCTCCCGCCGCCTCCACCGGGGCTCCGATCGAGTCGGCCTGCATCTGGAGCAGCAGCGGCTCGTTGGTCAGCCCGCCGTCCACCCGGAGGGTTTCGACCGGAGCGGTCTCGCGGATCGCCGCGACCACGTCCGCGACCCGCCAAGCGATCCCCTCGAGCGCGGCCCGGGCGACGTTCTCCCGAGTCGTCCCTCCGTGGATGCCCGAGAGCACGGCGCGCGCGTTGGGCCGCCACCAGGGAGCCCCGATGCCCGCCAGCCCGGGCAGGACCCTGGCGCCGGCTGAGCTCTCGGCCTCGCGGGCCAGCTTGCTGAGCGCGGGCGGATCCTCCGCGATCCCGAGCTGGTTGCACATCCACTCCAGCATCGCCCCGGCCGCGAAAACGCCGCCGTCGAGCGCGTACTCGACCTTGCCGTCGATGCTCCAGGCGACCGTCGGCAGCAGCCCCCCGGCGGGGTCCGGCACGCCCTCGCCGACGTGGGCGAGCACGAAGACGCCGGTCCCATAGGTCGCCTTCACCCGGCCCGGCTCGACGCAGGAGGCGCCAGCCAGCGCGGCCTGTTGGTCGACGACCTGGCCGCGGAAGGGAAGCTCGACCGGCCAGCTCTCATGCTTCAGCGTCCCGAGCTCCCCGGTCGTGTCACGGATCTCCGGCAGCACCTCGATCGGCACACCGAAGATCTCGCAGAGGCGTTCGTCGAAGGACCCCGGCCTGTCGATCCGCTGCAGCTGGGTCCGCGAGGCGGTTGCGGGCTCGGTGGCGAAGCCGGCGCCGAGCCGGTCGCAGAGGAACGAGTCGACGGTTCCCATCCGCAGCCTGTCGTCCTCGAGGGCCTTCCTGACCTCGTCGTTATGGCGCAGCAGCCAGGCGAGCTTGGCGGCAGAGAAGTACGGGTCGAAGGGCAGACCGCTGAGCTCCTTGACCTCGTCCTCCTGGTCCGCGAGCCCGTCGAGGATCTCCTGTGAGCGCTTGTCCTGCCAGACCACGATCGGGCTCAGCGGCTCGCCGGTCTCGGAGTCCCAGGCAAGCACCGACTCGCCCTGGTGGTCGAGCCCGCAGGCGATCACCTCGCGTTCGGCCCCGTCGAGGAGCTCGGCCACGGCCTCGGTGACCGCGGCGATCACCTCAGCGCCATCCTGCTCGACCCAGCCTTCCTCCGGATGGCGGTTGACCTTGTCCCGCCGCGCCTCTGCGACTGGCTGCAGGCGCTGGTCGAAGAGCGCGGCCTTCACCCCCGTTGTCCCCTCGTCGATGCCGAGCAACATCCCGTCGCTCATGTCGAAGGACCCTATTCCACCCTGACGATCACGGGGCCTCCGTTCGGGTCGACTCGGGAGGTCCACCTGGCCGGGATGTGCGCCGACCGCCCCGGGACGAGGCGTCCGACCCGGCCGCTCCACAGCTCCCGCCCATCCTGGCGGAGCTGGATGCGCGCGCGGCGGGCGAACTCGCGCGAGCGCAGAAGGAAGCGGTCGCGCGGCGGGTCGTGGCCGGCGGCGAGCAGCAGGTTGGGGGTGATCCAGGCGAGCGGGTCGCGGGCCACGAGCCTGACGTGGGACGGCCACTCCCCCGGCCCCTGCAGGTAGGCGGCGACCGACGGCGCGACGTGGCGGCCATCGAGCGCGCAGACGTCGGCGGTCTCGGCCGGGTGCAGCAGGTTCCCCGCCGCGAACACGCCTCGACAGGTCGTCCGCAGGGCCGAGTCCACAAGCGGGCCGAGCGAGCCCGGATCGAGCTCGCAGCCGGCCATCACCGCGAGCTCGTGATCAGGGATCCAGTCGGCGGTGAAGATGACCAGGTCGCAGTCGACCGAGCGCGTGCTGCCGGAGTCGAGCTCGGTGAGTTCCACCGACTCCACCCGCTCGGTTCCGTGGATCGCGCTGACGGCCATGCGGGACCAGACCGGCGCCCGGTAGCGGACCACCGCACCCGCCCGGAAAGCGGCCAGCGACTGATGCCTGGGGAGCTCGGTCACCAGTCCGGCCACCGACGCTCCAGCGTGGGCAAGGGTCGCCACCGCCGAGAAGCTGACGTGCTCCGCCCCGACGATCACCGCCCGCCGTCCGACCTTCTGGCCGCCCAGGTGGACGAGCTGCTGCAGGGTGGCGGTGGTCATCACGCCGGCCGGCCGCGACCCCGGTACGAGCCGAGCGGAGCGAGGGCGCTCCCTGCACCCGGTCGCCAGCACCACCGCCGGCGGCTCGACCTCTTGCCTGCCGGCTGGTCCGGTCAGCTTCAGGCGGCGGCCCTCCCAGTCGGTGACCATCGTCTCGGCCAGCACCTCGACCCCGGCGTCGGTGGTCAGCTCGCGATAGCGCTCGGCGTAGCGCGGCCCGGAGAGGACGGTGCGCAGGTCGCGCAGGCCGAAGCCGGTGTGGTCGGAGTGCCGCGGGATCCCGCCCGCGTGACGCTCCCGCTCGATCACCGTCACCGGCTCGATGCCGAGCCCGCGCAGCTCGATCGCGGCCGCCAGCCCCGACGGCCCACCGCCGACGATGACCGGCCCGTCCTCAATCCCCATCTTTGGCCTCCAACGCGGCGGCGATCTCCGCTCCGCAGAAAAACCCCTGACAGCGGCCCATCAGGGCGCGGGTCCGGCGGCGCAGTCCATCGGCATCCACCGGAGGGATCGGGCCGTCCAGTGCCGCGTCGATCTCGCCGCGCGTGACCCGCTCGCAGAAACAGACGATTCGCCCGTAGTCGGGATCGCGTCCGATCAGCTCGCCGTCCTGGTACGGGCGCGTGCCGAACTCGCCGATGTTCGGCATCCGGAAGTCCGCCGGGGCGGCCGGCTCCGACAGCTGGAGGCCGGCATCGGCAAGAGCGCCGCGCACCCACTCGGCGATCCCGAGGGAACCGCTGATCCCGGTTGATCTGATCCCGCCCGCGCAGACGTATCTCTGTTCGGGATGTGCCTTGAGCTGATAGTCGCGATGCTCCGTGGCCGCCCGGAGTCCGACGTAGGTGGCGGTCACCTCCTGCCGGACCAGGCGCGGAATGATGCGCTCTCCGGCCTCCATCAGTCCCGCAAGGCCCCAGCCGGTCGTCGAGCGGTCCGTCTTGTCCTCGATGTCGTCGGCCGTCGGGCCGAGCAGGACGTTCCCGTAGATGGTCGGCGAGACGAGGACGCCCTTCGTCTTCTCCGTCGGGACCGGGAGGAGGATTTGGTTGACCAGGCCTCGGGCGAGCTTGTCGAAGACGATCAGCTCCCCGCGCCGCGGGGTCACCCGGAAGTCCGACTGGCCGAGCATCGCGTCGATCTCGTCACTCCGTAGGCCCGCCGCGTTGACCAGGTACCGCGCGCGGATCGGGCCTCGATCGGTGTCGAGCTCGTGTGCGTCCCCGCTCGCCTGGACGCCACGGACCGGGGCGTTCAGAGCGAGCTCGCAGCCGCCCTTGACAGCTTCCGTCGCGAAGGCCAGCGTCGTCGTGAACGGGCAGATGATCCCCTCGCCCGGAATCTCGATTGCGCCCTCCGCCCCGGGCCCCAGATTGGGCTCCCGTGCGTAGAGCTCCTCGAGGTCGACGGCGCGGGTCTCCTGGTAGCCGTTCTCGGAGGCCTTTGCCCGGATCCCGGCAAGCGCCTCCCGTTGCTCCGGATTCCAGGCGACCATGAGCGCGCCCAGCCTCGCCACCGGAATGCCGACGCGGGCCGCATACTCGCCGAGCAGCTCGTAGCCGCGAGCCACCAGCCGTGACTCGACCGTCCCCGGCTTGGCGTCGAATCCGGTGTGGTGAATCGCGGTGTTCGCCTTGCTGGTGCCGGCGCCCACGTCGGGGCCGGCCTCGGCGATCACGCAGCGCGCGCCGCGGCGGGTGAGCTCACGGGCGACGGCGCAGCCGACAGCCCCGGCTCCGATGATCGCGACCTCGAACGGTCCCTTGGGCGCCGTGCCTTCGCGGAGCGAGCTACTCACTGCGGGCGAGCATATGGCTCAACCGGTGACGCGCCGGTTAACTTCCGCTCATGGCACGTCCCCTGATCGGAGTCTGCGCCGCCATCGAGCGAGCGAGCTTCGGCGTCTGGAGCGACGAGCCGGCGACGCTGCTGCCGCTCTCGTACTCTCGAGCCATCCACGGCGCCGGCGGGATGATGGCGATGTTGCCGCCCGACCGGGTCGCGGAATCAGAGCCGGGCGAATTGCTCGACCGGATCGACGCGCTGGTGCTCGGCGGCGGCGCCGACATCGACCCCGAGAGCCGGGGCGTTGTACGCCACGCGGAGACCGTGGGCACGAACCCCGACCGAGACCGCTTCGAGATCGCGCTCGCGCTCGGAGCGCTCGAGCGCGGCATCCCGTTGCTGGGGGTGTGCCGCGGCATGCAGGTGCTCAACGTCGCCTGCGGCGGCACGCTCGACCAGCACATCCCGGACCGGCTCGGCCACGACAACCACCGGCCGTTGCCGGGCTCATGGGCCGAGCACGATGTCCGCCTCGAGCCCGGATCGCTCGCCGCCCGGGCGGCCGGCGCCGAGCGGCTAACGGTGAAGAGCCATCACCACCAGGGGATGGACCGCGTCGCCGACGGGCTCACCGCGAGCGCCTGGGCGACCGACGACGAGAGCGTCGAGGCGATCGAGTCAGTTGACCGGGGCTTTGCGCTCGGTGTTCTCTGGCACCCGGAGGAAAACCCGGCGGACACGATCATTCCGTCGCTCGTCTCCCTTGCGTCCGGGTGACCGGGCTGGGTCGAGGGCCGGCCGGAGGATCCCGATCTCGGCTGGGACGTTCTCGAGCATCCACGCCACGTCGTCTGCGCTGAATCCGTCCGCGTTCTTGGCCGCTCCCGCGGCGACCATCCGATCGAATCGCTCTTCCTGCATCAGCAGGCGAAACGCATGCCGGATGCTGCGACCCGGCTGGATGCGCGAGTCGACCGGCACTCCCTGGGTTGCCGCCCGCTGCTCGATCGCCTCGAGCAACGGCAGGGCGGTCTCGGCCTCCTTCTTCAGAGGGGTGTCGAGCTGGAGGGCGAGCGGCACGATCGCGATGTAGGCGGGTACGAGGGTCGCCTTCTCGGCCCGTGCCAGGCGCAAGGCCGCATCGAAAGCCGGTGTGGACAGAGCTTGGCCGACGAACGGGAAGAGGATTCTGCCGGGAGATGGGGTGATCGACGCTTCGGTCCGCCTGCGCTTCAGCTCGCGCCCCAGCAGGTAGCCGATGACCCCGAGGAGCACCAGGGCGATGACGAGCTCGATTGAGCTCACTGCTCTCCCTCCTCGCCCCGCAGGGCCCGGTCGGCGACAACCCGGAGGTCGACCCCGGGGAGGGCCTCGATCAGCCTCGTCGGCAGAGCGGGCCGGAAGCGTGCGAGCCCGGTCCGCGGCCTCGGCGTCCCGATCAACACGTAGGTGCTGCCCTTCTCCTCGGCGACCTCCTTGACCGTCTGGGCCACGTCGTCTCCCTCCTCGACCAGCAAGTGCGCGCCGAGGACGGCTGCGAGCCGCCCGATCGCGTCGAGCTGATCCTGCTCCTCGCTGGTCGGGGTGTACCCAGGTCGCTTCACCCAGAGCACGTCGAGGTCGGCGCCGAGCCGCTGGGAGGAACGCCAGGCGCGCCGGACGAGGCGCTGCGCCCGCGGAGTCGGCTTGATCAAGGCGAGCAGCCGCTCGCCGACTGCCTGGGTCGCCGCGCTCTCAGCGAGGCGGTCATCGCGGAGCCCGACGGTCTCCTTGACGAGTCGCTTGGACTCGACCTCCTCCGCCACCTGCCGTAGGGCCACCTCGCGCAGCGCGTTTAGATTCTCGATCCGGAAGAAGTTGTTGAGCGCCGAGTCGATCCGCTCGGACGGGTAGATCTTGCCGGCGCGCAGCCGCGCCAGCAGCGCCTCCGGAGTTAGATCCATGAGGACGACCTCGTCAGCGTCATTCAGTACAGCGTCCGGCATCGTCTCCCTCACCCGGACCCCGGTCAGCTCGCAGATGCTGTCGTTGAGGCTCTCCAGGTGCTGGACGTTGACGGTCGAGTAGACGTCGATGCCGGCGTCGAGCACATCCCGCACGTCCTCATATCGCTTCTCATGCTCGACACCGGGTGCGTTCGTGTGCGCGAGCTCGTCGATCAGGGCGAGGTCGGGCTCCCGCTCGATAACAGCCGGGAGGTCCATCTCCTCGAGCACCGTGTCGCGATAGGGGACACGCCGCCGTGGCACGACCTCGAGCTCTCCGGCCTGCTCGACCGTCTCGCTCCGTCCGTGCGGCTCCAGGTACCCGATCACGACGTCTCGCCCCGACTCGGCCTCGGCGCGGCCCTCCTGGAGCATCCGGTACGTCTTGCCCACACCCGCGGCCATCCCGAGGAAGACCTTGAGGTGGCCGCGATCCACATCGGTGTCCTCGAGGGCCTCGACGCGCTCAGTCGTCTCGTCCATCGTCACCAAGTTTCCTCCCACCCGTCGAGGGCATCAACGATCTCCTCGACCCGGCGGCGGAGTTCACCCTCCTCGAGCGGTGCGAACAGGGGGCCGGTGCCGTCCGTGAGCAGGAGCTGGACCATCGCGACACCCCGGGAGTGGACCGGGTCATTGCTTTGGAGCCTCGACGCCACGGCGGCCAGAGGCAGTCTCGCTCCGGCGAGCTCATGCCAGTCCGGCGAGATCGCGGACGAGAGCCCGCGGCGTCCGTTTGGCACTTGGAGCAGTTTGCGAATCGTGCGAGCCAGCGACCGTCTGCTGCGGCAGCTGGTCAGCCAGGAGGCCCTGCTGGCGAGCGTCGTAGAGGAAGCCGAATCCGCGCCTGCTGCAAGGGCCCGATCGAGAGAGCGGCCTCGCAGGCGGGCCGACAGCCGGGTGAGTACTCCTGGCGGTCGTCCACTCGTGATCACCGGCCGGTGTCCAACCAGCCGCGTGCCGGCGAGCTGGTCGCTCATCTCAGGCCCCAAGCACGCCGTGCACGAGCAGGTCGATCAGCTTGATCCCGATGAAGGGGGCGATGATGCCGCCCAGCCCGTAGATGAACAGGTTGCGCCGCAGCAGCGCGCTCGCGCCGGAGGGCCGGTACCGAACCCCGCGCAGCGCGAGCGGGATCAGCAACGGGATGATCAGCGCGTTGAAGATGATCGCCGAGATGATCGCCGACTCGGGGGTGCCCAGATCCATGATGTTGAGCTTGTTCAGGGGCCCATCGCCGCCGGCGGTGGTCGCATAGGTAGCAGCGAAGATCGCGGGCAGGATGGCGAAGTACTTCGCCACGTCGTTCGCGATCGAGAACGTGGTCAAGGCTCCACGCGTGATCAGCAGCTGCTTGCCGACCTCGACGATCTCGATCAGTTTCGTCGGATTCGAGTCGAGGTCGACCATGTTCCCCGCCTCGCGCGCCGCCTGGGTCCCCGTGTTCATGGTGACGCCCACGTCGGCCTGCGCCAGGGCGGGAGCGTCGTTGGTGCCGTCGCCGGTCATCGCGATCATCCTCCCGCCGCCCTGCTGCTGCTTGATCAGCTCGAGCTTCTTCTCCGGCGTCGCCTCGGCCAGGTAGTCGTCGACGCCCGACTCTTCGGCGATCTTCGCGGCCGTCAGGCGGTTGTCGCCGGTGATCATCACGGTGCGGATGCCCATCGCCCGAAGCTGGTCGAAGCGATGGCTCATGCCCTCCTTGACGACGTCCTTGAGGTAGATCACGCCGAGCACCTGGTTGTTGCGGGCGACCGCCAGCGGCGTCCCACCCTCGCGTCCGATGCGATCGAGCTCGGACTGCAGCTCGGGAGGGGCCGAGCCTCCCTCCGACCGAACCAGGGAGATGATCGCGTCGCCTGCGCCCTTCCTGAGGCGCGTTCCGTTGACGTCGACGCCGCTCATGCGGGTCTCGGCGCTGAAGGGAACGAAGGTCTGCTCATGCGAGGCCATCTCGTGCTCCCGGATCCCGTACTTCTTCGCCAGCACGACGATCGAGCGTCCCTCGGGAGTCTCGTCGGCGAGCGAGGACATCTGCGCGGCCTCGGCGAGCTCCGCCTCCGGGACACCGGGCATCGGGATGAACTCGGTTGCCTCGCGGTTTCCGAGCGTGATGGTGCCGGTCTTGTCGAGGAGCAGCACGTCGACGTCGCCCGAGGCCTCCACCGCGCGGCCGGAGAGGGCGAGGACGTTCCGGCGTACCAGCCGGTCCATGCCCGCGATTCCGATCGCCGAGAGCAGCGCGCCGATCGTCGTCGGAATCAGCGCGACGAGGAGGGCAATCAGCGTGGCGACCGAGGCGGCGGTGCTGGAGAACTCCGCCATTGGGCGGAGCACGACGACGACCGCCAGGAAGATGATGGTCAGTCCCGAGAGCAGGATGTTGAGCGCGATCTCGTTCGGCGTCTTGCGCCGCTCGGCGCCCTCGACGAGAGCGATCATCCGGTCCAGGAAGCTCTTGCCCGGCTCCTGCGTGACCTCGACCACGATCCGGTCCGAGAGCACGCGCGTGCCGCCCGTGACCGCGCTGCGGTCCCCACCGGCCTCGCGGATGACGGGAGCCGACTCGCCGGTGATCGCGGACTCGTCGACCGAGGCGATCCCCTCGATCACCGTGCCGTCGCCGGGGATCATCTCGCCGGCCTCGACCACCACAACGTCGCCCTTCTGGAGCTCCGAGGCTCTCACCTCGCGCCCGTCCTGCAGACGGGCGACCGTCTCCGTCCGCGCGGCCCTCAGGGCATCGGCCTGGGCCTTGCCGCGGCCCTCGGCCAGCGCCTCCGCCATGTTCGCGAAGACGACGGTCAGCCAGAGCCAGATCCCGACCGTGAACGTGAACCATGCCGGCTCGTCCCCGCCGCCGAGCGGCGGGTTGCCGAAGACCTGGTTGATCCAGCCGATCGTCGTGATCACGGCGCCGACCTCGACCACGAACATCACCGGGTTGTGGATCTGGTGGCGGGGGTTGAGCTTGGTGATGCTCGCCCAGAGCGCGGGCAGGAGCAGCGAGCGATCGAACATCGACGAGCCGCGTCGCTCTCCGACTTGTGCGCGGCCTACGACAGTGTCATTCATCAAGGTTGCTCCTTGTCGAGGGCGATGTTGAGCTCGAGAACGTTCACACCGGGCTCACCGAGGACTCCGAGCGCCCGTCCGTCCGTGTTGCCGTCGATCAACTCATTCACGCGGTCGAGCGGGATGCCGCGGACCTTCGAGATCCGGTTGGCCTGGATCCGGGCGTTCTTCTGGGAGATGTGCGGGTCGACGCCCGAGGCCGAAGACGTGATCGCGTCAACGGGGATGTCCTTGCGCTTCAGGCCGGGCGTGTAGGGCTTCTCGAGCGCGAGGTAGTCCTGGATGTAGCCCTTGAATTGCTGCATCAGGGCCTTGTTGTTGGGTCCCAGGTTGTTGAAGAAGGTGACGTCCGGGCTGTAGGTGGTCACCGACGGCCGCGGCTGGAAGTACTTCGGGTCCGGCTCCTTGATCTGCTTCTTGCCGAACTTGCCGCGCTCCTCGGGGGGAATCGCGTGGCGGATCGTGAAGCTCTGGCCGATCAGCTTCGAGCCCACGACCTTGCCGTCGACCTTCACCTGGCTGCCGTCCGACTTGTTCGGGAAGAGGACCTGCGAGACGCCGGTGGCGATCAGCGGATAGGCCAGGCCGAAGATCAGCGTGAAGGCCACCGCGGCGATGATTGAGGCTGTGATGTCTCTGCGCATTTCGCTAGGCGATCAGGTCGGGAATCCGAGTTGGTCGGTCAGGCCCTGGACGACCGGGCCGAGCAGGACTGCGGGGAAGAAGGTGAGCGCCGCCACGATCACGATCACCGCGAGCAGCAGGATCACGAAGGTGGCGTTGTCGGTTCGGAAGGTGCCTGGGCCGACGGGCACGATCCGCTTCATCGACAGCGACCCCGCGACGGCCAGCGCCGAGAGCAGGGGGACGAAGCGGGCAGTCAGCATCGAAAGCCCGCCCAGGATGTCGGCGAAGCTGATCCCGTAGGCGCCGGCGTTGCCCGGGGCATTGGGCTGGACGAAGCCCGTGTAGCCGGCGAAGGCCGACCCGTTGTTGTTCGCCTGTGAGGTGTAGGCGTAGAGCGTCTCCGAGAAGCCCTGCGGCCCGGGGTTGTAGATCGAGGGCGCCCCGTACTTGCTCGAGATCGCGATACCGGTTGCGATCAGGGCCACCATCGGTGTGAAGAGCAGCCCGATCAGCACCAGCTTCATCTCGCGGGATTCGACCTTCTTGCCGAGGTATTCCGGCGTTCTCCCCACCATCAGGCCGGCTATGAACACCGCCAGGAGGACCGTCAAGAGCATCCCGTACAGCCCCGAGCCGACCCCGCCGAAGATCACCTCCCCGGTCATCATGTTGGTCAGGGGGACGAGGCCGCCGATGCCGGTGTAGGAGTCATGGGACGAGTTCACGGAGCCGTTCGAAGCGTCCGTGGTGACATTCGCCCACAGAGCGCTGTCGGTGATGCCGTTGCGCTGCTCGTTCCCCTCCAGGTTGCCGCCCGTGGTGCCGTCGGCTGCGGCGGTCTGCTCGCCCGCGACGTGCTGGGCGGGAGAGCCGTTCTGCTCGGCGGCATAGGCGACGCCGAACAGGCTGACCGAGAAGACCACCATCGTGGCGTAGAGGGCCCAGCCCTGGCGGCGGTTGCCGACCATACGGCCGAACTGCGCGGTCGCCGCGGCGGGGATCAGCAGGATGAAGAGCATCTCGACGAAGTTCGAGAACTGCGTCGGGTTCTCGAACGGGAAGGTGCTGTTGACGTTGAAGAAGCCGCCGCCGTTGGTCCCCAGCTGCTTGATGGCGATCTGCGATGCGGCCGGTCCCCCCGCGAGGGTCTGATCGAGTCCGCCCAAGCCGGTGAAGCTGGCATAGGACGAGAGGTTCTGGATCACGCCCTGGGAGACGAGGATCAGGGTCCCGATCACCGCCAGCGGCAGCAGGATGTAGAGGAGGGTGCGGGTGACGTCACGCCAGAAGTTGCCCAGCTCCTTCACCCCGCGACTGGCGAAGCCGCGGATCACGGCGGCCAGCACGGCCATGCCGACCGCCGCCGAGACGAAGTTCTGGACGGCCAGGCCGGCCATCTGCGAGAAGTAGCTCATCGTCGTCTCGCCGCCGTAGTACTGCCAGTTCGTGTTGGTGACAAAGGAGGACGTGGTGTTGAAGGTCACGTCCCAGGGCGCCGAGTTGAAGCCCTCCGGGTTGAAGGGGTGGATGTTCTGGGTGCGCAGGATCGTGTAGAGGACCAGGAAGAAGACGAGGCTGAAGACGATGGTGGTCTTGCCGTAGCTCTTCCAGTCCTGCTCCGTGCGTGCCGCCGGACCGAGCAGTCGGTAGATCAGCCGCTCCAGCCAGCCGAGCGGCCGCTCGAGCAGAATCCGCTCGCCCTGGTAGACGCGCGCCATGTAGCCACCGAGCAGCGGTACCAGCGCCGTGAGGACGGCGAAATAAATCGCCAGTTGCAGCCAGCCGTTTGCGGTCACAGCCGTTCGCCCCGCAGCAGCGCGTAGAGCAGGTAGATGAAGAGGGCGATCGAGATGACCAGCAATGAGCCCTCGGCGAAGCTCATATCCGGTCCAGCCCGTCGATCAGGAAGTAGAGCGCCGCGAAGACGACCAGCGCGATCGCGATCGGGATCAGATCCATGAGCGGCAGGATCGCGCCGCCGCCATCAAGGACTCGTGGGGCTTTGCCCGGACCGCATCAAGATTTCGTCAAGGGGCGCTCAGAAGAGCTGGTCGGTGAGGCCCTGGACGAACGGGCCGAGCAGCAGTGCCGGGAAGAAGGTGAGCGCAGCGACGACGATCACCACGAAAATGAGCAGGTAGACGAAGGTCGGCGTATCGGTCCTCAGCGTGCCGGGTCCCGCCGGTGAGAGCCGTTTGGTGGAGAGGGAGCCGGCTACTGCAAGCGCCGTCAGCATCGGCGGCAAGCGCCGTCAGCATCGCGCAAAGCGGCCGATCAGCATGGTGAGACCCCCGATCAGGTCGGCGAAAGTGATGCCGTAGGCGCCGGCGTTACCGGGCGCATGGGGCTGGACGAATCCCGTATAGCCGGCGAAGGCGGAGCCATTGTTGACCGTCTGCGAGGTGTATGCGTAGAGCGTCTCGGCGAACCCCTGCGGTCCGGGGTTGAAGATCGACGGTGCCCCCCACTTGCTGGAGAGGGCCAACGCCGTTGCCACGAGCACGCCGAGAGGCACGACGAGCACGCCGATCATCACCAGCTTGATCTCCCGTGACTCGATCTTCTTGCCGAGATACTCCGGCGTTCTGCCGACCATCAGCCCGGCTATGAAGACGGAGAGCAGGACGAGGAGCAACATTCCGTAGAGCCCGGAGCCGGGCCCGCCGAAGACGACCTCGCTGGTCATCATGTTGGTGAGCGGCACGAGAGCCGCGATACCCGTATAGGAATCGAGCGCCGAGTCGACCGCTCCGTCGCCGCCGGCCGTCGCCGCCCCCGTCCAGGCCGAGCTGTCGGCGATGCCGAAACGCTGCTCCTTGCCCTCCAGGTTGCCGCCGGTGCTGCCGTCAGCGGCTGCGGTCTCCATTCCCGCGACGTGCTGCGCGGGCGAACCGTCCTGCTCAGCGCCGTACGTGACGCCGATCCCGACGGCCAGCATGATCATCATCGCGGCGAACAGCGCCCAGCCCTGGCGGCGGTTCCCGACCATGCGCCCGAGGGTGGCGGTCAGGGACGCCGGGATGAGCAGCAGGAAGAGGAGCTCGACGAAGTTCGAGAGCTGGGTCGGATTCTCGAACGGCGTCGCGCTGTTCACGTTGAAGAAGCCGCCCCCATCGCCGGCCAGGATCTTGATCGGCTCGAGGGAGGCCACCGGCCCGACGGCGAGGGTCTGCTGGGCGCCGCCCAGCGTCTCGTAGGTCGGGAATCCGCCCAGCGTCTGGACGACGCCTTGCGAGACCAGGAAGATGGCGGCCACGAACGAGAGTGGCAACAGGATGTAGAGCAGGGTGCGGGTGACGTCCCGCCAGAAGTTGCCGAGGTCCGATGCGCCTCTGCTCGCGATGCCGCGGATCACGGCCGCAAGCACCGCCATCCCCACGGCACCGGAGACGAACATCTGCAACGTGATCCCCGCCATCTGCGAGAAGTTGCTCAGGGTGGTCTCGCCGCCGTAGTACTGCCAGCTCGTGTTCGTGACGAACGACGAGGCGGTGTTGAAGGAGAGATCCCACGGGCCCGAGTGAAAGCTCTCCGGGTTGAAGGGGTGGGCGCCCTGCGTTCGGAGGATCCCGTAGAGGACGAGCCAGAGGACGAGGCTGAAGACGATCGTGGTCCGCCCATAGGCCTTCCAGTCCTGTCCCTCCCGGGCCGATGCACCGATGAGGCGATAGATCACGCGTTCGAGCGGCCCGAACAGCCGCTCGAGCGCCAGCCTCTCACCGCGATAGACGCGCGCCATGTAGGCGCCAAGAAGGGGGGTCAGGGCCGTCAAGAGCGCGAGGAAGAGCGCTATCTGGAGCCAGCCCTGCGCGGTCATGTCCTAAGCGATTACTGATCGAACCTGCCGAGTGCCGGGCCATGATCGAACCCATGCTGCGCCTCCCCCGCCGCGACTTGAAGCTCGGCCTCACCGCCCATCCCCCAGAGCGCGCCGGTGCCCTCGGGGCTATCGATCATGGCTTCTTCCCCAACTCCGTGTTCCATGTGGAGAGCGGACCTTCCTCTTGTGAGTTGAGGGCCTTGCGAGCGATGGTTCCCCAAATGCCTGACTCGGCATCTGCGATCTGAACCAGCGCGTTGCGAAATCGCTCCGCATCGGCAAAGTGGAGGTCAGCGGCGTCCTTGAAATAGTCCACCTGCCGTTGCAAACGCTCGGCTTCGCTGAGGGGGACTACTTGCACCGGCTTTCCCGGTAGCTTGCCGTCTTCGTAGGTCACCAGCGTTTTCGGCCACTCGTCGCCTTTGTCGTGGTTTTCGCTCCAAGGCTTGTGTCCGGTCATCGGCGGGCTTTCATGAGGAGGTACCCAAGAGTCTCGCCGGGGCCGCATGACGAAAAGACGAAGACTCGGACCATTCCCACAAAGATTCCGTGAAGGACGGGGCGGGTGCCCCCCGACCCGGCGTCAGCCCGCGAACCGGTACCCGATGCCGGGATCCGTGTGGATGTAGCGCGGTCCCTCCGCGGGCTCGATCTTCCGCCTCAGATTTGCGATGTGCGTCCGCAGGGTCTGGGTGTCCTCCTCCCATTCCGGCCCCCAGACCTCCCGCAGGAGGGCGCGATGGGTCATCAGACGCCCACGATTGCGCGCCAGCGCTGCCAGCAGCCGAAACTCGATCGGCGTCAGGTGGATCTCTTCTCCCTCTCTGTTCACAGTGTGGGCCGCGAGATCGATCTTGAGCCCCTCGACCTCGATTGCCGGCTCGTCGGGTCCCCCGCCGGCACGGCGGAGAGCGGCGTTGAGTCTCGCGATCAACTCGCGCGGTCCGAAGGGCTTGGTGACGTAGTCGTCCGCGCCGGCTTCGAGTGCACGCACCTTTTGATCCTCCTCGCCGACCGCGGAGAGCACCAGAATCGGCATCTCGCTCCAGGAGCGGATGCTGCGGCAGACCTCGATGCCGTCGCCATCGGGCAGCAAGAGGTCGATGATGGCGGCGTCGGGCGGCTTCACGGAAGCCGCATCGATGGCCTCCTCGGCGCCCGCCGTCTCGAGCACCTCGAAGCCGGCGTCCTTGAGGACCACTCGCAGCGCGCGGCGGATCTGCATCTCGTCGTCACAGACGAGGATCCTCTGGCTCATCGTCCGCCGGGTGCCGGTGCCAGCGGCTCGCCCGCCTCGCCAGCCTCGACCCCGTCGAGGGGGAACTCGACGACGAAGGTCGTTCCCTGTCCGGGCAGGGACTCGACAGATACCTCGCCACCATTCGCCTCGACGAAGCCTTTTACGATCGCCAGTCCGAGCCCCGCACCAGTGTGAGAGGCGTCGTTTTCGCCCTGGTAGAAGGCCTCGAAGATCCGATCCAGATCGCGCTCGGGGATACCCGGCCCTCGGTCGACGACACGGATCACGATTCGGCCGGACACCTCCCGGGCGCGGACCGAAACCCGGTCGCCTGCTGAGTAGCGAGCGGCGTTGGAGAGCAGGTTGACGAAGACGCGCTCGAGCTGGGTTGCATCCGCCCTGATGAACGGCAGCCCTTCGTCGATCGAGAGTTGAAAGCCGCGGCGGTCGAGATCGAGGTGTTCCAGCGACGCTTCGACCACCTCGTCGATCGATACCCAGTCACGAGACGGCTCCGCTGTCCCGGTCCGCAGCCGCGAGAGATCGAGCAAATTGTCGACCAGGCCGGCGAGCCGGTCGGAGTCGTCGATGATCGCCTCGCGAAGCTCCGCACGGTCGCGTTCGTCGATCGTGGGCGAGGTCAGCGCTTCCGCCGCGGCGCGAATGGCTGTGATCGGCGTGCGGAAGTCGTGTGAGACTGTTCGCAAGAGAACCGTCTTGATCTCATCGCTTCGCCTCAACGCCTCGGTCTCGACCGTGGCCCTGAGCAGCGACTCCCGGTCGATCGCCGCTGCAAGCAGCGCTTCGAGTCCGGGCAGCAGTCGCTCGTTCAGCCGGACAAGGCTGTCCGGGGCGATGGTCGCGGGGAGGACCAGCGTTCCGAGCCGGTCCCCGTCACGGGTGAGCGCCAGCGACAGCCGCCCGGGCTGATCCGCTACCTCCCGCCGGTGCAGCGCGGCTGAGGGCAGCTCAAGCGCGCTGGCAATCCGCTCGGCTGCGACCGGCAGCGCGGCGTTCAGGCTGTGCCCACCGAGCAGCGTCCGCGCCAGCTCGGCCATCAGGTCCGCTTCACGGCGCCTAGCCTCCGCTTCCTGGGCGCGCGCGCGGGCGAGTTCCGCGAGTGTGCCGGCAATCACTGCCGCGACCAGGAATGCGGACAGGGCGACCCAGTTCTCCGAATCGGAGATCGTGAACTGCCCGACCGGCGGGATGTGGAAGAAGTTGAACGCCGCGGCACTCGCAAGCGCCGTGAGCAAGCCAAGTCGCAGGCTCCAGAAGATCGAGACTGCGATGACGCCCGGCAGATAGACGACGCCCAGGGAGACGTCCGGGGCGATTGTCTTCAGCGGATAGATCGCCGCCGTGCAGAGCGCGACCAACCCAATCGCGACCAGGGTTCCGAGACCCCGTGACCGGGGCGGTTCGCGCAGCAGGAACGGCGTTCGCGGCTCCATTCCTCCTCAAGTATCGCTCCCTCGCCGAGCCGGGCCGGACGGCCTCTTCCCCGCGTATATTCGAGGCGGCTCGTCATGGCTCGACGAATCCCAAGGGACGAATCGCTGGCGCGTGTCCACGGCGTGGGCGCGCTCTTCTCGGCGGCCTACGGCAACGTGGGCTCGTCGATCTACTACGCCCTGGGCGTCACGGCGGCCTTCGCCCTCGGGCTGACCCCGGTCGCCTTCGTGATCGCCGGCCTGATCTTCACGGCGACCGCGGCCACCTACGCCGAGGCGACCGTGATGTACCCGGAGGCGGGCGGGTCAGCGAGCTTCGCCCGACACGCGTTCAACGAGCTGGTCAGCTTCATCGCGGCCTGGGGGCAGATGCTCAACTACATCATCACGGTCGCGATCTCGGCGTTCTTCGTGCCGCACTACCTCGCCGTCTTCTGGCCGTGGCTCGGGGAGTCGCCGGGCGACATTCTCGGAGGCGTCGCGGTCGTCGTCTTCCTCGCGGCGCTGAACGTCAAGGGGACCCAGGAGTCGAC
Source organism: uncultured Solirubrobacterales bacterium (assembly GCA_963695805.1). Taxonomy (GTDB): domain Bacteria; phylum Actinomycetota; class Thermoleophilia; order Solirubrobacterales; family 70-9; genus DASUPK01. The sequence goes on along the minus strand of CAVOHV010000002.1, from coordinate 105,823 downwards.
TCGTCTCAACCTGATCCTGGCGATCGCCGACCTCTTCACCCAGGTCATCCTCGTGGTGATCGGGCTGGCGTTGGTCTTCAGCCCCGACATCCTGGTCGACAACGTCCACCTCGGGGTGGCCCCCAGCTGGGGTGACTTCCTCCTCGGGATCGCGGTGGGGATGATCGCCTACACCGGGATCGAGACGATCTCGAACATGTCCGAGGAGGCCAAGGACGCCCCGCGGACGGTCCCTCGCGGAGTCGGACTGACGGTCGTCGCCGTGCTCGGCCTGTACGCGCTTTTGCCCCTGATCGCGCTCTCGGCAATGCCGGTGCACCAGGTCGGCGGCGAGTACGTGACCGACCTGGGGTCCAAGTTCGCCGGTGACCCGGTTCTGGGGATCGTCGAGAACCTCAGCCTCGGCGCCGGGCTCACCGATGTGCTGCGCTACTACGTCGGCGTGCTCGCGGCGGTGATCCTGCTGATCGCCACCAACGCGGGGCTGATCGGGGTGTCCCGCCTGACCTTCTCGATGGGTCACTACCGCCAGCTACCCGAGCGGTTGCGCCAGATTCATCCCCGCTTCCGCACGCCATACATCGCCATCCTGGTCTTTTCGGGCATCGCGATCATCACCATGATCCCCGGAGAGACCGAGCTGCTGGCGACCCTCTACTCGTTCGGCGCGATGCTCTCTTTCACGATCGCGCACATCTCAGTGATCAAGCTGCGCCAGCGCTACCCGGACAAGGAGCGCGCCTGGAAGCCACCGGGAAGCGTCCATGCCTTCGGCTTCGATATCCCCCTGACCGCGGTGCTCGGGGGTTTCGGCACCTTCGCGGCATGGATCGTCGTGATGGCGCTCAATCCCAGGACCCTCGTCATCGGGGCGATCTGGATGGCGTTCGGGCTCACCATCTACCTGCTCTACCGCCGCTCGCTCGGGCTCTCTCCCATCCAGACGCACAAGGTGCTGCTCCCGGAGCCGCTCGGCGTCGAGGAGATCGAGTACAAGAGCGTCCTCGTCGCTTTCGAGGACGACGAGCCGTTCAATGAGCAGACGATGGTCACCGCCGTCAAGTTGGCGGGCAAGAAGCGACGCGCGGTGCACGTGATCGCGATCGTCACCGTCCCCAATCACCTGCCGCTCGACGCCCCACTCTCGGAGCAGGACCAGGAGGCGCGCTCGAAGATCGAGCAGGCGAAGCTGATCGGCGGCCTGCGCGTCAGCGGGCACATCCACCGGGTCAGGCCCAACCAGGCCGGCCACTCGATCGCGGAGGAGGCGCGTCAGCTGAAGGCGGTCGCGCTCGTCATGGGCCTCCGCTACCGCAACGGAGCGCCGCTCTACGGCAAGACGCTCCAGACCGTGCTCGCCGAGCGTCCCTGCCGGGTGATCGTCGTGGCCCAGCCCGAGAGCGCCCGCTCCACCGCGTCGGCGGCGGGGCCGCCGATCTTGCCGGGCGTCGAGGCGCCTGCCTAGTACCACTAGCCGCGCTCGAACATGCGGCGCTTCTCGTAGTCCGTCACGACCTTGTCGAACAGGCCCTGCTCGAGCTGGCCGTAGTTGAGGTAGTGCTTGTGGACGGCCTCGCCGAACGCCTGCTTCGCGAAGTCGCTCTTCTCCCAGAGGTCGACCGCCTCGCGCAGCGATGAGGGGAAAGCCTCGGCCTCGCCGGCCTCGTAGGCATTGCCCTTGAGCTCGGGACCCGGGTCGGTCTGGTTCTCGATGCCATCCAGCCCGGCGGCCAGCAGGGCGGCGATCGCCAGGTAGGGGTTGGCGTCGGCGCCGGGGATCCGGCACTCGACCCGCGTGGACTTGCCATGGCCCGACGACCCGGAAGCCGCAGGTGCGGTTGTCGCGTCCCCAGGAGACCGAGGTCGGCGCCCAGCTCTCGGCCGCGTAGCGCTTGTAGGAGTTGATCGCCGGGGCGACGAACAGGGAGAGCTCCCGGATGTGATTCCGCATCCCGCCGAGGAAATGCATGAACGTGTCCGTCTCCTCGCCGTCGCCGTCCACGAACACGCTCTCGCCGTCCTCGCCGACCAGGCTCTGGTGGATGTGGCAGGAGCTCCCGATGTCGTCCTCCGACGGCTTCGCCATGAAGCTCGCCGAGATGCCGTTCAGGAAGGCGATCTCCTTGACGCCGTTCTTGTAGATCGTGTGGCGGTCGGCGGCGGTGACGGCGTCCGCATAGCGGGTGTTGACCTCGTGCTGCCCGTTCCAGGCCTCGCCCTTGGAGAACTCGATCGGGATGCCAGCGGCGTGCATGCCACGGCGGATCGGCCCGAGGTAGGACTCGTCCATCGTGGTGGCGAGGATGTGGTAGTCGAGGATGTACGGGATCGTCGGGGTCAGGTTCTTGAAGTCCTTCTGCCAGGCCTCCGCGTAGCTCTCCTTGTAGAGGTAGAACTCGAGCTCGGAGGCGGCGTAGGGCATGACGCCCATCTCCCGCGCCCGTTCGTAGACGGCGATCAGGACCTGGCGGGGCGACGCGACCACCGGAGTGCCGTCGTGATTGACGACGTCGGCGAGAACCAGCGCGCTGCGGTCGAGCCAGGGGATCTGCCGCAGCGTCGACATGTCCGGGGCGATCCCGAAGTCCCCGTAGCCGTCCTCCCAGTTCGCCATCTCGTAGCCGGGCAGCGGCTCCATGTCCATGTCGAGCGCGAGCAGGTAGTTGCAGCCCTCCACCCCGTGCCCGACCACCTCGTCGAGGAAGTACTCGACCTGGATGCGCTTGCCGAACAGCCGGCCCTGCATGTCCGTGAAGGCCGTGACGACGGTGTCGATGGTGCCCTCCTCGGCCTCCTTGCGGAGATCGTCGAGGGAGAGCATCCCGCGTGTGCCCCCGGGGCCACCTGGTCTGGGAGCAGCTTCCTTGCTCTTCTCCCCTGACGCCACGCACGGACCCTATATCGTCGGCACATGGCGAGCAACGACGCGATCGCGGTCATCGAGCCTGCAACCGAGCAGGTGATGGCCGAGCTCCCCCGTGCGGGCGTCGAGGAGACGGACGCCGCGGTCGATCGGGCCAAGCGGGTGTTTCCGGCCTGGCGGTCCGTGGCCCCAGGCGAGCGCTCCGCACTGCTCCATCGGCTCGCCAACGCGATCGAGGAGCGAGCGGAGGACCTGGCGACGCTCGAGGCCCGCAACGCGGGCAAGCCGATCTCGGATGCCCGTGGAGAGATGGGCATGGTGGTCGAGACCTTCCGCTACTACGCCGGGGCGCCGGAGCGGCTCACCGGCAAGACGATCCCGGTCGCCGGCGGCGTCGATATGACCTTCCGCGAGCCGCTCGGGGTCGTGGGCCTGATCACGCCCTGGAACTTCCCGCTCACGATCGCCTCCTGGAAGGTCGCGCCAGCGCTCGCCGCCGGCAACACGGTCGTCCTGAAGCCGGCGGAGCTCACCCCGCTGACCTCCCTCGAGCTCGAGAGGATCGCCCTCGACGCCGGCATTCCCGAGGGCGTCCTCAACGTCGTGGCCGGTCCCGGTTCGGTCTGCGGACAGCGCCTCGTGGAGCACCCGGACGTGGCCAAGGTCGCCTTCACGGGCTCGACTGACGTCGGTCGGGGAATCGCCGAGGGCGCGGCCTCCACGATCAAGCGGGTCACCCTCGAGCTCGGCGGCAAGTCCGCGAACCTGATCTTTGCCGACGCTGACCTGTCGGCGGCGGCATCCTCGGCACCGATCGCGGTCTTCGGCAACGCCGGGCAGGACTGCTGCGCCCGCTCCCGGATCCTGGTCGAGCGCTCGGCGATGGACGATTTCATGTCGGAACTCGAGGGCGCGGTGAAGTCGATCACGGTCGGCGATCCGCTCTCCGAGTCGACGCAGATGGGTCCCTTGATTTCGGCGGACCAGCTGCACACCGTCTCCTCGTATGTGAACGGGGAGGCGCCGGTAGCGATTCGCGGCTCGGTCCCCGACGGCCCCGGCTACTGGTTCCCGCCGACGGTGCTGGCGCCGGTCTCCAACGAGGCGCGACCCGCCCGCGAGGAGATCTTCGGGCCGGTCGTCTGCGTGATCCCCTTCGACGACGAGGCGGAGGCGATCCGGCTCGCCAACGACACGATCTACGGCCTCTCGGGTTCGGTCTGGACCCGCGACGGGGCCAAGGCGATGCGAACCGCACGCGCGATCGAGACGGGCGTGGTCTCGATCAACTCGAACACCTCAGTCCGGGTCTCCACGCCGTTCGGCGGCTTCAAGCAATCGGGGGTCGGGCGCGAGCTCGGACCCGACGCGCTCGACGCCTACACCGAGGTGAAGAACGTCTACTACGCGACGGAGGACTGATGGGGAGACTGGACGGGAAGGTCTGCGTGATCACCGGGGCCGCGAGCGGCATCGGCGCCGAGACCGCCCGTCTGTTCGCCGAGGAGGGGGCCCGCGTCGTCGGAGTCGATCTCTCGGAGGGAGCCGAGGGCGAGCTGACCATCCAGGCCGATGTCGCCGACGAGAGCTCGGTACAGGACATGTACACCCGGGCGGCGGGTCAGATGGGACGCATCGACGTGCTCTTCAACAACGCCGGCATCAGCCCGGAGGACGACGTCTCCGTGCTGGACACGTCGGTCGAGGCTTGGCAACGGGTGCAGGACGTCAACCTGAAGTCCGTCTTCCTCTGCTGCAAGCACGGCATCCCCCACCTGATCACCGCCGGCGGCGGCTCCGTGATCAACACCGCGTCATTCGTCGCGGTGATGGGCGCCGCCACCTCCCAGATCTCCTACACCGCCTCAAAGGGAGGGGTCCTCGCGCTGTCGCGCGAGCTCGGAGTGGAGTTCGGGAAGAAGGGCGTGCGCGTCAACGCTCTGTGCCCCGGCCCGGTCAACACACCCCTCTTGCAGGAGCTCTTCGCGAAGGATCCGGAGAAGGCAGCGCGCCGGCTCGTCCACCTGCCGATGGGGCGCTTCGCGGAGGCGCGCGAGATCGCGCAGGGCGCCCTCTTCCTCGCCTCCGACGAGAGCTCCTACGTGACTGCCTCGACCTTCCTGGTCGACGGCGGCCTCTCCGGCGCCTACGTCACGCCGGAGTAAGCAGCGAACGTCCCGCAGTGCTCGCTGACGGGGGGTGTCCGGGACGTTCGGCCGCGTATTCAGCCGATTGCGTCGAGGAAGCGGCCGCAGAGCTCGCGGCCGAGCCGGTTCCAGTCGGCGATCCGGGACTCGGCCTCCCTGCGCAGCTCCTCGGGGTCCACGCCGATACGAACCGCATCCTCATCAGCCCGGTAGTCGTCGATCCAGTGCGAGAGGTCGGCGGCCGTCACCTCGGCGTGGAACTGGATGCCCCAGACCCGGTCGCCGATCCGGTACGCCTGCGGGCAGACCGAGGTGCGGGCGAGGATGGCGGCACCCTCCGGCGGTACTGCCTCGTAGCTGTGCCACGCCAAGCCAGTGAAGCTCGGCGCGAGGGGCCCGATCACCGGGTCATCCGATCCCTCGTCCGTCACCTCGATCTCGGACCACCCGATCTCCGGCTCGCTCGCTCGGCGCGCCTCCCCACCGGCCGCATCGGCGAGCACCTGGGTGCCGAGGCACACCGCGAGGATCGGCATGCCGTCGTCGAGCATCGCCGCCAGGAAGTCCTTCTCGAAGCGCAGCCACGGGTGGCGGTCCTCCTGGTCGGCGTGCATGGCTCCGCCGAAGGTGAGCACGGCGTCGTAGTCGGCGATCTCACGGGGTGGCCCGGTACCCCGTTCGGACAAGGTCCACTGGTCCAGCTCCACGCCGCGCTCACGAATCTCGTCGTCGAAGACGCCGGGGCCGGCGTCGGGCTGGTGCACGATGGCGAGGGCACGCATCGGTGAGATACTGGCGGATGGAGTCGGCATGGACGCATCCGAGGCCCTCAGGCGACCGATAGAGACGGACCGAGCACCTGCTCCCATCGGCCCGTACTCGCAGGCGGTCGTCGCTGACGGGGTCCTCTATTGCAGCGGCCAGGTCCCGCTGGACCCCGAGAGCGGCGAGCTGGTGGAGGGAGGCGTCGCGGTGCAGGCGCGCCGCTGTCTCGAGAGCCTCGACGCCGTGTGCCGGGCGGCGGGAACACAGGTGTCGGAGGCAGCTCGGATCGGGATCTACCTGACCGAGATGGATCTCTTCGCGGACGTGAACGAGGTCTACGCCGAGTTCTTCTCCGAGCCGTTCCCGGTCAGGACCACCGTTGGGGTCGCGGCGCTGCCCAAGGGCGCGCAGGTCGAGATGGACGCCACCGTCCCGCTCGGCCCGGACTCCGGTTGAGCGATCCTTCTTGGGGATGGCTCACATGACCGACACCGTCTCCCTCGCGGAGATCACCCGCGCCCAGGAGGTGGTCGCGGACGTTGCGCGCGACACCCAGGTGATCGAGTCGCGCTACCTCTCACGCACCACCGGCGGCACGATCGCGCTCAAGGCCGAGAACCTCCAGCGCACCGGCTCCTTCAAGCTCCGCGGCGCACTCAACAAGATCGCCTCGCTCGACCCCTCGGTGAAGGGCGTCGTCACCGGCAGCGCGGGAAATCACGGCCAGTCCCTCGCCTATGCCGCACGGGCCCGCGGGCTGACGGCGACGATTTTCATGCCGGAGCGCGCGGCGCTCGCCAAGATCGCGGCCGCCCGGGAGTCAGGCGCGGAGATCCGGCTCACCGGTGACCTCGTCGACGACTGCGTCAGCGAGGCGCGCGCCTACGCCGAGGCCGAGGGAGCTCGCCTTCGTCCATCCCTTCGACGACCCGGCCGTGATCGCGGGGCAGGGCACGATCGGGCTCGAGCTGCTCGAGGAGGTGCCCGACCTCTCCCGCGTCCTGGTGCCGGTCGGCGGCGGGGGCCTGGCATCTCGGGCATCGCGACCGCCCTGAAGGAGAGCAGGGACGACATCGAGGTGATCGGCGTCCAGGCGCACTGCCCACTCGCCGACGGGATCGCGTCAAGCATCCGGGTGCGATCACCGCTCCCATGATCGAGCAGCCTGGTCGACGAGGTGGTGACCGTCGACGAGGACTCGATCGCGGGGGCGATCATGCTCCTGCTCGAGCGCACGAAACTGGTGGTCGAGGGCGCCGGAGCGGTCGGCGTCGCGGCGCTCCGCCGGCAGCGCGTCGAGCCGGCCGGATCGGGGACCACCGTGGTGATCCTCTCCGGCGGCAACGTCGACATCGGTGTTCTCGCCGACATCGCGCGCCACCACGAGTCGGAGCGCGGCCGGCGGCTTCGGATCTTCGCGAAGATCGCCGATGAGCCCGGGTCCCTGGCGGCGCTGCTCACCTGCCTCGGAGACGGGGGTGCCAACCTGATCGACGTGGACCACGTCCGGGAGGGCGTCGGCCTGTCGGTCAACGAGACCGGGGTCGAGCTGGTGATGGAGACTCGGGGCCCTGAGCACGCCAAGCACCTCCTGGAGCAGATCGAAGAGCTCGGCTACAAGCCGGACGTACTGAGCTGAGACTCCTGATAGTCCGCCGGGTCGAGGCGGCGGGTCCGCCAGCGGTACTCGAGCGTGAATCCGGGCCAATTGTTCGTGTCCCTGCCGTGCTCGTCGACGTACCAGTTGCTGCAGCCGGTCAGCCAGACCGAGTCGGAGAGCCGCTCCTGGATCGTCCGATCGAACCACTCCTGGACCTCGGGTTTGACCGATAGCCATCCGCCCGTCCTTCGGAGCCTCTGAACGGCGTCCACGATGTAGGCGATCTGGCTCTCGAGCTGGGTGATAATCGATCCGGCCCCCAGGTTCGTGTTCGGCCCGTACATGACGAAGAGGTTCGGGAACCCCGCGACCGCCATCCCGAGGTACGCGTTCGCCCCGCCGCGCCAGACGTCGCTCAGCTCCCGGCCGTCGCTCCCGCGCACCTCCATCGGCGCCAGGAAGCTGTGACTCTCGAAGCCAGTGGAGAGCACCACGACGTCGGCCTCCCTCTCGGTTCCGTCGTCGGCGACCACCCCAGTCTTGGTCAGCTCTCGGACACCTTGGGCGATCAGCTCGACGTTCGGTAGCTCGAAGGTCGCGTAGTAGTCGCTCGACACGAGTACCCGCTTGCAGCCGATCACGTCACTCGGCGTGAACGCACGGCGGAGCCCCGGGTCGCTGACCTGCTCCGTGAGGTTGCGTTGGGAGATCCGCACGGCCACCCGCCCGAGCGGCTTGAAGCGGGTGTAGGCGGAGGAGAAGAGCTCGAACTGGAGCCACTGCCCGAAGCGAACCGCCAGGCGGGCCGGCGGAAACCAGCGGAACAGACGCTTCTCCCAGTCGCGATAGGGCCGGTCCTTCTTCGGGATCACGTACGACGCCGAGCGCTGGTAGACGTCGAGCTGGCCGACCCGGTCGGCGATCGCCGGCACGACCTGGATCGTGCTGGCGCCCGTGCCGATCACGGCGACCCGCTTGCCCTCGAGGCCGACGGAGTGATCCCACCGCGCGGTGTGGAAGATCGGACCTTTGAAGCGATCGGCGCCGGGGATGCGTGTCAGTGCCGGGCGGCTGAGCTGGCCGCAGGAGGAGACGACCATGTCGAACTCCATCACCTCCCCCGCCACCGTGGTCACCAGCCATCTGCCACCCTCGGCGTCGAAATCGGCCTTCGCCACCTCGGTGCCGAGGCGGAGGTTCCGGTCGAGTCCGTACTTCGCGACGCACCGCTCGAGGTAGGCGAGGATCTCCGGCTGTGGCGAGTAGGTGCGGCTCCAGTGCGGGTTGGGCTCGAAGGAGAACGAGTAGAGGTGCGAGGGGATGTCGCAGGTCAGGCCCGGGTAGGTGTTGTCCCGCCAGACCCCACCGATACCGTCGGCCCTCTCGAAGATCTCGAACGAGTCGAGGCCGGCCCACTTCAGCTGGATCCCCAATCCGATTCCCCCGAAGCCGGCGCCGATGATCGCCACGCTCGGGGTTGGGTGGCCGTTTCGCGATCCGTCCACCGCGCCCCCCACGCCCGCGAGGGGTCGTCGCGTCCAGATCCGCTCGAGCGCAGCGGCGAGGTCGGTCATCGCCTCGTCTGCCTCGCGGAGCAGCCCTGCACCGAGCTGGAAGTCGTGCCACATGCCCTCGAAACGCGTGTAGCCGATGTCGACGCCTGCTTCATCAAGCCTCTCGGCGAGCAGGTCGGAGTCGCTCAGCAGCAGGTCGTGAGCGCCCACCTGCAGGTAGGTCGAGGGCAGGCCGTGGAGATCGGCCCGCAGCACCGACAGCTCGGGATCGAGCGGATCGGTGTCCCCGCGGTAGAGCTCACCACTGTGGACCGTCCAGTCGCGGCGCAATCCGACGTCGCGGCGGCGGTTGAAGCTCATCGAGGGCCCCGAGCAGGTCAGGTCGAACCAACCGTTCAGCAGCGCCAGCCCTCCGGGCACCGGCTCACCGGCATCGCGGAGTCGCGTCGCGAGCGCCACGGCAAGGCCGGCCCCCGCAGAGTCGCCTGCGATCACGATCGAGCTGGGCTCGAGGCCCGATCCGAGCAGTTCCCGATACGCGGCCAGCGCGTCCTCCAGGGCGGCCGGATGCTTGTGTTCCGGTCCGAGCCGGTAGTCGAGAAGCTGAACCGGGGCATCGCCCGCGATCGCGATCTGGGCGGCCAGACCGCGGTGGGTCCGCGGCGACCCGACGACGTAGGCGCCGCCGTGGAGATAGAGGATGGCGCGGCTGGAATCGACATCGCCGGGCTCGACGCGATCGCACGGCCGACCGCCGAGAGTGCCATGGGTGACCGTGATACCGGGGGGGACCTGGGTGATCCGGGCCGCGATTTCGGTCAGGGCGCGATGTGCAGGTACCGGGATCCACGGACGCTGGCTCGAGCGCTGCAGGAGGCGCGTGACCAGCTTGGCGACTGGCCGTGGCAGGTACCGGCTCACGAAGAAGGGAGAATAGGCTTCGGCCGTGGCCTCCCACGAGACCATCGACCTGACCACGGAGGACTCGGCGGCCAAGCTTCTCCTCAACCGGCCCGAGGCGCTCAACGCCTGGAACGAGCAGTTCGGCCGCGACCTCCTGGACGCTGTGACCTCGGCCGCCGAAGACGACTCGGTGCGCGCCGTGATGATCACCGGCGCGGGTCGCGGCTTCTCCTCGGGTGCCGACCTCAAGGAGCAGCGGGAGGGCACGGAGGGCGGCGTCCCCGACCTGAGCGCCCGACTGCGGGACGTCTACCACCCGATCATCATCGCGCTGCGCGAGATGCCCAAGCCGGTGGTCGCGGCGGTGAACGGGCCCGCGGTCGGAATCGGCTGCTCGCTCGCGCTCGCCGCCGACCTGGTCGTTGCGGCCGAGTCCGCTTACTTCCTGCTCGCCTTCGTCAATATCGGGCTCATCCCCGACGGCGGCTCGACCGCCTTCCTCCCGGCCCGGATCGGCTACGCCCGAGCGGCGGAGATGGCCATGCTCGGGGAGCGCGTACCCGCCGATCTGGCGCTCGACTGGGGCCTGATCAACCGGGTCGTGCCCGACGAGGACCTCGAGGGTGCGGCCGACGCGCTCCTGCAGCTGCTCGCCAAGGGGCCAACCACCTCGTACGCGGGCTCGAAGCGTCTGCTCAATCGCAGGATGTATGCGGGGCTCGCCGAGCAGCTCGAGGCCGAGGCCGACGCCCAGCGCGAGCAGGGCCAGACCCAGGACTTCATCGAAGGCGTCCTCGCCTTCGTCGAGAAGCGCCCGCCCAACTTCACCGGCTCTTAGCCGGTGGCGAGCTGGGACGACGTGGTCGCGATCGGCGAGCGCCTCCCTGGCGTGGAGGCCGGGAGCTGGTGGGGCACGCCGGGCCTGCTGGTCAGGACGGAAGGCCAGGCCAAGGGCAAGGGGTTCTGCCGCCTGCGGACCGATCCCGACGCGCTGGTCATCAAGGTCGCGGATCTCGATGACAAGGAGGCTCTGCTGCGTGGCGAGCCGGACACCTACTTCACGACGCCCCACTACGAGGGGAGCCCGCACGTGCTGGTCCGGCTCGAGGCGATCGACGAGGATGAGCTCGCGGCCCTGATCGAGGACGCCTGGCGCCTGACCGCGCCCCGCCGGCTCCTCGACGCCCGCGAAGAGGCCGGATAGGCAACTACGCTGGCGAGGAATGTTCTTTAGGCAGATCCTGCATGAGGACCTGAGCTGCGCCTCCTATCTGGTCGGCGACGCCAGCGCAGGCGTCGCGGCGGTCATCGACCCGCAGTGGTCGATCGAGCCCTATCTGCGGCTCAGCCGGCTGCATGGTGTCCGGATCGAGCACGTGCTCGAGACCCACAACCACGCCGATCACGTCTCCGGACACGGCCGCCTGGCCCGGGCGACGGGGGCGACCATCCACGTCCATGAGCTGGCCGACGCCCAGTACCCACACGAGGCGTTCACCGACGGCTGGAGGCTGAGCCTCGGGGAGGTCGAGATCGAGGCAATGCACACGCCTGGCCACCGGCCCGAACACACCTCCTTCCTCCTGAGGGACGCCGAGCGTGGCGGCGACCCCTGGGCCGTGCTCACCGGCGACTCGCTGTTCGTCGGGGACGTGGCACGACCCGACCTGGCGATCGAGAAACGCGAGGGAGCGGCGGACATCTACCGCTCCCTGCACCATCGGCTGCTCCCCCTGCCCGACGACGTCGAGGTCTGGCCCGGCCACCTGGGCGGCTCGGCGTGCGGCAGCGCGGGGATCGACCACAAGTCGACCTCGACGATCGGCTTCGAGCGCGGCCACAACCGGGCGCTGCGGTTCGAGACCGAGGAGGAGTTCGTTGATGACGCGGTCGCCACGCTCGGGGATCCGCCCCCGAACGTGGAGCACATCGTCGCGATCAACCAGGGACCGCTGATCGAGGGCATGGGAACGCCGATTCCGCTCGCGCCGCGCGCGGTCGAGGTCGGCATCGCCGAGGGCGCGCTCCTGGTCGACGCCCGCACCAACGAGCAGTTCGACCAGGCCCACATCCCGGGCGCGATCAGCGCCTCCGCCTATGAGACGGGCTTCGCCACCAAGGTCGCCAAGGTCGTCCCGCCCGACGTGGAGCTGATCGTCGTCGCGGCCTCCGACGGCTACGAGCTGGAGGCGGCCGAGCTGCTCGCCTCGGTCGGGCTGCGGGTGCGTGGCTACCTCGAGGGCGGGATGACGGCCTGGCGCTCGGAGGGGCGGCCGGTGCAGCGGATCGAGCTGATCGACCCGGACGAGCTCGCCGAGAGGCTGCAGGACCACGAACTGCTCGTACTCGATGTGCGAGAGGAGAACGAGTTCGCTGAAGCCCACATCCCTGGCTCGGTCAACCTGCCCTATGGAGAGCTCCCAGAGCGCCAGAGCGAGCTTCCCCGCGACCGTGCGATCGCCGCCATCTGCAGCGGCGGCAAGCGAAGCGGCCTCGCGGCCTCAATCCTGCAGCGCGAGGGTTTCGACCGGGTTATGCACGTCGCCAACGGCGGCGTCGGCACCTGGCGCCGGGCGGGGCGCCCGGTCGAGGGCGACTAGGCCGCCACCGCTACTTTCCCTTCCCCGCTCCCTTCTTACCGCCACCCTTCTTCGCGGACCCTTCCCCGGTGGAGATCTTGCGCAGGAACGGGATCAGCCGCTTGATGAAGGCGTTCCCTTTGGGGTCGGCCGAGCTCGGGTCGTTGTGCGCGTATGTCGCCTGGCGGTCGACGAGCTTCAGGTTCTTCTTCGGGATCCCCGCGGTCTGGGCCAGAGTCTGCGCCGCTGATAGCACCCTGGAGCCGCCGAGAGCGGCACCGAATGCGTAGATCCTCAGCCTCTTGCGAAGCTTCGACGCGTCGGTCGAGTGCACGTCGAGCACGGACTGAGCCGGATTGGCGATCCCGTCGCCCACCGCTCCCGAGTCGATAGTCAGCCGCATCGGGTGATACCAGGCCGTGCCGTCCAGGTTCTGCAGGCCCCAGCCGGAGAACATGTTGGCCCAGCGCTGGATCGGAGTGATCGCGCCGGCCCGATCCCACGGCCGCGGGTCGCCGCTCGCCGCCAGCTGACCGGCGTGCACCTGGGCGGCCCTCAGGGACGCCGGCGAGGTCTTGACATCAGTGGAGAGGCCTAAACCTCCCTCGTTGGTCGGGTTGACTCCCGGCGGAGGCTGGAGGTTCGAGGGCAGGAGCGGCCAGCCCTCAAAGACCGAGAGGGCGTTCGGCGCCGCCTTCGCCGCCCCCGATCCGACTATGCCGAACAGTCCCGCCAGCGGCGCCGGGATGCCCCCGAAGTTCAGCCACGGCGACGAGGTCTGCAGGTCGTCCAGCGACGTCTGCGCCTGCTCGGGCGTCACGGCCGTCGGGCTGCTGGCGCCGTCGATCAGGACCAGACCGGAGAGGTCGCGGCCTCCGGGTCGACCGTTGAAATCCCATGTCGCGTAGGCGGTCGTGATCGAGCCGCCCAGTGAGTGGCCGCCCATCGCGACGTTGCGGCCCTTCCTCGCTGCGGCCTTGACGACCACGCGAAGGTCGTTGATCTCAGTGTTCATCCCCCACTGCCGTGCGAAGGGCACGGCCGAGTCGGGCACGTTATGGACGTGGTTGGTGATGCTCGGGTCCGACAGATAGCCCAGGTAGTAGTTGAAGAACTCGCTGGGGCTGACCTTCCCCTGCTTGAACAGGTTGAGCTCAGACTGGTCCTCGAGGAAGTTCTCGCGCCGCTCCACCGACCACACCTGCCAGTCGGGGAGGGTCTTCGCGATCGTCCGGGCGAGCGGCTGGAAGTAGGCGGCGCTCGCCGACGTGCCCGGGTTGAGTACGAGGACGTTGTCCGCTTTCGGGTCACCGATCTTCAGCACGCCCACCACGTTCAGGTTCTCGGGCGTCCCCGATGAGGCGAAGCCCCGCATCACCTTGAACTTGACCGGGATCTTGGCCCCGGCGGCCGGGGCGAACGCTGCGCAAAGCGCAGCCACCACCAGCGCCGCCATCGTGAAACGGAACGGCTTCCTCTGCCCGCTGCTCATCTTGCTCCTCTCGTCCTCTCCTGGCCACTGAGACAGTCACGACGAAATGTATCGATCTGGGATCCCCCCTAGTCTGTCCGCGCAACTTCCATCTGGCTGAGGGGTTCTGATCGATCCATGAGGCGCGCCGTTGTATTGATCTCGCTGGTCGCCGTGCTCGTCACGGCGCTCCTGGCGAGCGCCAGCGCCCTCGCCGCCAAGCCCGGCTTCAACCTGGCGACGCAGCGCCTCGAGGGCGCGTACAAGTTCGCGCTCCAGGACCGGCGCTTCGACCCCGCGGGGTGCTACGCGCCGCCTCCCGAGCTGGCGGGGATCCTCACCGACGCCACGGGGCAGACCGTCGGGGTCGCCCGCGGACCCAACAGGCTCGGCCACCTGAACCAGGTCTACGTGCTCAAGTCCGGCACCAACTGCAACCGGTTGCGCATGGCCCTGCGCGCCGTCGGCGGAACCTACGTCCTGGACTCGAACAAGGGCACGATCCGGATCCTGGGTCGCAAGGGAGCGGCCACGCCCGGTCTCGCCCGAACGCTGCGCAACGTCGTTCTCGCAACCAAGACCTACAGGCTCGACAAGCCCGATACGGCGCCACGGCTCGAGGTGCTCTGCCCGGGCGGGAGGTACCCGATCGGGGGCGGCCTGTCGCAGAGCCCGACGGTCGGTGCTGACGGCGACGGGATCTACCCGCACTCCTACGAGCGGCTCGGCGCGCAGCTCGGCTACCACATCAGCGTCGTGGTCTTCGATCCGAGCCCGGCCCAGACGACCAGCCGTCAGGTCACGATCCAGACGGTCTGCGGCCGAGGCGTGATCCCCGCCACGCCGACTCCGCACAAGACGGCCTGGGTCAGAGCCGGCCAGACCAAGACGGTGACGGCGCGCTGCCCGAAGGGTCAGTTCCTGGTCTCCGGGGGCTTCCAGCGCACCAACTTCCGCAGCGACGGCGGCGACTACGTCACCGAATCGCGCATGGCGAGCAAGAAGGCCTGGACCGTCACCGGCAGCGCCTACGGCACCGGCCAGGGAGAGCTGACCGCGATCGCCTACTGCGCCCGGATGAGCAAGCCGAAGCTCACCGAAGTGACCTCGAGCCCCGCCCCGATCGGCGCCAACCAGCTGGCCAGCACCACCACGCCGTCCTGCCCGAAGGGGAAGCGACTGGTCGCCGGCGGCTTCTCGAATGGCGGCGGCTCCCCCAACGCGTTTTTCGCCGACGGCGCGATCAACCAGAACAACAGCTTCACTGCCCGCAGCTACGGCTTCTTCGGCCCGGCCTCGAACCTGACGGCCTACGGCTACTGCTGGCCCGCTTGAGTAAGGAGTCGCCCTAGTAGCCAGCCGGGTGGCGCGCAACGAAGCTCGAGGCGTCGTCCCGCATGACCGTGCTCCACCGGGGTCCGCTGCCGCCGCCCGGCCCGCCGGTGTCCCAGCGCAGCCCCGCGACGTAGGCCCAGGCGTGGCCCGAGTTGGCGAAGACCGTGATCCAGTTGCCGCCGCCCGAGTCGCCCCAGACCTCGAGGCCGGTCGAATCGAGC
Source organism: uncultured Solirubrobacterales bacterium (assembly GCA_963695805.1). GTDB lineage: Bacteria > Actinomycetota > Thermoleophilia > Solirubrobacterales > 70-9 > DASUPK01. Next base: position 90,425 of record CAVOHV010000002.1, on the reverse strand, counting down.
GGGCTGGAGAGGAAGCCCCCGCCGTGCAGCATGAAGCTGACCGCGCCGGAGCAGTCGTAGCCGCTCGCCGTGAACGAGCCGTGTCCCCCGCCCCAGATGTAGGGAAGGTCGTCGATCTGGTTGGCGGCCGCGATCGCGCCCCTGACGGCGAGCGGCGCGTTCGAGGGCGGGATCGCGTCGCCGCTGGAATCGATGGTCGCGTGCCCCGCCGGCGCCGGGATCTCCGAGAGGTCCGCCTGAATCTGGCGCTCCTTGCTGAGCAGCGCATTCAGCACTCCCTGCCGCGCGTTCCGGGCAGCCGCAAGCTGTGACTGCTGCTGGGAGATCTGCGCGTGCTGGCTTGCGATCTGCCGCTCCTTGGCGGCGACCGCGTCGCGAGCGGCAAGGATGCGGTCGCGGGTCGCCTGAAGCTGGTCGACGAGGGCGGTGATCTGATCGCGCAGGCCGCGGACCCGGGCGACGACCTCGTTGTCGTACTGCTGGATGTGGTCGATGTACTCGGTGCGGGTGAGCAGATCCGACCAGCTCGCCGACTGCATCACGACCGACGTCACGTCCGGGTCGTTCGCCTTGTACATGTCCACGAGCAGCTGCTCGAGCGCCGCGACCGCCGACTGCAGCTTCGCCCGCACGCGAGCCAGCTCGGCCTTCTCGGCGTTGAGCTGCGATGTCGCCTGGTCGAGCTCCGCCTGCTTCTGCTCGAGCTCGTGCTCGGCTGCGGCCTGCTCCTGGCGCAGCCGCGACTCCTCCCCGATCAGCCGGTCGACCTCGGCGTTCATCTGGTCGATCTGGCCCCGTAGCGGCCCCTCGGCCGACTGGATCCGGTCGAGCTCCGACTGCTTCTGCGCGATCTTCGAGGCAGGATCCCCGACCGCGCTCTGGCCGATCACGGCGCCGATCACCAGGGTGAACAGCACCATCAACGCGAGCGCGGCAGCGCGCGCGCGGTGCGTCCGTCGCCCTCTTGAGATGGTGGGAGTAGGCATAAAGCCGGGCGGCAAAGAGCCGCGCACGGCAATTCGCCAGGCTAACTGCTCGGCGCGCGTATGTGAGCGCTCGTAAACACGACCGCAAGATCCGTTGCGAATGCAGGAGTTCCGTGCCTGGCTCAGTGCCTGTGCAGCGTTGAGCCAAACCCCCACCTAACGCATACCCGGTAGGCGCGAGGCGGACCGAGCGCTTTTCTACGGCGGGCTCGCAGTTGATTGAGCAGCGTGATGGCCGAGGCAGGATGCTCTACCGGCGTCTCGACGACCAGGGGGGCCCGGTCGAGGACTGGCAGGTCGCACCGCGTCCGCCGAGTCGGGCGGCGAGGAACTGAGTTCCGCGACGGAAGGAATAGGATGGGCCCGTTCCCCGGCCGACGCCGCAACGACCAGATAAGGGGGTCCCGCGGAATGTTGCTCTTGGCCGACATCGACCTTGGCGACCTGCTCATTGCGATGGTCGCCTTCTTCTTCCTGTTCCTCGCGATCTGGCTGTTCATCGTCCTCTTCGCCGACATCTTCGGCCGCAGAGACCTCTCCGGTTGGGGAAAGGCGGGCTGGACCCTGCTGATCTTCATCCTTCCGCTGATCGGAATCCTGATCTACTTGATCGCCCGTCCATCGGAGCCGCCTGGGGGTCGGCCAACGGCTGAAGAGCCCGTCAGGCCCCCCGGACAGTCGGCCGAACCGCGCTGACGGCGCGAGGCCAAGACGCGCGTTGGGCGTTTTTGCTCAGCGCGGTATAGGACAGTCAGGGAGCGAGATGTAAAAAACCGGCCCGCGCCTTACGGCCTAGCGTTGCCGATCTCCCTCTAACCGTTCAAGGCGACGCTCGATGGCATCGAGCTTGGAGAGAATCACGTCCCTTTGGGCCTGCCCCGCACCGAGGCGGATGAAGCGTTCGGCGAAGTACGCCGTCACCATCGCCACGAACCCGATCCCAACCACCATCACCACCACCGCGATCAGGCGGCCCGCCACCGTCTCGGCGTTAAAGCCGGGGTTGCCGACCGTCGTCACCATGTTCAGCGTGAACCAGACGCCGCTCCAGGCGCTTACTCCCTCGACCGCCGCGAAGCCGACTCCCCCCGCGAGCACGAGGGCCGCCGCAAGGACAGCCGCGTCTCGCACTCCCTCAAACGAGAGCACGCGGCGCACCGAGAACAGACGCGCCACCCTGCGCACCCGCATCCGCTCGCTTTGCTCGTTCATCAGGCCGCTTATTCGAAGTTGCGCTTCGGGTTCTCGCCAGCCCGCCCTCCGGTTCCCGACGCCGAACTAGCGCCTGCCGCGACCTTCTCTGGCGAGCCCTGTTCGGAAATCTCCAGGGTGCATCGTGCGATCAGCTCGTAGGCCGACGCTTTCCGGCCGTCTTCGCGCCAGTCGAAGTAGCGGTACTCGATCACCATCCAGCTGACCACCCAGGCGATCGTGATCAGGATTGCCGCGACGACCACGAGCGCCCCCGTCGCGAAGAAGCCAGTGCCGGCCTCGAAGACCGACCTGGCGGCGGCTGCGGCGGTATATGCGCCCACCAAGCAGAGCAGGGCGATTACGAGGCCGAGCGGCAACTGTCGGCGGCCCATGTTGAGAACGGCCACGCCGTCGCGCCACGCGACCGAGCCAAGGCGCGGCCCGGCTGCGGAGCGCAGCCTGGGCCTCGGCGACGGGCACGTCCGGCGAAGCGCCTTTAGGGAGGATCACACGAACCGTCAACTCATCCGGAAGCGCCTTTGCCGCGGCCAGTGTCGCGGCCAAGTCGTCGACTCCGGGCTGCGCCGGCCCGCGTCGCGGGACGAACGGTTCCGTTTCGGGCTCCACGAGCAGATCGGCAAGATCACCCAGCTCGATCACCAGCAAATGTTCACGGTCGAGCCGGGAGAACGTCTCGTCGAGCTCGCGGCTAGTGTCGCGGGGGACGTCCATGTCGGCCTTGCGATGAACACTACGCCACCGGGCCGCCCGAGGGAACATGACTATTGGACCTTCAGGGCATCCGCCTTGCCGGTGCCATTCCGGACTCGACTGCGGCTGGCAAAAATGGCGTGCTCAAGCACGGCGGCGGGGTGACCGTCAACCTCGTGTGATTTCGCTCTGCACGGAGTACGAGGCGCCGTCGTAGCCCTTGATGTCGTTCGCTACAGACGCCGCGCTTTCATCGGTATCGACGTCGAGAATGACCTTGCTCTCCTCAGTCCGAATATGCGTTCCGACTACCTTGGCGGCTGACTTCTCGATCCGCTCCTTGAGAGCCTGGGCGTGGTGAACCAGATCCTCCTCTCTCCAGGCTGGACCTTCATCCGGCGGCTCCTCGAAGGTGAACCTGAACTTGATCTGCGGCATGGTGTTCTCCTTCTCGTTCGCTGAATGTGTGACGGACCCTACTCCGGCGGGACGGCCTCGGCGCGCTCGCCGCCAGCGGCCCGAGCTGCCTCCTCGCCGCGCTCGCGCTCTGCCTCCAGGAAGGCGTCGAGCAAACCGGCGGCCTCCGCCTCCGCTCCCGGCATCAGGTGGCCGTAGAGGTCGAACGTGACCGTGATCGGGGAGTGACCCATAGACACGCCACCCTCGATGCCGCCGGGCTGCGGGATAGTCGCTTTGGACGAAAGCAGCGGTTCTAAGGAGCCGTCCGCGAACCGGGACGCAATGACTCACATGGAGCAGCACGCGAACAACAGACCACCTTTGTCTACGATCGCCCGATGGCCGAGGAGTTCTGCGACGTCGGGCGGGGCGTGACCCTGTGTTACGAGACCTTCGGCGATCCCGACGACCCCCCGATCCTGTTGATCATGGGCCTGGCGACGCAGATGATCGCCTGGCACGAGGACTTCTGCGAGCAGCTCGCCGAACGGGGCTTCTACGTCGTCCGCTTCGACAATCGCGACATCGGCCGCTCGACCCACTTCGACTTCCGCCCGCCGAGCGTCAAGCAGATGCTGACCCGTCGGCTCGACCCTGAGCAGTACTCGCTCTCCGACATGGCGGAGGACACCGCCGTGCTATTGCGCGAGCTCGAGATCGCTCCCGCACACGTGGTCGGCGCCTCGATGGGCGGCATGATCGGCCAGATGCTCGCTGCCGAGCATCCCGAGGTCGTCCGCTCGCTCACCTCGATCATGTCGACCACCGGCAGTCGCTGGCGCGGCCAGCCTGCCCTCTCGGTCTACCGCTACCTGTTGCGGCCCGCCGCCCGCGACCGGGACGGCTACATCCAGCGCTCGGCCGAGATCTTCGGCCTGGTCGGATCGACCGGCTTCGAGCGCGACGAGCAGTACGTCCGTGAGCGGGCCGCGCGCAGTTTCGATCGCGGCTTCGACGTCCGTGCGGGCGGTCGCCAGCTGGGCGCGATCATCGCCTCCGGAGACCGGACGAAGGCTCTGGGACGGATCAAGGCCCCGACGCTTGTCATCCACGGCACCGTGGACAAGATGATCCGCCCGTCGGGCGGCCGCGCCACCGCCAAGGCGATTCCGGGCGCCCGGCTGATGATGATCGAGGGCATGGGCCACGACCTCCCGCGCGGTGTCTGGCCGCAGCTCATCGACGCTATCTCCGAGCATGCCAGGGCGGCAGACGGCGCCCGGGCGCACACCGAAGCCCCCGCCTAGCCGCGAAGCATCGACGCGTGCACCGTGCCCTCGGCGCCCGCGATCCAAAGCGACGAGCCATCGCGAAGCAGGGCGACCTCTCCGGGCATGGCGGGATCGCGAAACTCGACCTCCGCGTCGATCCGCTCCGGCTCTCGGCCTGCTGCGAGCTCCTCCTCGACCGGCGTCCAGTAGTGCGAGTTGTTGATGTGCCCGGCGGGGTCCATCTCCGAGGCCCGGAAGATCCAGGTCGAGCGGTCGGCCCCTTCGGGTGGATCCGAATGGCGCAGCCGCACGTTGGCGCCGCGCCCCCCGGCGCTCTCCTCGTAGATCGAGAGGAACTCGGGCGGAAAGCGCATCGGCTGGCGGCGCTCGGGATCGAGGCAGATCCAGAGCGACACCGTCTCGACCGCCGCGCGCTCGCCCCGGAGCGAGGTCCTGCGCTCGGCGGAGAACCGGCCGATGCCGCTGCAGAAGGTGCGCGACGAGATCTCCTCTCCGAATCGAGGGAAGGCGTCGACCCGGATCCGGGTGCGCCGGACGATCCAGGCCCCCCCGCCCTCAAAGCCGGCGTCGACCAGATCGGCATAGGCGATGTCCTGCAGCCACCGCGCCATCGCGTCCAGGCGGCAGCGGCCACTGCCGTCGGCATCCGCGATCCCGGGCCGCATTTCCTGCTCGAAGGCCCGGCCGCCAGGCCAGTCGACTAGCTCGTCTACTTGAGCTCCTCGAGCGAGTCCCGCAGCCGGTCCATCATCGACGAGAGGTCTGGGATCTGGTCGCGGTCGGCGACGATCCCGAAGTCCATGTGGCCGTCGTAGCTCATCACGGTGATGTTGAGCCCCATGCCGTCCGTGATCACCGACACGGGATAGTGGGCGACCAGCTTGGCTCCGGCGCAATAGAGCGGGAATTGCGGCCCGGGGACGTTGGAGACCACCAGGTTCCAGGTCGGCCTACCCGGTCCGGTGGAGATCGCGAAGGTGGCACGCGCGGCGCGTGCGAAGACCGCCGGCGGGATGAAGTGGTTGGTGTCCTGGAGCAGCTCGGCGGGCAGCGCACGGTGCTGTTCCTTCATGGCGGCAAGCGCGCGGTGGGTCTTCTCGAGGCGACGCACGGCGTTCGGCTCGTTGGTGAAGAACGGCGCGCTCATCAGCATGATCCGGTTGCCGTAGGTGCCCATCTGCTCGTCGGTTCGGACGGAGACCGGCACCTGCACGACGAGTGGGTCCGGCGGGAGATCGTCGTGCTCGAGCAGCCAGCTGCGGACCGCGCCCGCGCAGATCGAAACGACCACGTCGTTGACCGTGCAGCGGTGCTTGTTCTTGACCTTCTTCACCTCGTCGAGATCCAATTGCCCGAACGCGAAGCGCCGGTGCGGCGAGATGCGTCCGTTGAATTGCGTCTTCGGCGCCTTGTACGTGGTGTGGGCGAGCACTCCGGTCTCGCGGTTGGAGAGCGGCCGCGTGAGCCGGTCGGTCACCCTGGCGACGAGGCTCGTTCCCGGGATCGCCGCGAAGACCGGCGACGAGTCGAGGTTTGGCAGGGCCCGGGGTAGCGAGCGCAGCACTCGCAGCGGATAGCGCGGCAGTCCCATCAGCCCGCGGGTGAGCATCTGGAGGTCGCTCGGCTTGCGCTCCGCGCCGTCGACCTGCGGCTCGGGCAGCTCGCGTCCTTCCGGGGCGAGGTCGAAGAGGACCCCCATGATCTCGGCGCCGGAGAGGCCGTCGACCACCGCATGGTGGATCTTGGTCAACAGCGCGACCTGCCCGTCCTCCAGGCCGTGAATCAGGTAGAGCTCCCAGAGCGGGCGCGAGCGATCCAGCGGCCGCGAGACGATTCGTGCCACCTGCTCCGCGAGGTTCTCAGTGGTCCCTCCGGGCGGCAGAGCCAGCTCGCGCACGTGGAAGTCGAGGTCGAACTCGGCGTCATCGAGCCAGTACGGGTAGTCGAGCCCGAAGGGAACCTCGACCAGACGCCACCGGAGCGGCGGCAGCAGGGGCAGGCGCTCCTCCATCAGCCTGCAGATGTCCCTGAAGGTCAGCTCGCCATCCTCCTTGCTGGACGGATCGAGAATCGCGAGCCCCGCGACGTGGCCGGTCTGGTTCGAGCTCTCCAGGGCGAGGAACTGCGCGTCGAGGCTGGTCAGCTGACGCATCGCGGCGATTCTCTCAATACCGGCGCCGCGCGCAAGAGGTTTAAGAAGTATTTGCGTAGGCAACTATCGTGGAGAGAGACTTCGACCCCAATTCCCTAGGAGATTCCACATGGACCTCGCACTGCTTGTTCTTCGTCTGGTGGTGGGACTGCTCTTCGTCGGTCATGGCGCCCAGAAGCTCTTCGGCGTCTCCGGCGGCGGAGGCCTGGAGTCCACCGCCGGCATGTTCGACAACATCGGGCTGCAGCCCGGTTGGCTCCACGCGCGGGCGGCCGGCACGGCCGAATTCCTGGGCGGAGCGCTGATTGCACTCGGCCTCTTCACCCCCTTCGCCGCCGCAGCCCTGATCGCTGTGATGACGGCCGCGGTCATCACCGTGCACGCCCGAAACGGCATCTGGAACTCGAACCAGGGCTACGAATTCAATGTCGTCCTGATCGCCGCGGTCTTCGCGCTGGCGGGGATCGGTGCCGGCGCGTGGTCGCTGGACAATGCCTTCGGGTTCGATCTACATGGTGTGATCTGGGCGGTCGCAGCCCTCGCCGTCGGCATCATCGGCGGAGTCGGCAGCGTGATCTTGGGCCGGATCTCGGCACGGCACGAGCCGCACCCCGCCGCGTAGTGGCCGCGGCTATGTGGCGAAGCCCGGTAGCTACTTCCCGAAGATCAGCGGCAGCTGTAGGCCGATTGCGAGTGCGGTCAGTGCCAGCGCCGTGAGGCGCTGGTACGGCCGCAGCGCGAGGGCCGCGAGCGGCAGGAACCAGATCAGGTACCACGGCAGGAACCAGGTGGTCGTGACGATCACCGCGCAGGTCGCCCAGCCCGCGTTCTCGAGCCAGTCCCCGCCCCGGTAGACCCGGATCAATAGGAGGGCGACCGTCGCCACCAGCACGACCATCCCGATCCGGCCGAGCGTGTGGTTGGCGAGGTCGAGGCCGAGCACGTCGTTGATCACTCCGGGGACGTCGTTCGGAGTCTCGAGGCGCGCGTCGCGCTGGAGGACGTGCAGGAGGCTCGAGACGTGGGTGCCGAAGGCGAGCACCGTGATCGCCGCGACGACCGCCGCCGCCAGCGCGCCCCAGATCAGCGCCCTGATCGGCCGCTTCGAGCCGAGTAGGGCAAACGGAAGCAGCACGACCGAGGAGCTCTTCACCGCTACGGCGCCCACCAGCGCCGCCATCCCCGACTCCCGTCCCGCGAGCAACAGGTAGACACCGCCCAGCGCTGCGGCCAGCATCAGCAGGTCGTTGTGGGCGCCACCGACCGCGTAGGCGAGCAACACCGGGTTGAGCCCGAAGAAGAGCGCGGCCGGGAGCGGCGGGCGGCCGAGCCGGGTCGCGCAAGCCCAGACCAGCGCCACGCAGGCGAGGCTGGCGAGGGCGGTCACCGACTTGAGGAGCCAGATCGCCGCCGTAAAGCTGACCCAGCCCAGCGGCAGGCTGGCGAGGGTGAAGAGCGGGCCGTATGCCGTCGTGTTGAGGGGCCAGCCCACGTAGATGTAGGAGGGGTCGGTGGGCGCGGCGGACAGCGGGTGGACGTACGGATTGAGGCCGTGCACGACCTCGAGGCGCGCGTAGCCCACGTAGTTGAAGAGGTCGCTCGAGAGCAGCGGCGGCGCGATCACGAAGATCAGGTGGAGCAAAACGATGGCGCCCAGGCCGACCCGGACGCGGACCGAGTCCGCCAAGGCGAGCACGCCCAGGTAGCAGACGCCGAGAATGATGAAGACGACGCCGAACTCGGTGCCGCTCAGCGACAGACCGAGGCCGTGGAGCGGCCCTCGGAGCGAGTCCGGCAGCCCGTGATGGATGTGAAGCGTCGGTCCGTAGTGCTTCGCGGCGGCGCCGGCCGCCATCAGGAAGGCGGCGGCGACCATCCCGCCCAGCATCGTGTTGGCGATCAGGGCTCGGCGCCGGGCCTCCAGCCTGGGAAGCGCCGGCAACGCCGGGCGGATCGCGGCCGCCGGCTCGACCGCCGAGTCAGCGGATGCGGGAGTGGACTCCATCGCAGGCGGGGATCGTAGAGCTCATCTCTAACCGCGAATGAAGCTGCAAGGACTGAGTCAACGGCGCTTGGGGGCCCGCACCAGATACGTCCCCTGCGGCGTGCTGTAGACCGGCTGGAAGCCGGCCGCTTCGAGTGCCCCGATCGCCGACGAGACGTGCGCGATGACCGCTCCCGCCTTGAGCCGCCGGAGCGCCCCGCGCAGGTCCGGAGCGCCATTGCGCAGCACCCCGTAGTTGTCGCGCAGCTCCTGTGGCGAGAAGTGCTCGAGCCACCCGTTCAGCACCACCCGCGTGTCGGGGGAGCGCCAGTTGATGTACGAGCCCACGCCCGCGTAGGTGACGATCCGCCCGTGCTTCGGTGGATGGGCGATCGCGTAGTCCGCGACCGGGAATCCGAGGCTCGGGTCGTCGCGCGGGGGCCCGAGGATCGCCGCCCAGACGAGCGCCGCGGCGGCCGCGACGGAGCCGGCGATCGCCACTGGCATGCGCATCGGCCCGGGACTACGGTTCGGCGCCGTCCAGGCGACCTGGAGGGCAAGGACGGGTCCGATGAAGACGATGTTGCGAATCGAGTAGCCCGCGAAGACGAGAAAGCCGGCCGTCACCAGCAGGGTCGTGGCGCGGCGCGGCCGCGGCGATTGCACCCACATCCAGGCGGCGAAGACCGTCGCCAGCGCCAGGTAGACGAGCGCGAGCGGGTCCCCGAAGGCGGACTGCCACTCGGTGCTCGCCATCGAGATCGCCTGGTTCTGGAAGCTCAAGAGGTACGACCAGATGGCAGCCCCGAGCGGGGTCGAGACAGTGACGGTGACGGCGGCGAGCACCGCCAGGAGCCCAAGCGCCGCGATCCGGGACATCGGGAGGCTCCCGGGAATGCCGCGCCAGCGATCGATCGCGAACCCAACCGTTGCCAGGCCGAGTAGCAGGAGGCCCGCGATGAACCCCCCATGGAGGTTGGCCCAGAGCGCGAACAGGACCACGATCGCGAGCCCAACCCACCACGGGGGTCGGCGCTCGAGCCCGGAACTGGATCTCCCATGCCAGGCGACGGCGAGGAGCGCCACCAGCAGCGAGAAGATCACCACCGTGAAGCCGGCCGCGCGCGGGTGGATAACGGCGAGCAGGCCAGGGAAGTAGAAGGCGGCGACGGCGATCAGCATCGGCCATCCCTTCCGCCTGCAGAGCCAGAGCAACAGGGCCAGCGGCGCCGTGATCAGGAACGCGTAGAGCACCGTCAGCCCCGTCGGTCCGAGCACCTGGGAGATGCGGAAGAAGGTGAGCTCGGAAAGCCACTGCTGGTTCATCCAGGTCCCCCCCTTCGCGACCGTTGCGAACGGGTACTGGTCGACGAAGCCGTGCTGCGCGACCAGGCGGCCACTGACGAGCGAGAGGTAGAAGTCCCCGTTATGGAAGCGATCCAGGCAGAGCGCGAGCGCGCCGACGAGGGCGATCAGGGCGCCGATCAGCGCCCAGGTCGATCGCATGGTGAAGCGTCCAGCTAGGCTGTCGCCCGGGCGCGTCACGAGGCGGACATTCGTACCTGTTCGACCGGGCTTTTTGCGTCACCGAGACGTGAAATTCGTCGAAAAGCCGCGTTTTGCAGGGATTTCAGCGTCTGCTAACATGTACGACCCCGCCGGGTCATGGAAACCCGGCATTTGCAGCACTTTCGCGCAGCTCTTCCACTGGTAGGCAGCCTTCGCGAAGCAGTGCTCGACAACGCGGAGGTAACTGATGTCAAAGACAGCAACTGCAAACAAGCGCGCCCATGCGCCCCGCACCCGCCGGTGGACCTGTGCCGGCTGCGAGGTGACGGTGCGCTACGCCGCCGGCAGCAATACCGTCCCGCGCCGGCCCGAGGGCTGGAGCAAGAAGGGCGGCGACTGGCTCTGCCTGCACTGCCAGCGTGAGAAGGCCGTCGAGAAGGCGACCATTGGCGCGAAGGGCGACGGCTGGGCCTCCCGGCGCCAGGCGCTCCTCGAGTTCGAGCTGCGCCGCAGCCCCGAGGAGCCCGATGGCGTGATCGCCAAGCGTGCCAACTGCTCGACCGGCCACGTGCGCAAGGTCCGCGAGGAGCTCGAGCGCGACGGCAAGCTCCCCAAGGCCGCTTAGCCACCTCCGACCACAGAATTAGGTAGCTTATTCGCTGTACCCGTTGGGTACGTTGTTCGGAACTGCACCTGCCGAGTCGCGCGTAAGCGCGAGCGGGGGAACCACTGGAGCTTCGGCTCTGAGGGCGAATCGAATACGTAGCGCACTCTTTCAGCGCGAGCCCGTCAGCTAACCCCGTAGGCCTGAGAAAGAGAGGTTCGCATGGGCACGTTGATCGACCACCTGGCAACCGATCGGCTCCGAGGCGGGAAGCTGGTCATCGCCTACACGATCGGGCTCCTCGTCGGCATCGCCCTGGCGCTGGTCGCGCTCTTGGCCACGGGCACGACGCCCTAGCCCCGAGTGGCGCTCTAGCGGCCGAGCGCCCCTATCCAGGCGAACAGCGCCGCGTTGGCCGAGTGCAGCTGGATGCTGCCCTTCGGGGCTCCACTGTGGGCTGCCTTTTTTCCGTACCAGGTGCGGAGATATAGGCCGTGGCGATCGCGCGCGCGGTGCAGGGCGCTGCGCGCGTTCCGCTGCACGATCCCGTACCAGTTGCTGTTGTTGTCGAGCTGGGCGAACTCGAGCATCGTCCGCACGTACCAGAAGTCGTACTGCGGGCCCATCCAGAACCGCTGATAGACCTGCAGAGTCCTGGTGGCAAGATCTTCGGCTCTCTGGCAGAAGGACTTTTCGCCAGTCTGCTCGCAGATGATCCGGTGAGCGAGGATCATCGGGCCGTTCACGTACGGCATCGGCACGGCATCGAACGGCGGGTAGTTGCGCTTCGCCGTGCTCGCTTCGCCCGGAGCAGGGACGGGCTCGCCGGCGGCCTCCAACTTGGCGGCCTCGTCCGGATTCGCCTTCAGTGCCTGACGATCGGCGGCGGCGGCGGCCGGCGCGCCTGCTGCCGTCGTGCTGGTCTTGCCATAGGTGCCCGGCCTGCGCAGCCGCGCGTATAGCCCGGTGGCCGGATCCGTCAGCCAGACGTCGCCCCAGGCGATGAACTTGAGGGCGTCGTCCAGGTAGGCCTGGTCGTGGGTCAGCGCGTAGAGCCGGGCGGAGAGCAGCGTCCCTCCGGCGAGCGACTCACCCGCGTAGAAGCTGTGGTTGGTGTTCCACCAGATGCCCCCGGGGCGACCCGGCGTGGTGTCCCAGCCCGAGACGCTGATGAAGCGCTGGGCGATCATCGCGTCGTTGAGGTAGCGAGCGTTCCCGGTGGCCCGGTAGGCGTCCAGGAAGGCGAGGCCCCACCAGCCGTTGTCGTCGAACCAGGTCGTCTTCCCGGGGTTGTGCTGGCCGGGCTTGGGCCCGAACCCCGGGACGGGCTTCAGGTTCGGATTCAGGTAGCGCTCGGCGCCTCGGGCGAAGCGGTTGAGCTGATGCCGGTGGCGGCTGGAGGGTTGGGCGATCTGCAGCCCGTTGAGGGCCTCGAAGAGCGGCACGATCCCCCACAGTGAGGCGACGTTCGGGCCGCCCAGAACCGAGGCGTACCAATGCCTGCCGTGGTTCCACCACTTGTTGGTCTGCTTGACGCCCTTATTGGCGGCGGCCAGGTAGTGGGCCTGGCTCCGGCTCCGTGCCGAGGCTGGGCTCGACGCGACGGCCGCCCCGGTCAGGGCGAGTGCCAGGACCGTGATGACAGCGGTTGTGGAGCTTCTGCGGACGAACGACACGCCTTCCCCACGAACACCCTACGCAGGGACTTGACGCGGTACGCCGGATCTGGTGCAGCGTCAGGCTTCGAGCGGCAGGTGCTCCACGACTCCGGTCAGCTCCAGCACCCGCCGGACCTGCGGCGAATTGCCGGGCTTGATCCGCAGGCGCCTGCCGTTCCTCCGAGACCGCTGGGCGAGATCGAGCAGCAAACGGACGCCAGAGGCGTCCAGGAAGTCGAGCTGATCGAGATCGAGCTCGATCTTCTGTCGGTTGTCGGGAAGCTCGACAGCGAGATGCGTCGGCGCCCGGGAAGTAGTGGACTAACACGGGCCGCGGCTCATATCCGAAATGGCGCAAAGGCGGCGCCGTGATCACGCGACTCGTGACGAAGCCACCTGACGATCGATCCTTGCGCGGGCGCGCTGGAGCGCGCTGTTCACCGCCGCAACCGTCGTCTCGAGCCGATCGGCGGTCTCCTCCGCCGAGAAGCCCAGCGCCTCTCGCATGATCAGGACCTCCCGCTGCCTCTCGGGGAGAACCCGGTCCGCCGTGACCAGGGCGGTTTCCAGCGCCTCGCGGCGCGCGTAGCGGTCCTCCGGATCGGTCTCCAGGGTGACAGCCGGAGACTCATGCTCGATCGGGACCACCTGCATCGATCGACCCTTGATCGTGTCGAGCGAAGTGTTGGTCACGATCCGGTAGAGCCAGCTGCGCAGCGAGCTTCGGCCCTCGAACGAGGGCAGCGCCCTCCAACCTCTGAGCAGCGCCTCCTGGAGGGCGTCCTCCGCATCCTGCGTCGAGCGGAGGATGCGGCGGGAGTGGGCGTGGAGCTCGTCGCGGTGATGCTCGACGAGCCGGGCGTACTCCCGCTCGACGGAATCGACGGTCATCTCAGTGCCCTCCTTCGTGTCGAACGTGCGTCGTTGGCCGAATGCTGTTTGAACTCGAACGGTGTTCTATCACGGATCCCAAGCTGCTGCAACATCGTTCGTGAGCAGTACGCTGTTCGAGATGGCGGAAAGTCCGGATAAGAGGACGACGAACGGCGAGGCCGAGAATGGACAGGAAGAGGCCCTGCCCTCACCCCCCTGGCAGCGGGTTCCGGACCGAATCAGCAGACGCCGGCGCGATCCGCTGACTCGCGAGGCGATCGTCGCGACCGCCCTCCGCGTACTCGACCGGGACGGGCTCGGCGGATTCAGCATGCGCCGCGTCGCCGAAGAGCTCGACACGGGCGCGGCTTCTCTCTACTGGCACGTCGGCTCGAAGGACGGCCTGCTCGACCTCGTGCTCGAGGAGGTGATCGGCGAGCAGGTGAACGAGGTTCCCGCTCCCGATCCCGAGCGCTGGCAGGAGCAGTTCAAGCAGGTCGCCCGGGTGATGCGTCAGACGATCAGGCGGCACCGGGACATCGTCGAGATCTCGATCGGCCGGGTTCCGATGGGACCCAACGCCCTACACCTCTCCGAGCGGGTGCTCGCGATTCTCCGCGCCGGCGGCGTCCCCGACGAGCTCGCGGTGCAGAGCTACCTGCTGATGTTCTCGGTGGTCAACGGCTTCACGATGGACGAAGGGGGCTACGAGGCGGAGGTGGCTGCGGGTGCACCGCCGCTGGAGGAGAGCGCGGAAATGGTCGGCGGCTATCTCGCCTCACTGCCTGCTGACCAGTTCTCCAACCTCACCGAGGTCGCAGACCACTTCGTGGACGCCGACCAGGACGCGCGTTTCGAGCTCCTCCTGGACCTGTTCGTCGAGGGTCTCGCCAGGCGGGCGGAGGCGGGCTGAGGCGCTCCTCGCGGGTCAGCGCGCGAGCTCGCCGATCACGTCGCGCCACCAGGCCCTCTCCGGATCGGACCCGGCGTGGGTGAGCCGCCGGCGGGCCTCGGTCTGCAGGGTGCTCGCGGGGCCCACGCCGAGGATCGGCCCGGTGAACGCGTAGCGACCATCCTCGAGGACGAGCAACGCCCCGGGCCGGTCGAGGCGGGACAGCAGCTGTCCGCGGACCGGCGTCCCCAGCACAGCGCCGGGAAAGGAGGGGTCTCCGTCGTCCGAGCCCCACGGGCGAACGGTGAGTATCTGCGCGCCCTGCCCCGCCGTGCGTTGCCGCCACAGGACGGGCTCGGGTAAGGCCTGCGTCGACGTCACGCCAAGCGCCTGAGCGAACGGCTCGAAGGTCGCGCCCTGCAGCAGGGTGGAAAGCAGAACCACGAAGAAGACGATGTTGAAGAAGTCGAGGCTGTCGGGGACGCCGTCGATCACTGGGAAGGTCGCGAGCACGACGGGGACCGCGCCGCGGAGCCCCGCCCACGCGATCACGGACTGTTCGCGCGCCGTGAACCCGGCGAGGGCGGTGCTGGCGAATGTCGCAATCGGACGGGCGATCAGGACGAGCACCAGCGCCAGCAGCGTCCCCTCGAGCGCGACGTCGCCGAGCTGCGAGGGGAAGACCAGGAGGCCGAGCACGACGAACATCGTCACCTGGGCGACCAGCGCGAGCCCCTGGTGGAAGACGGTAACCGCCCGCTTGGCGGGAATCGGGAGTGTTCCCAGCATCAGGCCGGCCAGGTAGACGGCCAGAAAGCCCGATCCGTGCAGGCTGCTGGCAGCGCCGAACGCGACGGCGGCCGCGCCGATGGTCCCGATCACGTATCCGGCCTCGTTGCCGAGCCAGGCGCGGCGCAGCCCCTGAACGGCCAGCCATCCGACCGCGATCCCGACAGCCACTCCGATGACGAGCTCCCGGCCGAAGAGCAGGGCCATGTCGCCGACGCCGTAGCCGGGCATCTGGATCCAGTCGATGAACCCGACCACGAGCAGCACCGCCACCGGGTCGTTCAGGCCCGCCTCCCCCTCGAGCACCCGCGCGACCTTCGGGCGCAGGCGGGAATGGCGAAGGAGCCCGAAGATCGCGGCGGTATCGGTGACCGAGACGATCGAGCCCAGCAGCATCCCCTCGAGCAGCGAGATGTTCAACACCAGGCTCGCGACGGCCCCAGCGATGGCCGCGGTCACCAGGGTTCCGGGGATCGCGAGCCCGATTGACGCGCCGAGCACCGGGCGGACCTCACCGAACCCGGCGCTCAGCCCGCCCTCGAAGAGGATCAGCGCCAGGGCGATCACCCCAATGGTCCGCGCCAGCTCGTAATCGCTGAAGTCGATCCATCCCAATCCGTCCGAGCCGACGGCCATTCCCAGGCCCAGGAACAGCAGGAGGCCGGGGACGCGGAGCCTCCCAGCCACCACGGTCGCCAGCAGCCCGGCGATCAGGAGGCCGCCGGTGATCAGGATCAGGTTGGCATCGCTCATTGCGCCCGTATAACAACAGGGTGGGGTGAGAACGGGCGGCTGCGCGCCGAGAGGAACCCTCAGGCTCAGGTCGAGGCCCAAGGGAACCGGCGCATGAACCGAGGCCGTTCGGAAGCATGCGAGACCCGATGGGTCGCCGACTGGGCCAGGATGGCTAAGCGTTTTCTACTGATCGTCGCTCTGGGCAGCACGCTGGCCGTGCTCGGTGCCGGTACCGCCAGCTCTCTGAGCGCCGGCGTCGGCGACCTGACGGTCACCGTGCCGAAGCTCCCGGGTCCGCTGCCCCAACCGCTCCCGGACACCAACGTCCAGGTCCCCAAGCTGCCGAACCTCGGCGGCGGAGGTTCCACCGGCAGCTCTGGCGGCGGCAGCTCCGGCGGCGGCAGCTCCAGCGGCGGCCAGTCGACCGCTGGGGACAGCTCCCCTTCGAGCGGATCCTCTGCCGGCGCCGGCGCCGGCGGGACCAGCGACGGCGAGACCGGCAAGAGCGGCCGGAACGTTGGCGGCAAGGGCCTCTTCGCCAAGCAGAAGGGGAAGCGCCAGACCGCCAAGGACGTGACGATGGATCAGAGCAATGGCATTACGCAGCCCATCCTGCGAAACCCGGATGGCACTCCCACGCCTCGGAACCCGGGCCTCACAACCGCGACCTTTGGACCCGCGCCCATCGGGGTTCCCAATCCCATCATCGACTCCTTCGAGATCCCGCCCTTCCTGCTGCCGATCTACCAGTCCTGCGGCACCGAGTACCGGATCCCCTGGCAGGTACTGGCCTCGATCAACAAGATAGAGACGGCCTTCGGCACCAACCTCAATGTCTCCTCGGCCGGGGCCCAGGGCTGGATGCAGTTCATCCCCTCCACCTGGGCGGCCTACGGAGTCGACGCCAACGAGGACGGACGCAAGGACCCCTACAACCCGGTTGATGCGGTTTGCGCCGCGGCCCGCTACCTGAGGGCCGCCGGTGGAGATCACGACATCCGCCAAGCGGTGTTCGCCTACAACCACGCCGACTGGTACGTGGATGAGGTGCTGCTGGGAGCCCAGCAATATGGCCGCCTTCCGGATGCGCTGGTCGGCTCTCTTACGGGCCTCACGGAGGGAGCCCATTTCCCCGTGGCAGCAGATGCCCGCTACGCCGATGACATCAGCGATGCGGCCGCGCTGACCAGGTCGACGACCCAGCGCAAGGCCGCCGGCAACGCCGCGGACGTCATCCAGTCCGATGCGAACCGCCGGAGCATCAACATCTACGCGAGCCAGGACGCTCCTGTGGTCGCGGTCAACGACGGCGTCATCAAGAAGATGGGCGAGAGCAAGGAGCTCGGCAAGTTCATCGTCCTCCAGGACGCCTACGGCAACCGCTACACCTACTCGCAACTCGGCTCGATCTCCCAGATGCGCCCGGTGCCCCGCCAGCGCAAGCTGGGCTCCGACGCCTTCAAGCTCGAGGGGCCGCAGCGGGACGCCTCGCCGAAGGCCCCCTCCCTCCAGTTCGACCCGAAGACGATGCAGCTGAAGCCGCTCAAGATCGGATCCCGGGTCGTCGGCGGCTCGGAGATCGGCCGCATCGGCAAGTCCAAAGCAAGCCCGCCACGGCTCAACTTCGCGATCCGGCCGGCCGGGCGCGGCGCTCCCAATATCGACCCGAAGCCGATCCTCGACGGCTGGAAGCTGCTCGAGACCACCGCGATCTACCGGGCAAACGACAAGAACCCGTTCGGGTCGGACCCGACCGTGGGCCAGGTTCTCCTCGAGTCGAAGGCCGCGCTGATGCAGCGAGTGCTCGCCGACCCGAAGCTCTCGATCTACAGCTGCGGACGCAACGACGTCCGGACGGGCCAGATCGACAGGCGGGTGCTCGCGGTGTTGGAGTACCTGGTGGCGAGGGGCTACCGACTCACGATCACGTCACTCAAATGCGGCCACTCGTATCTGACGGCGTCGGGGAACGTCTCGGCCCATTCATACGGCTCGGCGGTCGACATCGCCGCTGTCAACGGAATCCCGATCACCGGGCACCAGGGGCCCGGGTCGATCACCGAGGCGGTGATCAAGGATCTGCTCCTGCTCCAGGGCGCCATGCGCCCCGCGCAGATCATCTCTTTGATGGACCTCGGGCCCCCGACCTTCATCCTGCCCGATCACTACAACCACATTCACGTCGGCTATACGTTCTCGACGAGCGGAAACCTGAGCCAGCTCGGAGAGATGCTCAAGCCCGAGCAGTGGCAGCGGTTGATCCAGCGCCTCGGTCAGATACAGAACCCGAAGGTGCCTGCGAAGCCCTCTGCCGCCGCGGTCCCCACTGCCAAGGGCAATCGCCAGACCGGCGACTAGTCCGGGTACTCGTCCTTCCGCCAGGCACGCGGCTCCTCGGGCTGCGGCTTGGGCGTGCGCTCGAGCAGGAACGAGTGGTAAGGCGCGACGAACGGGTCGGGCGCCATCACCTGGTATGTGAAGTAGATGGTCCCGTTGTCCCGGGCGAAGGCGATGAACCCCGGGCCCTCGCGGAGGCCGTCGATCAGGTCGGCCCCGACCTGCTCGGACCACTCCTGCAGCCAGTCGGGCGGGTTATCGATCATCTCCTTGACCTCGGGAATCTCCTCTGCCTGCTCCTCGGTCATCGCGAGCCCGAAGTCGAACGGGAAATCGGTGTTGTAGGTCGAGACGTACGGGAACTGCCAGCCCATCCGCTCCTTGTAGGCGACGAGCCGGTCGATCGGCGCCCGGGAGAAACCGACGAACGTCACATCCCGGTGGTTGAGGTGGACCAGCGAGCCGTCGAACTCGTCGCCGAGGCTCGTGCAGCCGGGGCAGGCACCGACCTCGTAGTCCGGCCCGTACATGATGTTGTAGGCGAGCAGCTGCGAGCGGCCGTCGAAGAGCTCGGCGAGGCTCTTCTTGCCGTCCTCGGTGTCGAACTCGTACTCCTTCTCGACGGGGACCCAGGGCAGCGCCTGGCGCTTCTCCCGGATCTCGTTGTTCCGCTCGGCCTGCTCGGCCTCGAGCTTCGCGAGCTCCGCTCGCGCCGCCTCCCACTCCTCGCGCGTTCCAGCCTTGTTCTCGGGCATCTCGGCTCCTTCCTCTCGTGGTGCATCAGACGAGACCCTGTGCAGACGGGAAACTAATCGCTCAAACTCACCAAGGGCGCCCGCGGAGCGGCCTAGTCTTGGACTCGTGAGCTCGCCCACCAAGCCAATCGACCTCGATGCCTGGCGCGGACTTCCCGCCGCCCAGCAGCCGGAATGGCCAGACCCCGCACGCGTTGGAGAGGTCACCGCGGAATTGGCAGAACAGGCCCCCCTCGTCCTTGCGGGCGAGTGCGACCAGCTCACGGAGCGGCTGGCCGCGGTCGCCGCGGGCGAGGCGTTCGTCCTTCAGGGAGGCGATTGCGCGGAGACCTTCTCGGGGTCGGCGGTTGACGCGGTGCGGGCGAAGATCGAGACGCTGCTTCAGATGGCGCTCGTGCTGACGTACGCGGCGGCCGTCCCCGTTGTGAAGATCGGCCGGATGGCGGGGCAGTTCGCAAAGCCCCGATCCCGCCCCACCGAGTCCCGAGACGGCGTCGAACTACCGGCCTACCGCGGCGATGCCGTGAACGACTTCGAGTTCACACCAGAGGCGCGGCGGCCCGATCCCTCGCGGCTGCTCCAGGCGTACAACAGCGCAGCGGGGACTTTGAACATGTGCCGAGCGTTCGCAAGCGGCGGCTACGCCGACCTCCACCAAGCGCACGCCTGGAACCAGGACTTCGTGGCGCAGAGCCCGGCCGGGCAGCGCTACGAGCAGCTCGCCGGCGAGATCGATCGTGCGCTGGCGTTCATGAAGGCCTGCGGCGCTGACTCGGAGGAGCTCCACGGGGTGGAGCTCTACGCGAGCCATGAGGCGCTCCTGCTCGACTACGAGCGGGCGCTGACCCGGATCGACACCCGCACCGGCCTGCCATATGACCTGTCCGCCCATCTGGTGTGGATCGGTGAGCGGACCAGGGACCCGAATGGTGCGCACGTCGAGTTCTGCCGTCAGATCCGTAATCCGATCGCCGTGAAGCTCGGCCCGGCGGTGTCGCCCGACGACGCCGTTGCGCTGGTGGAGCGACTCAACCCGGGTCGCGAACCGGGCCGGCTGACGTTCATCACCCGGATGGGCGCCGGCGAGGTCCGGGATGTTCTGCCGCAGCTGGTGGAAAAGGTCACCGAGCACGGTGCGCCGGTCGCATGGGTCTGCGATCCGATGCACGGAAATACCTACGAGGCTCCCAGCGGACACAAGACCCGCCGGTTCGACCACATCCTCGACGAGGTCGCGGGCTTCTTCGAGGTTCACCGCGCCCTCGGCACCCATCCGGGCGGCATCCACGTCGAGTTCACCGGCGATGACGTGACCGAGTGCATCGGCGGGGGCCACGAGATCGTCGAGGAGGAGCTGAACGACCGCTACGAGACGGCGTGCGACCCCCGGCTCAACCGCGGCCAGGCGCTCGACCTGGCTTTCATGGTCGCCGAGATGTACCGCGGCGAGCGGTAGAGCTCACGCCGCCTGCGGCTCCCCCGTCGGGGCGCCGGTCTCGTCCAGGCCCTCGCGGAGCTCCCTGATCTTGCGCTTGTAGGCGGCCTCGTCGTCGCCACAGAGGTGCGTCCCCCAGCGGGTGCCGTTGTGGACGTGGGGGACCTCGTCGGCGAGCAGGTAGTCGAAGACCTGAGCGATCTGCTCCTGGCCTCGCTCGACCAGCACCTTGCGACGGTGGGAGTGGCGCCACATCGCCCTCTGTTCCGACGTCGAGTTGAATAGGGCGAGGCGGCCGAGCAGGTCATGGGCGTAGACCGAGCGGAAGTAGGAGAAGCCGACCGGGTAATCCCCCCACTCGCAGCCGAGCTCCTTCGGCATCAAGAGCGAATGCAGCCGGGCGTGCCGCATCTCGTCCCATGTCTGGCGCGCCATGTCGACGTGGAAGTCCCACGGCATCTCCGGGTGCTCATGCGAGTTGCGAGCCATCAGCTCGGCGGCGCAGATCTCGGCATCCATCAGGCCGTGGAAGAAGTGACGCTGCTCCTCGCGCTCGACCGGGACGTGGTTCTCCTCCGGGTCGTTGACGTAGAGCTCGCGGGCCAGGAAGGGGTCGCCCTCGGCGGTCACCTCGACGAACTCGTCCCGGGCCGGCTCCACCAGCGGCGGCATCACCTGCAGCCGGCGCGGCTCGGCCTTGAGCCGGATCCCCAGGACGCCGAGGTCATCCGGCCAATCGCCTGCTTCGGCACCCACCGCACCGAGCTCGGCGATGTGGCCCTTCTGCCGGTCGGCCACCTGCGCGAGGAGACGGAGCGAGGGCTCGTCGGAAACGGGGTCGAGATGCTCGAGGTGGAGATCGAATGCCCGCAGGAGCGCCGGCTTCGCCTCGCCGTAGGCCAGCTCGATGTAGGCCGCCGGCGTATCCGCCGCCCCGAGGCGGTCGAGCAACGCCGCCAGCTCCTCGGACGGGGCGCCCGGATAGTCGCTCGGATGGCGGAGCTCGTAGAGACGGCGGCGCACCTTGCTGATCGTCCGGGCGTCGTCGTGAAGGTGGTCGGCGAGCGCGTACTTGACCTCGAATTGCGGCGCCAGCGGGAGCCAGCCCGAGGAGAGGTGAACCAGCTCTCGGAGCAGGTGGAAGTAGTTCGAGAACCGGATCGCGTTTTCGTCCACGTCGTAGCCGAGCCGGAGCCGGTCAGGCGGTGGTGCCATGTCTCGATCCCTCCTCTCGTACACCCTCATCACCGTCCTGCTCGGCGAGCAAACGCCGCTTGTGACGGCCGACAACGCTCGGGAGTAGGCCGCCACCCGCGGAGACGTTGATCACCGCTCGGTCGGAGATCCGGGTGATCATCCCGGCGTAGCGCCCGCCGATTCCGAACGGATTGATGTTGAAGCGCTTCAGGCGCATCTGCACGTGGCCGTCCTCGACCGTCGGGAACATCTCCTCTGGCACCGGCACGTACTCCTGGACGATGAAGTCGCCCGCCTCGGCGTGCTGATCGATGATCCGGTCCCATTCCGCCTGCTCGGTCTCGATCCCGAGAGCGACGTCGTGGCCGCCATACTCGGACGCTGGCTTCAACACCAGTCGGGAGCGGTTGTTCGAGATGAAATCGAGCAGATCGACGACCCACTGCCCGTAGGTCACTCTCCCCGGCCGCAGGACGCGGGTCCAGGGGATGGTGGCGGCGATCACCTCCGCCTCGCGCGGCTCCACGAGGTGCGCGAAGCGCGGATCCTCGAGCAGGGCCATCAGCTTCTTGTTGTTCGCGACCCGGGCGCGCGGGGGGTTGACCACGCAGACGGCGCCGTCCCGGTAGGCGGCGGTCAAATCGCCCTCGGAGAGATCCTCGATCAATGCCCGCCGGTAGACGAGGTGCACCGGCTCCCCGCCGGCGCGCAGCACCGAGCCGTCGTAGGTGAGCTCGTCCGTTGTCGCGTGGATCGCCTCGATCCCGGCCTTCGCCGCGGCGGCGCAGATGATCCGGAACTCTGGCACCGAGGGGCTGCCGGGGACGTCGACGAGCGCGAGCCGTGGCGCCTCGGGCAGCTGCGGCCCCGCCTGACGCCCGGCGCGCATCGCCCGATAGGCGTCCAGCAGGGTCTCGATCAACACCGGCAGCATCGGCTCGTAGGCGGTGTCGAACTCGCCATCCACCCGCGGCAGCGCGATCGTCCGCCTGATCCCCTCGTGGAGCACGTCGGTGTAGCCGATGCCGGCCGGCGAGTCGGCGTTGAACTCGAGGAACTTGACCGTGTCGCCGGACAGGAAGGCATCGAGCCGGCAGATCGAAAGCGGCCCAGGGTACCCCGGTGCAACGCGAATCAGCGAGTCCTCGAAGGTCGGGAGCGCGAGCTCCTCCTGGAGTCGCTCGTCCTCCGGGTAGGCATCGCAGAAGCGGTTCAGCACCGCGCAGAGCGACTCGACTGCATGGCGCACATGTCGGATCTGCCGTGGGCTGACGAAGTGCGGCATCAGCACGAACGGGATCGTGTGACCGTCGAAGACGACGTCGTTGGCGGCGAGCCAGGCCTCGAGCTCCGATTCGAGCTGTGCGCAGCCGTCGCCCAGCTTGGAGAGCTCGACGAGGTGCTGGAGCTTCAGGTCGCTTACCTGGTCCATCACCCGACCTCCGATCAGCGCTGCTTCTTGGGAGTCACGCGCCCGTTCGTCACCGGGCGCTCAAACAGGGTCGAGAGCACGACCTGCGTCTCGGTCCGAACCACACCCGGCGTCTCGCGGATCCGCTCCAACGCCTCCTCGAGGTGCTGGGTGTCGGTCGCCCGCACGTGCAGGATCGCGCTCGCGCCGCCGGCGACCGTGTAGGCGCCCTCGACCTCGGGATGCTTGGAGACCGCCGCATTCACCTCGGCGCCCGAGATCCGCCCCTCGCAGAAGAGCTCGACGAACGCGTGGCTGTGCCAGCCGAACGCGGTCGGCTCGACCGTGGCGGTGTAGCCGCGGATCACTCCCTCGGCCTCGAGCCGGTCGACGCGCCGCTTCACGGCGGGCGCCGAGAGCGAGACCCGCTCGCCGATGTCCTGGTAGGAGCGGCGGGCGTTCTCGCGCAGGAGCGCAACGATCTGCTCGTCTGTCTTGTCGGTGATCGCCATTCTGCGGCCGATGACGCAACGAATCGGGCTTGTGAACCCCTCCTTGCGCGGGAATCATAAACCCGTCAGCGCAAGGTGCAAGGAATTCTTCAGACAGGAGGAGTGATGGAGGCGAAGACCGCAGAGGGCACGGGGCTCCGCACCGCGGCGCCGCCGGTCCCGAAGAACGACGAGATGCCGCTGCTCGGCATCGATCACGTCGAGCTCTACGTTGGCAACGGCGTCCAGGCCACCCACTTCTTCACCCATGCGCTCGGCTTCCGCGAGACCGCCTACGCCGGCCTCGAGACCGGGATGCGCGACCGCTCCTGCCACCTGCTGGAGCAGGGCCGAATCCGCGTCCTGCTCACCTCGCCCCTGCACGGCAGCAACGACATCGCCCGTCACATCTCCGAGCACGGCGACGGCGTGAAGGTCATCGCCCTGGCCGTCCCCGACGCCGAGGAGGCCTATCGGGTCGCCGTTCGTCGCGGCGCCCGCGGGCTTCGAGAGCCCTTTGCGGAGACCGACGAGAACGGCAGCGTCAGGTTGGCGACCATCGCGACGTACGGCGAGACGGTCCACACCTTCGTCGAGCGCGATGGCTATGAGGGCGCCTTCGTGCCCGGCTTCGAGCCGGTCGAGGGCGGCGAGGAGGCTGACTTCTTCAAGGGCATCGACCACATCGTGGGCAACGTCGAGCTCGGCCGGATGGAGGAGTGGGTCGCCTACTACGAGCGGGTCTTCGGCTTCACCGAGATGATTCGATTCTCGGACCAGGACATCTCCACCGAGTACTCCGCCCTGATGTCCAAGGTGATGGCGGACGGCAAGGGCCGGATCAAGTTCCCCATCAACGAGCCGGCGGAGGGGCAGCGCAAGTCGCAGATCGAGGAGTTCCTCGAGTTCTACGGCGGCCCGGGCGTCCAGCACATCGCCCTCGCCACAACCGACATCGTCGCCACCGTCCGCACCCTCCAGGACCGCGGCGTCCACTTCCTGAGGACGCCAGACAGCTATTACCAGGAACTGCCGGAGCGGATCGGGGAGATCGACGAGGACCTCGCCGACCTCAACGAGCTCGGCATCCTGGCCGATCGCGACGACGAGGGTTACCTGCTGCAGATCTTCGGCAAGCCGCTGGCCGACCGCCCCACGCTCTTCATCGAGGTGATCGAGCGGCACGGAGCGCGCGGCTTTGGCGAGGGGAACTTCAAGGCGCTCTTCGAGGCGATCGAGCGCGAGCAGGAGAGGAGGGGAAACCTGTGAGGTACCACCAGCTCGGACAGGTCCCGCGCAAGCGGCACACGCAGTTCCGCACCAACGGCCGGCTGCTGGTCGAGGAGGTGATGGGTCTCGAGGGCTTCTCGGGGAACGAGTCGATCCTCTACCACCACACCTCCCCCTGCCGGATCCTGGAGGCCGGCGAGTTCGAACCGATCTCCCAGGAGGAGTGGGTCCCCGACGCCCACGTCCATCGCCACCTCGAGACGGGCGGGATCCCGGCCGAGGGTGACTCGATCACGGGGCGCCGCTGCCTGATGTGGAACAAGGACCTCGAGGCCTCGATCTGCCGGCCGAGCGAAGAGACCGAGGCCTTCTACCGGAACGGGGCGGGGGACGAGCTGATCTTCGTCCATGAGGGCTCGGGCCAGCTCGAGACCGTCTTCGGGACCCTTCCCTACCGGCAGCACGACTACATCGTGATCCCGCGCGGCACGACCTACCGATTCCGCTTCGACGCGGGCGAGCAGCTGCTGCTGGTGCTCGAGACGCCGGGCGAGTTCGAGACTCCGAACCGCTACCGCAACCGCTACGGCCAGCTGCTCGAGTCGGCGCCGTTCTCGCACCGCGACCTGCACCCGCCAGTCGAGCTCGAGACACATCACGAGGAGGGCGACTTCGAGCTCATCCTCCGGGTGAGGGGCGGCCTCCAGCACTACCGGCTCGACTACCACCCGCTCGACGTCGTGGGCTGGGACGGCTACGTCTACCCGTACACGTTCAACATCCACGACTTCGAGCCGCGGACGGGCCGGATCCATCTGCCGCCTCCGACCCACCAGACCTTCCAGGGCCCGAACTTCGTGGTCTGCTCGTTCTGCCCGCGCGAGCTCGACTACGACCCCGAGGCCGTACCCCTCCCCTACCACCACTCGAACCTGCAGTCGGAGGAGATGATCTATTACGTCTCCGGCGACTTCGGCTCCCGCAAGGGAATCGAGGTGGGTTCGATCACCGTCCACCCCTCCGGACTGCCGCACGGGCCGCAGCCGGGGCTGGTCGAGAAGGCCCTCGGCGCCAGGCGCACCGAGGAGCTGGCGGTGATGTGGGACACGTTCGCGCCGATGAGCCTCACGCCGTTGGCACGTGAGCTCGATGACCCGAGTTACGCATACTCGTGGCGCGAAGGCGCGCCGTCGCCCGTGGCGCAGAGCACTACCGGCTAGCACGCACGGCTTGTCGGGTCGCATCTGCGCCGCGCGGCGGCGCCGCAGGATCCCCCGAACGTCCCGGAGTAGCCGCTAGGAGGGGGTATCCGGGACGTTCGGCGAGGCGGGGAGGATCCGGCCGCTGACCTCGGCCAGCGTGATCTGAGGCCGGCCCTCGCCCGGCGCGCCCGTGCCGCGGAGGATCACCTCGTCGCCGTCCTCGAGGAAGGTCCGCTCGGCGCCGCCGACATCGAGCGGCTCCCGGCCGGCGCTCGTGAGCTCGAGCAGGCAGCCCTGGGTGCCGGGCTCGGAGCCCGAGATCGTTCCCGAGGCGAACAGGTCGCCGGCGCGAACCGCCGCGCCGTTGACCGTTGCGTGCGCGAGCTGCTGGTGGACGCTCCAGTAGAGCCAGCTCGCATTGGCGCTCGAGATCACGATCTCCTCACCGGAGCCCGCCGGGACCAGCACGACCTCGAGCGACAGGTCGAAGGCGCGCGGCTCCGAGGCCCGCAGATACTCGAGAGGCTCCGGGTCCTGGGTCGGTCCGGGAACCCGGAAGGAATCGAGCGCCTCGAGCGGGGTGATCCAGGCCCCGACCGAGGTGGCGAATGATTTGGCCAGGAAGGGGCCGAGTGGCTGGTACTCCCAAGCCTGGATCGAGCGAGCACTCCAGTCGTTTACGAGCGCAAAGCCGAAGATGTGCTCCGCCGCGTCGACCGCGGGAATCCTCTCGCCGACTTCGGGTCCCGGGCCGGTGATGAAGGCGAGCTCGAGCTCGAAGTCCAGCAGCCGCTCTGGCCCGAACCCAGCCGCCCCGCCGGAGGCCTCCGGAGCCGTCTGGCCGATGGGCCGCGTTACCGGCGTCCCGCTGACCACGACATTGGCGGAGCGGCCGTGGTACCCGACCGGCAGGTGTCGCCAGTTCGGAAACAGCGGATCGCCATCGGGCCGGGCCAGGCGCCCCACGTTCGTGGCGTGCTCGAGCGAGGAGTAGAAATCGACGTAGTCGCCGACCTCGATCGGGAGGAGCTCCTCGGCCTCGCCGAGCGGGACGAGGGCGTCATCGGTGATTCCCGCATCGGCGACCTCTTCGTTCCCGGCGCCGAGCAGCTCGGTCAGGCGAGTGCGCAGCCGCGACCAGGTGGGTCGGCCGAGCGCAAGCAGGCTGTTGAGGGTGGCCGCCTCGAGCGCTCGCCGTAGCGCCCCGCCGTCCGACCCGGCAACCTCATCGAGCAGCCCCGCAGCAGCAAGCGGCGCCAGCACGAGAGCCCGGTCCCCGATCCTGACTGCCGGCCGTGGGGATCCTCCGCGGGCGCGGATCACCCCGAGGGGAAGATGCTCGATCCCGAAGCCGGAGGCGTCGGCGCCCGGAACCCACGTTCCCAGCGTCTGGTCTGGCCCCATGCGGCGACCTTACCTGCCGCCGAATTCCCTCCACGCGATGACGGCCACGGTGAGGATGGCGATGATGCTGAGCTCATGGAGCACACCACCCACGGATACTGGCTCGAGCAGGCCGGCGAGCGGCCGCCACTACCGCCCGCCGATGGGGATCTGGACTGCGACGTGCTTGTGATCGGAGGCGGCTATACCGGGATGTGGGCCGCCTGGCAGGTCTCCAAGCTCGAACCGGAGGCGAACGTGATTCTGCTCGAGGCCGATCGTTGCGGGCACGGGCCGAGCGGCCGGAACGGCGGCTTCGTCAACGCCATGTGGTTCAGCGCGCACACCCTTCGCGATCGGGTCGGGGGAGCGGGCGCGGCGGGGGTTCTCCGAGCCGCGCAGGACGCCGTTGACGAGATCGGCCGGTTCTGCTCAGAGCAGGAGGTGGACGCGTGGTACCGGCAGAGCGGATACCTGCAGGTCTCCGCCGCACCGGCCCAGGACGATGTCCCGGACGAGGCCGTCGAGGCCTGCCGCGAGCTCGGCGAGGGCGACCAGGCTCGGGAGCTGAGCGCGGATCAGGTGGCGCGGCGGTGCCGGTCGCCTCGATTCCGTGGCGGCGTGTTCTACCCGGGCGCCGCGACGGTGCAGCCGGCGCGGTTGGCGCTCGGCCTGCGAGAGCGGCTCACCGAGCGTCCCGCAGTCCGAGTGTTCGAGAGCTCGCCGCTTCGCCGGCTCCGCGCCGGGACCTGGGGCTGTCTGGTAGAGACGCCCCAGGCTCGGATCCGCGCCGGTTCGTGCGTCCTTGCCCTCGGCCCGGCGTCAGGCGCGGCCGGCTCGCCCCTGCGCGGCCGCCTCACCGTCACCTCGAGCCACATCGTGCTGACCGAGCCGGTGCCGGACCTCCTCGAGGAGATCGACTGGACGGGTGGCGAATGCATCACCGATAGCCGGGCGATGGTCCACTACATGCGGACGACGCCCGACGGGCGGATCGCCTTCGGCTGGGGCGGTGGCAGGATTGCCTACGGCGCCCGCCTGGGACGGCGCACGGAGCTCGACGGCGACGTCGTCGGAGAAGTCGCCTCTCACCTGCGCTCGTTCTTCCCGGGTCTCGAGGGCCGGCGGATCACCCACGCCTGGGGAGGCCCGATCGACGTCTCCCCTGGCCACCTGCCGATGGTCGTCCCCCTCGGCGCGGATCCGGTCTACTGCGTCTTCGGCTATACGGGAAACGGTGTCGGGCCGTCCCTGATGATGGGGCGGACCGCTGCCTCCCTGGCCCTGGACCGGCGGGACGAGCAATCGCGGCTTGCCCTGGTGGATCCCGCGCCTCGCTGGGTCCCGACGGGCTTGGCGTCGTGGCTGGGCGGCAACGCGATCCGCACCGGCCTGGTCGCGAAGGAGGCCGCGGAGGAGCAGGGCGCGAGCGCCGGCCCGCTGAGCAGGGGCCTGGCCGCGATCCCGGAGCGGATCGGCTTCCACATCGGGCGCTGACGCCGCGATAGGGTCACAGGCGGTGTGATCTCCCCGCCCATCCGATCATGGAGGCAGGCCACCTCCGGATGGGAACTCGTAATGGCGCTCGCCCTGGCGCTGGTCTACTTCGGATCAGCGAAGCTGGGGCTGCAGCTCGCCTTCTCCAACGAGAGCGTGACGGCCATCTGGCCGCCGACGGGGATCGCCCTCGCCGTCCTGGTGCTCTGGGGACGTGGCCTGTGGCCGGGCGTGTTGTTGGGAGCCTTTCTCGCCAACGTCACCACCGACGTGCCGGTCTACACGGCGGCCGGGATCGCCGTGGGCAACACGCTGGAGGCGGTTGTGGGCGCGTGGCTGCTCGAACGCTTCGGCTTCCGTCCCACATTGCTTCGCCTGCGTGACCTCTTCGCGCTGGTCGTCTTCGGCGCGGTGATCAGCACCGCGGTGAGCGCGACGATCGGCCTCGCCAGCCTCAGCGTCGGGGACTCCCTCTCCGAGGGCGCGCTCACGACCTGGCGCCTGTGGTGGCTCGGAGACATGGGCGGCGATCTGCTCGTCGCGTCCGCGATCTTCGTGCTCGTCACCCACTGGCCCTATCGCGATCTGCCGGGAAGCGCCGTCGAATTGGTCGCCCTGATGGTGGTCCTTGTCGCCATCGAGCTGGTGGTCTTCACCAATGACGTTCCCGCCACCTATCTCGCCTTCCCGATCGTTGTCTGGGCGGCCCTCAGGTTCCTGCAGCCGGGAGCGACCCTCGCCTCCCTGATCTTCGCCATCATCGCGGTGAGCTTCACCGGCAACGAGGAGGGGCCGTTCTTCAGGCGCGCGCAGGACGACGGGCTCCTCCTCGCTCAGAGCTTCTCGGCGATCGTGGGCCTGACGGGCCTGATCCTGGCGATCCTCACCTACCAGCGCAGACGGGCCGAGCGCCGGGCGCAGCACCTGGCGCACGATCTCCAAGCGGAGCTGCTTCCTCCCCAGCTTCCCGATATTCCCGAGTTCGAGGCGGCCGGCTGGTACCGGGCCGGCGCCCAGGGGCAGGAGGCCGGCGGGGACTTCTACGACGTCTTCGAGACGACCGGTGGTCGTTGGGTGGCGGTGATCGGGGACGTCTGCGGCAAGGGGCCTGAGGCGGCATCGCTGACCGCGCTCGCTCGCTACACCCTGCGAGCCGTCGGCCGCCAGGCAACCGGCCCAAGTGACGCCCTGCGACAACTCAACGAAGCCATCCTCGAACAGCGATCCGACCATCGCTTCATGACCGCGGTCCTGGTGCAGCTCGATGTCGCGAGCCCGGGCCATGGCGTGGCCCTGAGCAACGGCGGGCATCCCCATCCGCTCGTGGTCCGAGCCCAAGGTGAGGTCGAGGAGCTCGCGGGGACAGGGGGAATGCTGCTCGGGATCTACTCCGACCCCGACCTGGTGGACCAGCGCCTCGAGCTGCTGCCGGGGGACGCGCTCGTTCTCTTCACCGATGGCCTCACCGAGCGGCGCGACCCCAACGACGATCCGGACGGCAGGATCAGGGAGCTGCTGCGATCGAGCGCTGGCGCCAGTGCGAGCGAGACCGCGGCGCGACTCGGCCGGCTGGCAATGGCCGACAACGGCAAGGCCGATGACGATGTCGCGGTGATCGTCCTGCGCCGGGTTGGCACGGCGACGAGCGAACTCCCGGCGACCCCGCCGGCGCCGGGCGAATCCATCGCAGTCGAGTTGGAGCCGGGCCCACGTTGTCCGGCCGAAGCGCGGACTTCACTCACGCCGCTGGCCGATTCACTCCCGGCAAAGGTCTACCTCGACCTGTCCCTGCTGGTCAGCGAGCTCGTCACGAACAGTGTGCGTCACGCTCGCCTCCGGCCGCGTGACCTGATCAGGCTCCGGGTCGAGA
Source organism: uncultured Solirubrobacterales bacterium (assembly GCA_963695805.1). GTDB lineage: Bacteria > Actinomycetota > Thermoleophilia > Solirubrobacterales > 70-9 > DASUPK01. Next base: position 59,839 of record CAVOHV010000002.1, on the reverse strand, counting down.
CCTCCGATCGCGTGATTCGCCTCGAGGTGAGCGATCCCGGAGGGGGGTTCAGCGCCGATCTCCCCGAGCCGACCACGAGAGGACCGGGAGGCTGGGGCCTCTTCTTGACGGAGCGACTCGCAGATCGCTGGGGCGTCGATCGCGAAGGCGGGTGGACCACGGTCTGGCTGGAGGTCGACCTCGACCCTCCAGGCGCCGTCTCGGGCTGAGGGGGGCCTAGGCGGCCGGAGGCTCGTCGACGAGCTCGATGTGCTGCGCGACCCCGGTCATCTCCATCACCTCGTTGACCCGGTCCGGGCCCCGGACCACGATGAAGCGGCCGCCTTCGGAACGCACGCGCTGGTCAGCCATGATCACCGCGCGCAGGCCCGACGAGTCGATGAAGGTGAGCTCCCGCAGGTCCAGGACGAATGTCCCGGTTTCCGGAGTCTGGTCCGCGGCCAGTAGCCGTTCGAAATGATCGACGCCCGCCATGTCCAGCTCGCCCGTCAGGCGCACGACACGCACGCCTCCGCTTTCGGAGACGGCAATCTGGAGAAGCTCAGTTGCGTCCCTGCGTTCCGTGAGGCCAGCCTATACACACCGAGGGCCCTCTTTCGAGGGCCCTTGGCTGGTGACCCGGCGGCCGCTGGAACTCGAGCTCCTACTCCTTGTCGTACTTGAACGAGATACCGAGCCGGATGCGGAACTCGGAGACCTTTCCGCCGTCAATGGTCACGTCCTGCCGAACGACCTCGGCGATCCGCAGGTCGCGCACGGTTTCACTGACCTTCTCAACGGCGTTCTTAGTCGCCTGCTCCCACGAATCGGAGCTGACCCCAACCACTTCGGTGACCCGGTAGACGCTGTCTGCCATCTTCTCTCCTTGGGTAGGGACTCGGAGCCTCATAGCCTCACACGTTTTCGAGGGTCACTGAGAGAATGCGCTCGATGTCCGCGCAAGACGGTGCCAAGCCGATCGTCATCGTCGGTGCCGGTCTCACCGGAGGGAACGCCGCGGCGACTCTTCGGGATGAGGGATTTCGCGGCCGAGTCGTGCTCATCGGCCGTGAGCCGGGGGTCCCATTCGGTCGTCCCCCGCTGTCCAAGACATACCTCCGGTCGGAGGAGGATCTCGACGGCTGGTACGTCAGACCCGCGGACTGGTACGAGGAGCACGATGTCGAGAGGCTCGAGGCGACCGTCGCCGCGGTGGATCCCGCCGAGCACAAGGTGGTCCTCGAGTCGGGCGAGGAGATCGAGTACCAGAAGACCCTGATCGCCACGGGCGGGCGGAACCGGCGGCTCGACATCCCCGGGGCCGAGCTATCCGGAATCCATCAGCTTCGAACAGTGGCCGAGTGCGATGCGATCAAGCGCGAGGCTGTGGCGGATCGCCACGCGGTGGTCCTGGGCATGAGCTTCATCGGCTGCGAGGTCACGGCCTCCCTGACGCAGCTCGGGGTTCGGGTGACCTCTGCCTTTCCTCAGCGCGTACCCCTCGAAAGGGTTCTGGGCGAGGAGGTCGGCACGGTGATCGGCGGGTTTCACCGCGCGGAAGGCGTCGAGCTGCTGCCCGAAACTCACATCACCGCCTTCGAAGGGACCGAACGCGTGGAGGCCGCCGTGACCGCCGACGGCGATCGGATTCAGTGCGATTTCGCAGTCGTCGGCATCGGGATCGAGCCCGACGTGCCGACCTTCGCGTCGCCGGTGGAGCTGGAGAACGGCGTCCTGGTGGACGAGCTCTGCCGCGCCAGCGCCGCCGACGTCTTCGCCGCCGGCGACGTCGCCAACCAGCTCCATCCGGTTTTCGGACGAGTTCGCGTCGAGCACTACAACAACGCCGAGAAGATGGGGGGTGCCGTGGCGCGGTCGATGCTCGGCTCCACCTCTCCGTACGACTACATCCATACCTTCTGGTCCGATCAGTACGACCACAAGCTCGAGTACTGCGGCCACGCCACGGAGTGGGACGAGTTCGTGGTCCGCGGGAGCCTGGAGGAAGGCAAGCTGATCGGCTTCTACATGAAGGAGGGACTGCTACAGGCAGCCCTCGGGCTCGACCGTGGAGGCGACCCCGAGTTGGACACCGACGGGGAGATGGCAGCATGCGCCCGCCTCGTTGCGAGTCGAGCTCGCCCCGACACCGGTCAGCTCGCCGACGAGGGCGTGGACCTGTGGTCGCTCGTCCAGTGACGTGCGCCTGACGCTCGAGCTAGGCGTTCGAGAAGAGAGGGATGTTCGCCCCGCTGGCGGCCTCGAGGGGACTGTCGAGCAGTGCGACGATCAGCTCGGCGACATCGCCGGGGGTGAGGCCGGGGCGCAGGCTTGGATTGGCCTGCCGAAGCATCGCGGTGTCGACCGCGCCCGGGCTGATGCAGACGGCGCTGATGCCGTGCTCCTTCCCCTCGGCCGCGATCGCCTCGGTCAACCCGATGACTCCGTACTTCGAGACGTTGTACGCGGCCAGACCCGGGAACTTCTCCGTGGCGTAGACACCGGAGAGGGAGCCGAAGTTGACGATCCGCCCCTCGCCCGACCGCCGCATGGCATCGAACGCTTCGCGACAGCAGAGAAAGGACCCGGTCAGGTTCACATCGAGGATTTCCGCCCATACCTCGGGCGTGATCTCCGCGAACGGCACCGACTGCAATTCGCCGGCCGCGCAGACGAGGGCCGCGAGACTTCCCATCCCCTCGACATCCGCGAACAGGCGCTCGACGTCGCCGGCCTCGCTGACGTCCGTCGGCGCGGGCGTCGCCTCGCCGCCACTGTCGCGGATGCGTGCGGCGATTTCATCGAGGGCCTCACGGTCACGAGCTGCAAGCACGACGTGAGCGCCGGCGGCCGCCATGGCCTCGGCGGTGGCGGCTCCGATCCCGCGGCTGGCCCCCGTGACCACCGCCAACCGCCCCGAGAGCCAATGCCTCGACTCAACCATGGACCGCGGCCCCGGCACCAGCGCCGACGACTCCCCGGTAGAGCCGTTCATGAGCCTCGAGGCTCCGCCCGAGATCCAGCCGGCGTTCGGCGTGCGCGCGGCATTCCGTACGCGACAGTCCCGACGTCCTCTTGACGGCATCGGCTGCGGCGTCGATGTCGTCGGCAGCCACGAGGAACCCGGTCCGGTCGTCCATGATGACCTCGCCGAGTGCGCCGCGATCGAACGCGACGACCGGCGTCCCGCACGCCTGCGCCTCGGCGGCGACCATTCCGAACGGCTCGTCCCACCTCGCCGGGCAGAGAACGACGGCCGCGCCGGCCATCGCCTCCCAGAGAGACGCCCTCGGCACCGCTGGGTGGACGCCGACACCCGGCTCGGCCCGTCGCGGATCGATCCGCGCGCGCACGTATTCGGCGTCGTAGCTGTCGCCGTAGACATCGATACGGACCCCTGCCGCCCGGGCGATGTCGATGCCTTCCGCTGCTCCCTTTTCCGGGCTCAACCGGCCGGCGAAGATGGCGCCGTCCCCCGCTCCCGGCGACCAGCCGATGAGGCTGGTCGGCACGTAGGGCGGGAGGATCGCGTCGATCGGGACGACCCGGCGCCAGGCGCTTGCCTGAAACTCGGATACGCCCGCGACCGTCGGCGGTGCGTCGGTTTCCGCCGCGTCACGGAGCGCCGCCGCGACTGCTTCGTCCGGGGGTAGGTGGACCGTGTGGACCACCGGAGGGCCCAGTCCGGTGGCGAGCCGGATCGCGGGCGCGTCGAAGGCGTGGTTGTGGATGACGTCGTATCGGTCCTCGCGCACAGCCGAGTAGACGCGGGCGAACGCGCTCTCGGTCGCGGCCGACGGACGATCGGCGGCGCCGGAAGCTCGATAGAGCGTGGCGCTCAACGGCCGGTGGTCGACTCCGGTGTCGATGACCGGAACCCCTGGAACCTCGGATCCGGACGCCGCGTAGAGGTGAACCTCGTGACCTCTACCGAGAAGCCCGCGCGCGAGGTCGGCAACGAAGGCCTGTGACCCACCGCGCTGGGGCTCGCGAATGGCGGCCACGAGTGGCGCGATGATCGCGATCCTCATTCCGCCATCACCTTAAAGGCGACGTCTCGCGGCGGGTTGATCCCCAGAACCTCGTACGGAACCCGCCTCTGACCGAGGCGACGGACCTCCGCGACCGCGCTCGGATAGAAGATTTCGGTGAGCTCAGCCGCCTCCTCGTAGCTGGCGAATTCGACAAACATCTCGCCGGCGAAGCTCGTGTACCGGTAGCCATGGGCGGCGAGCCAGTCGACGTGGTTTGGCCAGACGATGACCACGCGGCCACCTGGCCTGCAGACCCGCTCCATCTCCGCCAAGCCGGGATCGCCGCCATGGGCTCTGGCGGGGGTGAGGGCCGAGCAGGCGACGACCAGGTCGGCGAAGTCGTCGGCCACCGGCACGTCGTCGAAGAAGCCAGTCGTTACCCGGACGCGATTCCGACGGTCCATTCGCGAGAGCTTGCGGTCGAGGAGCTGCCGCAACGGCGCTGCGGGCTCGACCGCAACGACCTCCCTCGCGCGATGAATCAGCTCGACCGTGAGGCGACCCGCGCCCGCGCCGACTTCGACGATCCGCTCGACCTCGTCAGGCAGCCATCTGAGCACACCTGGGTGGAGCCGCTCCGCGCTGACGAGCCGGTCATAGAGCTCCGGCTCGAGCCGGTAGAGCAGCTCCCAGGCCAGGGTGAGATCGAGTTGTGGATCGCCGTCGCCTCGGGGAACGAACCGCCTCGCCTCTTCTCGAGTGAGCACGCTGAGGTCGGCGGTGGTGTAGCGCTTTCGCACCTCTCGACCCCGCCGCCGCGGGGTCTTAGGTGTTGTCACCAACTTCGGCCCAGTTCTTGTCGGTCTCCCATAGGCGGACCGTCCGCAGCAGCCCCTCCGGCAGCTCCGAGCGGATCCGTTCCCAGAACGCCACGGCCAGGTTCTCGGCGGTCGGGATGCGCCCCTCCAGCCAGGGCACGTCGGTGTTCAGGTTGCGGTGGTCCACGTCCTGAATGACGCGCCGATGGATCACATCCGAGAGCTGTTTCAGGTCCAGGACGTAGCCGGTGACGGGTTCGACTTCGCCGGCCACGACGACCTCGAGGACGTAGTTGTGCCCATGCAGATTCGCGCACTTCCCAAAGAGACGCTCATTCTCTTCGTCCGATAAGCCTGGGTCTCGGAGTTGGTGAGCGGCGTTGAACGATTCACGGCGACTCACCAGGACGGTCGTCGAGCTGTTCTTGGGCTCCCCGTCTGCGACGGCCGTGTCTGCGTCTGTCAGATCCTGATACCCCACAACCACTCTCCTCACCCAATAGACCCACCACGATCGTACTTCTTGGCTCGAAGACCACCAGTCTTGGTCCGCCAGTCAGGCGCGCGTGCCAACGGCGAGAAGGTATTCCTTCTCGAATCGCGCCTTCTCGGGGGTGCCGCGATTCCACTCGTCGCAGAACTGGTCGAGTGCCTCGTCGAACTCCGCTTCGCATCCGTCCTTTTCCGCGTTGGCGCGCGCCGCGATCGTCGGACCGTAGTACGCCTTGAAGTGCTCGCCGTAGTCGCGGGGATGCTCGAAAGCGGTGATCTCCAGGTTGTCGCGATCGAGTTTGTCCCAGTGGACACGGTCGGTGAACAGCTCCCGCAGGTGGTCCTCGCTGCCCCACAGGGGCGGCGGTTGCGCTCCGGGTGGAGGGGGAGGGGCAAACGGGCCCATCGTTCTGAAGAGGGCGCCGATCATGCCCTCGGGGGTCCAGCTCAGCAGCGCGATCTTGCCGTCCGGACGGCAGACGCGGACGAGTTCGTCGGCGACGTCCTGGTGATGAGGCGCGAACATTGCGCCGATCGAGGACATGACAACGTCATACGACTCGTCGTCGAACGGCAGGTTCTCGGCGTCGGCCTCTACCCATTCAAGCTCGACCCCGGCCGACTTGGCGCGTTCGCGGCCTGCATCGAAGAGCTCCGGCGTCAGGTCGCTGGCCGTAACGCTCGCGCCAGCCTCCGCCGCCGGGATCGATGCGTTGCCGGTACCGGCGGCGACATCCAGGACTTGCATGTCAGGCCCGATCCCGGCGGCCTCCACCAGCCTCGGCCCCAGGGGCAGCAGAAAGGTCTCGACCATCTCCGGATAGTCACCCGAGGCCCACATCTTGCGATGGCGGGCCTTCAGCTCTGCATCAGACATGGTCACGCTCCTCAGGCTCGACGGGCCGACAGTATTCGAAAAGTGGCGTCGGGGTGGAATCGAAGCTCAAGGGCGTAGATCGTTCGAATCGCCTCACCGTGGCGCGGTTCCCGGTCGTCGCCCCGCTGTGTGAGTCATCTCCGCGGCCCACTCAGCTCACCGGGTGTTTACTCCCCAGGACGCGTGCGCGCCCGAACTGTTCCACCGGGCCCGGGAATAGATCTCCCGGTGCCGCGTCCTCGCTGAATGAGAACTCGTCACAAGGAGGTACGAGCATGAGATTCAGCAAGCGAACCAGGCGCGGAACGGCGCTGGCGGCGGTCGCCGCCCTCACCGCCGTCGGCCTGGTCGGCACCGCCGTCGCAGCGCTCCAGGGCAACGAGAACGCGAAGAAGCCCAAGGTGCTGATCGGCGCGGACAACGACGACACCACGAACACGACGATCCAGCCCCCCGGGGTGACCGCGAACCAGTCGTTGCGCAAGAGCGATCAGATCTTCGGGGGCAAAGCCTCCGACACGATCATCGGTCGTCTCGGCTCGGACGTGCTGCTCGCCAACGCCGGCGATGACGTCATGGTCGGCGGTACCGAGGGCGGACAGCCGGCGCTGCCGGCCGGTCAGCTCCCCGACAACAACGACATCGCCTACGGCGGAATCGGCAGCGACTCCTTCATCTGGGCCCCGGGAGACGGGTCCGACGCCTTCATCGGCGGCAACCCCGCCAAGTCGAAGAAGGTGAAGGGGAAGAAGAGCGCGGCCAAGGGCAAGAAGAAGGCGAAGCCAGTGCCCGAGATCGACACGCTCGTGGTCGGCAACCTGGTGCTCAGCTCCGACCTGACCCTGCCGCAGCTGTTCAACACCAAGTTCGGACAGCTGCCGCGCGTGTTCGCGTCTGACCGGGGTGTGCCCACCCCGCTCGGAGGCACGCCGCCGCGTAACCCGAACCTGACGGGCAATTGCCAGATCCTGGCCGCCCCCGCCGGGTTGGGTTACGACTTCCTGGTCCGGTTCTTTGGGAACACCCCGCAGTCGCCCGCAACGCAGGCGGTGACGATCCGGATCAAGGGCGTCGAGCAGGTGATCTGCCCGACGGAGGGCACGGACGGCGCGACCCTGACCACCCTCGGGAAGGACGGCACCGGTCCGGCGCAGACGAAGTCGACCAACTTCACCCCCCAAAAGGGCTCGCAGCTGGCCGCTTTCGTCCGCTAGACGCATGGCGCCTGGTTCCGGACCGGCGCCGAACCACCCCAAGCCAGGGGCGACCGCCGGCCGAGGCCGGCGGTCGCCCCGCCTCAGGCACAGCGAGGTTCGGGACGCGTGACGATCCCCTGATGGGAGGATCCCGGGGGTGAAGCGTGAGCGACTGGGAGATGAATGAAGCGGGTCGTCGTCATCGGCGCCGGGTTCGCGGGCCTCGCCGCGGCTGACGCCCTGCGCGCCGACGGAGCGGAGGTGACCGTGCTCGAGGCCCGCGACCGCGTGGGGGGCCGCGTCTGGTCGGTGCCCTTCGGCGATGGGGCGATCGTCGAGCGCGGCGCCGAGTTCATCCTGCCCGGTTACGAGTCGATGGAGGCACTGGCCACCCGCTTCGGGATCCCGATGGTGCTCAAGGGGACGCCGTACGGACGGCGCGTGCCCGTCGGCGACGAGGCCGTCCCCAAGGCCGACCTCGAGGATGCCTTCACCCGCATCGCCGACAGCCGGATGCCGGATGCGGCGAGCGCCGCCGACGTGATCGCCGCCCTGGATCTTGACCCGCCGGTGGAGGCGCTGATTCGGACGCGTGTGGCGATCTCGAATGGCCACCCCGTCGACGACCTCGAGGCCTCGGTGCTCGACGAGGGAGCGTCGACCTTCGGCGATTTCGACAACCACACGCTGGAGGGCGGCAACATGCGGCTGGCCGACGCGCTGGCGGCCGAGCTCGGGGATGCTGTGTATCTCTCGTCCCCGGTGCGGAGGGTGCGCTGGTCGGACGGAGAGGTGCGGGTCGCGACCGAACGGGACGAGATCGAGGCGGACGCGGTGGTGGTCGCGATCCCCACCGCGCCGCTCGCCGAGATCGAGTTCGACCCTCCACTCGAGGGCGCGACCGCCGAGGCCCTGCGCACGGTCACCTACGGCCAGAACTCGAAGCTCTTCCTGCGCCTGCGCTCGCCGGCGCCGCCGAGCGCGATCATGTCCGTGGCCGGTCACTTCTGGACCTACACGCAACTCGGCGCGGATGGTGAGCCCGCTCCCTTCGTGGTCGGCTACACGGGCACGAGTTCCGCGGTCCAGGCCCTCGGCGGCTCCGACGACGTCGAGCGCTGGGTCGCCGCTCTGCTTGCGCTTCGCCAGGACCTCGACCTCGAGCCCAAGGGCGCCCTGCTCTCGAGCTGGGACGACGATCCCTGGGTGCGGGGCTCCTACTCGGCTCGCACGATCTCATCGCCACTTCGCGACGATGACCTCGCCCGGCCGATCGGCACGCTGTACTTCGCCGGGGAACACACGGCCGGCGAATGGCACGGGCTGATGGAGGGGGCGCTGCGGAGTGGGCGGCGGGCGGCCGAACAGGTCATCTCCGCCGCGTGAGTCCGCGCACACAAACCTGGCCTCTGCAATCTCGTTCCTATCTCAGGTCGTATCTATCTCCTAACTCAATCAACCTCGAACAAAGGATTGGAACAGGACGATGACTGCGACGACGAATCCGAACAAGGCGTTGTGGGAGAAGGGCGACTTCACCCAGATCGCGGCGAGCATGCGAGAGAGCGGTGAGGCGCTTGTCGGCAAGTTGGGGATCACCAACGGGCTCGACGTGCTCGACCTCGGTTGCGGCGATGGAACGACCGCTGTGCCCGCCGCTCAGCTGGGGGCAGACGTACTGGGCGTCGACATCGCCAGCAACCTGGTCGCCGCCGGCAACGAACGCGCCGGGGAGCTCGGCCTGACCAACCTGCGGTTCCAGGAGGGTGATGCCACGGACCTGAACCAGCTCGATGACGAGAGCTTCGACCTCGTGGTCAGCATCTTCGGGGCGATGTTCGCTCCCAAGCCGCTCGATGTGGCCAGTGAGATGGTCCGGGTGACGAAACCGGGAGGACGGATCGTGATGGGGAACTGGATCCCGAACGACCCCACCCTGGTCGCCCAGATCCTGAAGATCAGTTCCTCCTATGCCCCGCCGCCCCCTGAGGGCTTCATCAGCCCGATGACCTGGGGTGTAGAGGACGAGGTGATCGAGCGGTTCGGGGCAGCTGGAGTCCCGAAGGAGAGGATCTCGTTCGAAAACGACACCTACACCTTCAACTACCCCGGTTCACCGTCGGAGCTGGTGACTGTGTTCAGGAGCTATTACGGGCCGACCATGAACGCATTCGAGGCGGCGGCAGCCGACGGCCGCGAGGCTGACCTGGACGCTGAGCTCGACGCCCTGTTCAACGAACAGAACACGAGCGACGAGGCCACCTCGATCCCGGCGACCTTCCTGCGGGTGACAGTGAAGCGCTAAGGGCCGCCGCTGCCATACTCGCCGCGTGGCCAAGCTCACGCCCGGGATCGTGTCCCCGCCGCACGAGGTGTTGGCCCCGGAGGAATGGCGCCGGCTCGGTCGTGCGCGACGCAAGGTCGTCAGCCGTTCGAGCCACGCGGAGTGGAATCCTCCGCCCGACCGGCCGGACCCCGTCGCCATCCTGCAGGAGCAGGCAGCGAGCCGCGTGCCCGAGATCGTCGGGATCCGCCATACGCGGATGGCGGAATCCCAATTTCCCTACTTCCGCGGAGCGGCGGCACCAATGACGTGGGACCTGGACCACACGCCGACGACGGACATCCGTGTGCAGGCCTGCGGCGACGCCCACCTGCTGAACTTCGGCCTCTTCGCCGCGCCCGATCGGCGCCTCGTGTTCGACGTGAACGACTTCGACGAGACGCTGCCCGCATCATTCGAGTGGGACGTCAAGCGGTTGGCCGCGAGCGTTGTTGTCGCCGCACGCGATCACGGCTTCGCCGATTCGCGAGGACGTGCGGCGGCGCGTGGCTCGGCCAGGGCCTACCGCACTCAGATGCAGCGCTTCGCCGGCATGAGCTTCATTGACGTCTGGTACTCGCGGATCGATGTCGACGGCCTGGTTCGAATCTATGACGCCGTTGAGTCCGAAGCCGACGTGCGCCGGCGCCACCGTTTGATCGAGAAGGCGAAGAGCAGGACCAGCGTGGCCGCGCTCGCGAAGCTATGCCAGCAGGTCGACGGCGAGTACCGGATCCAGTCCGCGCCGCCGCTGATCGTGCGTGTGCCGGTCGAGGAGCACTCCGATATGAGGGAGGTTCTACGGGAGGCGATGGCCTCCTATGAGCAGACGCTTCCGGTCGAGCTGCGCGAGGTGGTCAATCGCCACTGGTTCGCGGACTTCGCACGCAAGGTCGTAGGTGTGGGTTCTGTGGGCACCGAGGCGTTCGTGCTGCTCTTGATGGGTGATACGCGAGGATCGCCACTGTTCCTCCAGATCAAGGAGGCGCAGCAGTCGGTCTTGGCGCCCTACGCGGGCGCGAGCATCTACGAGCACCAAGGCGAGCGCGTCGTTGCTGGACAGCGGCTGATGCAGGCCGCCGGTGACCCCTTCCTCGGCTGGACGACCGCGGTCGGCTCGGACCGCACGACGCCGAAGCAGTACTACGTGCGCCAGCTGAGAGACATGAAGGGAGATATGGACATCCCAAGGATGAAGCCGCGTCAACTCGAAAGGTACGCCGCCCTGTGCGGCTGGGCGCTGGCCCGCGCGCACGCCCGCACGGGACGCGCTCCGATGATCGCCGGGTACCTCGGCGAGTCGGATCGCTTCGACCGCGCGATCGAGTCCTTTTCACTCGCCTATGCCGACCAGAACGAGGACGACCACGATCGGGTTGCACGCGCCGTCGCCGAGGGCGCGCTCCCGAGCCTTGCCGAGGCCTGACCCCGGAAACACCAAGGGCCGCCGCACGTGCGATGTGCGCCGGTCATGGGTGACGCCTCATGCCGCGAAGCACGGCGTCCGCGTCGCGGTGGTTGGTCCGGATCCCGATCCCCACCAGGTCGAGTTCCTCCGTGGGGACCGCGCGGACGGCCGCTCGGTTCTCCGCGTCGTTTCCGGTCGTGAACATCTCGGCGGTGTAAATGGCAAGCGCCACACCGCGATTTGACGCCTTCGCCCTTGCTCGCTGCAGCTGATCCGCGGAAGCCTCGAAGACGAGCAACGGTTGAACGAGCAGCGGCAGGTACGCAATGCCATCGGCGTCCTCATACGCGTCCCCGATGGCTTCAGCTTCAGCCGCTCCGATCAGCCCGCTGACAAGAAATGCGGTCACGTTCAGGCGTTGCCACGGCACCAGATCGTCGCGCACGACGACCGCCGCCTTGGTGGAGAAATCGGTGACCGCCATTTGGCGGAGTGGTAACACACGGTCCAGGTTTCGATCGCTCGAGCTCCTGACGTGCCGGGTCCTCAAACCTCTGCGACGACCCGCCTCACGGCCTCGTCGACCGTCGGATACGCGGTATCAAGAATCGAATCACCCAGGGCTGCGCCAACGACATCACGAACCTGACCGATGTTCCGCGCGATCACCAGTCGGATGCCGTCCGCCTGCAGCTCTCGCGCCAGCTGGTCGAGAATCTGGGCAGCGGTCACGTCGATGAACGGCACCGTCTCCGCGTCGACGACCACCGCGCGAACGTCATCGCGGTGTGCCGCGCTTCGGATCTCGGCTGCGACCGGTGTGGCATTGGCGAAGTAGAGCCCGCCCTCGATCCTCAACACGGCGATGCCCTCGACCCGCTGGTTCTCCGGATGCCGATCAAGATCCGAGAAGTGACCGCTGTCCCCGGGAACTCTCCCGAGCTCGGCCACCGGAGGCCGTGAGGTGCGGTAGAGAAGGAGCAGGAGCGAAATCAATACTCCGGTGAACAACCCCGCCAGGGTGCCGAAGACCATCACTCCGAGCATCGCGGCGATCGCGGCGATGAAGTCCGCCCTGGCCGCAAAGCCGTAGGCCTGGCCGAGCCGCTTGGTGTAGACGCGGTAGTAGTCGCGCAGCGTCGGGAAGTCGATCAAGTCGACCAGGGCGGCGATCACCACGGCCGCCAAGTGTCGCCACGGGCAGGCTCTCGAAATAGCCCGTCAGAAGGAGCAAGGTGAGAATCGTCAGGCCGGCGGCGATCAGGCCGACAAGCTGGGTTCGCCCGCCGGCGGTGCTGTTCACCGCCGTCTTCGAGAGGCTGCCGTTGACGGCGAACCCACCGGAGATCCCAGCGCCGAGGTTCGCGGCGCCCAGGCTAATCAGCTCACGATTCGCGTCTATCTCTCGGTTTTCCCGCCGCGCAAAGGTCTTGGCGGTTCCCAGGCTCTCCGCAAAACCGACGAGCATCACCCCCAGGGCTGCGGCCATCATGCCCCCGAAGCGGTCGAGGCTGACGTCGGGGAGGTCGAGCGAAGGCAGGCCAGAGTTGATCGAGCCGACGATTGTCACCCCGTGGTCGCCGAGGTCGAAGAGCTCGACGACGCCGATTCCCAGGACAACAGCTACCAGCGTCCCCGGGATCGCGGGCGCCACCCGAGGAACCCCGAACAGGACCGCGAGCGACCCGATCCCGACCAGCAGCGTCAGGCCATCGGTCTGATCGAGGTTGGTCAGAAAGTCCCAGGCTCGCTCGAAGAAGTCACCGGTGCCCGATTCGATTCCAAACAGCTTCGGGAGCTGGCCGACCATGATCGTCAGCGCCAGGCCGACGATGAACCCCTTGAGCACGGGCTCGGAGATGAAGTTCGCCAGGAATCCGAGCCGCAAGACGCCGGCGACCAAGGCGGCGAGTCCGACGCCGATCGCGAGCGCTGCCGTGGTGGCGAGAAACTGATCTCCGTTGCCCGCGACGGCGTTCCCGACAACTGCGGCAGAAAGGGCGGCGGCAGCGGCGGACGGCCCGGTGATCAGCTGCCGCGAACTCCCCAAAGCGGCATAGAGAACCAACGCCGCGGGCGCCGCGTAGAGACCAACGACGGGCGGCACCCCGGCGATCGTCGCGTAAGCCAGAGCCGAGGGCACGAGCACGGCCCAGACCGTCAGTCCGGCAACAACGTCCCCACGGACCCAGTCCCGCTGGTAGTTCCTCAGCGATAGAAACACGCCGCGCACGGAAGCCTCACCGGAGAGCCAATCTACCCTCCGGCCGGTCGAACGGAGGGTCTCGTGCGTGCCGTGGCGGACATCCGTTCAAGGCACTGCAAGGCGCTGAGCGAACGCGGGAGATCCCTTGACATATACCGATACAGGTATATATATTGCTCCTGATGGCAAGGGCAGCGACAACAGCAGATGCGTTCAACGCGGTGGCTGAGCCCCGGCGGCGTCAGATCCTCGACGCCCTCGCCGGCGGCGAGCTGCCCGTGAACGACATCGTCGCCCTGCTCGGCCTCGGCCAGCCCCAGGTCTCGAAGCACCTGCGGGTGCTTCGTCAGGTGGGTGCGGTCGAGGTCAGAAGCGAAGGAAGGCAGCGCCTCTACCGCCTCAACGGCGAGGCGCTCAAGCCGATCCATGACTGGGTGAAGGAGTACGAGCGCACCTGGACGGAGCAATTTGAGCGGCTTGACGAGGTGCTGGAAGAACTCAAGACAAAGGAGCATGGAGATGGAAGCGATGACTCACAGCGGTAAGGCAAAGGTCACCCTCCCCGCTGACGACCAGATCAAGGTGGTCAGGGAGTTCGACGCCCCGCCGAACCTCGTCTACAGGGCGGTCACGGAGCCCGAGCTCGTGAAGCGCTGGTGGGGTGCGCAGCGAGGCGCGATGACGGTCGCCGAGATCGACCTGCGGGTCGGCGGGAAGTGGCGCTACGTCATGGACGCCAGTAATGGCCAGGAGGTCGGGTTCCACGGCGAGTTCCGCGAGATCGTCCCGAACGGGCGGATCGTCCAGACCGAGGCCTACGAGGGGATCCCGGACCCCGACGGGAGCGCCAACGTCAACACCATGACCCTCGTCGAGGCCGACGGCCGCACGACGATGGAGCTCCTCATCCAGTGCGTCAACAAGGAGAGCCGGGACATGCAGATCGCCTCCGGGATGGAGGAAGGGATGCAGGAGTCCTACGACGACCTCGAGGACGTCGCGAAGTCCCTGGCGTAGGCCTCGCTTCTATTCGCTGGGATCCGGGCCGCCGGGATCAGCCCCGGCGGGCCCGGGCCAGCGACCCTCTTTTCGATGGCCCTCGGCTAGTGCTCCTGACATGCTTGGAGGAACCAATCCAAAGGGGCCAAATGAGCGCCATCGACGAGTTCCTGAAGAACAACGAGACCTTTGCCGGGGGCTTCGACAAGGGCGACCTGCCACTGCCGCCGGCCAAGAAGGTCGCGATCGTTGCCTGCATGGACGCGCGGCTTAATCCGTATCCGATCCTCGGGCTTTCGATCGGGGACGCCCATGTGATCCGCAACGCGGGCGGCGTGATCACCGACGATGAGATCCGCTCCCTGGCGATCTCCCAGCACCTCCTCGGCACGGAGGAGATCATGCTGATCCATCACACCGACTGCGGGATGCTCACCTTCAATGACGCGGAGTTCGAGCAGAGGCTCGAGGAGGAGACTGGCCAGCGGCCGGAGTGGAGCCCACGATCATTTCCTCACCTGGAAGATGACGTCCGCGACTCCATCCAGCGAGTAAAGGAAAGTCCCTTCATCCCCAAGACGGATGAGGTGCGAGGTTTCGTCTACGACGTTAAGACCGGCCGTCTCTCTGAAGTCACCTGAGGGACGCCGATTCTCTGAGCCAACGACCTTCGGGTTATGAGAGCCCCTGGGTTCGCGGGCCGCAGCCGCAATCACCAAGGCTGCGTCGTGCCGCACCGCGGGCAGCGAACCGAGCTGGTCACGCCGGCCTTGAACGCGTGGCCACACACGCAGGAGTAGTGCGCCTGATCGTAATCGTCAGCGAAGCGGACACCGGGCAGATCGTGACGGTGGCGCGCCATTCCGCGGGGACCGCGACGCGCCCGCCATGGAAGTCGCTTGCTGACGAGCATCAGCGATCCTCCCTACGCGACCCTTGACGCGGGTTCCAGGATCGGCGCTGCGCCGCCGTCGGCATCCTCGCTGTCGGTGCCGCGATCGCGCAGGACGCCGCTTCCAGCGTCATCGCGCGCGGACGTGAGCGGCCAGTAGGCGTCAGCGAGGCAGCCGGTGACGCAGCGCAGGTCGTCGTAGCGACGGGCGTGTGCGAGTTGGCGCTCGGCGCCGTTGTGGCGAACGAGCCGATGCACGTAGTCGAGCTGGCGCTCGCAGCCGAGCCGTCGCGCATGGCCGCAGCAGGCATCGAGGAGCCCCTCGAGTCGCTCGATCACAGGGAGGCGCCGGCCCGTCCGCTCGTCGATCAGCCGCGCAGCGATGCCATCGCGGGCGGCGAGGAACCGGTTCTCCTCGATCAGCTCGTCGGTCCGCGGCTCGGGGCCGGGGTCGCCACATCGCTCCAGCTCCAGGCTCGCCAGCGCCTGCACCAACGCCGCGAGTGCGGCCACGTCCTCGATGTTGCTCTGCCCGTCCATGATCCGGATCTCGACCGTGCCGTATCGCGGCTGCAGGCGTGCGTCCCACCACAGAAACGACGGGTCGGAGATGGCGCCCGCGCGCAGAAGCCGCTCGACGGTCGCGATCCAATCGGCATAGCCGCTGAAGCTGCGGGGCAGCCCGGAACGGGGGAACGCGTCGAAGAGCGTCGTGCGCGTCGATGCGAAGCCCGTGGGCCGCCCCCGCCAGAACGGTGAGTTCGCCGACAGTGCAAGCAGTATCGGCAGCTCCGCGCGCACCCGGTTGAGCAGCCGAATCGCGTCCTCGGAGCTGGCGACGCCGACGTGGACGTGTGTGGCCAACGTCGGCTCGCGGCGCGCCAGCACGCGCATCGAATCGCCGATCTGGCGATAGCGCGGCTGCGACGAGAGCACTGTGTCGCCCGCCACCGCGCACGGATGGGTGCCCGCGACTGCCGCGCGCAGGTTCTGCTCGGCCAGGGCTCGTGCGAGGCGATCGCGCAGCCCGGAGAGCTCGCTGACCGCGTCGCCAACGGTGCGGTGCACTCCGGTGGCGATCTCCATCACGGCCGCGTGCGTCTCCAGCGTTACCCGGTCGCGCAGCTGGACAGGCAGGGCGGCACGCACCTCGTCGGAGCGGAACGCCAGCGACCAGTCGACCGGGTCCAGGAGCATGAACTCCTCCTCGATCCCGATGGTCAGCTGGCCGCACTCCGGGTGCGACCGCCACGTCGCCCATGCAGGAAGCTTTCTCATCGCCGAGTTGTACGGCCGCTCACTCGCGCGGGATCACCCACCAGGCGAGGAACAAGGCCGAATCCACCTTTCGGCGGATGCAGTTGAGCCCTTTGGGCGATTGCCGCCCAGCCAGGCTTGGCCTACGGTCGGTCGCATGGACCTCGAGCGCCTCGTGGATGAACTGATGAGGCTTGCACCGGAGGTCCACGGGGCGGCAGTCGGCGCGTCAAGAGACCCGTCGAGCGCGGCGCGAGTCACCGAGCGAGTCCTCTGCGACGCGGCTCGCGGTCACTCCCCAGGACAGCAGCGAATTAGCTGCAGCTGATTGGATCTCGGGCGGGTCGGTCCGGCGCGGCCGTCAGCCGGGCTGGATGTTCTTGTTGTGGTGGAAGGTGTTGTCAGGGTCGTACTTCGCCTTGACTTCGGCGAGTCGCCGGTAGATCTGATCGCCGTAGGCCTCTCGAACGCGGCTGGTGTCGTCGTCGGAATCAAGGAAGTTGACGTAGACGCCGCCAGCGCGGTGCGGTTGGAGGGCTCGGAGGAACCGCCGCGCCCAAGCGGTCTCGGCCGCCGCGTGCTCGCCGGACTCGGCACGGAGCCACACGGCGTCGATGATGATGTTGTGGGCCACGTCGCGAGCGGCGTAGGCAGTGGCTTCGTGTGGCACTCGGGCGACGGCGCCACCCATGTGGAACATCGTCGCGTATGACCGGGGCGAGCTGGCGGCGTAGGCGTGATCGGCGATGACGGTGATCGCGCTGTCGGAGAGGCCGGCGAGGTTCGTCGCCTTCCAGTAGTAGCGCCACCCGTGGGGGACGCTGTCGTCGAGGCCGCCCTGGAAGGCGAGGTACGGCGAGGGTGCGAGCAGGTCAACGAGCGGCGTCCCGAACCGGCGGAGGGCCCGCACCGCACGCTCGCCGTCTTCGACGGCGCCGGCGTAACAGCAGATGACGGCGATGGCCGGCCGCCAGTGCAGGTCCTCGGGGATGGCTGGCAGAGGGGGGACGGTGCCGAGCCTGACGACGCTCCCGAGCTCGTCGGGCGCTTCGGCGGCGAAGTCCCGGTAGAAGCGCAGCACGTCGGTGGTGTCGTCGGCCGCCCAGAAGACGGGTCCGGCCATGACGGTGGGGCCCACCGGGTGCAGAGCGAACCGGAACGAGCTGACGACGCCGAAGTTGCCGCCGCCTCCTCGCAGCGCCCAGAACAGATCGGGGTGATCATCGGCCGACGCCCTGATGATCTCGCTCTCGGCCGTGACCACCTCGGCCTCCACAAGGTTGTCGACGGTGAGCCCGTGCTTGCGCATGAGGAAACCAATGCCGCCACCCAGGCTGAGGCCGCCGACGCCGGTGTGGCCCACGATGCCGCCGGTGGTGGCCAGACCGTACGCCTGTGTCTCGTGGTCGACATCTCCCCACAGGGCACCTCCTTGCACGAGAGCCGTGCGCTCGACGGGATCAACCGACACGGCGCGCATCGCCGAGAGGTCGATGACGATTCCGTCGTCGCACACCGCGGTGCCGGCCACGTTGTGGCCCCCGCCCCGTATGGCGATCTCTAGGTCGTGGCCGCGCGCGAAGCGCACCGCTGCGGCCACATCGGCCGCGCCCATGCAGCGGGCGATACAGGCCGGATGGCGGTCAATTGCGCCATTCCAGATCCTGCGAGCAGTGTCGTAACCGGGGCTGGTCGGCAGGAGCAGCTCTCCGCGGAACGTTCCGCCGAGCTCGTCGAACGCGGCCGTATGCGGGGGCGGTGCCTGTGGTGTCTGGATAGCGGTCATCTCGTCCTCCTAGCAGTGCTCGATGAACGACTTGATCGAGTCCACCGCGGTCGGGTACCCATGCGAGCAACGTAGGCTTGCCCGCCCGGGCTAACTAGTTCTACTTTCGAACCAACCGGTTCGAGTAGCAGACCTGCTGGCCGATCCGCAGCTAGCATGGCAGCGCGATGCGCAGCTACGCGCAGTACTGCCCAGTCGCCAAGGCCAGCGAGATCCTCGGCGACCGTTGGACGCTTCTGATCGTGCGCGAGATGCTCGGCGGCGCGAGCGGCTTCAACGAGCTCCAACGCGGCCTCCCAGGGATCTCGCGCTCGGTCCTCACCGACCGCATGCGCGCGCTCGAGCGGGCCGAGGTCATCGAGCGCAGGACGGGGCCCAAAGGCCGCACCCTCGAATATCGCCTCTCGCCCGCCGGCCGTGACCTCCAGCCGGTCGTGCAGGCGATCGGCGAGTGGGGGGCGACTTGGTCGTTCACCGATCCGCGCCCTGAGGAACTCGATCCCGACCTGTTGATCGTCTGGATGGCTCGCCACGTCGATCGCCAGCGGCTCCCACCCAACCGAACCGTGGTTCAGTTCGACTTTCGCGACCCCAAGCGGCGTTACTGGATAGTCCTCGAGCCCGCCGAGGTATCAGTCTGCCTCCAGCATCCCGGTTTCGACGTCGACCTCGAGGTCATCGTCGACGCCACCACGCTCTACCGCGTTTACTTGGGACGGATCGAGCTGGGCGGCGCGATTCGAGCCGGCCAGCTGACGATGACCGGCCCGCGAACGCTGCAACGTGGATTCGGCCACTGGTTCACCTGGAGCGCATTCGCCCCAGCCAGCGGCTCGGCGCAGAAGCGCCGCACAGCCGCCTCACGCCTTTCCAGCCCTCATCGCGTACGACAAGATCGAGCGGGGGATTGAAATCTCGGCCACCGTCTCGAATGAAAATTGCCGACCCTCTCGAGAACACAAGGACCTCCGGGAGGAGGGCCTCAGCGTCGTCGTGACAAACACCAGCGGGGCCCGATTCGTCTCTCGCTACCACCGCACGGGTATCCGCGAGACCAGTCGGCACCCCAACTAGGGATCAGACGCTCCGGCTCTCACGCGAACGGACACCGACGTCGGTTGCCGCCAACAGTCCTGCTTTGCATGGAAAGCAGCACCTCTGGCGGGATACTCACCGGGCGATGTCGCTTCCCATCAATCCCAGGTGCTCTCTGCCTAGTCGTCCTACGCTCACCCCCTGGACGAACTTATGTTGTTGCGGAGGTGACTGGTTCGCCTTCCCCGGCGATCAGCCGATCATCGGTCACGCCGAGGAAGGTCGTCGGTGCCGAGGGAGCCCTAGCCTAGTCCAGGTCGTCGATCTCGCCCTGGTATTGAGCCAGGCCGCGGGCGAGGCCTTCGCCGATCGCGGCGGTGACGACACCGAGGGACTCGACGATTTGGTCGGCCCGAATGATTTGGCGTTGGAATTCCTCGTCGGTCTGCAGCGCGGCGATCTGCTCCTCGCTGCCGCGCAGCAGGGCGAAGCCTTGGAGGTCGCCGCCGTGAGGCGTCATGATCGCGACCTCGAAGTCCTCGATCGTGCCGTCGCCCTGGAGCCCTCCCCAGTACTCGACGCTCTCGTTGAATACCTGGAGGGAGCGCGTCTCGCGTCCGCGCACCACCTGACCCCACCCGATGAACAGTGCGGCATCAGCCATTTGGGCACTCCTTTAGTCGGCCTGCCTTTGGGTCTCGTTCCGACCCTACTCCGCGCAGGGGGCACGCGGCAAGTCCAACAGGACTAGGGGCGGTGCCTCGAGGGCCGGTAATCGGGATCCTAGTCACGGCGCGGTTTCCAGCATCCGCGTGCTACGCCCGCGACCCCCCCTCTCCCAGCGGCTGTTTTGCGCCGCTGCTGAAAAACCCGAGCTCGACCCGCGTTTGTTATCCAGAGAGGCCCGTGCTCCCGGGCGCCTCTCTGGATAGCCGGGAGCGACGCACTGTGAGTTTCCGCCGCTCCCGGCCTTGTCGTCCTAACTGGGTAAGCGCACGACCCGTGCGCAGGGTTACGGTCACGACTAGCGACGATGCTTCGAGGGCCTGTAGTTGGGGTCCCGGTCGCGGCGCTGGTCGCCGCCGGCGAGGGTTATCTCTCACCTCGCTAAATCCGGTTTCTCTCGCGGAGGCCGACCCGGGTAAGGGCGTGGGGCTCGCTAGGGTCCCCTCGTCATGGACGACGGGATCAAGGGAAGGAAGATCGGCTCGACGTACATGACCTGGGTGGGGAGCATCGGCCTCGCCTCGCTGATCGTGTGTCTGGGGCTCCTTGGGACAGCCTCTTTGGGTCTTTGGCCGTATAGCGGGGGCGGGGGCCTTGACTTTGGTGGGATCCCACCAGAGCGGTCGTTTTCCTCGAAACCTGAGAAGAAGAGGAAGGGCAACGGCAATCCCGCCGTACCCGGTAGCAGCTTGCCACCGGCTAGTCCGATAGCGAGCACCTTCAATGCCGGGGCCGCCTCCGGTACTGGCGGCAACGGGGGCGGGCGCGATACATCCAAGGAGCCCAACCGGCCCAAGCGGCATAAGTCGTCGCCCGTTGCCCCGATACCTGCCGGGACGCCTCCCGGCCATGGCGGGACGCCTCCCGGCCATGGCGGGACGCCTCCCGGCCATGGCGGGACGCCTCCCGGCCATGGCGGGACGCCTCCCGGCCACACAAGTGATCATGGTCCCCTGCCTCCGGGGCCGAGCGGGAAAACGAGCGGGAAAACCGTGACGACACCTGTCCGAGGCCCCTCAGGTCTAGGCCCTCCGGGTCAACTGAAGAAGTAGCCGGCTCTAAGGGACGGCAAGATCGCCCGTGGCGCATCGCAGAGCCGGGCCACCTCGAAGCCGCCGGCCTTTCGGAGTAGCCCGCTCACATCTGGCGCCGCACCGTCGCTCAATCGCCGGTTGTTGCTGGCGAGAGATCCCAAGCTAGACCCTCCCCTCTTCGGCCAGTTTGCTTTCGCTGTCGACAGTTCGCTTCGCATGATTCCGTTGCTTCCTCGAAGGAGCGGTCCCGTCAGCGACTAGGGGGGCCGCTCCTTTTCTTTTCGGCACTGCCGTCACTCGATCTCGAAGGTCTTGATCTGGATCGGTCGGTTGCGCCTCTCGACCTTGGCGGGCGAGCTCGGTCGAGACCCAACTCTGGATCAATTCCCCTGTCAGGACCTCCTACCTATGGGTATGGGCCGAGAATTGTCCGCAACGCGGTCAACGGTCACCCGTCGGTCTGAGTGCTCGCTTCGCGCGTGGATGCGAAGCCTGACCGCCTAGCTGGAGCGTCTGCCGAAATGGCCACTTTGGACGAAGCAGCACCGCTGCTTTCCATGCAAGGCAGCGGTCTTCATAGTTCGGATCGGCGGCGGGATTCGAACCTGCGACCTTCAGGTTATGAGATCCCCTGAAGCCGTTCCGTGGGCTCATGCTGAGCGATACCAGGCGCGCTGAGATCAGCTGAGATCACCTCAGGTTCTCTCAGTTCGGTACCACGGCTGGTACCCCAGGCGCTCGAGACTCAGCCCTTCTCGAGCGCGGCGGCGGCGGCGGCGCGGCCGGTGCGGACCGCGCCCTCCATGTACCCGCAGACCCACTGGTCGGAGCCGCAGACGTAGAAGGGCGGCTCGTGGGTGCCATGGAGCGGCCCGACCGCAAGCAGGTCTCCTGGGCGCCAGCAGGTGATGTAGCCCTGCGTCCAGGGGTCCACTCCCCAGCGGCGCAGGAAGAAGGCCTGCGCCTCGCGGGCATCCTCGCCAAAGGCGCCGGCCATCTCCTCGGTCAGCTCCGCCTCGGTCACCTCCTCCGGGGTGGCAATCAGGGGGGCGAGGCGCTCGGGCGGCACCAAGGTGGAGAGGACGCCATCAACCTGGGGCCAGGCGCCGCCGATCAGGCCGATCTCGGAGTAGAGCTCTCCGTTAAGTCCCTGCTTCTCCCAGAAGGACGAGGCGTAGACGAACACGGCCTTGGCCGCGAGGGCGTTGCGCTGGTGACGCAGTGAGGCCATTCGCTCCTCGCTCACCCCATCGACGTGGATGTTGCGGAGCGGGCCGACGGGCACCGCCGAGACGACCGCCGCCGCCTCGAAGCGTTCGCCGGAGCGGCTGGTAACGACGCAGCCCGAGCGTGCCACCCTGATCCGCTCTACCGGGGTCGAGTAGCGAGTGCTGGCGGCTCCGACCTCCTCGGCCAACCGCAGCGGCACCGTTCCCGAGCCCTCCGCGACGCGGTCCGTTTCCCACCGCTCGTAGGTGTAAAAGCCCTCCCCGCCCGCGACCGCCTCCTTGCGCAGGTCCGAAAGCAGCGAGGTGCGCTCGACCGACTCGCAGGAGAGCGCCAGCGAGGCGAGCTCGCGGGCACGGACGGCGTTCGGTGTCGCGCCCGCGTCGCGCATCCAGGCCCCGACCGAGAGCCGGTCGAGCCGATCGGCCTCCGGGTGCGACCAGGGGTCGTCGGGGTCAACGCTCTTGACCAGGGCGCCGAACGCCTGCTCGACCCTGGCGTAGCTCGCTCGGTCCTCGTCGGTCATCCAGGGGGAGTCGTTGCCGACGAAGCGCCCCTCGGCGAGCATGTAGGTGTCCTCGCCGGGGATCGAGGGGAAGGCGGACTCGATCGTCAGCCCAAGATCCTCGACCAGTCCGCGGTAGGCCGCCTGGAAGGCGCCGGTCACCTCGCCGCCGAGCTGCACCAGGCGTCCGTCGGGCATCTGCGTCTGCACGACCCGCCCACCGGGCCGGTCGCGGGCCTCCAGCACGACCACATCGGCGCCCGCCGCCTTCAGATCGAGCGCCGCCGACAACCCGGCCAGCCCCGCTCCCACGACCACCACGTCATGCCTCGACATCGTGCTCCCCTCTCATCAGCCGAACCAGCGCGCGCGCCTGCTCGATCCGAACTCCTGCTTCTGGGCGACGATGGCGCTGGAAGGCGCCTGGAAGGTTCCAGTCGGCTGGGGGGCTGAGAGAAAGTCGACGTCCACGCGGCCGACCCGGCCCGCGCCGAACTCGATGTAGCAGGAGCCGCGCCCGTCGTAGCCGGCGGGCGTCTCTCCTCCCTTGATCTCCGCGAGGATCTCTGCGGCGGCGACCCGCGCCGCACCTTCGGCGAACACCCCCGCCTTGGGCACTCCCACGGTCGCGACGTCGCCGATGGCATACACGCCCGGGAAACGGGTCCGGAGCGTTCTTGACTCGACCGAGATGTAGCCCTCCTCCGCCATCCCGGATTCCAGGACGACGTCGGGGGCGCGATGCTTGGGGACCCCGAGGAAGAGGTCAAAGGGATACTCGCGCCCGTCCTGCAGCACGGCCAGCTTCCGATCCTCGTCGAGGTGGTCGATCCGGGCGCCCGGGACGAACTCAATGTCTCGCTCGGCAAATGCGGCGAGGAGCGCCTCGGAGGTTGCCGGCGACGGAGGGACGGGGCTCGGGAGCGGCATCAGGAAGGTGATCTGGTACCGCTCGCGAGCTCCGCGAGCCGAGAGATCGTCGTGGAGGAGAAGGGCGGCCTCGCTGGGGGCAGGCGGGCACTTGAATGGCGCCCCGCAGACGCCGATCACGGCGCGCCCGGCCTCGAACTCCTCGAGCAGCTCCCTCATCCGCTCCGCTCCGGCCACCGAGTAGAACTCGTTGCCGGCCTCGGCGAGGCCCGGCGTCGAGCCCACGTCGTAGTCGGCGCCGAGTGCCACGACCAGGACGTCGGCCTCGTACTCGCCGGCGTCCGTCGTCACACCTCGGTTCTCCGGATCGATCGCCGTGATCGTCTCATTAGCGAAGCGGACACCGGGCTTGACGAAATCGCGGTACGGAAGCCGGACGGCGTCGGGTGTCTCCCGCCCGAACATGACGTCCAGCTTCGAGTAGCCGAAGACGAAGGCGTCTCCCTTCTCGATCAGGACCACGTCGGCGTCTTCGCCGAGCGCCTCCGAGAGGATCGTCGCCAGCTCGAGACCGCCGAACCCCGCCCCGAGCACGACTATCCGGGACGTCATCTGAGGGGCCCCTCAGTCTCCCTGTTCGAGCAGCTCGACCCTGTAGTCGTCGGGGTCCCTGACGAAGCAGAGGCGCGAGCCGCCCTCGTGTATGCGGTAGGGGGGTTTCTCCGGCTCGATCCCCATCTCCTTGAGCTCCTCGAGGGTGCGATCAAGGTCATCGACCGTGAGCGCAACGTGCCCGTAAGCGGTCCCCAGCTCGTAGTGGTCGACCCCGTGGTTATAGGTCAGCTCGAGCTCCGGGAGCTCCTCGCCCGGCACACCCATGAAGATGTTGGTGGCCTCGTCTCGGATCGGGAGCTCGCGGCGCTTCTCGAGTCCCAGCGCCTCATAAAAGGCGACGGAGCGCTCCGAGTCGGTGATTCGGTAGCAGGTGTGAATCAGCCGCACGCCGCGCACTCTATGACGAACTCTGGTGGTCCTGAAACACCAAGGGCCCTCTTTCGAGGGCCCTTGGCTAGTAGCGGGGGCGGGATTCGAACCCGCGACCTTCGGGTTATGAGAAGCCTTGAAGTACGCGAGCTCGAAAGCGCACCGGCGTCGCGCTGCAAGCCTCCGACGGGGTGGTCATCCGGACACGACGAACTCCCGCAGGGCCGCCCGGCCGCCGCCGATCAGCGGCTCGCCGTGCGCGAATAGCAGGTTGTCGAAGTCGAGCTCGAGAAGTCGGCGAAACGACTTGTGCAGCCCAGCTCGCACCCGCGAAGGGTCATCCCCCATCAGGAAGCCGGGCATGAAGGCAAGCCGACCGCCGCGTGGGCGCGTGAGGCCATCGGCGAACGCGATCGCGCCAGTGCCAGCCCGGATGTATAGCGCCGTGTCGTCTGGGCAGATCGCTCCCACCTCGTGCGCGGTGATCCCCGGCGCCAGGTCCGCCCCGTACGCGAACCCCTCCACCTTGGGTCCGTGCTCGAACTCGTGCAGGCCGGCTTCGCTGCAGCGAATCGAACAGCCGAACGCCTCCACGTAGCGCTCGCCGTCGCGGAGGTGATGGCGGTTCGTCAGGACGATCTGCTCGGGGGTCTCTCGCCGCTCGAACCAATCAAGGCCGTCACGCGGCACCATCGGGTCGAGGAGGACCCGGGCATGCTCGACGTAGTAGGAGTCCACCGGCAGCCTGATTCGTGGATGAATCGCCGTCCAGTGATAGACGCCGGGGAGCACCTCGCGGATCGGCCGGTGTGAGACGAGCTCGAGCATGAGCGGACGGACGAACTGCGGCCACGCCGCGCCGACAAGCTCGACCGCGTGGCCGGCGTTGCGGGTGAGACGATCCAATAGCAGCGTCAATGCGGCGCCCTGAGGCGCGCCGGATCGTTCGTCGCCACACCGGCGACGCCAAGATCCGCGATCCTCGCGAACAGCGCCGGCTCGTCGACGGTCCAGGCGAACAGCCGCTGACCGAGTCGCCCGATCGACTCCGCGATCTGAGCGTCCACGAGCTTGTGGTGAAGCATCACGTCACCGAAGCGGCCGGCGGCGAGCTCGTGCAGGAGCCGCTCACGCCAGGCACGCGGGTGCCAGCGGTTGGCGCGGCGGGAGACGTATCCGCCGATCGAGACCGCGGTCCGGGCATTGGCGGCGACCGTCCGGACCGTTTCGACGATGTCAGCCGACTGGGATGAGATCAGGGAGCGCTCCAGCAGGCCGTGCGCGCGCAGCATCGCCACGATCGCCGACTCGCAGCCCCGGCCCTTGACGTCCACGTTCAACGCGATCCCCGAGAAGCGCGGCTCCGCGAGGTGGTCCAGGGCGTCGTCGAGAGTAAGGCAGCCGCGCCGGCGAGCCTGGGGAGCGAGGTGCGCAACCAGCAGCCGCGATCCTCGCGGCCGGACGTCGAACTCGATCATGTCGACGCCCGCGCGCCGGGCCGCGTCGAACGACGCGATCGTGTTCGCCGGAGCGATCGCGCTCGCACCGCCGTGTCCGATCACGATGGTCATCGCCACGCACCAACGTCTTCCATGGTGCCATCGATGAAGGCCTCGACCTCCTCCAGCAGCTCTTGAACAGGCGCATCGGTGGTGAGCTGGATGTGCTGTCTCGGCGGGACCTCGTGGAGTGGTTCGAATTCGTCCAGCTGTCTCTCGACTATCGCCTGGTCGGCGTCCGAGACCCGCTTCGGCATTGACGTCCGGATGTCCACCCGTGCGGCGAGTTTCTCGGCCGATGCTCGACACTCGGCGAACCGCAGTCGGGCGTCGGGGTGACCGAACCCCGCACGGAACGCGTCCCGCTCGTAATGGCGATGAAAGGTCGCATCGACGATTACCCCGGTCCCTTGCTCAAGCAACCGGCGGGCGGACCTTCCCACCTCGCGATAGGTCCGCTCAGTGAATTCGCTCGTGTAGTGCCGCGGATCCGCACGCGCGGTCGGCGAGACCCCGGCCAGCCGCTTGCGGGTGAGATCGGACGAGACCCGAGGCCAGCCACTGGCGTCCCCGAGCTCTCCGGCGAGCGTGCTCTTGCCCGAGCCGGCCACCCCGCAGATGGCGAGCACGAGAGGGACGCGGGCGCTCCAGGCGAAGCGATGCCCCAATCGCAGAAACTCGCGCGCCTCGCCCTCCGATCTCGTGCGCTCGGAATCGTCCCGCGCTGCGTCCAGCGCCGCCAGGCAGGCGACCTTGGCTCGTACCCAGGCCCGAAAAGAGGCGAAGAACGTGATCAGCGAGTCGTCCCCGGCATCGCCACCGGAGCGTCGGTACTGCGCAAGCAGCCGGGAGGCGACGTCGTCGGCACCGAGACGCGCCAGATCCATGATCAGAAAGGAGAGATCGGAGGCGACATCGATGTTGCGCAGGTCCGGGTTGAACTCCAGGCAGTCGTAGACGTAGACGTCGCCGTGCGCCGGCACGATCACGTGCTCAGCACGCAGATCACCGTGGCACTCTCGCACCATCCCGCCGCGTGCACGTGCCTCCAGTCGCCTCCGATTCGCGGCCACGAACGCCTGCGTGAAGCGTTGGGCGGCATCCAGTCGGCGTACGGTGAGAATGCCGGCCTCTCGGAGCGTCCGTAGGTTCTCCTCCAGGCTCTCGACCAGGACATCGGGCCGCCGGAATCGCCGCGGAGCCACCGCGGCATCGGCATGAAACCTCGCGAGGCGGCGAGCAACGGGGTCGACGTCGCGGGGGTCGAGCCGCCCGCCACGGATCAGCGCCTCGAGGCTGCGCTCCTCTTCGACCCGCCTCATCTCGATCGCGTACTCGACCGCGCTGCTGTCGTCCGCGGTGAGCACATACCGATCCCCTTCTCGCGCGATCCCCACGACCCTTAAGTAGATATGTGGGGCGAGCCGGCGATTGAGGCGAATCTCCTCCCGGCACATCTCGTGGCGACGCTCGACGGTGCCGTAGTCGAGGAACGGGAAGCTCACCGCCTTCTTCACCTTGTAAGCGAGGTCGCCGGCGAGGAAGACCCAGGAGGTGTTGGTCTCACGGAGCTCTACCCCCTCGGGCGAGTGGGGATAGAGACTCGGTTCGAGCAGCGCCGAGACCAGGGCCGGCAGTTGTTCTACGCCGTCCGTCATACAGGTCGGTCTCAGCCGCGGTGGCGGCGAGTCCTCATCCCACCGTGCCCTCGATCACGTGGATGATCTCGGCACCGGGATCGCGACGGTCGACGCCCTCCAAAGGCTGGCTGTCACCCCGATGCAAGCGCACCCGGCTGAAGCCGACAGCCTTGAGCGCGGCTGTGGCCTCCGCCTCGTCGACGAAATGTGTGTGCACCCTGCCTCGCACGAACACGGAGAGGACCACTCCAAAGGCTCGCTCGCCGGGCCCCCGGTTCAAGCCGGCGAGACGCAGGTCCGACAGATAGAGGCCGTCCCGGAACTCCGCGAGCGCTGTGGCGAAGCGGCGCCAGCTTGCGAGCACCTGCTCCCGGTCCAGGTAGGTGAGCAGGCCCTCGGTGATGATCGCCAGCCCCTCGCCGCGATCGAGC
The DNA here is from genome assembly GCA_963695805.1 of uncultured Solirubrobacterales bacterium. Lineage (GTDB taxonomy): Bacteria > Actinomycetota > Thermoleophilia > Solirubrobacterales > 70-9 > DASUPK01. The sequence goes on along the minus strand of CAVOHV010000002.1, from coordinate 31,681 downwards.
GTCTCGACGAGGCTCCGAAGGCTCCCCGGCCCGCTCTCGCGCAGGACGTCGAGATCGACGACGCGGTGGCAGCCGTTCAAGGAGCCCATCCGAGCGAGCGCGTGGCGCTTGCGCTCGGCCATCTCGGGAAGGTCACCCTCGACGTATGTCAGCCGCTCGCCGTAGCGCTCGCTGAAGCGCCAGCCGCGAGGCGACATCCCACATGCCGGCTCGATCACCTGGCGGACCTTGCCAGCCTCGATAGCGCGCTCGAGCAGGCGATCAATGAGCCTGTGCCGTGCCAACAGAGCGCCCTCCAGCGTGGGTCCGCCGAGCAGTCGGCTCAGCGTCATCGGCGGTTGGAGCGCCCCAAATAGCACCTGCCCCTGCCAGGTGGCGAGCTCCGGATGCGAGAGCTTGTTCCGGACCCAGGCATGGCCGGTGTAATGCGCGGTGGGACTGATCGCATCCGACGCTCGGGGAAGGCTCAGGTGAGGGGCCATCTGATTCGAATTGTTGCGGAGGACCCGGCCCTGAGAGAACACTCCCTTTCGAGGGCCCTTTGGCTAGTAGCGGGGCGGGTCCGGGATCGGCTGAGAGGCTCAGCGGCCTCCCAGACCGACGACGCCCGAGAGGACTTCCATTAGGGACGGGCCACTGCGCTGCTCGAACTCGTAGGAGGCGCGCCGGATCGGATGATCGGACCCGATCAGACGCGCGAGGTCGATCGGAGTGCCGCCGATCACAGCGTCGCATTCAGTCGCGTTGATCGTCTGCTCGAGCTCGCGCAGCTGTTCGTGCGAGTAACCCATCGCGGGCAGGACCGGTCCGATGTGCGGGAAGCGGCGGTAGATCTCCGCGATCGATCCGACGGCGAAGGGCCGTGGGTCGATCTGTGTTCCGACGCCCGCCTGCCGTGCGGCGACCGTCCCGGCGCCGAAGCTCAGCCCCCCGTGGGTGATGCTGGGGCCGTCCTCGACCACCAGCACGGTCTTGCCGGCGAGCGAGGGACCTTCCGCCAGCGACACTGGCGAAGCGGCCTCGATCACCGCGGCGTCGGGATTCACCAGGGCGATATCGTCGAGCACCCGGCGGACCTGGTCGCCGGTGGCGCTGTCGACCTTGTTGACGATGACGACGTCCGCCATTCGCAGGTTCACCTCGCCCGGGTGATAGCTGAGCTCGTCTCCCGCCCGGAGGGGATCGACGACGACCAGCAGCAGATCGGGTCGGATGAAGGGCAGATCGTTATTGCCGCCGTCCCAGATGATCACCTCCGCCTCCCTCTCGGCTCGGGCGAGGATCTCACGGTAATCGACGCCGGCGTAGACGACGATCCCCATCTCCACCGGTCGCTCGTACTCCTCCCGCTCCTCGACCGTCGGGTCCGATTGGTCGATGTCGGCCAGGCTGGCGAAGCGCTGAACGGCGATCCGATCAAGGTCGTGGTACGGCATCGGATGCCGCAGCAGAGCAACCTGGAGCCCGGCCTCGAGCAGGATGCGGCCGAACTCTCGGCTCGTCTGGCTCTTGCCAGCGCCCGTCCGCACTGCGCAGACGGCGAGCACCGGCTTCTTGCTCTCGAGCATCGTCGAGCGCGGGCCGAGCAACGTGAAGTCGGCGCCCGCCGCCGCGGAGATCGCCGCCCTCCGCATCACCTCGGTGTAGGAGACGTCCGAGTACGCGAACACGACCTCGTCCACCCGGCCCTCGGCGATCAGCCGCGGCAGCTCCTCCTCGGCGAGGATCGGGATTCCGCGCGGGTAGCGGGGACCAGCCAGAGAGGGCGGATAGGTGCGTCCCTCGATCCCCGGGATCTGAGTTGCGGTGAAGGCGACCACCTCCACCTCCGGGTCGTCCCGGAAGACCACGTTGAAGTCGTGGAAGTCGCGCCCTCCCGCGCCCATCAGGATCACCCTTCGCGCCACGGACAGACGATAGAACCCTTGTATGACAAGCGAACTCGTTGTCGTGGCACTCGGCGGGAACGCCCTCGTCCGTCGTGGCGAGCAGGCGGACTCGTCGACGCAGCGGCGGAACGTCGCGGCGGCAGTCGCCGCGGTAGCGGAGGTTGCGCGCACGCACGACGTGGTCGTCACTCATGGCAATGGCCCCCAGGTCGGCCTGCTGGCGCTGCAGAGTGAGGCCTACCGGGAGGTCCCGCCGTATCCCCTCGACGTCCTCGGGGCGGAGAGCGAGGGGATGATCGGCTACCTGCTCGAGCAAGGCCTGGAGAACGCGCTCGGCGGGAGGCCCGTCGCCACGCTGCTCACGCAGGTGCTCGTCGACCGCGACGACCCCGCCTTCAGCCGGCCGACGAAACCGATCGGCCCGCAGTACGAGCGCAGAGAAGCGGAGCGCCTGGGCGCCGAGCGGGGCTGGGCGATCGCACCGGACGGCGAGGGCTATCGTCGGGTCGTCTCGTCACCTGAGCCCCGCGGCATCGTGGAGCTGGCGACGATCCGGTTGCTGCTCGAAGCGGGCGTCCTGGTGGTGTGCGTGGGGGGAGGCGGGATTCCCGTAGTCCGCGATGACGAGGGACGGCTGGCGGGAGTGGAGGCCGTGATCGACAAGGATCTCGCCGCGGCGCTGCTCGCCCGCGAGCTCGAGGCGGACGCGCTGCTGCTGCTCACCGACGTCGCGGCGGTGGAGGCCGGCCGGGGCACGCCTGAGGCGATGCCGCTCGGCGAGTCCTCGGCCGCCGAGCTGCGTGGGATGAGCTGGGACCCGGGGTCGATGGGCCCGAAGGTCGAGGCCGCTTGCCGGTTTGCGGAGGCGAGCGGGCGCCTGGCTGCGATCGGCGCCCTCGAGGACGCGGCCGCGATCCTGGGAGGCGAATGCGGGACCCGGGTTAGGGCCGACGAAAAGGGCTAGAGGAAGGGCGGCACTTGCCCTCTTTCTCGGAAACACCAAGGGCCATCTTTCGAGGGCCCTTGGTTAGTAGCGGGGGCGGGATTCGAACCCGCGACCTTCGGGTTATGAGATCCCTTGAAGCCGTTCGGTGGGCTCACGCTGGGCGATCCCAGGCGCGATGAGATGAGCTGAGATCAGGTCAGTTTCTCTCAGTTCGGTACCACGGCTGGTACCACGGAGCTCCGGCCGTGACCACTCCAGCACCCATCGCCTACCGCCCGATGTCATGCCTGCCTCGATCACGCAAATTCCCGATGACGCTTATTGCTCGTGCGGCGCTCCCCTCGCTCGCCATACTCGCGGCCTGGGCCGCGCTTCTGGCTTCGGCCGGCGTGGCTGACGCGCGATCCGGCAAGCCACCCGCGCGGCACAAGCTCGCGAAACCTGCGGGCTGTTCGCGCGGAGGGGCGGGTAGATGGGGGCCACCCACGAGCGGTCGCGCCGGCGGCCCGCCCGACTACTGGCGCGGCTTGCCGATGAGCGGTCTACGCCGCTGCATCAGCTCGCGGAAGTGGGCCGCGATATTGGCCGTGCTCGAAGGTGATCCCGCGCGGGTCAGGACCCGCCAGCAAGGACCTGTGCGAATGCGACACCGCAGAGTGGGAGCACTACACGCTTACTGGCGGACTTTCATGCGCGTCTCATCCGGCGGCCTTAAGGGCGAAGAGCTGAAGATCTGAGCGGTCCGGCGACCCACGGTTTGCGACACGGTGCCCGAGGGCGGCCGCGAGATAGCTTTCCCTGTGCGGCCGGCTCGGATTGCTGCGCCTGCGCTCATGAACAATCTCAGCCTCGGAGTCATCGCAAGCTCACGCAAGGAGAACGAGCGCAGGCTGCCGATCCACCCGTCCCAACTCGGGGAGCTCGACGGTGCCCTGCGGCCACGGATCTTCCTCGAGCGTGCCTACGGAGCGCGCTTCGGCGTCGACGACGGAGCGCTCGAGCGCCTGGTGGGCGGCCTGCGCACACGCGAACAGCTGATGCGCGAATGCGACCTGCTGCTGCTTCCCAAGCCGATGCCGGCGGACCTCGCAGAGATGCGCGAGGGCCAGGTGTTGTGCGGCTGGGTCCACTGCGTGCAGGACGAGGAGCTCACCCAGCTCGCGATCGACCACCGCCTGACGTTGATCGCCTGGGAGGCGATGAACCACTGGTCGCGCGACGGGTCCTTCGGCCTTCATCTCTTCCACCAGAACAATGAGTTGGCCGGATACAGCTCGGTTCTGCACGCGATGCAGCTGAAGGGGATCACCGGCGAGTATGGGCGCCGGCTGCGAGCGGCCGTGATCGGTTTCGGCGCAACGGGCCGCGGAGCGGTGCTCGCCCTCAGGGCGCTGGGCGTCCACGACGTTTCGGTGCTCACCCACCGCGAGGCAGCGGCGGTTGCCGCGCCGATCCACTCGGTGCGCCTAATCACCTACACCCGAGATCCCGACCACCCGCTCGCGCTCGACAGCCGCGAAGAGTCGGTGTCCGGCTTCCTGGCTCAACAGGACGTAATCGTCAACTGCGTATTCCAGGACACCGAGGCTCCCCTCACCTTCGTCACCAACGATGAGCTGTCGCTGTTTCGCGAGGGAACGCTCTTCGTTGACGTTTCCGCCGATGCAGGGATGGGCTTCGAATGGGCGCGTCCGACCAGCTTCGAGAAGCCGATCTTCGAGCTCGGCGACGGCCTGAGCTGCTATGCGGTCGACCACAGTCCCTCGTTGCTCTGGAACTCAGCGACCTGGGAGATCAGTAGGGCGCTGATCCCCTATCTGCGCCCGCTATGCGAGGGGCCCGAGGTCTGGAGGCGGGAGGAGACGATCCGCCGCGCGATTGAGGTCCGCGACGGGGTCGTTCAGAACCCCCGGATTATCTCCTTCCAGCGGCGCGCGGAGGACTACCCTCACGACCGGCTCTGAGCACTCGCAGCACACAGCGCGCGACGCGAACGGCGCTGAACGCCTGAGCATGCGGGTCGACGAAGTACACGCCTTCTCATGGCGGAGTGTGCCTATTCGCCCTGATTGCCTCGCTGCTCCTCCCGCGGGCTTGGACCGTGACTCACCTTGCAGCTGGTCTTCGCGCAGAGGAGCCGCGAGCGGACTGATCCGGAAGGCGACTCCTCCGCATGGAAAGCGGCGCTTCGGGCCGAGATACTGGCGGGCGATGTCCGAGGAGAACGTCGAGATCGTACGGCGCGTCTACAGGCTCGCTGAAGCCCGAGGAGTCGAGGGGCTTTTGGAGCTCGCGACCGATGACATCGTCTGGATCAGTGACTCGCGCTTTCCCGGCGGGGGGACGTACGTGGGCAAGGAGAACGTGCGGCGGATGGTTGAACAAGATATGGATCTACGGCGAGGTCTCGGTCGACGTCGAGGAGATCATTGACCTCGACGACAGGGCGCTGGGCATCACCCGGTTCCACGGGGTCTATTCGGATGCCCCTCCGGTGGACTGGCCGTGGTGCCACCTTTTTCGGTTCAGAGATGGACTGATCAGCCAGGCGCAAAGCTTTTTTGATCGAGCGGAAGCCCTCGAAGCCGCCGGGCTGTCGGAGTAAGTCGGGGCTCAGCGAGAGGGGCGGGACGGGTGGCGAGTGACCCCCTGTCCGGGCAACCGCCAAGGGCGGGTTTGCGGCCTGCCTTGGCCCCCCTCGCTCCACCCCTTAGTAGGGAGCTCCCCTGCCGAAAACGCTGGCTGTAGCCGACGAAATCCGGCTCAAAATCGACGCGCTTCCCAATCGCCGCGGATTATGAAAGGCCCGGATTTCTCTGGGCCTAGGCACACCAAGGGCCCTCTTTCGAGGGCCCTTGGCTAGTAGCGGGGGCGGGATTCGAACCCGCGACCTTCGGGTTATGAGATCGACAGCACAACGGCCTCTCGCCTGTTCAGGCATGAGTTCAAGCCTGGCGAGGTCGTCTGACTTCTCCCTGGCTGTCCTCAGATTGATGCCCGGATTGATGCTCGCAGCCGACGCCGGCCGCATTTGATTGAGGCAGACCGCATGGCCAGGACTCCTGGGGCCGGGCACTACCGCTTTGCATGGAAAGGAGCGGTTCGCGAGTAGCCGCGAGATACTGCGTGGGCGATGTCGGAGGAGAACTTGACCCCCGGTGTTCGTCGAGAGCGGGAGCGAGGCCGGGCCTCCAGATAAGAACCATTGAAACGGGACGCGACGATGACGCGCACGGGCGTGTGCGGAGGCGACCTCTCCGGCGCCGTTGACGACTCGCGCGAGTAGACGGGCCAGCACCACGGCCTGGGCGCCGAGGCCCAGCAGCGATCGAACCGGTTGATCGCGCGGGCCGCACGTGGTGTACGGTCGCTCAGGAAAGAGGGGCATTGGCTGTAGAGATCCGCGTCCTCGGCCGCGTCGGTGCGCTCGTCGACGGCCGGTCGTTATCACTCAGAAGAAGCAAGCTGCGAGGGGTGCTCGCGATGCTCGCGCTGCGCGCCAACCGCGTGGTCGCCGCCGACGAGCTGATCGATGGCCTCTGGGGGGATCGGCCTCCGGCGAGCGCCGCCAAGAACCTCCAGTCCCACGTCTCGGAGTTGCGCAAGGCATTGGCCTCCGACGGCGGAGGGGCGAGCATCGTCACCCGGGGTCGCGGCTACGAGCTCCGGGTGGCGGAGGAGGCGGTCGACGCGCTGCGCTTCGAGGACCTGGTCGAGGAGGCCGCTCGCCAGCCGAGAGGCGGCGGCGCGAACGGCCTGGCCGGCGCCGCGCTCGAGCTCTGGCGCGGTGCCCCGCTCGCCGACGTCGCCTCCGAGCCGTTCGCCGCCCCGGAGATCGGTCGCCTCGAGGAGCTTCACATGCGGGCCATCGAGCTGGCGATCGATGCCGAGCTGGCCGCCGGGCGCCACCCCGAGGCGGTCGCCCGGCTCGAGGCCCTGATCGCCGCGGAGCCGCTGCGAGAGCATCTGCACGCGCAGCGCATGCTCGCCCTCTATCGCGACGGGCGCCAGTCGGAGGCGCTCGAGGCCTACCACGAGGCGCGCGCGGCGCTGATCGAGCAGATCGGGGTCGAGCCGGGCCCCGAGCTCAAGCGCCTGCAGGAGCAGATCCTCGCCCAGGACCCGGCCCTCGAGGCGCCGCCGCCGGCCGTCGAGCTGCCGGTCCAGCTCGAGGGGGGCTCGCCGCTGCTCGCCGGACGCGAGCGCGAGCTCGACTGGCTGCGCAGGCGCTGGGCGCGGGCGCGCGAGGGCCGGATTGCCTGCGTGATGGTCTGGGGGCCGGCGGGGATCGGCAAGACGCGTCTCGTCGCCGAGCTCGCGAGCGAGGTCCAGCAAGAGGGCGCCGCGGTCCTCTATGCCGGCGGTGGCGAGGTCGCCGAGGCGGCGCTGGCGACCGTAGCCGAGGCCGGCACGGGCCACCGACCGACGCTTCTGGTGTTCGACTACGCCAACGACGCCCCCCCGAGCGTGCTCGAGGCCGCCGCGGCGCTCGCCCGCGCGCCCGAGGGTCGGCCGCTCATGGTCTGCGTCCTTCATCACGACGAGCAGGGCCCACCGGCCTTCGCCGCCTTGCTGGAGAACGGTGCCGCCGAGCGCCTGCGCCTCGACCCGCTGCGACGAGGAGGCGGCGGCCGAGATCGCCGCGCTCTACGCCGCCGAGGGCGTCGTCATCCCCATGCCGACACTGCTCGCCGAGAGCGAGGGGGTGCCGCTTCGCATTCACCGGGCGGCCGGCGGCTGGGCCCGGGCGGAGGTGGCCGAGCGGCTGGCCGCCACGGCGGGCCGGGCGGCGGACGATCAAACCGAGCTGCGCGCGACCGAGGCCGCGGTAGCGGGCGGTGTGGTCGACCTGCAGAGGACCAGCGAACATACCCGCCTCTACGCCGTCGATCAGCCGCCGGATCCCTCGGAGCCGGCGGTCTGCCCCTACCGCGGCCTGGCCCCGTTCGATGCCGCCCATGCCGAGTACTTCTTCGGCCGCGAGCGCCTGGTCGCCGAGCTCGTCGCCCGCCTGGTCGGCTCGACCCTGCTCGCCGTCGTCGGGCCCTCGGGCAGCGGCAAGTCCTCGGCCGTGCGCGCCGGCCTCCTGCCGGCGCTCGCGGACGGCGTCGTCCCGGGCTCCGAGCACTGGCGGCGCGCGGTGATGCGCCCCGGCGCGCGCCCGCTGGCCGAGCTCTCGCGGGCCCTCGCCCGGGCGGTGCCCGAGGCGGGAGACGAGGGCGCGGCGCCGTGGATCGCCGACGCGCTCGAGCGGCTGCCCGACGGCGAGCGGTTGGTGCTCTTGATCGATCAGTTCGAGGAGGCCTTCGTCGCCTGCCGCGACCAGGCCGAGCGCGAGGCGTTCTTCGACGCATTGGTCGAGGGCGCCGGTGACCCCGACGAGCGGCTGGTGGTCGTGCTCGCGATCCGCGGCGACTTCTACGCGCGCTGCGCCGAGCACGCCGAGCTCTCGACCCTGGTCAGCGCCAACCAGCTCCTGGTCGGGCCGATGCGCCGCGACGAGCTGCGCCGGGCGATCGAGCTTCCCGCCCGGCGGGCGGGGCTCCGGGTCGAGCCGCGGCTGGTCTCGGCGCTGGTCGGTGACGTCGCCTCAGAGCCCGGCGGCCTGCCGCTGCTCTCCGCGGCCCTCGTCGAGCTCTGGCAGCGGCGCGACGGCCGCAGCCTGCGCTACGGGGTCTATGAGCGAAGCGGCGGCGTCAGCGGCGCGGTCGCGCGCCTTGCCGAGGACGCCTACCAGCGCCTCAGTCCGGCCGAGCGGCTCCGGGCGCGCCCGATGCTGCTGCGCCTCGCCGGCGCTGACGACGAGCAGGCGGAGGGGTTCGTCCGCCGCCGCGTTCCCCTCGACGAGCTCGAGCTCGACCGCGACGAGGGCGCCGCCCGGGCCCTCGCCGTGCTCACCGAGAGCCGCCTGCTCACCGTCGACGAGGGGGCGGCCGAGGTCGCCCACGAGGCGCTGCTTCGCGAGTGGCCGCGCCTGCGCGGCTGGCTTGCCGAGGACGCCGAGGGTCGCCACCTTCACCAGCACCTGATCGGTGCCGCCGGCGAGTGGCGCGACTCCGGGCGCGACCCGGCCGAGCTCTACCGGGGTGCCCGGCTCGCCTCGGCGCTCGACTGGGCCGCCGAGCACGACCCGGAGCTCAACCAGCTCGAGCGCTCCTTCCTCGAGGAGAGCCGGGCCGCCGGCGAGCGTCAGGCCGAGCGCCAGCGGCGCACCAACCGCCGCCTCAGGGCGCTGCTCGCCGGCGTCGGCGTACTGCTCGCCGCCGCCGTGGTCGCCGGGGTGATCGCGCTCTCCGAGCGCCAGGGCGCGCGCAGCGCGGCCACCGTCGCCGACGCCCAGCGCCTCGGCGCCCAGGCCCTCACCGAGGAGCGCCTCGATCAAGCGGCGCGGCTCGCGAGCGCCGGCGTCGCCCTCGACGACTCGGCCGCCACCCGCTCCAGCCTCCTATCGACGCTGCTTCGCAGCCCCGCGGCGATCGGCGTCCTCAGCCCTGGCGGCGGCGAGCCGATCCTCGCGCTCGCGCTGAGCCCCGACGGGGGAACCCTCGCGGTCAGCGACGCAGGCGGTACCGTGACCCTGTTCGACACCGATACCTACGAGGTAATCGGCGATCATCAGGCGCCCGGACCCGCCTTCGTCATCGCCTTCGATCCGCAGGGCGACTCGCTCGCCGTCGCGGAGGACAGCTCTGCAACGGGAACGCTGGAGATTCTCGACGCGGCTACCGGGCGGGTGCGCAGCTCGACCTCTCTTGCGGCCGGCCGAGGGTTCGTACCCTTCGGCATCGCCATCTACGCTCCGGATGGACGAAGCTTGTTCGTCCCCTACTCCCGCGGTCCCGACGACGGCGATGCGCCCTTCTTCGTGCGTCGGTACGACGCCCGCCGGGGCACGCCGCTCGGAAAGCCCGTCCGCGTTGGGATTCAACACGACACGCCGCCGCAGTCATGACCCCGGATGGGCGCCTCCTGGTCTCCACCGGCCGGGGGGTCAAGGCGCTCGACGCGGATACGCTTCGCGTCATCCGCCGCTACCCGGTCGGCGGCGGCGGCGCCCTCAGCCCCGACGGGCGCACCCTCGCGTTCGGGCAGCCCGGCGGGGGCCTCGGCCTGCTCGACCTCGGCTCTGGAAGGGTGCGGACGCTGACCGGCGCCGGGGCGGGCGAGCCCAGAGCCTTCAGCCCCGACGGGCGTACCCTCTCGACCGCCGAGGACAGCGGGAACGTGATCCTGTGGGACGTCGAGGAGGGCGTCGCGACCGAAACCCTCGAGGGCCACGCGGCCAACAACGACGAGCAGCACGCCTTCAGCCCTGACGGACGCACCCTGTATACGGCCGGCAACGACGGCCGCGTGATCGTCTGGGACGTGGCCGGGGACCGCCGGCTCTGGCGCCCGTTCCCGACGGGATTGGGCGGCTGGGGGCCCAGGGAGGAGGCTGGTCGGCCTGCGTTCGCGCTCAGCCCCGACGGACGCGCCCTGGCCGTCGCGAGGCTCGACGGCCGGGTGGAGCTGATCGACGCCGAGACGCTGCGCAGGACGGCGAGCTTCGAGGCCTTCCCCGGCAGGGCGGCGGTGGCGATCGATTACTCAGCCGATGGACGTCGGCTGGCGGTGGCGGGAGAGGGTGGCGGCGTCGGGGTCTGGGACGTCGAGTCGGGAGAGCAGCTCGGCGCGCTCCTTCGCGCTCCCCGGGGCCCTCGGACGGTCAACCCGCGAACCGTCCAAGCGCTCGCCTTCGGCCAGGGCGATCTGCTCGCCGCGGCGGAGGAGGGGGGCGCGGTGCGGATCTGGGACGTCGGCCGGCGCGAGCTGCTTCGACCGCCGCTGCGCCTGCCTGCATCCGTGCTCGCGCTGGCGTTCAGCCCCGACGGCTCGCAGCTGGCGATTCCGTTCGGTGCTGACTCCAACGCCCTCAACAGGTTCCCCGAAAGCGTCCCGTCCGCCGAAGGTCCGAACGGAGTCGAGATCCTCGACGTCGGAAGCGGCGAGCGGGTTGCGAGGCTTTCCCCCGGCGGCGAGGTCAGCTCGGTTGCCTTCTCACCGGACGGCAGCCTGCTCGCGGCTGGCGAGGTCGACGGCGGCGCGCCCCTCTGGGCGACCGACGGCTGGCGGCGGGTGGGACCTCCGCTCGCTCTCCCGAACGCGTCCACTCTCGGAGTGGAGTTCTCCCCGGACGGGCACACACTTGCGACCACGCACTCGGACCGGTCGGCGGCCCTCTGGGACGTCGCCTCGCGGGAGCCGATCGGGCCCATCCTGCCCGAACCCGCGGCGAACGCCGAGGCGGGCGGAATGGTGACGGCGCGATTTACCCCGGACGGCGCCCACCTGTTCGTGTTATACGACTCGGGGGAGGGCGCGGCTTCGAACCTCTGGCGCGGGATCCGCTGGGAGGTCGATCCCGAGCTCTGGCTGCAACGGGCGTGCAGGCTCGCCGGCGGCGGCCTCACTTCCGAGCAGTGGGCGGAGCTCGTCCCCGAGCAGGACTACGTCTCCGCTTGCCCCTCGGGCTGACGGCCGACCGCCTCGCGCCCCAAACCGCTCCAGCGCACGCCTAGACGACGCCTGGCCCGGCCCTGTTGTACCGAGAATGTACCGCCGTGTCGGAGCCTTCTGGCCGTCAAACAGGCACCGGAGCCTCGACTCGCTGGCAGGTCCGACGCCACGACTCGAAGGAGGCCCGAAATGAGGGCTTCGATGAAAGGGCAGCACGATATGAGGAAGCGATTCGCGATTGTGATCGGCGTGGCTGCGGCTGGCGTGATGGCGCTCGGGGCGCAGACGGCGGCGCAGACTCCAGCCCCAACTCCACCAGGCACGGCGCTGCCTCCCTGCAAGGCGGCGACTATCGTGGGTACGAAGGGCAGCGACTCGCTCAAAGGCACGCGCGGTGAGGATGTGATCGCCGGCCTTGGCGGGAATGACACGATCTCCGGCCTCGCTGGCAGGGACATGATCTGCGGCGGCCACGGCGATGACACGCTCAAGGGCGGGAAGGGCAACGACCGCCTGGAAGGCGGGCACGGCAATGACACGCTCAATGGCGGTCCCGGGCGCATGGACTACTGCCCGGGCGGCCCCGTGGGCACACATTTCGACCGCCCCGGTCCCGGCTCAGGGTGCGAGGGCCATCACTAACCGGCGCGAGCGCCGCCCTCGAAGCCGCCGGGCTGCGGGAGTAGGGCGTGGCGTTTGGGAACGTCCCAGGCGCCACGTTTTTCTGGGAGCGTGCTCCCGTTCACCTGTCCCAATGCGTGCGCCAAAAACGCCGCTCATACGCCGCCCATACGCTAGACCACGCCTAGCCCGGCGCCAAATGTACCGAGAATGTACCGCCGTGTCGGAGCCTTCTGCCCGTCAACAGGCACCGAAGCCTCGACTCATTGGGAGGTCCGATGCCACGACTCGAAGGAGGCCCGAAATGCGGGCTCTCACGATCACCCACCTGATCACCAACCTGACCCGGCCGGCGTGGCGTCGGCTGGTCTTGCTCGTCCTCGGTGTCTGCGCACTCGCGATCCCGGCGACCGCGGGCGCCGCGCAGCAGTCCACCAGCGCCGAGGCGGTCCAAGACTGGAACCTCTACGCGGCGAACGCGCTCGGGAACCCACCCACCGCACCCGTCATGCCCGGCGTCGGCCAGGCGCCGCAGGTTTCCGTGCTTCACGTGGGGATGGTGCAGGGCGCCGTCTACGACGCTGTCAACGCGATCGACGGCGGGCATCAGCCGTATCTCGCCGGGCTTCCGCCGGCCTCGCCATCGGCCTCCAAGGCCGCCGCCGCCGCCACCGCCGCCTACGAGGTGCTGGCCGGGCTCCAGCAGGCGGGGGCGCCGATGCTGCCGCCGCCGGTGCGCGTCTGGCTCGACCAGGCCTACGCGGACTCCCTCGCGGCGATTCCTGAGGACGTTCACAAGCAGGACGGCATCGCGGCGGGGTCCGCCGCCGCCACGGCGATGCTCGCCGCGCGCGCCCACGACGGACGCTTCGACCCGTTCGCGGTCGTCGAAGGCACCGATCCAGGAGAGTGGCGGAAGACGCCGCCCAACTTCGGGGGCGACCCCGGCGCCTTTGTAGGGAATGTGGACCCGTTCCTCGTCCCGAGCGTGGAGATGCTCCGCACCGACGGCCCGAACGCGCTCACCAGCGCCGCCTACGCGGAGGACTTCAACGAGGTCAAGGACCTCGGCTCGCTGACGAGCACGAGCCGCACCGCCGACCAGACGGCAGCCGCGATCTTCTGGCAGGACAGCGGCATCTCGATCTGGAACCGCGTCTTCCGCGCGCTGGCGGAGAGCGAGCAGCTGGACGGCGTCGAGAGCGCCCGCCTGCTCGCGATGACCAACCTGGCCGGGGCCGACGGCTCGATCGGCTGCTGGAACGACAAGTACTACTGGAACTTCTGGCGCCCGATCACCGCGATCCGCGAGGCCGCTAGCGACGGCAACCCGGCGACCGAGGCCGACCCGGCCTGGCTGCCGCTCTTCAACCCCACGATTCCCGTCTCCGGACCGCCGCTCGTCACCCCCGGCTTCCCGGACCACCCGTCGGGGCACACCTGCATCAGCGGTGCCTTCGTGCACGCGCTGCAGGGCTTCTTCGGCACCGACAAGATCGCGTTCACCGCGATCAGCAACAAATGCAGTCCCGCACCCTGTCCGACGAGGAGCTTCGATCGCTTCTCGGAGGCGCTCAAGGAGATCATCGGCGCGCGCGTGTGGAGCGGCATCCACTTCCGCACCGCCGACGTGCAGGGAGCCGTGCTGGGCAAGAAGGTCGCCCACTACCTGGGGAAGCACTACTTCCAGGTCCAGGCACCAATCGGGCAGCGCGCCGTCCAGGCACCAACCGGGCGGCGCGCGGCGGCGCTCAAGAAGTGCAAGAAGAAGCACTCGAAGAAGGCGCGCAAGAGGTGCCGGAAGAACCGTTGATGCCCGCTCCGGGCCAAGAGGGTTCGACCTGAAACAGACGAAAGGGCCGCATTAGCGGCCCTTTCGTGAAGTAGCGGGGGCCCGATTCGTTTCTCGCTACCACCGCCCGCGGATCCGCGAGACCACCCGGCACCCCAACTAGGGAGCCGGCGCTCCTGCACGCGAACGTGACAACCGGGTCGGCGGCCGCCAACAGTGCTGCTTTGCATGGAAAGCAGCACCTTTGGCGAGATACTGCGCGGGCGATGCCCGAGGAACAGTCCAAGTTCTTCCCCGCTCCACCAGACGATCCCTACCCCGAGGTTCTCGCCGACGTTGCCGCCGCGATAGCGGACGGAGATAGCGGAGCGGCCCGAACCGCTCTGGCGACGATTTCCTTCACTGTTCACGACGTTAAGCGCCCACCGACACTTCCGCCCGACACGGTGGGTGATGTCTATATGCGCGATCGTTTCGGTGTCGCTATTGCGGCGCGAAGACGATCCCCATCCCGATCCTGACGCAGATCCACGTGCTCTATCCGGAGCTGCTCCCGGTGACCCCAGGGTGGAAGGTCGGCCACACCCACCCAGCGTTCTTCTCACGCGGCGCAACCGTCGATCACGTCGAGCCGATCGCGGTCGGCGGCGGTTCGTCGGTTGAGAACCTGGTGACAGCCTGCTGGCCGTGCAATTCCTGCAAGAGGAATTGGCCGTTGAGTCGGCTCGGGTGGAAGCTCAGGGAGATACCGCCCAACGACGAATGGGGACGGTCTGACCCGCTACTACCGCGCGATCTGGGAGGAGGCTGGTCGCCCAGACGAGCGGTTTCATCTGGCTCGTATTAGGGCGTTTGGCGGTGAGTAAAGCGCTCACCGCTTTGGACGAGAAGCACCGGTTTGCATGGAAAGCAGTACTCCTGGGAGAGATACTGCGTGGGCGATGTCGGAGGAGAACGTCGAGCTTGTGCGACGCGCCTACGCTGCGCTCACACGAGGGGACGCAGACACGCTCCAAGACCTGCCCGCTCCTGAGTTCGTCGTTGACTTCTCGCGCCGACTCGTGGACCCGTTCGTCTTGCGAGGTCGCGACGAGGCGGTTGCTGTTTTGTTGAGCGACCCGTACGAAGAATGGGAGGGCTGGCCTGTATGGGAGCCGCAGGAACTGATCGACGCGGACGACAGGTGGTCGCCTTGATCCGCTTTAGCGCTCGGGGTAAGGGGGGCGGAGCCGAGGTTGATGCGCATGTCTGGAATCTGTGGACATTCCGCGACGGGAAGCCGGTCGAGGTCAAGTACTTCGGTGATGATCGAGCGGCTGCCCTCGAAGCCGCCCGGAGTATCCGAGTAGCCGAACCGCTGCTTTGGACGAAAAGCAGCACCCGTCCGAGAGATACTGGGCGGGCGATGTCGGAGGAGAACGTCGACCTTGTGCGCCGGTTCTTCGAGGCGTCGGGGCGATCCCTGAAGGCATACTGGAAGAAGCCTCGCTCCCTAGTCGAGGCAGTCAAGGCAAACGAGCTCGATCACGAGACCGGAGAGATGTGGGAGCTGCTGCACCCCCGACGTCGTTTGGAATACCGACGGTTTCGGAACCTTTCGCGGCCAGTTGGAAATCGCGAGCGCCTGGGATGAGATCCTCGAGGTCACCGCCGACTACGCCGTTTCTCTTCGTGCGCTAGTTGACTGTGGCCGGGATCGCGTCCTTGCCACCGTCGACCGGACCGCCACCGCCACAGGGAGCGGCATGACCGCCACATTTCCGCTTTTCGTGGTAGTCACGGTTCGTGGCGGCTTGGTCACTCAGTTGGACGAATACGCGGGCCGCGATCAGGCCCTCGAAGCCGCCGGCCTCTCGGAGTAGGCGATGTCGGAGGAGAACGTCGAGGTCGTGCGGCGTGTATATGACGCCGCCCTTCGCGGCGACATCGAAGCTGTCATCAGTCATCTCGACCCGGCGGTGCGGGCCGACATGTCTGAGCGAGTCTTCAACCCCGACGTCTACGAGGGACACGACGGCTACAGGCGCTTCGTGGGGGAGATCGAAGCCGTCTGGGATGACTTCCGCATCGAGCCGCTGGAGTTCATCGACGCCGGTGAGAGCGTCGTAGTTGCGCACATGGTGAGGGGGGCGCGGAAAGGAGAGTGGGGTTGAGGTGGAACTTCCAAGTACGACCCTCTACACGGTCCACGGTGGGCTCGTTACCGCGATCCACATGTACCGCGACCACGGCCGAGCCTCTCGCCGCTAGCCTCATCAAGAGGGCCATGCACCGCGCCCCGGCCAGCTCCGTCCACAGAAACACGCGAGCCCCTCGAGCCCGACGAGGAACCCAAGGCCGTGAGGCCGGCAAGGGGCGGCCTGACGACGCCCTGCCTCGCGCTGACGATGCTGTTCCACGCCTAGCTGAGCGATACGACGGATGAGCGCGTGGCGCCTGCTAGGCCTTCGCGCGGTTCCTCGCCCCCTTCTTCACTGAGTTGCTTCGCTTCAGGACGTTTGCCTTTCGAATGCGGGCGCCCTTCTTGGCGGCCATTGATCGCTTGCGAGAACCACCGCCTGCTCGATCTCTAATCGAGTTTGCGGCTGCCGTCAACTCGTCCGCGACCCTATGCGCCTTCGTGGGCTTCTTCTGGCCCGTGGCCGGGATTGCCTCGGCGACCCGCTCGGCAACCTTCTTTCGAATCCCGCTATCCCTGAGCCTTGTGTAGAGCTTCTTATCGGCCTTCGTCTTCGCCATTCGACGGCTTTCCTGCTCGCGTCCCTGCATCTACCCGCACGCGCTCTCCTGCCGACACTTAGCCGGAGCTTGCGAGTGCATCAGCGCCGCGCCGTCAGGGCGCGCAGCACCACCTCGATGGGCGAGCTGTGCTTCGATCCGCTCTCTATCGCTTCCCGCGTCTTACGCATCTCGGCTGCGAACTCACCGACGTTCTCGCTGAACTTGCCGATGTTCTTGCTGGTGTCGGCGAGGTTCTTGCCGGCCTCGCCGCGGCCCTGGCCAACACGCATCCCCAGGATTTTGCGCCCGGAGTTGCGCTGGGCACCCAAAGCGACACCTCCAGCTAGCCCCGCAAGCGCCGCGCCGCCCGCCACTGCCGGCCACTTGACCTTACCCGCGGCTGAGGAGATCGCCTTGCCACCCGTGTGCGCGCCCTCGGCGACGGCCTCTTTGCCTTTCGAACCGATCTGCTTGACGGCGTCCGCGGGACCTTGGGAGCTCGAGCTCGCCGACGACCGCTTGCGGCCGCTGGTGCTCGCGCGCGAACGCCCGCTGCGCAAAGCGCCTGACTTTCGGCCGTTCGCTCCTCTTCCGTTGCGTGACTGACGATTCCGCGTCGACCTCGATCCGCTGGACGAGGCCGATGCTCGCGTCGAACGGCTCGAGCGCCTCCCTGTCCCGTCGCCGACGGACGACTTCTTTCTTGTGCTGGTCTGGGCCATGCGGGCCCTCCTTTCGCATGCAGATTCCTTGTTGCCGTGCCACCTATTACCCGCATTTGCAAGGACAAATCGCCGGACGTCGCACTGGTTCGCTACAGGCAAGCAAAGCGTTGCTGCTCTCTATGCAAACCAACATCAACTGCCGGGGCAGGAGTTCGGCTCGAATCACGGAAGCTCGTGAGAATGTCGAACGGAGGTCAAGGGAGCGGCTCTGACGAAGGCAAGTCCGAGCGGATCGACCGCGAGCTGATCGAGCTCCTGAACGAGCTTCGAGTTGCCCTGCCCGGCGTGCAGGTTCTGTTCGCGTTCCTGCTGACGGTGCCGTTCAGCCAGGGGTTCGCTCAGACGACGGAGTTCCAACGCGACCTCATGTTCGCGGTGCTCGCGGCGACCGCGATATCGGCCGCCCTCCTGATCGCTCCGTCCGCCTGGCACCGCCTCCGCTTCCGCCAGAGGGACAAAGAGCTGATGCTGTCCGTGTCGAACCGGATGACGATCGCGGGCCTTGGCTTCCTCGCGATCGCGATGGTCGGCGCGGTAATGCTGATCGCGAACTACGCCTTCAGTGAGACGCTCACGGTCGTTTCGGGCATCGTCGCCGTCCTCGTCTTCGGCGGCCTCTGGTACGCGCTTCCGCTCGCCCGCAGTGCGCAGCAGTCTGACTAGCTATCTATGTCAAGGCTGCGCAGCAGACTCCTCTGGCGGTGTCGCCGGGGCAGGTGGTAATGAGCGCTTAGCGCTCGCGCGAGGAGATGAACGCGATCGTCGTCGAGGCGGGCTGATTCGACGCCGATCTTTCCGGCGTTGCAGGGGTTTGAGACCGCTAGTCGATCAGAGGGTTTTGGACGCCGCATCGCCCGGGTACAGGGTGTGGACGAACAAGGACGTTCGTGAAGGAGGGTCAGCTACGGAAGTCGGAAGGGAGGGAATCCCCTTGTCCATCGTCACCATCCTCATCATCATCATCCTGGTGCTGGTCGTGCTGTACCTGCTCAGGCGGGTCTTCTAGGACCTGGCCTGGGGAAGGTCAGCCGTAACCCATTACGGTTGCCGGGTGGCGGAGTCTTCCGAGCCCCCAGCTAGGTCGAGGGAAGCGCGCATCGCGTTGAACGAGGCCTTCTGCCGGGACCTCAACGAGCGGAAAGCGGAGTGGCTTAGCGGTGGCCTTCAGGCGGCAGGTTTTCGATGCGAGTGCTGGCAGATCGATTGCGGCGTCCGCCTACAACTATGCAGGGGGCAATGGCAGGAGGTCCGCTCGCAACCGGAACGCTTCGCTGTCGCGCCCGGGCACACAGCCATCGACGTTGAACCGGGCGTTGAAGAAGTGGTCAAGGAATACGAACACTTCTGGATTGTCGAAAAGCGCGGCGAGGCGGGTGACGTAGCCGCAAAGCGGGCTTAGGCGATATCGGAGGAGAACGAGGTCGACGTCTCGCTCGACAAGCTCGGCGTCGTCGCCTGACGCCCCCTCACTTCACCCGTTCGATGGCGGGTGATTCCCGCCGATCGATGAGGTCGAGCACGGCCTCCTCGATCGGCCTCTGGATCTCGGGCCAGTCCGCGGGGTCCTCCGGCAGGCGCTCGAACACGCCGCCGACCGTCAGCCCACCGTCGAAGCGGTCGAAGACCCGCGGGTCGATGTAGGAGGCGCGGCAGACGGCCGGCGTGTTGCCGAGGTAGCGGGACACCTGCTTGACGGCGTCGCGCTTGGCGCGGTTGCGGCCCCCCTTGGTGCTCATGTCGCGCTGCCGGGCAGAGCCGGCGAGCACGACGGCGGCCAGCACCGTCGCGTTCCAGGTGCGGAAGTCCTTGGCGCTGTGCTCCTCACCGACGACGGCCTTGATGTAGTCGTTGATCTCGTCCGAGCGGACGTCCCGCCACTCCTGCCGTTGCGATAGGCGAGTAGCTCATGCCCCCGCCGGGCCGGCCGCGGAGTGTCTTCGACGAGCCCGGCGACGACGGGTCCCCGACGACCTGGACGCGTCGCTTCCCTGCCCTTCGCCTCGTAGTCGAAGACGACCATGTCGCCCGTGACCGTGACGTGGCGCTTGCGCATGGTCGCCAGCCCGTAGGTCTCGTTCTCCTCGGCGTAGTCCTCCGAGCCGATGCGGAAGAAGCCGCGGTCGAGCAGCCGCACGGCGCAGGCGAGCACGCGCTCGCGGGAGATCTTCCGCCTGCGGAGATCACGCACCACCTGTTCGCGCAGCATGGGCAGCGAACCGTGCGAAATCCACCATGTCGTCGAACTTCTCGCGATCGCGCCGCTCGCGCCAGACGTCGTGGTAGCGGTACTGCTTCCGTCCCCTGGCGTCGATGCCCGTGGCCTGGATGTGCCCGAGCGGGTCGGCGCAGATCCAGACGTCCTGCCAAGCGGGCGGGATCGCCAGCGCCCTAATACGCTCGATGATCTCCTCGTCATCGATCCGCTCGCCGATGCTCTCGTCGAGGTACTCGAAGCCTTTCCCGCGCCGACGGCGCGAGATTGCCGGAGCGGCACAGTCGACGCGTCTCAGGCGCGGCATCGTGCTGCACGGCTACCCGGCGGAGGCGATATTTAGCCCGTGTCCATCCGCGACGGCATCTCGAGCGATTGATCGAGGCTGGCGATGACCAAGTTGTGGCCCTCCTGAACCAAGTCGCAACCGGAAAGGGGAGCAGTGCGCAGGTCGAATGGCACCAGGGTCAGATCTGAGAGCTGAAAGATGGCCGCGTGATTCGAACGCGGAACTACCCCAACCCGGCCGACGCCCTCGAAGCCGCCGGGCTATCCGAGTAGCGCTTTGGACGAGGAGCGGCTATCCGCTTTGCATGGAAAGCGGCGGTTTGGGTCCACCCGCGAGGACAACGAGGGCAGGGGTCGATCGGCGGGGCCGAACATATGTTTGAGCGGTGTCTCAGCAGGTATACGTTGAGGGAAGGAAGCGAGGCAGCATTGCTTCGCAAAGGCGAAGCACCTGCCCGTCCGGTCTGGGAGCAAAGGGGCGAGGTGACCTCCGGTCAGCTTGCACGGCCCAGGCGGGAGATCGCAAAGACAGGAGAAGTGAAACGCATGGAAGCTGCAACGAAGTCCGGTGCCCTGCGCACCGATTCAGTCCGTCGCCAAGGCCGCGTTCGCCGCCTGGCGACCGAGACCAAGCAGGCGTTCAAGACCACTGAGTTCTGGGGGATGGTCGGCGTCATCGTCGCGATTCTCGTCAGCGCCGCCGTGATCAAGGGTGGCGACACCAACGGGACCGACGAGTTCATCGCCCGCCAGGCATGGCTCTACGTCGCGATCGTCGCCGGTGCCTACTTCATCGGTCGCGGGCTCGCCAAGTCCGGGTCGAGCGATCCGTACACCGAGAGCCTCGAGAACGGCGATCGGAACGGTCGCTAGCTCCGATCGTTTCCCGGCCGGGGCCCTACGGGCCTCGGCCGGGTTACTTCCTTCGAGACACCGCTAGCAGGCGGTAAACGATGTTCGTGATCTGGAAGCGATCTGGGGAACGCACACAGGTGCGGTTCATGCCCGGCTGCCTCCTGTGGTCGATCGTCCTCTCGATCGCGCTCACGATCTTGCTGAACCTGCTGATCAGATTGTTCTAGCTCGAGCAGTAACTACCTACGTGAATAACACCAACGAAGGGAACCGAAATCCAATGGCCCCGCAGACCCGAACCCAACGTCAGGCAGCCGCCAAGAAGGCCGCCGCCACACGAAAGCGAAACTCCGCGAGACAGAGCACCGAACCGCCAAGGCGTCCGTTCGCCGCACCACAACGTCCGCCCAGAGCACCGGTCGCGCAGCCCGCACGGCCTCCAAGCAGGCAGGTCGGGCCACCGCTCGTCGCGTCTCGGCCGAAAAGACTCGCTTCGAGGCCGTCGCCCACCAGGCTGAGCGCGTCATTCTGATCCCGGTTGGGGCGACGCTCGAGGCGCGTGACCGCGTAGCCGCGACCATCCGCACCTACAGCGACAGCCGACTGGCCCGTCAGCAGCTCAATCGGTTCGAGCGACGCGGCGCAACCGTCCTGCGGCGAAAGCGCCGGGCAGTCGAGCGCCAGGCCGAGGACGTCCGAGACAGTGTTGAGAGCCGTGCGAACGGCGTTCAGTCGCGCGCCAATGACCTCGTCGAACGCGTTCTGAGCCTCTCGTGAGTACGCGAAGCAGCACACCGAGAGCCTCGATGATGGTGATGTCGGAGGAGAACGTGGAGATCGTGCGGCGGATTTACAGAGACGGGTTGATCGACCGCGATCCGAAGCGCCTCGTCGACCAGTTCGCCACCCCGGACATCGAATACGTCAACCCTCCCGAGGCCGTCGACCCCGGTATTCGTCGTGGGCGCGCTGAAGTGAGGCTCGCCCTGCGACGCGCTCGTCAGTCGACCCACTCGTACCGGCATGAGCTCCATGAACTGTTCGACCTCGGCGATACCGTGGTCGCCGCCGTCAGCCGCCACGCCGGCCGTCCGAGCAGCAGCGAGATCCAGAAAGAGGCGCACACCTGGACCTTCCGCGACGGCAAGGTCGTTCGGTTCGAACGGGGTCGCAATCTGGGGGCCGCCCTCGAAGCCGCCGGGCTGCGGGAGTAGGCGACGCCGAATCGTGCGCCTAACGTACGAGTTGTTCAACGAATGCGGGTTCACCCCCAGGGCAGCAGGCGGCGCTATGGCATACACCGGGCGCGGCGGGGCCAGGTCCCTCTCGCCGCGTAAAGATCAGCCGTCGCGGCGCGGGTCGAGTTCTTCGACAGTGCCAGTTAGGTCGGGCGCCTTTTCGACGATCGCCCAGCCCTCGTTTCGCTCGATCACCGTCTCCACGTCCGGCACCTCGTGACCAGGGACGATCACGAAGCGGCGCGAGTCCGAGCGGACCCTCTCGTAGTCGGCCTTGCGCAGATCCACATGCTCGCCGCATTCGGGGTTCGCGCACTCGCAGAAGTAGGGCTCGACCGCACTACTTGCGTGTTGCTCCTCCCAGTCCGCCATCCGCTCGTTGGCGACGCGGAACATCGCCTCGTTCTGGGCCATCCGCTCCCGGCGCTCCGACGCCACGCCGCTATCTTACGACGCCGCAGCATCCGACTTCAATGGTTCGACACCCGCCGGCCTGTCGGAGTAGGGCCAATCAGCCGGCAAGACAACCGCCGCTTTTCGTCCAAGCGGTAGAAACCGCACCTCGCCGCGCGGTTTTCAGCGCGTTTGAGACGGTGTGCGACCACCGCAGGCGGACTTAAGTTCGCACCGAACATATGGTTGAACGGTGTCTTAGCGGGTAACTCATTACTGCGAGGAAGCAAGGCAGCATTGTTTCGCTAGACGCGAAGCAACCTGCCACACCCCGGTTTGGGAGCAAATGGGCGAGCGTGACTGCGGTCACCTTGCACGGCCCAGGCGGGACACCCAAGGATTGGAGACAACTGTGGAAGCCGCCACTAAGACCAGGGACGCGAAGGTCGTGCAGCTGCTCAATGAGGCCTATGGCAAGGAGCGCCAGCTAGAGCTCTCGCTCGAGTCGCATATGGCGATGACGACGCGGGCCGACTACGAGAAGCGCCTGCGGCAGCATCTGAAGGAGACGAAGTCCCACGCATCGACCGTAGCCAAGCGAATCAAGCAACTTGGGGGGACCGCCGAGACGGTTTCGCTGCCTGGTCCCGAAGCAGCGACCAAGGCTGCGCAGAGCCTGCAGGGCGCGGTCGGTAAGGCGAAGGCCGCGGTGCAGGGCCCGCTCCACCTAGCAAAGGGCTCGGGCGAGCAGGGGAAGATGCTTCACAACGCTCGCGCGGAATACCGCGAGGAGGCCGAGGAGATCGCCACCTACACCGTGATCGACGCGCTCGCCACGTCGGTGGGGGACAAGCAGACGGCAAAGCTCGCTCGCGACATCCTCAGTGAAGAACAGCGGATGGCCGAGTATCTAGGCGAGCTGCTTCCGCAGTTGGCCACCGACGTCGCTCACGACGAGATCCCCGTGTCGGAGATCAAGGGGGACGCTGATCGGCGGAGGTCGACGTCCTCCGGAGCCACCAGCCGTACGCCAAGGAAGAAGGCATCCGGCAACTCAACGAAGAGCAAGTCAAGGAAGTAGACAAGCGGCGCGAAGCGCACGCTGACTGCACCAGACCTAAGGAGAGAGATGGCGCAATCCACCAAGACAAAGAGTTCAAATAGCCGCAGCAACACCCGGCAGAAAGCCACGAGGCTCGAGTCGGAGCACTAGTGCGAAACGGTCCAACGCAAGTCCGAGTCGCAGCAGCTCGAACGGAAGTCGGGCGAAGACCGCAAGGGTCTCCCGCTCGAGCTCGCGCGCACAGAGCCGGAGCCCACAGAACCGCAATGCTGCCGGCTCGATCACCGACACGGCTATCGATAAGGCGAAGTCATCAGGCCGCGCGGTCGCCAATGTGGCATCCAAGGCAAAGACCCCTCTCATCGCTGGTGGCACTGCGCTCGTTGGAGCGGCCGGGGGCGCGGTGATCAAATCTCGTCTAGGGGCCGGCAACAGCAAGAAAAGCCCGCTCAAGCGGCTGGGCGGCTCCAAGCCGATGGCGAAGCTCGATCTGGGCAAGCTCGACCTCGACACTGTGAAGACGCTTGCTACTCAGATGAAGGTTTATGGCCAGCAGGCTTCCGATATCGCTGACGCGGTCGAAAAGACGCGGAAAAAGAACTGACGCTCACGCCGATAGGCGCGAGCGCAGTGCAGATGGCGGTAACGAGCGTCACCGGGTCGTTCGCGTGCCCGTGACGCCCGTCCGGACCCCTGGGTTACGGGTCGATCGACTCGGCGGATTGCCTACCTCCAGCTCGACCTTTAAGCGGCCATTCTCGAACCCATAAACGGGCTGTGCCCCGGAGGCGATTGAGAATGTCTTTGAGGCTGCGGGTCGGAGCTCATGCCGCCGCCAACTCCCGGCGCTATTAGACGGACTCGGCCTCTGGCTTGACCCCTTCGGCCACGTCCGATTACTCATGGTGAGTACTCCGGTGAGATTTGAGAGGCGCGCGCATTCGCCCATTCGGCCGTCTTGCAGGCGTCGGTCGCAGGGTTGCGACCCTCCCCTTTCCCCGCGGCTGAGATGCAAGGAGCGCCGGGGTGCCCCCTCAACCCAGCGGGCACCCGCGACGACTCCCTATCCGCGTTTCTCCGGCTCCCTAGAAACCGAAGAGCAAGCGGAGTCGTTAGATACCCGCGCATCGCGGAGTCGAAATCGAGCGTGCTGAGCATTAACGCGATCTTCACCTGGCGCTCGCACCTTGGCTCGTCCGCCACGGTTCCGATCATCCGCAGGGGGCGCGAGATACTGCGAGGGGGATGTCGGAGGAGAACGTGGAGATCGTGCGGACGGCAATGGATGCGTTCAATAGACGCGATGCCAAGACCTTCGCGGCTTACCTCGCTGAGGATGCGGAAATCGTGCCGATGCGAGCGGCATTGGAGGGAACCGTCTATCGCGGGCCCGACGCTGCCTCGCAGTACTGCGCGGCCGTTGACGAGAGTTGGGACAACCTCCGGTGGGAGGTCGAGGAGGTCCGAGACGGCGGCGACTGGGTTCTCGCCTTGGGACGGATTCGCGGTCGCGGAGCTGACAGCGGCGTCGAGATTGACACTAGGGCCGGGTGGTTCGTTCGCTTCCGAGACGGACTGATAGCGAGCTTCCATACGTTCAGCGACCGAAGTGCGGCCCTCGAAGCCGCCGGCCTTTCGGAGTAGGCCAGGGGCTCAGCGAGAGGGGCCGGACGGTGGCGAGTGACCACTCCGTCCTTGAACCGCTGTAGGCGGTGGCGGGTGGCCCCCCTCGCTCAACCCCGTCTTGACGACGACAAACGGCTCTTGTAAATATCCGGCCTGTCGAATTGGAGCAAGACGGGCCGCCCGTCCAAATTGGGGAATGGGCGAAACGGATTGCGTGTTTTCTTTTGAAAAGGAGGAGACGCGAATGCGACCTGTTGACGATTCCAACGTTGGCTCACCGGATCTCGCCACCAAGCCAGTCGAGATTCGATCTCATCGAAAGGACGACTCGGTGACGATCATCGTCGCCGGCGAGATCGACCTATCGACGGCAGGCAAGCTCGATGCCGCAATCCGGCACGCAGAGGACACCGTGATCGGACAGATCGTGGTGGACATGACCGATCTCTCTTTCGTGGACTCCACTGGGCTGAGCGTTCTCCTGAGGGCGAGCGTGCGGAGCAGGGAGAACGGCAACCGGCTCAGCTTCGTCCCTTCTAAGCATGAGGCGGTCACAAGGCTCGTTGCCTTGACCGGAACGGGCGAGATGTTCGACTGAGCAGTCCCACCGTCGTTACCTCTCGGCGGTTTGGCAATAGGGGAACTGCGCATTGGAAGAAGCCTCCGACCGTGTACCGGCGGGGGCTTCTCCCTTTCGAGGCAAGTCGGGCAGCAGTCTGGGGTAGCAGCTACTCCCCAGCCGAGCTTGCCCCTTGGCGCGGGAGTTACCGGCAGATGCTTCAACGGGTGGTCTAGGCGACGCTGAGAACTCCCACCGCGCGGGTGTCGACAGAACCGCTGGTGGGTAAAGCGAGGACAGTCAAGAACCAGGGAAGGAGGAGCGGTGGAAATGGCCAAGACGAAGTCAGATAAGGAGCTCTACGGACGGCTCAGGGACACGGGCATCAGAAAGAGGGTCGCGAAGCGCGTCGCCGAGGCACTCCCGGCGAAGGGCCAGAAGAAGCCCGCCAGGGCCCATCGTCTCGCCGATGAGCTTTCGGCTGCGGCTGACACGATCAGGGAGCGCGCGGGCGGAGGCTCGCGGAAGCGCTCCAAAGCCGCGAAGAAGGCGGCGCGCACCCGCAAGGCGAAGGGCGCGAAGCGCAGCAGCTCCGCGAAGAGGGCCGCGACGGCCCGCCGGTAGACAATCGATGAGCGCGCGGCTTTAGGTACCGCCGTAACTGTGGCGGGCTGGCTCCCTTCGCTCAACGCTTGCCACCCCCCACCCTCAACGCGTGAGGAGAGGATGTCGATCACGGGCGTGTTCTTGCCGTTAGCCGGGGAGAGGGCGCTCAAGGGTTTATCGCCGCAAATGTGGGTAATTGCTGCGAGCAGTAACGACTCGCATGGATGCGAAAGGAGGGGTCGGAATGGCCCAAACGAGCACAAAAAGGAACTCGCAGGCGCGCCGCAAAACGACGGGACGGTCGAACGGCTCGGGCCGATCGGCAGCCTCCACTCGGGGCTCGTCGAGCTCAACGCGAAACCGTCAGCAGCGCAATGGTAGGAGCAGTGCCAAGAGCCGGAGCTCGGGAGCCGCGCGGAGCAGCTCGCAGACCACTAACCGCTCCCGCAGGCAGCCGCGGCGCTCTGGTGGGACTGCGGGGACAGATTCCGTCAAGCAGATTGCGTCGAAAGGCAAGGACGCCGTCGCCGAGGGAGTTCAGAGCGGTGGGAAGACGATCTCGACCGTCGCGGGCAAGGTGAAGGGACCGGCACTGGCCGCGGGCGGCGCCGCTCTGGCGGGGTTGGCGGGTGGCATGGCTGTGCAGTCGAAGCGCGACTCGGGACGCAAGATCCTGGGGATGCGACTCGGCAACAGCGTGGGCAAGGCCGGAAAGGACCTTGCCGACGCCGGCCAGAGCGTCGGCCGGTTTACCGAGAACCTCGGAGAGTTCGCTACCGAGATGCGGAAGACGCGTGAGGCGATCGACAGTCGAGCGAAGCACCGCTCCCCGATTGAGGTCCTGTTGCAGGCTCTGACCGCGCGACGCTGACGTTATTCGCGGGTTCGAATCCCGCCCAGCTGTTCGAGAGACCCGCCCAATGCGGGTCTCTCGTTTTCCGAACGGTTCTGTGGCTTTCGTTCGGGCTCCGTTCTATTGCCAGCGACAGACGCATGGCCGAACCGCGACCCTACGAAGGGACGCCGTCATGTTCCTTGAGGAAGTGCTCCACGAAGTTGCCGCTCGGCGGGACTAGCTCAACCTTCCCTCAACACTCGCCCGGGTTTCAGCGATTCCATCGCCGGGGTAGAGCGGGTGGAGCGAACACGGACGTTCAGAGGGGCAGCTATGAAACTCGGAAGGGAGGGAGCCCGATGTCCATCGTCACCATCCTCATCATCATCATCCTGGTGCTGGTCGTGCTGTACCTGCTCAGGCGGGTCTTCTAGGACGTGACCTGGGGAAGGTCAGCCGTGACCCACTACGGTTGCCCGGTGGCGGAGTCTTCCGAGCCCCCAGATGGGTCGAGGGAGGACGCATCGCGTTGAACGAGGCTCTTTCCCGGGACCTCAACGAGCGAAAGGCCGAGTGGATTGAAGGCGGCCAAGTTGTTGCCGGCTTCCGATGTGAGTGCTGGCGGGTCGATTGCGGTGAACGCATCCAACTATCGAGCCGGGAATGGCACGAAGCCCGCGCCCGATCGAATCGGTTTGCGGTAGTGCCGGGGCACATCGCTGGCCAGCACGAAACGGCGGTCAAGGAGTACCCGCACTTCTGGCTCATCGAGAAACACGGCGAGGCGGGGGACGTAGCCGAGGAGTTGGCGTGATAGCAGGGCCCCTAGTCCCAGCTCAGGCGGCTTCTCTCCCTGATGCGGTGGACCCGACGGCTAGTTCTCGGGTTGCCGTGCGCGTCCGAGTGTTTCTGCGTTCCCGGGTCGCCCTCGACGTCAGCCTTGCGGTGCAGCACCTGGTCGATCCGGAGGAGGTTCCGCTGGAGGCCTACGTTCCGCTCTTCGACCTGCTTTTCGGCTCGCTCGTCGACACGGAAGAATCGTAGGAACGGGAATCGCGGGACGCAGGCTGGAGCGTGACCCGAAAGCGCCGCTTTATCTTTGAAGACGTCCCAGCGGTCAAGGGGGCGACCGTCCCGCCGCCGTAGGTGTCGTCGTGCCGCTCCCAGCTGGTGGATGAGGTGTGCCATTTCTCTTTCGGCGCTCTCGGCGCAGATCGTTCCTGGGAGCTGCCCCGGCCGCTCAATTCCATGCGGGACCGTCAGGCGGTCAGAAAGCGGGAGGAGTTCGCCGGGGCAGGTTGTTTGAAGGGCTCGCGGCGCGAGAGCATGTGCCAGGCCGCGATCAGAAGCTTGCGGGCGACCGCCGACTTCGCCGGGTTCTTGCCGTGGCGGGCCGAGATCCGCAGGTAGTGGCGATGCCAGGGGTTGGAGGGCCGCCAGGCCTGGTTGGCGGCCTCGACCGCCGCCCAGCGGAGCGTCCGCGAGCCGGCCTTGGAGAGCGCCCCGGTCTGAGAGCGCTCGCCCGACTGACTCACTCTCGGTGCCAGCCCCGCGTAG
Source organism: uncultured Solirubrobacterales bacterium (assembly GCA_963695805.1). GTDB lineage: Bacteria > Actinomycetota > Thermoleophilia > Solirubrobacterales > 70-9 > DASUPK01. The sequence continues at coordinate 3,256 of CAVOHV010000002.1, read as the reverse complement.
CCGATCAGCTTCCCGGGCCCCGGGAAGCGCGCCACCTCGCCGATCTCCGCGGCGAAGGTGAGGCTGAGCAGCGGCCCGACCCCCGGGATCGTCGCGAGCAGCTTGGCGCGCTCGTCGGCTTTTGCGATCGGCCCCAGCTCGCGGTCGATCGGGTCGATCCGCCGGTCCATCTCGGCGGCGAGCTCGAGCAGCTCGGCGATCGAGGCGCGCCAGACCTCGGGCACCCCGCGGCGCTCCGAGCAGCTCGATCGCGTCGGGCTTCCGCAGCCGGGCGTGGGAGATCCGCAGCCCGAACTGGGTGAGCAGCCCGAAGATCCGGTTGCGGGCCGAGGTGCGGGCCTTGACCAGGTGGGCGCGCCGGCGCAGGCGCTCGCGGAGCGCTCGGTCCTCGGGGCTCGGAATCCAGAGCTCGGGGACCAGGTCTCGCCGGCAGAGCTCCGCCAGCACCCGGGCGTCGATCTTGTCGGTCTTGCAGCCGAGCGGGGCGACGTCTCTGACCTTGCGGGCGTGGGCGACCTGGACCTCCCAGCCCGAGGCCGCGAGCCGATCGCGGACCCAGACGGCGCCGCTCATCATCTCCACCGCGGCCCTCACGTCGGTGCCCTGCTCCAAGACCAGCCTCGCCAGTCCGTCTTCATTGGCGGGGATCAGCCCCTCGGCCGAGATCTCGCCGCTCTCTCCGAGCGCGCAGAAGGCCGCCCGCCCGTAGGCCCAATCGATTCCGACATAGTTCATGCCGGGTCTCCTCTCCTCGCTGGACTGCAGTGCCAACCGCGGTTCTAGTGAGCGCGGCGGAGGCCCCTTTCAGTTCAGAGGAGCAGGACCCGCCCAACGGTCGGGCCGATCGTGTCCGTCATCATGAACCGCGAATGAGCAAGCCGCGCATCTTCCTCGGGTCGTCGGGCAAGCAGGGCAAGCTGCTCAAGGCGATCGAGCGCGGACTCGAGGACGTCGCCGACGTCGAGCCCTGGACGACCACGTTCAATCCGGGGCGGTCCACCCTCGACCGGCTCGTCGAGCTCTCCCAGGAGGTCGATTTCGCCGCGTTCGTCTTCGCCCAGGACGACTGGACCACGACTGATGCATCCGAGTCCGGCGAGGCGTCGCCGCGCGACAACGTGGTGTTCGAGGCCGGGCTTTTCGGCGGCGCGCTCGGCATCCGGCGCACGTTCATCCTCCACGCGAACGGTTCGAAGCTGCCGAGCGATCTGCTCGGGCTTACCTCAGTCCGCTACCAGCCGGCGACCAGCCCGGCGGAGGTTCGCTCGATCAACCAGAAGCTCCGCAAGGCGATCGAGACCGAGGGTCGCCGCGGGGCGCGTCGAGGGGCTGTGGTGGCAGCTGTCGCTAACCGAACGCAGCGAGGTCGAACCGTCGGCGGTCAGCCTCCTGCGCATCTCGCGAGACCGCGACGGTGGCCTGAACGTGACCGGCCGGTCCTGGCAGGAGGACGGCACCCTGTCGGCCCGCTACTGGAGCGAGGCTGCGAAGGAGCGGAGGGATCCGGCCGGCATCTTCTACTTCTGGAACGGCGAGCGCCCTCGGGACCCGAATGCACCGCAGGTGGAGGGCACCGGCGAGATCAGCGTGGAGACCGCGGAGCGTGCCACCGGGTACTGGACGACACGGTCGGATCGCGATCCCGAGGTGAATATCCGAACCGCGGGCGTCTACCTTCGAGCCGACCCCTCAGACCTCCAGGTGTTGGAGGACGGTAGCGCGGAGGAGCGGGCCCGGCTCATCGCCGATCGCCTCCGGGAGTGGAAGTCGGCCGCGAACGCGTTCTGAAGCGACCGCCGGGGCCGAGCTACTGGCGCTCTCCCTCCGTGGGCTTGGAGATCGCCTCCACAAGCTCACCGGTCATCTCCTGGTTCTCGCCGAGGGCGATGTCGGCTTGGGCAACGATGCCGACGAGCCCGCCGTTCTCGACCACGGGCAGCCGCCGAACCTGGTGGCGTGCCATGAGCTGGAGCGCCTCTTCGAGTCCCTTGTCGGGCTCAACGCTGATTGGATCCTGACGGCCGACGTCTCCGGCCGACGTCGCCTTGGGGTCTGCCCCCTCAGCGACCACTGTCGTCGTGATGTCTCGGTCGGTGATCATCCCGGCAAGCTTCCCGTCGTCGGTTATCGGCAGCGACCCGATGTTCTCGTCTCGCATCAGTCGCGCGGCCTCGACGACCGACGCCGAGGCCCCGATCGAGTGGGGCTTCTCGGTCATCGCGTCGCGAACGCTCGTCGCCATCGGCTCCTCCTCTTTCAGTGCGGTCTAAGTCCTGTTGCTCACGACTACAGACGTTACGGATCTCCGTCAGGAAGCGCTTGCGCGAAAGGGGGCGATCCGATAAGCGCCGCTTCCGATGCAAAGCAGCGGTTTGGCTTCGGCATTTAGCGGGGCCCAGACTAATTTCAGGACCCCGTGGCGCTCGTCTCACTCGGGTCGCTCCCGGGTGACGTCGGCCGGGCGCTTGTCGTCGCGCAGCCCCATGAAACGCGGTTGCCGCAGCCGCCCGTCCGTCGTCCACTCAGCGAAGCCGATCTGGGCCACCAGCTCCGGCCGGGTCCAGTGCGTGCCGCGTGGGACTGGTAGAGCGTCGACGAATGGGGGCGCGTCTGTCTCCAGATCGCGTAGCTGGGCGCCGAGCTCGCGAAGGGTCGCCGCGGTGTAGCCGGTCCCGACCTTGCCGGCGTACCGGAGCTGGCCGTCCTCGTAGTAGCCGACGAGCAGGGCGCCGAAATCCGTTCGGCTGCCCGCAGGATCGGTGTAGCCGCCGATGACGAGCTCCTGCTCCCAGGCGCACTTCAGCTTCAGCCAGTCCCGCGAGCGCCCGCGCGCGTAGGGCGCGTCCGCGCGCTTGGCTATCAGACCCTCCCAGCCCGACCTGCATGCCTGCGCGAACCTTCGCTGGGAGTCGCCGCGCCAAGCTTCGCTCAGCTGGAGCGCCTTCCTTGGCCGCAGAGCCTTGGCCAGCCGAGCGCGACGCTCCAGCAGCTGTTTCCCGGTGAGGTCCTCGCCGTCGATCTCGAGCAGGTCGAAGACGCAGAGGACGACCGGATAGGAGGTCACCTGCTGACGGGACGGTCGCGTGACGCCCAGCCGCTGCTGAAGCCGGCTGAAGGACGTCCGGTCGCCGTCGAAGGCCACCACCTCGCCGTCGAGCAGCAGCTCGCGTGGCCGCTGGGCCGCCAGCGCGGAATCGACTTCGGGGTAGGTGCCGCTGAGGTCCTTGCCGTTGCGCGACTCGAGCCGCACCTCGTC
>CAVOHV010000001.1:0-192017 GCA_963695805.1 uncultured Solirubrobacterales bacterium | reverse complement strand
ACCGGATGGCGGGTCGGCTCCTGGCTCCCGGAGCTGAGACCGCTTGCGCGGGTCCAGATACGCCCGGACGGGCTTCTACGCTCGGGGTCATGCTCAGCGTGATCCGCCTGCCTCGTCGACTGGTCATCGCCAGCGTGTTTGCGGTCCACGGGTGCCGCTAATGGGTAGGGATCGCCACTCAGTCCCTGGCGGGCTAGATCCTCACCCCCGTCAGGGGCGAAGCACGACCGCTCCGCCGGCGCCGCCCCCGGTTCCTGCCGCGAAGGCCGCGGCGGCTTCCTCGAGCGGGAACGTCGCCGCGACCGAGACCTCGAGCTTCCCGGCGGCGAGCAGCTCGGCGAGCTCGCCGAGCGCGCGGCCGTCGGGCTGCACGATCACCGACGAGATCTCGATGCCCCGCTGCTCGTCCGGTGGGTCCTGGGTGATCGTCGCAAGGCGACCGCCGTCGCGCACGGTGCCGATCGCGTCGGCTGAGCCGTTAGGCACGGCGTTCGCGACGGCGGTCACGCCCAAGCCGCCGCCAATGGCGCGCGCCTGCTCCGGCCAGTCGGGGTCGTGATAGTCGAGCACGTGGGCGGCTCCCAGCCGGCGCAGGCGCTCATGGCTGGCCGGTCCTGCGGTCGCGATCACCTCGGCACCGCGCGCCGCGGCCAGTCCAACGAGCAGCGTGCCGGTCACCCCGCTCCCACCGTTGACGAGGACCAGGTCGTCAGGGCGCACCGCCAGGGCTCCGTCGATCACCTGCGTGGCGGTCAGGGCCGGAACGGGGAACGCAGCAGCGGCCTCCCACGAGAGGGCGCCAGGCTTTCGCGCGAGCACCGTCGCCGAGGCGATCAGCAAGGGCGCCCAGGTTCCCTGATCCCGCAGCGGAAGGGGGTGGCTGAGCACCTCATCGCCCGGATCCCAGTCCTCGACGGAATCTCCGATCGCCGTGATGATCCCGGCGGCCTCGACGCCGAGCGCCATCGGAGGGGCGCGGCCGACGTCCCAATCGCCCGTCCGGACGAACTCCTCCCAGTTGCCGACGCCCGCGGCCCGGATTTCGATCAGGACCTCGTCGTCCGCGAGGGGGCGCGGATCTGGGAGGTCGATCCGCCCGACAGCACCGCCGAACTCGCTGATACCGGCGGCCCGCATCAAAGAGTCGCAGTTTGAGCGTGGGCGGGCTCGGCGATCAAGGGCCGGATCAGATCCGCTACGGCGTCGGCGAAGAAGGTGAACATGGTCTGAGAGTAACCCCCCGATGCCGTGTCGCCATGCGGAGGGTGTGGATCTCCGGCGGCGCCAATTCGACCGCGCGGTCAATACGCGAGATACTGGGCGAGCGGTGTCGCAGGACGACGTAGAGGAGGTCTCACCCATGGCCATCAGCTTCAAGACCGACATCCTCCAGCTCTTCACGAGCGTCGACGTAGAGCACATGAGCCGACTCGAGGTTCCCCTGGACGATCACGCGTATATGAGCCAGCCCGATAACGCGGCCGGTGTCTACCAGCAAGTGTCCAATGGGACCATGCCCCCAAGGGCGAGCGGTGAGCAACCCTGGTCAGAAGACAAGATCCAGCTGTTCAAGGAGTGGATGGACGGGGGCTACGCGCCCTAGCCGGACCAGCATGCGAGCGCGTCGAATGGCCGATTCCGAATAGGTTCAGCCGACCAGGTCGTTTTTGACGAAGGAGCGCGCTATGACCGAGATCGTTTTCGCATTGCCTATTGTGCGTGGGAAGGAGGATCTTTATCGCCAAACCTGGGAGGAGCTGGCGGGCGCTCGCCGGGATGAATATGCGGCCGCGCTGAAAGACGCCGGAATGACGCGCCAAGCCGTCTGGCATCAGCAGACGCCGGGTGGCGGCACCCTCGCCATCATTTACATCGAGGCAACCGATCCCGAGGCCCCGCGCCGCTTTATCTCTTCTAATGCGGAGATCAGTCGGTGGTTCGTGCCGCGGATGCAGGAAGTATATGGACGCGATTTCACGCAGCCGGCTCTTCCGATCGAGCTGGATCACGACTTCCGCGTCTAACGCTGAAGGTGTCTGGCCGTGGTTTCCGGGATCCAGCCGTGGTCCGGTCAGTGCACGGACTACCACTTCGCGGCAAAGCGAGCTGACGTAGATCCGAGGGGCTAGAGGTCCAGCTCGGATAGCGTCCCCGCATGCTCGAGGCCGGAGCCTGGGGTCTGCTCGGAGCCTCCTCCCTACTCGTTGGGGCGCTGATCGGCACCCGGCGCCGCGCCCTCCCGACCCGGGCGCTCGGGCTGATCCTGGGCTTCGGCGCCGGCACCCTTTTAAGTGCCGTTGCCTTCGAGCTCACCGAGGACGCCTACAACCTAGGAGGCGCCGACGCCGTCGCGATCGGTCTCGCCTTCGGCGCCCTGGCCTATTTCGCAGGTGACCAGGCGATCGGGAGGCGAGGAGCCGAAGATCGGATGAGCCCTCAACGGCGCCGGCGGGAGGGGCCTCCACAGGCTGACTCCGCGTCGGCTCTCCTACTTGGCGCCGTCCTCGACGGCATCCCCGAGTCGGCGGTGATCGGCATCAGTCTCCTGGGAGGGCAGCAGGTGAGCGTCGCCGTGTTCGGGGCGGTGTTCCTCTCGAACCTGCCGGAGGCGATCGGCTCCTCCGCTGGAATGCACAAGGAGGGGATCGCGACGCGCCACATCCTGCTGATCTGGCTGCTAGTGGTCCTCGCGTCCGGCGCCGCAGCCGCGCTGGGCTATGGGCTGCTCAAAGGCGCGAGCGGCAACACCGTGGCGCTGATCGAGGCGTTCGCTGGGGGGGCAGTACTGACGATGCTCGTTGACGTCATGATTCCCCAGGCCCGGAAGGACGGCGGCCTGCCGGTCGGCCTCGCCACGGTGCTCGGCTTCGCGCTCGCATATCTCCTCTCGACCTTGGAGTAGCTGATCTCGCGACAGGACCCGCCGGCGGCGATTGTCGCTTTCGCGTGAAGGGAGGAGCGCAACGCGACTGCGCAGAACGGGTGATGTCCGCTAAGTGCGAGACGCTTCGCTAATCAGCTGGAGCAGCTTCTTGCGATGTTGACGTCAACCGGCGAACCTAGAATGGCCGCTGTGACCGGGGATGGACCCTTGCGGCCCAGCCCGTACTTCATCTGTGTAGTCGGTCTTCGCCGTTGACGCGGCCGTCCCTAGCAGCGCGGTGGATCGCACCTCCAGACGCTATCGGTACAGCACCTCGTCGCATTTAGGGCCCAAACAAAGCCGTTCTGTACGCAAAGCGCGTCTCCTCGTAAGCCGCCTGGTCTAAGCCCAAGCCGATGCTTTCCAATGCGAGTGCGGATAGCCGCTTCTCGTCCGAAGCGCTACTGACGGGGCAGGGTGAAAACGGTGACCGGAAGCCCGAATCGCAGCAGCTCGTCGAGCAATCCTCGCTCCTGCCAACCGGAGCGCTCAGCAGCGCGGAGCCCGACAAGGATGTGATCCGCGGGAAAGCTCGCGAGCGCATCCTCGAACGCGACTATCGGATCGTCCGCACCCACCGATCCGCTTACCGGCCGCCCAAGTTCCTCTTCGAGCTGGCCGAGAACCGTCCGCAGCCGCTCGTCGGCCTGCATGCGCGCCTTGTCCGTGGCTGAAGACAACCATTGAAAGCGCGTTGGCAATTCGGGGGCAATAACGAGAGCCTCGTCGGCCGCGTCGATCAACTTACGCACGCCCAATGGGAGATCCTCGACACTACTTGCCGCCTGACCGGCCGCAATCAAAAGTCGCATGGGCACCGCCACAAGTCAATCACCCCGCCGCCAGGTGTTGCGCTTTCCATGCAAGGCAGCGGTTTCTTGATGAACTCAGGTTGCTGTCGCAATACCCCCGGCCGAGCGCGGGGGCGGCCAACAAACGCGTCGCCCGATTTTTCACGGAGGCGGAGAGGGGCTCCTACGGCGCAAGGGCACGGCGACCCTGACCGTCGAGGTCCCCAACCCCGGCGAGCTGACCGTCTCGGGCAAGGGCGTCAAGGCTGCTTCCGCCGAGGGAGCCGTGATCAGCAAGACGGTCGGCGCGGCCGGCGAGGTGAAGCTGAAGATCAGGGCCAAGGGAAGAAGCGAAAGCAGCTGAACGAGAACGGCAAGGTCAAGCTCAAGCCCAAGATCACCTACACCCCGACTGGCGGCGACTCCAGCACGCAGACGAAGAAGCTTAAGCTCAAGAAGCGATAGCTCTCGCTCTGTCTCGCGCGGCGTAGAAGGGGCGACGCAATCTGATCCGCTCACGCCTCCTATGCGCGATAAGCAGAAGCGCGCATTCTGTTCCCATATGTCGGGTCCCCACACAGGTGCCACTTCCGACCAGCGGACTCTTGGGGAGACTGTCTCTGGGAGACAACGCGAGCAACTGAAAGCCCCGCTTTGCGGGGCTTTCATGGGCCGGGCAGGACTCGAACCTGCGTTCTTCGGATTATGAGTCCGCTGCTCTGACCAGCTGAGCTACCGGCCCTACTCCCATGCCAAAGCCAAATCTCGGCCCTCTACACGGGGCGCAAACGCTCGATTTGCAAACGGATTGCTAACGCGCGGGCTCAGTCGAGCAGCGCCGCGACCTTCGCTGCCGTCTCCTCCTCGAGCGCTGGCACGCTGGCAGCGTAGACGTCCATCGTGAACGCGGTGCTCGCGTGGCCGAGCCGCTCCGAGACTGTCTTCACGTTGGCGCCACTCTGCAGCATCAGGCTCGCCGCCGAATGTCGAAGGTCATGCAGCCTGATCCGCGGCAGATCGAGTTTGGCGACCTGGCGGTCGAACATCTGGCTGAATGAGTCCGGCTTGATCGGCTCGCCCAGTGGGTCCGTGAATATGAGCCCGTCCAGCCCGGGGCGCCCGAGTCCGAGCGCGAGCCGCTCCTCGAGCTGGCGGCGGCGGTGGGCTTCGAGGATCGACACCGTGCGATCGTCGAGCGCGAGGCTGCGGCGCCCGCGCTTTGTCTTCGGCTCCGTGAAGGCGAGCTTCCTCCCATGCTGCGTCAGCGAGCGCGCCACGGCCAGCCGGCGCGTGTCGAGGTTCAGGTCTTGCCAGCGCAAGCCGAGGACCTCTCCTCTCCGCAACCCGGCGGTGCTGAGAAGCCACCAGGCGCCGTAGAGGCGATCGTCCGCGACGGTGGCAAGGAAAGCGCTCACCCGCTCCGCGCTCCACACGGATAGCTCCTGACGCGCCACTCGCGGCGGTGTGGCCGCCTCGGCGGCGTTCCGCGGCACCAGGTCGTTCCGCACCGCGTCACGCAGAGCCCGGTGGGCGACTACATGGACGTGGCGGACAGAGCTCGGCGAGAGCCCGCGCTCGAGCAGCTCGGCGTAGAGCTCGTCCAGCTGTGCGCCGGTTAGCCGCTGCAACGGGACGCCACCGAGCTTCGGCACGAGCTTCTTTTCGACGTCGAGCTTGTAGCGGCTCAGCGTCGAGGGGCGAACGCTGGCGCGAATCGACGGCAGCCAGGTCTCGGTCAGGTACTCACCGAACGTAAGCCTGGCCGGCTCGATGTAGCTGCCGGACTCGAGCCGACCGAGGATCTCAGCCAGCGCCCGCTCGGCATCCCTGCGGCGCTTGAAGCCGCTGTGCCATTTCTGTTGGCGTCGGCCGTTCTCGTCGCGGCCGACGTCGACCACGACCGCGTAGGTGTTGCCGCGCTTTCGAATATGACCGCGCATCAGATCGCCTCCCCCCCACGGCCGCGCTTCGCTGGTCCGAGCAGCTTCCTCTTGCGGGCCTCTGATACCCACCGGCCAGCGGTCGGGCGGGTGACGTGCATCGTCTCGGCGACCGTCTGGGTCGGTGGGTCTCCGCGTTCGACTGCCGCGCGGTAGAGCTTGGCGACCTGGCCGAGGTGCTCGTCGGTGAGCGGCGACCCCGACCGCGGCTGGCGCGCGTCCTTGGCGAAACGCTCATAGAACCGGGCTCTGTCTTCCGCGGTCGTTCCGACGATGCGATGAATGGGCTTGCCCCCTTTCTCGGTCGGCTCGTACTTGGAGGCGGCGACGGTGAACGCGTCTTTGACGAGCCTCGCAACCGGCACGCGGCGGAGGGCCTCGCTGCTCACGCCTCCCTCGTCGCGGACCGAGACACCGATACAGCGCGGCTCGCCGCGGTCGGTGATCTTGATCTCGAGCGCGATCCCCTCGGCCTCGGATTCGGCGATGAAGTGCTCCCACACTGCGAAGTCGTCGAGCTGTACGAACTTGCGGAGACCGCTCTCCGGAAGTGGGCGGATGGTGAACGGGGTGAGGTCCACGGCTGGGATGGTAGCAATGTGTCAAGTCGGTGTATCGCTCCGCCGAGAATCGATACGGTACACTGATCTAGCCGGGCGGCAAGTTAGTGTATCGTTCTGGGCATGACGAGGAACGACATGGACTTGCTGATCGAGGTCCGGGCGGCGGTGCGCTCGGGACGCGCGCGGCGGATCCGCGAGCTCTCCGGGCTCAGCCAGGCCGAGGTCGCGCAGCTCGCCGGCGTCTCCGAGCCCGCTATCTCCCGCTGGGAGGCCGGCGACCGGCGGCCGACCGGCAAACACGCGTTGGCCTACGGGCGCACCTTGCGCCGGATTGCGGAGCGGGTGGCGGTTCATGGCTGAGCGGCTCGTCTATCGCGTCGACGAGGTCGCCGAGCTCCTCGGCTGCGGCAAGAGCACCGTCTACGACGCGATCGAGCGGGACGAGCTGCCCGGAGTGCTGCGGCTCGGCCGGCGCATCCTGATCGGGCGCGCGGCGCTGCATGCCCACCTAGGACTTACGGCGGCGGGGACCGACTCCCCGCAAACAAACGGCGCCGCAGGAACGGCGCCGCAAGAAAAGGAGGTGTCTACGACCAATGGACACCCTACACGCAACCCAGGACCACAGCGATGATCCGCTCGACCAGGAGGATTCATTTGCTCCCGGTTGGACGGAGGAGCCCGGCGACAAGGTTCTTGGCAGTCTGATCGGCGTCGGCTCCCGCGACGGCGGGTTCGGCCCATATCCGATCTACACGATCGTGATTTCGGACGAATACGAGGCCCGGACGAAGGAAGGGTTCGTCACCGACGAGGTGGCGATCCACGCATCCCGCAACGTTCTACGGCGCAAGCTGGAGAACGCCAAGCTTGAGCTCGGTGACGAGTTCGGAGTGAAGTACGTCGGGCCGCCCGAGGGTTCCGCCAAGGCCCACCGCTACACGGTGGTCCGCTATGAGGATGACGGCCGGGCTGTCGCGATTCCCTATGACGAGCCGGTGGAGCCGCTGCCGGCAGACGAGGACGCCGAGACGCAGGTGGCCATCGAAGTAGAGCGCGATGAGCGCGACGCGGCGATCAGTGAGAGCGAGGCCGCGTGATGACACAAGTGAACGAGCAACCGGTCCTCGTCAAGGTGAACGCTGCCCGCTTCGGCGCCACCTTGGTCGAGGGGATGGAGGCGGTTTGCGAGAGAAATCGGGGCGAGAGCCAGTTAGCGCTCGAGATGGACACGAGGGAAGGACGACGTCGTCTGTGCTTTGGCGACGAGTACCGGGTCCGTCCCTCGGCCGCTTTCTACACCGAGCTCCTGGCGCTGCTCGCCCGCCGCGGAGCGGCATTCAGCGAGTAGCCCGTGGCCCGGCTCGATTTCTCGCCGGCAGTCGCGGCGTACCTGGAACGACACGCAGTGGACCCCGAGCTCGCGTATGGGCTCGGGGTCCGCGGTGATCGTGACGACATCCTCTATCCGTTCACCCGGCCGAGGGGCGGGACGTTCATTCGCCGCCGGGTGCTCGCCACCGGCATAACGCAGCAGCCGAGCGGCGAGCCGCTGATTCCATGGTTCCCGGCGGGACGTCCGGCGGCCGCTGGCGACGTCTTGCTTACCGAAGGTGAGCCGGATGCCCTGGCGGCGCTCTCCGCACTCAATGGCGACCCGTTCACGGTTTGTGCGATCCCCGGCACTTCGATCCCGCCCGAGCGGCTGACTGCCGAGCTTGCCGGCGCCGGTCGGGTCTTTCTGGCGATGGACGGCGACGAGGCCGGGCGGAAGGCCGCCGACAGGGTCGCCCGAGCGCTGCAGCAGTACACCGAGCTGCGCATCGTGAAGGTCGGTGACGGCGAGGATCTCGCCAGCCGGCTCTTCCGTGAGGAGGACCGCGAGGGCTGGCTCCGGGACGCGCTGGCGGCCGCGCGCGCGGCCCCCAAGCTGAAGCTGAAGCCCGAGACGGGCGGCTACCGGAAGAAAAGGGCGGACCGAACCCGGGATCTGCTCGCCAAGGGGATCGACCCTCAGCGGATAGACGGTGCCGAGCTCCTGAAGGAGATAGAGGCGTTCATCCGCCGATTCGTCGTCTTCCCGTCCACCGCATCGCGCGGGTGATCGCGCTCTGGGTCCTGCACTCCCACGCGATCGCCGCCGCGGACGCGACGCCGTATCTGGGAATTGTCAGCCCGACGAAGCGTTGCGGCAAGAGTCGTCTCGAGGAGGTGCTCGAACTGATCTCCCGGAACGCGTGGAAGATCGACGGCGCCCCGTCTGAGGCGACCCTATTCCGGAAGATCGAGAAGGAGCTGCCGGCGCTGCTGCTCGACGAGGCGGATGCGCTCTGGGCCGGGGGCGATGTGAGGACCGAGCCGCTGCGGGCGATCTTCAACTCAGGCAACCGGCGCGGCGCCACGGTTCCCCGTTGTGTCGGCGAGGGCAAGGCCCAGGAGGTTCACGACTTCAGCGTCTTCTCCCCGAAGGTGCTCAGCGGGATTAAGACGACCCGCTGGCCGGACACGGTGCTCGATCGCTGCTTCCTGATCCAGCTGCGGCGCCGGGCAAGGGGCGAGACGGTCGACCGCCTTCGCGTCCGCAAGGTCGGCCCCGAGGCGGAGGTCCTCTACGAGAAGGCGGCCTGCTGGGCGGACGTCAACTTGAAGGCGCTCACCGACGCCGAGCCGGATCTTCCCGAGGAGCTCGACGACCGCGCCCAGGACGGCGCCGAGCCCTTGCTTGCGATTGCGGATCTCGCCGGGGGCGAATGGCCCGAGCTCGCCCGGGCCGCGCTGCTCGAGCTGCACGGCGACCGCGAGGTCGAGGACGACTCCTGGGGGATTCAACTTCTGGCCGACATTCATGAAGCCATCGGCGAGGACGATCGGATCTTTGGCGACGACCTCCGGGAGCGCTTGAAAGAGAACCCGGAGCGCCCGTGGGCGAGTTGGGGCAAGGGCGACAAGGGCCTCACCGCCCGGGCTCTGGCCGGCCTGCTACGAGACTTCGGCATCAAGCCGAAGCAGGTTTGGATCGACGACGAGACCCGTCGCGGCTTCGAGCGAGAGTGGTTCCAGGACGCCTGGAGCCGCTACCTCCCCGATTTGGGCGTCTCAAGTGTTGGGAGTGTTAGAACCGCGCCAGAAAGCCAAAAACCCGCCGTTCCCGAAGTGTTAGACGGGGACGCTCCTAACACTTCAGAAAGTGGCGCAAACCCGCATGAACAGCGGGATCTAACGGACCTAACACTTCAGACACCGAAATCAGGGCGGATCAGCGAAGACGAGTACGTAAAGCGCTTTCGCGAGCGGGAAGAGAAGGGTCTGATTCCGTGAACGTGCCCGGCTACTGCGGCTGCGCTACGCCGGCGCGAACGGTCTACGAAGGCGTGCTCACCTGCGACACCTGCGGCGAGCCGATTGCCGATGGTCGCCTCCGCCACGGAGCAGTTACGGCAAGAGAAGAAGGCGTCGACGCCGGTCAGGGTCGCCACCTTCGAGTGCTGACGGGAAGGAGAGGGTCGACGGGCGTCGAGCCTCGCTGTAGACCTCCGGGGTGGCTCGCTACACCCACGAGAAATAATTTTCGAGTGCGGAACCGCTGATGGCCGCGGCCGATCTCCCATACGACGAGTTCGACCCGCCAATCGTCGGGCTGGTGCGGACGCTGAACGAGCTACCCGGCATCGAGACCACTAGCTCGTGTGGCGGCGGTGAGGGCCATAGCGAGCCGCCCGACCGCTGGCATGTGGGATTCGGGTTGGAAGTCGAGGACCCGCGTGCGGACCTGGCCTGGCCGACGCCGGACGCCTGGCTCTCTATGGAGTGGCTGACGTGGTTCGTCAATGGCAACCTGCGGCGCAGTACCGGGATCGAGCTGGAGTTGAACTCCTTCCCGCCGTTCATCAATCAGCCGGGCAGGTCCATCTACTTCATGGTGAACGGCAGACGAGGCGAGAACGGGCTCGAGCCTGACGAGTTCGCCGAGAAGATCAAGCATTGGGCGGTCGAGACCGACTTCATGGAGGCATGGCCAGATGCCTAAGAGGCCCTGCCTTGGAAGCCCCGAGCATCCGCGGTGTCCGAACTACGCCGAATACCGCGGCCGTTGTCGTTGCTGCTACCGGGCGATCGAGCGTGAGCGCAACCGCCGTCGCCGAGCCGGCCCAGCACGCGCCCTTAACACACGGAAGTGGCGCTACACCCGGCGTAAGAAGCTGTTTGATGATCCGATCTGCGAGTGGCCCGAGGGCTGCGACCGTCTAGCCGAGCACGTTCATCACCGCAAGAAGCTCAGCGAGGGGGGCGATCCCTTCGCGTTCTCGAACCTGATGAGCCTCTGCGCTTCTCACCACGAGGAACTACACCGTAGGGAGGGTCGCGAGTGAGTCTCGTGGCCAGTAGACGGCCCGGGTGACTCCTTGGGAAGAACAGCGGCGAATCTATTTCAACGGTTAGGAGACCGATGGGCCGAGGCAAGCACCTGAAAAAGATTGAGGGCGAAGGCGAGGTTCTCACCCACGAGGAGACGCTCCGCCTCCTCTCAGAGATGGCGCGGGCCGGTTCGGTTACCGCCGCCGTCGCGATAGCCCGAGAGCTCCGGCTCGACCCGGGCGATGAGAAGGACGAGTTGGACGACGAGCTAGACCGGCTCCTCAGCCGCGATGACTGAGCTCCACGAAGATGAAGCGATCGCGATCGCCGAGACGCTCGAGAGGCGCAGTCTCTCACGCCCTACTCCCGCAGCCCGGCGGCTTCGAGGGTCTCCCTCGCGGCTATACCGCCGGAATCGCTACATTCGGCGAGACTCCCGCCTGGCAGACGAACTTCCCGACCGTCCGCTTCTTCGCCTTCACCCGCAGATAGTTCGTACCGGTGTCGGGAACCTGGGGGTGCTCTCCCCCTGTGTTTGACAGTGTCCAGTTCCCGCTCGCATCGGACGTATCGCCGGCCAGCGTTTTGAGAACCACGCCGTTTGCGTCCACGACCTGAAGCCTCATCGACCGGCTTGGCTCGCAGGCGCTGACCGTATTCAGCGATCCCTTCGCGGTCACCTTGCGATTCTCCTTGATCTTGGGGCTGCCGTTGAAGAAGACCACGGCGGTCTTCTTCTTCTTCCCCGCCAGCGCCACCGCGCTGAACGAGCCGATCGCCAGCGCAGCAATCGCCAACACTGCCAACACCTTTGCTGCCCTCATCGAATCCTTCGCTTCATGAGTATCTCCCTCGCCCCACCACAGCCCCCCCGTGTTGGTCCAACCTATCCGAGAGGAGGGTGCCAGCGCAAGACTGCCCGCTCCGCAGCCCGAGCCGGGATAGGGTCGAGGTCGGTGGCGCGCCGTCGGTGGCTGATCCCAGTGTCCTTGACGTTCGCTGCGCTCGCTATTACGGGCTGCGGCGACTCGGGCGACTCCAACGGCTCGACGGTGGAGGTTCCTGCCCCCGCCCCGCCACCGCAGCAGAAGTCACGCGGATGGACCGGTGTCAACGCCGATAACTATCTGCTCGCAAAGGCCCTCTGCCGTGCGTATCCGAAGGAGGAGATCGCCCGCCAGTTCAAGCTGCCACCCTCGGCCAACGAATTCAAAATCGCGGAGAAGTTCGCAGCAGCCCTATTTTCACCCGATTTCCAAGCACCGGTCATAGAGGGTTGTCTCGCCGGGTTCGGCGGGTAAGGCTCAGATCGCCTTGCCGACCGCCTCGATCAGCAGGCCCGCGAGGGCCAGGAGGACGATGACGGTGAACAGGTTGGCCACGGCATCGTACATCTGCCCCTCCATGCGACAATCGCCCTCCTGGTACTCGACCTGGTACAGGGAAGGAGCCAAATGTACGCATCGGTGAGACGGTACGAGGGCGTTACGGATCCCCCCGAGGCGGGGCGTCGCACCGCCGAGGGCTGGGTGCCGCTGATCAAGGACGTCCCGGGGTTCGTTGCCTACCACTTCGCGGACGCGGGTGGCGGCGTGATGATCTCGATGAGCGTGTACGAGGACCAGTCCGGCGCCGAGGAGTCGAACAAGCGAGAGGGCGAATGGGATGCCGAGAACCTCGCCGAGCTGATGCCGAACCCGCCCGAGATCACGGCAGGTGAGGTCGTCGCCCACGGGTAGAGACGCGAAACCACGCTAGATCAAGTCCTAGGCCCTCGGCGGGGTTGGCTACCGCCTCCCGGCTTCGCTGAGATCCACCAGGTCGGCCTCGTCATCCAGGAATCTCCTCGTCGCCGGATCGAGCGGCGGTGGCCCCGGTGGCGGGGTCGGCAAAACGGGCCGCTGTACGGCCTCGTAAGGCCCTGGATGCGGCTCAGGTGTGAATCCCCTGCCCCGATGGGCGGAAATCGTGGGCCGGGAGAACGGCGCAGAGCGCGTCTGAGAGGATCCCGCGCGGGCACCTAGGGCCTTTCCCACTATTCAGGTGGGCTTTCCTGCAATTCGCGAAACCCTATGGTCGGTTGGCGGGGGTGTTTTTTCTCTTTTTTTGGGGGTCGCCCGCCTCCCAGGTCCCCCTGTGGAGGATCGTGGATCGCTTGCTCGTGCCTCTATTCACCGCCCACTCCGGCGGATAGGGTCAACGCGGGTTGACGATCAAAATCCCCCGCGTTGTGCTGGTCGGTGCGGCGGTCGTACTCCTGATCACCGCGATCGTTGCGATCACCTTGGCAGTCTCAGGGGGTGATTCCGATGGCGACTCCAGTGGCTCCACATCATCGTCAGTGGCGAACAAGCCGCCCCCGACGGCGCCGTGGTCGAATCCCTCCAACACGGGGGTTCCCCCCGGCTGGATGCCCTCCACGACTCGCTCGACAACGATGGAGGTGACGACCCCCGGCGCGGTGATTCAAGACGTGCGGTTCACGAAGGGCGCGGACCTGCTCGTCAAGGCGAACAACGTCACCGTTCGCCGAGTCGAGTTTCAGGGCGGCCTGATTTCCAATAACAACAGTGGGTGTTTTCCGCGGTTGCTACTAGAGGACGTGTCGATGATTGCCCCGGATCACGCAGGCGGCAACTTTCAAGAGGGCGCGATTGGCGACGGTGGCTATACGGCTCGCGGGGTGAAGATCGAGGGACGCTCGGAGGGCTTCCGAGTCTCGGGCTGCGGCCCGGTAACAATCGAGGACTCGTTCGCGAAGATCATCCCGCCCGAACCCTGCGGTGACTGGCATGGCGACGGGATCCAGGGCTACTTCGGTGATGGCTTGACGGTCCACAACGTCACCATCGACATGAGGACGACCGGCTGTTTCGGAACCTCCCCCTTCTTCTATGACGGCGAGCCGCACAACGGCAATAAGGGACCCGTGACGGTGGACCGGCTGCTGGTCGAAGGGCAGGGGTTCCCCTTCCGGCTCGGTGACGGCGGCACCAGCATCACCGGGTCGGTGACGGGCTTGAAGGTGTTGGACGGCTCTTGGTTCTACGGCCCGGTGACGGCCAACTGTCCGGGCCTCAATCCCTGGGAGGCGAAGATCGTCAGCCAGGACGCCAGCTACCAGCCGACCGACCTCCGCGACCTGCCCTGCTCGTAGGGGAGGGGGAGGAGGAAGCGGAGGACGGAGAGGAACGCGACTGGAAGGTCGAACGGCTCGACCTGCGAAGCGGTGATCTCCACCGCCTACCTCGACGCCCGGCAGCGGTCAACGTGGTGCGGGCCACCGCAGCGTGGACGCCAGAAGCTCGTCCGTATTGGCTCCAAGCGTTCAACTTCGCTCATCGCAAGTAGCCTTGGCCGATGTACAAGGGGTATCCGCAGCCATGGCGAACGTGGCTGCTGATCTTGTCGGCGCTGATCTTCGCCCTGATCATCGTCCAGTTGGTCACCGGTGGTGCCTGGGTGCTTTTCGCGCTTGTACTGGTGCTGGTCGCGGTCCAGTACGCGCTGGGGGTCTACGCCCGTAGACAGTAGTCAGGCGAGATACTGCGTGGGCGATGTCGGAGGAGAAGGTGCCGGTTATCTCTCCGGTCAGCCCGCGAGTCTGGACACCACCGACGTACTGATCTAGGGTCACCCCGAGGCAGGCTCGATGAAGGGAGATCTGCCATGAAGCTGAGGGAGAGGTTGGCCCGACGGCGGGACCGCCGAAGTGAGCGGAAGCGTCTTCGGGGTGGCCGTAGATATGAGGCGCAGAAGGCCCGGCGAGATGCGCCGAGCACAGAGATGCCGTCACCGGGGCCTCTCGGCGACCTGAGGAAGAAGTAGCCGGGACTTCAGCAGTACGGCGAGGAGTACTTCGACCGAGACGCAACGCAAAGCCGCCGGGCTGTCGGAGTAGGGCAACTCACAGCCTCGCCGGGTAGCAAGCTGCGTAAACACGACATTTGGGATCGGCGCTAACTTCCAGTAAGCAATCCCCCTGGGCCACCACAGGCGGCTAGCGGGAGCAGCTCGCTGCCGAGAACTTCAAGACCGGATGCAGCTCGATCGCATTCGGTGCGATTCCCGTCTGGCCGTGCGGAATGTCGAAGAAGCCGACCCCGGTGACGGTGGCCCTGCCACTGAGATCGGTGAAGTGGCTGGAGGAGGGCTGACCGCAGGCGGCGATGAGTGCGGAGCGGGCGCGCCTCATCTTCGCTTTCTTCGGTGAGCTCGAGGCGCCGTTGCAAGTGGTATCGGGGAACTCCACGATCATCGTCTTCGAGGGTGCGCTCGGGACCGACACCACCAGGTGGATGTCACGGTCGTCCTCGAGCTTCATCTCAACCAACCGCGCCGCCACCCGGTAGTTGGTCGTCTCCACTCCCTCGATCCGCTTGGTGTTTGGCCCGACGTGCGGATGGGGCTTCTTCCCGAGCCTGCCGATCGAGGAGTCGTGTGGCTTGTAGTTGACCAGCTTCTCCCGCGGGTCCGAGAGCGTCTTCACCGGCCATCGCTCCTCTCCACACGTCGTCGCACCGGCTGCGAGCGGCTGCGGTCCCGCCAGGCCACGGACGAGGAGCAACCCGAGGAGGAGCAGTCCGAGGATCAGGATTAGGGCCCGTCGCACGACGAGGCGACCCTAACGCGAAGAAGCCCTCGATTGGGACTCTCCGTACTCCGGCCAGCCGGCACGGCCTGCTCTGGCGGCTCCTACGAAGGGCCGCTCCTCCGCGGGATGGAAGCCGGGGCGCCCCTGGGAGCGCCCCGATTCCCGACGGAATAGCTAACCCGTCAGTCGTTCTTGTGGAAGCCGCACTTGCTGCCCCGATGCTGAGCTTGGCTCGGGAGCGGGCTGATGGACTTCTTCGTGCCCTTTCCCTTTTGCTTGCACGTCTTGCCGCTTCCGACACCGCCGTTCGGCACGCCGCCTTGATTGGCGACAGAGCTTGCGACGGGGAGGGAAAGGGCAAGGGCCGAACCTGTCAGCAGCACCGCGACCTTCCGCATCATCCGCGTCTTCATTTTTCACCCCCCGGCATCTTCGAGGTGTCGATCGTGTCTTCGTAAGCGTTCTCAGAGGGCTAGACGCCGCCGTCGCCGTCGCTGGGCCCACCGTTGTTGTCGGCATCGTGGTCCCCGCCGTTGTGCTGCGGGATGCAGTGATGGTGGTGGTGACGGTGGCACCGGTGGTGTGCCGACGCGGCCGGGACGGCACCAAAGGCGGCGAAGGCGAGAATCGCGACGAACAGGGCAAGTCGTGACTTTAGGCTCGCGAGCATCGAGGCTCCTTTCATCGGGCCCTCCATGTTCGGCGCCGGGAGGTCGACTGTCGTCGGCCGGTGGGCGGATCTTGCGCGTACGGCGCCGGGGGTAGGACCGAGGGCGCCCACGACTGGGAGCGTCAGTAGCCCAGGGTGACGCCTACTCCCGCAGCCCGGCGGCTTCGAGGGCTGCGGCGCGGTCCCTGAGTGCTACTGGGCGAGTCCGGGCGGGATCGGGAACGTCCACCAGACCCCCTCGACGTTCAAGTTCCGGTTCAAGCGGCCTTCGACGTAGGCCGTCGAATAGCCTCGGGTGCATCGAGGTCCGCCACATCAACTGCGGAACGATGTGCCCGTTCGCAGGGCCCCTGCTGGTCGGGGAGGGAGGTCTCAGGGCGAGGATCGTCGCCCACTGCCTGCTGATCGAGGCCGGCGGCGAGCTCGTCCTGGTGGACACCGGGTACGGCCTGGGTGACGTCGCCAACCCCAAGCGGCTCGGCCACCCCTTCCGTGACATGGTCCGCCCGCGGCTGATCGAGGACGAGACCGCCATTCGACAGATCGAGGCGCTGGGACACGTTCCGAAGGACGTCCGCCACATCGTCGCCACCCATCTCGACGTGGACCACGCGGGCGGGATCGGGGACTTCCCCGGCGCCGAGGTTCACCTGTTCGCGAGCGAGCTTGCGGCCGCCAAGGCCCCGTCCGGCTGGGCGGAGCGCCAGCGCTACCTGAGCGAGCAGTGGGGCCACAACCCGAACTGGGTCGAGTACGGGGCGGGCGGCGACACTTGGTTCGGCTTCGAGAGCATCCGCGTGATCCCCGGCCTCGACGCCGAGATCGCCCTGATCCCGCTGCCCGGGCACACCCGGGGGCACTGCGGCGTTGCGATCAACACCTCGGACCGCTGGCTGCTCCACGCCGGCGACGCTTTCTTCTTCAACGGCGAGATCGAGACCCCGCGCCGCTGCCCGCCCGGCATGCGCCTGTTCCAGACGTTCAACCAGCAGGACGGCGAGGCTCGGCACGCCAACCAGGACCGCCTCCGCGAGCTGCAGCGCGAGCACGGCGGCGAGGTCGAGATCCTCTGCTCGCACGACGCGAAGATGTACGACTCGGCCGCGCCCGCGTCGACGGCCGTCTGAGCTGGCCGGCGCGGCCAACCGAGTAACTGCTTCCATGCAAAGCAGCGCTCCTGGAGTGCGTGCTTCCGACCACCGCGCTCATTAGGATTTGCTAACCCGGGTTCGCAGGACCACTCCACGCGAACCTCCGCCACACGGGCCAGGAGCAGGGCGACGGAGGTCCCGAGGTGGCGACATCGGCAACAGATTCACCAGCAGGGGATTTGATCCAGAGTCGGGGTCTCGCATGAGTTCGCCCGCCAAGGCCGAGAAGCGCAACCGACCGATCCAGATCAAGACCTTTGAGGTCTGATGCTTTGCCTACTCCGACAGCCCGGCTGCTTCGAGGGCCTCGGCGTGGTCGAAGTAGTTCGTCGTCCTAATCACCCGACCATCCCGCAGCTCGCTGATCATGCCCCCGTGCATTTCAACGGGGATGCCGCTTCCCTTGCCGGTCGCACGCTGGCGATAGATGAAGACTACTCGGTCATCGCCCGCGTCGATCGGTTCCTCGAACCGAACCGAATAGTCCTCGAACTCGCCCATCCAGAGACGCAAGAACTCGACGAACTCCTGGCGGCCCGTCCAGACCGACTTCCCCTCAAACGGGGTTACCAGCACCCACTCCCAATCGTCGGCGAGCAGGCCGGGATCAAATATGGCCCCCGGATCGCCATGCTCCAACCCACGCTGAAACGCTTCGTTGACTTGGCGCACGATCTCGACGTTCTCCTCCGACATCGCCCACGCAGTATCTCGCAGGCTCAGGAGCCGGCGTGAGCGTCTTGCTCTGACAGCCCCAGGTTTTCGAGCGCCTCCGCGTAGTCGCGGAAATACTCCGCGGCGAGGATGCTGCCCTTGCGGACCGTCCAGATGGCCGTCAACTCCACCTCAGCTTCAGGACCCTGGCCTGCGCCACGCCAGATGTGCCTCACGGCAACTCGGTCGCCAACGTCGATGAAGTCACCGATCGGTTCAGCGGCGTCGGCGTCCCACGTCTGGCGCAACTGCTCGAACTCGCGCATGATCGCGTCCCTGCCGAAGTACGGCCCCGGCTCCGGCCAATTCTCAGCCATCCGCATGATGGCGTCCGGGTCGTACAGCTCACGAAAGGCATCCATGTCGCCGGCGTTCCACGCCTCGAAGAGGGCCCGCACGATCTCGACGTTCTCCTCCGACATCGCCCACGCAGTATCTCGCGGCAGAGTGCCCCTTTCATGCAAAGCGGTAGCGCGGACTAAAAACGGCCTCGGCTTCCCCACTGGCTCACTGGTTCGGCAGCGAGGAGCCGGCGAAGAAGAAGAACCAGACCTCGAAGGCAAGCACGCACGCGACGACTGAGACGACCACCACCCGCTCGACAGGGCTGATCCCGAACTTCTGCCGCACGTCCTCCTCGCGCTCGTCGCGCATGCTGCGCAGCCAGGGCGAGGTGTGGCGAGCCTCGGGGTGACGCCCGGTGAGGTCGTCGTACTTGGCATTGATCCAGGTGAGCGCCCAGGCGAGCAGGAAGACGAGCGCGGCGAGCACGACGATCACCGAGAAGACCGCCGTCATGCTCAGGTTGTTGAGGTTGCCCTGGGCCTTGGATCCGACCCAGACCGCGAAGAGCGGCGCCCCAGTCCAGAGGTTGATCGCGCAGAGGGCCGAGGCGGTGACGAGACCGATCTTCTTCAGCGCCATCGCCCGCCCAGTATCTCTCGGACGGGTGCTGCTTTTCGTCCAAAGCGGTACCGAGCCGCTACCCCCCGCAGGCCGGCGGCTTACTCGACCTCGCACTTGGAGGCTGAGTCGTTGGCCTTGCCGCTGTCAAAGGCAGCGCGGAACGCGGAAGGTCGGAACTCTCAGGAGCCTAGGCGCAGACGGCGGCGCCATGGACGCGGTTGTAGAGCTTGGTGGCGGCGTTAGTTGCCTGCTTTGCGCCGGTTCCGCCGCGCACCACGAACCTGCCCACCACGTAGGAGTAGTCGCCATCGGTGAAGAGCACGTTGCTGGCGCCGCCGCCATCAATCTTCTTGCGCAGCCCCTGGGAGCCGGGAATGGCGGGTACCGTGAACCGTTTCCAGGGACCTTGTACCCGCTGAAAGTTCGCCAGGTCGCGGTTCAACTGAGCCTGCGCCTGCTCGGGCGATCCCAGCTGGTACGCCACGGAGACGCCCCCATCACCCCTGGTCTTTTGCTTCTTTCCGAAGTAGCGCTGGTTGATCGCCGAGACGAACCCCTCGCTGTTCAGCGCATCTGCCTCGTGCTGAGCCTCCCCAGGACTAAAGCCCCGGCCCAAGCTCAGTGCAAACTGAAGCGCATCCGTATAGACCGGCGCAATCCGCTTGATCCCGAGACCGGGGAAGCCGTGCGGTCCGACCGTCCGGTCGGAGGTGGGCAGGCAACCTGGCGCCTGGGCGCCGACGGTGCCCGTGGTGGCCGAGCCGACGACCAGCAGAATCATTGACAGAACAGCCGCAACGACCGCTCTACGCATCCACCTTCTCCCTCTTTCGTGAGGTGGCTCCACGATGGTCCCACTTCTGTACGAAGACGCCAATACCGAGTTCTCCTGCGACAACGTCCACGCAGTATCTCGCGGCCAAAACACGGACCACTGCTTTCCATGCAAAGCAGCAGTCCGAGCGCAGTGGGCGAAAGAGAAGGCCCCCGGCTTGAAGCGCGAGGGCCTCTCCGTACTCCAGCCAGCCAGCGCGGCCACCTTCGACGGCGCTGGGGGGATAAGTGAGTCCTATCACTAGACCGGCAAGAGGTTCGCCTTCTGCTTGCACTTCCTGAGCCTCTTCTTCGTCCAGTCCTTCTTCTTTGCCGTCTGCTTGCACCTCTTGAGGGCTGCGGCACGCTGGCCCGTCACTGAGGCCGTGGGGGAGGGCATGGGAGAGACAGGGCACGGTCCCTGGATGGTGGGGCATTGGTCCTGGGTCTCGTCGCCGAAGCCGTCGCCGTCCGCGTCGGGCTCGATGTCGGCGTTGATCAGTAGCTGGGAGCCGCCGAAGTCGAAGGGGTCCCTAGCCAGAGCGTTGTCAAGGAGCGCCGGGTCCCAGCCCCATTGAACATCCGAGCCGTTGGAGGTGCTGTCGAACGCGGCAATTGGGTTGCCACCGCAGCAGTCGATCCCTATGGCGTTGCCGGTGAAGATCGGCAGCCTCACCTCGAAGGTCGTGGTCTGGTCTGCCGCGGGGGTGACCGTGGGGCTGGTCCCGGCGCCGGTGCTCGCCTCGATCAGCGGCTTGGGCCGCCGGATCACCCGCAGCGCCACCGGGCCGGTGTCGCCGACCTTGATCCGCCAGCGGACCACGACCCCGTCGCTCGGTGCCAGCAGGCCCCCCGCAGGCGTAAACGGCGCCTGCTGCTCGACCTGAGAGACTGTGCAGCGGTTGCTCACGCTGCAGAGGAATGTGATGCCCAGCATGTTGTCTGGTGTGCCCTGAAGTCCGTTGCCGATCGTCACCGCAGCCGAGGCGGGCGAACTGATCGTCCCCAGCGCAATCCCGGCGAGCGTGGCGAGCACGGAGGCAATGCCGGTTCTGCGAGTCATCTAGCTCCCACTGCTGGACGAGACAAACCAGGGTCTAGGCATCTGACTCTCTCAGGGCTCGCAGGCGGGTGTCAAGACGGCGATGCGCTCTGGACGAGTGTCAGGAGCTTGCCCCGACCGCCCATCGCCGGCTTGGCCTCGAGTCTCGGCCAAGATCGCGGCGACGTCCACGAGCTGACGCAGCGGGATCGCCCGGTCACTGGCGAGTCAAAACAGCCGCCGGGTAGCGCTTATGCCAAAGAACGTGGTGCCTGGGACGTTCCCAGACGCCACGCCCTACTCCGACAGTCCGGCGGCTTCGAGGGCTGCCTTCCGTTCGGTGAAAGGAGCCCGTTTCCAGAGCTTTCCATTCTCGAACCAGTAGGTCGAAAAGATGCGGGCTTCCACCTCCGCTCCGCTCTCCCGGGCTCGGCCGCGAAACAGCTCGGCGAGGACGAGCACCTCCTCTCCATCGTGAAGGACCTCATCGAGGCTCACCTCGAACTCCTCCCACTCGGATCGAATGGCATCCATCAACGCCTGGATCGCGCCGGGGCCTTGGTAGAGGCCCTCCCCGCCCGGAAAGGAGGCAATGGCTTTCCACTCAAGGTCGCGAGTCGCATGCTCCCCCACAAGCTCCGAGATCGCCGATTCGTCGCCACGGTTGAAAGCCTCGTAGCCGCGCTGAATAACCGCGATCGTCTCCTCCGACATCGCCCACGCAGTATCTCGCGGCGGAGTTCTGCTTTCCATGCAAAGCAGCTATCTCGCCATGCTTTGCTGCAGAGTCTCTGAATAGGCGTGACGTTGGAGCGGGAAGGAAGTGGGCCATCGGTTGCTGCCCAGGCAGAGTGACGCGCAGACTGGTGTGCAGTCACGGGCGACAGCTCCGATTCGTCTCTGCGATGCGGTTGTGAGCCCGCCATCCGCCTGTCTACGAAACCGAGGGTCACAGGTTCGAATCCTGTCAGGCGCGTCTCACGAAACCCCACTGTACGGGGGGTTTCCCGCCTCTTGGGCTGCGGGCCGAGCGGTCCAAATGGATGACAGCTCGGGCGTGAAAGCAAGGCGTTCTAGCCGAGCTTGACGCCTGAGAAGCAGAGGTATTCGGGCGCGAAATCCGGCCCGCTACCTCGTGGAATAGGTCCAAGCGGACAATCCTCCAACGCCCGATTCGCGAGCGAGGCACGTCGCGTAGGCTTCCGCGCATGGAGGTCGGGATGACACAACCGCGGCTGGCAGCGATCCTCGCCCTGGGCGGCGCGCGGTGGGCCGGAGTTCCGTTTGGCCGGCGTCCGGGCACCGTCCGCGGGGCGAACTGGGCCGAGATCGCCATCCACAATCGTCTGCCGCTCCGCTGCCACTGGTCCGGTCGCCCGGTGTCGTTGCAGGACCATGCCGCGGGCGGACCGCGCCGGCGGCACCCCGCTCTGACGGCAGGCCCCGTGATGGCAACCGACGAGGATGGGCCAGGGAGGGCAGCCGGCAGGTCGTCGGACATGCCGCCGCCGCTCGCCGAGGGCAAGCTCGTGCCGCCGCGCGTGCGCCGCGCCATGGTTGACCGTCCGCGCATCCTCCGCGCGCTCGATGCCGGCGCCGGCACCGCGCTAACGCTCGTCGGGGCGCCGGCGGGCTACGGGAAGACGACGGCCGTCCGGAAGTGGTGCGCGACCCAAGACGCCGGGTTGGCGTGGGTCACCCTGGACGCCGGCGACAACGACCCGAGCCGGCTGTGGACTTACGTCGCGACGGCGATCGACCGGGTTCGCCCGGGCCTGGGCCGACCGGCGTTTGATCGGCTGAGCGTCGCAGGAAGCCCTGTCGAGCACGTCGTCGACGAGCTGATGAGCGGCCTTGGCCGCTGGGGGGAGCCCGTGATCCTCGTGCTTGACGACTTCCACACCGTGACCGAGCTGGACTGCCTGACGTCGATCGACTACGCGCTCCTCCGCCTGCCCGAGAACGTGCGCGTGATCGTCAGCACGCGGATCGACCCGGATATCGGGCTTCCAAGGCTGCGTGCCGCCCAACAGCTCACCGAGCTGCGGGCGAGCGACCTCGCCTTCACCTCGCCCGAGGCGACTGCGCTGCTTGTGACTCAAGGCAAGCTGGAGCTGAGCGCCGAGCAGATCGACCTGCTGGTGGAGCGCACGGAAGGCTGGCCCGCAGCGCTGGTCCTCGCCGGCATCTGGCTGCAAGCCGTGGACGACCCATCCGCTGCGGTGTCCGCGTTCGGCGGTGACCAGCGCTTCGTCGCCGACTACCTGAGCACCGAGGTCCTCGCGGCGCTCGACGAAGACCACCGCGCCTTTCTGTACGGCGTCGCCGTGCTTGGCCAGTTCACGCCGGAGCTGTGCGACGCAGTTCTCGACCGGGCCGACTCGGCCGATAGGCTTGCCGAGCTCGAGCGCGCCAACCTTCTCCTGTCTCGACTCGAGCGCGGCGACCGCTTTCGCATCCACCCGCTCTTCGCCGAGCATGCGCAGGCGCAGCTGGATGCGTCCGATCCGGGGGCGTCGTCACGCATCCATCTCCGGGCCGCGACGTGGCTCCGGGCGCGGGGCGATCCGATGGATGCGATCGCCCACGCGGCGGCTGCAGGTGAGCACGAGATCGTCGCGGAGCTGCTCGCCGAGCACCTCCTGGCGCTCATACGCAGCGGTGCCGGCCGGACGCTTCTCCGCTGGGCGCACACCTTGCCGGACGACGTCCTGATCGCACGTCCGGAGGTCGCCGCCTTCGCGGCCGCCACGACCGTGCTCATTAGCGCGGGCACGATGGAGCGGCGGCGCTACCTGGGGCTCGTCGACCGGGCTCTCTCCGAGCGGCCCGAGGCGGCGAACGCTGACGTCGAGTGCGTGGCCCGCTTCGTTCAGGCGTTCTCGATCGAGGGGGGCGTCGGCCGGGCGGTGGACAACGGTCGCCGTGCCGTTGAGCTCGCGGAGGCCACTTCCGACGAGTTCGTCCCGGGCACTCTGGCAGCGTACGCCCGGGCGCTCTACTTCGACGGCCAGCCCGAGAAGGCACGGGCCGCCGCACTTCGCGCCCTGGAGCATCCGGAGATCAGCCGCGCCGTGCCGAGCATGATCCATGCGCGCGCGACGCTGGCGCTGGTGGCCGTCGGGGAAGACCGGCTGTCCTCGGCTCGCACTCACGCCGAGCGGGCGAAGGAGGGGGTCGGGCAGATCGGGATGGGTCGGAGCTGGCTCGGCGCGAACGTCTCCGCCGCGGTGGGCGCCCTGCTCGCGGCGGAGGGGGATCTCGCGGAGGCCGAGCGTGCGCTCGCCACCGCCGAGAGCTTCTTCCGCGACGACGTGCCGACCATCCATCACGTTTGGCTGCTCGCGCTGATTACCCGGGTGCGCGTCCGTCGCGGTCGCCTGGATCGAGCGGAGGAGACTCTGCAGCTGGCGCGCGAGGCGCTCGTCGAGCTCGCCGACGCCGGCTTCCTGCCGGCGCTTGTCGGTGAAGTCGAGCGTGAGCTCGCGCTGGCAAGGGACCGAGCGAGCACCGGTGCCGCCCTCGAAGCGCCGAGCGAGGCCGAGCTCGCTGTGCTGAGGCTGCTCGTCAGCGACCTCTCGACGCGCGAGATCGCCGAGCATCTCTTCCTGTCCGCCAACACGGTCCGCTCGCACCAAAAGGCTCTGTACCGGAAGCTCGGGGCCCACTCGCGCAGCGAGGCGATCGCGCGTGCGACCTCGCTCCACCTGCTGGACGAAACGGAATCGCCCGGGTGATTCGTCCGCGATCGCGAAAGACGCGCTCGACGACGCGCGGGTCAAGTCACGAGGCTACGTCTCCAGAGGAAGGCCGGCGCTCTTCCAGTGCCTCATGTTCCCTTCGAGGGCCTCCGTATCGCGATACCCACGGTGGCCCAGAACCTTCCTGGCAATCCAAGCTCGCTCGCCACCGTGGCAGGTGATCACCATCTTCTCCTGCGGTAGATCGCCGCTCTTCGCCAGGATCTTCCCGAGTGGCGCATTGACGGCGCCGGGAATGTGACCCCGCTTGAACTCGGGTTTCGTGCGCACGTCGACAACCAGCGGCGCGTCGCCCGATTCGATCCGCTGGACCAGTTCTTTGGCCTCCATGTCGAGCACCATCCTTTCGTTCCGCTTCCCCTGATCAGGACGACGGTAATGCCTCCGACCCCGACCTTGGGTCCGGCCGCTGAATTCACCTGAGTGAACGCGGAATTCCCGCGCCACTTGGAGGAAACGGAATCACCCAGGTGATTTGCGCGCGATTCCAGGGTTGATGCGTCGGTGCGTGCCATGCTCGGCGCGTGTCTGCGCGGACGTACCGGCTTACCGTCGAAGGAGAGCTCGGCGACCACATTGCGTCGGCCTTTCCCGGGATGACGCTCACACGCAGTGGCGGCACCACGACGCTGACCGGTGCGCTGCGCGACCAGGCCGAACTTCAGGGCGCGCTCAAGCGCGTCTCTGACCTCGGGCTCGTCCTGCTCGAGACGAAGGCGGTCGAGGACCGTTCTGAACAGCCCAACACCGAAAACAGGAGGTAAGTACATGAGAAGCCAATTGACGGATATGGAACCGGTTGACGACTACGTCACCCAGAACACCCCGGGCCTCAAGATCTGGCAGGAAGTCTGGGGCGACATGCAGTGCGCCTACCACGTCTTTGCCCCGGGTACTGACTTCACACAGCTGCTGGCGCCATTGCCGGACGGCCTGTGCGGGGTTCCACACCACGCCTACATCATCAGCGGCACGCTGAAGGTCATCTACAAGGACGGGACCACTGACGTCTGCAAGGCCGGCGACGTGTGCTTCTGGCCGGCTCCGCACAACTTCATCTCAGAGGAAGGGGCCGAGATCATCCAGTTCAGCGGTGCTGGCGCCCTGGCAGCGCAGGCCGCGATCGTCGAGGAGCTTGTGGCCAAGCAGGCACAGGAGTAGGCGGTCGGAGCCGTCGACCGACCGCGGTTGTCAGGTTCGGCCGCTGTGTTGGGGCGGGGCTTGTCCGGATTGGCAGGCCCGCCTCCCGGACGCCTTCAATCACCTCCGTTTCCCCGACTGCACATGCAAGAAAAGAAAGCGAGTTGACGGTTATGGAAGCAGCCCGAGAGCAGCTGAAGATCGGTCCAGTCGCAGATGGCCGGCGTCACATCGACAACACCCGCGGCATGGCCTTTTGCGGGCTTGCCGCCTTCGTCGGCGACCCGCCCGTGGAGTCCGACATCTATACGGCGACTGGCATCACGGACGTGACCCCCGACACCGCGGGCACGATCGACGCGGAGAGACTGTCGAATGAACTCGGCGTCAAGTGCGCCGTCAACGGTGGTCGCTTCTGGACCATGGACGAGATCGACTACACCGGTGGTGAGGTAGTCGATTTCCAGGGCGTCAAGATGGCCTGGGTCGGGAAAATGACCGCCGAGGAGACCCGCTCGGAGTTCACCAACACCTACGTGGGCGCGGAAATCACCCGGGACACCGTCTGGACCTACAAGGCGGGCAAGCCGGTCTACCTGCTGCGCACCCCGGACAAGGCGGTCTGGGTCAATCAGGAATACACGAAGGACGTCGACGGGGATCTGACGGTCGACACCCTTGACCAACTCGGCGACAAGTTGAAGCTGCCCGAGGGGTGGACCTTCGAGACCAAGGTGCTCGACGAGGACCTGGTGCTCGATACGAGTCGCGCCGGCGGCGTGGCCTCCATCCTGCGTGACGACCTGGGCTGCTCCTACCAGTGCACCGGGCTTGACGACAGCGCGAACTACGTGCCCTGAACCGCGAACAGCGCGGGCGAGGAGGAGACATGAGTACAGCGACACACGACGATAAAGCGACACACAATGGGCGTCCGATCGTGGAGCAGCGGCAGACGAGCCTTGGGCTCTATGTCACCGCGAAGGAGGCCTACGACATGTGGCAGGCGGACCCAGAGGGCGTGAAGATCCTCGACGTGCGCACGCCGGAGGAATGGGTCTTCACCGGCCACCCTCCGATGGCGACGAACATCCCGTTTGCCTTCCAGTCCTACGTCTGGGATGAGGAGAAGCAGGGCTTCTCGTGGTCGCTGAACCCCGACTTCGTCGAGCTCGTCAAGAAGCGGTATTCCCCCGACGACACGATCCTGGTCTCGTGCCGCTCCGGTGGCCGAGGGGCGATGGCGATCAATGCCCTGGCGCCCGCAGGATTCACGAAGGCCTACAACGTCCTCGACGGGATGGAGGGCAGCCGGGTCGAAGATCCGGACAGCGTGTTCGACGGCATGCGTCGAAAGAACGGTTGGAGGGAGTCCGGCCTGCCGTGGACCTACGACCTCGATCCCGAGCAGATGGCGCTGCCGGAGCGTGAGGCCGGGGACCTTCATCCGGGCAACGCAGAGGACTGAGGAGGATGAAGGGCGGATGGGGCTTCCAGCCGCCCGTCAGGGGTTCGTGAATGGAGTGGGCGCTCGCGCTCGTTGCGGTGGCGCTGCTCGGCGTCGCCACCATCTCGCGGCGGCTGGCCGGCACGCCGATCACACCGGCGATCCTGTTCGTGGCCTTCGGGTTGCTGGTCGGGCCGAAAACGCTCGACGCGGTCGACCTCTCGAGCACGCGGCTCGACGGTGCGCGTCCTGGCGGAGGCGACGCTCGCGCTGGTGCTCTTCTGCGACGCCTCGCGGATCGACCTCGGTCACTTGCGCCGCGCCGCCGAACGTCCCGGTGCGGCTGCTCGCGATCGGGCTGCCGCTGACGATCATCCTGGGTGCGTTGGCCGCGGCGGCGCTCTTCGGGGAGCTGAGCGTCGAAGAGGCCGTGATCCTCGGGATCGTCCTGGCGCCGACGGACGCCGCGCTGGGCCAGGCCGTCGTCACCGAGCCGCGCGTGCCACAGAGGATCCGCCAGGGACTCAATGTCGAGAGCGGGCTCAACGACGGGATCTGCGTGCCCCTGCTGTTCGCGGCCGTGGCGGCCGCCGACGTCCATTCCGAGATCTCGGGCGGTCGCAGCCCCGGGACGCTGCTGCTCGAGGAGATCGGCTACGGCGTCTTGGGTGGGGTGGTGGCCGGGCTGCTGATCGCCGCCATCGTCAGGGAGGCGGGCCGGCGCGACATGATCTCCCCGTCCTGGAGACCGGTGATCCCGCTCGCCGGCGCCGCCCTCGCCTACGGCATCGCCAGCGCGCTCGACGGGTCTGGGTTCATCGCGGCTTTCGTCGGCGGCATCGTCTTTCGCCTGGCGCTGGGCCGCGACCCGGAGGAGCTCAACCGGCTCAGCGAGGAGGTGGGTGCCGTCCTCAACGGGGTCACCTTCGTGCTCTTCGGCGCCATCCTGCTCGGGCCCGCGCTCGGCGAGCTCAGCTGGCAGCTGGTCTTGTACGCCGTCCTCAGCCTCACGCTCGTGCGAATGGTCCCGGTCGTCATCGCGATGCTGGGCTCGCACGCCCGTCTTCCCACGCTGGGCTTCCTCGGCTGGTTCGGTCCTCGCGGGCTGGCGTCGATCGTCTTCGCGGTGATCGTCGTCGAGGAGTCGAACCTGCCCCATGTCCACCTGATCGTGATCGCGATCTATCTCACGGTGGGGCTCTCGGTGCTGGCGCACGGTCTGACCGCCGCCCCGCTCGCCGACCGCTACGCCCGCTGGTACGAACAGCACCCGCGCGCGACACCCCCGCAGATGGAGAGCGCCCCAGCCGAGGTCACGCGAGCCCGCGGGCCGGCCGGCCAGGCCGCGTAGCGGAGACAGCGACGGTGGCCCCTACCCGTGACAAAGAAACCGTGAATCTCATCAACACACTGGAGGTGACGTGATGGTCTGGGCGATCCTTGCGCTGCTAGGAGTCCCGCTGTGGCTGTGTGCGCTCGGGATCTTGAGCGTGGTGCTGCGCAATCGAAAGCTTCGTCAAGCGCTACGGCGACATCCCGGTTCGGGTGCGACGGCCCGGGAAGAAGCGGTGGACACGCGGCCACGCAATCTGGGTCGCGGACGTGTTCGCCTGGCGGGGCTCGCCCGCGGCCTGGAACGAGGACCTGCTCGAGGTGAGGGAGGCCACGATCCGTTCGGCGGATGCCGAGGAGCGCGACAAGCTCCACCGGCTGGGAGACGTACCCGCGATCGCGACTCTGGCGACCGCCGACGGTGACCCGCTCGAGGTGGCTGTCGCATACCGACCGACGCGTCGGCGCTTCTCGGTCCATTTGCCGCCGCTGGCGGAACGGGCCGAGCTGCGTCTGCGGCGTGACTAAGTAGGTGGCCACGAGCCAAATCAGTGCTGCGGTGCCAGGGCGAGGCCCGTCGGGAGCGGGACCCTTGTGCCCAGCCAAGCAAAGGAGCTGATCCGTGGAAGTCGAGAGCAACGATAAGCAGCAGTCTGCGACGGTCGACCAGGGGACCGCGCCGGAGGAACGCCCCACGGTGACCGCGGAACAGGACCAGCACGCTGAGGCTGGCGACGAAGCCCCCGTCGGCGTGGCCGAGCTCGAGGCGATGGCCGCCGCCCAGGGCTGGCACAAGCCGATCCTCGAATGGCCAGAGTTCGCCCGCTCAACCGCCGCCTTAGCCCGGCGGGCATCGGACCTCGGGGCGATCTGGCTCGAGCATCGTCTCGATCCCGCCTTCCGCGAGGAGCTCATGGTTTCGGTGGCGGGGGCGAACACGAGTCGACAGTGCAGCTTCGCCCACCGAGAGTGGGCAAAGGGCGAAGGTCTTTCGCTGTCCGAGCTTGCAGCGATCGAGCACAAGCAGCCCGAGGCGCTCGACGCGCGGACCTGGGCCGCGGTCGCTTGGGCGCAAGCCGCTCGCTCGGAGTCACTTTCGCCTCGCCGAGGTCCCGGACGTCATCGAGGCCAACTTCCGGGAGCGGTTCAGCCCTCAGGAGCAGGCGGACATCGAGCTGGTCGCTCGAACGATGACCTGGATGAACCGGACCAGCAACACCGTGGATGCCGCCCTTTCACGCTTGCGGGGCGAACCGGTGCCGGGAGGCGGGGTGCTGCGCGAGCTCACGGCGGTGTTGATCTACGCGCTGATCACGCCGTTCGTCCTCGTCATCTTGAGCGTCAAGCAGCGACGTAGTCCGATCTCGTTGATCGCCGGCATCGGCCCGTTCTTCCGCGAGTTCGAGGCGCGCCAGCATTGAGGACTGCCGCCGGGATCCGCCTTGGCCGAGGGGTCCCAGACGAAGGAGCCACTTCTCACCCCAACCGGGTGATGGGGCCGGCACCTCCATTGAGCGAGTGTGCGGGTTCGACGGTCAAACAGTCAAAGCTCCGAATGGAGTCGAGAGGAGTCACGCCATGTCAAATGAGGTGAACGCACCGGTTCTAGAGACCCTGGTGAAGATGAACGAAGGGACGCCCGAGGCCTCCGGCCTGGATGCCGAGACGTACATGCTCGTGCGGATCGCGGCGCTGGCGTCGGTGGGCGCGCCGCCGGCCTCCTACCTCCTGAACCTCGATGCGGCTTCCGACCTCGGAGTGAGCGTCGAGCAGGTCCAGGGCGTCCTGATCGCCATCGCCCCCGTCATCGGGTCCGCGCGGGTTGCCTCAGCGGGCAGCGCCATCGCAGGCGCGATGGGTCTCGCCACCGCGGTCGTCGAGGAGTCCGAGATGGACGCGGGCGCCTGACGGACCAAGTCTGCGGACTTGGGCGAGTCCAAGGGGTTCACGAGACACAACTGCAAATCCACGCAAAAGGAGGAATTGAAGATGCCACCAGGACGGAGACAGACGTCAGCGCAGGCGACGTGCCGCCGCGATCGGCGGGGCCGCTGTGGCCGCCAAGAAGCACCATGACGCCAAGCAAGCCCAGCAGGAAGAGGAGGCGGCAGCCTCACAGCAGGCTGAGCCAGGCGGGCCGGGCCAGGCTGCCGAGCCCGCCGCGGCAGGCGGACTGACCCCCGAGGTGATGGAGCAACTCAAGCAGCTCGGCGAGCTTCACGAGCAGGGCGTGCTCTCAGACGAGGAGTTCGAGCGCGAGAAGGCGAAGCTGCTGGGTTCCGCCTAGGCGACGGTCATTGCACAATTGCTCCAGTCGGGACATCCGCCTGGCACGCGACGAACCTGTTGCAGGATGACGGTCGTGCCTCCGCCCCCGAGCTTGGGCCCGGCCGCTGAATTCACCTGCGTGACCGCGGGATTCCCGCGCCCCTTGGAGGAAACGGAATCACCCAGGTGATTTGCGCGAGCTTCCAGGGTTAATGCGTCGGTGCGTGGCATGCTCGGGGCGTGAGCGAGGGGTGGCTGACAGCTTTTCGGCCGGGTGCGCGAAGTTCGAACGCGCTCCCCTCGGATACGGCCGCCGACGGCGGCGGCCGGTGAAAAGGAGGAAATCCCTAAATGAGAGGTGCAGGCCGCGTCGTCTTCGTCGCCATCTTGCTGCTGCTAGTGGGGACGCTGAACATCATCTACGGGATCGGCGCAGTTGCCGATGCGAACTTCTATGTCAATGACACCAGGTACGTCTTCACGAACCTGCACACGATGGGCTGGGTGCTGATCATCCTCGGCGTGATCCAGCTGACCGGAGGGTTCTCGCTGATGGCCGGCAACGCCTACGGCCGGATCATCGGGGTGATCGCCGGC
Organism: uncultured Solirubrobacterales bacterium; assembly: GCA_963695805.1. GTDB lineage: Bacteria > Actinomycetota > Thermoleophilia > Solirubrobacterales > 70-9 > DASUPK01. The sequence continues at coordinate 161,009 of CAVOHV010000001.1, read as the reverse complement.
ACCCTCGGTGCGATCGGGGCCCTGTTCTCGATGGGAGACCACCATCCCTTCTGGGAGCTGAGCATCTTCGTTCTGTGCGTCTGGATCGTCTACGGGCTGATCGTCTACGGCCCCGAGGAGCCGTCGGAGGTCGGACCGCCCCCAAGAGCCTGACCTCGACCAGTTCGGGAGCCCGGGCCGTCTCGTCACCGGGCTCCCGCGACCGTCAGGTTCGTGAGCACATGACCCCGGAAGACTGAGCAGATGAGCGCAGAAACATGAGCCCCAAACAGGCCATCGCAGAGCACCCGAGCGTGGAGGAGCGCACCGAGCGCGGCCGCCGTACGCGCAAGGAGGTCCCGCGCGGCGCTCACGCCGCATGGGAGCCTGCCACCGGGCCGGCATGATCCGGTCGACCTGCTCGAGGAGCAGGCGGCCACACGGGTTCCCGAGCTCGTTCCCCTGCGCTACGGGCGGATGCTGGTCTCACCCTTCACGTTCTATCGAGGCGCGGCCTACCTGATGGCCGCCGACCTCGCGGGGCAGCCGCGCACCGACCTCAAGACGCAGCTCTGCGGCGACTCCCACCTCTCGAACTTCGGCACCTTCGCCGCACCCGATCGGACCCTGGTGTTCGACGTCAACGATTTCGACGAGACGCTGCCCGGTCCGTTCGAGTGGGACCTCAAGCGGCTGGCGGCGAGCTTCGCGATCGCCGGGCGTGATCGGGGCTTTGGCAGGAAAGCCCGCGCGGTGGTCAACCTCGAGGTCGGCCGCTCATACCGCGAGGCGATGCGGGGACATGCGGCAGAGCACACCCTCGACACCTGGTACTCGCGTGTGCACGTCGAGGAGATCCTCGCGGGCGCGGCCGAGGTCGGAACGAGGAAGCAGCTCAGGCGTGCTGAGAAGAACATCGCCAAGGCGCGTTCCAAGGACAGCCTGCAGGGCCTTCGGCAAGCTGACCGAGGCGTTCGACGGCGAGCTGAGGATCCGCAACGACCCGCCGGTGATCGTCCCGATCCACGAACTCTTCGACGCCAAGCACCATCGGGCCCTGGACGAGGCGCTCCAGACCCTGATCCGCTCCTACCGCGCGACGCTGCCCGGCGACCGTCGGCAACTGCTCGAGCGGTTCCGCTACGTCGATGCCGCCCGCAAGGTCGTCGGCGTCGGCAGCGTCGGAACCCGCGCCTGGATCATGCTTCTGCTCGGCCGCGACAACGCCGATCCGCTGTTTCTGCAGTTCAAGGAGGCGGAGGCATCGGTGCTCGAGCCGTTCCTCGGCCCGAGCGAACACGAGCAGCACGGCCAGCGCGTCGTCGAGGGCCAGCGGCTGATGCAGGCTGCCGGCGACATCATGCTCGGCTGGGTGCGTACCGCTGACGTCGACGGCGTCCAGCGCGACTACTACGTGCGCCAGCTCTGGGATGCGAAGGGCTCGGCGCTGGTCGAAACGATGAACCCGACCGCGCTCGGCTACTACGCCGGCGTCTGCGGCCGGACCTTGGCTCGCGCCCACGCTCGGGCCGGCGACAGCGTCGCGATCGCCGCCTACCTCGGTCGCGGCGACCCCTTCGACCGCGCTCTGGCGGAGTTCGCGGAGGCCTATGCCGACCAGAACGAGCGTGACTACGCGGCGGTCGTCGAAGCCGTCGAGTCGGGCCAGATCACGGCCGAGACCGGGGTCTGATGCGGGCGGACCGTGAGCTGACGGTTCCCTTTCGCGTGCGCGGCAGCGCTCGCTTCAATTAGCCGTCGCTGCTCCTCCGGCTGGGAGCAAAGACGACCCGTGTAGAGCTGCCCCTAAGGGTGGCACCGGGCTCCTTGCCGCCGCAAACCTGAAATGGTGCGAACGAAGAGCGGATTAGGAAGAGCTGCCTCTGCTGTCCCGCCGCGTTGCGCTTCGGCCGCCCGATTGCGCCAGGCCACCTTCCTGCGCCAGGTGCTTTAAGGGCCGCCGTCGGGCGATCAGGTCGGCACAGGACCGAGGCGTTGGGCATTCTCACCGCCTAGCCCGCGATCGCCGGGTGACCGCCGCGATCGACTTGGAACTTAGGCGAGCCTGGCTCTGCTTTCCGCGAAAAGCGCGCGATCAGGGCAAACCGCTGCTTTCCATGCAAAGCGGATAGCTGCTTCTCGTCTCTATGAAGAAGGGCCGACTGTCAAGTAGCGGTCGGTAGTCGGGGGGTCAGGGTCCTCTCGTCGTTCGCGGGTTGGGAGCGGTGCTCATGTCTCTATGGCCTCCTCGGCGGGAGAATCAGGCGGAATCGGATGCTTCGCTCTCGGGCGCAAGTCCAAAAGGGCGGTCAGGCCGCCAGTCGAAAAGCGGCGCCTCGGGGAGCGAACTCCTCATTGCGAGTGAGCATGTGCCAGATCGCGTGGATGGGGATCATCGTGCACTCGACTCAGAGCGTCTTCTTCCTCATTCTCGGTCTCACGCTCGTGCTGAAGTAGTGCGGTACTGCCGCTTCGCGCGAAACGCGGCACTAAGCATCGTCAGTTCCCCTAATCGCGCAGAGGAGGCACCGACTAGCTTTTGGTCGCAGCAGCCTCTCGGCTGCGCCCAGCCGAGGTACGAAACGAGTCGGGAGGCGCGGGTTCCTCGCGAGCCGTTCGTCGGATGGCCGCAGGTGGCGGTCGGAGTAACGTGTCTCGAGAGAGGAAGGAGACGGTGCGGGGAAGATGTCTGAAGGCCCCATCCTGGTCGTCGGAGCAACCGGTCGGACCGGCCGTCTGATCGTCGGCCGTTTGGTTGAGCGCCGCGTTTCCGTTCACGCCTTGGTCCGAGATCCGGCGAAGGGCCGTGAGGTCCTTCCGCCAGACGTGTCGCAATTCGTTGGAGACGTTCGCCGCAGCGAGACGCTCACGAAGCCGATGGCCGGCGCGCGCAGTGTGGTCAGCGTTGCCTGCGGCAGCGCGGAGCGCGACAACAGCCTCGAGATGGTCGACTACTCCGGCACCCGCCACCTCATTCAGCAGGCGAGCGCCGCGGACGTCGACCTCGTTGTCTTCGTCTCCACCATCTACGCCAGCCGTCCGGACCATTACGAAGATGTGGAGCCGACGAGCCTGGGATGGAAGGCACGGGCCGAAGAGGTCATCCGACGCTCTGGGCTTTCGTACAGCATCATTCGTCCCGGCTGGCTCACGAACGGGGCGGGTGGTGAGCCGCTGACCGTGTCGCAGGGCGATACGGTCGAAGGCCGGATCTCACGGGCCGACCTCGCTGATGTCTGCACGCGACTGCTCTTTCTGCCAGACGCACGCGGAAAGACATTCGAGGTCGTCGCGGCGCGGGCAGGGCAGGCGCCGAGCCTCGCATCCGCTATCGCAGCCTTGGAACCCGACGCCGATGCGGGCTCCGAGCGCAGGTCCATTTCGTCAGGGCGAAGGAACCCGACAAGCCGGACTACGTGGTTACCCCCGATGTAGGTCGTGACGCCGGCTCTAGCCTCGAATCGTCCTAACCCGCTGTCGGCAAGGGAGAAGTAGATGAAGGATGAAGAGCAGTTCAAGGTCGTGATCGCCGGCGGGGGCGTCGCGGCCGTGGAGGCCATGTTGGCGCTCTACGAGCTGGCGCACCGGCGCATCGAGCTCGAGCTCATCGCCCCGAACGACGAGCTCATCCTGCCCGCGCTCGCCGTCGCGGAACCCTTCGGGATCACCCCGCCCCCGGCGATCCCGCTTGACGACGTCTGCCGTGATGTCCATGCCTCGCATCGACGGGATGCCCTTCGCGGCATCGATGCCGGCGCCCGGATCGCCTATACGGAGTCGGGCACGGAGGTCCCTTTCGACGCCCTGCTGCTCGCGATCGGCGCCTCCGCCCACCCGGCGCTGCCGGGGGCGCTGACCTACCGCGGGATTCGCGATAACGCACAGATCCATGAGCTGCTGCTCGCCGCCGAGGCAGGCGAGGTCGGCCGAATCGTCTTCGCCGTCCCCACCTCGATCCAGTGGCCGCTGCCGATCTATGAGCTGGCGCTGCTCACCGCCACCGAGCTGCAGAGTCGGGAAGCGGACACCATTCTGACCCTCGCCACACACGAGAGCTCCCCGCTGTCGCTGTTCGGCAGGCGCGCGAGCGATGCGGTGGGCGATCTTCTAAAAGAGGCGGGGGTCGAGTTGGTGACCAACGCCCGCGCTGCGGCCTTCCAGGCCGGGGGGCTTGCCCTCCATGATGGACGCGTCCTCCCTGCCGCCCGCGTCGTCGCCTCACCGCGTCTGACGGTTGCGCCGATCGACGGCCTGCCGCAGGGCACTGACGGGTTCATCGGCACCGACTCCGCGATGCAGGTCGAGGGAACGCCTCGGGTGTACGCGGCGGGCGACTCGACCTGGTTTCCGATCAAGCAGGGGGGCATGGCAGCCCAGCAGGCAGACACGGCCGCGACCGCGATCGCATCCCTGGTCGATCCGGCCATCGAAGTCGAGGGGTTCCGCCCCACCCTGCGGGGCGTCCTCTTCACTGGGGGAGCACCGCGGTACCTGCGCGCGGACGTCGGCCGGCTGGCGGCCTCGTCGGCGGAGAGCGCCACGCCCTTGTGGTGGCCTCCCGCCAAGGTGGCGGGGAAGCATCTCGCCCCCTACCTTGCCAAGCGCGGGATCGGGGTGGCGCTCGAAGACTTGGAGCCCCTCCACGGAGAGGGCCGCGAGGGCGCCGAGCAGGATCAGCGCGAGGCCCTGGACCTGGCCCTCGCCGCGGCGGACGCGGACGCGCGCGGACGGGACTATCAGGCCGCGCTTCGCTGGCTCGATGTCGCCGAGGAGCTCAACCTGGCCCTGCCTGAGGAGTACGCCGAGAAGCGCCGCGACTGGCAGAAGGCCCGCGAAGCCGCCGGGCTCTCCGAGTAGCCGCCTTGGACAAGAGGCGGCGCTCTGCATGGAAAGCGGCGCATTTCGAACCGGCGGTCGCTTCTCGCCCATTGCGGAAGCGCCGAGGCAAGTGTGCCGCCGTGCGACCGGTTCGTTCCAATAGCCGCAGGGATCGGCGGCGATCGCGACACCTTCGCGTCTGCCGCAGTCGGCCGGCTGTTCGCCGCGCTACCTCGGGTTGCTGGTCGCATCACCGCCTATAGGCTCGCCTCGTGACCGGAGAGCAGACAGGGCCACCCGAAGTCGAGATCATCGAGGCGAGGGCGGAGCGGCTCGACGACGTAGAGTCGCTGTGGCGAGCCATGCACGAGTACCACGCCGAGGTCGCTGGCGAGGTCCGCGAGGTCGCCCCATTCCGGCGCGCGAAGGACTCCTGGCAGCGGCGCCGGGGTGAGTTCGAGCGCTGGATGCGCGCCGGTGACGCCTGGCTGCTGATCGCCGAGCACGAAGGCTCGCCGGTTGGCTTCGCCTTCTTCCGGATTTGCGAGGGCGATTGGAGCTTTGAAACCAACGAGTGGATGGGCGAGCTCGAGGCGCTCTCGGTCGAGCCCGAGTTGCGCCGCTGGGGGATCGGCTCGCTGCTCATGGAGGAGGTCGAGCAGCGGCTCGCGGCCGCGGGCGTCGGCTTCATCGGGCTGGCCGTCATCGCCGGCAACGAGGACGCGCTTCGCTTTTACAAGCGCTGGGGGATGGCGCCATCCTATGTCCGCTGCCTGGGGCGGACGCTCCCAGGCGGCGGCCCTTAGCTGCCCCCGCTGTTCACGGGCGCTAGCGGCGAGGAGTGCCGAAGGCCGGGCCGAGTGGCATGCCTGACTACAAGAATTTCGCGTCGAGGCCATGGAGTTCCTCGACGCGGGCGACAACGTCGTTGTGATTGGGCGGGGCGCCGCTTTGCATGGAAAGCGCCGCTCGTGAGTATCCGGTTCCGTCAGGTGCCGTGCCTACGGTCGTTGGATGGGCAGGCCAGACTTCCCCCGCACGATCGTGGAGTTCCAGGAGCGCTTTTCCGATGAGGCCGACTGTCTCGAGTATCTGGCCGTTTCGCGCTGGCCGGAGGGCTATCGCTGCCCCGCCTGCGCTGGGCAGCGGGCCTGGGTTCTCGCCCGCCGCCACCTCTGGGAGTGCGCCGCCTGCCATCACCAGGTCTCGGTGACCGCCGGGACGGTGATGCACGGCACCCGCACCCCGCTGCGGCTCTGGTTCTGGGCCGCCTACCTGGTCGCCACCCACACCCCCGGGATCTCGGCCAAGCAGCTGCAGCGCCAGCTCGGGCTCTCCCGCTACGAGACCGCCTGGCTGATGCTGCAGAAGCTTCGCCGGGCGATGGTGGCGCCCGAGCGCACCCAGCTCCGCAGCGAGGTCGAAGTCGACGAGGGCTTCGTCGGCGGGGGTGAACCGAGGCGCAGAGGGGGCCGAGACCGGGTCGGAAAGCGGCTCGTGGCGGTGGCGGTCGAGGTCCGCGGTCCGGGCTCGGGCAGGCTGCGGCTCGCCGCCCTACCCGACGCGAGCAAGCGCTCGCTCGGCCCGTGGATCGCCTCCAACGTCGAGCCGGGCGCGATCGTCCATACCGACGGCTGGAGCGGCTACGCGAGCCTCGCGGCGCTCGGCTTCGATCACCGACCGATCGCTCAGCGCTGGCGCAACACCGAGGAGCGCCAGGTGATCCTCCCCCGCGCCCATCGCGCGCTCGCCAACCTCAAGACCTGGCTTCAGGGCACCCACCGGGCGGCCTCCGCCAAGCACCTGCAGGTCTACCTCGACGAGTTCGTCTTCCGCCACAACCGCCGGCGCACGCCGATGGCTGCTTTCCAGACCCTGCTCGGCCTGGGCGCCGCTCACGAACCAACCACCTATCGCGAGATCACCGACGCCGCAGCCTGAGCCAACCGGATACTCACGAGCGGCGCTTTCGAGCTGGCGCTCGCTGTGCGAACAGCGAGCTGGTGGCCCAGTGCCCGCGGTCTCGGGCGCAGATCCCCGCTTCCGCTTCTCAGACTGGAATCGGGGCGGGCACTAGCTGGGAACTCGGATCAGCCATGACGTGCCACAGTCCACGCATCCGATCCAGGTGCCGTAACGCGTGTATTCGATCAGCCTGAGACGCATCGGGTTCGCGTGGACACACCTATCCGCATCGGCTCTCTCCCGGCCTGGGTCGCGCCCACCCTTGCTCCTGAGCTTTGACACGACAGTTGTTCCTATGTGTTCGTCGGCCATGGTGCGATGATTGCCGCAGCTCGCCCAGAGCACGGGAAGCTCCGCACAAAGGCTCGGTAAAGCCGCCGCCGGTCCGGCCTACCGTCATGGGTTGGACGAAGACCAGCTTCTCGCCCAGTGCGCGTATTCCTTCCATTGCGCGCGACCAGCTAGCTCAACTGCAAGCGGCCCCACCGGGAGGGCGGGGCCGCCGATGGATGGAGTCCCCTCCGGTGAGGGGTTCAGTTATGACTGCCCTTGTGGTGGCAGTCGTGCTTGCTCTTCTTGCAACAGTCGTGCTTGCTCTTCTTGCAATGGTGGTGATTGCCGCCGTGGTCGGGGCTGGCCTGCGCGAGCCCGAATCCGCCGACCGCGAGCGCCGAGCTGACGCCCAGGAGGGACGCTAACTTGGTGAATCGCCGTGCCATGAAGTCTCCTTCCGTGTCTGATCCTTGGTGGCCAGCACGCTTACAGAGCCCACCCAACGCAAGGTCAAGCTGCGGGCAAAGAGTCGTCAAAATCGTTGCTGAGGGGTGGAACGCCTGGAAGTCTCGGCTACTGGGAGGAGGACTCCCGGAATAGCCGCTTGGGACGAGAAGCGGCGCTTTCCATGCCGAGCCGCCCTGGCCTTGTGCACAGGGGCGCTCCCGCACCGCACAGCCGTCGCGAATCAGGACCAACCAGACTGAGCTGAGCGGCGGCGCACTACCAGGGCCGACTCCAGCTCACCCTGTAGGCGGCCGGCTGAGATCGATGCCGCGCGAGCCGTGGGGCCCGGAAGAGGAGGAAGAGCGGCGCAGAGCAGACCGAACCCGGGCCACGAACAGGACCATGATCACCGGAGCGGTGAGCGCGAACCACCAACGCAACCAAACCGTAGATGCGTCTGTGCCGGCGCCGAGCACGTGCACCACCCCCAGCACGTACACCGCGATGATCAGCCGATGGGCGCTGCGCCAGAGTCGCGGCCCGATCCGGGTGCGGACGTAGAAGCTCAGGCCGAGGATCGCCGCGACGTAGCCGGCGACGATTCCGAAGCCGGTCCACAGGGGTCGGTAGGTCATGGTGAAGGGAATTGCGATCCCACCGATGCCGGGTCGAAGCCAGGGGTCGCCGAGCAACGTGATGCCGTGCACCGCGATGGCAACAATGGCGGTGACCGCGAGTTGCTGGTGGATCGCGCCGAGGGCCGGCCTATGCACCATGCGGCCGGCCACCATCAACGCCAGCGCGGTCGAGATGGTCACGAGTATCAGCGCCAGCAGCCCGGCGGCACGGCTCGCCAGCCACCAGCCGTGCGTTGCGATTGTGTCCGTCAATCGGGCGTCCAAGTCCGCCGGGGCGATGACCATCGCTTCCCCCTCTTGTCGGGAGTAGGGAGATCGTCGCAACCGCCGGGCAAAGGGAAGGGAAAGTCCGGTATCGCCCGGGGATCCGCGGCTTGCGGCGGATTACCTTCTGATCCCAACCAGCAGGGGCGGCAGGGCCAGCCCTACAGAAATTGGACGGTACTCGTGCGGAGCCCGGGCACGACGGCTTTCGTTAGCGCAATTACCCGCGGGCTTTACGGACCCGCATAGGTGCGGGGATGATCGCTTAGCGCCGTAAGCGAGCGTCCGCGCGGGCGGGCCGACCCCCGACGGGCTGCCATCCTTGCGCGACGGCAGCCGAGGAGAACATCGCTTTCATCCATCGCGGCCTCGACGCATTCAGCCGCGGCGACTTCGAGGTCGCGCGGGCTGATGCGCCGGACGTCGAGTGGCACGTGTCATTCCGGCTCCCCGATCTGCCCGTCGGCAAGACCGTCTACCGCGGGCCTGACGAGGTATGCGGGTGTGGGCGGCCTTTCGGAGCGTCTGGCACGAGCTCAGCGTCACGCTCGAGGAGGTGGTCGAGGCTCACGGGGACGTGGTGGTCGTCCGCACCCGGTTCGTCGGCCGGGGAAGCGCCAGCGGGGTAGAGGTGGACCGCACGGTGTTCTATGTGTTCGAGCTCGCTGCAGGGAAGCTGAAGCGACTGCGGCCGTTCGACACCGAGGCCGAGGCTTTGGCCGCCGCCGGTTCAGAGGGTAGGGCGATAACCGACGACCCGCTTCGATCATCTGACGCACCAAGGCAACGTTCTCCTCCGACATCGCGCACGCAGTATCTCGCCGCGGAGGTCCGCTTTCCGCAAAGCGGCACTATGCGCGGCCGTGCGCCGCACTGCGGTGCTACCCCTCTGGAAGGAAGCAGCCATTCCGCCTGCAAGCGGGGGCCCCGCTTTATCCGCACCTGATCTAACGCTTCAGCTTGACCTTGATGGTCCGGCTCGAGGGACTGGCGCCCGTCGCGGTAAAGGAGAGCTTCTACCCCTCGGGCCCGCCTACTGCGAACGCCGGCGGGGATGCTCAGAGGAGCCGCCCTCGATGCGCCGGTAGTGCTCACGCCAGATCAGCCTGTGGATGCCGAGATGGCGGGGCAGGCTTCGCAGCCCGGGGATTACCGGGATGCAGATGAAGGCGAGCGAGAAAAGCATCATCAGGGCCCAGATCTGAGCGTCCGCATTGTCGGAGGTGTTGAACGGGGCGATCTGGTACCAGAACGTGTAGAGCCAGAGCCAGACCTGCCCCGGATAGCTGCCCGTCTCGTTCATCATCCCCCACTGATCGCCGAGCAGGTGCTGCTCGTCCGCGCGCGACTCGAAGTAGTCGCCGCCTGAGATGAAGAGGAGCGGCTTGGTGAAATCGGTCTGGTAGAACTGGTTGCTCGTGAGCAGCGCCCCGTCGAGGCCGCCGCTCGCGGCCAAGCTGGCAAGGGAGCTCATCATCGGCGCGACCGGCCCGTAGTCGCCCGCGGGCACCTGGAGGACGCCACCCTGGAACTCGGCGCTGTCAAGGGACTTGGTGTACGCGTCAGTCCAGGCCTTCTGCTGGGACGGTGGTGCCGCCTCGTAGGTCTTTAGGGCCTGCGTTAGGGCAGCGTCGCCTGGGATGCTTCGCAGCGGATTGAGGACGAAGTCTTCCGCGGTGTTGACCCGGTGGTGAACACCGGCGGCCTGTTGGAGGGAGATCGAATCGATGACATTCTGGGCGGCGTCCGGGGTGTCGTTGTAGGGAGGGCCGTACCCCGCAACCTCACTGGAGCCGTCCAGCTCGCTCACAGCGGTTCCCACGAAGCCAGCGGGGTCGGCTCGCGCCCACTGCTTGATCGTCACCGGAGGATCGTCAGGCGAGGAGAAGAGGATCGCCAAGAGCACGACCAGGGCTGTGATCACCGCCAGGGCGACGACGAACTCCTTGACCAGGTCGTAGCGGACGTACGGACCGGCCCAGTCCGCCGACTCGAGCGGTGCCGGTTCCGGAGGCGCTTCTGTCGAGTTCATGCCCTGCTACTTGCCGCCGAGGCATCGCGAACCTTCGCCACAAATGGGGGAACAACGCCGTGCTTTCGAACCAGCAGCACGTGCCAAACAACGATCGCCACCACGACGACGGGTAGCAGGATTACGTGCCAGGTGTACATCTGGCCGAAGTCGGCGACGTTGAAGAAGGCGCCGATCCCAACCGAGTTGAGGCCGTCCTTGCCCTCGCTGGCGATCCACTGCGAGTCGAAGTTCTGTTGGGACAGGTAGCCAGTGAAGGCTGTGCCGATCGCGACCAGGAAGAGCACGGCTCCAGTCACCCAGGTCCAGGCACGGCCGCCCCGCCAGGCGCCCATGAAGAATTTGCCCCATAGGTGCACGACCATCGTGAAGAAGAAGACTTCGACGCCCCAGAGGTGGATGCTGTTGAAGAACTTCCCGACGCTCGACACGTGCCACCAGGCGGGTCCCTTGAGCCCGAGGATCACGCCGGATGCAACGACGACGATCAGCGCCGCGATCGTCGCGACGCCGAAGACGTAGATCCATGAAGAGACGTAGGCGGGCTGGCGATCCGGCAGGAGCTTCTCCGGTGGCAGGGCTCCGACCGCGCGCGATCGAACCCGCTCAGTCCACATGCGCTTCTCTTGCTCAGGCGTCACTTCTCGAGCTCCCGCCTCGGAAAGGGAAGGAGGATCGCCGCGATGAAGACGAGGATCATCAACCCGATCACGATCAGGTTCGCCACCGACATCTGGAAGAAGTGCCAGTGGACGTAGTGCGCCGGCCCGTTCAGGTCAAAGACCGCGGGCGCGACCAGACCACCCTGCAAGCCGCGGAGCCGGATGACGCGATTTCTCACCGATGGACTCTCCTTCCGGCCGCGTCAAACTGCCTGCGCCCCGGCATCGAAAATTCGGCCGCGAGTCTATCCCCCAGCGCGGGGCGATTTATGAGAGTTTTCTAAGCAAGGGCGTGGACATGGAGCGGCCCGCCCCGATCGCGGAGCAAAACGGGTTCGAGATCCTCGGCCCGCCCGGCCCCCCTCCCGGGCACTAGCCCCCCGGGCCAAGAAGGCCACCGCCTGATCGAAAAGTGCTCCTTTCCATGCAAAGCACTCCTGGAGTGCGTGCTTCCGACCAGCGCGCTGATTAGGATTCGCTAACCCGAGTTCGCAGGACCGCTCCACGCGAACCTTTCGCCACCACGGGCTAGGAGCAGGACAACGGAGGTCCCGCGGTGGCGACATCAGAAACAGAATCACCCACCTCAGCACTTCACGGTGTGATCAGTCCGGGCCTACTCCGACAGCCCGGCGGCTTGGAGGGCTTCGACACGGTCTTCGAACCACTGGGTGCGAAGAATTTTCCCCTGCCGGACAGTGAAGACGAGCCAGTAATCGAACTCGACATTTGCGCCGCTCCCCCTTCCGCGCACGTCATATTGCGGATGGGCCAAGACTTTGTCGGCCCCGGCATCAACGAGCTCGGCGTCGTCTATGGGGACCTGCTCGAAGGCTTCGAAGGCCTCGAGGTTGAAGTTCCAGGCAGCCTCGGGACCGCGCACCCCAGCCTCCGGAAAATCGCGGATGGGTACGAGTTCGAAGTCGTCATCGTGGACCGCGAGCCAGGTGGTCCGGTCCCGCCGCTTAAGAGCTTCCAGCGCCTGAAGCGCAAGCTTGACGTTCTCCTCCGACATCGCCTACTCCGACAGCCCGGCGGCTTCGAGGGCCTCCTCCAGCCCAGTGAACTCGTCAACGCGGACGATCTTGCCGCCGCGCAGCGTGTAGAGCTCATAGAAGCGGGTATCGACCTCGAGCCCGCTTCCCCGGCCGCGTCCCCGGAAATACGCTCTCACCACCACCCGATTCCCAGCGTCGATGAACTCCTCGGGGGTCATCTCAAGGTCTTCCCACGGGCCTCCCAGCGCCTGTTGTAGTCCAAGTACGCATCCAGGCCGTACGACGGCCTCTCGTCGACGGGGTTCCAAACAACTTCGGGATCAAAGGTCTCCAGCGCCTTGGCGCGAGCATGGGGCTCGGAGACCTCAAGCCCCCAGGACCGCCGCACGATCTCGACGTTCTCCTCCGACATCGCCTACTCCGACAGTCCGGCGGCTTCGAGGGCTGCCTTCCGTTCGGTGAAAGGAGCCCGTTTCCAGAGCTTTCCATTCTCGAACCAGTAGGTCGAAAAGATGCGGGCTTCCACCTCCGCTCCGCTCTCCCGGGCTCGGCCGCGAAACAGCTCGGCGAGGACGAGCACCTCCTCTCCATCGTGAAGGACCTCATCGAGGCTCACCTCGAACTCCTCCCACTCGGATCGAATGGCATCCATCAACGCCTGGATCGCGCCGGGGCCTTGATAGAGGCCCTCCCCGCCCGGAAAGGAGGCAATGGCTTTCCACTCAAGGTCGCGAGTCGCATGCTCCCCCACAAGCTCCGAGATCGCCGATTCGTCGCCACGGTTGAAAGCCTCGTAGCCGCGCTGAATAACCGCGATCGTCTCCTCCGACATCGCCCACGCAGTATCCCCCGGCGGAGGGGAGGGTGCGAGGCGAAGAGCTGCCCGCTCAGAAAACCGCCTCGTTTCACGCCGAGAGCGCGGCTGCCACGCGCTCTGCGGCGATCTCGTCGGACTGCGGCAGCAGGTGGCTGTAGACGCTGAGCCAGAGCTACAGAGCCGTCGCGCCCCACAAGGGAGGTAAGGGACGCGCCGGTGCAGCACCGAGTGAATTCCTCACCCCGTTTTCTCGGAAAAGCACCGGTCGGTTTGCTCAGCAGTGAGCGCCGATCGGCAGATATCCCCAGCCCACGGCGATCGTGTACGCCTGCGTGAGGTCGGGCGGCGAACCCGGCGGCCCGAGGGTGCCGGTGGAGCGGGTGCCTCCAAGGCCGGAATCGGTCAAGGTGACGTTGGCTGACGGACCGGAGACGTAGCAGACTAGGTATCCGACCCTGCGGCCAAACGGGTCGCTGAAGGTCTCCGGGCCGAATCCATCGCTGTCGTTGCCCGAGTACGTGGCGCCGGGGATTCCGTTGATGATGACCCCATTCTGGATGCCGGCATGGTGTCCCTTCATGTCGTAGACCTTGAGATCGATGTCGGCGCCTGAATCCCAGGTCAGCGTCACGGTGCGAGGGAGGGCCGGCAGTGAAGCGCGGCGACCCTTGTGCGTCTTGCAGCCGGTTCCCTTCTTGCGCTTCTTCTTACAGACCTTGCTGCGCTTCACTTTCGAGCCCGCCGCCTGCGCAGACCCGCCTGCTCCCAGCGCCTGTGGCGAATCGATCAGGAGGCACGCGCACGTGAATGCCACGAGCACCGCGCTCCCAATTTTCAAACCCCCACTCCTCAGGAGAAGCACCCGCGGAACGCTAAGGCCGCTCTCCGTGGGGCACATCAGTACTTGTCCACACAGCGGCGGGGACTTTCCCCCGGGAATGTGAGATCCACGTCCGCTGATTGCGAATCGCAGTTGATTCCCGGGGCTGTCCTTTCCGCGTGGAAGGCCGGGAACGTTTCGCGGATAAGCGGGCTCTGTTCCCGACCTAGACGCGAAGAAGCCTCGCCCAGGGGCTCCCTCGCACTCCGGCCAGCCGGCGAGGCCACCTTCGACGGCGCCGCGCCCTCGAAGGAGGAGCCCTGGTGTTGCCGGGGGAGTGTTAGCGTCGTGCCAGGTCCTCGAGACTTGTTGGCCGCCTGTGAATCCAAAGCAGAGCCGGCGTGAGATGGGTGGTTCGCGAGGGCTTGGCTCCCACCGGCTCGACGACAAGGAGGTCGAGATGAAGCGGGTAATCGCCGCCGCGCTCCTGGTGGCCGCGGCTGTGCTCGCGGTCGCGGTCAACTCAAGCGCGGGCAAGGGCAAGGGACACCATCCCGCTGGTAAGACGATCACGGTCGTCGAACACGCGGACACCGATGTCGTCACCAACGGAGACCCCAACAACGACGTCGTCGGCAACATTCTCACGTTCGGGAACGATGTCTTCGACGCGGCCGACACGCACAAGGTCGGTACCGACCAGGGATCCTGTATCCGCATCGTCGTGGGCAGCTCCTGGCAGTGCACGTGGACGACGTTCCTGCCGTCCGGCCAGATCACCGTCGAAGGCCCGTTCAGCGACACGGGTAACACGGTGCTTGCGATCACTGGCGGGACGGGCGCGTACCGCAACGCTCGCGGCGAGATGGAGCTCAATTACCACAATCCGCAAGGGACGAAGTTCGACTTCGTCTTTCACGTGATCGGCTGAGCGTCACAGGGCGTCGGGCTCGCCGACGGGCACCGCGGGCCCGGCGCCCCCGAGTTTCGGCGGTTCCCCGCGATCTCGGGCGGAGCCGTCGAGTGCTGCTTTCCATGCAAAGCAGCGGTGCTGCTTTTCGTCCAAAGCGGCACTCTGGACTACTCCGACAGCCCGGCGGCTTCGAGGGCTTCTTTCTCGGTCAGGAACGCCGTCACCCGTGCGATCTTGCCGTCGATGACTTCGCAGTCGAATCCGTCGATGCCCATATCGATCGGTCCTTGCGCACCGCCCGCCGTTACGTGACTGTCCCTAGCTCCTGACCGCGGGCGGCGGGGACGCCCGATGGCCCTCGTCGTCGCACGGCGGCACGACGTCCTTGTGCTCGCGCTGGACGATCACGAGCTGCCGCTCCATCTCGTCCGGCGTGATGCTGCCGCTGCTGTTCTCGTAAGGATGGTCGAGGAACCAGACCAGCAGGAGTCCCGAGATGACCAGGGCGGCGATCGCCGCGATCAGGCTCCCCTGCACGATGAAACCCTCGCGCCGGTCGGCGAAGAAGAAGGCGAAGCCGATCGTCACGAAGGCGCCGAAGCCGAGGAAGAACCAGACCGGCGTCGGGATCGAGCGGTTCGCCTCGCTGAGCCGCTCCCGCCGGCCGTCGGTCCGGTTGTCCTGCTGCGCGAGGAGCTGCAGGAACGCGGCCTTCTGCACCTCGGTCCGGGGATTCAGCTGCTTGAGATCGCCCTGGAAGCTGTTCACCCACGCCCCCACCAGCGGGCTCCGGTCCCCGCTCTTCATCGCGGGCCACTCCTCGTGGATCACGGCCCGCCCGTAACAGATCAGGACGCCCTCGATCGGATCCTTCTCGGGCGGGGGGAAGAACTCGGCCGTCCGCGAGAGTTCCACCACCGACGTGGCCTCCTTCTCTGCACCGGCCTTGGCGTCGTTGAAGCTCTGGAAGGCCGCGAGGACGACGAAAGCGAGGATGACCGCAAAGGCGGTGCCGAGGAACGAGAAGATCCCGGCGCCGCGCTCGATTTCGATGAAGAAGTGGTCGGCCTTCGACCGGCGGCGGACCAGATACATGAGGCCGACCGCCGCCGCGGCGCCAACCGCGACGATCAGGGCCACCAGCCAGAGGTTCACGCTGGCATCATGCCGCAGTCGGCTAGCTTGCCGGGCGGGGTGTGGACGGAGACCTGCTCAAGGATCTGACGATCCCGTTGTTCACCGCCGCAATCTGACTCCCACGCTGTCGCGTCCCACTCGATGTCGGGCGCGTAGAAAGCGAACACCGCCTCGTGCTCACGCTTCGCGAACATCTCCAGCAATCGTCGGACCAGATCGACGCTCTCCTCCGACATCGCCCACCCAGTATCTCTCGGCGGAGTGCTGCTTTCCATGCAAAGCAGAACCGCTGCTTTTCGTCCAAAGCGGCTACTCCTGCAGCCCGGCGGCTGCGAGGGCTGTGTCACCGACTAGGCTCGCCTGACACTCAAGAGAAGGAGACCACATGGCATACCTGTTGACGCATTTCTGGTCGGGTGGGACCGAGGATCAGTACAACGCGACAATTGCGGTGGTGCACCCTCCGGGAGGTCTGCCCGAGGGACAGAATTACCACGCCGCCGGGCCGACCGACGGGGGCATCCTGATCGCCGCCGTGTGGGAGTCCAAGGAACAATCCGACCGCTTCGTCCAAGACAAGCTGCTGCCAAGTCTGCCCATCGAGGGAGGCTTGGCGGGCCCGCCCGAGGAGCGCGCCGCCGAGATCGTGAGTGACGGCGTACACCAATAGAACCCGTCTGGCGGCGTGCGCATTGCCACGCGGGCGGACCATCGGGTCGCTTCCTAGCGCACGCCACCAGACCGCCCTCTTATCGCGCCACTCGACGGCCGCCGCTTTCTATGCAAAGCGCCGCTTTTCGTCCAAAGCAGAGTTTCGCTTTGCATGGAAAGGAACGCTCTTCGACACGGGGCTCGCCTATCGCGGCGGCTCCGCCCACGCCAAGGAAGACAGCGAACTCGACAGGGGACGCGAGTGCCAAGGGGCCCGGCGACTTTGCCGCCGGGCCTCCGCGTTTCAGCTCCAGGCGGCGGTCCAGGCCTCTTGGTCCACGTCGTTGTTGAACCGCTTGACCTTGCCAGCGTCGAAGTCCCAGACGTGCTCGAAGGGCGTGTCGAGGTCTGCGCCGCTCTTCGCCTTCCCCTGGAAGCGGCCGGTGACGACCACCGTTTCGCCCTGGTCCTCGAACTTCTCCGGGTTCACGGAGAACTCATCGAAGTTCGCCGGGATCGTGCTGAACACATCGGCTGCCACGCTCTCGGGCCCGCTGAACGTCCCGGAGGCCGAATTGCCTCCGCCGGGCTCGATCCACTCGACATCGGGCGCCATCAGGTCCAGCACAGTCTGTGGGTTGCCTGCGTTGAAGCTGTCGTATGCGCCGCGAAGGTTCTCCACATCCTGCTCTGCCATGTACCACTCCTTCTCTCTCTTGGGCCCCAAAACAACTTCCGGGTCCACCCTATGCCGGATCGGGCGCCGTGGACAAGTCATCTCTGCCCGGAGAGTGGTGGGCATGCCTGGTCGCCGAGACGCTGGGGTGCGTCTGTACGGCGGACGACGGGAGGGTCGAGGCCCTCGAAGCCACCGGGCTGGCGGAGTAGCCGCTTTGGACGAAAAGCAGCGGTTTCTGATCGAAGCTATCCCCGCTCAGTGCGAGTTAGGCGACCGGGCATGCGCCTGCTCTCGACTCACCTGACGAGGCTACGGCAGTATTGAGCTCGTCCGAGTGACGTGCTCGGGCCAGTCCGAATCGATGTCGCTCAGCATCGCGTCGAATTCCTCACCGCTGACGCCTGCGCCCTCGACGTGGTACAGGCGGCCTCCGTCACCCTGGACCTCGGTCGCCTGCTCTCCGGTTTTCCCTTCGAACTCGTCGAGGATCTCCCGTCCGCGCTCGTCGAGTGGAACAAGTCGGATTACTCCCGCCATCGACGCGGATGCTAGACGAGACCGCGATCAGCGCCGGGGATTGGGCGATCGCAGCCGTGCCTCGGGCAGTCGCCAGAGGCCGCGTCGGACACGGGCAGGTTCCCGAGCGGACAGCGAGTAGTCAGTCGGCGAGACCGGCATGCTTAAGCGCCCGCCAGACGAGCTCGGTCAGCTCCTCGTCCTCGACTTCGTCCGGGGGATTCAGCCCGACGTTCATCCCGCCGCGATCCGCAAGCCGCGAGAGCAGGTCTTCGCTCCCCGTCGACCAGAGTTGATCGCGGAGCGCGTTGGCGAGCCTGCGAGCGTCACTGCGGTCCACTCTTCGGACGGTACCAACATGAATTTGCGTGCTCGGGGGTGGTGTGGCCCGCCAGCCAGAAGCGCCGCTTCGCATGGAAAGCAGCAGTTCCGTGGTCGGGTAGGCACGCCTACGTGTTGTGCACGGATTGCAGTCCGGGCAGAGTGCGGATGGCGAAGCTTCGCGGGGGTGGAAGCCTGAACACCCAAAGAACAATCGGCCTCGCCTGAGGCCGAAGGAGGTAACCATGCGAAAAGCGATCATGATCGCCGCGCTGGTTCTCGCGCTCGGCGTCCTGGCTCCTGCGACGGCGCTCGGCAAGGCGGGTGGCACGGATCGTCCGATAAAAGGCAATGGATCGGGAACCACCGTCGTCGTCCTCGGGGTCCCGCCCCTGAATTTCGTGACCGATGGAACGGGGACCGTGAGCCACATGGGGAAGTCAACCGTTCACATCGACGGAGTGCTCACACCCTCTGGGCCGAACAGCTTTGACATCGCCGGTCTCCTCACCCTCACCGCCGCCAACGGCGACCAGCTGTTTGGCGATTTCAGCGGCAGCGGGACGAACGTCGTTTCGGGAGGCTCCACAGGAACGACGGCCACCACGATTACCGGTGGCACCGGGCGCTTTACGGGCGCCAGCGGAAGTGTCAGCGGCCCGTTCACCCAGACGCCCATCTCCACGAGCGCCACGACAGCGACGTTCGCCACCACGTTCTCGCTGAGCGGCACGATCAGCTACTAGCCAGCCCGAATCGGAGGCATCAGGGGGCCCTCATTCCGAAGAGGGCCCCCTTCATTTGAGGGCTGTGCGAGTAGCCGCTTTGGACGAAAAGCAGCACTCTGGCGACGTGAAGGTCACTCGCCGTTTTTGCGCAGCGCGGAGGCACAGTGAGAACAGCCGCTCCGCGAGAAAACGACCATGTCCATTCGGATCGGCCGTCCACGAAACGCTCAGGATCCGACGGTAGCCCGGCTGTTGCTATGCATCCTCGCGCTCGCAGGGATCTTCGCTCTGTTGTCGCTTCCGCTCGGGGACGCGGCTACGGCAGCGGAGCGAGGCTCCAGGTGCCTATGTCCTTGAACGCGTTGCCGCCGGCGAACTTCACCGCCGCCGAGTCCTTGCACTTCGCGTTCGCTGCGCTCGGTGACGTCGAATGGAGAAAGCGGCTGGTGACGCTGGTGCTCTCCTGGTTGGCGCAGGCGTTGCCGTCCGAGCGCAGGTACAGAGCTTGGCTCGGATCGGGGGCGATCTTCGCGTCGAAGGCCGACGGCCTGGTCGCGGAGTCGTAGTAAAGCCGAAGGCCGACAGCGCTGCTGTGGCTTCCTCCCGGGCCGGCGCACTTGCTGTTGTTCGGGTTGTTCGGGTTGGTGCCGATCCTGGTGGAGAAGCGAAGCGACAGCGTATCTCCGGGACTCGTGGACACGGGTGCGAACGCATCCCACGGGACCACGGCCTCGGTCGCGAGCGCGGGATTGCGCGTGACGCCCGTGATGCAGCGCTTTAGCCCCGAGGCGACCACCTCGCCGTTCTTGAGCAGCTCGGCCCTGAGGTCGAACTGAGTCCCCTGGTCGTCGCTGTTCTTCAGTCCGATCCAGCCATGCGCGGGGCTCAACTCCGTGATCTCTGGGGCCGGCACGTTGAACGCCACGCTGGTCTGCGAGGCCGACCCGGCCTGGTTGGTGGCCGTCACGGTGCAGGTGTAGTCGCCGGGGTCGGTGGGCATGAAGGTCGACGCCATTTCGCCGGGGATGTCGCCGTCTCCGACCTTCTGCCACTGGAAGTCGAACTCTGCGGGGGCCCTGTACAGGAACGCCCCGAGCAGGTCGGGAGCCCAGCTCCCCTGGCTGCAGGTGAGCTGCCCCCCGAATCCCTCGGAGATCTCCGGAGGCTCGGCGGGGTCGGCGGGCGCGGGCGCCTTCAGCACCGCGGTGAAGAGCGAGTTGCCCTCGCCGCTGAACAGGGGCGTGGGGCCCCCAATGGGGTCCAGGTTCCCGGACTGGATCCCCGCGCCGGACTGCCAGCCGGCCCAGTAGATCTTAGGCGGGCTCGCCGTGGGGTCGATCGCCGGCCCGCTCGGCCCGAAGGTCGTGACGTTAAACAGGGTCGTGGCGGTGCCCACGGTGCTGCCTCCCAGGGGCCCGACCCGGACCGCCCCGGCGGCCAGGTCGGTCCAGTAGATCTTGCCGGCCGCGGGATCGACCGCGACCCCGATCGGGTTGTCCTCGGCGCTAGGGACGAGAGCGTCGCTGCCGAACAGGGTCGAGGCGGACCCCGAGCCGTTCAGGTTCCCGACCCGAACCTGGTCGGTGGGCTGGTTGGTCCAGTAGATCTTGCCGCCCGCGGGGTCGATCGCTACCCCGCTCGGGCCGCTTCCGGGCGGGTCTGTGAACAGGATGGAGGCGGTGCCCGTGCCGTCTAGGTTCCCGACCCAGATCTCGCTGGTGCTGAAGTTGGCCCAGTAGATCTTGTTGTTCGCGGGGTCGACCGCGACGCCGCAGAGGTTGTTGCCGGGCGCGGTGAACAGCGTATCGATGAACACATCGGGGTTGGTGTGTAAGGGCGTGCCGTCGAGGTTCGCGACCTGGATCTGCCCCGAGTCCCAGTTCGCCCAGTAGATCTTGCCGCCCGCGGGGTTAAGTGCCACCCCGCACGGGCGCCCCGGGTCGTCAAACAGGGTCTTGGGGGAAGTTGGTGACACCGACCCGTCCAGGTTCCCGACGCGGATCGAGTTGAATCCGTCCTCCCTGGACCAGTAGATGCTGTCCGCGGCGCTCGCGGTGGCGGGCAGGAGCAGCGCGAGCAGCACAGCGAAAAGCCCCGTCCTGCGGAAAAACTTCAAGCCCCGACCTTGGATGGCTTCCATGCGTTTTTCTCCCACTTTCCGCAGTTCCCCCCGCGAACGGGCCACCGTAGCAGATCCTCGAACGTCGGCCAGCGCCGCCGCGGTCACCCCGCGCATAGCTCAACGTTCTCCTGCGACGTGTCCTACGCAGTATCTCGCGCCTGGCTTACTCGGCCAGCGGATCGGGCACCGCACGGGCGACGTAGCGCCTGCCATCCGGCTTAATCACAATGCAGCCGATGAAGCCGTCGAGGATCGGGGCCAGCGATCCGACCGCGTGCACGTCCTCTCCGTGGTTGGCGAAGAAGGCCCCGGCGCCGCCGTCGATACCGCCGCCATTGACGAGCAGGGCCTCGTGGCCGTCATCGAGCGTCATCCACTCGACCGACTGCTGATCGAGGTCGAGCTCGGGAAGGCGCTCGGCGATCCGGTCGAGCAGTTCGAGTCGATCGGCGTCTGTCTCGTTCATGGTCACTCCTCTCTGATTCTGTGGATCGCATCGGCTGTGAAGTTGGGTTTTCGTTCTCCCCGCTGCGGGCCGGAGGTTCTGAGCAGGGGCGGCCTTCCCCTTGGCGGAGAAGGCCGTCGTGTTTCTGCGGTCCGTATGGCTCGTCGCAGTACGCGGCCGGATCACCACGAAGCACGCCACGCCCGTCCCCGACACCGTCTCGCCGGGTACAACCTCCGTGCCCGTCGGCTACTAATCCCCTGCCCCGCATCTGAGGTGGCGGGGCATCGTGGTCCCCTCGACGGCTGGAGTGCCGCCAGGGTGGTGGGTGGCTCCTTGGGCGAGGCGGGCCACGCCTTCAACCGGGCAACCGGGCAACCGGGCGTGCGCGGCTACCCGGTGGCGGCTCCTCGGGAAGCGATAGACACCGCAGGTGTCTGCCCTGTGTCTAGGTCCTTGCGGACCCATGCAGGGTTGTGCGTGGCTGTGCGGGCCTGCGCCGTGCCTGGCAGGCGTGGACCGGACAATCGGGGCGACTGGATTTGAACCAGCGACCTTTCGGCCCCCCAGCCGAGCGGCAATCGGTGTCTATGTGTCCCGGAGCGTCCGTCGTGTCCTATGGGTCCAGGGCCGTGGACGATCTGGACAGATAGGACGGTGCATCGGGTACCAAAGCGGTACTACGCGCAGTTGCACACCGGAGCCCGATTCGTGTCTCGCCAAGGCCCAACTGCGGATCCGCGAGACCGTGCGGCATCCGGGCTAAACCGGACTGCTGCTTTTCGTCTCTATGAAGAAGGGCCGGTTGTCAAGTGACGGTCGGTGGTCAGGGTCCTCGCGGTGATAGTGGACTTGGAGCGATGCTCATGTCTCTATGGCCTCCTCGGCGGGAGGATCAGGCGGAATCGGATGTTTCGCTCTCGGGCGCAATTCCAAAAGGGCGGTCAGGCCGCCAGACGAAAAGCGGCGCCTCTTGGAGCGAACTCTTCGTTGCGGGTGAGCATGTGCCAGATCGCTTGGGCGAGCCGACGGGCGATGTCGACCTGAGCGACCTTGGCGCCGCGCTGCTTGCCCAGCCGGCGCTTGGTGTGCTGGTAGCGCTCCGCGTAGGCCGGGTGGCGGAGCGCGTGCATGGTCGCCTCGATCAGCGCCCAGCGCAGGTAGGTCGGCCCGTGCTTGCTCAATGGCCCGCGGCGATCTGACTCGCCCGATTGCACCACCCGCGGGCAGAGGCCCGTGTAGCCGGTCAGCTTGGCGGGCGAGGCGAAGCGCTCGATCTCGCCGATCTCGGCGGCGATCGTGAAGGCGAGCACCCAGCCGACCCCCGGCGCGCTCATCAAGAGCGGGATGTAGGGGTGCTCGGCGTGGCCCTCCCGCAGCCGGGCGTTGACCTCCGCGATCTGGGCCTCGAGGTCGTCGATCAGCTCGAGCGAGGCGGCCACGTTTTCCCGCCACGGCTCCGGGACCTCGAGGCGGGCGAGCAGCCTGCGGCCCTCGACCCCGAAGAGATCGGTGACCGGGCAGGGTCGGCCGAAGTTGATCAGGGTGGAGTGGATCCGGTTCTTGAGCGCCGATTTGTGCTTGACCAGGTGCAGGCGGAAGCGGGCGAGCTCGCGCCGGGTCCTGACGCTCGGGTCGGGCAGCCAGATCGCCGGCACCAGATCGCGCTGGGAGAGCACGGCCAGCACCTTCGAGTCGATCCGGTCGGTCTTGCAGGCGAGCGGCGCCAGGCCCTTCACCTTCTGGGCGTCGGCGATCTCCACGGACCAACCCTCCTGCTCGAGGGTGTCGTGGACGATCCTGGCGCCGGTCATCGATTCGATCACCGCGCAGACCGGCTGGCGGTGGACTTCCTCTATCCGGCGAGCGAGCTGCCGCAGCGAGTCGGGGTGGGGGGCGGCGGCGAGCTGATCTAGATGCTCTCCGTCATCGCCGAGCAGGCAGACGTCGAGCTTTCTGCGACTGAGATCGAGTCCGGCGTGCAACATGTGAGTGGGCCTCCTTGGTGCTCGTTTCTTTGGTGACACGAGCGTGCCATTTGGAGGCCCTTCTTCATGGCAGTCCAAAGCGACTATTTCGGAAGTTCGGGCGGAGCGGTACACGACGGCCTGTAGGCTGGGCTCGCGATGGAGGGGTCTCCCGAGCAGGATCAGCGGAAGTCCCGGTGGGGGCCTCCGCCGGACTCGGACCTGATCGGCATCCCCCTCGTTCTGGGCATAGCTGTGGCCCTCCTTGTCATCACGTTGGCGTTCGTTTTCCTCGGCGGCTGGGGCGGACTGATTGCGGTCGGCGTTGTCTTGATCGCCGCCCTCGCGATCAGCTATCGCGTCGTGACCGAATCAGAAAGCAAGGACTAGGCGATCGGCTCAGCGGGGCCGGCTGTGTTCCGCGAGCAGCCACCGGCGCTGCCGCGCCTTACCCCGTCTCCTGGCGGAAACGCTCAATCGCCTCGTCATACGGTTGTTCGTAGACGGCGTGCACGTCCCAGTTGATGAGGTCCATATACGGCTGCAGCAGAGTCGTCAACTCGCGCGGGTCGTCGGTCTCGACCAGCAGGAAACCGGCTCCACCACCTGCGAGGGTGTACCAGCCGCGGATCTTCTCGGGCTGGTTAAGGCCAGCGTCGTGCGAGGACACGACTCGCTGACGGACCTCATGGACGTTGGTCCCTGGCTGCCATTCGAAGCGGCAGTACCAAAGCATCGCTCTCTCCATTCCTCGAACTTGGCCCTGCTCGTTCCGGACCAGGGCACCGAGCCGCACCATATACCCGCAGTTCTGCGGGTCGGATGCTTACGACAGGGCGATCCGAATCTGAACTAGGGCGCCAACGCCGGGGGCCAAGGCTCAGCCGCCCGGACTTCGTAGTCCCCTTCCGGCAAGTGGTCCTTCACTCGGGCCTCTGCCGCTGCGGCCGTATCTGCATCGAGCACCGCTGACATTCGATGCCCTTCGTGTGCTTTCTCGACGGGTTCGGTGACGAACCTGATGTCCATCGGAGGCCCGACAGTTGGGATGAATGCGCGATTCAGGGCAATCCGGACTTGCTCCAGATCCTCGCCCTCGATCGTCACCGCGAACGTCTGCATGCGCCGAGTCTACGCTCGTGATTCACGGGCCTAGTCCCGCAGCCCAAAGGCGGCTTCGAGGGCCTGCTCGGGGACTGAAAGAGCTCAGTCCGGACCACCTTTTGCCCCTGCACCGTGACGACGGCAGAGATTCGCTGCTCGGTCTCCGCCCCGCTCTGCCTACCCCGGTGTTTGGTCGGTGTCACCGCCAGCACCCGCTCGTGATCGATCTCGGTGACCTCCGCGAGCGTCCCCTCCCACTCGATGGTCTCCGAGGCGCTGGTCAGCCATTCGCGGTAGCCCTCTGCTCCCCGGTGACCCCCACCACCTTCCAACGCCAACGTCGCGGGGGAGGAACTCGTGGTCTGGCTGGAAGGAGGGCATTCCCTCGCGAAGCTGGAGGCCGAGAATCGCGTCCGGGCGGTGGTGGAGGCCGTCCGCGCCGGGCTCGCCTGAGCCGCGCGGCCGCCGACGGCCCGCTCTCAGCCCTGCCGCAAGCGACCGACAAATTGAGTCCCCGACTCTGCCGACTTTCGCCGAGTTTGCGAGAAGTTTCGTACGGTAAGTCCCGGAAAGTGGGCAAGACAGACGTCACGCCATGGTGGAGTATGGCTCGTCGTGGTAGTGGACAGTGCGGAGCATGCGCGGCGTGCCGCTCGACCTGGGGAGGGCGGCGGTCGCGACTTGGAGCGTTGGGCGATCCGCGCGGCCAAAGCTGGTGACTGGGACGCGTTGCACTATCTCTACTCCCGCTACGCGGACGACATGCTGAAGTTCGTTCAGAGCATCGTTCGCAACCGCCACGACGCCGAAGCCATCACCCAGGAGGTCTTCGCGAAGCTGATGCGGTCGATTCAGAAGTACGAGGAGCGGGAGGTCCCGTTCGCCGCGTGGATCCTGCGCGTGGCGCGAAACGCGGCGCTCAATCACGTGCGCTCGAGGCGCCAGATTCCCGTCGAGGAGGTGCGGATCAGCGAGAACGGCCATGAGGAGACCTCGTTTGAGTACTTACATGAGCTGAAGACGGCGCTCGCCGATCTTCCCGAGTCGCAACGCCAGGTGCTCTTCCTGCGGTACGTCGGTGGCCTCTCGCCGAAAGAGATCGCCGAAAGGCTGGGGAAGACCGAGGCGTCAGTCCACGGACTGAACCACCGCGGGAGCGCCGCGCTCAGGATCTGGCTGCGCGAGCGGGGAGGGGCGCCGGTGACCATCTCGGCGCCGGCTGCCTAATTCGAGAGCCCCGGAGCGCCGGGGGACTTCTCGCTAGGAGTCCGCGCGCCGAATGATTCGCTGGGCCACTCGGCCGGCGTCGAGGTCGGCGAGGTAGAAGATGGCGGCGTGCTCCACGAGACGCTCCAGCCCCAGTCCCTGGCGCTCGGCTTCCTTCTCGAGTCGCTTCAGGGTTCGGGCGTGCAGTTCGAGCACCAGGTCGCGGGACTCGCGCTCCGTCACCGGCTTGCCGAACCGAGGCACCCGCGTCGCCGTCCGACCAGCGGCGAGCTCCGACTCGTAGTAGCTACAAGCCAGCGCAATCAGCCGATCTAGCTTCAACCCCTCTGCGCGCGCGTGGTCCTCGAGCGCGCTCCAGCCGAACTCGTCCCACGTGATCGAGATCTCCAGCCTCACCCTCAGGCCCAGTCTCTGGCGATCATCGCTTCAGCTCTGCGACCACCGGTCGAGTGTGGTGTCAGGACTCGCTGCGCCACTCCATCCCAAAAAACGATGACCACAGCTGGCTTTTCGCGCCCGGCCGCGCACTTGCTACGAAACTGGGACCGTGACCCATTCAGCCCGTACAAACTCGCAGACAGGCCGGACGATGGCCCCGCACGACCCTGGGGCGGTCTGCCCCGCGACCCAAGCTCGAGATTTGGCCGGGGGGCTCCTAGCGGCTCGCGGCAAAGGCTGCGCTGACCCTGCCGATCCCGAGTCCGCTCCCTCGTTCGGGATCGAGGATGACGGCCGCCGCTTCGCTGCGAGAGGAGACACCGAGCTTGCCGAAGGCCGACGACAGATGCTCTTGACGGTGCTCTCGGCCAGGAACAGCTCTGCCGCGATCTGCGAGTTGGTCAGCCCGCGGCCACCCAACATCAGAGCCTGCTGCTCCGGTAGCCAACCATCGCGGGCTGTCCGCTTGCGCTCGCCACTTCAAACCGCCAGGTCGAAGAGCGCTCCTTTCCATGCAAAGCGGTCGTCGCTAGCAGCCGCAGCAGAGAAGGCGGAAGATGCGGCCCCTGCTGCAAACGGATTGCTAACGGGTGTCTCCGGAACCCCCGGAATCCGGCACATTCAGCGCAACGGCCGCGCGCTCCGGATTCGCTTGGTTTGCAGCAGATTCCGGAATGGAGCCGATTCGACCCGACGAGCGCAATCGCATTATGAGTCCGCTGCTCTGACCAGCTGAGCTACCGGCCCGCGTGCCATCGATTATCGCTTGCCTAGGCGGGTTTCGGCCCGCGGGTCGGTCGGGGTGGTGTCCGCAAAGGCGAGGATGCCTTCGACGTCCTGGCGGTCCATGCGTTCATGACCTGGCGGACGATCTCCATGTTTATGCCGAGGGGAACTACCGGCGAACTACCAGCGAAAAACAAAGGAGCGGTCCCCCCCCGCACCGCGCGCGGTAGACCGCTCCGACACGACTATCGGCCGCACCGGTCCTTACTCAAGCGATGAGACGTTATCTGGCCATCAAGGTTCACGGCCTTCTCCGACATCGCCTACGCCGGCAGCCCGGCGGCTTCGAGGGCGTCGTCCCGCGTGTAGAAGGTGCGCCACCAGACGCATTTCCCGCGCCGCCACCGATTTGCAAGCCAGATCGTGTCCTCATAGCGCACGTCACTGCCGGCACCGTTGCCGAGCGGGCGCAGGGCTACGACGATCCGGTCTCCAAGCGCACCGACGTCGACAACCTCGATGCTGTAGTCGGGGAAGAAGTTGAACCAGTTCTCCCACCAGCGGCGGATTCCGTCGAGGCCGTGCAAGCCGCCCTCTATGGCGACGATCCGCGAGACGACCTCCACGTCGTCGTCCATCAGCGCCAGGAGGGTCCCGAAGTCACGTCGGTTGATGGAGTCAACGGCTCGGTAAGCCAGCTCGACGTTCTCCTCCGACATTGCCCACGCAGTATCCCCCGGCGTTGGGGAGGGTGCCAGCGCAAAATTGCCTACTCGAACAACCGCCGGATGGCTCGCTGCGAAAAAAGCGGAAATTTCTACCAGACCGCCCTAGCCCGAAAGCCCGGCGGCTTCGCGAGCGTCGTTCCGGTTTTGAAACGGCAGCGTTCCCAGGAATTTCCCGTCCCTCACGGTCGATACCGACCACTCGCGGGTCTCCACGGGGACATCGCTTCCAGCCATCCAGCCGCGTTGAATGAACTCGACCAAGACCCGGTCGTGGCCGGCGTCGAGAAACTCGATGGGTTCCTGCGTCATCCGCTCGAAGGAGTCCACCCATGCGGTCGCCCATTCGCGAGCCGCCGCACCTCGGTAGGTGCCTGCGTCGGGCATCTCCGGCGCGAGGACGAGCTCGAACTCTTCGAGAAGATTCGCGTACGAGCTGAAGTCTCCGCGGGAAAACTGCTCGAAAGCGGCCCGAGACACGTCGATTGCTTCCTGCGACATCGCCCACGCAGTATCCAGCGGACTGCTGTTTTCGTCCAAAGCAGTCCCGGCGAAAAAAACTCGGCAAGACCTGGCGCGGCACTCCGCGGTTATGAGTCCGCAGCTCTGACCAACTGAGCCACCGGCCCGTGGCCAGTGTATGGGCGCCATCCGCCGGGCTAGATTCGTCACATGGAGGAGCTCGAGGACCGGACCGGATCCGGGGATCAGACGTTCACTTGGCCCCTGTTCGGTGCGCTCTACGGCTCGCTGGTGATCATCGCGGTGGTCGCGGTGCTTGCGTCGGATCTCGGGCGAAGCTTCGAGGACGAGGTCGACGCGCCGGCCCGGACGCTGGTGGCGGCGCCGGTGGTGGCGTTCGCCGCCGTGGTGTTCCTCGCCAGCATCGTCGCGCTCATCGTGCCGGGATACCGGCGGGCGTCATTGCGGGTGGCGGAGGTCGCCGGCTGGCTGATCCCGACTTGGCTGGTGATGGCCGGGATGGGGATCGGCGCGGTGGCGTTCGCCCTCCACCACGCGGACTGAAACGTCAGCGGTCCAGGGCTTCCATCGAATCGCCGACCGAGGAGGGCTCCCCCACTCCCTCGGCCGCGGCCTGCGCCCCTTCGGTAAAGGCGCTCGTCGCCGTCACGACTGCCGCGGCGTTGGTGGGATTGATGCTCCCGGAGTCCACGCAGCCGGCGAGGAATGTTTCGATCCGCTTGGCCAGCTCGGCGAGCCGCTCCTGGCCGACCACCAGGGCGGCCCCCTTGAGACCGTGCACCTCGATTCGGAGCTCCTCGATGCGGCCCGAGTTCGTGTCCCCGGATGCGGCCAGCTCCTCGACGCCGGTGATGATCGTCGGGCTTCGCCGCTCGGCCTCGGCGGCCAGCATGGTCAGCAGCTCCGGATCGTTCATCCAGCTATTTCTACCCGGTCGGGGCTCGGAGCGACAGGGGGCGGTGCCCTCAGGCGACCTTCTGGACGGCCGCCTCGAGCTCCTGGACACTGAACGGACCCTGAAGCACGCTGCTCACCTTGCCCGTTCGGTCTATGACGAACAACCATGGCTCGGTCTGTAGGCCGTAGGCGGTCATCTGCGGGCGAGGGCCGTCGTTGATCTGATTGTTGTTGTAGACCTCTTGGTGGATGAAGGCGACGCGGTCGCCGAACTCCTGCTTCACCTGCTCGGCGGCGTCGGTGACGGGGCCGCAGACGCGGCTCTGGCAGAGGGCGGGCGTCGCGAAGAGCAGGACGACGGGCTTCTTCCCCAGGACGCTGGCCAGGTCGTCGTTGTGCATGTCGTCGGGCGGGACACGCGTGTCGATCTGGGAGACGTCGGAGACCTGGCCGACGGTCAGGGTGTGCACGGCCGGGGCCGGCTGGCCAACCCGCGGGGCCGGATACTGGCCCACCGGGTGTGGAGTCGGCAGCAGGCTGTACTGGTAGGAGTCGCCGGTCTTGATCAGCGCGCCGAACGCCCAGGGACCGGTCTTGTCCAGCGGGACGTCGCTGACGTAGGCGACTTGGGCCGCACTTGGATCATCGGCGGTGGTCTTGGCGCGGAAGGCCGGCTTGGTGGTGAGGTCCTCGATCCGGGCCGGGAAGGGGCCGATCGCGGGCCCGCTCGGGCTCTTGCCGGGCGTGGCGTAGATCGCCACCTGCGCGTCTGTGACCTGGTCGCGGCCTGCGGTGAAGACGCCGAACGGGAAGCGGTTGGTGCCGACGTAGAACATCGCGGCCGCCGGCGCGACCACGGGGCCCTGCTGGCCCTTCGAGGCCGAGAGCAGGACCTGCTGGAGGCTCTGGCCGTGCGGGGCCGGGAAGTCAGTGGCCGGCAGGGCGGGCTTGCTGCGGCTGCCCGTGCCGTTGTCGGAGCCGCCGCAGCCGGCGACCAGCGCGATGGTGGCCACGAGTGCCGTCGCTGCGGCGATGATCGTTCTGGACACGGGCGGCATCGTAGAGATGGCCCCGATAGGGTGCCGCCCGCGATTAAAGAGAGGGTGTGACGCAGGCGAAAGCCGAGGCACAACCGATTCATGCTGGGAAGAGGAGGAGAACGTGGCGGAAAAGGCGGCCCTGATCACAGGCGGTTCGAGCGGGATCGGGCTGGCGATCGCCCGCGCGCTCGGAGAGGACGGATACGGCCTCACCGTGTCCGCCCGGCGCCCGGAGAAGCTGGAGGCTGCCGCCGAGGATCTGCGCTCGGCTGGGCTCGAGGTTCAGAGCGTGCCGGCGAACATGGCCGATGAGGAGAACCTCAACGCGCTCGTCGAGTCGCACCGGGAGGAGTACGGGCGGCTGGACGTGCTGATCAACAACGCGGGCGTCGGCATCGGCGAGGAGATGCACGCGCTGACGACCAAGTACGTCGATATGCAGCTGGGGGTGAACCTGCGCGCGCTGATCCTGATGACGCGCGAGTGCCTGCCGATGCTGCGCGAGGCCGGTGCCGAACACGGCAAGGCGCTGCTGGTGAACACCGCCTCGATCTCCGGCAAGTCCGGTCAGCCGTGGTTGTCGGTGTACTCCGCGACCAAGGCGGCGGTGATCGGCTTCTCTCAGGCCACCCAAAAGGAGATCGCGGGCCAGGGGATTCAGGTGACCGCGTTCGCGCCGGGGTTCGTCGACACGCCGATGACCGAGTTCGTCAGGGGTCAGGTGGCGCCCGAGGCGATGATCCGGCCCGAGGACATCGCGGAGGGCGTGCGCTTCCTCCTGCGGACATCCCCGAACTGCATGGTCCCCGAGATCCTCTTCCTGCGGCCAGGGGACACGATGGATACGCCCGAACTAGGTTGAGCTTTCGGGCTCGACCTCTGGGCTGAGTCGCCAGATCCGGGCGCCGCGGCGGAGTCCGATGCGAGCGCCGGTCCACCAGGCGAGCTGGCGGAGAAAGTCGAACCAGGCGTCCTCGATCCACTGGCGCCGGCCGCGGCGGCGGAGGCCAACCCAGGTGACCATGCCGAGCCCCTGTAGGGGACGGATTAGATCCCGGATCCGAGGAGGCGTGACGGGATGGCCGCCCATGGCTTCGAACTTGGCGCCGACCAGTCCGGCTCCATACGCCCAGCCGAACTGCTGGCGGAAGAAGCCTCGCTGGGTGGAGCGGTGACGGTGGAGCGCGGTCGCACGTTCGGCGTAGGCGAGCCGAAGGCCACTGCGCTCCTGAAAGCGGAGGCCGAGTTCGACGTCCTGGGCGCGGGTCAAACGGGGGTCGAATGGCCCGATTCGGTCGAGGACGTCGCGGCGGTACGCGGCGTTCGCCGTGATCGGGTAGGCGGGGTTGGAGCTGAAGGCGAAGCGCTGCCAGTTGCCGAGCATGCGGGCTGCCTGGCGCTCGGCCGCGGTGGTCGGGGGCGCGTGCCGGAGGTCGCCGCCGACGCTGCCGATCGCGGGGTCCTCGAAAGGGCGGACGAGCTCGGTGAGCCATTGGGGCTCGACCAGGCAGTCCGCATCGACGAACGCGAGGATCTCGCCGCGGCTCTCGGCGATGCCGCGATTGCGGGCGTTGGACACACCGCGCTTGGCCTCTCGCAGGTAGGTGACGGGCCGGGCTTGAATCAGGGCGGCGGTGCCATCGCTGGAGCCGTTGTCGATCACCAGGATCTCCCGGCGGTCCGCTGGGTAGTCGGTGGCGAGGATGGAGTCCAGACCGTCGGCGATCGTTGACTCGCCGTCGCGGACGGGGACGATCACTGAGACGAAGGGCTGGTCGGATGGCGCCCGGTTCACGGGCGCAAGGTAGCCCGGTGGATCAGGCGTCGGCTCGTTCGGTGTCGGCTTGGTTGAGCTTGGAGGCCCAGGTCTCGGCGGAGCCCTCGGCGGGCGAGTGCTCGCCGTAGGCCGTGGTGAGCACGTCGTCGACGCTGACGTCGGAGCCCTGGCGGGCGTCGGCCTCGGCGAGGCGGCGCCGGGTGGCCTGGACGTCCCGAACCTCCTCCGCGAGTGGACGGTCAGGGTGGGTCTCGGTGTAGAGCTCGATGCCGTCGCGGATCAGCGACATCTCGAGATAGCCCTCGAGGGTGCGGACCTCGCGGCGGGAAGCGCGACGGGGCTTGCGCTGGTTGGCGCCGGTGTAGGAGTCCCAGGCGCGGGCGAAGGTCCCGAAGTTGGTGCGGCCGCCGTTGCGGTGAGCGGCGAGCATCGGGCAGACGCCGCCGCGCTTGTCCACGTAGGCGCCGACGATCACTCGGTTGGCGCGGATGCCGCGGAGCATGGCCGCCTTGGTACGGCCCGGCAGGGCGTAGACGGCATTGCGGAGGCGTTGGGCGTTGTTGCGGCGCTTTGCCATCTATCAAGGGATACCGCCTACCCCGTAGGGTCAGCGCAATGGGCCGTTCAGACCGAGAGCTGCGGTTGCTGGTCGCCGCCTTCGGCGATCCGGGGCACGCCTTCCCGGCGATCGCGCTCGCGCGGGAGCTCGGTCGCAGGGGACACGAGGTGCTGGTCGAGACCTGGGAGCGGTGGCGGGACCCGGTGGAGGCCGAGGGGCTCGCCTTTACCGGGGCGCAGGAGTACACGGTGTATCCGCCGCCCGGTCCGGACACGCCCGATGGCCAGACGGCGGCGGCTGCCGCGCGGGCGCTCGCCCGGTTGATGGATGACTTCGAACCGGATCTGGTGGTGAGCGACATCCTGACCCTGGCGCCGACGCTCGCGGCGGAGGTGGCCGGGGTGCCGCACGCCACCCTGATCCCGCACGTCTATCCCGTGCAGCAGCCGGGAATGCCGATGTACTCGCTGGGGCTGCGCCCGCCGCGGACCGCGGTGGGGCGGCTCGCCTGGCGCGCGACGGACCCGCTGATGGCGATGGGGCTGCGGCGGGGACGCGACGAGCTCAACGAGACCACGGGCACGGCTGGGGCTCGGACCGATCGAGCGGTTTCACGGTGGGATCAGCGAGCTGCTGGCGATCGTCGGCGACGTTTCCACACCTGGAGTATCCGCGGGAGTGGCCGGCGAACGTGCGGGTCACGGGGCCGCTGTTCTTCGAGCTGCCCGGTGAGGAGGTGGCGATCCCGCAGGGAGATGGGCCGCTGGTTCTGGTCGCGCCGAGTACTTCCCAGGACCCGGAATGCGAGCTGATCAGGGTGGCGCTCGAGGGGCTGGCGGATGAGCCGCTGCGGGTGCTGGCGACCACGAACGGGCACCGGCCCGAGCGGCCGATAGAGGTCCCCGCCAACGCGGAGCTGGTCGATTGGGTGCTCTACTCGCAGGCGATGCCGGCGGCGGACGTGGTGATCTGCCACGGGGGGCACGGGACGGTGGCGCGGGCGCTGGCGGCCGGCAAGCCGCTGCTGGTCTGTCCTTCCGTCGGGGATATGGCTGAGAACGCCGCCCGGGTGGCGTGGTCCGGGACCGGCCTTTCCGTGCCGCGGCGGCTGCTCTCGCGGCGCGCGATCAGGCTGGCAACCCGGCGGCTACTCGGTGAGGAGCGGTTCGTGGCGAAGGCCCTTCAGCTTGCCGCGTGGTCGGACACCCACGACAGCGCGGTTGCTGCCGCGGAGGCCATAGAGAACGTCGCCCGAAAGCAGAAGAGCCAGCTTTCGCCGGCTCATTACTAGGTCGCTTCGAGAGCTCCGGGGGTCGGACTCGAACCGACATGCGGCACATTAACAGTGTGCTGGCCTACCAAATGGCCCACCCCGGACCATGTACACCCGATTGCTAGGTCCTAATCAAGCACCACCAAGATTACCGTCCGGTGCTCCGTTCAAGACCGATCGCAGGGCATCGGCTGGAAGCGTTGCGGAACCCCATTCGACCTTCGCATGGCAGTTCGCGCAAAGCAGTACGCACTTTGCGGCCTCCCGGCGAAGCTCCTCAATCGATCTGGTCAAGCCACGCATGGCGAGCCCAAACGCCTTCTGCTTCGGGTCCACGTGGTGGAACTGAAGTGCGCCAGGGAATTCGTCGTAACCACAAAGCACGCACTTCCCGCCGGCTTCCTCGACAAGTCGCAGCTTTGCGCTGCGTCTCCACCGGATCACCCCTGCGCGGCGGCACTTCAGGCACCGATAACGCCTGACTTCCAACACGAACTCGGTGCGCCCGTGATGGCGGCACTCCAACTCAACGCGCTTGAGTCCCTGCTCTCGCGCTCGGCGAGCCTCGGTCCTACGACGGCCCGCGGGCAGCGGCCAGAGTCCGTACTTCCGGAGCCAGTAACGCACGGTGGAGATGCTTCGATCCAATCGGCGCGCCATCTCACTCAGACTCACACCCTCTTGAACAAGCGCTCGTAACGTTTCTTCAGCTAGGCCACCTCGGTTCGCCGCCCTGCCCTTGTTTACAGGCTCGAGGCCATGCTTCTGCAAGTGGTAACTCACGGTCGATTTCTCTAGGCCCACGCGCTTCCCGATCTGCTCGAGGGAGAGGCCCTCCGCCAGATAGCGCTCTAGCTCTTCTTTACTCATTTGCAGGCAGTTTCCAAAGCGGGCCGGATGGATCGGGCCCGAACCTGTGACGAAAGGCGCGCGAAATCGCGCTGGAGCTGCGCGCGAATGAGGCGAGTGTGTGAAACCCGTTAGGAGACGACGCCGGCGTGCGCGATCCGGTCCGTGAGAGCCGCGCGCTCCTGGGACAGGCGCGAGCTCACCTCGTAGTCGCCCGCCTTCTGCGCCGCCGAGATCCCGTCCTCCAGCCGCTGCTGCTCGAGCAGATCGAAGTTGAGCTGCATCGCCGCCTCCGAGGCCGGCTCGCTCTCCGCCCGCATAACCAGCTCGGTGATCAGCGAGGTGAGCGCCGGGTCGTCTCGGGGCAGACCGGACATGGGATCGTCGAGGTGAGTGCGCAGCCAGCTCAGCGCCGGGGCACCGGACGGCGACATGTGCTCGTCGGTCAGCTTCTCGATGAACTGGCGTCCGGTCCCCGGATCGACGAGGCACATGGCGAGAAGCGCCCTCTCCCGAGTCTCGCGCGGCGTCAGCGAGACGGCCACCGGCCGGGGCACCGGCTCCCCCGCCCCATTCTGGTCCGCCCCAGCCTCGCGGGCCGACCGTACCCGCGCCAGTACCAGGCTCGGATCCGTATCGAGCCGGTCCGCCACCTTCCGCACCAGCTCATCGAAGCCGAGCGCCGTCTCGCCCATCGCCTTCAGGACGGGTCCGACCTCCTCCAACACCCGCTCCCTCCCGGCCAGGCTGCCCAGCTCGCCCCGCCCGAGCGCCACGTCCACCCGGAAGCTCGGCAGATCGATCGCCCCGTCCACCAGCTCCATGAACCGATCCGAAGACCCCTCCTGAAGCATGTCGGCCGGGTCCTCCCCCTCCGGCATCGCCGCGACCCGCAGCTCCAGCCCCCTGCCACCGGCCACCTTCTGCGCCCGGATCATCGCGTCCGCCCCGGCCCGGTCGGCATCGAGCGCCAGCACCACCGCATCGGTCAGCCCGGCCAGCATCGCGACCTGCTCCGGCGTGATCGCCGTCCCCATGATCGCCACCGCCTCCTCCACCCCGGCCTGGTGCAGCGCCAGCACGTCCGTGTACCCCTCGACCACGATCGCCCTCCGCGCCTTCGCGATCGGCCCCCTGGCCCGATCGATCCCGTAGAGCGTGTGGCTCTTCCGATAGAGCTCGCCCTCAGGCGAGTTCAGGTACTTCGGCTGGGCGTCAGGGCTCAACGCCCGCGCCCCGAAACCGAGCACCCGCCCCCGCTGGTCCCGGATGGGGAACGTGATGCGGTTCCGGAAGCGGTCGTAGTGCCCACCCTGCCGGCCCTTCTGCGCGAGCCCGGCCGCGAGCAGCTCATCGACCTTGAACCCCGCCCTCTGGCTCCCGGTCAGCACCTGGTCCCACGGGCTCGGCGCCATCCCGACGCCGAAGCGCCGCATCACCTCCTCCCCCAGCCCCCGCTCGGCCAGGTAGGCCCGAGCCTTCTCCGCCTTCGGCGACTCCCACAGGTACCGCTCGTAGAACTTCGCGGTCCGCTCGAGCAGCTCCCAGAGCTTCGCCTTCCGCCGGCGCCGCTCCTCGGCCCGGGGATCCTCGTCCTCCCGCTTGAGCTCGACGCCGGTCCGCTCGCCCAGCGACTCCACCGCGGACGCAAAGTCCAGTCCCTCCTGCTCCTCGACGAAGCGGAACACGTCCCCGCTCGCCTCGCAGCCGAAGCAGTAATAGAGCTTGTCCCGCGGGTTGACCTTGAACGACGGCGTCCGCTCGTCGTGGAACGGGCAGTTCCCCCAGTAGTCCTGCCCACGCTGCTGCAGGTCGGTGTAGGGCGAGACGATCTCGACGATGTCGACCGCCTCCTTCACGCGGTCGACGCTCTCGCGAGTGAACCTAGACATGGCTAATCGGGTTGCTCCTCGGCTTCGCCTGCGGGGCACCCTCGCATATGCCTATTGCCGGCCATCAGCCGCTCGTACGTCGAGAGGCAGAAACGGTCGGTCATTCCGGCCAGATAGTCGGTCACCCGCTGCACCGGCCCGGCCGTCGGATCAGTCGCCGGCACCTCGTCGAGGTGCCCCAGGTAGTGCTCGAACAGCGCGCGCAGCGCCAGCCTCGCCCGCTCCTGCTCTGCCCGCGCCTCCTCACCCAGGTATACCCGCTGGAACATGAACTTCCGCAGTCGCAGCATCGCCCCACCGACCTGATCGCTCTGCGCGATGTCCCCCTCGGCTCGGGTCCGCTCCACCATGTCACGCACCAACAGGTCGATCCGGGCCGCGCCGGTCTCGCCGAGCAACTCGATCTCCTCGGCCGGCAGATCCGCGTCCGAGATGATCCCGGCCCGCACCGCGTCGTCGATGTCGTGGTTGATGTACGCGACCCGGTCCACGATCCGCACCACCCGCCCCTCCAGCGTCTCCGGCTTCCCCGGGCCGGTGTGATTGAGGATCCCGTCCCGGACCTCCTCGGTCAGGTTGAGTCCCCGACCGTCACGCGCCAGCACCTCGACGACCCGGAGCGAGTGCTCGTTGTGCCGAAACCGCATGCCGTGCTCCTTGAGAGCCTCGTCCAGCACCTCCTCGCCGATGTGCCCGAAGGGTGGATGCCCGAGGTCGTGACCCAGTCCCACCGCCTCGGTCAGGTCCTCATTCAGCCCGAGCGCCCGCGCGACGGTCCTCGAGATGAAGCAGGCCTCGAGCGTGTGCGTGAGCCGCGTCCGGTAGTGGTCTCCCTCCGGCGCCACGAACACCTGGGTCTTGTGCTTGAGGCGCCGAAACGCCTTCGAATGCACGATCCGATCCCGATCCCGCTGGAACGGCGTCCTCACCGGGCTGTCCGGTTCCTGCTCCCGCCTGTGCGCCGGATACGAGGGCGTCGCAAGGTCCCAGAGGTACTCCGACTCCCAGGAGCGGATCCGATCCTCGAACGTTGCAGCGCGAGTCTCCATCGACCCGATGTTCGCACCCCGGACGGCGCGTCTGCCGGGAACGCGGCTCGGCGTATCTGAATAGGCTCCGATCGATGGCAGAGACAGCACTGATCACCGGCGCTTCCGCCGGCATCGGCGAGGAATTCGCCCGCCAGCTCGCCGGTCGCGGCTACGACCTGATCCTCGTCGCCCGGCGTAAGGACCGCCTCGAACAGCTCGCCGAGCAGCTTCCGACCACGGCGCACGTCATCGAGAGCGACCTCGTCACCAACGCGGCCGACCTTCCCGGAGAGGTCCAGAAGCTCGGCGTGAATGTGGACCTGCTGGTCAACAACGCCGGCTTCGGCCTCCGCGGTCGCTTCCTCGAGCTCGACCCCGAGCGCGATGCCGAGATGGTTCGGGTCAATTGCGAGGCGGTCGTCACCCTCACCCACGCCTACCTCCCGGCGATGGTCGAGCGGGGGCGTGGCGGCGTGATCACCGTCGCCTCCACCGCCGGCATGCAGCCCCTCCCCTACGAGGCCGTCTACGGCGCCAGCAAGGCGTTCGCGATCTCTTTCATGGAGGCGCTTTGGACGGAGCTTCGTGGCACCGGCGTCAAGATCCTGGTGGTCAACCCTGGACCCGTGAAGACCGAGTGGCAGGGCGTCGCCGGCTACGACGAGACCACTCAGATCCCGCCCGGAATGATCACCGCCGAGCAGTGCGTCTCGGACTCACTCCGTGCCTATGACCGCAGCAAGCGCTCGACGGTCACCGGCCGCTTCTTCCCCTGGTTCATGCGCGCCAGCAAGGGGCCGAAGGGGGTCAAGCTCCGCGTCGCCGAGCGCATGTACCGGCCGCGCAGCTAGGCCGCGGCGCGCAGCCGCACATGCGCGTGGTGCTCGAGCGTCTCGGTGATCGCCCGATCCGCCTGCGCGGCCACCCCACGGCCCGCGGACGGGGCCTCGGACAGCGGACTGGCCAGCGCGTCGACCATGAACCGGTGCGCCTCCTCTGTGAGCGAAAAGCCTCCCCCCTCGCAGCTGGCGCAGACCACGCCGCCCGCCGCGCCCGAGAACGCCGCGATGTGGTCGGCCTCACCGCAGCTGGCGCAGCTCCCCAGCTCCGGTGAGAACCCGGCGGCCAGAGCCAACTTGAGCCGGAAGGCGAGTGCGGCGCCCGGCGCGCTGGCGGCCGCCGAATCCGCATCCAGCAGCCCCAGGTAGTTGCAGAGCAGGTTGTAGGCCGCCCCGTTCGGCTCTCCCGAGTCGAGCAGCCGCAGTACCGAGTCGCAGGCTCGGCCCGCCGCCCCCAGCGCCGGCCCTGACGAGCGCAGCCGCGCGTAACCATCGACGGTGGAGGCGCCGGTGACCGTGAGCAGATCGCCCCTGCCCTCGTAGAGCACCAGGTCGAGCCTGAAGAACGGCTCGAGCCGCCCCCCGAACCTGGACTTCGGCCGGCGGGACCCCTTCGCGATCGCCCCGACGCGCCCCCGCGTCGCCGAGTACAGATGCACGACGCGGTCGGCTTCGCCGTAGCGGATGCTGCGCAGCACGACGGCCTCCGTCTTCACGCTTCCAGGCATGACCAATCCACGTTGCCGCACGGCTCGGACGAGTTTTGGTCACTTTGGATCGCCACAGCGCGCGCAAGTGACCAAAACCGGCCGGAGGACTCAGAGTATCTCCGCTCAGCC
This sequence comes from uncultured Solirubrobacterales bacterium, assembly GCA_963695805.1. Taxonomy (GTDB): domain Bacteria; phylum Actinomycetota; class Thermoleophilia; order Solirubrobacterales; family 70-9; genus DASUPK01. The sequence continues at coordinate 122,118 of CAVOHV010000001.1, read as the reverse complement.
GGTCTGCCGCACAGCGTCCCGGACCGCGGCAGCGGTCACCGTCGCCGCCGCCGCGCCGATCTGGAAGGGCGCGAACGGATCCGGCTCATCCCGGCCCGAAGCCAGGCAGAAAACGACGTCGCCGTCCACCGGAGTGAACACCGGATCCACCGCCCGCCCCAGCCCGGCCGTGGCGGCGCGCGCCACCATCGAGCAGCCCCGCTTGTCCAACGCCGCGTCCGTGCAGACGCAGACCGGCGTCGAGTTCCCCTCCGGCACCCGGAACTGCGGCGGCGCCTCCATCGCGGCAATCAACTCAGCGCCGCGCAGGACCTCCCCCTCCTCCCCGCGGGGGCCGGCGAGCACCGAGCCGTCCTCGTCGATTACGTCCCCGGCCGCATTGACAGCCGCCACCGCGGCGACCGTGTGAGCGGTCCCAGTGACGAGCGCCGCATAGCCGACGCCGCCCGGCCTGGCGCGATCGCGGCCGAGGATCTTCCCCACCGTCGCGCCGGTCCCCGCGCCGACGGCGCCCCGCACCGGCACCCCCGGCTCGGCCGCCTCGCACGCTGCATACCCGGCCTCGGGGCCGGGGCGAGCATCAGGGCCCGAGCCCGAGGGCAGGTCGTAGATCACCGCCGCGGGCACCAGCGGCACACGGCCATACGGGGTGTCGTAGCCGCGCCCATGCTCTTCGAGCCAGCGCACGACGCCGTCCGCCGCCGCCAGCCCGAACGCGCTGCCTCCGGTGATCAGGATCGCGTTCGCCTCCTGGGCGTTGGCGAGCGGCCGCAGCGTGTCGGTCTCGCGTGTCCCCGGCCCCCCACCGTGCACGCAGACCCCACCCCGCGTCTCGGGTGGCGGGAGCACCACGGTGCAGCCCGTACCGCCCTCCGGATCCGACCAGTGGCCGACAGCGAAGCCGTCCGGCAGCGGCGGCGGCTCGCTCACCTCGCCTCCGACCTGCGCGATCCCCGCCGACGCGCCTTTCTCCGCGGTCGCCGCCGCAGGCGCTCCTGGCAGTTCGGGCAGAAGTAGGTCGAGCGGCCGGCCACCACGATCCGCTGGATCACCGGCGCCGGAGAGGGACGGTGCTCCTCCGGGGGCCGGAGGCACGGTTCGCCCTCGCGACTGTGGACCAGAAACTCCTCCTGCATCGAGCCCCGCTCTCCCCGGGCGTCGAGGTAGTCGTCGATGCTGGCGCCGCCATGGTCAAGGCCCGCCTGCAGAGCGCCGACGATCCCATGGACCAGCCGCTCCGCGTGCTCCATCTTCATCGAGCCCGCCGGCGAGAGCGGATGCAGCCGTGCCCGCCAGAGGGCCTCGTCCGCGTAGATATTCCCGATGCCCGCGATCCTCGATTGGCTCAGAAGGAACGACTTGAGCGGTGCCTTCCGGCCCGCCGCCAGCTCGAGCAGCCGCTCCGGGGTGAGCTCGCCCGAGAGCGGCTCGATGCCGAGGCGGGAGGCGAAGAAGTCATCGAGCTGATCGCCCGCGTCCAGCACGACGGCCTGCCCGAAGCGGCGCACGTCCGTGAACAGCAGCACCCGCCCGTCGTCGAGCTCGAAGCGAGCCCTCACATGGCTCGGTTCCGGCGAGGGTGCGCGAGGATCCGCCGAGCCCGACCCGCGTGACGCCGGCTCGCTCTTCATCAGGTCGGCCGTCATGCCCTCCCGCGGATCTCGCAGCAGGAGGTTCCCCGTCATCCGCAGGTGCAGAGCGAGTGTTCGGCCGCCCTCGAGGCCGAGCAGCAGGTACTTGCCGCGCCGCGCAACGGCGGTCACCTCGCGGCCGGCAACGGCACGCTCGAGCGCCGCGGGCGGCTCCGGCCTGGTGAGCCGCTCGTCGAGCACGGTGGCGGACTCGATTCGCTTCCCGACCAGCTCCGGCTCGAGTTGGCCACGGACCGTCTCCACCTCGGGTAGCTCGGGCATCCCGCCCGATGCTAGTGACCCGCGCTAGCGAGACAGATGAGCCCGCGGATGGGCCTTGAAGTAGGCCTCCTTGAGCTCCTCACCCGAGAGATGGGTGTACAGCTGGGTGGTCGAGAGGTCGGCGTGGCCGAGCATCTCCTGAACCGAGCGCAGGTCGCAGCCGCCGCTCAGCAGGTGCGTGGCGAACGAGTGCCGCAGCGTGTGCGGGCTCATCCGGTTGCCGAGCCCGGCGGACTGCGCGTGGCGAAGCACGATCTTGTAGAGGCCCTGGCGGGTCAGCGGCCCGCCGCGGAAGTTGAGGAACAGCTTGGGCTCCTCCGGTGAGTTCAGCAGCTTGGGCCGCCCGGAGCGCAGATAGACCCTGACCGCGGCGACGGCCTTGCCACCAACCGGGACGAGGCGTTCCTTGGATCCCTTGCCTCTGGCGCGGACGATCCCGTGCTCGACGTCGACATCGGAGACCTCCAGCGAGATCGTCTCCGACGCCCGCAGCCCGGACGCGTACATCAGCTCGAGGAGCGCGCGGTCCCGAATGGCGGTCGGCTCGTCGCCGCGCGGCTGCGCGAGCAGCTTCTGCACCTCCGCATAGCTCAGGACCTCGGGAAGCTTGCGGCCGCGCTGGGGTGTCTCGAGCCTCGCTGCCGGGTCGTCGTCGATCGTCTCCTCGCGGCGCAGATGCCGGTAGAAGGACCGCAGGCAGGCTGCCTTCCGATGGACGGTGGCGGTCGAGCAGGCGGCTCGGCCGTTCCCGTCTCCCTTGGCCAGGTCCGCGAGGAAGTCAGAGAGGTCGCCGGCCGTGGCGCTGGTCGCGTCGCGGCCACGCTCGGACAGGAAGCGACCGAACTGGAGCAGGTCCGTGCGGTACGCGGAGAGCGTGTTGCGGGATAGCCCGCGCTCGAACTCCAGATGCGCGAGGAAATCCAGCACCAGAGCCTCGTAGCGCTCGGACGGCTTCGGTTCTGTCGCCTCACGCGGCGGCGCAATCGTGGCCATGCCAAGTACTTCCGCGGCCACCCGCCGGTCCCTTCACGGGGGCCTAGATCAGCTGCTTGAGCATCATCAGGCCGATGAGGGACTTGGCGTCCTCGCAGCGGTCGATTGCGGTGTCGAGATCGTCGAGCGCGAACTCGACGATCTCGATCCGCTCGTCCGCGTGCCGGCGCGCCGGGGTGTCGTAGAGCTCGGTCGCCAGGAAAAGCCAGACCCGCTCGTTGGCGAACCCCGGGCTCGTGTAGAAGCTCTTCAGCTCGCGCCAGTCGCCGGCGGACTTGCCGATCTCCTCACCGAGCTCGCGTTGGGCACACTCGAGCGGAGTCTCCCCCTCGACGTCGAGCTTCCCGGCCGGCAGCTCGAGCAGCGCCGGTTCCTCGACCGCCTCCCGCGGCTGCTCGACCATGTAGACCGAGCGCCCGTCGTGCGGGACGACGCAGACCGCCCCGGGATGGAGCACCACCTGCCTCGTCGACCGGCTCCCGTCGGAGTACTGGAAGGTCTCCATGCGCACCGACGCGATCGGGCCCCGATAGACGAGCTTGCTCCCCTCCTTCTTGAGGGTCTCGTCGTTCTTCGGGTTCTCGTCGTTCACGCCGCCTCCCCGACCAGCGCCGCCGCGGCCAGGCCGTCCCCGGCGGCGAGCCCGGCGGCGAAGAACAAACGGTCCTCCTCGATCGAACGCCCCATGTGGCGCGCGGACAGGCCGCTCGCCGCGTACTCGTCGACGTCTGCCTCCCTGTCCCAGACCCCATGCCGATCGCCGCAGGCAACCCGGAGGCAATCGAGCGCGTCGCGATCGTCAGCCGGAGCCGGCACCCGTACGCCCGCGAGCAGCATCCGCAACACGGATTCCGTGTGATGGCTCAGGCCGCGGTGTCGCTCTCGCGAGTCGCCGCTCGAGAGGCGGGGCGCGAGCAGCGTCTCCAGACCCAGGGCGATGGCGGCGTGGGCGGTGTCGAGGGCGGCCATGCCGCCGTGCCCCAGCGCGCTGCCGGAACCGGCGATGCCCGGCCCCGGCCCGGCGATCGTCGCATCCCAGCCGAGCGGCCCCGCCGCGCCGCCAAGCGCTCCAATTACCGAGAGCGCCTCGCGCTCGCCGCCGTAGGCAGGGCCGGCCGTGACGTGCTCGCAGAGCAACTCGCGCGCGCGAAGCTCAGCGACATCCGTCGACAGGGCTCCGGGCAAGGCACCGCCGGCCGTCTGGACGTAGCCCACCCGCAGACCGCTCGCCGCACGACCGGCGGCCCAGGCTGCCGGGGCGAGCTGTCCGTGGAGGGAGAGCACGAGCACGGGAACCGGCCGCCCGGCACCCTCCTCCGGCAGGGCCTCCACCGGCTCGACCGGATGCTGCAGCGGCGAGTAGTTGAGCTTCATCGCCGCCGCCTCTTTCGTGCCAGGTGCTTCCAGCCCGCGAGTCAGGTTGACGTGGACGACGTCGAAGCCGCCCGAGCCGAGCCCGAGGTCGCGCGCCTCGACGTTGACGATCACCTCGTCGCCCTCCATCACCTCGCCGACCAACCCGAGATCCGCCCAGGCGGGCCTCAGCTCGGCGCCGACCTGCACCACCAGCGGGTCAGTCCCGCTGACCACACCCCTACGTAGCTTCAGCATCTCCAGCCAGCCCGATCGCCGCTTCGCACACCCGCAGCATCTCAACGATGGCGCCCTCGGTGACCAGCTCCTGGGGCGTGTGGTTCGCCTCGGTCCCGTTGGCGAGCAGAACGGCCTCGTAGCCGGAGGCGACCAGCGCGTTGGCGTCGCTGCCACCGCCGGTCGCGACAAGCTCAGGCTCATACCCGGCCGCGCGCAGGGCCTCCGAGGCGATCCGCACGGGCTCTGCCCTGGGGTCGAGGCGATAACCGCGGAACATCTCGCTGACCTGCGCGTCGACGTCACACCCCTGCTGGCTCGCTCCCCAGGTGCACGCGTCGACCATCTCCCCGATCGTGGCGGCGGCCCGTTCCCCGTCGACGCTGCGCGCCTCTCCAAGGATCCTGCAGTGGCCGGCGACAACGTTGGACGCGGTCCCGCCCTCGATCATTCCGATGTTCGCGGTGGTCTCCTCATCGAGGCGGCCCAGCTCCATCTCCGCGATGGCGACGGCCGCCGCGGCGATCGCGCTGTGCCCGTCCTCCGGATTGATCCCGGCGTGCGCTTCGTGGCCGGTGAACTCGGCGATCAGGCGCTTGTAGGTCGGCGCCGCCACGATCAGCTCCCCGATGGGCGTCGCGTGGTCGAGCACGTAGCCGAACGGGGCTTGCAACGACGAGATGTCGAGCTCCTTGGCCCCGCGGAGCCCGTCCTCCTCCGCGACGGTGAAGACGAGCTCGAGCCCCAGGGGCGCAGGGTCCGCCCGGTGGCGAATGGCGAGCTCCATCAGGACGGTCACGGCCGCCTTGTTGTCGGCGCCGAGGATGGTGTCCCCGGCGCTCCGGAACGTACCGCCCTCCTGGTCCACCTCCACCGGGCCGTCGTGGGGGACGGTGTCCAGGTGGGCGAAGAAGGAGAGCCAGCGTTCTCCACGCCCCGGGACCCGCGCGATCAGGTTCCCGGCCCCGGCCCGCGCCGGGGTCGCGGAGGCATCCTCGGCGACGTCCACGCCGAACTCGCGCAACTCCTCCAAAACGGCGTCCGCAACCTCCCGCTCCTCACCGGTGGGGCTGGAGATCTCGCAGAGACGGGCGAAGCGATCGAGCATCCGCTGGTCCTCCGGTGCGCTCACCGCGCCCAGGCTATGGGAGGCGGGGGGTTGACTCCTCCCGCGAGGTGGAAATAATCCCCAGCTGCATGGAGTCAGCGACTCTCCGCAGGGTTCCCCAGCTCTCGAGCGCCGTCCAGGTCGGGCTGATCTTCAGCCTCCTGCTGCTCGCGGCAGTGGCTTGGGCGATGACCGGCAACCGGATGGACGGCATGGACGCCGGACCCGGCACCGACCTCGGCGGGCTCGGTTTCTGGATCACGGCGTGGGTGGTGATGATGGCCGCGATGATGTTCCCCTCGATCGCGCCGATGGTTCTGATGTACGCCCGGATCGAGGAGGGCAAGCGCCAGAACGGTGAGTCCGCCCAGCCCGGGGCGGCTGCGATGTTCGTCGGCGGCTACCTGCTGACCTGGGCGGCGGCGGGCCTGCTGGGCTACGCGATCATCCAGGGCGGCCGGGCCCTGGACATCGGATTCCTCGCCTGGGACAGCGGCGGCCCCTACGTCGCAGGCGCAGTGATCGTCGTCGCGGGGATCTATCAGCTCACACCACTCAAGGACGCCTGCCTGCGGCGCTGCCGCAGCCCGATGGGGTTCCTGCTCACGTCCTGGCGTCCCGGCAGACGCGGCGCCCTCCAGATGGGCACCGAGCACGGCGCCTGGTGCGTGGGCTGCTGCTGGGGGCTGATGGCCGCGCTCTTCGCCCTCGGCGTGATGAGCATCGGCTGGATGGTGCTGGTCGCCGCTCTGATCGCGGTCGAGAAGCTGCTTCCCTGGAAGGCCGTCGCCAACGGGAGCGTCGCCCTGCTGCTCGTCGTCCTCGGGATCGGTGTGGCCTTCTTCGCCGCCGACGTTCCGGGCCTCACGCTCCCGAACTCACCCGAGGCTCAGGCCGCGATGGACTCCATGGGGATGGGCGAGGGATCGTCGGAGGGCGGTTCGATGGGCGAGGAGCAGATGAACGACAACCAAACGCCGATGCAGGACCAGGGCGGTTCGATGGAGGGCAAGATGCCGACCCGTACGGAGCCGATGCCGCAGGGCCGTTCGATGGGGATGAAGTAGCGGCTAGGCAGACCGGCGGACGCTGACGTCCTCGGACTCCTCGGCCGCGGCCTCTGCCTCAGCAGCCGGCTCGGCAGCGGCGGGGCGCTCGGCGGCTCGCTTGGCCGCCGCGCCGACGAAGTCCCGGAACAGCGGCTCGGGGCGCGTCGGGCGGGAGTTGAACTCAGGGTGGAACTGGGAGGCCACGAAGAACGGGTGGTCGGGCAGCTCGATGATCTCGACGAGACGCTCGTCGGGCGAAGTGCCGCTCGCCACCAGTCCCTCATCCTCGAGCCGGCGGCGGAGCATGTTGTTGACCTCATAGCGGTGGCGGTGCCGCTTGTAGATGACCGCCTCGCCGAAGATTTCTCGGGCCTGAGTGTCGTCGTGGAGCTTTACCGGGTCGGCGCCGAGGCGCATGGTCCCACCGAGGTCAGAGACCTCCTTCTGCTCGGGCAGCAGGTCGACCACCGGGTAAGGCGTCTCGGGGTCGAACTCGGCGGAGTTCGCGCCGTCCATCCCGCAGACGTGCCTGGCGAACTCGACGACCGCGATCTGCATGCCGAGGCAGATCCCGAGATAGGGAATGCCCTTCTCGCGCGCGATCCGCGCGGCCTCCACCTTGCCCTCGATCCCCCGCTCGCCGAAGCCGCCGGGAATCAGGATCCCGTCGACGCCGTCGAGCTTGAACTCCTCGATGTCCTCGGCGGACACGAGCTCGGTCTCGACCTCGACGTCGTGCGCCCAGCCGCCGTGGGTGAGTGCCTCGATCACCGACTTGTAGGCGTCCTCCAGCTGGACGTACTTGCCCACCAGGGCGATCTTCACCTTGCGCTCGCGGGAGGCGTCGGCCCGCTTGATCAGGTCCTCCCACTCGCCGAGGTCCGGCGTCGGAGCCTCCATCCCGAAGTGGTCGAGGATCTGGTCGTCCATCCCCTCGGCCCGCAGGACCAGCGGCACCTTGTAGACGTTGTCGACGTCGCGCGCCGAGATCACGGCCTCCTCCGGGAGGCTCGCGAAGAGGGCGATCTTCCGGCGGATTTCGCGGTCGAGCCCCTCCTCGGAGCGGCAGAGCAACGCGTGCGGCTGGATCCCGATCCGGCGCAGCTCGTTGACCGAGTGCTGGGTCGGCTTGGTCTTCATCTCTCCCGCATGACCGACGTAGGGCACCAGCGTCAGGTGGACGAACATGCAGCGCTTCGGGCCGAGGTCGGTGTAGAGCTGTCGGATCGCCTCTAGGAACGGCAGAGACTCGATGTCGCCGACGGTTCCGCCTATCTCGGTGATCACGAAGTCGACAGCCTGCGACTCGGCGACGATCAGGATCCGGTTCTTGATCTCGTCGGTGATGTGCGGGATCACCTGGACGGTCGCGCCGAGGTAGTCGCCGCGGCGTTCGCGCCGGATGACCGAGTTGTAGACGCCGCCGGCGGTGAAGTTGGACGCCCGTGAGGTGTTCTCGTCGGTGAAGCGCTCGTAGTGGCCGAGGTCGAGATCGGTCTCGGCGCCGTCCTCGGTGACGAACACCTCGCCGTGCTGGAACGGGCTCATCGTCCCCGGATCGACGTTGATGTAGGGGTCCAGCTTCTGCAGCTGGACGCGGAAGCCGCGGCTGACGAGAAGACGACCGAGTGAGGCAGAGGCGATGCCCTTACCGAGGGACGAGACGACACCGCCGGTAACGAAGAGAAATCGGGTGTCGCTTGGCTTCGGTTGGCTCAATTGACTCTGCCGAGCGAGTCTAGTCGCTCGAGGAGCGGAACTCGGCCGATCGTGGCGGAGATCGAGCGGAATTCCCCATACAGCGAGATCACGATCAGGCCGCCCAGCACCAACAGAATCCCAGGCATCGACAGCGTCGTCACGAGCAGGATCCCGATCATCCCGCCGATCAGGCTCGCCCCGGCATCGCCCAGCATCGCGCGCTCCTGCAGCGTCAGCCAGGCACAGATCACCACCGCGGGCACGAGCGGAGCAATCGGCTCGAGCGGCGCGGCGCTCCACGATCCGAGGCAGACCCCCGCGCCGACCAGGCCCATTGCCTTCTCGGGCCGCCCCGGCCGCGTGTCGAGCAGGTTGCCGAGGTGCGCAGCGAGCGCTAGCACCAGCACGTCGATCAGCAACTCGGCGCCGCTCGCGTCCTCGCCGGCAACCGCGTAGGCGGCGAGCGCCACCGTGCCGACCGCCTTGACCGCACCAGTCGAAAGCTCCCCCCGAACCAACGCCAGCCCATGCCCCCGGAGACCGCGGGGCTCGCCGCCGGCCAGATCGTCGATCAGTCCGAGGCAGCCGACGCCGAGCAGGAAGGCGAGCCAGCGGCTGGGACCGGCCGCGGCGGCGACCCCGGCCGCCGCGAGCAGGACGACGCCGAGCGGGAAGAGCACCGGCCGGCCGCGGTAGTTCGCCCTCCTCGGCACTACCGCGGCGGGTAGAGGTGGCTGACGCCCTTCGCATCCACCAGCGTCTCGCCGATCCGCAGGCGGGTGAGGAACGTCGAGGACATCCCTCCCCGGCGCCGTTCCAGGAACTCGACGAGGTTGAAGTGCGCGCCGACGCTGACGATCAGCGAGGCGCCCTTCTCGAAGGCGAGCAGCATCGCCACGTCCTGGCTGGTGCCGGCGGAGGGAAGGACGGTGTGCGGAAGGGCGAGCCGCTGGAGACGCTCCGCGCCCGGAGCCCTCCCATCCGAGTACGCGTGGACGATCAGCTCGGCGCCGCTGCGCAGGGCCGCCTCGCCGGCCGAGTCCATGTCACCGAGGACGACGTCTGGCCGCAGTCCCTCGCGGATGATCGCGTCGGCTCCCCCATCCACCCCGACGAGCACCGGGTTCACGTCCTCGATGTAGGCACGCAGGGCCCGCAGGTCGCGGATGTGATCGGTCCCCCGGACCACGATCAGGACGTGGCGGTCGCGAAAGCGCGTGCGCGTCTCCGGAAGGTCGATCGCGCCGGAGAGCAGGCCACCCTCCTCGCGGAGGTGGGCCAGCGTGTTCTCGGTGAAGTCCTGAAGGGCTCGGTCGATCCGGGCGCGCTGCGCGTCGAGGTCGCGGGCGAGCTCCTCCGCCCTCAGCGGCCGTCCCTCCCCCATCAGCCTGCCCTCCGCGGAGATCCGGCCTCCCTCGATCTCGAGCCGGTCCCCGTCGGCGATCAGCTCGAAGAGCTCCGGTCCGGCATCGATCAGCGGGACGCCCGCGCGGACGAGCGCGAGCGGACCGGTATTCGGGTAGGAACCGTCCGAGGAGGGCGAGGCATTCAGGGTCGCGCGCACACCGCTGGCGACCAGCTCCTCGGCCGCGATCCGATCGAGATTGCGGTGGTCGATCACCGCGACATCACCGGGCCCGAGACGCTTGACCAGCTCCTTGGTGCGGCGGCCGAGCCGTGCCGTACCGCGAATCGCTGTGGCGGTGGCGATCGCCATCGCCTGGAGACTATTTCCACAGGCGCCCTAGGCGGCCTTGAGCAGCTCGCGGGCATGCCGGTCGGCGGCCTCGTCGCCATCTCCGCCTCCGAGCATCCGCACGATCTCCGCAACGAGCTCATCGCCGTCGACTCGCTCGACGGTCGCCGTCGCCTGCCCGCGATCGATGCTCTTCTCGATCCGGAAGTGGGATTGGGCCATCGAGGCCACCTGGGGCAGGTGGGTGATGCAGAGCACCTGCCGCTCGTCGCCGAGCGCGCGCAGCCTCTCCCCCACCGTCCTGGCGGTGTTACCGCCGACGCCCGCGTCGATCTCGTCGAAGACGTACGTCGCGGCGCCACCCGGCGCGGCCTGCCCCGCGAGCGCGAGCATCAGCCTCGAGAGCTCCCCGCCCGAGGCTGCATCGCGCAACGGCGAGGTGGGCATTCCAGGATTGGTGGCGACGCGGAAACCGACCCGCTCCTGGCCGAGAGCTCCGAAGCCATCCGGGTGGGGCTCGAGCGAGATCTCGAGCTTCGCGCCGCTCATCCCGAGCTGGTCGAGCTCCTTGGCGATCCGCCTCTCGAGGCGTTTTGCCGACTTGGCCCGCACCTCGCTGAGGCCGCCCGCCAGATCGGTGCGCGTCCGCATCGCCTTCGTCAGGTCGGCCTCCAGCCGCTCTGTCGTCTGGTCGGCGCCCTCGATCGCGTCGATCTCGGCGCGGCAGTGCTCGGCGTGAGCGAGCACCGACTCGATCGAGCCGCCGTGCTTGCGCTTGAGGCGATCCATCGCGTCGAGCCGCTCCTCGACCTGCTCCAACCGGCCCGGCTCGGCCTCGATTCCCTCGGCATATCCGCGCAACTCACCCGCCAGGTCCTGCAGCTCCAGGCGCACCCCGGTCGCGATCTCTGCGAGTTTGTCGAGCGCCGGATCGACCCCTTCCCGGGCGGCGAGTGCCGCCTCGGCCGATCCCATCGCCTCGGCGGCCCCACCCGCCTCGTCATCGCCTGATATCGCCGCGAGCGCCTCGGCGGCTGCTCCCCGCAGCGACTCCCCATGGCGAAGCCTCTCCCGCTCTGCGGCCAGCTCCGCCTCCTCCTCGGCATCGGGCTGCGCCGCCACGATCTCGTCGAGCTCGTAGCGAAGCAGGTCAAGATCGCGAACCCGCGCCCCCTCGCGCTCGCGGATCCCCTCCAGCTCACCCTCGACGCGCCGCACCTCGGCATGCGCCTCCCGGTAGGCGCGCCGACGCTCGAGGTGCCGCTCGCCCGCGAAGCCATCCAGGGTCTCGAGCTGGGCGGCCGAGAGCGTCAGCTTGCGGTGCTGGTGCTGCCCGTAGAAGGCGAGCAGCCGGGAGCCGAGGGCCTGGAGGTCCGGCGCCGAGGCAGAGCGCCCACCGAGGAAGGCGCTCGTCCTGCCAGAAGCCGAGACGCGTCGGCCGACCACCAGCTCCATGGTTCCCTCCGGCAGTCGCTCGGCGATCTCGGTGAGCTCGGGATCGTCGAGCAGGTTGTCCGGCAGCTGGAAGACCCCCTCGACGTAGGCCTCGCTCGCCCCTGGCCGGACGATTCCCTCTTTCGCCCGGCCTCCCATCAGCAGGTCGAAGGAGTGGGCCAGGATCGTCTTGCCGGCGCCCGTCTCCCCCGTGATCGCGTTCAGGCCCGGGCCGAGGCGCAGTTCGGCCCGCTCGATCAAGAGCAGATTCTCGATTCGGAGCTCGAGCAGCATCGGACCCCGTTCTAACGAGGAGCCCCGACGGATTAAGCGGCGGCGGGCTCTCCCGCCTCGGTCTCCGCCTGCTGTGGCGAGCCATGCGGGACGAAGTCCCTCTGGCGCACCAGTGCGAAGGCCGCGAGCGCGCCGCTGAACAGGATCAGCGCTCCGATCAGAAGGATGTCGTTGAAGGCGTCGGTGAACGCGACGCCCGCCGCTTGGACGGCCTGGTCATGGAACTGCGGAGGTGCCTGGTTCGCCGCCTGCGTGCCGCTGGCGGCAACGCCCTCAGCGAATCCGCTCGGCGCCTGTGGCAGCAGTGTGTGGAGCGAATCGGTGATCTTGCTCTGGAAAACCGCCCCGAGCGCCGCGATCCCCGTCGCGACGCCGGCGATCCGCATCGTGTTGTTGATCCCCGAGGCCATGCCCGATCGCGCGGCGGGCACCACCCCGAGCGCGGTCGAGGCGATCGACGGGTTGGAGAGCCCGATTCCGACGCCGCTGACGATGAACCCGGCGAGCAGAGTTGTCCACTCCGAGTCGGGCTTGGCGCCGCGCATCAGCAGAAGGCCGAGGCCGACCAGCGCCAGCCCGATCGTCAGCGGGACCCGCGCCGGGATCTTCGAGACAAGGTTGCGGGTGACGAGCGGCACGATGAACGCAAAGAGGGTCAGCGGCAGGAAGCGGACACCGGCCTCGAGCGGCGTCATCCCGATCACGCTCTGCATGTAGATCGTGATGTAGAGGAACATCGCGAACATCCCGGCGCCGATCGCGAAGGTGCCGTAGGAGACGCCCGAGAAGGCGGGCTTTCGGAAGAGGCTGAGGTCGAACATCGCGTGGTCCTGCCGCCACTCGAAGATCACGAACGCCACCAGCAGGACCGCCGCGCCGACCAGAGAGCCGACGATCTGAGCGCTGCCCCAGCCCTCGGCGTTGCCCCGCAGCAGGCCGAAGATCAGAGCGAAGAGCCCGAGCGAGAAGGTGATCAGGCCCGCCCAGTCGACGCTCTTGGCCTCGGGATCGCGCGACTCGCCAGCCTGAGTCTGGGCCAGGATCACGGTGCCGATCCCGATCGGGACGTTGACGAAGAAGATCCACTCCCAGCCGAACCCGTCAGTCAGAGCCCCGCCGACCAGCGGCCCGACCGCGACCGCGCCGCCGATCGTCGCGCCCCAGGCGGCGATCGCAGTGCCGCGCTCGGGGCCCTGGAACTCCTGGGCGATCAGGGCCAGCGAGGTCGCGAACATCGCCGCGCCCCCGATTCCCTGCAGTCCGCGCGCCAGGTGCAGGAAGGTGGCGTTGGTGGCCAGCCCGCAGAGCAGCGAAGCGAGGGTGAAGAGCGCGACCCCGATCACGAACAGCCGGCGGCGGCCGAAGCGGTCGGCGAGCGCGCCCATGGTCAGGGTGAAGGCGGCGAGGGTCAGCGTGTACGCGTCGACGACCCACTGGAGCCCGGTGAGGTCGGTGTGGAGTTCCTTCTGGATGTCCGGGAGCGCGACGTTGACGACGGTGATGTCGAGCAGCAACATGAACGTCGCCAGACAGACCGCGAGCAGGCTCCACCACTTGCGCTCCATGCCCGGAGACTAGCTAGGCGAGCTTCCCGAACTTCTCGCGGATGCGGTGGTAGAAGTTCGTGCCCGGCAGCTGCGCCAGCTTGCTGACCGATTCCTCGAAGCGCATCTCGAGCTCCGCGCCCGCCTCGAGCTTCCCGGCGGGCGCGCCGTCCAGCGAGATCTCGACCGCCTCCCGGCCGGCGGCGTTGCGCACGATGAGCGCGTCGTCCGGCGCGACCACGAGTGCCCGCGCAGCGAGCGTGTGAGGGGCGATGAAGCTGACCACAAACCCCTTCACGCCCCAGGCCAGGATCGGGCCGTTGTTGGCGAGGTTGTAGCCGGTCGACCCGGCCGGAGTCGCGGCGACCAGCCCGTCGCAGCGGACGTTGCCGACCTCCTCATCGCCGATCGTGTAGGAGAGCTCGGCGACCCGGCCGCGCGGCTGACGCAGGAAGCTGACGTCGTTGAGGGCCGCCCGATGGTCGATGGGCAGGTCCACCGTCAGCGCGGGCATGTCCATCACCTCGAAGTCGCCGCTGAACACCCTCTCGAGACCACTCGCGAGATCGGCGCGCTCGACGGCGGCCAGGAACCCGATCGTGCCGAAGTTGATGCCGAAAACAGGGACGCCCGTGTGGGCGAAGTGACGGAGCGCGTAGAGAATGCTGCCGTCTCCGCCGAGGACCAGGCAGACGTCGGGTTGCTCACCGTCGGCCACCTTCTCGATGTGCGCCGCGGCCACCGCGTGCTTCTCCTGCTCGTCAGCGGTCGAGACGAGCTGTACGCCCGCCGCCCTCGCCGCCTCGGCCGCGGTGGCGACCGCCTTCTCGGCGCGCTCCGGATGCACGGGCGTGATCAGCATCGCGCGCTTCACCGTCACGGTCACGGCTCGACCTCCCTAAGTGCGGCGTCGAGGTCGATCGCCTCCCCGCTGCGCGCGGCCCAGACGAAGGTCTCGCGATTCCCCTTCGGGCCCGGCAGTCCGGACGAGGCCAGCCCGCGGACGATCAGCCCCTCCTGCTGCGCGGCCTCGGCCACCCGGCGAATCGCGTCGCGGCGGTCGCCGGCATCGCGAACGACGCCCCCCTTCCCGACCTTCTCCTTGCCGAGCTCGAATTGCGGCTTGACGAGGCCCAGTAGGTCGAACTCATCGGCCGCGGTGGTGACGATCGAAGGCATCACCATCGCCAGAGAGATGAAGGCGACGTCCACCGTGATCAGCTCGGGCCGAAAGGGCAGGAACGAATCGCCCAGGTACCTGGCATTGAGCCGCTCCATGACCAGAACGCGAGAGTCCTGCCGCAGGCTCCAGTCGAGCTGCCCGTAGCCGACGTCGACCGCGATCACCATCCGCGCGCCGCGCTGCAGCAGGCAATCCGTGAACCCCCCGGTCGAGGCGCCGACGTCCAGCGCCAGGCGATCCTCGACCGCGACGGAAAGCTCGTCGAGGGCGTTGTTGAGCTTGATCCCGCCTCGCGAGACGAACTCCTCCCCCTCTTCGACCAAGAGCTCGGCGTCCTCCGGGACCAGCTCGCTCGGCTTTTCGATCGTGGACCCGTCCTTCCCAAGGCGCACCCGCCCGGCGCGGACGGTGGCGGCGGCTGCGGTGCGCGACGGCGCGAGGCCGCGGTCGGCGAGCAGCGTATCGGCGCGACGACGGGTCACGCGGCGAACCGTACAAGCGCCGCTGCGCCCGGAGCGGCAATCCGATCGCAGCTTGGACTGTGATCGCCCTCACACACGAATCGCACATACGTTCGTACCCTGGTTTCGCGATGAGTCTCTTCAGAGCGATACCGATCAACGTCCATGCTGCCCTCGAGGTGCTGGCCGCGCCGCTGCTGATCGTGGCGCCGTTCGCGCTCGGCTTCGACTACCTGGCGGGCGGTCTCAGCATCGCGCTCGGCGTCCTGCTGATCGGTCTCGCGACCTCCGTCTACGGCGACAGCACTCGTGGAAATGTGCCGCTGAGTGCCCACGCCGGGCTCGACTACACGCTGGCCGGCGCGACCATCGCGGCGGCGGTGCTGGCCGGAATCGGGGGCGACTACGTCGCAACAGTCTTTTTGGCCGGGTTCGGCTCCGCTCACATGACGCTGACCGCCTCAACGCGGTTCAGTCGTCCACTCGGAGCCTGAGTACCGGCTACCTCCCACAGACAACACAGCAGCAAAACATATCTCTCCTCCCTGTAGTACCCCAGAAACGGCCCTCTTCGGAGGGCCGTTTCTCTATGGCTGAGTCCAGAGGCTCGCTACTCCGGCAGCCCGGCGGCTTCGAGGGCGTCGGCCATCGTCCAGCCGAAATACGCCCGCCTGATCTTTCGCTCGCTGAGGAGGAAGACAACGCCCATGGGCGTCTCAAAGGGGATGCCGGTGTCCCCTCCAACCGTCACGTAGCGAATCCGAGCAAGCACCCGATCTTCTACATCCCGAATCTCGTCAACCTCGATCCGCGCCTCCGCCCAGGTATGCCGCAAACGTTGGGCCTGACGCCTCCAGGCTTCGAGGCCCCGCTCGACGTCTCCCTCGGGCCAACCCTTCGGGGCAACTACGACCACCTCGGGGTCCCAGGCCTGTGCCCACCTGTCCAGGTTTCCGTCGCTCCACGCATCCCACTGATCCAGAACGACCTCGACGTTCTCCTCCGACATCGCCTACTCCCGCAGTCCGGCGGTTTTGAGGGCTTCGGCACGGGTCCAGAAGGCTTGACGTCTCGAAATCAGGCCGTCCGCGAACCAGACGATCTGCCAGGTGCGGTATTCGAGCGGCATGCCGCTGCCCCTCCGGCGTGCCGTGATAACCACGGCGATGAAGACCCGGTCATCACCCAAGTCCGCTATCTGCCCGATCTCGATGTGGACGCCCTCCTCCGCGTTTTCCCACATCAGCTCGATCCACTCTCGCACCCCTGCCCGCCCGCGGTAGAGCTCACCAATCCCAGTGACACCTTCAAGGGCCTCCCACACGACATCAGGGCTGAGGAAGGCCAGCAAGGCGTCGAAGTCGCCGCGGTTGACAGCGTCGATGGCCTTTTGTGCCAGCGCCACGTTCTCCTCCGACATCGCTTACTCCTGAAGCCCGGCGGCTTCGAGCGCATCGTTCTTGGATCTGAAGCCGAGGACCGCTCGGATGACCCTTCCGTCGCGGAACTCGTAGAGGTCGAACTGGTGGACATCGATCGAGATGCCGCTCGTCTTGCCCTGCCCCTGCCAATGCGCCGCGCAGATCACGGCGTCCGGGCCATCGATGTATTCCTCGATATCAACGCGCAGCTCGTCGAAGGCGGCCGCCCACAGATTCAGGGTCTGTCGAATCGCCTGAACGCCCTCAACCGTCACCGGCTGATCAGGAGCGTTCTGCAGGTCTTGGAGCACGGCATCTGCGGCGTAGAGCTCCTCCAAGCCCTCAAAGTCTCCCCGGTTGAAAGCCGCAACAGCGAGTTTCGCCGCCTCGACGTTCTCCTCCGGCATCGCCTACTCCCGCAATCCACCCTGGGGACTATCCAGATCGGCTTCTGGTGATCGCTGTACGGGCACCGGGGCGGATACCGTCGTCGAGCGCTTTCCGTAGAGCGTCTCGTAGACCGCCCTCTCGCTCCCTTCCGGGTAGAGGTCTTGCACCTTCCGCGCTTCGCCCGCCTCGCGTTGGCGCAGCACCACCACGGACGCGAGGGCAGTGGCGGCAACTCCGAGCAGAATGAGGCCGATCAGCACGAGCACGGCGCCGATCTTAGGCACCGGGAGCAGGGTCGGATTGTGGGACGGTCGAGATGGCGATTCAGAAGGTCAGACCACCGGGTGGCTCTGTGCGAGGAAACGGACTTTGCCGAGCCGCCTACTCCGACAGTCCGCCGGCTTCGAGGGCCTCGGCTCGGTCGCCATAGACCTTGAACCGAACCAACATGCCGTCGCGGATCGTGTACTCGTGAGCGTTTCGAAGCTCGACCGGTACGCCACTCCCCTTCCCCTCGGCGTGGACCCTGACCAAGACGAGTACGCGCTCATCATCGACGTCGACAAAGCGCTCGGGATCGAACCTCAGCTCCGCCCAAGGCCCTTCCTCGCGGAATCTCCGCAGCTCCTCAATCCCTCGCATCACGGGCCGGTCGGGATACGCCGCGGTGAAATCGAACTCGACCTTCGGTGCCATCCGCTCGGACCAACTCGTGAATAATGCACCGGGAGTCACGTAGCTCTCACGTACCAACTCGACGTTCTCCTCGGACATCGCCCGCCCACTATCTCGCGGCCGAACAGGCCGCACCCGGCTGCCGGTCGTCGTTCGTAGCGAAGCGACACGTGGGAAGCCGGCTTCGGGCTCCCAAGCGGATCTGAGAGTGTCTTGCTCTGAGCGCACATGGCACCCATCCGGAGTTAGCGCACACGAGGCACGTTGACACTGCGGATGGGCGCCGGCTGCACGCGGAGGTGGCCGGCGACGGCCGTCGCGTGGTGCTCGTCCAAGTCGGCTCGCCCAACGCGGGCCTGCTGTACCACGACTGGGTTCAGGACGCAGCCGGCCGAGGCTTGACGTTGATCACCTACGACCGGCCGGGCTATCGCGGCTCGTCGAGACAGCTAGGGCGGACGGTGGCTGATTGCGCAGCTGACGTGCGCAGGCTCAGTGAGGTCCTGGGTTTCGAGCGATGCGTCGTCTGGGGCTTCTCAGGTGGTGGTCCCCACGCGCTCGCTTGCGGCGCGTTGCTTGACGATCTGGTGGCGGCTGTGGCGACAATTGGCTCGCCCGCTCCGTTCGATGCGCCCGGGCTGGACTTCTTAGCGGGTAGCTCTGACGAAGATCGGGAGGACTATGAGCTCTTCCTGTCCGATTGCGCCAAATGGGAGCGGCAGGGCGAGCAGCAGCGGGAGGAGCTTCTGGCAATGAACGCCCGCGAGCTAGCCGAGCAGTGGTCGGCAGGGAAGTCCGCATCCGATGGCGCGGTGCTCCACGGCGAATTCGGCGTCTGGCTGCACCGAGCGGCCCAGGTCGCACTGGCGTCCAGCATCGACGGCTGGACCGACGACGACATCGCCGTGTCCCACTCGGCGTGGGGCTTCGATCCGGCTTCGATTTCGATCCCCGTGAAGGTATGGCACGGTCTGGAGGATCGCTTTGTGCCGTTCGTACACGCCCGCTGGCTCGCGGACACCATTCCGGGGGCAGAAGCCGAGCTGTGCGATCACGAAGGACACCTAGCGGTGGTGGCGGGGCGCATCGGCGAAGTCCACGACTGGCTCGCGCAACACGTCTGAGTTCGCCCGTCGCGCCGAAAGCTGACGGCGCGAACGGTGACCCCGCAGACGAGCTCTCGGGAATTCCAAGGGCCCTCGACAGAGGGCCCTTGGAGTTTCTTGAGGCTGGGCTTTGCCGCAAGCTAGGCGGTTCGCGCGGGGCGCCCTCCATAGGCACCGATCGCGGCGATCCCGAGCAGACTCACGATCATGCCGGCGCCGACGCCGACCGCCGCGTCTCCCCAGTCGAAGCCGTCGGCTGCGGGGGCCCCGGTCGGGGCTAGGTCTGCGACGAAGGGATCGGCCTTCGACCCGTCACGGCGCAGCACGACGTCACCCGTGGCCGGAGGGGTCGCCGAAGTCGTCGAGACGCCGCCTGGTCCCTGGACCAGTTCCGCGAGCCCCGCGCCCGCCCCGGCGCCTGCCGGACGAGCGGGGCCGTCGGCGCCACCAGCACCATCGTCGCCAGCGCCGCCGCCAACGCGAGCTTCAGGCGCCAACGCCGGGAACGCACCGCCGCCACCATCATTGACTCACTCGAGAGATCCGTCATCTTCAACTCCCTTCTCCTCGCGTGGGCCCATCTTCCCCGCCGGGAGTCCTCCCCCTGTGGGAGTCAGCACGTTGCGAGTCCGGTGTGCCGAGTCGCACAGTGGCGGAAGGGACGCCCAGCGCCGGGCTTCCTCGTATGTCGGCCTACTTCGAAAGGCCGACGGCTTCGAGGGCCTGTGCTCTGTCGCGAAACATCCGCTGCCGGACGATCTTGCCCGCTCGGAGAGTCCAGACGCTGAAGATTTCCTCTGAGACCTCGACTCCGCTCCCCCGGCCGCGTCCCTGTTGCCAACCTTCAGCCAGCACCTCGTCGCCGAAATCGATCAGGTCGCGAAGCTCGAAGCGGAGTTCACCCCATGCGCCCATCCAGCGACCGATCGAACGGCTAACGCCCTCGTGCCCGCGCGCAACTCCGCCGCCGCCCGCGCGGGAGATATCCGGCGGGCCAAACCACTCGACGTCCTCGTGGAAGGGCTCTAACGCGGCTTCAAAGTCGCCCCGTTGCCAGGCGTCATAGACGCCCCGCACGATCTCGACGTTCTCCTCCGACATCGCTTACGCAGTATCCCGCGGCGGGGCCTCCGCCTGCTGGGCTAGTCCAGGCGCCGCGCCACGCTGACCTGTTGGTCTCCAGGCGGAGCCGCCATCACCTTGACCTTGGCACTACCGAGGTTCTTGAGGGAGCTCCGGCCGGCGCGGCTGACCGGCAGCTTGACGATGCGCGAGGCGCCCGCCGCCAAGTCGATGCCGTGCATCGAGCCGAGCTTCCTGCTCCCCTTGCGTGCCGTCAGCGACACGTTGTTGCTCGGGAGCAGACCTCGCAGCTTGACCTGCAGCTTGCCACTCGAGGCAACCGGACCCAGCTTGCGGCTGAGGATCGTGACTGCAACGGTGGGAGAGCCGCTCGGCGTCACCACGAGCTCGCCTGACATCTGAGTGGGGTGAACCGTGCAGAAGAAGCGGTACGTGCCCGCGCCGAGGGCGTCC
This sequence comes from uncultured Solirubrobacterales bacterium, assembly GCA_963695805.1. Lineage (GTDB taxonomy): Bacteria > Actinomycetota > Thermoleophilia > Solirubrobacterales > 70-9 > DASUPK01. The sequence continues at coordinate 102,024 of CAVOHV010000001.1, read as the reverse complement.
GTTCCGTTCACCGGCGTCTGGCCGATGTTGATCTCGGCGGAGCTGAACAACGGCTTGTTCTTGGCCCCGCTGTCGACCGAAAAGACGTCATGTGGCGAGATGCTCGGGTCCTGATTCTGGAACGTGGCCACTGTTCCCCGGTCGATCGTGAAGGTGGCCTTGCCGTAGGTGCAGCACGTGGTCGACGTGGTGATTGCCTCGGAGGCTCCGAGCGCCTGGCCGGCGCCTAAGGCGGCCACGCCGATTACGGCCAAGGCAACGATCACCCGCCGCACGGTGAAAGGCCTCCCCCGCACTAGCCGATCAGCCTGAAGCTCGCCTTGGCGGTCGACGTCTTGCCGAACCCGTCGGTGGCCGTGGCCGTGACGACGATCTTCTGCGGTCCGCCCTGCGCGAGCGCCGCCCCGAGTCGCTTGCGCGCTGCCTTCGAGAACCTCAGCTTGATCTTCGTCCTGACCCTGGGATTGAGCGAAATCGTGGACCGCTTGGCGTCGAGTGCCTGGGAGAGGACGTGCGACGCGCCGGAGGCGCCCGCCGACTTCGTCGCCCCCTTCACCCTCGCCCGAAGCCGCACCGTGGCCGCCTTTTCGACCGTCTCGCTGACCGCCGCCGCTGCGAGCTTCTGCTTCTTCCTCGCCCTCAGCGTTTGCCGTGGGCCGGACTGCGGCTCCACGCGGAAGGCTCCTCTCATGAACGGATGGATCCGGCAGAAGAAGGTGTAGGTGCCGGTTGGAAGGTCCTTGGGGGTCTGCCAGGTGTCGCGATTGGCCGCCGGGGCATTCCCGAATGAACCCTGGTTCCCGTTGAAGCCCAGCTCGCCCGAGTCGAAGGTCACCGGCCCGTTGGCGATCGGGAAGGCGATTCCGGTCCTTGCGGTGCAGGGGTCCTTACAGGCCGTGATCGTGTGGAAGGCATTGACGCTCGGCACCGCGTCGAGGTTGTGAAAGGTGATCGACTGCCCCGGCTCGACCGTCGGCACGCTCAGGCCAGCGCTCTGATCCGCCTGGTACGTGAACAACTGGATGCCGATCGTGCTGTTCGGCACCGCCGCGCTCGGCAGCGACAGCGGGTTCGCGGCGCCCGTGGGCTCGCCGCCGTGGTTGTCGTTCTCGGCCAGGTGCCCGTGGGTCCGGACCTCGTCCTGCGGGATGTCATTCGCCTGCGCGTCCTTCCCCCCGACGTCGGTCCCGTTGTAGACCGCGACGGGCATGATGCCCATCACCTCGTACCAGTCCGATCTCGTCGTGTCGTAGGTGGCGTGCACGCTCACCGTGTCGCCTGCCTTCACCTGCACCCTCCAGGCGGGCGGCGTGGCGCCCATCGCGACGTCCCATGAGACCTCACCCGCGGGCTCGTAGTAATGGGCGTCGGAGGTGAAGAGCGTGTTGGTGGTGCCGTTGCGGGTGTCCCATAACTGGGTGTAGAGCCCGCCAGGATGCAGGTGCCCGGCGGTGGCGATCAGGGTCGAGCCCTGAGTCGGGGTCCAGCTCTGGGCGGCTCCGAGACAACCGTGGGTGTCCGGCGCCCGACCGCTCGATCCGCATGGATGAAGGTCCGAGGCCGGCGCCTGATCAGGGAACGTGTAGCGGCCGTTCTTGCCGTAGGCGCGCAGCGAGTCGAAGACGGGATAGATGCTCGGGTTGCCGGCCACGTCCATCCACTTGGTGTGCACGGTGTGAATCGAGGCCGCGTCGGGTGAGCTGTCAGGGACGAAGTCGATGCGCCAGACGACGTAGACCTGGGCGGGCTGGGCGACGAGGTCGTGCAGCATGTCGTTGAGGATCCAGCTGTCGCCGGGATGGCTGCGCCAGCCGAATCCCTGGGGAAGCTGTTGGACCGTCTTCTCCTCCCCGACCGCGAACTGCGGGGCCCCGTTGACGGCCCAGACCGCGTGGTGCAAATGCAGGAAGTCGACCCGCGGGACCGTTCCATCGGTGTAGACCAGCTCCGGGTCGAAGCGGGTGATGTAGCCGTCCTCCTGGGGCCAGAGCTTGTTCCCGATGCTGTCGATCGCGGGTCGGAACTTGATGATGTTCTGCCCCGGCGTCATGTTGATCGGCCCGTAGCAGTAGGTGATGTGCTGGACGTCCTGGTAGGGGACGTGGGACGCGGCGGCGGGCTTATCGGCGATCGACGGGCACTGGCCGTTTACCCCCGCCTTGGCTGCAGGTGAGATCACAAGCAGCGCAATTACCGCGCAGCCGAACGCAGCTAGCCAGTTGCGGATCCCGAAACGAGTCGCCGCTTCCATGCATGCATCCTCTCCGAGGCAACTTATTGACTAAGAGTCAACTTATCACCGGGTGGGGAATCTCGTCAGCGCGCCTGCGCCGTGGGCCTGACCAGGATCTCGTTCAGGTTGACCCGCCGCGGGCGTGAGACCGAGAAGGCGATGATCTCGGCGATGTCCGCGGCCGTGATCGCGACCTCGCCGTAGAACTTCTCGGTGGCCTCCTTGACGCTCGAGTCGGTGATGTGATCGGTGAGCTCCGTACCGACGGCCCCGGGCTCGATCACCATCACCCGAATGTCGGGCAGCAGCTCCTGGCGCAGGGCCTCCGACCAGCCGTTCAGACCCCACTTCGTCGCGTTGTAGCCGGAACCGAAGGCGCGTGCCGTCCGACCGGCCACCGACGAGATGTTGACCAGGTCCCCCCCGCCGTCACGAAGCTGGTCGAGGAAGACCTCGGTCGCCGTCATCGCCCCGAGCAGGTTGACCTCGACCATCTGGCGGAGCTCGTCGCTGTGCTCGGAGTCGAACGGGCCGAGCAGCATCACGCCCGCGTTGTTGACGAGGATGTCGGCGCCTCCGAGGTCTGCCTGAACGCGCTCCGCGGCAGAGACGAGCGAGTCCCGGTCGGTGACGTCGGCGACGATCGATACCGCGCCGTTGCCGAGCTCGGCGGCGAGCTCCTCGATGCGGTCGGCACGGCGGGCCAGCAGCGCGAGGCGGTGGCCGTCGGCGGCGAGGGCGCGTGCCGTGGCCTCGCCGATGCCGGACGACGCTCCGGTGATCACGGCGACGCGGCTTTGATCCTGGTCAGGGCTCATGGGCAACTCCTGGGCGTGGAGGGGTGTCCTGCCTACCTTACGAAGGCTTAACCCTCCCCTTGCCAACCGGTTTCCTGCCCCTGGGCATCGTCTGACGCGGGCCGCGGATAGTGGCCGCCACACCCAAGTGCAAGGAGGATTGTTGATGGGAACCATGTCGAAGACGCTGCTGGCCGTACTGGTCGGCATCCTCGTCGGAGGGGCCGCCTACGTGATGGCGGCGCCGGCCGACAAGAGTTCCACCGCCACCCCGGCGGCCGCCACGACCAGCACCACCGACACCGTGGACGTCAGCGGACCGTGCGACGAGGCAGAGCACGCCAACGATCCGCGCTGTGCGGGACCGCAGCGGCCCGAGGACAACGGGCGGACCACCACGACCGACGACGGTCCCGGCCACGATGTCGGCGACGACAACCCCGGCGAGCACGGCAACCGCGGTCCCGGCTCGCAGAACTCGGGTCCCGGCAGCTCGCACAGCGATGATGGCCCGAGCCACGACGTCGGGGACGACCACGGTGGCCAGGGCGCCGATGACGGCCCAGGCCACGATCTCGCCGACGATCACGGTGGCGACTCCGGCAACTCCGGCTCCGGGAGCTCTGGCTCCGGCAGCTCGGGGTCGGGCAGCTCCGCGTCGAGCCACTCGGGCGGCTCGGACGACGACTAGGACCGAACGGATCCGAGCACCACGACTGAGAGACGTCGAGGACAGGTGCGGGGCCGCTGGCCGAATCTCCGGCCGGCGGCCCCAAGCCGTTTTCTTTGCCACCCCTAGCATCAGGTCGCTGTGAACCCGTCGCCCCAGCGCCAGACCATCCTGCTCGTCGAGGACGAGCGGGCGATCACCGAGCCCCTCGCGGAGGCCCTCGAGCGCGAGGGCTTCAACGCCTCCGTGGCCGGTACGGCCGCCGAGGCCATGGAGAAGGCCGGCGCGCAGTCGCCGGACCTCGTCCTGCTCGACATCGGCCTGCCCGACGGCTCCGGCCTAGACGTCTGCCGGGAGCTGCGCCAGGACAGCCGGGTCCCGATCATCATGCTCACCGCGCGAGGGTCCGAGGCCGACCGGGTCGCGGGCCTCGAGCTCGGGGCGGACGACTACATCGTCAAGCCGTTCTCGGCCCGCGAGGTGATGGCGCGCGTCAGGGCGGTTCTGAGGCGCGCAGCGCCCGTGCCGAGCGCCGACGGCACCGGCCCGATGAGGATCGGCGACCTCACCCTCGATAGGGACAAGCACGAGGCGCGCCTCGGAGGGAATCCGATCGAGCTCTCGCGCAAGGAGTTCGAGCTGCTCCGGGTACTGATGGAGAGCGCGGGCTCGGTGCTGACGCGCGAGGCCCTGATCGACGAGGTCTGGGACATGAACTGGTTCGGCTCCACCAAGACACTCGACGTCCACGTCAGCGGGCTTCGCAAGAAGCTCGACGACGATCCGTCGAACCCGCGCTACATCCACACGGTCCGCGGAGTCGGCTTCAGGTTCTCCGGGGCCGACGAGGCCTGAGACACCGATGAGCCTGCGCGCCCGCCTCCTGGCGGCTTTCGCCTACACGCTGCTGGTGGTGATCGTCGCCCTCGAGGTCCCCCTGTCGGCCAACGTCAGCGACCGCGTGAACGCGGAGGTCGAGGCGGATTCCGCCGCCCAGGCCCAGGTCGTCGCCGCTTCCGTCGCCGACCAGCTCCGGACACCCGCTCGGCTTCAGCGGGTCGCGACCGAGGCGTCGGCGAGGCTCGACGGACTCGTCTTCATCATCGACGGGCGGGGCAAGGAGATCGCGAGCTCGGATCCCAGTGCGGTGGCGAGCCCACCGCGGCTGACCGACGACCCCGTTGCGCTGCAGGCGCTCGACGGGAACATCGCTCAGGGCCGCCACCACGAGGGCCGCGATGTGCTCTCCACCGCGGTGCCCATCGTCCGCAACGGCCGGACGATCGGTGCCCTCGAGGTCGAGCAGAGCCTGCACGCGGTCCACAGCCAGGTCCGCCAGGACGTGCTCGCCCTGATCGGCATCGGGGTGCTCGCCCTGGTGCTGGGACTCGGCGTCGCCTGGATCCTCGCCGGGTCCATTGCGAGGCCATTGCGCTCGCTCGGTGAGGCCGCACGCCGCCGCGCCGCCGGGGACTCGGAGGCGCGTGCACCCGAGCGCGGCTCGAGCGAACAGGTCGAGGTGGCCCATGAGTTCAATGAGATGGCGGACAGGCTCGATGCCGTGCTGGAGTCCCAGCGGGTGTTCGTCGCGGATGCCTCGCACCAGCTGCGCACCCCTCTGACAGGCCTGCGACTCCGCCTCGAGGCCGCGGGTGTGAAGACCGACGATCCCGAGGTCCGCAAGGAACTCGAGGCTGCCGAGCGCGAGAGCGCCCGTCTCGAGGGACTCGTCTCGGATCTGCTCGAGCTGGCCTCGAGTGAGCAGTCCGCCGAGGAGGCGAGCGCGGATCTCGACGCCGCGGCACGCGACGCCATCGAGCGCTGGCGCGGGCCCGCCGACGAATCGGGGCACGGGATCATGCTCGACGGACAGGGCGGGGGTGTCGTCCGGGCCGGCGACACAGAGCTCGCGGCCATCCTCGACAACCTGATCGAGAACGCACTCAAGTACTCGCCCCGGGGCTCCACCGTGAGGGTCGAGACCGATCACGTGGACGGGGCGGGCAGGATCGGCGTGCTCAGCCAGTCGGGACCGATCGATCCCGAGCTCAGCCGCCGCGCCTTCGAGCGTTTCTACCGTGGGAGCGGCCGCCGCGAGGGCACGGGCCTTGGATTGCCGATCGTGGCTGCCCTCGCACGTCGCAGGGGCGGCACCGCCCGGATCGAGAACGCGGAGGAGGGGGCCGTCCGGGCCGAGGTCACCCTGCCCAGCGAGCCTTTGCCATCTCCTAACTCGCGACCTCTACGGTGATCGCATGACCACCAAGGAGCGAATCCTCACCGTCCTCCTCGGGATCGCCGGGATCGTGGCGGCAGGGGCGATCGCGCTCGCTGCAAACGCGATCTCGGGCCGAGACATCGGACTCTCCGCCCAGCCGGTCTCACTCGTCGCGTCCGCCCCGAAGCCGAGGCCGGCGCCGGTGGTGGAGGACCGCAACGACGACCACGGTGGAGCCTCGGGCCAGAGCGACGACGTCTCGGGCGATGACACCGGCACCTCAGGCTCGGGTTCGGATGACTCCGGCCGGTCCTCAACCTCCGGATCTGGGGGCGGCGGCGGTGACGACCACGGCGGCCAGCGCAAGGAGTCCGGCTCGGGAGGCAGCAGCTCCGGAGGCAGCGGTTCCGGAGGCAGCGGCTCGAGCGGTTCCAGCGGCGGCAGCGGTTCGAGCGGCTCCAACGGCTCGAGCGGGTCGAGCGGAGACGCCGGCGGCAGTGGCGGGGGCAGTGGCGGCGGCGGCTCCGACGATCCACCCGCCCACGACTAGGGGACCGGCTCCCGCCAACGAATGCGACAGAGGGTGGCGCTTGCGTGCACCGCCCTTCTGCTGCACTGGGACGCCCGCGGACTCCGGACCCGGCCAGACTTCCTGACCTACCTGCGGCTGTGGTCGATTTTGGTCGCATAGCGACCAAAAGCCGGCAAGCCCTCGAGAACCTAGGGTCCGTGCCCGCGCGGCGAGTGGCCGGCCAGCGCCGGACGATGGGCGTGCGCCAGACGGAGACGCCCACCGATCAGGAAGGTGGCGATCAGGAAGCCGCCCACAGCGATGGCCGCATCGACGCCGAAGGCGGTCTGGATGCCGTTGACGAAGTCGGGACCGCTCGTGGCTCCGTCGCTCGCGCCGATGAAGATCGCCGTGGTCAGGCCCAGGCCCACCGAGCCGCCGGCGATCTGGAACATGTAGATGATCGCGCCGGCCAGGCTCCGCCTCGACTCATTGCAGGCCGTCACGCCGTCCGTGGTCGCCGTCGGATAGAAGAGGCCGATCCCGAGGCCGAGGATCGCCATCCCCGGAACGATCGCTCCGTAGCTCTCCTGTTCGGCAAAGATCGCAATCAAGGCAGGCCCGACGGCGATGCACAGCGAGCCGAGGATGAGAAGCGGTTTCGAGCCGAACCGGTTGTAGAGGTTGCCGGCGACGAAGGAGACGGCTGCGAAGGTCGCCATCATCGGCAGCATGCCGGCGCCGGCGCCGATCGGCGAGTAGCCGAGGACGGAGATCATGAACTGCGGCAGATAGAGCATCGCCGCAAAGAAGACGGCGGACATCAGCAGGATCGCTGCACAGGTGTAGGCGAAGTTCCGGTTCCCGATCACGTCGGGCGGGACCAGCGCATGCTCGCCCGCCCGCCGCTCGACCGCCACGAAGCTTCCGATCAGCACGACGAAGAGCACCAGCAACCCGATGATCTTCGGGTTGCCCCAACCCCAATCCGTGGCCTGGTCGAAGGCGATCAGCAGGGCCACCAGGCCCACGGACACCGTGGCGATCCCACCGTAGTCGATACGGGTGTCCTCGACCTCCGGCCGCGGCTGGTGGATCTCGCGCAGGGTGACGAAGACGGCGAAGGCCGTCACGGGGACGTTGAGGAAGAAGATCCAGCGCCAGCTGAGCAGGTCGGTCAGGGCGCCGCCGATCAGGGGCCCGGCGGCATTGCCGATGCCGGCGGCGCCGAGAATGAAGCCGCCGGCCAGCCCGGCGCGCTCCTCCGGCAGCGCGGCGTAGGTCATCCCGAGGATCGCCGGCCACATCAGCGCTCCGCCGATCCCCATCAGCACCCGCATCGCGATCAGCTCGGTCTCTGTCTGGGCCGCCCCGCCGAGCAGTGAGAAGGTCGCGAAGATCCCACTGCCGATGAAGAACGCGCGCCGGCGGCCGAAGAGGTCCGCCAGGCGGCCGCCGGTGACGATCAGGACCCCGAAGACCAGGGCGTAGGCATTGACCACCCACTGCGCGGTGGTGACGCTCGTGTCGAAGTCCTTCTCGATCTGCGGAATCGCGACGTTGATCGCCGAGAAATCGTTGGCGATCACGAAGACGGCGACGCCCATCGCGCCGAGCGCCAGCCAGGTGCCCCGGTCGATCGGCTTCATCCGGCGGCCGGCTGCGCCTCCGGCAGCACGAAGGAGTTGATTGCCGTGTCGGCGCCCTCCTCCGCGATCTCGGGATAGCGCACCCCGGCCAGCAGCGCGACGTCGAAGACCTCCTTGACGAGTTCCTCGAAACGGAGAAATCCGACAATCTGTCCGCTTTGAGGGTTGACGGCCCAGACGCCGCAGAGCCGCTCGTCGAGGCGCTCCATCAGCGGCAGCCCGCCGAACGTCGCCGTCTCCCTCACCTGGGAGAGGCCCACGAATGCGAGGCCGCCCTTCAGCCGACCGCGCAGCTCCTCGACGGCGCGCGCCTCCAGATCGCCCGCGGTGAGCCGATTGCTGTCCCACTCAAAGGTGTATTCAGCGCCCAGAGCCCCGTGTTCGACGGGATCTTCGAGCATGAACACCGGCCGTTCGATCACCGCGCGCAGTCTCTCATTTGACAGCGCCCGCGAGGGGATGATCCAATCGCAATTCGTCCCCGCAGCACGGGCGTAATGCGAGGGGGCCCCGATGATGCGAGGGCGCGCGACAGCGCGACCCGTGAAATGCAGGAGGAGCCACCCGATTAGTGATGGGGAGAGGAGCCGCCAAGCACCCGCTGTCAGCGCCGCTGCCATTCGCGGCGATGGTGCTCTGCGTGATCGCGACCTTCCTCGCTCTCGATCACTACGCCAGCCCGGGCCAGCAGCTCCTACTCGGGGCGGCGACCTGGGCGATCCTGATCGCCTCCTGTGTCTCTGTGGAGCCGCAGGATCGCGCCAGGGCGCTGGTCGTCGTGCTGGTGGCGAGCTGCGCGGAGGTGCTCGGCTCGATCGTGCTCGGCGCCTACACCTACCGGCTCGAGAACCTGCCGGCCTTCGTCCCGCCGGGCCACGGGCTCGTCTTCTTGGCGGGTCTCCGCATCAGCCAGTCCGTGCAGGTGCTGCGGAATCCGCGGCTCTTCCTGGGCGCTGTCATCGCGATCGTGGCGGCCTGGGGGATCGCCGGACTCTTCCTGCTTGGCCGCGCGGACGTCCTCGGGGCGATCGCGGGAGCGCTGCTGATCTACGTGCTTCTCCGGGGCCGCGCCGCGACGCTCTACGCCGGGGTCTTCCTCGTCGTTGGCTTCCTGGAGATCTATGGGACCTCGATCGGGGCCTGGCACTGGGCCCCGACCGCGCCGGACACCCCCCTGCCGGCGGGCAACCCACCGAGCGGGATCGCGGGCATCTACGTGCTCTTCGACGTCGCCGCCATCGCGCTCGCTCCGCGGGCGTTGGCCGCATTCGCCGAACTGCACAGGGGGCTCTCGGCACTCGCCTACTCGGCGATCCCGGCGGCCTCCAGGGCCTCGGCCCGCTCCCAGTAGTACTCCCAGCGCACGATCAGGCCGCCACGGAGGGTGAGCAGCGTGCCGACGTCCTGGCTGGTGACGGCTCCGCTGCGCTTGCCCCGAGCGGTCTGCGTCTCGAGGACGAGAACGCGATCGCCCAGATCGATCATCCGCTCAACCTCGAGGCGGTAATCCTCCCAGACGTTCAGATACTCGACGGTGGCCTTCCGCATTCCGTCAAGGCCATGCCATTCGCCGGCCGAGCCAGGAAGCTCGGAGAGCCGATGCGAGCGAAGACGATCTCGGGATGAACGAACTCCCCCACGTCCATGTCGCCTCGCTCACGGCTTTCGTACATGGCCGTCACGACCTTCACGTTCTCGGCGGACATCACGATGGAGTATCCCGCCGGCACGGACGCCCACAATGCGAGTCGAGGCATCGGGCGCCACCCGTGCCACTAAGCCATCGAGCGGCCGCAGTCGGTAATCAACCGAAGATGGTCTCGCGCGTACCCAGGGCCGCGAGGACGCGGTCGGCGACGGCCTCGCCGGTGAATCCGACCTCCTCGCGGAGCTGGGCGGGCTTGCCGTGCGTCACGTAGCGGTCCGGCAGCCCGACGCGGAGGATGCGGGCGCGCTCGCCGCCGTAGGCGAAGCCGTCCTCGGCGTGCTCGAGCACGGCCGACCCGAAGCCGCCGGGCAGCACGTTCTCCTCGATGGTCACCAGCAGCTCGTGGTCGGATGCCAGCCTCTCGACCATCTCGCCGTCCAGCGGCTTGGCGAAGCGTGCGTCCGCGACGGTGGGCTCGAGGCCCTTGTTGCGGAGGATCTCCGCGGCGCTCAAGGCCACCTGGACCCCGTAGCCATAGCCGAGCAGGGCGACACGCTGGCCGGGGAGGAGGTACTCGCCCTTGCCGATCTCGATCTCCTTCGGCACATTGGGCATCGGGGCACCCTCGGCCGCGCCCCGGGGATAGCGGAAGGCGATCGGGCCGTCGTCGTAGGCGAGCGCCGTGCGCAGCATGTGGACGAGCATGGCCTCGTCGCGGGGCGCCATCACCACGACGTTCGGCAGCGGGCGGAAGTAGGAGACGTCGATGAAGCCGTGGTGGGTCGGCCCATCGTCGCCGACAAGGCCCGCCCGGTCCATTGCGAACACCACGTTCAGCTTCTGCAGGCAGACGTCATGCACGAGCTGGTCGAAGGCTCTTTGCAGGAAGGTCGAGTAGATCGCGCAGACCGGCTTCGCTCCCTGCAGCGCCAGACCGGCCGCGAACAGGACGGCATCTTGTTCGGCGATGCCGACGTCGTAGTACTGCTCGGGCAGCGCCTCGTGGAGCTTGTTCAATCCCGTACCGCCGGCCATCGCGGCGGTGATGCCGATCACCCGCGGATCCCGCTTGGCCTCCTCGACCAGAGCGTCTGCGAACACCGCCGTGTACTGCGGCGGCGCCTTGGGCGGGGGCTTCTCGAGCTTCTCGATCTTCTCGGGCGAGTCGGACTCGCTCACCGGCACCGGCTTCTTGGGGGCCTCCTTGCCATCCACGATCGAGCCCGGCTTGGCGGCGTGCCACTTCTCCATTCCCACCAGGCCGCCCTCCTCGGCCGGCTCGAATCCCTTGCCTTTGACCGTCTGGATGTGGACCACGACCGGCCGGCCGGCCTGGAGCCCCTTGCGAAGGGCCGCGCGGAGCTCGGCGACGTCATGGCCGTCGATCGGGCCCATATACGCAAGGTCGAGCTCCTCGAAGAAGAGACCGGGTGCGAAGTACGCCTTGATCGCCGCCTTCAGCTCGGGTCCGACCCTGTCGATCCGCCGGCCCAGGCCGAGCGGCAGCTGGGTGAGGCGCTCCTCGGTGGTCGAGCGCGCGAAGTAGAGGCGCTTGTTGAGCCGTGCCCGCTGGAAGTAGCGGGACATCGCCCCGACGTTCGGTGAGATCGACATCCCGTTGTCGTTGACCACGATCACCATCGGGGTCTGCAGGCCGCCCGCGTGGTGGAGCGCCTCGTAGGCGACGCCTCCCGTGAGCGCTCCGTCGCCGATCACCGCGACGACCTTGCCGTCCTCGCCGATGCCCTTGCGCATCGCCTCCTTCAGGCCGACCGCGTACCCGATCGAGGTCGAGGCGTGCCCCGCGCCCATGATGTCGTGCTCGGACTCGAAGATCGAGCAGAACGGCGCCAGCCCCTCGTACTGGCGGATCGTGTCGAGCCGGTCGCGCCGGCCGGTGAGAACCTTGTGGGGATAGGCCTGGTGTCCGACGTCCCAGAGGATCTTGTCCTTCGGGGAGTCGAGGAGGCTGTGCAGCGACACGGCGAGCTCGCAGGTGCCGAGGTTGGCGCCGAAGTGGCCGCCGATCTCGCCGATCGTGCCGATGATCAGCTCGCGCGTCTCCTGCGCGACCTGCTGGAGCTGCTCGTCGGAGAGACTGCTGAGGTCGGCGGGGGAGTCGATCGAATCGAGCAGCCGCGTCTCGGTCTTCTTCGGATCGCTGTTGTTCTTCGGCATCAGGTGTGTCGCGTGTGAATGAAGTCGGTTATCCGGATCAAGTCATCTGTGCGGGGCCGTGCCCCATCGAGCGCCGCACGAGCCTTCCGATGCGACTCGGAGGCTAGCTCGCGCGCTTCTTCCAGTCCATACGCACTCACATACGTGAGCTTTCCGTGCCTCTCGTCGCTGCCGCTCGGCTTGCCGAGCTCCTCATCGGAGCCCGTCACGTCGAGTATGTCGTCGACGATCTGGAACAACACCCCGAGCTCATCGGCGAAACGCCGGTACGGGATTGTCTCAGCTTCGGGCACCTCGCCGAGGATCAGCACAACCGACACGCTGGCGGCGATCAGGCGGCCGGTCTTGAGCGAGTGCATTTCCCGCAGCCGCGAGGCGTTGAGGTTGACCGCCGCCTCCCAGTCACCCCTCGCGGCAGCATCGAACTCGGTCACGTCGATGTACTGACCGCCCACCATGCCCCCCACTCCCGCGGCCGTGACCAGCTCCCTGAGCGCGGCGAGCACTGCCGCCGGGTGCCCCCTCTGCTCCTCGGTGAACAGGTGCATCGCCTCGGCGAAGAGAGCGTCGCCGGCGAGGATGGCGACGTTCTCACCGAACTTGACGTGTGCCGTCGGCATCCCCCGTCGCAGCTCGTCGTCGTCCATCGCGGGCAGGTCGTCGTGGATCAGGGAGTAAGTGTGGATGAGCTCGAGCGCCGCGGCTGCGGGAAGCACGCGCTCGGGGTCGAGGCCGATCGACCGCGCCGTCGCGAGCGCGAGCACCGGGCGGATCCTCTTTCCCCCGGCGAGCAGCGAGTAGCGCATCGCCTCCTCGAGGCCCTCGGTCGGGGGGATCCGTGAGAACCGAATCCCCTTCAGATAGTTCTCGACCTGCTCTCGCAGGTCGTCGGGGTACTCGCTCATGGCCCTGTTCAGGGCGACGACGTATCCGTCGCGGCCCTCAGCGCGGCTCCCACCGCCCTCCCCGCCTCCGCCGCGGATTCGGAGGCCTCTCGCACCAGCTCGACGGCGCGCTCGTCGCTCGGCCCGGCTTCGAGCTCCTCCGCTATCCGCTCCAGCCGCGCCGTTATCGCTTCCAGGTCTGGAGACCGGGCCTCCATCGCCGTCACGGTAGTTGATCGGGCGCGCCCACTGATCGGACGCGCCTCGAGTCAATTCGATCTCCGATTCGTCCGAAATCCGTTTCGATGGCATCCGAAGCGAGATCCTCCCCCTGGGTCCACGGCAGGATGCAACTTCACACCCCCGGGTTCATCGGTTTGCTCGGCAGAGGCGCCGGGAAACTACGGACCGTCAGACCGAGAGCAGATCGGGCACGTCCGCGATCGAGTCAACCGTCGCGGTGGGCTCAATTCCACTCTTCCGCACCAGATCCTCCCGGTACTTGCCGGTTCTGACCAGGATTCCGGCGAGACCCGCGTCCATCGCGCCGCCTACATCGGCCTCGACGTCGTCGCCCACCATCGCCGCCCGGTCGGCGCGCACACCGAGCTCCGAGAGGGCGAGCTCGAAGAAGGAGTCCGATGGCTTGCCGACGACCTCAGCCTCCCGCCCGGTCGCGTACTCGAGCGCCGAGACGAACGGCCCCGCATCGAGAGAGAGCCCCTCCGCGGTTTCCCAGTAGCGGTTCTTCTGCAGGGCGATCAGCTCGGCCCCGTCCATCAGCTGCCGGAAGGCGCGGTTGAGGATCCCGTAGCCCCAGCCCTCCCCGAGGTCGCCGACAATCACCGCGTCGACGGATCCCTCGCCCTCCTCGAGGCCGTCCAGGTCCTCCCGGAGCTCGTCGAGCACGACCAGCGAGACAGATTCGTACCCCGCCTCCTCGCACCGCCGAACCGCGAGGGTGGCCGGCGTCAGCAGCTCCGATGGCTCAGCCTCGATCCCGAGACGATGGAGGCGCTCCAGGATCGAGCGCCGCGGGCGCATCGTCGTGTTGGTGACGAGGCGGAGCGGGATGCCGTCATCGCGCAGCTTCGCCAGGGCGTCGGCTGCCCCGGGCACCGCCTCATCCTGCACGTAGAGAACGCCGCTCAGGTCGAGGAGGAGCCCCTCGATGCCCTCGAGCGCGGCCGCCATCAGTCGACGGCGCCCCTCTCTTCGAGGGCGGCCCCGAGGACTCCATTGACGAATCCCGGGGCGTCCGCGCCGCAGTACTGCTTGGCGAGCTCGACGGCCTCGTCGATCGCGACCTCGACCGGGACGTCGTCGCTGTGGAGGGCCTCGTAGAGGGCGGTGCGCAAGATGCTCCGCTCCAGGGGCGCGATCCGGTCCAGCGACCAGTTCTGGGAATGGCGCGAGATCAGGTCATCCAACTCATCGCGGTTCGCTTCCACCTGCTCCGCGAGCTCCCGGGTGAATGGCTTGGCTTCCCCGAGGAGCTCTCCGACCGGCCTCCCGGTCACCTCGTGCTGGTAGAGCGCGAAGACCGCGTCTCTTCTCTGGTCCGACCTACGCACGCGATACGTACTCGCCGCTGCGGGTGTCGACCCTGACCCTCTCGCCCTCCTCGATGAAGAGGGGAACCTGAACCACGACACCTGTCTCCAGCGTCGCCGGCTTGGACCCCCCTCCAGAGGCGGTGTCGCCCTTGAGCCCCGGATCCGTCTGGGTCACGGTCAGCTCGACCGCGGTCGGCGGTTGGGCGCCCGCCGGTCGCTCGTCCACGAAGAGCAGGTCGACGTCCGAGTTGGCCGGGACCCAGCGCAGGGCGTCCTCGACCACGGACTTCGGGATCTCCACCTGGTCGTAGCTCTGGTTGTCCATGAAGACGGCTGCTTCCCCCGAGTCGTAGAGGAACTGCATCTTGCGGGTCTCGGTGCGAACCGGCCGGAACTTCTCACCGGCCTTGAAGGTCTTGTCGATCACGGCGCCGTCGTCGACCCGCTTGAGCTTCGAGCGCACGAACGCGCCACCCTTGCCCGGCTTCACGTGCTGGAACTCGACGATCCGGAAGACGGTCCCGTCGACATCGATGTGCGTTCCGTTCTTGAACTGGTTCGTCGAAATCACGGCCAGGGAAGGCTAGCCGCCGGGCCAGGACGACAGCAGACGCAGCTTCAGTACCCAATCACCGCGCGGCTCCCTCAGTGGCCAGGCTGAGTGCGACGGTGTCTTCGACGACTGCCACGGCAGGGTCGGGCATCTGCTTGGCCAATTGGGCCCGTAGGTCGTGGCCGATCTTTGCCGCCACAATTGCGCTCGCCGCCCCGATGCCGGAGGCAGGAAGCCAAGGTGCTTGCCGAGTCTGGGCGAAGAGCCCGGCTGCCAGCGCCCCCAGGACGAGTCGACCGACGATCCCCTGCGGCTCGAGCCTGCTCGGGGTGCTCGGCAACTTGTCGGCGATCAGCTCGCCAACTGCCGCCGCCACCAACACCCGCCTGCTCCACGGTTGGCGGAGTATCGGAGGCAGAGAGGGGTCCGAGCGAACCGCGATGACCGCCACACCGATCTGGCCGCGCAGGCCCGACGCGGCTCCAAGCAACACGCTGCCGCCGAGCGCATCCCGCCACGAGGTCCCTCGCCACCTCCTCACGGCGCGACGCGCGCCAGAGTATCTCGCTCGCTTCCGGAACCGTTTCTGAATGTGCCTCTTGGACGATGTCCTCACGTTGTCGCTCCTAGTCGACGAACTGGCCAAGAAGTACCTCGGCCAAGACACCTACGTCTGAATCTTCTCCTCAACGGCCGTTCGCTGCCGGGTGCTCGGCGACCCTTCGCTGACGAATCGTCGATGTGTGGGTTGTGTCGATCAGAACCGGTTGGTCGAGATCACGTTCGGGAAGGCTAGCCGTCACCAGATCAACCTCCTGGGCAGCAGATAAGAGATTTCTAATCCCATTCTTAGACGCATCTGATCGCCGCTAGTGACGATCTAGCGATGGAGGTCCACACCCGGCATCCCGCCACAGTGAACCGTGCAGATCACCTTGGCGGGACAGAGGGGAACCAAATACTCACGAGCTCTGTGGCCGGGATCCTCACCGTTCTACTGATCGCTGAAGGGATCACGATTCTGGAGATGGGCGGCCTCCTCAGCGTTCACATGTTCATTGGACTGGTGCTGGTACCGCCGATCATTCTCAAGCTGGCGAGCACGGGCTATCGCTTTGCCCGCTACTACGGGGGCACGAGGGCGTATGAGGAGAAAGGGCCGCCGGCGCTGCCGATGCGCCTGCTCGCACCCGTCCTCGTCGCCATGACAATTGGGGTGTTCGCTACTGGGATCTGGCTCCTGGCTCTCGAGCACAAGTCTGACCAGGTGCTTCTGCTCCATAAGGTCACCTTCATCATCTGGGGCGTCGTCTTCGCGATCCATTTCCTCGTCTACGCACCACGCGCATTGAAATCGGCGCGTCGCGACTGGGGTTCCGTTCGGGACCACCCGGTTCCCGGATCTGGCCTACGCGGCCTGCTTGTCGCCGCTTCACTCGGCGTTGGCGCCGCGCTCGCAATCTCGCTGATCAGTTCGATCAGCGGCTGGCACGGCGGTCCCTCGGGTTGAGTCTTGCCGTGACGGGTGGACCTCAGCGAATTCGCACCCCGACCATGGAGGACACGATGGGATTCGATCAGTACCACGAGCCCGCAGCCGAGCTGAGCGCGGAGACCCGGACCTTCGCCCGCATGATCGCCTCACTAACGGAAGAGGCCGAAGCTATCGGCTGGTATGAGCAGCGCATGTCGGTTGAGCCCGACAAGCAGGCACGGGCGATCATGGAGAACGCTCAGCAGGAGGAGTTCAAGCACTTTGCGATGGATCTCGAGTTCTTGACCCGACGAACTGAGAAGTGGCGGATCGCACTGAAGACGACGCTGTTCACCGACGGTGACATCGTCGAGGCTGGCGAGAGGGCTGAGCAGGCCGAAGGCCTCGGGTAACAGCGTGGCCTGAGTCGCGTACGCCGGCGTCGGGCTAGGACCGCTTCTGTAAGAAACCTCTCACCCGAGCCTTACCCAGGGCTCATTCAGGCCGGCCACGATGGCCCTCATGAAGCTCAAGGTCCATATCGACGGAGACGCCTGTCTCGCCTACGGGGACTGTGCCGAGTTGGCGCCCGAGGCCTTCGAGGTCGATGACACGGCTCACCTCGTCGGCAGCGCGCCGCTGCGCCAGATGGTCGACGCGGCTCGCGCCTGTCCCACGGAGGCGATCACACTGGTCGACGCCGAGACTGGCGAGCAGCTCGCGCCCTAGGCCGACCTGTAGCCCGGGATCGAGAAGCGGAAGGTCGCGCCCTCACCCGGAGGGGACTTCACCGTGATCGAGCCCCCATGGGCCTCGACGATCGCTCGGGCGATCGCCAGCCCCAGCCCGCTGCCTCCCTCGGCACGGCTGCGCCCCTCGTCAGTGCGGTGGAAGCGATCGAAGATCCGCACGAGCTGGTCGGGCTCGATCCCACTGCCGTCGTCGCTGACGGCGAAGACTGCCGAGCCGTCCTCTGGGGCAATTGCGATGTCGATGTGTCCGTCAGCGCTGGTGTGACTCACCGCATTCGTGACCAGGTTGCGCAGGACCTGTGCCAGTCGATCCGGGTCAGCTTCGAGATCGCCATGGAGGCTCGACTCGACGCTGAAGTGGCGGGATCCAAGCAGGGGCAGATCGCGACGAAGATCCTCGACGAAGTCGTCGACCGGGACGCGGCGCCGCTGCACCAATCCTCCACGCTCGGCCTTGGCCAGCGTCAACATGTCGTCGCTGAGCCGCTCCATGCGCCGGACCTCGCGCATCAACTCACTGGCCTCGGCCTCGACGGCCTGACGGTCGCCGGCGTGGTCAGCCAGCTGCTCGATTCGCCCCCGGAGCACGGTGAGCGGGCTGCGCAGCTCGTGGGATGCGTCGGAGACGAAGTCGCGTTGCAGGCGAAAGCCGTGCTCGAGCCGGTCGAGCATGTGGTTGAACGCCTCAGCCAACACGCCGACCTCGTCCTCACCCTCGTAGTCGATCCGGTGCGAGAGGTCCCCGGAGTCGACCGCCGAGGCTACGGCCGCCATGCGCCGCAGCGGCCGCGAGATCACGTTGGCGAGCCAGATCGCGATCGCCACGGAGAGCAGCAGGACTCCGAGCCCGACTGCGATGAAGCGGTTGCGCAGCGAGGCCAGGGCTTGGTCGATCGAGGTAAGCGGATCGGCCACGCGGAAGGTGCCGATCCTCGTCCCACCGACCACGACGGGCTCGGTCAGCACCCTCAGCTTGCCAGTCTCATCGGTGGAGATCGTTGTCAAGCCGTCCCCGGCGGAGACGATGCCGTCGGCATCAGCCTCGCCGCTCTCTCCGCCTGGGCGGCTCTCGGCGAGCTCCTCGTCGACGATCCGGGTCTGGTTGGTGACAGGGGCCAGCCCGTGCGGCGAGACCAGATAGATGCGGGCCTCGGGGTGGTAGCGCTGCCCGGCGACGAAGCGTTCGCCTGCCGCCCGCAGCCCTGCCGGATCCGTGACTTTGCCGCCGCTGAGCACGCGCTGCTGGAACTCGGCGTACTGCTCATTCAGCTCGCGGTCGATGCGACTGCGGAGGTTGGCGGCAGTCGTCTCGTGCAGAGCAAAGAAGCTCGCGGCTACTGCAGCGACGCTGACCGCGGAGATCGCCAGGACGAGCCGCAGGCGAATCCCGCGCGGGATCCAGCTAAGCATCGGCGCTCACCAGCCGGAAGCCGGCCGAGCGAACGGTCTCTATCGGCGCCTCCCCGTCGGCTTCGGCGAGTTTTCTGCGCAGGTAGCCGATGTAGACGTCGAGGACATTGGTCCCAGGGTCGTAGTCGTAGCCCCAAACCGCGTTCAGGATCTGAGCGCGGGAGAGCACCTGGTCGGGGTAGCGCATCAGGTAGGCCAGGAGCTCGAACTCTCGTGCCGTGAGGCTGACGCCGCGGCCGTCTCGATCGACGGCGCGGGTGCGGAAGTCGAGGCTGATCCCGCCGACCACCAGTGAGGTGGCGTTGACCTGGCCGGGCTGGCGCAGGTGTGCCCTGCTCCGCGCCAGCAGCTCGGCGAAGGCAAAGGGTTTGGTCAGGTAGTCGCTGGCGCCGAGATCGAGTCCGGTGACGATGTCGTCGGTCTCGGCCAGGGCGGTCAGCATGATCACCGGCAAGGTCTCATCGGTCTCGCGGATTCCCTTGACCACCTCGAGCCCACTCAGCTTGGGTAGGAGCACGTCGAGGACAACGAGGGCGTAGTCGCCGCTTCGCGCCAGCGCCAGGCCTTCCTCGCCGTTGAAAGCGCAGGCGACCGAGTAGCCCTCAGCCTCGAGCCCGCGCTGGATGAACTCGGCAATCGGACGCTCGTCCTCGACGACCAGGATCCGCATGGGGCAATGCTAGGAGGGCGCCCGAGTCCGGCCACGACTGTCTAAGAGAACTCTCATCGGGGGCTTACGGGGCGTTCATCGCCCAAGGCGACTATCCCAGTTGTGAGCCCGGGCCCAGGCCACCCGCACGTTGAATACGACCGTCGCTTCAAGCTCTTCGGCACCCATGTGCGCGTCCTGATCGGCGCGCCGGTTCGGCCGGGGCTTCCCTCACCCGAGGCGATGGGTATCCAGATCGAGTTCTTCCTGAGGCTGCTGCACCGCAAGCTGACCCGCTTCGACAAGGACAGCGAGCTCTGCGCACTGAATGCGGAGCCCGGCGAATCCTGCTCCGTCAGCCCAACAGTTGCCATTGCCGTCCAGGGTGCGCTCTGGGCTGCGCGGCGTTCCGGGGGTCTCGTCGATCCGACCTTGGTGGAAGAACTGGAAAAAGCCGGCTATGCCAGCTCGCACGCCGAACTACCCACGGAGAGCATCGCCGAGGCCCTGTCAGTCGCCCCCAAGCGTGAAGCCGCCACTCCCCGGGCGGACGCTCGTTGGCGCGACGTCTCGGTCGACGCTGTTACGGGACTCGTGAGTAGGCCATCTGGCGTCCGCATCGACACCGGCGGCAGCGGCAAGGGTCTTGCTGCGGATCTGGCCGCCGAGCGCATGGACGGCTACTCGACCTTCGTCATTGACGCTGGTGGCGACCTACGGATCGGCGGCGAGCGCCCGCTCGAGCGCCTGGTCCGGATCGACCACCCGCTCGATGACCGTCCGGCACACGAGTTCCATCTCAGTCTCGGAGCGGTGGCGACGAGCGGGATCAAGACTCGCCTCTGGCGTACGGACGGTGGCTTCGCCCACCACCTGCTCGACCCCTCGACCGGAAACCCAGCCTGGACCGGGCTGATCCAAACGACCTCACTAGGTACGACAGCCCTCGAGGCAGAGACCCTGGCCAAGATGGCCTTTCTCTCAGGCCCAGAGGCGGCGCCCGAGATCCTCTCCGAGCACGGCGGGCTGATCGTTCTCGACGACGGTCGAGTCGAGCTCTGCGGCTCCCTAGCGGAGCAGCCCAGTGACGGGGCTACGGCGGTGCCCGCGTGAACTCCTACAGCGACCCCGGCCAACACATCTTCTGGATCCTCAGCCGAGCCTCCGGCGTCGTAGCCCTGGCCCTGGCCGCGATTTCAGTCGGACTCGGACTGGCCATGGCGATGCGCGCGGCCAAGGGCCCAGGCGCGATGGCCAGGCTGAGGCAGGTGCACGAGGCGACGGCCTTGGCGACGCTGATCTTCATTACCGCCCATGGCTTGGCGCTGCTTGGCGATAGCTACCTCCGGCCCGGGCTGGCCGGGATCGCCATTCCCTTCGTCATGGCCCATAAGCCTCTTTGGACCGGCCTCGGCATCATCGGTGGCTGGCTGGCCGCGCTGCTTGGGCTCACTTTTTACGTCCGTCGCTGGATCGGCCCCAAGCTCTGGCGCAAGATGCACCGCTGGACGCTGGCCGTCTACGTCCTGGCCGTCGTCCACACGCTCGGCGCCGGGACGGACGCCCGTTCACTCTGGCTGGTGCTGATCGTGATCGCCACCGTCGCTCCGGTTGCGTTGATGGCGACGATCCGCCTCCTCCCGAGCGATGAGCCGACCAGAGGCCGGCGGCAGCGGAGGATCCCCCTCCCGTCCGAGCAGCTCTCAAGGCCGGCAGGGGCGCGCTCCTACGACTACGAGCCAGCCGCATGAACTCCAGAGATCGATACCCGGAGTGGATTCCACGGCGCGATGTCGAGCAGCCGCAAATGGTCCGCTCGTCTCAGTGGAACCGCCCCAAGTCGCGTGCGCCACGGCAATCCACCAAAGCGCTGACGGCGAAGGTGGCGATGCTCGCCGTCGTTGCCACCCTCGCAATCGGCGGACTGATCGCCGCGCAGATGGCCGCCGGGAGCGACCCGGCGCTCGGCCCAAAGGCGGCAGATCGTGCAAACAAGGCCTCGACCTCGAAAGCCACTAGCGGTTCGAGCGGCAGTTCGCCGGCGAGCGGCTCCGCGACAGATCCGTACGCGCAGACGTATGGCGATGACGGCTACTACGGCTCCTCGAGCGGCTATTCGTCAGGCTCAGGTGGCGCCTCAGGCTCGAGCGGCTACTCGTACTCTCCTCCACCAGTGACCAGCAGCACTTCCTAGGGGGAGTTGAGACGGTTCCGGTTCGCTGCCTGCGATCGTGATGGCGGCGCTTTTCATGAAAACCGGCGGTTCCCGCGTCCAGCAGGCATGGCTCCGTGTTCCTACTCCGAGCGCACTCGGTGGAGAACACGGATGGCAGCGCGAGCACGAGATGCGACCGTGTCCAGGTGAACTTGATTCAAGGGAGGAAGCAATGAGGCACTCCCTATTGGCGGGTAGGAGAAGCTGGTAAGGGAGATCTTCAGCCAGGCGCTCGGCGCCACCCGCGCAACGGCCTCGGTAATGGCCCGGGACCTGCTCGGCTCCCGCGCCGAGGACCCGCTGGCCGAGCGCGACCCGCGGTTCATCCGCCAGACCCTGCCAGCCTATAGGCGCGTGGCGCAACTCTATTTCCGTCCCAAGGTGCGCGGTCTAGAGCAGATCCCGGCCGAGGGGCCGGTGCTTCTTGTCGGCAACCACTCGGGCGGCACGCTGATCGCCGACACCTTCGCCTTCGCCTACGGCTTCTACAACTACTTCGGCCCCGACCGGCTGTTCCACCAGCTCGCCCACGACCTCGTCTTCCGGGTACCGGGTCTCGTCATGCTGCGCCGGTACGGGACGATCCCGGCCAATCACAAAAACGCCATGAGGGCGCTGGGGAAGGGCGCTGCGGTTCTGGTCTATCCGGGCGGGGACCACGAGACCTACCGCCCCTCTTGGCACTCGGGGGAAATCGACTTCGGACATCGCAGCGGCTTCGTCCGTCTCGCGCTTGCGGCTGACGTGCCGATCGTCCCCGTAGTGGCGATCGGCGGCCAGGAGACCGCCCTCTTCCTGACCCGCGGCGAGCGGCTTTCTCACCTCCTTGCCCTCGACAGGCTGCTGCGGCTAAAGGTCGTGCCGATCCAAGTCGCACCTCCCTTCGGCGTGACGGTGCTGGACCTGCCGGGCCGCATCCCGCTGCCCTCCCAGATCACGATCCAGGTCCTGCCCAGGCTCGACCTGCGCCGCCGATTTGGCCCCCAGCCCGACGAGGAGGCGGTCTACCACGCGGTCACGGCGATGATGCAGGAGGCGCTCGACGAACTCTCGGCCGAGCGCGAGCTGCCGGTCGTCGGCACGCTCGGTTCGCGGCACGAGAAGAGCGAAGTCGTCGAGGAGCTGGAGCACGGCGGTCTGGAGCGCGAGGTCGAGGCCGCGATCGACGCCGACGAAGTCAAGAAGCGGGGAGGGCAGATATAGAGCCGAATCCCAAGCCCACCGAACGCACCATGCGCAGTTACAGCAGGCAACCAGCCGGGGACTGGGGATCGCCCCACCAGGCAGAGGCGTCACGGTCGCCTGCAGCGACCTATGATTCTGCCGTCTGGCGTGAATGCACGGCTCCGACAAGGATGAAGATCGGGCTCGTCCTCGGTGCCGGCGGGATCCAGGGAGGTGCATGGCTCACCGGCGGTTTGGACGCGCTCGCCGAGGAGACGGGCTGGGACCCGGCGGAGGCGGACTATGTGATCGGAACCTCGGCCGGCTCGATGATCGGCGCGCTTTGCGCCTCCGGCGTCCCGCCCTGGTTCATGGTCGCCCACTCGCGTGGAGAAACTTTCGACGGCGTGCGCGACGCCCAGGGACGCGCGGCGGCGACGGCCGACCGCGCCGCGGGGGCGCGATTCGAGCTGGAGCGCGCCTGGCCGCCGATCGGTCCCGGCTCCTGGAAGCTCGCACTTCGCACTCTCGTCAACCCTCGCCGCTACACGCCGGCAACTGTCTTTAGCGGCTGGTTGTGGCGCGGCGTCTTCTCGACCGAGCCGCTCAAGCAGACGATCCGTCGCGTCGTCCCCAGAGGCTGGAGCCCGCACCCGAACCTGTGGATCGTGGCCTGCGACTACGAGACCGGCCGCCGCACCCCCTTCGGCCGCGTCGATGCCCCGCGGGCCGACCTCGCCGATGCCGTCGCCGCTTCCTGTGCGATCCCCGGCATCTATCACCCGGTGACGATCGCGAATCGTCGCTTCGTCGACGGCGGCCTCTATTCGGTCTCGAATCTGGACCTGCTTCGCAACGAGAGCTTGGACCTCGTCATCTGCCTCAACCCGACCTCCACGCTGCACCCGATCCGCGCGATCAACCCCCGCGACGCCGTCGCTATCTTCTTCCGTCGCGCCTCCGGTCGGCGCCTGGGCAGCGAGGCGAAGAAGATCCGCGCCGACGGCGCCGACGTTCTCCTCATTCAGCCCACGGGCGATGACCTCGAGGCGATGGGGCCCAACCTCATGCGAAGCGCGAACCGAAATCGCGTCATCGAAGTTGCCCGACTCACGGTCGCCGAGCAGCTTCGCGACCCGCGAAACCGCGAGCTGCTCGCCGGCCTCCCAAAGGGGGATCCGCGCAGGGTCCGTCGCCCCAAGGGCCCGCCCTCCGAGTGGCCCGACTGGCGCGACCAGTTCCAGCGCCCCCGGGTGGCTGGTTGACCGAGGCTCGGGGCTCGGCAACTACTGCTTGAAGGAAGCCTGTTGCAGAAAGGGCACCGACAGGAGCTCCCGGTTGAGGCGTGGGGTGCCTTCGTCGGCGCCTAAATAGAGGCGCGGGCGGGGTTCCGGTTCTCGCCCAAAAGAGGCGCGGAGCAGAGAACTACAAGAGTGTCGCTTTTCTTGGAAGGGGGTGTCCGGCTAGCCGCCCCGCCTCGCCAGCGTACGTATCAATCCCGCTGCTTCTCGTTTCCGGGGGTACGTCAGAGATACCGACAGAGGCCGGCAGCGTTTCGCCGCGACCGGCCCGTTGGCCTACGTCGCCGGGGCTGACCTTCGTCAGCGCTCGATCTCCCCCGGCAGCAGGAACGGATACGGCCGGCGCCGGACGCGCAGCTGCCAGGCCCGGTCGAGCCGACGGATCCGTAGCAGCATCGCCCACAGCCGGGCATCCGATCGGTAGTAGCGGTGGACCTCGCCGGCGGTGAGAGGGGTGTCCAGACGGCGGGCGACCTGCTCCAGGAAGACCGGCAGCCAGCGGTCGAGGCGCTCCTTGACCAGGTTCCCGCAGAGGTCGAGGTAGACCTTTTGCAGGTCGTGGTAGGTCTCGACGATTCCCGGGACCACGAGTCGCCGCAGCGCTCCCCGCAGCGCCCAGGGGATGGCGCGCGAGAGCAGATCGAGATCGAGCAGCGGGCGGCCTTCGTCGGACCACAGCAGTGGGGTGGACACGTCGAGGTAGGTGAGTACGGAGCCGTCCCAGGTCCAGTTGGAGAGCTGCGCATCCAGTCCCACCGTCGGGCTGACCGCGTCTGCAACCGTGCCAACCAGGGCCGCAACGAGAGGATGCCCGGGATAGGGGTCCTCGTGAGCGAGGATGGCCGGAGCCAGGTCCTCGGCGGGCAGGACCGGCTGCACCACGTAGCCGGCAACGCTTCCGTCATCTCGGGTCACCGGCCGCAGCTCGGTCTGCACGACCCTAATCCCAGCTTGCCGCAGCGCGTCGAGGTAGGCGTCGAGAGTGCGCAGGTAGGCGTTGAACCCGGAGCGGGTGGCGAAGACCGGGAGCCTCTTGCAGGCGAACCTGGGTTGCTCCGAAGGCCAGCCGAGCACCAGGGAGATCTCCCCATAGCCGAGGATCGGGAGTGCCGACTCGTCGCCGGCGCCGAGCGCCGCCTCCACCTGCTCGTCGAGGCTGAGAAGAGCGTCGTCCGGGAGCCCGGCGGCCACGGGTCGCGCCGCGGCGGCACCCCCCGCCCCAGTGGTCGAAGGCCCGGTCAAGCGAGCGCCTCGCCGACCGTTTGGATGACCTTGTCCGCCTCGGCGTCCGTGAGGATCAGGGGAGGCTTGAACTGGGTGACCGAGTGGTCATGCTCGGCGAAGACGGCGAACACCCCGGCGTCGATCAGCCGCTTTGCGGCGATCACGCCGCCCTCCTCGCCATCGAACTCGAGTCCCATCGTCAGGCCGCGCCGGCGGAGCTGCAACGGAAGGCCGCGAAGGCCGCTCTCAAATCGCTCCCCCAACTCGCTGACCCTGGCGAGGAAGTCGGGCCGCATGACCTCATCAAGCACAGCACTCGCCACCGTGCACCCGAGCTCGGCTCCCCCGAAGGTCGAAACGTAAGCGAATGGGTGATCGTCGAAGAACGACTCCACCTCTGCGCTCACCATCGCGGCGCTGACCGGGTAGACGCCACCCCCGAGCCCCTTGCCGGTGATCAGGATGTCCGGCACTACTCCTTCCTGCTGGAAGTACCACGGGGTCCCTGTTCGGCCCAGTCCCGTCTGGACTTCGTCGATGATCAGCAGGGCTCCCTGTTTCCGGGCGGTCGCCGCGACCGCCTCGAAGTAGCCGCGCTCGGGTGGCGGGAAGCCAAGCGTCGCGGGGATCGCCTCGAGGATGACCGCGGCCGTCCGCTGGTCGACGACCTCCCGTAGAGCAGCGTGGTCGTTGAATGGGACGTGGACGAAGCCCGGAGGGCCAAAGCCAAACGGCTCCAGCCAGCGCGGATCGCTGGCAGCCCAGCCGAATCCAGCCAGGCCGTGGTAGGCGCCGAGCGCCGCGACGATCCCCTCGCGCCGAGTGTGGGCCCGCGCCAGGCGCACCGCGAGATCCACCGCCTCCGAGCCCGAGGGCGCGAGGATCGCATAAGGCAGCGCCCCCTCCGTGCTCTCCGCCAGCTGCGCGCCGAGACGGGCGCGCCAGCCGCTGATCAGGTGGTGGTTGCCTACGTCGAGGTGCTCCAGCGCGTCGCGAAGCGCCCGGACTGCCGCCGGATACCGGTGTCCCAGGTTGAACACGCCGCCGTTGCAGTGGCAGTTCCAGTACCAGCGCCCACTGTAGGCGTCGCGAAACCGCGCTCCCTCGCGCTCACCGACGACGATGTCGACGCCCATCGCACGCAGAGCGTTCGCCTTGCCGCGGTTGACGTGGGCGGCGAACGCCGCAATTGCATCCTCCCGGGTCGCGTACGGCTGGATGCCGGGAATGGGTCCGGCATTCCGCGTGGCTTCCATCTCGGTCTCCTTCCCGGTACCGGGACTGCGGTCTGCTGACTACGCTATCGCCAGGAGTCGAAGATGCGGGACCTGCCCGATTCGCCGCCCTCGCTGTGGCTCGCCGAGTACGGCGGGGTACGAGCCGCAGTCAGGGGGTCGAGGAACGCGTTCCACTAGCGCGTCCTCGCACGCCTGTGATCTGTGTGATGGCCTTCACCGTATGTGGGGATCGGGCGTCGGGAGCTTGTCGTAAGCGAAAGCCGGCGCCACCCCTCGCCAGGGCATCGCTCGCTCGAGCTGCGCCGCGACGCGCATCAGCACGTCCTCCCGTCCGAGCCCGGCGATCAGCTGCACGCCGACGGGCAACGCGTCCGTGCCGGAGTCGACCGGCACCGAGATCGCCGGCTGTCCGCTGACGTTGGCGAATGGGGTGAGCGGGCACCAGCGCAGCTGTCGCTGGAGCAGGGTCGCCGGGTCACCCTCCATGAGCACACCGAGGGCCGGCGCCGGGGCCTGGACGGTCGGGGTCAGCAGCAGATCGAATCCCTCGCCCCACCAGGTGGCGGCGAACCGGGCCAGGGTGCCAAGCTCGTCGCGCCGCTGAATGAACTCGACCGCCGAGGTCGCCCGCCCGCGCTCTGCGAGCGCCCAGGTCATGGGCTCCACGTCGCCATCTCGGATTGGGGACCCGACCACACCCTCGATCGTCGCGATCGTGGCGGCGGCTGCCGTGACCGCCCACCAATCGAGCCAGCCGGCGGCAAAGAACCCGTCGCTGATCGCCTGGGGAGCGGAATCTTCGATCGCGTGCCCGAGCTCCTCCAAGGTCGCCGCGCAGCGCCAGACCGCGTCTGCGCACGCGGGGTCGGTCCGCCAGGCGTCGGCGGGGCCCTGCTCGAGGATGCCGATACGAAGCCTCCCAGGGTCGGCGCCGACCTCCTCGCGCCAGGCACGCCCCGGCGCGGGCGCCGCGTACGGATCACCCGGGAAGGTCCCAGCCAGCACATCGAGGAGGGCCGCGCTGTCACGCACGGTTCGCGTCAGCACCCCCTCGACCGCGAGGCCGGCGTCAGTCTCCCAGAGGACGGGGCCCCAGGAGATGCGTCCTCGCGATGGCTTCAGTCCGACCAGCCCGCAGGCGGCCGCCGGGATCCGGATGGAGCCACCGCCGTCGTTGCCGTGGGCGACCGGGACGAGGCCGCCGGCGACGGCGGCCGCGGAGCCGCCGCTCGAGCCGCCCGGCGTGCGGCTCGGATCCCACGGATTGTGCGTTGCTCCGAAGGCCTGCGGCTCGGTCGTCGCGCAAAGACCGAGCTCGGGCGTGTTGGTCCGCCCGAGCGGGATGAACCCCGCCGCTCTGATCCGGTCGGCGTAGTTGCTGCCGAAGGGGGCCAGCATTTCGCGGTTGCGCAGCAGCCGCATCCCTAGGGTCACGCGCTCACCCGCCTCGAAGGCGCCGATGTCTTTGTAGAGGAAGGGAACTCCGGCGAACGGCGCCGACATGTCGACCGCGTCAGCCTCTGCCAGCGCTCGCTCGAAGCGTTCGTGCACGACGGCGTTCAGGCGCGGGTTCGCCGCCTCGATGCGCGCGATCGCCGCGGCGACTAGCTCCCGCGGTGTGCACGTACCCGTGTGGACCCGCTCCGCGGACCCGATCGCATCCAACTCGGCCAGAGTGCCCTCGGCGCCGCGGGCAGTGAAATCCGGGGGGCGGGCAGAATCCGGCGCTGCCGTCACGGTGTGATCGTCCCACGCCCGGGGCGCACGCGCCCCCTGCTCTTACTCGCAGTCCACCGCGACGCAAAAGCGATCCGAGATAGCGCGCCCGACAGGATTCGAACCTGTGACGTTCGGTTTCGTAGACCGCAGGGGGAGTTCGGCGGAGCTCGTCTGGGCTCAGGATTCGGCTCTATATCGGGACTCGAGTTCGTCTGGGTTCGGCTGGACTCCGTCCCGTCTGTTGCCCTTTTGTTGCCCACCAGTGCTCCTCCCTCTCGCATCTCGTTGGAGCACATAGGGCATCAGACCCGGCCCCCCCTCAGCTGAGGTGCCATTTCGAAAGTGCCGCTTTGCATGGAAAGCGGCACCAAGGCGGTCGCCACAATCCTCCGGGAGCAGTACCCGTCGCGGATGATGGCCCGCCCTATTTGGCGGTGATCGTTCCGTACATGCCCGCCGCGTAGTGGCCGGGGACGTTGCAGAACATCACGTACCTGCCAGGCGCGAGCTTGAATGTCCCTTTCTTCGTTCCTCCGGGCGCCACGTCGGCAATCTCTCCCGCGTCCTGTCCGGCAGACTCGAGCTTCGCCTCATCGACGCTTCCGTCTGGGGTGGTCGGCAGCTTGGAGGGGTCGGCTTCCGTCTTCGCCAGCACCATCTCATGTACAAGCTGCCCTGTGTTGGGGGTGCTGATCGTCACCGACCCAGCCTTGGCGCTCGCATCCTTAGGAGTGAAGAAGTCGTCGCTCATCGTGATCTGAAGCGCCTTGCCATCGGAGGCGCTCGCGGAGGTGGTTGAGGGCGGCTGAGCGGCCTGAGTCTCGGTGGTTGAGACCTGCGCAGCGGCCGGCTGCACCTTGCGCCCCTCGTCCTTGCCGTTGCTGAAGCCGATCACGTAGGCGATGGCGATCAGGCCCAGCATCAAGAGGCCGGCAAGGAAGCCGAACAGCCGGACGAAGAACCTACGATCGCCTTCCCTCCGCCGCTCCGGTCTGTCCGTCTCTCGCGGGTTCATTTCGGTCTCCATCGCCTTCGGGTGGGCCCGCGCCGTGCATCGGCGCCATCCTCATCGACTCCGTCCTACCTTCCGCTTCGCCGAGACTCCAGGCATCGGCGAGTACCACTGGATCTGTTTAGGGGTTTTCCACCTAGGAGGTTCGGTTGCGTCGCCTAAGTGCGGTGTTTCAGAAGGCTTCGCTTCGGACGAGAAACGGCACTTCGCATGAAAGGATCGGCTTCGCCGGTCCGGGTGGTCGACCGGCCCTTCCAGCGGCATCGGCATGCCATCGTCCGCTGCCACGATGGCGAAATCGGGATCCTTTCCACTACGCGGCGCTCGGAGCGCACCGCTTGACCGGCGATCGAGCGCGCAGTGCGAGCCCGGCGGATGCTGGACAATCCAGGGTCCGTAGTAGCAATCCGAACGAAACGGTTTGCCTGAGCTCATGGACCTTGGCTACAGCGGCAGCCTCTACATCCTCGCGTTCGATCACCGCGGATCATTCACGAGGCGGTTCGGTGTCGACGGCGATCCCACCGCCGAGGACAACCAGCGCTTCGCGGAGGGCAAGCATCTGATCTTCGAGGGCATCGAAACGGCGCTCGCGCGCGGCGCCGACCCGTCGGCAACCGGGGCGCTCGTGGACGAGCGGTTCGGGGGCCCGACCGAGGTGCCCCAGCAGGCCAAGGCCCGCGGCATCAAGCTCGCGATGCCGGTGGAGAA
Organism: uncultured Solirubrobacterales bacterium; assembly: GCA_963695805.1. Taxonomy (GTDB): domain Bacteria; phylum Actinomycetota; class Thermoleophilia; order Solirubrobacterales; family 70-9; genus DASUPK01. The sequence continues at coordinate 72,258 of CAVOHV010000001.1, read as the reverse complement.
GAGCGGCCAGAAGGAGTTTGACTTCGAGTACGGCGACGACTTCGGCGCCCACATCGAGCGCTACGACCCCAACTTCTCGAAGGTGCTCGTCCGCTACAACCCCGATGGCGACTCGGAGATGAACCGGCGCCAGGCCGAGCGCCTGCGACGCCTCTCGGACTGGCTACACGAGCACGATCGCAAGCTCCTCTTCGAGTTGCTGGTGCCGGCGGAGGAGAACCAGCTCGCCTCGGTGGATGGTGACTCCGATCGCTACGACGCCGAGCTGCGCCCCGACCTGATGATCCGCGCGATCCGTGAATTGCAGGACGCCGGAATCGAGTCCGACATCTGGAAGATTGAAGGCGTCGACGAGCGTGCCGACTGCGAGCGAATCGCTGCCCAATGCCGCGAGGGCGGCCGCGATGGCGTCGTCTGCGTTGTACTTGGCCGCGGTGCCGATAACGACAAGGTCGATCATTGGCTTCGCCAGGGAGCCCCGGTCGAAGGCTACGTCGGCTTCGCAATCGGTCGGTCGATCTGGGGCGATCCGCTGAAGGGCTGGATCGAAGGCTCCCTCTCCCGCGAGGATGCCGCGTCGCAGATTGCCGACAGCTACCTCCGCTTCATCGAGGTATACACGGCTGCAGCAGCCGATTCGGCCTAATGCCTCGATCTTCCGGTACTACGGGAATGCCATCGAGGATGGCATCGACCCGTGGTCGTTTCTCGGCGTCGTCGTGGCGGCTGGCCTGCTCGCCGTGATCGGAGGATGGCTGTTCGAGCGGCGGGACCTCGCCGTCTGAATTGGTCGTACTGATCACGGCGGTGAAGGCTTACTCGACGTTGGGCGGCTCGTAGGGGTCGAGGGCCATTGGCTCCTCGTGCCACTCTTTGGGAAAGGCGACCTCCACGTCGAGGGAGCGACGCGGCGGCTCCGGCTCCTCGTGGACCGCGCCGCGGTCGAGGAAGGGCGCCAGGTACCGGGCGCTGATCTTGTGCGGAGGCCACCAGAGTATGTCCGGCGAGGCCTGGCCTTCGCCGCCCCCACCCGCGACATCGGTGCGGAGGTTGACCGACTCGTCGCCAGTCAACAGCTTGCCGCGCAGCACCGGCCGGAATGGCTCCGGCTCGACAGCGGCGCCCAAGCGGTGGGCGATATCCTCGGCGGCGGCATCGGCCTGCTGGGTAGCGAGGCCGCCCTGCTTGATCGGGAACGTCGTCCCGTCGCCCGCCGCGTAGACGTCATGGACACCTTTTACTCGGGCGTGATCGTCGATCGGGATGAAGCCCTTGTCATCAGCGGGCAGGCCGTGGATCGCCGGTCCCTCCATCAGCGGCAAGGCGACCACCTCGGCCGGGCCCAGTGCCCGATTGCCGGGACTGAGCTTGATTCCGGCATCGCCGAGCTCGCGCACGGTGGAGCTCGGGAAGAAGTCGATCCCACGGGCGTCGAGCAACTCTCCGACAGCCGCGCTGGCCGCTGGCCCGAATATGGCAAGGGGAGCGGATTCCGGTGTCACTATCGCGATTTTGACGTCGAGCCTCCGATCGGCCGCCCGGCGCTGTGTCATCAGGGCGATCTCGTACAGCGGCAGCGACCAGGTGACGCCGTACGGAACGACGAAGGCCATCCGATGATCCTTCCCCGCCGCCCGATCCAGGACTTCGTCGGCCCGGTACGGCTCACGTCCGCCTGAGGGGAAGGTGGTCGCCTGATCGAAAGCCGGCTTGTAGCGGCCCCCAGCACAGACGACCAGCTGGTCGTACTCGAGCTCGGAGCCGTCGTCGAGCTCGACCACATGCGCGTCTGTGTTGACAGCGCCGACTGATTGGCCCACGAAGCGGGTTCCCTGCTCTTCCGCGAGCGGCGCGAGCTCGTGCCACTCCGCCGGCCCCACGCCAAACGGCTCCTCCACCAACAGGGGCTTGTATAGGAAGTCGGGTGACTGCGAGACCAGGGTGAGCTCGGCATGCTCACCGGCCAGGTCGTGCAGTGCGAGCAGCGCCTCAAGACCTGCGACCCCGCCGCCCACAATCACCACGCGACTGCCGCTGCTCTGGGGTTGGTCGTTCATTCCTTCCTCGTCTCGCTCTCCTCGGCCGGTATCAACGCTATCGCGCACGATCGTTCGAATCCCCGTCGGTCGACATCACCCGGCCACCGTCAGGCCGGCCAGGGCCAGTACCGAGGCAACGATCAGGGCGAGCGCGACGCCGGTCGCGATCCGGTCGGCCGGCCCAAGCGCATGCGCGCCCATCAGGCTCTCGTCTTGACCAAGAGAGCGCATGAAGGGCAGCAGCACCACCAGGAGAACGGCGTTCAGCGCCTGGGACAAAAAGAGGATCTTGATCAGTGGCGCCCCCGGGATGAGGACGACCGCGACGGCGACCAGAGCGACAGCTCCATACGAGAGGTAGAAGAGTCGAGCCTCCTGAAAGGAATCGTTGATGTCGCATGGTTCTCCGACGGCCTCTGAGACCGAGTAAGCCGTCGACAGCGGGACGATCGCGGCGGCGAGCAGTGCAGCGCCGAGGAAGCCGAGACCGAACAGCGTCGCCGCCAGACTTCCCGCGAGGGGCTCCAGGGCGCGCGCAGCGTCGCGCGCATCATCGATCGAGATTCCCTGAGGATGGAGGGTCGCGGCGCAGGCGACCACGATGAAGAAGCCGATCACGCCGGTGAGGACGGCACCGACCACGACATCGACGCGTTCGTAGCGCAGGTCCTCGACTCTGATCTTCTTGTCGACGGCATAGGACTGGATGAAGGCAAGCCCCCATGGGGCGAGCGTCGTGCCCACCGTCGCCACGGCGACCAGGACAGCGTCCCGATTCAGAGCGATGCTCGGGACCACCAGCCCCTTCGCCGCCGCGCCCCAGTCCGGGTGGGCGAGGATGCCCGAGACGATGTAGGTGACGAAGATCGCGCTGAGCAGCAGCAGAACGTGCTCGACCCGCTTGAAGGACTCCCTGAGGACGAGCAGGGAGACAGCGGTCGCTGCCAGCGGGACGCTCACGTAGCGGCTCATCCCCGTGAGCAGGTCCATTCCGGCGGCGACACCTGCAAACTCGGCACAGAGTGTTCCGGTGTTGGCGACGACGAGAGCGGCGAGGACGACCCCCGCCCCTCGGGCGCCGTACCGGTCTCGGACCAGGGCCAGCAGTCCCTTCCCGGTCACCACTCCCATGCGCACGGCGAGCTCGTGAAAGATGATCAGGGCCCCGGTTGAGAGCGCCAGCACCCAGAGCAACTGGTAGCCGTGGTCGGCGCCGAGGATGGAGTAGGTCGTGATCCCCGCCGGGTCGTCGTCGGAGAGCCCGGCGAGAAGCCCGGGGCCCACGACCGCAAGCAGGGCGGCGACGGATCCTCCTGCCAGGAGCGCCCGCCGACGGCGGGCGACGCGCCAGTAGACGTGGCGACCCGGTGTGCGGTGCCCCCGAACGGGGCTGTCTCGGCGCCGCTCGCCGGGCAAGCGCTGCCCTAGCCCGTGGAGGGATGCACGACGAGCACGTCGCAATGCGCGCCGTGCAGGATCTCGGTTGAGACGCTGCCCAGCACGGTCCGCGTGACGGCGCCGCGGGCACGCGAGCCGGTGACAATCAGGTCGGCACCAATGTCGTCAGCCACCGTAAGGATCCCCTTGGCTGGCGGACCCCCGATCACCCAGCCGCCGGCCAGAACCTCGGAATCGACCTCCTGGATGGCCCTTCTGAGATCCTCCCGGACCATCGCCCGCTTCTCCGGCTTGGCAAGGGGCGGCCCGCCCGGCGCCGGCGAGGGCACCTTGCCCGCTACCGCCTCCACCAGCGTCAGGGAGGCGCCGTCGCTCTGCGCGATCTCGGCGGCGCGAGCGAGCGCTGTGTGCGCTGTCTCGCTTCCGTCATAGGCGACTACGACGTTGCGGTACATGCGGCGGCGCAATTTACCCGGCTCGGGCCCCGGCCGCGCGGAGCATCCTCTCGATCAGCTCCAGGGAGGCGACTCGGTGAGCGCCGCCACGACGTCCACACTAACCCGATGATCCAGCTGCTGACAGTCGTGGCCCTTGGCGCCGCGACGGCGTTGGCGACGGGGCTTGGCGCGATCCCCGTCTTCTACCTCGGCCGGGGCGCCTCGAACTGGGAGCCGGCGCTCTGGGGGCTCGCCGCAGGCGTCATGACGGTCGCGTCGATCGTGGGGCTGCTCCTGCCGGCGACCGACGAGGGCACCACGGCGGAAGTGGCGGTGGGCCTCGGGATAGGAGTTGCGTTCCTGACGATCGCCCGGCTCGCGCTGCGCGGTCGCGATATCCATGTCGGCACGATGAGCGGGGCCGGCGTCCGGTTGTCAGTGCTCGTCTTCTTCGTGCTCTTCGTCCACAGCCTCCCGGAGGGCTTCGCAATTGGCACCGCCTATGCGTCCGACACGGCAGGACTCAGCCTCTTCGTCATCGTGGCGATCGCCCTGCAGAACATTCCGGAAGGCACGAGCATCGCCATCCCGATGGCGGACGCCGGATTCAGCAGGACGCAGCAGTTCTGGGCAGCGGTGCTGACGAGCGCCCCGCAGCCGCTCGGTGCGGGGATCGCGTTCGTGTTGGTCGAGACCGTGAGGTCGCTGCTGCCCATCTCGTTTGCATTCGCCGCCGGAGCCATGCTCGCGCTGGTCGTCGCGGACCTGCTGCCCCGATCGCTGTCGCCGCTCGGCTGGCGTGGGCCGGTCGGCCTGGTGGCGGGAGGGGTCGTGATGCTGGCGCTGAGCGCCGTGCTCGGCGTCTAGCTCAGTCCACCTTCGGGGGCTCGTTCGAGTCAAGCGCCATCGGCTCCTCGTGCCACTCCTTCGGCAGGGCGACCTCGACGTCGAGCGACCGCCCGGGCGGCTCGGACTCGCCCAAGGACGTCGCCGTAGTGCAGCAGGGGCGCCAGGTAGCGGGAGCTGATCTTGTGGGGCGGCCACCACAGGTAGTCCGCCGAGGCCACGCCCTCCCCTCCCCCGCCCGCGACGTCGGTGCTCAGGCTGAGCGACTCGTCGCCCGTCAGCAGCTTGCCGCGCAGCACCGGCCTGAAGGGCTCCGGGATATCGCTCGCGCCGAGTCGGTGCGCGATGTGCTCCGCGGCCGCGTCGGCCTGCTGGGTGCCGAGGCCCCCCTGCTTGATCGGGAAGTTGGTCCCGTCCCCGGCCGCATAGACGTCCTCGACTCCCTTCACCCGTCCGTGATCGTCAACGGGGATGAAGCCGTGCTCGTCCGCCGGAAGGCCGTCGATCCCGGGGCCCTCCATGACCGGCAGGGCGATCGCCTCCGCCGGACCGAGCGCTCGGTTCCCGGGGGTCAAGGTGATTCCGCCTTCGTCCATCCCCCGCACCCTCGAGCCCGTGAAGACATCGATCCTCCTTGCCTCGAGCAACCCGCCGACGGCCGCGCTTGCCGCCGGGCCGAAGAGTGCCAGCGGGGCGGATTCGGGCGTGATGATCGCGATCCTCACGTGCAGGCCCCGCTGGATGGCACGGCGCTGGGTCATCAGGGCGAGTTCATAGAGCGGCAGCGACCAGGTGACCCCCGCCGGGACGATGAACGCCAGGCGGTGGTCCTTTCCCTCCGCTCGATCGAGGACCTCATCGGCGCTGAACGACTCGGCCCCAGAGGGGAACGTCGTCGCCCCCTCCAGCGCCGGCTTGAACCGGCCGCCGGCGGCAACGAGCAGATAGTCGTACTCGAGCGTCGAGCCGTCGTCGAGCTCGACGATGTGAGCCTCTGGCCGCACCGCGGTCACGGCGCGCTGCACGAACCGCGCTCCCTTCTCCTCCGCGAGAGGCCCGAGCTCGTGGCGCTCCGCCGGGCCGAGATCAAACGGCTCCTCCACGAGCAGGGGCTTGTAGATGAAGTCGGGCTGCGGGGCGACCAGGGTCAGTGAGACCCGGTCGCCCGCCAGATCATCCAATGCCAGCAGAGTCTCGAGCCCCGCCACACCGCCCCCGACAATGACCACACGGGTCCCGGTGTCACTTTGCTCTTTGTTCATAGCTGACGCCGACCTCGATCTCGACTCCGCAACGCTATCGCCACCTGCCCGGCATAGAGTCGGCGGATGGATGCAGGGCTCGCGATCGCGGTCCTTCTCGCCCTCGGCTTCGCGGTCACCAACGGGTTGCACGACGCCGCGAACGCGATCGCAACCCTGGTGGCCACCCGCGCCGCGCGACCGTCGCAGGCGATCGTCCTCGCCACGGTCTTCAACCTCCTGGGCCCGCTGCTGGTTGGCGCAGCCGTCGCCGACACGATCGGGGGGATAGTGACGGCGTCGCCGTCGGAGGCGGTCGCGGTGATCGGGTCGGGCCTGGCGGCAGCCACGGCCTGGAACGTGACGACCTGGCGGCTGGGGTTGCCCTCGAGCTCAGGTCATGCCCTGGTGGGCGGCCTCGTCGGGGCCGCTGTCGTCGAAGGGGGAGTCCACGCGGTCAATTGGGGCGGGATGGACGGACTGCACCCGGTCGGGGTCTTCGGGACGCTGATCGCCCTCGCGGTCTCGCCAGTGCTTGGAGGCCTCGCCGCGCTGTTGGTGATCCGGACTCTGCGAGCGGCCGTGAGGCGGGCCACCCAGCGCTGGCGCGGCACGGTACAGGGCGGCCAGTGGGTCACCTCGGCGGCGCTCTCCTTCAGCCACGGCGCCAATGACGCGCAGAAATCGGTCGGCGTAATCGCTGCACTCCTACTCGCGGACGGGCGTATCGATTCCCTCTCGGCGCCCACCTGGGTGATCGTCGCCTGCTCCGCGGCGCTGACGGCGGGCACGGGCCTGGGCGGTTGGCGCATCATTCGAACCGTGGGCCGTCGGATCTACCGCATTCATCCGCTCGAAGGGCTCTCGAGCCAGACTTCATCGGCGGGCGTCATCCTCGGCGCCTCGCTCCTCGGGGCGCCCGTATCGACCAGTCAGGTCGTCGCATCGTCGGTGGTCGGGATCGGTGCGGGCCGTCGTCGCCTGCGCCACGTCAACTGGTGGCTGGTTCGCCAGATCGGGTTAGCCTGGGTCATCACCCTTCCCGCGTCGGCGGCGCTCGCCGCCGTCCTATTCGGCCTCTTGCAGGTGCTGACCTGAGCGCCGGGCGGAACAGCCACTGGTTTCTTCCCGAGACGCCGGACGTAATCGGGCTGCTTCGCCGGCAGGCGGCGGTGACCATCGAGGCACTGGAGGCGCTGGCGGCATGGGCCGGCGGCGACGCGGCCGCCGCCCAGACCGTTCGCGACGCCGAGCCCCGCGGCGATGCGGCCAAGCGCGACCTCATGAACGCCCTGCGCGACGCCTTCATCCTCCAACTGGAGCCGGAGGATGTATTCACCCTCTCCCGTGGACTCGACTGGATTCTCGACCGCGGGCGCGACCTGATCGAGGAGGCCGAGGCCATGGGCTTCGTCCCCGACCAGGGAATCGCGACGATGACGAAACTGCTCGTGCAGGCAACACGGCAGATCGACGAGGCGATCGGCTACCTCGGCTCGGACGACGACCGGGCTACCGCTGCCGCGGACGGCGCGATCAAGACGGCGCGCCAGCTGCAGCACGCCTACTACAGCGAGAGCGCCAGGTTGCTCGAGCTCAGGGACACCCGCGAGCGCATCTCGGGCCGCGAGCTCCACCGCCAATGCGAGCGAATGAGCGAGATCGTGATCGGGGTGGCCGAGCGAATCGTCTATGCCGTCGTCAAGGAGAGCTGAAGCAGTTTGGCTTGGACACGACCTACCAGCGCGAGCGATCCGTCGTCGTGAACAAGCATGCCGCCATGCTCCGCGATGACCTCGCGGCCTCCGTCCGGGCCCTTGAGCAAAGCCGCCTTCGACAGCGTCTCCGCCTCCAGTGCACTGCGTCCCAGAGCGGTGACCCCGACCAGCCCGGTCCAGGCCGGCCGGCCGCTGCTCGGATCGAGCAGGTGATGGGCGAAGCTTCCGTCCTCCCGGCGCCAGAGGCGGACGTCGAGTCCCGAGCTGGCGATCCCGCCTCCCGGGACGTAGAAGATCGCAGCAGCCTCCTGCCCGATCGGGTGGCGGGCATGAACGGCAAAGGGATCGAGCCGACTGGCGAAACCCCCGACGCGTACATCGCCGCCGCAGTCGACGACGAATCGGGAGTAACCGCGCAGCTGCTCGGCGACCATGTCCGCCGCAATTCCCTTGCCGCTCCCGCCGGTGTCGAAGAGCACGCCCGGCGGGCGGCAAATCGAGCTCGCGCCGACCTCGAAGGAGCGCCACTCGGCCTCAGGGCGAGGCCCGGCCGGCCGCCTTTCGGGGGCCGAGGCGAGAGCCTCGCTCAGAGGCTCGGGTGGCACCCCGGCGCGGGAGTGACCGTATCCGGCGGCGACGATCGCACCACCAAGGGTGGGGTCGACCAGACCCCCGGTACGCTCGGCGGCCCAGATCCCGGCGCTGACCGCCCGACGGAGGAGGGGCGAGGCGGGGACCTCCTCGCGCGGATCCGCGTTCAGCGCCGACAGCTCACTGTCATCGCGAAAGCGCGAGAGCGCGGCGTCGAACCGCTGGATGAAGCGGCGTCCGCGCTCAGCTGCCTCGTGCGCGGGAGGCGAGCCGGGCAGGGGATCGCCGATCAAGAGGCGCACCTCGCAGCCCATCGCCGCGAAGGTGAGGTCGTGATAGCTCATGGCCCCGGCGTGCTCACGGGTAGACCGTCTCGCCGGTCTCCGAGTCGATCACCTCGATCGCCAGGGCAGGACACGCCTCGGCGGCCTTGAGGATCTTCTTGTCGGGACCGCTGCCGATCACCTCGGCGACGTCGCCTAGCGCGAAGACCTCGGGCGCGATGTCGACGCAGTCGCCATGCGCACTGCAGGCGCTCTTGTCGACCTTTGCGATGTAGCTCATGTCACTCCTTCTCTGTTTGCGTTGCGTAAGAACGTTCGATCCGCTTGCGGAGGCGGGCGAAGGCCCGCGGGTTACCCACGGTTAGGGCGCCGACGGGCTCGCCGTCGCGCGAATAGACGACCGCGAAGTTCCGAGCGCCCGGTTCCCCATCAACCCGAACGTCATCGGCGAGGTCCGCATGGCCCGCGTACTGGATCCTGAGGCCGTACTGGTCGCTCCAGAAGCTGGGAACGGGAGGCTCGTCCGGCTTCTCGCCGAGCATGGCCTTTGCCGCCGCGGCACCCTGCCGGGCGGCCGCGTCCCAATGCTCGGTGCGCCGATGCTCCCCCAGGCGAGGGTCGAAGCTGGTAGCGACGTCTCCGGCCGCGAACACCTCCGGGAGCGCCGTGCGACCGGCGTTATCGGTGAGCACCCCGTCCCTCTCGAGGCCGCTGCCCTTCAGCCAGTCCGCCGCGGGGGAGACCCCGACGCCGACGACGACTGTCTCGCATTCGAGCCTTTCGCCGCCGGTCAGGACCAGCTCCTCGACGGCTCCATTGCCGCGGGCGCCCTCGAGCATGGTCGAGAGGCGGACCTCCACCCCCTCCTCGTCGTGCATCTTCATCAGCCGGCGACCCACGTCCTCGCCGAGCACCCCGGCCAGTGGCGCGGGTAGGGCCTCGATGATCGTTACCTCGGCGCCCGCGCGGCGAGCGGTCGCTGCCACCTCCTGGCCGATGAAACCGGCGCCGACGATCACCAAGCGCCTCCCGCGGGACACCTCGTCGCGTAGCCGCCGCGAGTCATTGATGGTCCGCAGGTAATGGACGTTCGAGTAGCCCTCGAGGGAGGGGAGCCGGCGAGCCTGGCTGCCGGTCGCGATCAACACCTTGTCGTAGCGAAGGGTCGTGCCATCGCAGAGCTCGACCGTGTGCTTCCTGGCGTCGAGCTTCGTCGCGCGCCGGTCCAGGATCAACTCGACGCGGTTGTCCTCGTACCAATCCGGATCGCGGAACGCAACGTCCCGGTCGCGAAGTTCGCCGGCGAGCATGCCCTTGGAGAGCGGCGGGCGATCGTACGGGAGCTCCGGCTCTCCGCAGACCACCCTGATGCGGCCGTCATAGCCGCGGGATCGGAGGGTCTCGACGCATCGCTGGGACGCGAGGCCGCCGCCGACGACCAATATGCCCGCGCGATCGGTCAGCCCGGTCACGACTCCTCGCCGACCGCCGCGAGGGCCGGTTGCCCCGAGACCACGGGCCTTGCGGGTCGGCCTCGTTTCGCCCTCGCCCTGCCCTTGCGGATGCCCTGGACCACCCGGGCCACGAAGAGGACACCGATGACCGCGGAGCTGAAGGCGATCGGCCAATAGAGCCAGGGGCTGCTGGCATCGGTACCGGCGCCGAGCGTGTGAGCGACGCCAAGTATGTAGACGAAGATCGTCGCCTTGTGCGCCTGCCGCCAGAGACGGGGGCCGATCCGCCTGCGGACGTAGAAGCTCAGTCCGAGCAGAGCCGCGAGCCAGCCGGCGATGATGCCGAAGCCCGTAAACAACGGCCGGTAGGCCATCAGGAATGGGACCGCGATGCCGGCGGGCCCGGGGTTGAGCCAGGCATCGCCGAGCAGGGTGAGGCCGTGTACCGCGATCGCCACGAGCCCGGTCACGGCCGTCTGCTCGTGAATCGCGCTCAGCACGCGGCTGGCGCCGGGCTTCTTCGAGAGCTTGCCCGCCATCGTCAGCCCCAGGACCACCGAGACGGTGACCAGGGCAAGGGCGACGAGGCCAGAGGCACGGCTGGCGAGCCACCATGCATGTCCGGCGAGGCTCTGGGTCATGAGGTCGAGGTGGTCACCGGGGCGGGCGCGGCCGTTGCGGTCGCGGCGCCGGCCGAGGTCGTCCTGCTGGTGCCGGCCGAACTCGGCGCGATCACCCTGGTGATCACGAGTCTCTTGTTCACAGGACGCGCGGCAGCCTGGCGGGTGACCGCGGCGGTAGCGCCGCCGATCGCTGGATCGCGACCCGAGCTCAGCTGAAACGCGAGGAACTCGAACGCGACGGCGAAGACGGCCACCGCCGCTAGCACCGTGGGCAGCGCCTTGGGACGACGCCGGGGTGCCGGGCGGGGTGCCGGGCGGGGCTCCGGCTCGGGTTCAACCTGATGCTCAGTCATTGGCGGGTCCTCCATTCGCCGGCGCCTTCGGGTTCGCGGCGATCGGAACCGGCACGGGCGTTCCGGGCGTCGGCGTTGCGGCGCTGGTACTCGCTGCTCCGCTTGCGCCCGTGGTTATGGGCTGCGTCGAATGCGCGTTGCCGGGTGAGGAGACGAGTGGAGCCGGGGCCTGATTGGCCGCGGGGTTGGAGGCCATGGCGAAGCCGCCGAGGCCCCCAAGGCCGATGCAGACTGCTGCTGCCGCGATCTTGATCCGTATGTCGCCCATCTCGATTCACTCCTCCTCTGGTCTGAATTGCCAGACGGTCAGTCGTCGCCGCCCTCGCCACGGTCGTCGCCCTCGCCACCGCCGCCCCCGCCGCCGCCACCGCCACCGCCGCTCGATCCGGTCGTAACGGGCGAATGGCTCGGGGCCGCCGAGGAGGCTCCACTGCTGCCGGTCGAGACCGGCGTGCTCGTCGGGCTGCTCGCCTGCGAGCTGGTTGGAGAGCTGTGCGGCGGGCCCGCGGCCTCTGCCTGGTGCTGGTGCTTCGGCTTGACGTGGACGGTGCGCCGGATCACCTGGGTGGTCGGCGTCGGAGCGCTGGCGGCCTTCTGCGTCGCCGCCCGGTTGGAGCTCATCGCGTAGCCGCCGAGCCCTCCGAGTCCGAGGACGAGAGCGAAGGCCGCAATCTTGATTCTCAAGTCGTTCACCGCATCCGCTCCTTCACCTAGTGGTTGGAACACGATTCTGCGGAGCGGCGGGGAAACGGCCCGAGAAGCGCAGGTAAAGGGAGGGGAAAGGATTTGACGGCGCCTCGGGGGCCGGCGGAGGCGGCGTTACATTGGCCCCGTGCCCGGCTCACTCCCTCCCCGGCGCATCCTCTTCGTCGAGGATGAGGCGTCGATCTTCGAGCCCTTCTCGAAGGCGCTGCGCCGCAATGGCTACGACCCGGTGATCGCACAGACGGTCGCCGAGGGACTCGAGCTCGCGGAGCGCGTCGATCCCGATCTCGTCCTGCTCGACCTCAACCTCCCAGACGGCGACGGAGCTGATCTCTGCCGCACGCTCCGCCGGAGCTCCGACGTCCCAATCGTCATGGTCACCGCCCGCGGGACCGAGATGGACAGGGTGCTGGGCCTGGAGCTCGGCGCGGACGACTACGTGGTCAAGCCGTTCAGCTCGCGGGAGTTGATCTCTCGCATCCGCGCCGTGCTGCGGCGGCCCCGGGCGTCACAGTCGGAGCCGAATGCGCCGATCGAGATCGGAGACCTGGTCCTGGACCCGGCGGCCAGATCGGTGACGCTCGCCGGCGAAACGGTCCCATTGACTCGCAAGGAGTTCGATCTGCTCGCGGCGCTCGCCGTACATCCCGGCGAGGTCACCACCCGGGAGGACCTGATGGCTCGGGTTTGGGACACCAACTGGTTCGGCTCCACGAAGACCCTCGACGTTCACATCCGCACGCTGCGCAAGAAGCTCGGCGACGACAGCGCCGATCCCCGCTTCATCGAGACCGTCCGCGGAGTGGGCTTCCGCCTGCTCGGGCAGGAAGGTGATTCGCCGTAAGCCTCCGTACCGGACTGACGATCGCGGTGGCGTACCTGCTGCTGCTCTCCCTGATCGCATTCGGCGTGCCCCTCGCCGTCAGCCTCGGCGACCGGGTCGATTCCGAAGTCAAGGCCCAGGCGCGCAGCCAGGCCGACCTCGTCGCCGCCAGCGCGCCGGAGCTCTTGGAGCACTCTCAAAGGGCGACGCTGCAGCGCCTGGTCTCCTCTTCAGCGCAGAGCCAGCGTGGCCGGGTGATCGTCGTGGACCATTCGGGCAGGGTGGTCGCCGACAGCGCCGGCCCCGCGGAAATCGGGGCCAGATACGCGTCGCGCCCCGAGATCGCCGCGGCCCTCAGTGGAGGGACGTTCCAAGGGAATCGCCCCAGCCAGACGCTCGGCGCGGAGATCCTCGCCACCGCCGTGCCGATACTCCGCGCCGGCCGGCCGGTTGGCGCCGTTCGCATCACCCAGAGCACCGCCGCCGTTCACCGCGCCACGCGTCGTTCGATCCTCGGTCTCGTGGTGCTTGGAGGCGTCATCCTGCTGTTGGGGGCGATCGCAGGCGCCCTGATCGCGAGGCAGACCTCGCGCCCGATCGGCCGGCTGGAGGAGGCCGCCCGCCGCGTCGAGGCGGGTGATCTGACGGCGACCGCTCCGGTCGAGGGCAGCAGCGAACAGCGGACGCTGGCTCGCTCGTTCAACCGGATGACGGCACGCCTCGGCAGATTGCTGCGCGGGCAACAGGAGTTCGTCGCCGACGCTTCCCATCAGCTACGCACACCGCTGACCGGGGTCCGCCTCCAGCTCGAGGAGCTTCGCGAGGACACCCCCGAGGGCGACCGCCGGGATGAGATCGACGCCGGGATCCGGGAGGTGGATCGTCTCTCGGAGATCGTCAACGAGCTGCTCATCCTCAGCCGCGCCGGCGAGCGCGAGTCGCCGGGCGAGGAGTTCGATGTCACGCAAGCCGCCGATCGCGCAAGGGAGCGGTGGCAGAAGACCGCCGACGAGGCGGCAATCGGGCTCATCCGCGAGAGCGTCGGCGAGTCGGAAAGCTGCTGGTGTGCGCGCGCTGATTTCGACCGGGCGCTCGACGCGCTGATCGAGAACGCAATCGGGTACTCGCCGGACGGATCGGAGGTGCGCATCGTTACCGCGCCGGGCCGGATTGAGGTATTGGACAGCGGTCCGGGCCTCCAAGCCGGCGAGGAGGAAGCTATCTTCGAGCGGTTCCACCGCGGCAGCGCCTCCGGTGGGGTCAGGGGGACCGGCCTTGGACTGCCGATCGCGCGCGAATTGGCCGAGGCTTGGGGAGGCTCAGTCAGGATCGAGAACCGCGACATGGGTATTGGTGCCCGCGCGGTGATCGAGCTCCCCGCTCATACCGCCGCAGCCGGCATCGGAGGCGAGCTGCGGTGACCACGTCCTCCCTTCGCTGGCCCCTTCTCGCCCTCCTTGGGCTGCTGGTGGCCGCAGCGATCGCGTTCCTCGCCACCCAGATGGTCAGTCAGAAGATCGGAATCTCGTCGGAGCCGGTAAGTGCGGGGAGGGCGCTCGCGCCTCGATCCTCCGCCGCAAAGAAGCCGCCCGTCGCTCCAACGACCACCTCCACTTCGGCGAGCACGACCACCTCGGCTCCGGCGCCCGCTCCGGCGGCGCCGAGCGCACCCTCCGATGGAGGAGGCGAAGGAGGAGACGACTAGGTAGTTCGCCACAGTCCGAAGACCGGTGGCGGGCGCGGATGAAGCGTGCGCCGGCCGGGCGTAGCTTGGACGAACCCACCAAGCGAGCCCCAGGAGGCCGTCGATGCCAGTTTCCACTGCTCTGCTCCGCCGTTTCGAGGACCTCTCCCGTGATGACGTCGACTACGCGGGCGGCAAGGGGGCGAACCTTGGAGAGATGACGGCGGCGGGCCTCCCGGTTCCGGACGGTTTCGTCGTCGGCGCCCCCTCCTACGCGATCTTCTGCGACGTCGGCGGCCTCCGCGAGAGGATCGAGGAGCGCCTCTCCTCCGTCGACGTCGACGACACCGCCGAGCTCGACCGCGCGACCAAGGAGGTCCGCGTGATGGTCGAGGAGGAGCCGGTCCCCGACGAGATCGCGCAGGAGATCCGGGATGCGTACCTCGAGCTCGCGGGCGACCGCGACAACCCGCCGGTGGCCGTCCGCTCCTCCGCGACCGCAGAGGACACGGAGGCCGCGTCCTTCGCCGGCATGAACGAGACCTTCCTGAACGTGCGTGGCCCCGACGAGGTCGTCGACGCCGTGCGCCGGTGCTGGTCCTCGCTGTTCGGAGCCCGCACTGTCTTCTACCGCGCCAAGCAGGGCTTCGGGCAGTCCGACATGGACATCGCCGTGGTCGTCCAGCTCCAGATCCTCTCGACCCGAGCGGGCGTCATGTTCACCATCGATCCTGCCTCAGGGGACCGCGATCGCCTGGTGATCGAGGGCTCGCTCGGCCTCGGCGAGTCGGTCGTCTCCGGCCAGGTCTCTCCCGACCGTTACGTGGTCGACAAGGAGACCCTCCACATCGAGAAGCGCGACGTGAAGCGCAAGGAGCTTGTGATCGAGCCGCTCCCCGACGGAGGCACCCGCACCCGCGAGCTCTCTGGCGAGGAGTCAACGCAGCCCGTTCTCAGCGATGAGGAGGTTCGCGAGGTGGCGAAGCTCGGGATCCGCGACGAAGGTCACTACGGGACCCCGCAGGACACCGAGTGGGCCTTCGACGGGGAGGGCACTGCTTGGATGCTCCAGTCGCGGCCGGTGACCGCATCGGGCGGCGACAAGAGTGCTGAGCTCGCTGAGCACGAGGGCGAAGCCCTTGTACGCGGTTTGGGTGCCGCTCCCGGTGTCGGCCACGGCGAGGTGAAGATCGTCTCCGACCTCGCGAAGGGCAACGACCTGAAGGAGGGCGACGTTCTCGTCACCCATATGACCGCTCCGGACTGGGTTCCGCTGATGCGGCGCTCGGCGGCGATCATCACCGACTCCGGCGGCATGACCTGCCACGCCGCGATCGTCTCCCGCGAGCTCGGCATCCCCTGCGTCGTTGGCGCCGCCGATGCCACCAGCAAGCTCCGCGACGGCGAGCTGGTCACAGTGGACGCAACTCACGGCACCGTCTACGAGGGCGAGGTCGCCATGGTCGGCGAGGATGACGGTTCAGAGGCCGCCGCCCCCACCGTCGGCGCGGCCCCCGTCACCGCAACCCAGCTGCTGGTCAATCTCTCCGAGCCCTCCCAGATCGAGCGCGCCGCGAGACTCAACGTCGACGGCTGCGGCCTGCTTCGCGCCGAGCTGATGGTGATCGAGGCCCTCGAGGGCCGCCACCCCCGCCTGCTGCTCGAGCAGGGCAAGGGCAACGAGTTCGTCGAGCGGATGGGCAGCGCCCTGACCAAGTTCGCCGAGGGCTTCTCGCCTCGACCGATCACCTACCGGACGATCGACTTCCGGTCGAATGAATTCAAGGGGCTCGAGGGCGGCGAGCGCTTCGAGCCCGAAGAGGCGAACCCGATGATCGGCTACCGGGGCGCGCTTCGCTACATGCTCGAGCCTGACCTCTTCCGGCTGGAGCTGGCGGCGATCCGCCAGGTCTGGGACGCGGGACACACGAACTTCCACGTGATGCTCCCGTTCGTGCGCACACCGCGCGAGCTCACCGCCTGCCGGGACATGATGCGCGAGGAGGGTCTGCTCGATCGGCCGGGCTTCGAGCTCTGGGTGATGGCTGAGGTCCCCTCGGTCTACTTCCACCTGGAGCGCTATGCGGAGCTCGGCGTCAAGGGCATCTCGGTCGGCTCCAACGACCTCACCCAGTTGATGCTCGGGTCCGACCGCGACTCCGGGACCCTGTCCGAGCTCTTCGACGAGCGAGATTCCGCGGTCACCGATTACCTGCGCATGCTGATCCCCCGCGCCAAGGAGCTCGGCCTGGCGACCTCGATCTGCGGCCAGGCCCCTTCGGTTCACCGCGAGTACGCCCAGCTCCTCGTCGAGGCCGGCATCGACGCGATCTCGGTCAACATCGACGCCGTCGACAAGGCCCGCCGCCTTGTCGCCTCGGCGGAGCGCCGGGCGATTCTCGACGCAGCGCGGGCGCGGTAGGTCATGGGCGAGCAGCTCTCCGCCCTCGACGCGACCTTCCTCGAGCTGGAGGAGATCGACCAGAGCGCCCACATGCACATCGGTGGGGTCATGATCCTGGAGCCACACCCTGGCGGGGCTCCCCCGCTGGATCAGATCCGCCGGGACGTGATCGCCCGGCTGCCCGACCTGCCGCGCTACACCCAACGGCTCTCCCACCCGCGGACGGGCGGCCTGCACTGGCCCACCTGGGAGGAGGACACAGACTTTCAAGTGGAGCGCCACGTCTTCCCGGCCGGCCTGCATGCGCCGGGCGGCCGGGACGAGCTCCTGGAGTGGGCTGGGGAGTACTACTCGCAGAGGCTCGATCGCACCAAGCCGCTGTGGGAGATCGCGGTCCTCGAACTCGCCGACGGCCGCTGGGCTCTGGTCACCAAAACCCATCACTGCATGATCGACGGGGTCGGCTCCGTCGACCTGGCGACGATCATGCTGGACACCGAGCGCGAGAGGCCCGAGCGGGCGGTCAACGGGACTTCAACCAGCACGGTTCGGCTCGGGGCCAGCGCCGAGATCGAGACCGTTACCGAGCCTGAACCCACTTCCCTGCAGCGCGGCGTCGCGCGTCTCGCCCGCCCCGGCCTGCGGCTCGGGCATGCGGCCGTGAGTGCGGGCCAGTCCGGCCTGCAGGCGGCCGAGACCGCCGTCGGCTTCGCTTCCCACCCCTCCCGCGCCCGGGATGCCTTCCGGCGCTCGAAGGCTTTCGCGGAGTTGATCGTCCGCGACGAGCTGATTGCGGCGCCCCACACCAGCCTGAACGAGCCGATCGGCGCGAAGCGCACCCTCTCGGTGCTCACCGTCGAGCTCGGTGAGCTGAAGCAGATCAAGCGCGCGCTCGGCGGCACGGTGAACGACGTCGTCCTCGCCTCCGCCGCCGGCGGCCTCCGCCGGCTGCTCGAGCACCGCGGCGAGGAGCCGCCCGATCCGGGTCTGCGGGCGATGGTCCCGATGAACGTGCGCAGCGCCGGCGATCACCTGGCGATGGGCAACAAGATCTCGTCGCTGTTCGTGCACCTACCGGTCGCGGCGTCCGACCCGTCCGAGCGCTATCGGCTCCAGGTCGAGGAGGCCGAGGCCCTGAAGGCGGGGACGCAGCACGAGGGCTCGAGCTTCCTCCTCGATCTCGGCAATCACATGCCGCCGGTGCTGCACAGCTTCGTCGCACGCTCCCTGTTCGCGACGCGCCTCTTCAACGTGACGGTTACGAACGTTCCCGGACCGCAGACGCCCCTCTACTACTTCGGCTCCCAGATCGACGAGATCTGGCCGCTGGTGCCGATCGCTGCCGCGCACTCCATCGGACTCGCGGTGTTCAGCTATGACGGGACCCTGTACTTCTGCCTCAACGTCGACCGCGATTCCTGTCGCGACGTCGAGGTCCTCAGGGACGGAATCGAGAGCTCGATCAGCGAGCTGAGCGAACTGGCAGCGGCCAAGGCGGCGGCCTGATGTTTCAGGTCCGCATACACGGACGTGGCGGCCAGGGAGTCGTCAGCGCAGCGGAGATGCTCTCGGTAGCCGCCTTCGAGGACGGCAAGCATGCCCAAGCCTTCCCCACCTTCGGCTCTGAGCGCGCCGGCGCCCCAGTCACCTCGTTCTGCCGGATCGACGAATGGCCGATCCGCTCTCGCGAGCCCGTCTCGGAGCCCGACGCCCTGATCATCCAGGACCCGACCCTGCTTCACCAGGTCAAGGTCTTCGCTGGGCTACTGGAGGACGGCTATGTGCTGATCAACACCTCGCGGAGCCCAGAGGATCTCGGGCTCAGCGAGTTCGCCTCCGGCCTCCGCCCCGGTCGCCTGCTCGCCGTGCCGGCGAGCGAGATCGCGAGCCGCCGGCTCGGTCGTCCGCTCCCCAACACTGCCCTGCTCGGCGGCTTCGCGGCGATGACGGGCGAAGTCACGCTGGAGGCTGTCGTCCAGGCGATCGGGCAGAAGTTCTCCGGGGACGTCGCAGACCGCAACATGCTCGCGGCCACCGAGGCCCATGACTTCGTCCAGCGCGAAATCAGGGAGCTGGCCCATGCTTAGACAGGAGGAGGGGTCCCGTGCCGTCGCCGAGGCCGTTGCCCTCAGCCGCCCCGAGGTGATCAGCGCGTATCCGATCTCGCCGCAGACCCACATCGTGGAGCACCTCTCCGACATGGTCAGGACCGGCGACCTCTCCCCCTGCGAGTACCTGATGGTCGAGTCGGAGTTCGGCGCCATGTCCGCCGCCATCGGGGCATCCGCCACCGGCGCCCGCACCTACACCGCGACGGCCTCCCAGGGCATCCTTTTCATGGCGGAGGCGGTCTACAACGCGTCCGGCCTAGGCCTGCCGATCGTGATGACGATCGCGAACCGGGCGATCGGAGCCCCGATCAACATCTGGAACGACCACTCCGACTCCATGTCGATGCGCGACTCCGGCTGGATCCAGCTCTACGCCGAGTCCAATCAGGAGGCGCTCGACATGCACATCCAGGCCTTCCGGATCGCAGAGCAGCTCTCGCTGCCGGTGATGGTCTGCATGGACGGCTTCATCCTCACTCACGCGTACGACGAGGTCGACATCCCAGACCAGGAGACCGTCGATGCGTTCCTGCCTCCGTTGGAGCCCCGGCAGCTGCTCGACCCGGCTGACCCGGTGACGATCGGCGCGATGGTCGGCCCGGAAGCGTTCTTCGAGGTCAAGTACCTCGCGCACGCGAAGCAGATGCATGCGCTCGACGTGATTCCGGAGGTGGCTCAGCGCTTTGCGATCGACTTCGGGCGGCCCTCCGGGGGCCTGGTGCGCGAGTACCGGACGGAGGGCGCCGAGACGATCATCGTCGCCCTCGGCTCCGTGCTCGGCACCATCGAGGAGGTCGTGGATGAAATGCGCAAGGCGGGCATCAGGGTCGGGGCCCTGGGCATCAAGTCCTTCCGGCCGTTCCCGCTGAAGGAAGTCAGCGAGGCGCTCGCCGGCGCCTCCCGCGTCGTGATCCTGGAGAAGGCGTTGGCCGTCGGGAGGGGCGGGATCGTCTCGACGAACATCCACGAGGCACTGCACCACAGACACATCCGCTGCAGCACTGTGATCGCGGGGCTCGGCGGCCGGTCGATCACCCGCGAATCGCTGCGACAGCTCCTCGAGCAGGCTGGGCGCGACGAGCTCGAGGATCTCAACTTCCTCGACCTTGATACCGAGTTGGTCGCGCGTGAACTGGCCCGCGAGGGTAATGGCCGACCCGCGGGTCCACACGCCGAGAACATGCTCCGCGACCTCGGAGTGGTCGCGGCCGAACCCCACTGAGGATCACGAACCATGCCCTACCAGGACGTCAAGCTCTACCAGACCGGCACCTATGCCGTTGGTGGTCGACTGCTCGATCCCGAGAAGCGCGCCGTCCAGTCCAGGACGGAGCGCTCCAACACTCTCACCTGCGGGCACCGCGCCTGCCAGGGATGCGGCGAGGCGCTCGGCGCGCGCTTCGTGCTCGACTCGGCGATGCGAGCGACGCAGGGCAAGCTCATCGCCGCCAACGCGACCGGATGCCTCGAGGTCTTCTCCACCCCCTACCCCGAGAGCTCCTGGCAGCTCCCCTGGATCCACTCGCTGTTCGGCAACGCCCCGGCGGTGAGCACCGGGATCGCTGCGGCACTCAAGGCCAAAGGCCGCGAGGAGGTCAGGGTGATCGGCCAGGGCGGCGACGGCGGCACGCTCGACATCGGCTTCGGATGTCTCTCCGGGATGTTCGAGCGAAACGACGACGTGCTCTTCGTCTGTTACGACAACGAGGCCTATATGAACACCGGCGTGCAGCGCTCTGGCGCCACCCCGCCCGCAGCGCGCACCGCCAACACCAAGCCAGTGGGCGATGAGCCCGGCAACGTCTTCGGCCAAGGCAAGAACGCCCCGCTGATCGCGATGGCGCACGAGATTCCCTACGTGGCGACCGCCACCGTGGCCGAGCTCCGTGACCTCGAGTACAAGGTCGAGCGGGCCATGAAGTTCCGCGGTGCCCGCTACCTGCATGTCTTCGTGCCCTGCCCGCTGGGCTGGGGCTCTGCTTCCGAGGACACGATCAAAGTCGCCCGCCTCGCCAAGGAGACCGGCATCTTTCCCGTCTTCGAGGCCGAGGACGGTGAGGTGGTCGGTGTCTCGAAGATCCGCGAGCAGGTGCCGGTCACCGAATACCTGAAGCTGCAGAAGCGCTACGCCCATCTCTTCAAGGACCCACCGCGAACCGATGTGATTGACGCCATCCAGGCGCGCGCCGACGCCAACGTCAGGCGATTCGGGCTGAACGGGGGCTACGGCGCCCTCCCCGACCTGCTCCACGAAGGCCGCCGGGATCTGCTCGCCGACACTCCCCACGGGCCACAGTGATGGAAGCCACCGAGAAAAACCTCCCTTTCGCCATCACGCTCGACGTCGGCTCAAGCCTCGCCAACAAAACGGGCAACTGGCGGACCGAGCGCGCCCAGTACATCGACCGACTGCCACCCTGCAACCACGCCTGCCCCGCCGGCGAGAACTGCCAGGCGTGGTTGTACGAGGCCGAGGACGGCGACGGAGGCTACGAGCGGGCCTGGCACAAGATCGTCGAGGACAACCCCTTCCCGGCGATCATGGGTCGCGTCTGTTACCACCCGTGCGAGACCTCCTGCAACCGCGGCGAGCTCGACGAGGCCGTCGGCATCCACTCGGTCGAGCGCTTCATCGGGGACGAGGCGATCAAGCGGGGCTGGTCCTTCGACCCCCCGGCCGAGGCCTCCGGCAAGCGCGTTCTGGTCGTCGGCGCAGGGCCCTCCGGCCTCTCGGCCGCGTACCACCTGCGCCGCCTCGGCCACGAGGTGACGATCTTCGAGGCCGGTCCCATGGCCGGCGGCATGATGCGCTTCGGCATCCCGACCTACCGGCTGCCGCGTGACGTGCTCGACGCCGAGGTCGACCGGATCCTGGCGATGGGTGTCGAGCTCGAGCTGAACAAGAAGGTCGCAAACATCGAGGAAGCGATGACCGGCGGCGGCTTCGACGCGGCCTTCCTCGCCGTCGGTGCCCACATAGGCAAGCACGCCGACATCCCGGCCGGCGAGGCTGCGCGCATCCTCGACGCCGTCTCGCTGCTCGAGTCGATGGAGTCTGACGACGAAAAGCCGCTGCTCGGTCGCAAGGTCGTCGTCTACGGCGGCGGCAACACGGCGATGGACGCGGCCCGCACCGCCAAGCGCCTCGGTGCCACGGACGCCGTGGTCGTCTACCGGCGAAACCGTGACAAGATGCCCGCCCACGAGTTCGAGGTCGCCGAGGCCGAGGAGGAGGGCGTGATGATGCGCTGGCTCGAGACCATCAAGCAGGTCGACGGTGGCACCATCACCGTCGAGAAGATGGAGCTCGACGAGACGGGCTTCCCCCAGCCCACCGGCGAGCTCGACCAGCTGGAGGCGGACTCCGTGATCCTCGCTCTGGGCCAGGAGGCCGACCTGTCGCTGCTCGACGACGTCTCCGGCATCGAGGTTGAGGATGGTGTCGTCCAGGTCGGGCCGAACATGATGACCGGGCACGAGGGCGTCTTCGCGGGCGGAGACATGGTCCCGGCCGAGCGGACTGTGACCGTCGGCGTCGGCCATGGAAAGAAGGCCGCGCGCAACATCGACGGCTGGCTGCGCAGTCAGGCATACGAGCCAGGGCCCAAGCACGAGGTCATCACCTTCGACCAGCTCAACACCTGGTACTACGCCGACGCACCCAAGTCACTGCAGCCCGAGCTCGAGATCGAGCGCCGGCGCTCCACCTTCGACGAGGTGGTCGGCGGGCTCGACGAGTCGAACGCGCTCTACGAGGCGCGGCGCTGCATGTCCTGCGGCAATTGCTTCAGCTGCGACAACTGCTTCGGCGTCTGCCCCGACAACGCGGTGATCAAGCTGGCCGAAGCGGCGGAGAATCCGAACGTCAACGGCTACGCGATCGACCTCGACTTCTGTAAGGGCTGCGGCCTCTGCGTCCAGGAGTGCCCCTGCGGGGCGATCGAGATGGTCCCCGAGAAGATCTGACAGGGGAGTTCGAATGCGCCCGACGGTCCTGATCGGCTACGACGACACCCCCGAAGGAGAGGACGCGCTCGGACTTGGCCGGGAGATGAGCGAGATCCTCGATGCGAGGCCACTCGTCGCAACGATCATCTCCCAGCCGGGTGACGGCGCGGATGCCAGCGAGTTAGACAAGGCGGTGCAGACCTACTCCGAGTCATTGTTCGCCAAGGCTCGCGAGCATCTCGACGGTCTCGACGTCCAAGAGAAGATGCTGGTCAACGACTCGCCGGCAGCAGGGATCTACGAGCTGACCGATTGGCTCAAGCCGACCGCCATTGTGATCGGGTCGACTCGCCACGGCAAGTCCAGGCGCGTGCAGGTCGGCACGGTCGGCGGATCGTTGCTGTCAGGGGTGCACAGCACGGTCGCGGTCGCGCCGCGCGGCTATGCCCGCTCGGATGCCCGCCTCGCCCGAATCGGCGTCGCGTTCGACGGAGCCTCGGAGTCGCGGCGCGCACTCTCGGCCGCAGCGCTGCTCGCACAGCGGTTGAACGTCGGCTTGAGGGTCCTCAGCGTGATGGGTCAACCCCACTATGTCCTCGGCGGCCTGCTCTCGCCGCTCGGCCCTGAGGAGTACCGGGAGTTCAAGGAGAAGGAGTGGGAGCACATCCAGGAGCAGGCTGTTAGGCGCGTACCCGACGGCGTGCCCACGGAGCCCCTGCTGCTCCATGGTGACCCCGCCGAGACCCTGGCTGAGGCGACCAGCGATCTCGACCTGCTGGTGCTCGGCTCCCGTGGCTATGGCCCCGTCAAAGGGACCCTGCTCGGCAGCGTCTCGGCCCGCGTGATGGCGGCGGCGTCCTGCCCGGTGGTCGTGGTTCCGCGTGGCGCCGGCCTCACTCCGCTCGACGCGTAGCGGGATTCGGGCGCGCGGGGCTTAGGCTGACCGGGATGCCCGGAGCCGGAGCCGCCTACCCAGCCGAACGCGAGGCCGAGGTGGTGCTGCGGGACGGCTCCACCGTGCACGTGCGCCCGGTCCGCGCGGAGGACGAGGAGGCCATCCACCGGTTCCTCGAGGGGCTTCACCCGGAGTCCCGGATGTTCAGGTTCTTCTCGGTGGCCACGGACCTTGGGGCGGCGGCCCGCTCGATGGTGGACATCGATTACTCGCGTCGCTACGGGCTCGTGGCGATTCGCGACGAGACGGTGGTTGGACAGGGGCTCTACTTCGGAGACGGCCCTGACGATGCCGAGGTCGCTTTCGCGGTGGCGGACCGCCTCCAGGGAAAGGGCCTCGGCACGCTGCTGCTCGCCCACCTCGCGGAGGTCGCCTCGGAGAACGGGATCTCCGTTTTCTGGGCGGAGGTCATGCCCCAGAACCACCGGATGCTCGAGGTTTTCCGTGAGAGCGGCTTCCCGGTGGAGGTGTCATCCGAGCCCGGCGCGATCCGGGTCGAGCTGCCCACCTCCTTCGCGGAGGAGGCGTTGGGCCGGTTCGAGGACCGTGACCGCCTCGCGGCGATCGCGGCTCTTCGCTCCTTCCTCGAGCCCACGGCGGTCGCCGTGATCGGGGCCTCCCGCAACCGGGACACCATCGGCGGACAGCTCTTCCACAACGCGCTCGAGTCCGGTTTCGAGGGCGTCGTCTATCCCGTCAATCCGAGCGCGGACGTGGTTCAGGCCGTGCATGCCTATGGGAGCGTCGCGAACCTGCCCGAGGACATCGAGCTGGCGGTGATCGCGGTGCCGGCCCCCAAGGTGATCGACGTCGCGCGGGAGTGCGGCGAGCGCGGCGTGCGGGCGCTGGTCGTGATCTCGGCCGGCTTCGGGGAAGCCGGGCCGGAGGGAATCGACCGCGAACGTGAACTGGTAGAAGTCTGCCGGGCAGCCGGGATGCGATTGGTCGGCCCGAACTGCCTGGGCATCCTGAACACTGCTCCCGGCCGCCACCTCAACGCCACCTTCGCGCCGAACACCCCACCGCCTGGCGGGATCGGCTTCGTCAGCCAGAGCGGGGCTCTCGGGCTCGCCCTGATCGACCTCGCCCGAGATCGCGGGCTGGGGGTCTCCTCCTTCGCCTCGATCGGCAACCGCGCCGACATCACGGCCAACGACTTCCTCGAGTACTGGGAGAGCGACGGCGAGACCCGGGTCGCCCTGCTCTACATCGAATCGTTCAGCGATCCGCGCCGCTTCTCGCGGGTCGCGCGCCGCGTCGGACGGGAGATGCCCGTCGTCGTAGTGAAGAGCGGCCGCTCGGCCGCCGGCCAGCGCGCGACCAGCTCCCACACCGGCGCCCTGCTGGCGGCCTCCGACGTGACCGTCGACGCGCTCTTCGAGCAGGCTGGCGTGATCCGCACGGAGACGCTCTCGGAGCTGTTCGACGTGAGTTCGCTGCTCTCGAGTCAGCCCGTGCCCGACGGCTCGCGGGTGGGCATCGTCACCAACGCGGGCGGCCCGGGGATCATGTGCGCGGACGCCTGCGAGGCGGCCGGTTTGGAGGTTCCGGAGCTGCCGGACGCCGTGCGCGAGTCGCTGCGCCGAGTTCTTCCTTCCGAGGCGGGTTTGCTCAACCCGGTGGACATGATCGCCACGGCGACCGCTGAGCATTACCGAGAGACGATCCGCGCGATGGCCGAATGGGACGGCATCGACGCGCTGATCGTGATCTTCATCAGGCCGCTGCTCACCCGCGCGGTGGACGTTGCCGCCGCGATCGAGATGGCGGCGGGGCAGGTCGCGCGGGATATCCCCATTCAGGCGGTGTTCATGTCACCCCAAGACCACGCCGCGATCCGCGAGGTGAGCTCGCTGCCGATCCACAGTTATCCCGAGGATGCCGCTCGAGCGCTCGGGAGGGTGATGCGCCACGTCGAGTGGAAGGGACAACCGGCGCAGGAGCCACCGGAGCTCGAGGATGTTGACAGTGAGACCGCTGCGGCGCTGATCGCCGAGTCGCTGGACGGCGGTGAAGAGTGGATGGCGATGGAGGATGCCTCGCGCCTGCTCGGCTGCTACGGGATCGCCATCCCCGACTGGCGGATCGCGGGGGACGCGGCCGCCGCGGCAGCTGCGGCGGAAGAACTCGGCGGCTCGGTCGCGCTCAAGGCGCAGGGACCAGGCCTCCTCCACAAGAGTGAGATGGGCGCCGTCCAGGCGCGCCTCTCCGGTGCCGAGGAGGTGCGGCGAGCGGCCGGGGAGATGGACACCGCTATCGCGGAGGCCGGCGCGGAGCGGGAGTCCTTCGTCGTCCAGGGAATGGCCGAGCCGGGGCCCGAGCTGCTCGTGGGCGTCGTGGAGGACGTCACCTTCGGCCCGGTGCTCGCCTGCGGAGCGGGCGGCACCCAGGCCGAGCTGATCAAGGACGTCTCCGTCCGGATCTGTCCTGTCACGCGCAGCGACGTGAGCCAGATGCTCGGCTCGCTCAGAACCTTTCCTCTCCTGACCGGCTATCGAGGCGCGCCGCCGGTGGACCTGGGGAGGCTCGAGGATCTCCTCCTGCGGGTGAGCGCGATGGTCGACGCCCACCGCGAGATCGCCGAGATGGATCTGAATCCGGTGGTCGCCGGTCCCGGCGGAGCCGTCGCGGTGGATTACCGGATCAGGCTGCAGGGCTCACCGCCGCACCGACCGTGGCCGCGGACCGGGAAATAGTCAGAGGCCTTTCGCGCCACTCTCAGCGCTTGTCGGCCCAGTCCCGCTCGGCCTCGGCCTCCATCCGCTCGAGGCGCTCGTAGTAATCCGGGAACTCCTTCATGTGGGCGAGCGCGATCTTGCCGGTCACGATCGGATCGTCGTGCGTGACATCGGTCTGCGGATCGTGGCTGCCGTGCTCGAACTCGACGTCCATCCCGGCCCGGAACTGCTCCAGGTCGAAGCGCTCCCAATCGACCCCGATCTCGTCACCGACCCGCTGGGCCTCCTCGGTGCTGGTACTTCGTTCCTCGGCCATCTGCGACCTACTTCCTCTTCGTGGGGCGACGGCGAGCTCGTGGCATCAGCTCGCCCCGTTGAGCTCGTTGTAGAGGTCGAGCACGAGCTTCTCGACGGTCTTCTCCACCGGGTCCGAGAGGCCCTCCCCGGCCTCGAAGGTCTCACCCTCGATCCCGTAGACGACCAGGCGACCCGGCAGCCGGTCGAGCTCCCGCGCCAGCTCGACGGCGTCGGGAAGGCCCATGGCGTGGGTGGAGGGGTTGAAGATCTCGACCGGCAGCGGCGCGTCGGTGACGTCGAAGCGGTGGAGCTTGCCCGGCGCCGAGCCAGAGCTGATCCCGTCGACCACGAGCCCCTCGTCGGCCGTGCTCCACGCCTCGATCAGCGAGGCCGGCTCCCCCTCCTGCTCGATCAGGATCACGCCCGGCGGATGGGCGAGCCGAAGGCGGCGCACGACCTCGAGCCCCGCGGCGTCATCGCGGCGGAAGCGGTTGCCGATGCCGATCAGCGAGAGCAACCGCTTCTCCTCCTTCTCAACCGCCCGCTCGACTTGACGGTCGAGCCGGATACCGGCTCGCGCCGCGAGCGATCTCGCGTGCTCGATGTCACGGTCCAGATGTTCGCGCTTGCGCTCCATCAGATGCAAGACGCCCCACTGCCGCTCGAGGAACTGCCGCTCGTCGTGGAGGAAGGCCGGGTCCGTCGGCCGGATCTCCTTGTGGACGAAAGTGCGAGGCATCGTCAGGACGGAGAGCTCATGCGCGATCCACGTCCAGCTTGAGGAAGTGGGTCGAGCAGGAGATGCAGGGGTCGTAGTTGCGGATCGCCTGCTCGCACTCCCATTGCAGACGCTCGTCGGAGAGCTCGACGCGCGGGCGGACGAACTCGAGCAGGTCCTGCTCGATCCGCGCCTGGTTCTGGGAGGTTGGCGGAACGATCCGCGCCTCCGCGATCGAGCCGTCGTCCTCGAGGCGGTAACGGTGCCAGAGCATCCCCCGCGGCGCCTCGCTCCAGCCAGTGCCGACCGAGGCGCGCGGCGCGACCTCCACCGCCGGCGGGTCGGGCGGCTCGTAGTCCTCGATCAATCTGAGCGCCTCGTCGAACGCGTAGAGGATTTCGACGGCCCGGACGACGATCGACTTGAACGGGTTGCGGCAGCTCTCCCCCAGCCCCGCCCGCTCGGCCGCGTCGCGCGCCACGTCCGAGAGCTGCACCGAGTTGAGCGAGTAGCGCGCCATGGGGCCGAGGAAGTAGGTGCCGCCGCCCGTCATCCGGGACTGGAGCGCAGTCGAGTGCGGGACCTGCATCTCCGTGAAGTGCTCCTCGTACTCGCCCGGCCCGATGTCGAGGCCGGATCCGGAGACAAGGCGGCCGTCCTCGATCGCGTAGATGTCCGGATGGCGGAGCGCGCAGAACTCGTAGTCCTGCTCGAAGTCGGGGAAGTCGAGCTTCGAGACCCACTCGACCGAGCCCCGCGCCAACTCGCGCGCCTCCTCCAGGCCCGGAACGAGCGCCTCCAGATCCGCCCGACTCGGTGCCTTGTAGAAGCCGCCGACGCGGACGTTGATCGGGTGGATCGGCCGGCCGCCGATCGTCCGCAGCAGGTCGTTGCCCATCGCCTTGATCCGCAGGCCGCCCTCCACCACCTCGCGGTGATCGCGGGCCATCGCCCAGGCCGACTCGAAGCCGAGGAAGTCGGGGGCGTGCAGCAGGAAGACGTGGAGGGCGTGCGACTCGATCCACTCACCGCAATACATCAGCCGCCGCAGGGTCCGGATCCCCTCCGAGACGTCGACTTCGAGCGCGTCCTCCATAGCGTTGAAGGCGCTGGTCATGTAGGCGACCGGACAGATGCCGCAGATCCGGGCCGTGATATCCGGTGCCTCGGTGAAAGAGCGGCCGCGCAGGAAAGCCTCGAAGAAGCGGGGTGGCTCGTAGATCTGCAGCTCGACGTTTTCGACGTCGCCGTCGCGGATCCGAACCTGCATCGCACCCTCGCCCTCGACCCTGGCCAGGGCCTCGGTGCGGATCGTCCGGGTCTCGCCGTTATCCGCCATCGCCGGCCAGCCTCTCGCTCTCCTCCTTGAACGGCTCGCGCGCGGCGTGGAAGGTGCGGTAGACGCGGATCACGTCGACCTCGTCCATGCCGAGCCCCTCGAACCAGCCCGACAGCGAGGGCGCGTTCGGCGACTCCATCGGCCCGAAGCAGCCGTAGCAGCCGCGGTCATAGCTCGGGCAGAGCGCGCCGCAGCCCGCGTGCGTCACAGGCCCGAGGCAGGGCGTGCCGTGGGCGACCATCACGCAGACGTTGCCGGCACGCTTGCACTCGATGCAGACCGAATAGTTGGGGATCGCCGGCTTGCGCTCGTTGACGAAGGCGCTGATCACCTCGAGCAGCTGGTGGCGGTTGACGGGGCAGCCCTGCAGCTCGAAGTCGACGTGGACGTTGGCCGAGATCGCGGTCGAGGTCTCGAGCGTTGAGATGTAATCCGGCGAGGCGTAGACGACCGACATGAAGTCCTCGACGTCGGCGAAATTCCTAAGCGCCTGGATACCCCCCGAGGTCGCGCAGGCCCCGATCGTCACCAGGCGCCTCGACTTCGCCCGCACCTCCTTGATCCGCTCAGCGTCGTGCGGGGTGGTGATCGAACCCTCGACGAGCGAGAGATCGTAGGGACCCTCGACCTCGCCGCGGGTCGCCTCCAGGAAGTAGGCGACCTCGATCTCATCCGGGAGCGCCACCAGCTCGCGCTCGAAGTCGAGCAGCGAGAGCTGGCAGCCGTCGCAGGAGGCGAACTTCCAGACCGCGAGCTTGGGACGCTCGGTCACAACTCGCGAACTCCGAGGAGAGTTCCGATCCGGCCCACAGGAAAGACCGGACCGTCCTTGCAGACGAAGCGGTGGGCGAGCTGGCAATGTCCGCAGTGGCCGACCGCGCATTTCATGTTCCGCTCGAGCGAGAGATAAATGCCGTCCAGCGGGACACCGCGGTCCTGCAACGCAGAGGAGACGAATCGCATCATCACCTCGGGCCCGCAGACCATCGCCGTGGTGCGGGCGCCCTCGAAGCCCGCCTCCGGGATCAGCGTCGTGACCAGCCCGACCCGCCCCTCCCAGCCGCTCGGCGCGCTGTCGACGCTCGTCGCGACGCTGATCCCCGCATCTCGCCAGCG
Source organism: uncultured Solirubrobacterales bacterium (assembly GCA_963695805.1). Taxonomy (GTDB): domain Bacteria; phylum Actinomycetota; class Thermoleophilia; order Solirubrobacterales; family 70-9; genus DASUPK01. The sequence continues at coordinate 42,496 of CAVOHV010000001.1, read as the reverse complement.
CTGCAGCTCGGTCGGGTACAGCACCTCGTCAGGGCTGCGCGCGCCGTAGAGGAGCGAGACCGCCCCGTAGGAGTCGCGCCTGGCGATCAGGCGGTTGATGGCGAGGCGCAGCGGAGCGAGACCGATCCCGCCGGCGACCACGACCACATCTCCGCCCTCGGCCTCCACCAGCGGCCAGGTGTTACCGAAGGGCCCACGAACGCCGACCTGGGCGCCCGGTTCGATCGCGCAGAGGGCGCTGGTTGTGGCGCCGACCGCGCGAATCGTATGGCCGACGCGACCGCCGGCCTCCCCGCCGCCGCTCACCGAGATCGGGACCTCGCCTGCGCCGAATGCATAGAGCATCGAGAACTGGCCCGGATCGAACTTGCCGACGCTGTTGTCACCGGCCGGCTCCAGTTCGAGGGTCCAGGTGTCGGACAGGTCGTGGCGCTTCTCCGCGACGACGTAGGAGACCGGCACCGTCGGGTCTGCGGCCATCAGCTCGCCCCGACGTGTCCGTAGACGTCGAGCAACCGGACCCGGGTGGCCTGCAGACGCTCGACGATGACCGGGATGAAGCGCTGCATCAGCTCGTAGCCGAGCACCGGGTCCTCGTCCGCCTTGCCGCGCAGGCAGGCCGCATCGAAGGCGACGACGTGCACGGGGCCGAGTGCCCGGGCGTCGAGGTGCTCGCGGAACGGCGGCACGAGCCAGGACCAGCCGAGCAGGTCGCCATCGTCGATAGTCTCGATCGTCACGCCGCCGCGCTGCGGGACGAAGATCTCCATCGCAACCCGGCCGTGGCGAAGGACGAAGAAGGTGTTCGCCGGGTTGCCCTCCCTCATCAGGTACTCGCCGTCCTCGAAGACCTTGTTCTGGGCGCAACCCGCGATCAGCCCCAGGTGCTCCTCGGACATCCCGTTGAAGACCTTCGCTTCGGCGAGCAGCTGCTCAATTGTCTGCACTGATCCCCCTTCCGTCGTCGGGACCCAGATCGGTGGCGCGGATCGCGGCCGCCTCCTCGGTGATGTCGATCGCCACCGGGCACCAGGTGATGCAGCGCCCGCAGCCGACGCAGCCCGAGGTGCCGAACTGATCGATCCAGGTGGCCAGCTTGTGGGTCATCCACTGGCGGTACCGCGAGGGGGGCGAGTTGCGGACGCTGCCGCCGTGGATGTAGGAGTGATCGAGGGTGAAGCAGGAGTCCCACTGCCGGGTCCGCTCGGCCTCCTGGCCCGCCAGGTCGCTGGTGTCCTCCACCGTGTGGCAGAAGCAGGTCGGGCAGACAAGGGTGCAGTTGCCGCAGGTGAGGCAGCGCTCGGAGACCTCGTCCCAGCGCGGGTGCTCCATGTTGCGGTAGAGGAGCTCCTTGATGCCGTCCGTGTCGAGCTCCCGGCCCATCTGCGACGCACACTCGTCGGACACACGCTCGGCGGCGGAGCCGTCACTCTCATCGGCCTCCTCGGCATCGATCTCGTTCAGCACCTCCCGCCCGCGCTCGGACCCGGCCTCGATCAGGAAGCGGTGCTCCCCCTCGAGCAGCTCCGTCAGTGCCAGGTCGTAGCCCGACTCGGCCCGCGGGCCGGTCTCCATCGAGACGCAGAAGCAGGTGTTGCCCGCCTTCGAGCAGTTGACCGCGACGATGAAGGCGTCGCGTCGCCGGGCCTCGTAGTCGGCATCGGTGTACGAGTCCCCGATGAAGACCTTGTCCTGAACCGCGATCGCGGCCAGGTCGCATGAGCGCACGCCGATGAAGGCGTAGCGCGGCCGCTCCTCATCCTGCTCCTCGTAGGAGATCGCGCCGTCCTCCGCGCGCTTCGCCTTCCAGAGGGTCAGGTTGGGCGGGAAGAGGTGATGCTTCCAGGAGTTCGGGCCGTTGTTGAAGCCGAAGAGCGCTTCGTCATCGCGCTCGTGGAGCCGGTAGGTGCCGCCCTCCTGCTCGTCGGTGATCCCCTCGGGGAGATCGGCGGAGGAGGAAACCTCCTCGTACAGAATCGCGCCGTCGCGGATTCGCGGGCCGATCACCGTGTACCCGCGCCCGGAGAGCAGAGCGATCAGCTCGTCGAGGCCAGAGCGGGTGATCACGGAAGCGTCCTGCATCGTGCCCACCAAGACTATGCGTCCGCGAAGGCAATCAGGGATCCGTGTTGAGCACGGAGCTCAGCCACGCCGGGAGTAAATAGGGTTGAACCGTGGAGCGAAGCTATTTCGGCCCGGCGTTCAAGGACGCTCAGGTCCATCACGTGATGCGAGTGGGCGTCATCACCTGCCGGCCTCAGACCAAGCTTTCCGACGTCGCCCGGATGATGGTCGGCTACGACGTGCACTCGATCGTCGTTGCCGAAGTCGGCAAGGCACGGCCCTGGGGAATCGTGACCAGCCTCGATCTGGCTCGGATACCCGACGATCTCGACACCCTGACGGCCGGCGACGTCGCGACCACCGACCTGGTCACCATCAAGTCGAACGAGCCACTCGAGGAAGCCGCGAACCTGATGGCCGAGCACGGGATCTCCCACCTGATCGCGGTCCAGCCCGACCAGGAGGACCAGCCCGCGGGCATGATCTCCGCCAGGGATCTCACGCTCGCTTTGGCCTACGGCCGCTCCTGATCGCCGGTCAGGCCGGGCGAGCGGCGGGCTCAGAGGAGCGGATGATGAAGTGGACGTCATCGAGGCCTTCGAGCCCGAGCCCCCCGGCGGGGCCGGGGGCGACGTCGACGACACACGCGGGGCGCCCGGCACGCTCGTAGACGTGGGCGTTCACGTAGAACGGCGCCCCGCCGATCTCGCCGAGCTTGAGGTCGTCGTCGTTCGGCAGCAGCTCCCCGCGCGTCAGGCAGGTGGCCGCGGCGCCGTCCTCGCACTCCCCCAACTGGACGAAGGCGACGGGACCATGAATCTCCACTAACCGCTCAACCAAGCCGATGGCCTCGGGTGTGGCTCTCACTCGACGGATCGCGAATCTGGGCATGAGCTGGCTCATCGCTTTCGTGGTTCGTGAACGTTGCCCTGGAAGCAAATCACCGCACGGGCCGCTCCGGATCCGTGCGCGGCTCCGGGACGCGATACGTGTTCTCCACGGATACGTGCGAGCCGGGCTCACTCGACACTGGATCCTCTACGAAAATGACTGAAACGGAGGACGACGATGGCAACCGAGACCACTGAGGAGCGCGAGGTCAGCGCGGCGCAGCACCTGGAGGACGCGCTCGAGGACCTGAACCAGGCTCGACAGACCGCCCAGGACGATCTTCGCTCGAGGATCGACTCAGCGATCAGCCGGTCCCGGGAAGCGCTCGACGACCTCAGGTCCGACACCGAGGAGCGAGCCGAGAACATTCGGTCGCGCGCCGATGAGCGGACGAAGGAGTGGCAGCAAGCGCTCGAGGATGCGACGGAGGACGTCAGGCGTGAGCTCGGGGTCAGAGCCGTCCGCGCCCAGCGCACCAGCGGAGCGCTCGACGCGATGTCCGACGAGATCAAGGAACACAGCAGGGAGGTCACAGCCTGACCTGTACGGCCGGCAATAGGCTGGAGGCGAATACCGTGTCCCAGGCGAGTCAGATGACCCCTGAGCAAGACGCCCCAGACCAGGTCGGCACGATCACGATCATCCTCGCCGACGATCACGAGATCGTCCGCGACGGGTTGAGGCGAATCGTCGAGGCCGAGGGCGACATGGAGGTTGTCGCCGAGGCGGGCGACGCCGACACGGCGCGCCGCCGCACGTCTGGCCTGAAGCCGTCCGTGCTGGTACTCGACCTCAACATGCCCGGCGGGCCCAGCCTCGCCGCGATCCCGGCGATCCGAGAGGGCTCGCCGGGAACGGTGGTCGTCGTTCTGACCATGCAGGACGACCCGGCCTTCGCCCGCGAGGCATTCCGCCTGGGAGCGAAGGCCTTCGTCGTCAAGCATGCCGCCGGAGCAGAGCTGGTAGACGCGATCCGGGCGGCCTCGCGGGGCGAGACCTACGTCAACCCACTGATCGGGGCCCGCCTCGCAGCCGAGCCCGAGGGTCCTCCTGGCGGGCTCACCCCACGCGAGATCGAGGTGCTGCGCCTGGTCGCGGCCGGGTTCACCAACCCCGAGATCGCCGAGAAGCTGGTGATCAGCATCCGCACCGTCGAGACCCATCGAGCGGCGATCCACCGCAAGCTCGACACGAGCAGCCGCGCGGAGGTGGTGGCTTTCGCCCGCACCCAGGGGCTGCTCGATGACCAGTAGCGGTCTAGGAGCGCGCTGAGTCGCTGCTCCGCCCGGTGGCGGAGACGCCTGCACTCCTGGGTTCGAGCAGGCGCAGCTCGGCACGAACCTGGGTTCCGCGGCCGGGCGCGGACTCGATCTGGAGGCTCCCGCCACTCAGCGTGGCCCGCTCCTCCATTCCGACCAGCCCGAAGCTCCGCTCCACGGCATCCGTGTCGAAGCCCCTCCCGTCGTCGGCGACGATCACCTCCACGGCGTCGCCCGCTCGACTCACCGTCACCGAGATCCGCTCAGGATCGGCATGCTTGATCGCGTTGTTGGTGGCCTCCTGAACCAGCCTGTAGATCGTTGCTTCCAGCTCTTCCGGGAGACGCGGTCCCCCCTCGCGCTCGTGGGGGAGATCGACGTCGACGTCGATCTCGACGCCAAATCGCTCGCCCGTCCGCCGGGCCAGTGCCTCGATGGCTGCGCCGACACCGAGATCGTCCAGGGCCGCCGGGCGCAGCTCCGTGATCAGGCCCTGCAGATTCCGAATCCCGCGGTCGACGTGCTCGATGGCGATCCTGCGCGACTCGGCCGAGAGCTCCGATGGCTCGCGGCCGCTTGAGGACTCCAGCATGACCTTGAGGGCCCCGAGCTCCTGAAGCGTCTCGTCGTGGAGCTCCCGCGCCCACCGATGCCGCTCTCTCTCGGAGGCCTCGAGCGAGAGCTGGAGCTTCTCGGCCTCGACCGCCTGCACGGTGACGATGGTCGTCGCCGCGCTGGCGGCGAACGAGCTGAAGACACGCTCGTCCTCCTCGTCGAAGGCATCGCCGCGCGATCCGAGCGCCACGAGCAGACCTCGTGGGCGTCCGCGCAGCTCGAGCGGCGAGACGAGCGCCGCCACCCCACGGAGGTCGGGTATCTCTGCCTGAAGGTCGTTGAGCCAGGTGTCGCCGTCGGGTGCCCGGTGGCCGACCAGCGAGTCTGGGTCCTCCCCAGCCGCGGCAACCACATCGAGTTCCGACCCATCCGAAAGGAGAACCATCGCCCGCCGGGCGCCGACCACCCCTCGCCCGCGCTTGACGATCAAGTCGAGCAGTTCCTCGAGGCCGATGCCCTGGGAGACCGTGCGCGCCACATCCGACGCCGCTTCTAGCCCGCGGAGCGCCCTCTGCAGCTCCTTGGCGCGCTGGTCGAGGCCCTCGTAGAGGCGCGCGTTCTCGATCGCCACTCCGGACCAGGCCGCAAGGACGATGGCGACCTGCTCGTCGGTCTCGTCGAACTCCGCTCCGCCCTCCTTCTCGGTCAGGTAGAGGTTGCCCCAGGCCTCGCCGCGCACCAGCACCGGTGTCCCGAGGAAGGTCTTCATCTCTGGGTGCGCCGGGGGGAATCCGTACGAGCGCGGATGCGCCTCGACGTCCGGGAGGCGCAGGGGGCGGGGATCTCTAGTCAACTCGCCAAGGACCCCCCGGCCCCTCGGGAGCGGGCCGATCTCGCGCCGGGTCTCCTCGTCAATCCCGGAGTGCAGGAAGCGCTCCAAGCCGGTTTCGTCCTCGTTCAGAACACCCAGGGCGGCATACCTGGCGCCGGTCAGATCCCGCGCGGCATCGAGCACCCGGCGAAGCACGGTCTCCGGGTCGAGCTCGGAGACGATGGCTCTACCGACTTCGAGGAGCTGTTGGAGACGCTCATCCGTGAGCGGGTTCTCTGTCAAGGCTCGGACCACCTTGTGTCGCGGCAGCGGCTGCCAACGAGAGTACCTCCCTCGTTGGCCGTAGGGTGGGCGGGACCCGATCGAAAGGAGCCTCGATGTCGCCCGACGCTGGAACCGATGGACCGGTTCTATTTGCTTATGACGGTTCGGAATACGCGCAGGCGGCAATCGAGCGGGCCGGCCGTCAGCTGATCTCGGGCCGCAAGGCGATCGTCCTATCCGTCTGGCAGCCGCTCGACGCCGTGCCGTTCTGGGGTGCGCCGATGAGGACGGTCCTCGGTGAGATGACCAAGGAGGTGAGCGATCAAACGGAGAAGATCGCCAACGAGGGTGCGGAGCGGGCGCGCAAGGCCGGCTTTGACGCCGAGCCGGCGATTGCGATGGGATCACCGGTGTGGCAGCGGATCCTCGACAGCGCCCAGGAGCGTGGCGCCGGGATCATCGTGATGGGCTCACACGGTCGAAGCGGGGTTTCGTATGTCGCATTGGGCAGCATCGCGACCTCCGTCGTACACCACGCCAACATCCCAGTGCTGATCGCCCCACTCCCAACCGGTTGATCGATCTGCACTGCCACATCCTGCCCGGGATCGACGACGGAGCGCTCGATCTGGCCGACTCACTCGCGATGGCACGGATTGGCGCCGCCGATGGCATCGAGGTCATCACGGCGACCCCGCATATCCGGCACGATCACGACGTCCGGATCGGCGAGCTCTCCGGGCGGGTCCAGGAGCTGAATGAGGAGTTGCGCAGCGCCGAGGTCCCTGTCGCGATCCTCACGGGCGGCGAGGTGGCCGAGCCGGCGCTCGACCGGCTCGCGGACGAGCAACTCCGCGCAGTCTCACTCGGCGGGGCCGGCTGGATTCTGCTCGAGCCGCGGCCCGGCCCGCTGGGAGATCCCCTGCTCCAAGCCGTCGATCACCTGCACGAGAGGGGATTCCGGGCGCTGATCGCACACCCCGAGCGACATCTTTCCGACCACATCTCCGAGCGAATCGCCACGCTGATCGACCGGGGCGCACTCGTCCAGGCGACCGCCGCTTACCTGGTGCAGGACCGAACACGCCAGGGGATGCTCGCGCTCGCGCGGCGCGGGTTGATCCACGTCCTGGCGAGCGATTCTCACTCTTCCCATGGAGGAAGGCCGCTGCGGATCTCCGACGGGATCGCCGCCCTTCAGCAGATCGACATCTTGCGGCCGCATCTCGACTGGATCGCCCGTGAGGCGCCGGCGGCGATCCTCCGCGGGGACCGCCCCGAGCCTCCGTTCCCCGCCTCGCCCTAGAGACGGCGAAGCTCGACCTCGGCGCTGAGCTCCTCGACCTCCCGGCGGGAACCCGTGCCGAGGCCGTGGTGCAGGAAGTTGACGGCCCCGGCGGCCGCGCCCAGGACCAGAGCCTCGGGAAGGTCGCTGCCGAGGGCGAGCGCGGCGGAGATCGCCCCCATCATCGTGTCGCCGCAGCCCTCGCGCGATCCGGCCTCGAACGCCGGCGGAGCGAGCTCCCAGGCCTCATCGCCCAGCAGGGCCAGGGCCGGGTCTCCAGCCCTTGTCACCAGCACGTTCGCTGCGCCCAGCTCACGGAGCCGCTCAGCCGCGCCTCGCAGCCGCTCCGGAGTGTCCACCGGCCCACTCACATAGGCCGCGAGCTCCCAGTCGTTGAGCTTGACCAGGTCCGGCTCGGCCGCCGCGGCGGCTTCGATCCGCGGGCTCGATAGATCTGCGACGACCCTGACGCCGGCCGCTTTGGCATTCGCGACGAGCGCGCCGTAGCAGTCGAGCGGCATCGCGTCCCCCGGATATGGGTTGCAGATCGCGAGGACCTCGCTTTCCAGAGCCGCGGCGGTCGTTGCCGCCACGAGCTCGTCCGCCGCATGTCTCGAGGGGTTCTCGACGTAGGCCTGAGCCACGACTTTCCTGTCGCCGCTGCGGCGGTCGGTGACGTAGCAGCCATTCGACGAATCCGACCGGACGAGTCGGAGTTCACCCGGCAACCGCTCGAGCAGGGGTTCCAGGACAACGCCGGTCTCGCCGCCGATCAACGAGCAGAGCACCGGCCACCCGCCGAGCTCGCCGGCCATCCTTGCCAACCAGACGCCCTGCCCGGCGGGGTGACAGTGGACATCGTCACGGCCCTCGCCGCGTGCCTCGATCGTCACGCTCAGCATCGGGCTGGGCCCGAAGACCGAGATGCGCCCCACAGCGTGCATTCGGTCGGACCCTACTGCCCTACACGCGCGACCTCGAGGACGTTGCGCGGGACGGACCTGGCGTTCGGGATCACCCCGTCCGCAGCTTGCTGAGCGTCCCACAGGCAGTTGGAGGACCTGACCGTGGCAGGATTGGCGAGGTGGAGACGGGGAGCGAGACGCAGCGCCTGAGGCTGGGGGCATCGCTCCGCCAGGAGGACCGGGTGCTGCCGCTCGAGCTCTTCTTCGACCTCGTCTTCGTCCTGGCGATCACGCAGTGCACCACACTGATGTCGCACCACACCACCTGGGAAGGACTCGGCCAGGGCATGCTGATCCTCGCCCTGCTCTGGTGGTCCTGGACGGCCTATGCGTGGCTGACCAGCGTCGTGGACCCGGAGGAGGGCGGGGTCCGGATCGCCCTGTTCGCAGCGATGGCGGCGTTCCTGATCGTTGCGATCTGCGTGCCCGAGGCGTTCGGCGACCTGGGGCTCCAGTTCGCGGTCGCGTATGGCGCGGTGCGATTCGCGCAGATCTTCCTGCTGTTCCTGGCGGGCCGCGACGACCCCAGCTTCCGGCGCTCCGTGACGGGCCTGGGAATCGGCACGACGGTCGGGGTGGCCTTGTTGATCGCGGGCTCATTCCTCGACCCCGGGCTTCAGGCGGCGGTCTGGGGGCTCGCCCTGATCCTCGACATGGGAGAGCCCTACCTGTTCGGGTCGGAGGGCTGGCATCTGGTGCCCGGCCACTTCGCCGAGCGCCACGGCCTGATCGTGATCATCGCCCTGGGAGAGTCGATCGTCGCGATCGGGCTCGGTGCGGGGAGTCAACTCACCTGGGGCATCGCAGCCGCGGCCACGCTTGGGATCGGAGTGGTGGCGGCGATGTGGTGGACCTACTTCGACATCGTCGCGCTGGTCTCGGCCCGCCGCCTGATACGCGCGCCCGAGGGCAAGGTCCGAAACGAGCTCGCCCGCGACTCCTACTCCTACATCCACTTCCTGCTCGTCGCCGGGATCATCCTGCTGGCCCTGGGCCTGAAGAAGGCCATCGGGCACCCGACCGATGCGCTCGAAGACGTCGCGGCTTTCGCCCTGGTCGGCGGCGTCGCGGTCTACCTGCTCGGCCTGGTCGCCTTCCGGTACCGGCACGTGAGGACGATCAACCGGCAGCGCCTCGGCCTGGCGCTCCTGCTGCTCGTGCTTTACCCGGTCGCGCTCGAGCTCTCGGCGCTCGTGATGCTCGCCTTGATCAACGTCCTGCTCTGGATGATGATCGCCTACGAGACACGGGGCTATGGCGAGGACCGCACCGAGGTCCGCCACGGGGACGCTGCGCCAGGAACCTAAAACGGGCTGATCGAGCCGGTGATCGGATTAGAGTCTCGCCGGTGGCTCAGTTGCCACTAGGGACGGTGGCGGCGGGCGTCGACGAGACGTCCGCGCTGGTCATCGTCATCGCCGCGGCCGTCGCCGGCGTGTTCGTGCTCGCCATCTCGCCGCGGCTGGCGATCCCTGTGGTGGTCGTGGAGCTCGTGCTCGGGATCATCATCGGCCCGCAGGGATTCGACCTCGCCAGCCTCGACCCCACCACGAAGCTGCTGGGGGACCTCGGCCTGGGGATGCTCTTCTTCTTCGCCGGCTACGAGATCGACTTCGACCGGATCAAGGGCCGGCCACTCGAGTTGGGCGCCGTCGGTTGGGGGCTCTCACTGGTGCTCGCCTACGGGATCGGCGGAGTGCTCGCCGCGGCGGGAGTGATCCTCTCGTACCTCTACACCGGCTCGGCGATGGCGACAACGGCGATCGGGACGCTGATCCCGATCCTCAGCGATGCCGGTGAGATGCGCACCCGCTTCGGCACCTACCTGCTCGGCGCGGGCGGGATCGGGGAGTTCGGCCCGATTCTGCTGGTGACGCTGATCCTCTCCACCGGCCATCCGCTCCACGAGGCCGCGATCCTGGTGCTCTTCATCGCATTTGCGGTGATCACCGGGATACTCGCCGTGCGCTCGGCCTGGCGCGGATGGTCGTTGGTGGAAAGGACTTTCGAGACCTCGAGCCAGCTCGCCGTCCGCCTGGCCGTCGTGCTCGTCTTCGCGCTCGTCGCCCTGGCGGCTCAACTCGGCCTCGACCTGCTCCTTGGCGGGTTCGTGGCCGGCATGATCACCCGGATCGCGCTGCGCGGCCGCGAGGTGACCGTCTTCGACTCCAAGGTGTACGCGGTCGGGTACGGCCTGCTGATCCCGTTCTTCTTCATCACCAGCGGGATGGCCTTCGATCTCGATGCCCTGACCTCGAGTGTCACCGCCCTGCTGAAGGTGCCGATGTTCGTCGTCCTCTTCCTGGTGGTGCGCGGCCTCCCGGCCCTGCTGCTGTATCGAAGCGAGCTCGGATTGCGCGATAGGCTGGCGCTCGCCGTCTACTCGGCCACGGAGCTGCCCCTGGTCTTGGCGATCACCACGCTGGCGATCGAGGCCGGGCACATGACATCGTCGACCGCCGCCGGCCTGGTGGGCGCCGCGATCCTCTCGACGCTGATCTTTCCCCTGCTCGCGGTCCGCATCAGGCGCGGCGGCGAGCCGGTGGCAGGGCCGATCGAGGCGCCGGCGACTGCCTAGGTTCCGTCGCTGTGGGTTTCGAGCTCAGGCCTCACTTGACCGTCAGGGTTCCCTGCATGCCGGCCTGCCGATGACCGGGCACCGAGCAGTAATACGTGTAGGTGCCAGGGGCGAGAGTCGCGGTGAAGCTCTTGCTGCCGCCCTGGAAGATCGGCGTCTGACCCACGATCTTGTTCTGTGAGTCAGTCAGCACGATGTCGTGCTGCAGGGCGGAGTTGTTGGTGAAGTCGACGGTCACCTTGCCCGCATTCGCCGTCTCCTGATACGCCGTGAAGGCGAGTTGGTCGTCCAGGGCACCGAGGCTCACCGTGCTCGCGGCGCCCGCGCCGGGGGTGGTCGCCGCGCTCGTCGCCGTGGAGCTCGTAGTGGTGGGGCTGGATGCCGTCGTGGTGGTGGACTGCGGGGATGAGGTCAGGAGCTGGTTCTTCGCCCCGAGGCGGTAGGCGATGATCAGCGGCGGCCACACCCTCGGCGACGAGCGTTGCGACCCGTCGCATAGCGGCCTGCTGATCCGCCAAGCTGCTCACCTTGGTTCGCGCATCACTGTTTGCGATCGCCGTCGCAACGAGCTCGGTGAAGGCTGTCAGGTGCGCCTCGGCGTCAGCGGGGAGCGACGAGTCCTGCGACCAGGCCAGCATCAACCCCCATTGACCGCTCTCGACCGTGATCGGTGCTCCGACCAGCGACATCATCCTGGACCGACCGGCGAAGACCGTGGAAGGCTGAACGCTCTCGAAGTCGTCGACCCGCACCACGCGGCCGCTGCGACGCACCGCGGCGGCCACCGGCGCGTCCTCCACCTTCACCCGGCCGAAGGTCGGCGGTTCTTTGCCGGGCCTGCTCCACTCGGCGGCGGTGACGACCTCGTCTCCCTGGTAGAACTCGATCCAGGCTCCGTCGACGTCGAGCAGCGTCCCCGCCTCTCTGGCAACCGCGCCGAGTAGCTCTGGCGCCTCCACGCCCTCCGCCACCAGCGTCGCAACCCTCCGCAATGCCGCCTGCTCGTGCGCCAGCTCACTCCGAGCCAGCTCGGTGACCTCAGCTCGCCGGGTTGCGCGACCCGCAAGCACACCGACCACAGCCCCGACGGCGATCAGCGCGCTCAGGTCCGCCAGGTTTTCCGCATTGGGAAAGGAGTGCGGGTGAGTTGGGGAGATGTAGTACCAGTCGAAGGCGATCACCGCCGCCAGGGCGGCTGCAACGGCGTACCCGGGGCCCAGGTACCGAAAAGTCGCCAGGACGGCCGCGACCAACACGGCGATCAGCAGCAAAACGAGGACCGTGCTGTTGGCGGCGATGACGGCGACGGAGGTCGCTGCGAACACTGCAATCCCAGCGACGAACGCGAGCGCCACCTCGGCGCCCAAGGGGAGCCGAGCACCCCTAGGAGTCGCCATCGGCCAAGGCTATCGAGTGCAGGAGGGCCGGCTGGCCCGGTCGGCGATGTCGGTCCCCCAAGTAACTCCCGTGCTGACCGCTACTCCACACCAAGGAGGCGGAAGAGTCGGTCGCCCGCCAGGTTCTCCTTCGTGATGAAGGGCAGCTTCACCTCTTTGTCCCCGCTCTGGATCTCGTCGTCGATGTCGTCGTCGGTCGACGTCAGCACGACCCTCGGCCTCCATGGGAGGCCAGCGAGCTCGGTACCGAGCTCGATCCCGTCGCGATCCGGAAGCCCGACATCGACCAGCGCTGCCTGGGGCCGGGTGGCGTTGGCCGCGGTGAGGGCGGAGGCAGCGTCAACGGCCGTCGCCACCACCTCGCCGCCCTGCGACCTCACCACCCTGCTTGCGAGGGCCAGAAAGTCCGGATCGTCGTCAACGATGAGAATTGACACTGCCACGAGGCGATCATCGCAAGCGCCTGCGCGTGCGTGAGTAGGGAGAACCCGAGATTACGCTCGAGTGGGGTTTCCACACCCGGGAGACTCCGGTCAACCGGAGCACCACTCTCGGGGGTACGGGTATGGCCGAGGGTGGACCTCGTCGCGATAGTGCGGGACATGAATCCCAACCTGTCACTGGTGGACCCGGCCGGCCTCGCTCCCCTCTCCCCCGGGCCGAACGAGATCCGGCTCCTTGTTGCCCATGGCGACAACCTCTCGAGGGCGGGGCTACAGGCCCTACTCGACGACGAGCCGGACATAGTTGTTGCCGGGTCCGCCGGTGACGGGGAAGGCGTGATCGCCGAGCTCGAGACAGTTGACCCTGACGTGGTGCTGATCGACAGCGGACTTCCCGGCGTCGACGCCGTCGAGGTCACCCGAACGATCATCGCCGACCCCTGGATCTCACATGTGCACGTCGTCGTCCTCGGCGACTCCGACGACGACGAGGAGGTTCTCGCCTCGCTCCGCGCGGGCGCCAGCGGCTTCCTGCCGAGTGAGACCGAGGCCGTGGCTCTGGTCGCTGCCATACGCGCCGTCGCCGCGGGGGAGGCTGCCGTTTCACCTGCCGTAGTCCGCCGCGTGATCTCCGAGCTCGCCTCCCGGCCCGACCCCGGCCTTCCCGGCCCTGAGCAACTCGACGAGCTCACCCCGCGCGAGCGCGAGGTCATGGGTCTCGTCGCGGGGGGCCTCAGCAACGATCAGATCGCGGATCACCTGGTGATCAGCCAGGCGACAGCGAAGACCCACGTCAGCCGGGCTCTCTACAAGCTTCATGCTCGGAACCGGGCACAGCTCGTCACGCTCGCCTATGAGACCGGGCTCGTCCAGCCCCGCCAACCGACGGTGGAGGGGTTCGGAGAGACCGCGGCGATCGTCGCCGCGTAGACGCGTGATTCCTGCGCGCAAACCTGACCCTCACTCGAGGACCGTGAGCTCCTTCGAGGTGCCGCTCAGGTTGCGATATCCGTCAACCGTCACCACCACCAGGTCCTCGATCCGAACGCCGAAGCGGCCAGGGAGGTAGATCCCGGGCTCGACCGTGACGACGTTGCCCTCACGCAGCTCGTCCTCGGAGGTGGGCGCGAGCCGAGGAGTCTCGTGGACCTCGAGGCCCACTCCATGGCCGAGGCCGTGCCCGAAATGGTCCCCGTGCCCGGCCTCAGTGATCATCTCGCGCGCAACGGCATCGATTTCCTTGCCCGAGGCGCCGACGCGGATCGCGGCGAGCGCGGCCAGCTGCGCGGCGAGCACGAGGTCGTAGACCTCGCGCGCGTCCTCCCCGGGATCGCCGGTCGCGAACGTCCGGGTGCCGTCAGAGCAGTAGCCGTCGAGCTCCGCGCCCATGTCCAAGACCACCAGCTCTCCCGGGCCGATCTCTCGGTCGCCGGGCTCCGCGTGCGGCAGGGCGCCGTTCTCACCGGCCGCGATGATCGGTGGAAAGGAGGGCTCTGCGCCGAGCTCGCGGATCCTCGCCTCGCAGGCGCGGGCGACGTCCCTCTCGGTGTGCCCCGCGAGGTCCCGCTCGATCGTCCATTGGAAGACCCCGTCGGCGAGCTCGGACGCGGCCGCCATCCGCTCGATCTCCTCCGGCTCCTTCACGGCACGAAGCCTCTCGACGAGATCGCCCGCCGGGACCAGGTCGACGTCCTCCCCCGCCGCGGCCTCCAGGCGGGCGAGCTGCCGCACGCTCAGCTTGGCGTCCTCGAAGCCGACCCTCCCGCGCATTCGAGCCGCGATCTGGGGCACCAGCTCGCGCTCGGCCTCGGGTCGCTCCCACTCCTCCCCCACCTCGCGCTCGGCTCGCTCCGTGTAGCGGAAATCGGTGAAGAAGATCCTCTCCTCACGGCCGACCAGGCAGGCGCCATTCGTCCCCGTGAAGCCGGAGAGGTAGCGGACGTTCGTCAGGTCGGAGACGAAGAGCTGATCGAGCTCGCGTTCGGCGATCAGCTCGCCCAGGCGGTCCGCTCTCCTCATACGCCCAATCTCTTCGCGATCAGCTCCAGGGCCTCGTGGTAGCCGTCCGGTCCCTTGCCGTAGACCTGGCCGACCACGTCTTCAAGTCCCTCGAACACGGAATGGCGGCGCCACTCCTCGCGCTTGCTGATATCGGAGAGATGGACTTCCACGGTCGGGATCCCGGTCAGATCGAGAGCATCGCGGATCGCCCACGAGTAGTGGGTCCAGGCGCCGGCGTTGACGATCGCGGCGTCGGCGATATCCGGCAGCCGGTGCAGGTGCTCGACGAACTCGCCCTCCGAGTTCGTCTGGAAGAAGAAGGCCTCCAGCTTCAGGTCACGGGCGAATCGCTTGATCCTCACCTCCAGCTCCGGCAGGGTGAAGTCGCCGTAGATGTCCTTGTCGCGACTGCCGAGCATGTCGAGGTTGACCCCGTGCAGCACCTCGACTCGGTTGCGGGTCGTCGGGCTCACCGGAGCTCCTCCACGGCCGCGCGGACCCTATTGGGGTCCACCGACTCTCCCCAGCGCGGCTCTCCGGGCCGCTCGATGAGCACGAAGCCGAGGCCCTCGCTTGTCCGCTTCTTGTCGCGGCCCATCGCCTCGACGACGTTGTCGACCGAGACCGCCGAGTCGAGGGACACGGGCAGGCCATGGGAGGCGAGCAGCCCCTCGACCTCGGTGCGGAGGTCGTCGGCGCCGGAGAGGCGCAGGGCTGCCAGAAGGCCGAGGCCGACCGCCTCACCGTGCCGATAGCGCCCGTAGCCCGTCGCGGTTTCGATCGCGTGGCCCACGGTGTGGCCCAGGTTGAGGACTGCGCGCCGGCCGGAGTCGCGCTCGTCTTCGGCCACGATCGCGATCTTCGTCCGTGCGCACTCGAAGATCAGGTCGCCGAGGGTGGCGGGATCCAGCGCGTCGACCTCCCCCACGCGCTCCCAGAGGGGGTCGCCGGCGATCAACCCGGTTTTCACGACCTCGACGAATCCGGCCGCGAGCTCCTCGGCGGGCAGCGTCGCCAGCACCGTGGGATCGGCGAGTACAGCGATCGGCTGGTGGTACGCGCCGACGTAGTTCTTGGCATCAGGCAGATCCACGCCCGTCTTGCCGCCATATGCCGAGTCCACCTGAGCCACCAGCGTCGTCGGGGCCTGAACGAATGGAACGCCGCGCTGGTAGGTGGCGGCGCAGAACCCGGCCAGGTCTCCGACCACGCCGCCGCCGAAGGCGAGCACGCAGTCGTCGCGGCGGGCGCCTGCCTCGGCCAGCTCGCGCAGCACGCGCTCTGCCTCGGAGATCGTCTTCGATGACTCGGTCCCCTCGACCTCGATCGTCGTCGCACGCCGTGGAAGCAGGCGAGCGTGATGGTCGAGGGCGCCGCGATCGGCGACGCAGAATGTGCGCGCCGGCAGGTCCGACGGCAACACCTCGCGGGCTTCATCGAGCAGCCCGACCACTCCCCCGCCGACCATCGCCGGATAGGCACCGCTCTCGGACTGTGCCCATGCCATGCGGACGCTGGGCTGGCTCTGCATGGCGGCGAGCCAGGGGGCAGCCCCTTCGGCCGCGACACTCGCCTCCGACGGCAGGATCGCCCGGGCGAGCCTCTCGTATGTAGGGCGCCGGGCGGCGAAGAGCAGGGAGAACTCCTCGCGATCCCGGGCAAGGGGGCGTCCCGACCCCGAGACGCGCTCCCATGCGACCTCCTCCTCGACGTCGCACCAGACCGGCAGGTGCTGGGCCAGCGCCCGCTGGACCGCGACCCTCTCGACTGCGCCGCCGCCGAGGGATACCACCGAGGACGGGCCGCCCACCTGCGCCGCGAGGGCGTCGAGGACCGAGACGACGAGGCGCTCCTCGCGATGCCGGAACTCCTGCTCTCCCTCGCGCTCGAAGAACGACTCGATCGGCTCGCCGAACTCCCCCTCGAGCAGCTCATCGGTGTCGATCAGGCCGAGCCCGAGGCGCTCGGCGACGGCCTGCGCCGCCCGCGACTTGCCCGCCCCCATGAAGCCGATGAAGACGAGCCCGTGATGGGCTACCGGCGCCATCCGATGCGCTCCTTGTATGCCGAGAGCGCCGAGAGCACGTCGTCGATGTGGTCTCCCCCGAACTTCTCGCGGTAGGCCGCCGCGACGACCAAAGCCACCATCGACTCGGCCACGACGGCCGCGGCGGGGACAACCGTGGAGTCCGTCCGCTCGCGCATCGCCTGCGCGGGCCCCTTGGTCTCCGTGTCGACCGAGCGGAGTGGCTGCGTCATCGTGGAGATCGGCTTGATCGCCGCCTGCACCACGAGCGGCTCGCCGTTGGTCATCCCGCCCTCCAGCCCCCCGGCCCGGTTGGTCTCGCGATACCAGCCGCGATCCTCGGACCAGAAGATCTCGTCGTGGGCCTCCGAGCCGGGCCTCCCGGCGACGTCCCAGGCCTCGCCCAGCGAGACGCCCTTTACCGACTGGATCGAGCAGACCGCCTGCGCGAGCCGCCCGTCGAGCTTCTCGCTCCAGGAGACGTGCGAGCCGATGCCCGGGACGAGCCCGAAGGCCCGGACCTCGAACTTGCCGCCGAGCGACTCGTTCTCCTTCCGCAGGCGGTCGATCTCCTCGACCATCGCCTCCGAGACGTCAGAGTCGAGGTTGCGCACCGGCGAGTCGTCGACGCCCTCGAAGTCCTCTGGGGAGAGGTCGTCGCGCTGCGGCGTGCTCACCGAGGCGATCTGGATCACGTGGCTGTAGACCTGAACTCCGACGGCATCGAGGAAGCCCTTGGCTATCGAGCCCGCCGCCACCCTGGCAGCGGTCTCCCGGGCGCTGGCGCGCTCGAGCACGTTGCGGACGTCGGTGAACCCGAACTTCTGCAGGCCCGCGAGATCGGCATGCCCCGGCCGGGGCAGGTGGGTCTCCTCCACCTCCGCGTCCACCGGCCAAGGGTTCATCCGCTCGTCCCAGTTCGGGTAGTCGCGGTTCGCGACCAGCACGGCGATCGGGCTGCCAAGCGTGCGCCCGTGCCTGACGCCCGAGCGGATCTCGACGGTATCGCTCTCGATCTTCATCCGCCCGCCGCGCCCGTGACCGAGCTGGCGGCGCGCCATCTCACGATCGAGAGCCGCCCGGTCGAGCTCGAGCCCGGCAGGCATGCCCTCGACGATCGCGACCAGCCCGGGGCCGTGCGATTCGCCCGCTGTCGTGAACCTCAAAGTCACGCCGCCAGCGTACGGGTCGGGGCGCGGCGGCCACGGTCAGGCGGTTGCGCGGCCTAGAACCGAAGTGCCATCGCAACCAGCCCGCCGAGGGCGAGGCAGGGGGCGAACGCGATGGTGCGGCTGCGGGCCGCCCAGCCGTGCCGGGCGATGAGGGCCATGCCGACCACCGACCCGGCCGCGAAGGCCACCACCATCGCCTCGACGACGGCGGCGCCGAGATAGACGCCGAGCACCCCCGCCAGCTTGACATCGCCGAGCCCCATGCCATCTGGGCGGATCAGTGCAGCGGCGAGCAGAAAGCCCGCAGCCGCGGCGCCGGCGGCGAGCCGTTCCGGCAGCTGACTGGGAGCGATCAGCCCATACAGCCCGAGCGCGAGCGCCAGGCCGGCGAAGAGGGGCCAGTCGGGCACCAGCCTGGTGCGCAGGTCACTGACCGTAACGACGCCGAGCATCACGACGAGCGAGGCGTCGAGGAGCGCTGCGGCCATATCGTTGAGAGCGCCGTGGCGCCTGACCTCTCCCCCGTGTAACCATGGCAGCGCGACGCCTGCTGATCGTGCTGCTCGTCCTGCTGGGGGTCTCGACCCTGGCGGCGGCACTGGTGCCCCAGCGAACGCTGAACGAGGGCGGCACGACGGGCACGACCACGACGCAGGCGACGACCACCGCGCCGTCGGCCACCCCGAATCCCGCCTTCCTCCGCCCGACGAAGATCACCGTCGGCGGCAAGAAATTCCCCGTCGTATCTCCGATCCACGTCGGCGATCAGCTCAGGCTTCTGGTCCGCTCCCGCTTCCCGGCCGAGATCGAAATCCCCGAGTTCGGCCTGCTGGGCTTCGCCTCGCCCGATGCACCCGCGCGGTTTGAGCTGCTCCCGGACACCCCGGGGACGTTCGGAATCCTCTTTGCCGACTCTGGCAAGCCCGCCGGCCAGATCGAGGTGGTGGCTCCCGCCGGAGCCGGGAACGGCGCCAAGAACGGTAAGAGCGGAAAGAAGGGGAAGAACAGGAAGAAGGGGAAGCGCTCTAAGTCTCGAGCTCCCGCGGGGTCAGATCAAGCTTGATCAGGGCCCCCTCGCGGACGACCTCGACCTCGATCTCCTGACCGATCCGCTCCGCGACCATCAGTCGCTGAAGATCCCCCACATCGCCCAGCGGCTCACCGTCCGCGGCCACGATCAGATCCTCGGCACGAAGTCCGGCCCGGCCGGCCGGGCTGCCCGTCACGACCTCGACGACCTCGATCCCCTTCTCGCGACCCATACGAGTTGCGATCCTGGGCGGAAGCGGCCGCGACCCGCCGACGATCCCGATGTAGGCACGGCGTACCCGTCCCTCGTTCATCAGCGACGAGATGATCCTCCGGGTCGCGTCGTTGATCGGGACGGCGAGGCCGAGTCCGATGCCGGCGACCGCCGTGTTGATCCCGACGACCCGGCCGAGACCGTCGGCCAACGCGCCGCCCGAGTTGCCGGGATTGAGCGCAGCGTCGGTCTGGATCACGTTCTCCACCAGACGCCCGGCCGAGCCCGACTGGGTCGGGAGCGATCGCCCGAGGGCCGACACGACGCCGGCAGTCACGGTGCCGGCCAGTCCCATCGGGCTGCCGATCGCGACGACGAGCTGGCCGACGCGCAGGTCGTCGGCGTCGCCCAGCTGGCCGGGCGCCAGGTCGCGGGCGTCGACACGGACCACGGCCAGGTCGGAAAGCGCATCCGACCCGACCACCTCCGCGCTCAGCTCGCGCCCGTCGGAGAAGGTGGCACTCAGGCCGCTGCCGCCGGCCACCACGTGGGCCGAGGTCAGCATGAAGCCGTCCGAAGAGATCGCGACCCCGCTGCCGGCGCCCTCGGCTCGTCCGCGACGGGTGCGCCGGGAGACAGCCAGGTGCGCGACCGATGGCGTCACCCGCTCGGCCACTCCGGACACCGTCCGGGAGTAGGCGTCGAAGGCATCCGCATCGGGCAGGCCCTCTGGACGCGGTACCCGCGCGGCGTCGGCGACCCCGTCGGAGATCAGCTTGAGCTTCGGCACTAACGAAAAGTTAGCAATTGCATCAGGTGCGTTCTCTCGCAGCCTTTCGCATCACGTCGAGGGGTGGATCCATTCCCGTCCAGATGCTCAGTGACTCGCCACCCTGCCGGACCAGGACCTCGAGGCCCTCAACGACTGTGGCGCCGCGGGCGCGCGCCTCGTGCACGAGCCGGCTCTCGGAGCCGGCATAGACGAGATCGACGACAACGGTTCGATCGTTGAAGCGCTGGGGGTCGAGCGGCAGCTGCTCGAACGGGTCCTCTTCGCGCATCCCGATCGCGGTGCAGTTGACGAACAGCTCGTAGCCGTTGGCGCGCACCTGCTTCCCCGTGACGGCCCTGAGACGGCCCTCGGCGGGAGTGAGGGCGCCGGCATGGGCGAGATCGCGGACGAGGGCGTCGGCCCGCTGCGGGGTCCTGTTCCAGAGGGAGACCGAGGCTCCCTCCCCCGCGAGCGCCCAGACCGCCGCTCGAGCCGAGCCGCCCGCGCCGAGGACCAGGGCCGAGCGCCCCTCCACCGGCCCCGGGAGCGCGGCGAGCAGGCCGGAAGCATCCGTGTTGTCCGCGCGAATGCCGGCGTGGCTGAAGCTGAGGGTGTTGGCGGCGCCGATCTGCTGGGCAGCCTCGGAGGCCTCGTCGGCGAGCGCGAGCGCGGCCTCCTTGTGCGGGATGGTGACGTTGGCGCCGACGAAGCCCTGCGCGGGGAGCTCCGTGGTGCGCACGGCGAATTCCGCCGGCTCGATGTCGATCGCCTCGTAGCTCCACTCCTCCCCGAGACCGAGCGCCTCGAGGGCGGCGTTCTGCATCGCCGGAGAGCGAGAGTGCGATACCGGGTGCCCAAGCACCGCGAGGCGCTTCATCCCGGGCCGTCAGCTCCGGCAGTTCGGGGTGGCGCGACCCGAGTTCGAGGCGGCGACGAGCTGGTTGAACTCCTGTTCGCTGGCCGTGAAGCAGTGGTGGCCGCTGCCGTCCCCGTTCACCACGTAGAAGAGGTAGTTGACCTTTGCTGGACGGGCGGCCGCCTGGATCGCCGCGAGGCCCGGGTTCCCAATCGGCGTCGGCGGCAGGCCGGCGTGAGTTCGCGTGTTGTAGGGCGAGGGCGACTGCAGTTGCGACTGGGTGATCTCGCCGGTGTAGTTGTGGAACTCGAACCGGGTGGTGGCGTCGATGCCGAGCGGCATGCCGCGGTGGAGCCGGTTGTAGATCACGGCGGCCACCAGCGGGCGCTCTGACGGGACCATCACCTCCTTGTCGATCATCGAAGCGATCGTGAGCACGTCGTAGACGGTCAGGTTCTTCGACTTCGCATAGGAGAGGTTCACGCCCGCGATGTTCTGCCGGAAGGCCTGGAGCTGCTGCGAGACGAGCTGGTCGACGCTCGCACCCGGATCGAGTTCGTAGGTGGCCGGGAACAGGAAGCCCTCGAGCGACTTCGGATTCTGCGCGCCGTAACGGTTCGGATCGAAGCCCTTGAAGCTCTTGCTCGCGGCGAGATAGTCGCCGCTCAGGCCGAGGTCCTCGACCGTGGCGGCGATCTGGGTACGGTCCTCCCCTTCGGGAATCGTCACATTGATCTTGCCCCCGGCGCTGGTCAGGCGGTCGATCGCCTTGGCGTAGCTCATGTCGTGCGCCAGGACGTAGCGTCCGGGCAGGATCTGATCCGTCTTGCCCGCCAGCTTCAGGCGCCACTCGAAGAGCGTGCCGTTGGAGACCACGTCGTTCTCTGAGAGCAGGTCGGCGACCTGGCTGGCACTCGCCCCATCGGGAACCGTGACGATCGCCTCGCCCGAGCCGTCACCGGGATCGAACGGGGGCGGCTGGAAGAACGCGATCAGAAACCAGGCGATCAGCACGCCGACCAGCAGCAGGCCGAGGGCGAGGAATCGGCGTCGTCGGTACCTGCCCCTGGGTCTGGGCGGCGTGGGATCTCCGTCGTCGCCACCCGAGTCCGCGGGCGGCGGGGTCGCTGTGGGCTCCTTGGGCTTCGGGCGCCTCTTCGGCCGAGGGGCCTCGGCGGTCGCCGCCGGAGGCGATTCGGCGGCGGGAAGGGCCTGCCGCGACTTGCCTCGCCGCGCCTCGCGCTCCCGGCGCCGGCGCTCACGCTCCAGGGACGCGGGATCGTCCCGCCCGAACTCGTCGGTGGGCGGCTTCAATCCCTCACCAGGCGGGGTCAGGTTGCCTTCCGTATCGGCCGACCAGTCCTGCTCCTCGGGCACCTAGCCCTCCCCGTTGCTCTCTGAATCGGGTCGCTGCTCAGCTTCGCTTCCGCCGCGCCCTCGCATCAAGAGGTAGGACTCGAGCAGGTGCGCCGCCGCGAGCGAGTCGCGGTCGGCGCGGGCACCCTCGCGGGCGCTCCGCTCCGCCATCCGGGTCGTGAGGCGCTCGTCATATGTCTCGACCGGCACCTCCAGAAGCTCACTCAGCTCCCCCGCGAACTCCCTGCTCAGCCTCGCCTGCTCGCCCTCCTCCCCCGACAGAGTGGTGGGCAAACCGACGATCACGCGCTCGGCCCCCTCCGCGGCGACCAGTTCGGCGATCGCCCCAGGGTCCGGCGGCTCCACCGCCGTCAGCGGGCGCACGAGGGTCCCGCTCGGGTCCGAGATCGCACAGC
This sequence comes from uncultured Solirubrobacterales bacterium, assembly GCA_963695805.1. Taxonomy (GTDB): domain Bacteria; phylum Actinomycetota; class Thermoleophilia; order Solirubrobacterales; family 70-9; genus DASUPK01. The sequence continues at coordinate 20,121 of CAVOHV010000001.1, read as the reverse complement.
CGCACCGGGCGGTGCCGTAATCGAGCGCGAGCACCCGCAAGAAGCTATCGGGTAGCGGCCGGTTCCCGCTCGGTCTGGGAGGGCAGGACGTCGCTCGCGGACTCCGGGCTGTCGGGGGCCACGGTCGCGCCGGCGATCATCTGCGAGTCGACGTTCCGGGGGTGGTGGCAGGCCGCCGCCTGCCCAGACTCGTACTCGGCCAGGGGCGGTTCGTCCTGCGAGCAGATCTCGGTCGCCCACGGGCAGCGGGTGTGGAAATGACAGGCCGGCGGCGGATTGACCGGACTCGGTACGTCGCCCTCGAGGACCAGGGGCTGTCGCTCGGCCTCCACCCGCGGGTCGGGAATCGGCACGGCGGAGAGCAGCGCCTCCGAGTAGGGATGGATGGGACGCTCGTAGAGGACCGCCGCCGGCGACCGCTCCACGATCTTGCCCAGGTACATGACCGCGATCCGGTCCGAGACGTGGCGCACGACACCGAGATCGTGCGCGACGAAGATGTAGGAGAGACCGAACTCGCCCTGCAGGTCGTCGAGCAGGTTGATGATCTGCGCCTGGATGGAGACGTCGAGGGCCGAGACCGGTTCGTCGGCGATGATCAGCTTCGGGCGCAGCGCGAGGGCCCTGGCGATCCCGATCCGCTGGCGCTGCCCGCCCGAGAACTCGTGCGGAAAGCGATTGTAGTGCTCGGGCTGAAGCCCGACCCGCTCCATCAGCTGCTGGACCTCCCGGCGGAGCTGAGACCCGGAGGCCAGCCCGTGCAGGTGCAGCTGGTCCCCGATGATCTGCCCCACCCGCTTGCGCGGGTTGAGCGAGGCATAGGGGTCCTGAAAGATCATCTGGATGTCGCGCCGGACCGGCTGCAGCTGCTTGCGCGAGAGGCCGACGAGCTCCTTGCCTAGATACTTCACCGACCCCGAGGTTGGTTTGAGCAGCTGGATGATCGTGCGGCAGAGGGTCGACTTGCCACAGCCCGACTCGCCGACGAGGCCCAGGGTCTCGCCCTCGTGCAGCGTCAGGCTGACGTCGTCGACGGCGTGGACGGCCGCCACCTCCCGCTCGATCAGGAGCCCCTCCTTGATCGGGAAGTGCTTGACGACGTGCCTGACCTCGAGAAGCGCGTCGCCCTTGGCCATGGTTAAGCGGGCACCTCGAGCCCGATCCGCCCCTCCACCTCGCGCAGCTCGCGCTTGTCCTGGGGATCGAGCCAGCAGCGATCGGCGTGGCCGTTCGCCGCGGGCAACCGCTCCTCCAGGTCCGGCAGCTCGGCGCATTTCTCGAAGGCGTGCGGGCAGCGCGGGCGGAAGCGGCAACCGGGGGGCGGCGCGAGCAGCGATGGCGGCTGGCCGCCGATCTGCGGCAGGCGGTCGGGCGGCGGCTGATCGAGCCGCGTCAGCGAGCCCATCAGTCCCCAGGTGTAGGGGTGCTGGGGGTCGTAGAAGATGTCGTCGAGGGTGCCCTGCTCGACGATCTGGCCGGCGTACATGACGAGGACGCGGTCGGCGACCTCCGCGATCACTCCGAGGTCGTGGGTGATCAGGACCACGGCGAGGCCGCGCTCCTCGTTGAGCTGCTGAATCAATTTCATGATCTGCGCCTGGATCGTGACGTCGAGGGCGGTGGTCGGCTCGTCGGCGATCAGGATCCGCGGCTCGAGGGCAAGGGCCATCGCAATCATCGCCCGCTGGCGCATCCCACCCGAGAACTCATACGGATAGTCGTCGACCCGCTCCTTCGCGTTGGGAATCCCGACCGAGGCCAGGAGCTCGGCGGCGCGCTCCTTCGCCTCCCCTTTCGGCGTGTCCTTGTGGGCCTCGATCTGCTCGATGATCTGGTCACCCACCCTGTAGACCGGATTGAGTGACGTCATCGGGTCCTGGAAGACCATCGAGATCTCGCGGCCGCGGATGGATTGCAGCTGCTCATCGGTCGCCGTGACCAGGTCCACGCCGTGAAAACGAACGGAGCCGGAGATCGATGCGTTCGGCGAGCGCGTCAGGCCCATCAGGGTCTGGGCGGTGACGCTCTTGCCCGAGCCGGACTCGCCGACGATGCCAAGGATCTCGCCGGGACGCAAATCGAAGGAGACGCCATCGACAGCGTGCACGATGCCGTCTTCGGTCGCGAACTCGACCTGCAGATCCTCCACCACGAGCAGGGGCTCGGCCTGGGTACGTGCCGAGGGGTTCACGTCGCCGCCTGGGTCCCCAGCCTGATCCGCGGATCGAGATAGGCGTAGACGATGTCCACGACGGTGTTGAGCAGCACGATGAAGAAGGCGCCGAACATGGTCACGGCGATCAGCGGCGGCAGGTCGAGGCTGGCCACCGACTGCCCCGCGTAGAGGCCGACGCCGGGCAGGTTGAAGACCGTCTCGGTGAGGATGGCGCCGCCCCCGATCACCGCGCCGAAATCGAGCCCGAAGAGCGTGATGATCGGGATCAGCGAGTTGCGCAGGACGTGCTTGAGGCGAACCTGCCGCTCCGGCAGGCCCTTGGCGCGGGCGGTGCGCACGTAGTCCTCGTCCATCACGTCCAGCATGTTCGAGCGGAGCAGACGGCTGTAGAAGCCGATGAAGAGGACCGCGAGGGTGAACCAGGGCAGGATCAGGTGGTTCGCCCACTGCAGCGGGTCGTCGGTGAACTTGACGTAGTCGCCGACCGGGAACAGCCCCGCCTTGTAGGCGACGTAGTAGAGGAGCATCTCCCCAAGGAAGAAGACCGGTAACGAGATGCCGATCAGGGCGAGGATCGTCAGCGCCCTGTCCGTGGCTCTGCCCGCCTTGATCGCGCTCAGGTAGCCGAAGACCACCCCTAAGAGGAACCAGATGATCCCCGCGCCGATGCAGAGTGAGAAGGTGATCGGGATGCCCTTCTTGATCTGGTCGACGACGTTCCGCTGGTTCTGGTAGCTGACCAGGTCGCCGCTGAACGTCTTCTTCATCAAGGTCACGTACTGCTGCGGCAGCGAATCGTTGAAGCCCCAGTCCTCGTTGATCCGGTCGATCAGCTGCTGATTGGCGTTCTTGCCGCCGATCCGCAGCGCGGGGTCGGAGTTCGGAATGACGTTGAAGATCAGGAAGACCAGGACGGAGATGGCCCAGAGGACCGCGACCATCCCGATCAGGCGCCGCACGATGAAGCGTCCCATGCCCTCCATCTAGTGCTCCATCCTGATCTTCGCTCGCGGGTTGAGGGCGTCGCGGAGGCCGTCGCCGAAGACGTTCAGGGCGAGCACGGTGAGCACGATCATCACGCCCGGGACGATCGTCAGGTGCGGCGCCGTCACGAGCCGGTCCGCGCCGTCGGAGATCATCGTTCCCCAGGAGGCGTTGGGGGGCTTGACGCCCGCACCGAGGAACGAGAGGGCGGACTCGAGCAGCATGTTGTTGGCGATATTGAGGGTGAAGAAGACGATGATCGTCGAAACCAAGTTGGGTAGGAGCTCAGTGAACATGATCCGGAGCGGGCCCTTGCCCTGAGCGACCGCCGCCTCGACGAACTCCTTCTCGCGCAGCGCCAGCACCTCACCTCGGATCGGTCTCGCCATGTAGGGCACGTAGACGAAGCCGATGATCAGGATCGGTATCCAGAGCGAGTCGGCGGGAACCGATAACGGCCCGATCTTGAGGCCCCCGACCGAGAGCGCAGTGCCCAGCGCGATGCCGAGGAGCAGCACGGGGAAAGCCCAGATCAGATCCATCGTGCGGGAGAGGACCGAGTCGGTCCAGCCGCCCCAGTAGCCGGCGGCGAGCCCAACCGCGACGGCGAACAGCGTCGTGATCACGGCGGCCATCACACCGATGTAGATCGAGGTCCGCCCGCCGTACATGAGCCGCACCATCACGTCGCGCCCGTTGTCGTCCGCCCCGAGCAGGAACTTCGCGTGAAGCCCAGGGCCGATCGGGATCCCATTCGGCGCGACCACGAACGTCTCCTTGCCGCCGATCTTGATCTGCTCGGTGAGGTGGTTCTCGTTCGGCCCGGTGTGCGCGACGTGGTCCGCCCAGAGCGGCGCCGCCAGGCAGAAGAGGACGATCACGATGAAGAGGGCGCCGAACGCCAGCGCGACCTTGTTGCGCCGCAGCCGCAGGTAGGCCAGGTACCAGGGGCTGCGCCCGACGATCTCGACCTGGTCGCCGACGGGCAGCGGGGGCTCGCCGGTCGGCAACGCCTCCGCCGGCGGCATTCTCGGTGTCCAGGGTTCGGTGGCCATCAGGGGTCAGAGACAAGAGAGGGGCCTTGCGGCCCCTCCCAAAATCATTCTCTCACTACGCCGGTCTCCGTAGCTAGCCCGTCAGCTGGAGGCTGGAGTAGTCCAGGTTGAACAAGAGGCTGAAGTCCACGTTGTCGAAGTCGATCCGATCCGACGTGAACGTCGTGAACTTCTCGTTCCCGTAAGGCGCCCAGACCGCCTGCTCCATGAACTTCTTGTCGAGCGCGGCGTACTGATCCTCGACCCCGGGGTCACCGATCTGCTTCGTATCGAGAGTGTTGATCTCGTTGGTCAGTTCCGGGATGTTCACCTGGCTGAAGTTGTTGTTGTTGGTGGGATGGATCGAATCACCCGACAGCAACGGCTCGAAGAAGTCGTTGGGGTGCGGGTAATCCTGGAACCAGTCCGAGAACCCGGTGTCCAGATCCGGGGTCTTCAGGTTCCCGATCGTCGTGAAGTAGACGTCGCCACCGATGATCTTCAGGGTCGTGTGGAACCCGAGCTGGTTCAGCACGTCCTGGTAGTACGCGCCGATCCGCTTGCGGTCAGGCTCGTCGTCCGTCCAGACGGTGATGTCCATGTCGGAGGGATGCGCCTGCGCGAGCAGGGCCTTCGCCTTGTCCAGGTCCGGCCCCGGATAGAGCTTGTACTCCTGGTATCCGGGCATGCCCGGCGGCAGGATCTGCTGCGACGGATGCAGCCGGCCACCGAAGATCCGGGTGAGCGCCGCGGGATCGATCGCGTAGTTGATCGCCTGACGCACCTGCAGGTTGTCGAACGGCGGCTTCGTGGTGTTCATCCAGAAGTAGTACGTGTTGATCGAATCCTGGAAGCGGAAGCGATCCGCGAACTGACTCTGGATCTGCGGCAACAGATCGGCCGGCGGCGGATCCACCATGAAATCGTTCTGGTTCTGCTCGACCGCCGTCGCCTGAGCCGACTGGTTCTTGTTCTGGGTGACCGTGATCTTGTCGGCGTGCGCATCCGGCACGTCGCTGGCTCCCGCGGCCTGCAGGGTCTTGAACTGCGGGTTGCGCTCGAGCGTGTAGCTGTTGGGCGCGTCGACATTGGTGATCATGTACGGCCCGGTCGACGGCGGCGGGGTGTTCGTCTGGTCCTTGTCGAGAGGCGTGCTCTGTGGGACAGGCGCCGCGAACATCAGCCCGAGCTCGTTCTCGAACGTGCCGCTCGGGTCGATCAGGTTGATCGTGATCTTGCCGGTCGCATCATCGGCCTGGATCCCGCTGATCGTGTCAGCCTTGCCGTTCGCGTAGTCCTCGGCGCCGACGATGTTCTCGAAGAACGGCGCGCCGCCGGAGTCGAGCTTGAACAGCCGCTGGATCGCGTACCCGAAGTCGGATGCCTTGACCGGCGTGCCGTCCGAGTACTTCACTCCCTTGCGGAGGGTGAGGGTGTAGGTCTTCCCGTCGGGGGAGATCGTCGGCAGCGCCTCGGCCAGGCCGGGGACGACCTTGGTGGTCTCGTCGCCATTGCCGTGCTGGTAGGTCAGCAGGGGCACGTAGACGTTCCAGAGCCCCTCCCAACCTTCGAGCGTGTAGGAGAGCTGCGGGTCGAGGTAGTCGGGGAAGGAAGTCAGGGTGCCGTTGATCTCCCCGCCCTCCTTGCCACTGCTACTGCTGCTGCTACCGCCACCGCAGGCGGCCAGTCCAATCGCCGCCACCGCGGTAGCCAAGCCCAATACCGCAACCTTTCGGAGCTTCCTCACCCTGTTCCCTCCTGTTTAGTTCCGGATCCCAACGGGATTTCTCCTGCACCCAATCCGGATTGATATATCCGCGTAAACGGCAAGTCAAGCATTCCTTAAGACAATGCCAACACTTCGGAGCAGTCCTCGGGAACGGATCTGCCGAATCGGCCCAGACCTCTACCTCAGCGACCAGCTGCTCCAGTCGCTCAGGAACAGCGGATGGATGACCGCGGAGCTCGGGTCAACCCGCTCGCTGATCAGCTTCGGCACCTGCTGCGTGCCGAACACGGCCAGATAGGACTTCTTGGCCGCGTACTCGTCGAGGTCCCTCCACTCGCCGGCCGCGGAGCCCAGGTCCTGCGCCGGGACCAGGCTGAGCTTCTCGAGCTGTTGCTGGATGAACAGGTCGTTGACGTGCCCCGCGTTCGGACTTCCCGGCGGCCCGATGAACCGCGAGTCCAGGACCGAATAGAAGTCGAGCGGGTTGGGGAAGTCGTTGAACCAGCTGGCGAAGCCCGTCTGTGGTTCGGTCCGGCCCGTGCCCACCCTGCCGAAGTCCTGTGCCGTCGAGCACGGTCTTGGTGCGGGCGTCGAAGCCGAGCCGATTGAGCAGCTTCGTGTAGTAGCGCGCGTAGGCGCGCTCCGGCGAGCTGTCCTCCACCCAGACGACCACCGGGAGCCCCACGCTGCCCGATTCCTGCATGAGCTGTCTTGCGGCCTTCAGGTCGCCCCGGTCGTCCGCGTCGCCGTAGGGGCAGGAGGCCGTCGGATGCCCCACGATACCGTCGGGTATCAGGTAGCAGTCCGGGACCAGGGCGCCCTTCGAGAGCTCCGCCATGTAGGGCCGGTTCATCGCGGTGATCACGGCGCGCCGCGCCAGCTCGCTGCTGAAGGGCGGCTGAGCGGTGTTGAGAAAGAAATAGAGCGTCGAGGGCACGCCGAGCATGTCGAAGCGCTTGGAGCCCAGCGCTCGCGCCCGCGATTGGATTCCGGGCGCCAACGGGGCGCCGGGGTCGTAGCCGTCCGCACGACCGGTCAGCACCTGGCCCGCGGCGGCTGCCGGGCTGTGCACGACCTTGACCGAGACCCGCTCCAGGCTGCCGGGCGGGACGTCAGGAATCTCGAGCGGCTCGAAGCGGTCGTTCCTGACCATCGTCCAGCTGCGGCCCGGCACGACGTCGGTGATCCGGTAGGCGCCGACGCCCGGAGGAGGCCTGACGCTCAGGTCGCGGATCGGCGTCCCGCTCGGGACCAGGCCCGTGGCGGGGAGGGCCAGGACGTTCTCGAACGCCCCCCACGGCCGGACCAGCCTGATGCTCACCTGGCCGCTCAAGTCGTCCGTCGAGATGCCTGCGATCTCCTGGGACTCGCCGCGCTCGAACTCCTCGGCGCCGACGATGTTGTCGGTGAGGAACCGCTTGCCCGGCCAGCCGAGCCTGATGGCGCGTTCGATCGTGTACTCGAAGTCGCTCGCCACCACCGGTCGGCCGTTGGAGTAGACGAGTCCCTTGCGAAGGGCGAGCCGGTAGATGCGACCGTCCGGCGAGATTCGCGGCAGCCGCTGCGCCAGTCCTGGGATCAACTCGGTCCCGTCGGCGCCGCTCTTGTGCCTGTAGGTGAGCAGCGGCGTGTAGGCGATCCAGTCGGCCCCGGCGGCCTCGGTGGTGTAGGCGAGCTGCGGGTCCAGAGAGTCGGGCGGAGTCGCCATGACGACCCTCGCCGACCCGCCGACCACCTTCTCGGACGAGCCGCAGCCGCTGATCACCGCGACCGCTGCGATGGCCGCGGCGCAGGCGGCGGCGACGATCTTCGGCATCAGGAGGTGAGCTTGGCCTCGATCGCCTTCCGAGCGGCGGCCAATGCCTCGTCGAGCTTGGCCGGATCGCGGCCGCCGGCCTGGGCCACGTTCTCGCGACCCCCTCCTCCGCCGCCGATCACTTGAGCGGCCTCCCTGATCACGTCGGCGGCCGAGAGGTCGCGGTCGGTGACCTCCTTGCTGAAGCTGGCGACCAGCGCTGCCTTGCCGTCCCCGGCGCCGCCGAGGACGACCGCCGCCGCGCCCGCGCGGGACTTGATCCTGTCTGCGAGATCGAGGAGCGTGCGTTGGTCGGCGTCCTCCCCGCGGCCGACGAAGACCGTGATCCCCCCGATCTTGTGCCCGGTGGCGGCGATCTCCTCCGCCTTCTTGCTGAGGTCCTCGGAGCCCGCCCTCCTCGTCTCCGCCTCGAGCTCGGCGATCCTGTCTGCAGCGCGGTGGGCGCCGCCTAGCGGGTCCTGCTCCGAACCCAAGATCCCCCCGATCTCGGAGAGCTCGCGGGAGCGGCGGCGGAACCAGTCGATCGCCGCGGGGCCGGTGAGCGCCTCGATGCGGCGCACGTTCGCCGCACTCGACCCCTCCGACGCGATCGCGAAGATGCCGATCGTGGCGGTGTTGGCGACGTGGGTGCCACCGCAGAGCTCGCGGGAGACCCCCTCCACCTCGATCACGCGGACCCAGTCGCCGTACTTCTCGCCGAACAGGGCCATCGCGCCGAGCCGCTCCGCCTCCATCCGCGACATCTCCAAAGCGCGGACCGCGTGGCTCTCCTTGATCCAGTCATTGACGCGATCGCCGATCTCGCGCAGTTCCTCGTTGGTCAGCGGCGCGCCGTGGGTGAAGTCGAAGCGGAGCTTGTCGGGCCGCACCGCCGAGCCCGCCTGGCGCACATGGGTCCCGAGCCGCTCCCTGAGCGCCGCATGGAGCAGGTGGGTCGCCGTGTGGTTCCGCATCGTGGCGAAGCGCGCGACGTGGTCGACCTCCGCCTCGACCCGGGCACCGGGAATGAGTCCGGCCAGCGGGCTGTCGAGCTCCATCGCCTGGTCGTCCCCGATCCGGTAGACGTCGGCGACCCGGGCATTGCCACCCTCCCAGCGGAGCTCGCCCGAGTCCGCCACCTGGCCGCCGCCTTCGGCATAGAAGGGGCTCTCCTCCAACTTGACCAGGGCGCGCGCGTCATCGCCCTGGGCGGCCAGCAGGCTAGTCTCGGAGCGGAGCTTCTGGTAGCCGACGAAGCGCGACGGCGGGGCCGCCGACGCGAAGCTGAGCACAGCCCCGTGGTGGTCCTCGGAGCCGTGCGCAGTCGCCGTCCCCGTGCGCGCCCGCAAGCGCTGCTCGTCCATCAGCTCCTCGAAGCCCTCATCGTCCACCGAGAGCCCCTGCTCGGCGAGCAGCTCCTTGGTGAGGTCATAGGGGAACCCGTAGGTGTCGTGGAGCCTGAACGCGTCCTCGGCGTCGATCCACGAGGTGCGGTCCTCGTGCGCGTGACGGATCAGGTCGGCGAGCATCTGGGTGCCGCGCTCGAGGGTGCGGCCGAAGCTCTCCTCCTCGTCCGCCGCCCAGCGCAGGATGTTCTCGCGCTCCGCGGCGAGCTCCGGGTACGCCGGAGCGAGCAAGTCGAGCGCTCGGCCGGCGAAGCGCTCCATGAAGGGCGACGGCAGGTCGATCGAGCGGCCCTGCTGGATCGCGCGTCGCATGATCCGGCGGAGCACGTAGCCGCGGTCCTCGTTCGAGGGCACGACGCCGTCGGCGATCAGAGCCGCCGTGCCTCGGGTGTGGTCGGCCAGGATGCGCATGGCGCGGGTCGTGGGGCCGCCGTCCGAATAGGAGCGGCCGGAGAGCTCCTCGGCCAGCTCGATCAGGGGCCACAGCGAATCGGTCTCGAACACCGAGTCGACTCCCTGGAGGATCGCCGCCATCCGCTCGACCCCCATGCCGGTATCGATGTTCTTCATCGGCAGCTCCGCGAGCGTGCCGTCCTCGTCCAGGTCGTAGGTCATGAAGACGTGGTTCCAGTACTCGACGAAGCGATCGGTGTCGTCGCCCGGGAGGTCACCCGGCCGGCCGAACTCGTCGCCGCGGTCGAAGTACATCTCCGAGCAGGGCCCACAGGGCCCGGTCGGGCCGGCCTGCCAGAAGTTCTCTGAGCACGGCAGCCGCACGATTCGCTCCTCGGGCACCCCGACTCCGCGCCAGATCTCGATGGCCTCGGTGTCGGGGCCGAGGCCGAGCTCGTCGTCGCCCTCGAAGACTGTCACCCAGATCTGCTCGGGATCGAACCCGAAGCCCTCGGTCGATAGCTCCCAGCCCCACTGAATCGACTGCTCTTTGAAGTAGTCGCCGAAGCTCCAGTTGCCGAGCATCTCGAAGAAGGTGAGATGCCGCTTGGTGTTGCCCACCTCCTCGATGTCGGTGGTGCGGAAGCAGCGCTGCACGTCCGTGAGCCTCGACGCCGGCGGCTGCTCCCGGCCGAGGAAGTAGGGCTTGAAGGGCTGCATCCCTGCCGTGGTCAGAAGCACCGACGGGTCGTGCACCGAGGGCACCAGCGAGGCCGAGGGCACGATCCTGTGCCCACGCTCCTCGAAGAAGGAGAGATAGGTCTTCCGGATCTCCTCGGCCTTCATGCGGCGGAGTCTAAGGACGGCGTCACCACCTGCGGCGGCCACAAACACCGCCGCCGGATCTACCGCTAGACGATCGTGCCGTGACCCACGACGAGTTCGCCGTCCAGGAGGCACGCGACCTGACCCGGGGCCGCCCCATCCACCGGCTCGGCGAGGGCGACGACCGCCTCACTGGGATCGCCGCTCAACTCAAGGCGGCAGTCGCGCCTGGGCGAGTGGTAGCGCAGGCGGACCCCGTCCACGCGCTCCGCGGGCCGGTGCAGGCGCGCGCCGCGGATCCGGAGCCTCCGGGTGGCGAGCTCGCTCCGCGGGCCCGCGACCACCGTGTTGGTGGCGGCATCGGTGGCGAGCACGAAGAGCGGCTCCCCGCCGCCCACGCCCAGGCCGCGCCGCTGGCCGACGGTGAAGTTGTGGTGGCCGGCGTGCGAGCCGAGCCGGCGACCACGCCGGTCGACGACGTCACCCGGCCGCTCGTCGAGACCGGCGTGGCGCCGCAGGAACTCCCGCTTGCCCTGGCCGGCGAGGAAGCAGAGGTCCTGGCTCTCGGCGCGGCCCGCGACCTCGAGCCCGGCGCGCGAGGCGATCTCGCGCACCTCCGGCTTGGTCAACTCGCCGAGCGGGAAGCGCAGCCGGGCGAGGGAACCGGGCCGGAGGCCCGAGAGCATGTAGGTCTGGTCCTTTGCCGAATCTGCCGCCGCCGCGAGGAGCGGGCCGTCGCCGTCGTCGACGATCCGCGCGTAGTGGCCGGTCGCGAGCCTGGCGTCGCCGAGGCGGCCGGCCAGGGCGATCATCGCGTCGATTCGCAGGTCGCCGTTGCAGAGCACGCACGGGTTCGGGGTGCTCCCCTCCGTGTAGCCCCGCAGGAACGGACCGACCACGCCGGCGCGGAACTCGGTCTCCAGATCCAGGGTCAGGTGGGGGATCCCGAGCGAATGGGCGACCCGGCGAGCGCCGAGCACCGCCTCGGGCGAGCAGCAGCTGCGATCGCCGTCGGTGCGCTGGTCGGCCCAGAGCTTCAGGGTGACCGCGACGACCTCGCGCCCGGCCTCGCGTTCGCGCAGGGCTGCGACGGCCGAGTCCACCCCGCCACTCAGCGCAACCAGCACCCGCTCGCCGTCGCTCGGCGCCCGGGCGAGCTTCAGCCCAGAGCCGGCGAGGCCGGAGAGCGCGCGGTGGAGCGCATCCGCGGTGAGGACCGCCGCGTGGCGATGACTTGGCCCGAGACCGCCGAGCTCTGCGGTGATCTCGTCGGGGCCCACCCGCGCCGCGTCGAGCACAGGTGCTCCCTCGGCGAGCTCGGCCGTCGCGGCGACGGCCGCAGCCGTCGCGGAGCAGCCCTCGTGATCGAATCTCACGCGCTCGATGCGGCCCCCGCGAGCCAGCAGCGATATCCGGACCAGATCCCCGCACGGCGCACCCCCGGCCGAGCCGCTGAAGCCGCCCTCCGGCGCCGGCCCGCGCCGCGAGTGGTCGGCGAGGTACTCCTCTAAGAGCTCCCTGTTCACCCGGTCAAGGTTAAGGAGGCTCCAACCTGCCGTTTTCCGCTCCGGCTTGGTAACCCGTGTCGCATAGGTGGTGGTCTACCGACGACCCCGAGGGACCGCCGGAAATCGACCCCCAAGCCAGTTGTGTTGGGTCAACGTTTGAAGCGGTTGGCGTACAGGCTCGGGCCTCGATCAACCCTAGCACCGGCTTTCGCCTAGTCAGGCTCGTCGAGGAGGTACCAGGAGGAGATCAGTCCGTCGCGGATCCCGAGCTCGATCGCGACGCGGGAGGTGTCACCGACCTTCCCGCTGTCCCGCCAGACGTACTGCAGCTCGGCGTGGACCAGGACCCCGCTCGGAGTTTCCTCGATTTCGACGGGCACGTAGCGCCTAAAGAGGTGGTCGAAGACCTTCCCCGACCACTTCATCGCGGCGACGCGGCCGCGATGGATGGTCCGCTCGGTGCGGATCTCGACCTCCGGGTGCACCAGCTCGCCCACCGCCGTCTGGTCGCCGGCGCTGAGGGCGGCCAGGAAGCGGCGAGCGAGCTCGGCTGAATCCTCCGTGCTCATCAAAACGGGTTGCTCCTGGGGAGCACCCTCGCATCATTCTCTGCGCAGGTTCTCGGTGAAGCGCCGTGGCTGGTCGCCGAGGCTCGCCTCGCGCGTGAAGCTGAGACCGATGCCGATCAGGCCGAGGATGAGCAGCGCCCACGGCCAGATACCGAACTTGAACGGATTGGGATTGTCCGAGTTGAGGTCGAGACCGGCGATCACCAGGAACAGCGCCAGGCCGATCCCACCGACGTAGACCGGTCCCCGCGGCCCGATCTGCGAGCCGATCGCCACCAGCCCCAGGGAGACCAGCAGCAGCATGATGTCCCAGAAGTTGCTGGTCTGGATCGGCGGCGTGCTCCCACTGAGCGGGTTCAGGTTGCCGATCGCGGTGATTCCCAGGGCGCAGGCGATCACCGCCGCGATCCCGGCGCCGGTGACGAGCTCCGACGCCTTCCAGAGGCCGAGGTCCCCCGAGGGAGCCGTCGCGCTGGCGCCCACGTCGTCGCCGCCGGGGTTGTTGCGCCAGACGTACAGGGCGGCCGCCAGCAGGCCGATCGCGAGGATCCCGAGCAGCCCGCGGTAGATGCCCCAGTGCGCACTGATCCCCCCGGAGAGGATCTTGTCCCAGAGCGCGGTCCAGGAGACGATCACCGCGATCGATCCGAGCAGGAACTGGACCCGCACCCCGGCCCGGGCGCCCGCGTAGAAGCCGAGCGCCGCGGTCACGGCGAAGATCCAGAAGAGGTTCAGGGAGGCGGTCGGCGTCCCCCCGATGACGTCCACGAACTGCCCCAGCGCAAACGGCACGAAGATCAGGCCGAGGACGTTGTGCACCGCCTGCCAGGGCCGGAGCTCGCCGGTCTGGGGCCGGGTCAAGATGCTCCCGTACAGGTAGACGGCGGGGATCGCGAGCACGAGGAATATCGGGAACGCCGCCCATTGCTGGTTGTTCGTCGCAAGGAACGGCCCCTTGCGGATGTAGATCATCAGTGCGGCGAGCCCGATCAGCAGCCCGCCGACCTTGCGCAGCGCATCGCGCGTGTCGTCGGGCCGAAGAACGTCGTTCATGGGTCTCCCTCCCGTCGGAGAGTGGACAGGAAATTCGCGCGGGACCCTATCCCGTGGGGCTGTCCTTCAGCGACGTGATCCGGTCGTAGGCGTTTTGGAAGAGAGAGCGGTTGAGGTCGCCGCTCTTCACCTCGCTGACCAGCGACCGGAAGGCCCGGTCGGAAGCGCCCGTGCTCTGACCGTAGAGCAGCAGGTCGTCCCCTGCCCTGATCGCACTGGTCGCCGCCACCACCGGTGCGGTCGTCTCGGTCACGGCCGGCGCCTCCAGATCGTCAGTGATCACCACGCCGTCGAAGCCGAGCTGATCGCGCAGCAGCCCGCTCACGATCGCGGGCGAGAACGCGGCCTGCTTCTTGGAACCGAGGGTCGGGTAGCCCGCGGTCGAGACCATCACCATCTTCACCCCCGCCGCGATCGCGCCCTTGAACGGCTCGAGGTCGTTCTGCAGCTGGTCGCTGGTCGCCGCGATGTCAGTCGGCCGCTCGTCGGTGCTCACCGTCGCCGAGCCGATGCCAGGGAAGTGCTTCGCCGTGGCCACCACCCCGCCATCCTGCAGCCCCTGGGCGAAGGCGACCCCGACCTTGGTGACCACGGCCGGGTCCGATCCGAAGGTGCGGCTCTTGATCGTGGGCGCGGTGTTCTGATGAGCGACGTCGAGCACCGGCGCCAGGTCGACGTTGACGCCGAGGCCCCTCAGGTAGGAGCCCGTCGCCTTCCCCTGGTCGCGGGCCTGGTTCTCGTCGCCGCTTCGGCCGAGCTGGGCCGGCGAGGCGTTTGGCGGGCCCTGCGGCAGCCGCTTCACGTCACCGCCCTCCTGATCGGTCATCACGAGCAGAGGCGGGCTGTCGCCGGCGCTCGCGGCCTGCTGGAGGGTCGCGATGTCGGCCTTGAGCTTGGTGGCGTCCTTGTTGAAGGCGATCACGCCGCCGACCCGCCCCTGCCTGACCCGCCGGATCAGCGCCTGATCTGGCCCCTTGGCGCCGAGCCTGGCGACGATCGACTGGCCGACCAGGCGCTTCAACCCGATCGTCGGCTCGCTGCTCCCGCCTCCCCCGCTCGAGATCGCGACGATCAGCAGGACGATCACCAGCGCCACGCCCGCGCCGATCATCAGATCCTGGCGGCGACGCACCCTCGCCGGCAGATCGCGCCGGCGGGCCCGGCGCCCGGGCGGCGGCCGCCTGCCGCTGCGCTCGAACTCGCCGGTTTCGCCGCGCACGCGGCGCCTCTCCTCTGTGTCACTGCGGCGCCCGACACGCTCGCGCTCACCTGTCCCCGGCTCGCGCTGCCGCCGAGGCGGCCGCGCGGGCGCATCCGTCCACTCGAACAGATCGTCGTCGTCCGGAGGAAGGCGGCCTTCCATCTGACTAGCCCTTTCCACCCCCGCTTCGAACGGAGATCCCCAGTTCGCGCAGCTGGCGCTCGTCCACCGGAGCCGGGGCGCCGGTGAGCGGATCCGTGCCCGATGCAGTCTTCGGGAACGCGATCACGTCGCGGATCGACTCCGTGCGGTGCAGCAGTGCGACCATCCGGTCGAGGCCGTAGGCGATCCCGCCGTGAGGCGGTGCGCCGTAGCGCAGCGCCTCGAGGAGGAAGCCGAAGCGCTCCTCGGCCTCCTGTTCGTCGATTCCGATCGCTCCAAACACCTGTCGCTGCACCTCGGGGTCACTGATGCGGATCGAGCCCCCACCAATCTCCCATCCGTTCCAGACGACGTCGTAGGCCTTGGCCCGCGCGGCGCCCGGATCGTCGGGATCGAACTCGCCGGCGGGCGAGGTGAAGGGGTGGTTCAGCGGATCCCAGCGGTCCCCCTCGGCGTCCCAGCCGAGCAGGGGCCAGTCGACGATCCAGGTGAGCTCATTCGCCTCCGCGTCGATCAGGCCGAGGCGCTCCCCCAGCCGACGGCGGAGCTCGCCGAGGACCGCGCCCGAGACGAGCGGCTGGTCGGCGACGACCAAGAGCACATCGCCCTCGCTCGCGCCGAGCTCCTCATTGGCGCGAGCGATCTCGTCGGCGGAGAGGAACTTGGCGACGGGCGAGCGCCAGCCGTCGGACTCGACCACGGCCCAGACCAGCCCCTTGGCGCCGAGCTCGGTCGCCTCGGCCACGAGACCGTCGAGGTCGGCCCTCGACATCTCCCGCGCCCCGGCATTGAGGCCGCGCACCACCGCTCCAGCCTCGATCGCCTGCCTGAAGGCGTTGAACTCTGAGCCGCGGAAGACCTCCGTGAGGTCGTGCAGCTCGAGCCTGAACCGGAGGTCCGGCTTGTCCGTCCCGTATCGATCGAAGGCCTGGTCGTAGGTGATCCGCCGCATCGGCAGGGAGACCTCGACGCCGCACTTGCCAAGCACGAACGCCAGGAGTCGCTCGTTCAGGTCGATCACGTCGTCGGTGTCGACGAAGGACATCTCGATGTCCAGCTGCGTGAAGTCCGGTTGGCGGTCGGCGCGCAGATCCTCGTCCCTGAAGCAGCGCGCGATCTGAAAATACCGCTCGAACCCTCCGATCATGAGGAGTTGCTTGAAGATCTGGGGCGACTGCGGCAGCGCGTAGAAGGAGCCCTTCTGGAGGCGGCTCGGGACCAGGAAGTCACGGGCGCCCTCGGGGGTCGACCGGGTCAGGATCGGCGTCTCGATCTCGATGAACCCCTCGCCCGACAGGAACTCCCGCATGGCGGCGCTCACCTCGTGGCGGAGCTCGAGCGCCTGCCTCATCCGGTCCCGGCGCAGGTCGAGGTAGCGGTAGCGGAGTCGGGTCTCCTCGCTCACCTCGCCCGAGAAGGACTCGATCTCGAACGGCGGGGTCGCGGCGTCGGAGAGCAGCTGGGCGTCACTCACCCGGACCTCCACCTCGCCGGTCGGCAGGTCAGCGTTGACCGTCTCGGGCGAGCGACGCACCACTGAGCCGGAGGCCGTGATCACGTCTTCGGATCGCAGCTCGTGCCCGAGCTTGAAAGCCTCGCCGGCCTCGTCGGGGTGGAAGACCAGCTGCACCAACCCGGTTCGGTCCCGCAGGTCGATGAAGACGAGGCCGCCGTGGTCGCGGCGGCGGTGGACCCAGCCGGCCACGCGCACCTCGGTGTCCACCCTGTCGGGCAGCACCTGGCCGCACCAGGTGTCTCGGTACTCGTTCGGGCGCAAACCCGGGAACCCGTCGCTCATGGCGAGGCCAGACTCCCATAAACGGGTTGCTCCTTAACCACTTCACGGGTCGCGCTGTCGCGCGCCCTCGAATATGCGGAGCACCCTCGCATCAACGGATTTCTTCCACAAGGCGAGCCGGATCGACCTCACGCTCCTCACCGGAGGTCATGTCCCGAAGGATCGCCTTGCCGTCGCCGGAGAGGATCAGCGCGTGGCTCGCCCCGACCCGATCCGCCTGCTTCATCTGCCCCTTGATCGCACGGTCGGCCAGGTCGAGGTCGGCCTCGAGGCCCGTGCGCCGCAGCTCGGTGACCAGGGCGAGGGCGACGGCGCGGTCATCGGACTCGGCGACCACGAAGACTCCGCGCCGCTGATCGGCTTGACCGGCCTCCGCGTCCTCGAGGGCGAGAGCGATCCGGTCGACCCCAAGGGCCCAGCCGCAGGCCGCCGTCGGCGGCCCTCCCAGCTGCTCGATCAGGCCGTCGTAGCGGCCCCCGCCCCCGATCCCGGACTGCGCGCCCAGCCCTTCGCACTCGAACTCGAAGACGGTCCGGGTGTAATAGTCGAGACCGCGGACCAGGGTCGGGTCGAGCTCATAGGCGACACCGTTGCGATCGAGATGCTCGCGCACCCGCTCGAAGTGCTCCGCGTCGGCCGGATCGAGCCGGTCCAGCAAAGTCGGTGCACCCGCCATGACCTTGCGGGTCCCCTCGTGGTCGGCGTCGAAGGCGCGCAGCGGATTGACGTCGAGTCGGCTCCGGACCTCCTCGGAGAGCTCGGCCTCGTGGGAGCGCAGGTAGTCGCGGAGCTCGTCGACGTAGGCGCTGCGCGTGGCCGGGGTACCGAGACTGCCGAGCAGCAGGCGTACGCCCGGGACGCCGAGCTCGGTGAGGATGTCGCCCGCCAGCACGATCATCTCTGCGTCGACCAGAGGCGAATCGGAGCCGATCGCCTCGGCATCGACCTGGGTGAACTGCCGGTAGCGGCCCGCCTGCGGGCGCTCGTGCCGGAAGAACGGGCCGTCCGTCCAGAGCTTCACCGGCTGTGCGCGCGTCTGCATGCCGTGCTCGAGGTAGGCCCGGCAGATGGACGCCGTCGCCTCCGGCCGGAGAGTGAGGGACCGGCCGCCCTGGTCGGTGAATGTGAACATCTGCTTCTGGACGATGTCGGTGGACTCGCCGACGCCGCGGGCGAAGAGGTCGGTGTCCTCGAAGACGGGCGTTTCGATGGGGCCGTAGCCGGCGGCCTCCAGCACCCGTCGCGCCGATGAGTGGATGCGGCGGCGCACCGGTTCCTGCTCGGGGAGGATGTCGAAGGTGCCCCTCGGGGCCTTGAACCTCTCGGGCATGGCGGAGCGACCTTAGCCGGGACTGCGGCTACCGAGCGAGCTCGGCGAGGAACGGGTTGGTCGCCCGCTCGGCGCCCAGCGTGGTCATCCCCATGTGCCCGGGGTAGACCGTGGTCTCGGCCGGATGGGAGTCGACCAGCTTGCGGATGGAGTCGAGCAGCGTCGCCCAGTCGCCGCCGGGCAGGTCGGTGCGCCCGACCGAGCCCTGGAAGAGGACGTCGCCGGAGAAGATCGCGGTCTCGTCGGGGACCGAGTAGGTGACGTGGCCGGGGCTGTGGCCCGGCGTGAAGATCACGTCGATCTCCATCCCAGCGAGCTCGAGCTTCTCGCCGCCGGACACCGTGTGGTCGGCGTCATAGCTCTCGTACGGACCGAAGCCGGGCCAGGGAACGAACGAGTTGATGTCGGCGAGGACCGGCGTCTCGATCTCGGGGCACCAGACCTGCGCGCCCGTCGCCTTCGCGACCGGAGCGACGGCGCCGATGTGGTCGAAGTGGGTGTGGGTGAGCAAGATCCCGTCGATCGTGACGCCGAGCTCCTCTGCGGCCTGCAGGATCCGCGGGGCCTCGTCCCCGGGATCGACGATCAACGCGCGGTCGGAGCCGTCCTTGCGGAACAGAAAGCAGTTCTCGGCGATCTGGCCGACCGTGAGCATGCGGACGTCCACGGCTCAGCCCTCGGCGCCGGCGCGCTGGGCCTCGCGCTCGGCGTGCTTCTTCGCCTCCTTGCGGAGGTGGCGCTGGTAGACGAACCGGTCCAGCGTGAAGGCCATCGGCACGTAGACGCCGAGCATCAGGACCCCGACCCCCAATGCAACGGCCGGGTTCTGCCCGAACACGGTGATGACGCCGACGAAGAGCACGGCGGCGATCCCGCCCTTCTTCAGAGCGCTCGACCAGCTCGGCGGCCCGGGAACCCGTGGGCCGCCCTTCTTCTTGGTCCGGTTGCGAGCTCGAGACTGGGCCTCGGCGCGGCTTCGAGCGCGGCCGCGAGCCGGACGCGTATCGATCCGCCCGCCCTGTGTACCGCGCTGCTTGCGGCGCCGCTTCTTCTTCGTCTGAGCCATCGAAGGGAGGCTAGTGCACCCGGGCGCGGCTCCCGGGCGACTAGCCGAGCACGTTCTCGATCACGTCGCGCTTGGGGTCGAAGTCCCTGATCGGCGGATCGTCCGGATAGCCCTCGAGTGCGGCCGCCGGGGCAAGCCCGACGAGCTCGGCCTCGACCGGCCGGGCGCCCTGCTCGGCGGCGAGCCGCTTGATCTCGGCGACCACCCTGGCCAGCGGAACGCCGATCGGATCGTGGACGTTGACCGAGACCTGGCACCGCCCCACCTCACGGGGGAGCCCGAGCGCGCGGACTCCGGCGAGGCCGCCGCCCGCCTCCCGGAGGCCGGTCGCGACCGCGCGCGCCACGTCGGGGTCGGGCGTATCGAGCTCGACGTTGAAGGCGACCAGCGGCTCACGCGCCGTCACCAGGGTCGCCCCGGCGGTCGGGTGCGGCTCGGACGGGCCCAGGTCCGGCTCGAGCTCACCCGCCTTCATCCGCTGCGCCAGCTCCGCCGGGCCACCCTTGCGGAAGTAGGCCCGCTCCGCTCGCTCCGGACTGCTCGCGAGCTCGCCGTAGAAGAACACGGGGATGCCGAGGTCCGCGATCCCCTCGGCGGCCGCGTGCGCCGCCTCGATCGCGTCCGCGTGGCGGTCCTCCTTCTGCCAGACGACCGGGCAGACGTCGAGCGCCCCGATGTGCGGGATGGAGTCCCTGGTGGCTGCGCAAGTCGATCACGTTGATCGCCTCCCGCGCCCCGGCCACCAGGGCGTCGAGCCAGGCGGGTCGGCTCAGCCGCGATCGTGAAGACGCAGCGGTTGTGCTCGGTGTCGAAGTGGCGGTTGAGGACTCTCGCGAAGCCGCCCAGCGTCGCCTCGAGCGTCTCGATCACCCTCTCGCTGCGACCCTCGGAGAAGTTGGGAACCGCCACCAGCGGCACGGGCGAGTCGATGGCGGGACTCGCGTCGTTCACCGGATCAGCAGTTCGCCGTCCCGGACGATCGCCTCACCGTCCAGCCCACAGTCGGCTTCATCACGATGCAGTCGAGGTGGACCGGCACCTGGACGGTCCCCCCGATGCCCGCGGAGGCGCCGAAGGCGACGTGACAGGTGC